>JBFIER010000004.1:0-254249 GCA_041603255.1 Oceanococcaceae bacterium | reverse complement strand
TGCCCCCATTCGCACCAGCGGTGCCCGGCGGGTCGCCTGATGGCTCCGGTCAGCGCCCCGGACAGCGGACCTGCCAGCGCCAGCCTGGTGCGTTCTTTTGCACGCCGCTCGAAGCGATGAATTCAGGGGCAACCCCCAGGGAACCGCGCAGCGGCGCAAGACCGCCCGGCTACAGGATGCGCCGGCCCGGTCGGTGGCGCGGCCCGCTAACTCAGGCCATCCCGCAATTGAGTTGCAACAAGGCGCCGCGTTTCCCGCTAAAGCGCGATGAACCTTTTTTATGCCGCATCAAAATGTGGATTAGAGAGGCGAATAGTCCGGGATTTCCAGAATGATGCGCCACTGCCCGTCTGTGCCACGTTCCCAGTACTGTCGTTTGTGACTCTTCGACGAATAGTTGCTGGAACGATAATCCTGCACGAAGTCCACCTGCAGACGGTTGCCATTGCTTCCGGGGTACACATAGGCCGCAAGGTCGGTTACGCGCAGTTTCAGCCACTCCTTGCGTGAATTCACATCCGCTTTTTGGCGGTAGAGCTGATCTTTACTGAGACCGCCAATATTGGCGTCATCGCTGTAGTGGCTGACCAATTTCTCGGCGTCCAGGGATTCCCAGGAGCTCATCCAGCCTTCCAGCAGGTTGCGAACCAGCGTGGCCTGCTCGACGCGCTGTTCCTGGGTTTGCCAGCGCACCTGGTCGGCAAACACCACCGGCGTGGTCTGCAGATCGATGAACGGCTCCAGGCTGAGCAAATCCGCGTTGGCGAGCGTGATGCACCCTTCGCTGGAGCGCGGCGGGCGACGCCCCGGGGTTTCGGTGGGGTTGCCATGCAGCCAGATGCCATAACCGGTTCGACCTTCCATGCGGTCGAGCGGATTGGGGTAGTTCACCGGCCACGCGCCCTTGCCATACAGGTCGGGCAGGTTTTCTCCGGGTATCCACGAGGTGATGGTGTAGATCCCGACCGGGCTGAGGTTATCCCCTTCTTCCCGCTTTCCGTACCCGGCTTTACCGATCGACAGGTACATCGCACGTAACAGCCGAATATCGCCATCCCGATGTTCGTACAGGTACAACCGGTTGCGCTCCAGGTCGGCCACCAGAACATGATCGGTACTGGCGGGCAGCGCGACCAGCGAGGTCGGCAGCATGGTCAACTCCTGTGCACCCAGAGCGATTTGCTCTTCGACCGGAGTGACAGGTATCGGTGAATTTAGCGCAACAATGTTGCCCATGATGGGGGGCAAAATGTTTGCCGTTGAAGCCCCCGCTCCCGAGCTGATGACACATGCGATGGCCAGCAAAAGCGGGCCTTTCTGCATGCGATCAGAGGCGGACATCTTCTTTGGTGATACGCCAGCTGCGGCCTTCACGGGCAAATTCCATGACCTTGGAAACCTGATCTGCATAGGAATTTGACTGATAAACCTGAATGAACACAATTCGCGCCGTATTTTCGCTGAGAACGGTGACTTGCGGGTTGAGAACCTGAATGTTGATGCTGATGGGGGCGGTCAGGCGGGCCCGACGTTGTTGCTTCCAGGTATCCAGCGATACGCCGTTACCCGGTTCAAAGCGGTTGCTGTACGAAGCCAGATAACGGGCAACATCCTGGTCGGACCAGGCCTTGGCCCAGCCCTGCAAGGCCTCAAGCGCTGCTTCACGCACACCCGCTGGTGCGGGTTCAGCCGTTTGCGGTGCGGGAACGCTTTCGCCGCGCACGATGGGTTGAGTTGCTGGAACCGCATCGACGATGGCCTGCGTGCCGCCCGTCACCGGTTTCGGAAGCGGCACCTGCGCCCGCGGTACCGGTTGGCTGACAGATGCCACAACCGGCTTGCTGGAGCTGATAACACCGCCGGCCAGAGCTTCGTCGATCAGGGCCAACTTGCTGTCCAGCATGGAGTTGTTGCGATCCAGGGTTTGCGCACGTTTCCAGGCCGCCTGCGCCATCGTGGCGTAGACGTCGCCGAGGTTTTCGTGCGCGGTTGCATAGCTGGGGTGTTTGATCAGCGCAGTTTCCAGCGCATCCCGGGCCTGCTCGTACTGCCCGGCGCGGGCGTACAGCACGGCCAGGTTGTTATAGGGTTCGGGGAGTTCCGGGTGGTCGCGTACAAGGTCCGCGAATACCTGGGTGGCTTCCCCATCACGATTCAGCAGAACCAGCGCCAGTCCGCGCAGAAAACGCGCTTCGGCATCGTCTCGGTTTCGCCGCAGGTGGCTGTCGACTGCTTCCAGTGCCTGATCGTACTTGCCCTGTTCCAAAGCTTTGCGGGCTTCTTCCATGGAGGCGTGGAGGGAGGTGGCAATGAGGCTGCCAGCCAGAAGCAGAATAAAGCGTTTCATGATTGAAGGTCAGCCAATCGAACAGTGGGTGAATGGTATCAAGCCGCCCACGATGCAGGTTAGATTCCGCGGGCTTCTTTGATCAGGTCCCAGGCGGCGCGGATCTGTCGCACCCGTTCTTCAGCCTGTGCTCGAAGGGCCTCGGGCATGTCTTTGGCGGCGAGCTTGTCCGGATGGTGCTGGCTCATCAGGCGTCGATACGCCTTGCGAACCTCTGCGTCCGACACGCTGCTGGCAACACCCAGAGCCGCATAGGCTTCGCCCAATTTCTGCTCGGGGCTGGGTGCACCGGCGCCGGGCTGATACCCGCCGCGCGGGCCGCTTTGCCAACCACCGGCCGTGCCGGTCATCAAACGCAGCAGCGCCTCAAAATCCGCCGTCCGGAAACCCAGGCCGGTTGCGATTCGGCCCAGCATCGCACGCTCGGCATCATCGACGCGGCCGTCGGCGAGGGCTCCGGTGAGCACAATCTCCAGCGCGAGTCGGATCCACAAGACGCGTCCCCGGCACAGGGTCCGTAGCTGCTGGGTGCAGGCATCGACATCAAAATCGGAGGATTTGCCCCGGTTGAATGCCTGAACCATGGCCTGGCGCTGTTCGGGCCGAACTTTCAGGCGGCGAAGCAGGGCTTCCGCACTGTCGATTTCAGCCCGACTTACCTGTCCATCGGCCTTGCACACGCAGCCCAGCAGCTCAAAGCACAGGGTCAGTATCTGTTCCTGGTCGCGTGCATTGGAACTGCCGAACATTCCGCCGCGCAGGCTCGCCCCGGCAAAACTGCGATCAAACCAGTGCCCGATATACAGGCCCAGCAAGGCCCCCAGAAACCCTCCGGACATCAGACCAAGAAAGCCGCCTACGATTTTGCCGATCATGAAGATCCTGTTGGTTTCGGCGTAAACAAAAACGCCGCCATTGTCCGGCGGCGTTTGTGATAACTCAAACCGGCCGGCTTTCGCCGGCACCGTTTGTTTAGCTGAGCGCCTTGGTCAACTCGGGAACGGCGTCGAACAGGTCGGCCACCAGACCCAGGTCGGCGATTTCAAAGATGGGGGCATTCTCGTCGCTGTTGATGGCGACGATCGTGCCGGCGTCCTTGATACCGGCCAAGTGCTGGATCGCGCCCGAAATACCGCAGGCGATATACAGATCCGGGGCAATGATCTTGCCCGTTTGTCCTACCTGCATGTCGTTCGGCACGTAACCGGCATCGACGGCGGCGCGCGAAGCCCCACAGCCGGCGCCGATGGCATCGGCCAGAGCGAAGATGATGTCGAATTTCTCGGTTGAACCCAGCGCACGACCACCGGAAACCACTTTGGACGCGGTTTGCAGGTCCGGGCGATCACCACCCCCAGTCTTCTGACCGACGACGCGGGTGTGCGTCGGCAGCTCGGCGGAGACTGCGGTATCGGTGACGGCGGCGCTGTTGCCACCGGCGGCAGCGCTGAACGATGCCGTACGCACGGTGCCGACCAGCACGAAGTCGCCGGGTGCGGAAACCCGCGTGATGGCGTTACCCGCATAAATCGGGCGATCGAATTCGCGCGGGCCATGCACGGCCATGATGTCCGTGACCTGCGGAACGCCCAGCAGAGCGGCGACGCGAGGCATCAGGTCCTTACCGGTTGTGGTGTTGGCAGCCAACAGGTGGGTGTAACCACCGGCCAACGCGACAACCTGCGGAGCCAAAACGGCGGCGCTGGGGGTGGCATTGGCGTCATTGGTGACAGCCAGGACTTCACCGACACCATCGATTTGGGCAGCGGCTTCGGCAGCGGCTTTGTCACCGGTACCGAATACAACGACATGAATGTCCCCACCGATGTCCTTTGCACAGGCAACGGCTTTCGACGTGGTGGGATGCAGTTCGCCGGCCAGAGTTTCGGCGACAATCAGAATCTTGCTCATCAGACCAGCCCCTTGTCTTTCAGTGCGGCTACCAGTTCGGCAACGTCCTTGACCTTGCGGCCGGGCTCACGGCCACCCGGCGCACGGGTTGCGGTGACTTCCAGTTTCGGAACGTCGATGTCGAATTCGCCGATGTCTTTCTTGTCCAGCGGCTTGCGCTTGGCCTTCATGATGTCCGGCAACTTGATGAAGCGCGGCTCATTCAGACGCAGGTCGGCCGTGATGACGGCAGGCAGGTCCACTTCAATGGTTTCCGTACCGGCATCGATTTCACGATCCACGGTCGCTTTGCCATCGGCAATGTCGACTTTGGAGGCGAAAGTGGCTTGTGCCCAGCCGAGCAGTGTGGCCGTCATCTGGCCAGTCTGGTTGGCATCGTCATCGATGGCCTGCTTGCCGGCCAAAATCAGGTCTACGCCTTCGTCCTGTGCCAGCTTGGCCAGAATGCGGGCTGCCTGCAGTGGCTGTACCTCTTCATCGGTGACGACATGGATGGCGCGGTCGGCGCCACGAGCCAGCTCACTGCGGAGTTGATCCTCTGCCTTGGCAACACCAATGGTGCACACGATCACTTCGCTGACGACGCCCTTTTCTTTGAGACGCAGCGCCTCTTCGTTGGCGATTTCGTCAAAGGGGTTCACGCTCATTTTGACGCCGTTCAGTTCGACGCCGGTACCATCGTTCTTCACGCGAACGCGGACGTTGTAGTCCACTGCGCGCTTGATGGGCACGAGTACTTTCATCAGTTTGTTCCCTGGTTAAAGGTGAATTTCACGGGCGCTATTGAACCATACTCAGCCGTATGTTGCACTGCGTCGTGGAAAATCGTTTCCACAGATGTACGCAGATTGTCACAGATCGAAAAAAGAACCGAAGTTCCAGAAAGTCTGTGTTTACCTGTGCTCATCTGTGGAAAGAAAACTACATCAACTGGTAGTTCGGGCCCGAACCACCTTCCGGAGTGACCCAGTTGATGATCTGATACGGGTCCTTGATGTCGCAGGTTTTGCAATGCACGCAGTTGGCGGCATTGATCTGCAACTGCTTGCCGCCAGCGTCGGTTTCGATCATTTCGTAGACCTTGGCCGGGCAGAAGCGCGTGCACGGATTGTCGTATTCCTCGGCACACTGGGTCACACAGATATTGGTGTCTGCCACATGCAGGTGCACGGGCTGATCCTCATCGTGCTCGGTGGCCGCGAAGTACACCGCCGACAACCGGTCTCGGGGTGGCAACTCGCGATCCGGCGTGATCAAAGGCTTGTGCTCCTTGATCTTCTTCAGCGCGCTGTGATCGGCACGGTTCTTCAGTGTGTACGGCAGCAAGCCCGCGAATACGGTTTCGATCCCGGAGATGATGAAGCCCACCCACAGGCCCCAATGGAACGACGGGCGGATGTTGCGCACCTTGTGCAGTTCCTTGCCGACG
This sequence comes from Oceanococcaceae bacterium, assembly GCA_041603255.1. Taxonomy (GTDB): domain Bacteria; phylum Pseudomonadota; class Gammaproteobacteria; order Nevskiales; family Oceanococcaceae; genus MS8. The sequence continues at coordinate 248,562 of JBFIER010000004.1, read as the reverse complement.
GTCGAAGCCCGCAGGCGGGCATTAAAGCCTTCACTGGACTGCTTTTCGTGGAACTGTTTGGCCATTTCCATGCCGGAACGGATGGCCTGGTGAACACCCTTGATCTTGGGCACGTTCAGCGTGCCGGCGCCACAGCCAATCAGTGCGGCGCCGGGCATTTCCACTTTGGGCAGGGACTGCCAGCCGCCTTCGACAATGGCGCGGGCGCCGTAGGAAACAATTTCACCACCCTCGAGCAGCTTTTTCATTTCCGGGTGATTCTTGAACTCCTGGAATTTTTCAAACGGCTCCAGGTGCGGGTCGGAGTAGTCGAGACCGACCACAAAACCGATGGCCAGCTTGTCGTCTTCCAGGTGGTAGACGAAGCTGCCGCCATAGGTATCGTTATCCAGCGGCCAACCGACGGTGTGCATGACTTTGCCGGCTTCCGCGCGGCCTGCCGGCAGCTGCCAGAGTTCCTTGATGCCGATACCGTAGGTTTGGGGGTCGGCGTCCTTGTCGAGTTCGTACTTCGCAATCAGCTGCTTGGTGCAAGAACCCCGTGCGCCTTCGGCGAACACGGTCATCTTCGCGAGCAGATCCATGCCTGGCGTGTACGAGTCCTTGGGGTTGCCTTCCTTGTCGACACCCATGTCACCGGTGCGAACACCGATCACTTCGCCGTTTTCGCCGTACAGCGGTTCACGCGCCGGGAAGCCGGGGTAGATCTCGATGCCCAGTTCTTCGGCGGCTTCGCCCATCTTCGCGGTGAGGCTGCCCAGCGAGACAATGAAATTCCCGTGGTTGTTCATCTGCGGCGGGACGATGGGCAGCTTGAAGCTGCTCTTCGGACTCATGATCCGAATTTCGTCTTTTGAGACCGGGACGCAGACTTCCGGCGCGTTGTCTTTCCAGTTGGGGAGCAACTCATCCAGTGCCTCGGGCTCGATCACCGCGCCGGCAAGGCTGTGGGCTCCAATGATGGCGCCCTTTTCCAGCACGCAGACGTTGAGGTCCGGGTTGAGTTGTTTGGCATGGATGGCACAAGCCAGGCCCGCAGGGCCAGCGCCGACGACCAGCAGGTCGAATTCCATCACATCGCGTTCGATTTCTTCCATCAGAACTCTCCGAGCGGGTGCACTAAATGGCCCCGAGATGAGTATTACTCGGCGTTATGCCGAGGAGCTGAACCCGTAATTCTCGCAGATTTTGCGCTCTGCGCGCCGATAATTGTTGCAGTGCATCTAGCGAGAAAGAAATACGAGTACAAGAAAGGCGCCGGATGGCGCCTTGCGCAGCGGTTCGCCTCCGCCTAATTGCTGCCACGGGCTTCGAGCATCGCGACCGCGGGAAGGGTTTTGCCTTCCAGAAACTCGAGGAATGCCCCACCGCCGGTGGAGATGTAGGAAATGCTGGCTTCGATCCCGTACTTGTCGATCGCGGCCAAGGTGTCGCCACCGCCGGCCAGCGAAAACGCACTGCTTTCGGCAATGGCTTTGGCCAGGGTTTCGGTGCCGCCGGCGAATTGATCGATTTCGAATACGCCTACTGGGCCGTTCCAGACGATCGTGCCGGCGCCTTTAAGCTCGGCAGCGAGTTGTGCGGCGGTTTCCGGGCCCACATCCAGAATCATGTCATCGGCCTGCACGGCATCCACTGCTCGGGTTGTGGCTGCGGCGCTGGCCGAAAACTCGGTGGCGGTGACGACGTCCGTGGGCAGCGGGATGGTCGCACCGCGTGCGCTCATCGTATCCATGACCTTTTTCGCCGCCGGAATCAGATCCGCTTCGTACAGGGATTTGCCGACGGGGTGTCCGGCGGCGGCGAGGAAGGTGTTGGCGATACCGCCGCCCAGAATCAGGCGATCGGCAATTTGCGACAGGCTCTCCAGCAGTTCCAGTTTGGTGGAAACCTTCGATCCGCCCACAATGACGGCCAACGGACGGGCCGGGGCTTTCAGGGCGGCACCGAGAGCATCCAGTTCGGCCGAGAGAAGCGGCCCCGCGCAGGCCACGGGGGCAAACTTGCCCACGCCATGGGTGGAAGCCTGCGCACGGTGCGCCGTACCAAAAGCATCCATGACATATACATCGCACAGGCTGGCATACGCCCTCGCCAGCGCCTCGTCATCTTTTTTCTCGCCTTTTTCAAAGCGCACGTTTTCCAGCATGACAACCTGCCCGGGTGCGACATCCAGGCCATTGCGCCAATCGGCGACCAACGGAATGTCTCGACCCAGTAACCCGCCCATGTGCTGGGCAACCGGGGCCAGGCTGTATTCCCGGCTGAACTCGCCCTCGGTGGGGCGGCCGAGGTGGGACATCACGATGACCGCGGCGCCGGCGTCCAGTGCCAGTTTGATGGTGGGCAGGCTGGCGCGAATACGCGCATCGGAGCTGACGACTCCGTCCGCCAGAGGGACGTTCAAATCCTGGCGGATCAACACCCGCTTGCCGGCCAGATCCAGGTTGGTCATGCGTAGGATGGTCATTACAGACGTGCTCCGGAAGTTATTTCGCCGCCATCAGCGCTGCAGTGGTATCGAGCATTCGGTTGGAGAAACCCCATTCGTTGTCATACCACGCGCAAACCTTGACCAGATTGCCGTTGACCTTGGTCAGTGTGGCGTCATAGGTCGAGGAGGCCGGGTTGTGATTGAAATCCACCGAGACCAGCGGGGCATCGGAATAATCCAGCACACCTTTCATCGGGCCCTCGGAGGCAGCCTTGATCAGCGCGTGAATCTCGTCCGCTGAGGTCGGACGGCTGGAAATGAATGTGAGGTCCACCATCGACACATTGATGGTCGGCACCCGCACCGAGAAACCGTCCAGTTTGCCCAGCAGTTCCGGCAGCACCAGACCGACCGCAATGGCGGCACCGGTTTTGGTCGGAATCATGCTCTGGGTGGCGCTACGCGCGCGTCGCAGGTCCTTGTGATACACATCGGTCAGTACCTGGTCGTTGGTGTAGGCGTGAACCGTGGTCATGAAACCTGTTTCCAGGCCGATGCTGTCCTGCAAGGGTTTTACCAGGGGCGCCAGGCAATTGGTGGTGCAGGACGCGTTGGAGACGATTTCATCGGCTGCGGTGAGCGTCCCTTCGTTGACGCCAAAGACAATGGTCTTGACGTCATTACCGGCGGGTTGGGAGACCAGAACTTTCTTCGCGCCCCCGGCCAGGTGTGCAGACGCCTTTTCGCGGGACGCGAACAGGCCGGTGCATTCCAGCACCACGTCCACGCCCAACTCGCCCCAGGGAATCTTGGCCGGGTCACGCTGCGCGAGCACCTGGATGCGGTCGCCGTTGACGATCATCGCGTCTCCGTCCACCACAACGTCGCCGCGGAAACGGCCATGAGCCGTATCAAAGCGCGTCAGGTGGGCATTGGTTTCGGCATCACCAAGATCGTTGATGGCAACAATCTGGATTTCTTTGTTGCGGCCGTATTCATACAGCGCGCGCAGAACATTGCGGCCAATCCGACCGTATCCATTGATTCCGATCTTGATGCTCATGTTTTACTCCCTGGTGAAGATGAGGTCGCCGACAGCGCTTTTCAGATCAAATCCTTGAGACGCTCCACAATCTTGCCGGCGGTGAAGCCGAAGTGCTTGTACAGCTCGGGTCCGGGAGCGGATTCGCCAAAACGGTCGAGTCCGATCACATCGCCCGCACTGCCGACCCATTTCCACCACAGCCCGGTCACCCCGGCCTCAATGGCCAGCCGAGCGGAGATACTGGGGGGCAGGACGGAGTCGCGCCATTCCTGACCTTGCTGTTCAAACCGGTCCATGCAGGGCATGGAGACAACCCGAACGGGGATGCCTTCGTCATCGAGCAGTTTAGCGGCGGTCATCGCAATTTCCACCTCGGAGCCGGTGGCGATCAGGATGCCCTGCGGGTTCTTGGCATCGTGCAGCACGTAGCCGCCACGGCTGATGCCGGAAAGCTGTGCACCATCGCGTTCATGCGGGGTCAGCCCCTGACGCGACAACGCCAGCACGGTAGGCGTGCGCTCGTTTTCCAGCGCGGCCTGCCAGGCTGCGTAGGTTTCCACCACGTCCGCTGGGCGCCAAACTTCCAGGTTGGGAATCAGGCGCAGGCTGGAGACATGCTCCACCGGCTGATGAGTGGGGCCGTCTTCGCCCAGGCCGATGGAGTCGTGCGTCATCACGTAAATCACGCGCTGTTCCATCAAAGCGGACATGCGGATCGCGTTACGTGCGTAATCGGAGAACACCAGGAAGGTGCCGCCAAAGGGGATGAAACCTCCGTGCAGTGCCACCCCGTTCATGATGGCGCTCATGCCGAATTCACGGACGCCGTAGTGCACGTGGCGTCCGGTACCGGCGCTGGTTACCGCACCGCAGCCCGGCCAATCGGTCAGATTCGAGCCGGTGAGGTCAGCAGAACCGCCCAGCATTTCCGGCAGCAAGGGTGCGGCCACACCGATGGCCATCTGCGACGCCTTGCGGGTCGCGACTTTGGGCATTTCCGTCTGGATTTCACACAGCGTATGTTTCCACTGCTCGTGGAAACCCTCGGGTAGCTTGCCCGAAAGCCGTCGGGTCAGCTCACCGGCTTCCCGGGGGAAAGCGGCGCTGTATGCCGCGAACACGGCTTCCCATTCGTGCTGCGCCTGTTTGCCGGCGGCGGTGGCATCCCAGGCCTCGCGAATCGGGGCCGGAATGTCGAATGCACCATGCGACCAGCCCAGCTTTTCCCGGGTGGCCACGATTTCATCGGCACCCAGCGGCGCGCCATGACATTCCTCCTTGCCGGCCTTGTTGGGCGAGCCAAAACCGATGACGGTCTTGCACTGGATCAATGTCGGGCGTTCGGTTTCCGCCGCCGCTTCGGCCAGGGCCTTGGCAATGGCATCGGCGTCGTGACCGTCTACGTCGCGCACCACGTGCCAGCCGTACGACTCGAAGCGCATGGGGGTGTCGTCGGTAAACCAGCCGCCGACCTCGCCATCAATGGAGATGTTGTTGTCGTCGTAAATGAGGTTGAGCTTGCCGAGCTTCAGCGTGCCGGCCAGCGAGCAGGCTTCGTGGGAAATGCCTTCCATCAGACAGCCGTCACCGTGAAACACCCAGGTGCGGTGGTCGACGACGGTGTGGCCATCGCGGTTGAATTCGGTGGCGAGCAGTTTTTCCGCCAGGGCCATGCCGACGGCATTGGCGATCCCCTGCCCCAGCGGCCCGGTGGTGGTTTCCACCGCTTCGATCAGGTGCGATTCGGGGTGCCCCGCGGTTTTGGAACCGAGCTGGCGGAAGTTTTTCAGCTCTTCCAGCGGCAGGTCATACCCACTCAGGTGCAACAGCGCATACAGCAGCATCGAACCATGCCCGTTGGATACCACGAACCGATCGCGGTTGGGCCATTTGGGGTCGGCGGGGTTGTGGCGCAGGAAGTCGCTCCACAAGACTTCGGCGATATCGGCCATGCCCATCGGCATTCCCGGGTGGCCAGAGTTGGCCTGCTGGACAGCGTCCATGGCCAACGCACGGATTGCGTTCGCCTTGTCCTTGCGAGATGACATCTGTTTCCTCCGAATCGGGCGGCCTACGTCAGACCGCGGGGGGCAGGTATTGTAATCGGTGCCGGCGCCGTTGTTCAGCTTTTTCTAATGGACCTTGTAAAACAAGGGGATAGAGCCGGGTTCTGGGCAAATATCAGGCGCTTTTCAGCGCACTCATCGGGGTCTGTGACACAGCTCGGAAAGCGCCTTGCGCAGCTTCTCCACTTTGGGTGCAGCGACCGCCGCGATATAGGGTTGCTGTGGGTTCAGCGCCGCGTAATCCTGGTGGTAAGCCTCCGCGGGGTAGTAATCGCCCTCCTCGATGGCGGTGACGATGGGTTGGCTGAATGCGCGGGCCTGCGTCAGTTGCGCCATGTAGCGTTTGGCGACTTCGGCCTGATCTGCCGATTGGGCAAAGATCGCGCTGCGATATTGCGTTCCGATGTCATTCCCCTGCCGGTTCAGCTGTGTGGGGTCGTGCGCGACCGAGAAAAACACACGCAGGATCTGCCCAAAGCTGATAACCGCCGGATCGTACTCCACACGGATGACCTCGGCATGTCCGGTGGTCCCGGTGCACACGGTCTGGTAATCCGCCGTTTCCGCGCTGCCACCGGCATAGCCCGACTCCACCCGAGTCACCCCGGCCAATTGCCGGTAGACCGCCTCGGTGCACCAGAAACAGCCGCCTGCCAGGATGGCGGTGCCGGTCCCGGATTCTTCGATGTCGAATTCCGGGTACGGGAACGCGTTCTTGCTGAGGTTCTGGTTGGCCCCAGGGATAGCGCAGATCGTCATGTTGCTAATCCTTCCACTTGATATTGCAGCCCAGACTGGGCTTCTGTTCGGCCACCGGCGGCAGGCCCAGGACCAACGCCGATACCGCAGCCCGCAGGTCGGAGCCGGTGACCGGCTTGCCGCTCTGAGGGCGCGCATTATCGTACTGGCCGCGGTAGACGCACTTGCCTTCACCGTCGAAGAGGTAGAAGTCCGGTGTGCACGCCGCCTCGTAGGCCCTGGCGGTTTCCTGAGTCGCGTCATAGAGATAAGGAAACGGATAGCCGAGCCGCTGTGCGTTCTGCTGCATCGCTTCGGGGCTGTCTTCGGGGTAGTTGTCGGCATCGTTCGCGCTAATTGCCACCACGCCCACGCCCTGCTCCTGGCATTCGCGACCAAAGCGCGCCAGGTCCTCTTCCAATAACTTCACATAAGGGCAATGATTGCAGATGAACATGACGACGGTGCCATTGGGGCCCGCGATGTCGGCGAAGCTGAGTGTCCGGCCGGAGACGGTATCGGGCAACGAGAAGTCGGGTGCCGCGGTACCGAGTGCGATCATGTTGGAAGGAGTACGAGCCATCAGCGCAGCCATCTCTCAGTGGGGTGGCCCCCTAGCATGGGGTGGGCCGGTGGTCAGTTCAAGTGCATCTGAATTACAATCATCCGCGTATCCGGATAGACGGATGAATATCTCCAGGAGCAAAAATGTCTGCTGATTACCTCTTTACCTCGGAATCGGTGTCCGAGGGCCACCCTGACAAAGTTGCCGATCAGATCTCTGATGCGGTGCTCGACGCGCTGCTGGCGCGTGATATCTACTCCCGCGTGGCGTGCGAAACCCTGGTCAAAACCGGGGTGGCGATCGTCGCCGGCGAGATCACGACCTCGGCCTGGGTGGATCTGGAAGATCTGGTGCGCCAGGTCATTATGGACATCGGCTACACCAGCTCCGATGTGGGTTACGACGGGGCGACCTGCGGCGTGCTGAACCTGATTGGCAAGCAATCGGTGGACATCGCCATGGGTGTGGACGGCACCGAAGACTCGCGCAAGCGCCCGGAAGACCAGGGTGCGGGTGACCAGGGTCTGATGTTCGGCTATGCCACCAACGAAACCGAAGCGCTGATGCCGGCGCCGGTTCAGTACGCCCACCGTCTGGTGGAGCGTCAGGCCGAAACGCGCAAATCCGGCCAGCTGCCCTGGCTGCGACCCGATGCCAAGTCACAGGTGACGTTGCGCTACCGCGATGGCAAGCCGGTGGCGATCGATGCCGTAGTCCTGTCGACGCAGCATGACCCGGGCGTGAGTCAGGCCAAGCTGAAAGAAGCGGTCATGGAGCTGATCATCAAGCAAACCCTGCCAGCAGAACTGCTGACCAAGGACACCCAGTTTCACATCAACCCCACCGGTAAATTTGTCATCGGTGGTCCGGTAGGCGATTGCGGTCTGACCGGGCGCAAGATCATCGTGGATACCTACGGAGGGATGGCACGTCACGGCGGTGGTGCCTTCTCCGGCAAAGATCCGTCCAAAGTCGATCGTTCGGCAGCATACGCCGGCCGCTATGTGGCGAAGAACATCGTTGCCGCCGGGCTGGCCGACAAATGTGAAATCCAGGTCAGCTACGCCATCGGCGTGGCCCAACCGACCTCGATTTCGGTGACCACTTTCGGCACCGGCAAGATCAGCGACGACAAAATCGTGGAACTGGTGCGCCGGCATTTCGACCTGCGCCCCTATGCCATCACCACGATGCTGGATCTGTTGCACCCGATGTATCGCCCCACCGCGGCCTACGGCCACTTCGGTCGCGAGCCGGTCGAAATGACCTACGAGTGGGTGGAGCGTGAAAGCGGTGTTGCAGTAACCAAATCCGACACCTTTACGGCTTTCCCCTGGGAAAAGACGGACAAGGCGGAGTCGCTGAAGGCTGACGCCGGTCTGTGACAGCCGGAATCGCTTCCACAGATACGCCCAGATTTTCGCAGATCAACACAAAGCACCCTCTGAGAAGCATCGGTGTTCAGCGCTGAGCAACTGTGAAAAAAACGCATTTAAGAAGAGTGAAGAAATGACACAACCAGCCGAGAAGATCACCCCCGATTACATCGTTGCCGACATCAATCTGGCCGATTTCGGTCGCAAGGAAATTGCGATTGCCGAAACCGAAATGCCGGGTCTGATGCAGACGCGCGAGGAATTCGCCTCGAGCCAGCCGCTGAAGGGCGCGCGCATCGCCGGCTCGTTGCACATGACCATCCAGACCGCCGTGTTGATCGAGACGCTGAAAGCGCTGGGTGCGGATGTGCGCTGGGCGTCGTGCAACATCTACTCCACCCAGGACCACGCTGCAGCGGCGATCGCCGCCGGCGGTACACCGGTGTTCGCCTACAAAGGCGAAACCCTGGATGAGTACTGGGCCTACACCCACAAAATCCTGGAATGGCACGACGGCGGTGTTCCCAACATGATTCTGGATGATGGCGGGGACGCCACCGGTCTGGTGCTGCTGGGGGCTCGCGCCGCGGAAGACGAGTCGGTACTCGACAACCCCGGAAGTGAAGAAGAAGTCGCACTGTTCAAGTCCATTCGGGCCAAATTGGCCGAAGATCGCAACTTTTATGCACGTTGCCGTCACGCGATCAAGGGCGTGACCGAAGAAACCACCACGGGTGTCAATCGTCTTTATCAGATGCACAAGGAAGGTCGCTTGCCCTTCCCGGCTATCAACGTCAACGATTCGGTGACCAAGTCCAAGTTCGACAACCTCTACGGTTGCCGTGAATCGCTGGTGGATGGCATCAAGCGCGCGACCGACGTCATGGTGGCGGGCAAGATTGCGGTTGTTGCCGGTTACGGTGACGTGGGCAAAGGCTCGGCCCAGGCGTTGCGCGCCTTGTCCGCTCAGGTATGGGTGACGGAAATCGATCCGATCTGTGCGCTGCAAGCCGCGATGGAAGGTTTCCGCGTGGTGACAATGGAAGAAGCGGCGCCACATGCCGATATCTTCGTGACCAGCACCGGGAACTACCAGGTGATCACGATGGACCATCTGCGGGCGATGAAAGACGAGGCCATCGTTTGCAATATCGGCCACTTCGACAACGAGATCGACGTCGCCGGCCTGGAAAAAGAATGCGAATGGGACAACATCAAGCCCCAGGTTGACCATGTGATCTTCCCGGATGGCAAGAAAATCATCCTGCTGGCCAAAGGTCGCCTGGTGAATCTGGGTTGTGCCACGGGTCACCCCAGCTTCGTGATGAGCGCCAGCTTCACCAACCAGACACTGGCCCAGATCGAGCTGTTCACCAAGACGGATGACTACCCGCCGGGCGTTTACGTACTGCCCAAGCATCTGGACGAAAAAGTAGCGCGCCTGCACCTTGCACGTATTGGCGCTCACTTGACGGAACTTCGTCCCGAGCAGGCCAAGTACATCGGTGTTCCGATGGAAGGTCCGTACAAGCCCGAGCACTACCGTTATTGAACCGGGCTTACCGTAGGGCCGGGCGGCAGTCCGCTGCGGCGCACGTCGCACGGTTCCACCCGGCCCGCGGGATTTTTCGAATCGGCTCCTGCCTCAATCGAAAAACAGCGGACATCCGTGTCCGCTGCCCTTCGGGTCTGATCCGCAAACCGGGCGCGTGCTCCTAAGGCGCCGCAGCGGACTGCCGCCCGACCCGACCGCTCAGCTGACGCCTGCGCGTTGGTGCTGACATGGCTGCGGTAAACCCGGATTTTACCGACCATCCAGCTTCGCGATACTGAAAACTGCCCCGCCCGTGAGACACCACCATGAGCCGACAATTTAGCTTCGAGTTTTTCCCCCCCCGCGGCGCGGATGCCTGGCCGGGGTTTGAGCAAACCGTTGATGAACTGGCAAAGCTTCAGCCGGCGTATGTGTCCGTCACTTTTGGTGCTGGCGGCTCGCTACAGGGCGGGACGCCGGAGGCGGTGAAGCGGATTCGTTCGAAATGGGCGCTGGATACGGCGCCACACATTTCCTGTGTCAATACGACACCGGAGATCATTCGCGAGCTGCTCAAGGTGTATCGCGATGCCGGGGTCAAGCGACTGGTCGTGCTGCGGGGGGATTTGCCCTCCGGAGCCGGCCTGCCCTCCGGCGATTTCCGCTACGCCAGTGATCTGGTGCGGTTTATTCGGGCGGAAACCGGTGACGAGTTCCATATCGAGGTTGCGGCTTATCCGGAAATGCATCCGCAGGCGCGCACCCCGGATCGGGATCTGGACTGCTTTGTGGCCAAGGTCAACGAAGGTGCGAATGCCGCGATCACGCAATATTTCTTCAGTGCGGAAGCGTTTTTCGACTTCCGCGAGCGGGTCCGTCAGCGTGGCTGCGAAGTGCCGATAGTGCCCGGGATCATGCCGATTACCAATCACCGGCAGCTGGTGCGCTTTTCCAACATCTGTGGCGCCGAAATTCCCCGTTGGATCAAGCTCCGGCTGGAGCAGTACGACGACGATCTGCCCTCCATACGCGCCTTTGGCGAAGAGGTGATCACCCGCCTGTGCGAATTGCTGCTGGAAGGCGGGGTGCCGGGGCTGCACTTCTACACGCTGAACAAGATCGAGCCCACGAAAACCTTGTGGCACAACCTGGGCCTGGATGCGCCGCCGGTGGAGGCAGGCGTACTTTAGCCCCGTCGCGCTGGATCTCGTTGCGGTTTTAGTCGACGAGTTCCTGGCCGATCAGCGGCCATAACCCCACCGATTCGAGGATCGCGCGCACGGCATCGCGGTCTGCAGAGTTCAGCCGGGCAAACTCTTCGCGATTCCAGCGCAAGCATTTGGCCTGATAGCCAAACGTCGGTTGGGTCCAGGGTTGGCCGTCGATTTCGGTGGTGAACTGCTTGTCGCCGCGTTGCAGCGCTTGCGCGTTCGCCAGCATCTGCGGCATGTGCGTGCGCGCCATCTCTGCAAGCAGCGCCAGCACGGTATCCGGCAGGGTGGTGCGGTTACACCAATCGTCGGCTTGCACCTCAAAACCGCACAGATCCTCGCAACGCTCGACCCAGGCGTAGGTCCGCGGCGAGTGCGTGATCGTGAGCTGCATCGGCGTGGGGTCGAAGTGCGTCAGTGCGGTGAGCTGGCCCACCAGGGCGAAATCGGCGGAGCTTGGGCGTTTTCCCAGCAAGAAGGGCTGCTGCTGCAAATGGGCATCGAACAGCTTGAGAAAGCGCAGATAGCTGGCTTCGATGACCGGGGCGGTGGTGGGGTTGGAGCCGACCACATGCAGCCGGCCACACTGGCGTGCACTGAACTGTTCCTTGAACATGCTCAATGCCGGGGACGGCAGATCCGGGCGGGCGTAGAGCGGGAGAATGGTGCCGGCCTTGTCGATGTCGTCGGCGAAGTGCCAGCGGTAGTGGAACATGCACCGTGTCAGCCATTCGTCGGCGTAATCTTCGAGCAGGCTGTTGAGCAGCGCGACCACCGGATCATCGGGAACAACACTGCGCTCGGTGAAGGCTTCTTCCAGGCGGTGGATGATGGGTGTGGAGTCGGTAACGGCCTGCAACTCGTCATCCGCGTCCGGCAAATAGAACGTGGGCAGCAAGGGCACTTTGGCCACCGGCAGGGAATCGGCTTGCGGGTGGCCGGGAATGCTTTTGGTGCCGGGCATGCCGATGATGAAGCGATAGGCCAGGCGCCGAAATCGCAGCACCGCCAGCATCTTGCGGGTGTACGGGCTGGCCGGCAGACCCTGCAGGATCAGTGGCAGTGGAGTGGTGCTGTTCATGCGGTGGCGATGACCCAGGTGTCGGCCAGGCCCGCATCCCGATGGACCAGCGCTTTCTGATATTTCCGATTGTGCACCATGCGCAGGAAGGCCTCGGGTGCGGGGTAGCGCATCACCGCCAGCTCGTCCCAACGGCGGATTTGCGGGTTGCCGTCCGAGTTTGCCAGTGTGAGCAGGTAGCGACCCATGACCGGCAAATCGCCACCCTGGCGAAACACGGTCTGCATCGCGACCACGCCGTAGCGGTAATAGGCCTGCTGGCCGCGCGGTGCCGTGAATTTGAGCAGATTGAACATGTCAACTGGACGCGCCGGCATCTGTTCCAGCTGGCGCAGAGCTTCGGCTGTGGGGTTGCGTGGATCCGCGTGCAGGTGGGAATCCACCGCGGCATCACGTCGGGGTTTTGGGAGCAAACGCATGGCAGCGCGGAGCACGGCAATGCTGCGGCGGGCCCGTTGCGGAGGTGCCTGAAAGGCCAGAATGCTGTCCAGGCCCGTCTCGTCGCAGCGGGCACGGGCATCCGTCAGTGCTGTCTGAGGGTCGGGATAGCGGCGGATGCACAGCCGGCTCCAGGGCGGAACCGATTCACCGATCAGCGGAAACTGCACGGTTTTGTCGCTGAGCGCCTGGATGTCGGGCTGCTGCGGTGCGTCGCCATCATCGCGGTAGGCAAACACCAGCAGGACGGCTTTACGCGGGTTTCGCGCCAGCAGTTCCTGCTCCTGAGCAGGTGAGATGCTAGGCCGCATGTTTCTGGGTATCCGCGTTGCGCTGGATGGCCACGTGCAGACCCTTGCGAACCAGCGTTGGGCCCAGGTCGCCGTTCAGAATGTTGGCAGCACCCTGACTCTCCAGCCAATGCTGCACCTGCTGTTGTTCGGTTGCCGGTAATTCCCGGTAATGGGCCTGCACCCGCTGAACCATCCACAGGATGTACGGGATGGCATTGCGCTGGAAGGGTTTGCCGTCCATCGGGAAACGGATGCGACCCAGCGAGCGCGGCAGGCGTGGGCGTTCGATGGGCAGGGTGGCCTGGGTTTCGACCACGGCGTCGCGGATCTGCGTCACCATCGGCATGAACTCCGTGAATACCGAATGCCAAAGCGGAGCCAGCGTTTCGGGAATGGCATCGTTCTCCAGCCAGGTGCCGGTGGCGGGTTTGCCATCGTGAACGCGGTGAATCCAGGCCTGCACATGCGGTCGCGGTTGGACCAGGTCGCGCAATGGCGCAGGGTCTCGCCCGAGGTGACCATACATCGGCCCGACGAGGGCGAAATCCGCCACCGTCGGTGCGCCGCCAAACAGGTAGTCATGCTGGGAGAAATGCCGCTCCAGGGCATCCAGCATGCTGTGGGTCCAGCTTTCCAGCTGCGCGAACTGCTCGGGTATCACGCCCACATCAGCCAGGTAACCGCGCATCTTGTTCGCCGCATAATCCGCCAGCCGGTTGCGTAGCGGCGCGGGGGCCCAGGGCAGCAGCCCACGCCCCGCTTCGTTGCGAAACAGCGGGAAATTTTCCGGGTAGGACCAGCGGTAATGCATGGCCGTCGGAATCCACCACTCATCGGCCCAGGCTTCCAGCAGTTCCGCGGCCATGCGCTGGACCGGCGTGGTCGGCACCACGGGGTTTTCCGGGTGCCGTGCTTCCAGCACTTCCATGATGTAGGTGGTGTCCTGCAGCCACTCGCCTTGCGGTGTGACGACAACCGGCATGACGGTGGCGCCGGTTTTGGCAGGAATCCGCTTCATCAGCGTGTAGGCATCAACCGCTTTATCGATGAATGGGATGCCCTTGTAATTCAGGTAAGCCCGCGCTTTGCCACTGAAATAGGACAAATGCCAGCCATAGAAAGTGTAGGTGTGGGTGCCCATTCTCAGTACCTCATCAAGGAATCAGCGATGACCTGATCGCTGTTGGTGGGAAGGTGTAGCCAGGTGCCATCGCGCCCGACCTGTACCGGACCGGAGTAAACATCACTCACACCTTCGAGGAAGGCACGCTCCAGGGGTTTCAGCGGCAACGGTGGCACGATGTGGGTGAACAGCAGGAAGCGCACGCCGGCCTGCTGGGCGATCTGCGCCGCCTGCACCGGGGTGATGTGGTAATCAAGGATATCGTCCATGATCCGGGCGATACGCTCATTGCCCACCTTGCGCGCGGCCGCGGTGATGACGCCCACCAGTTCCGGGGATAGCCCTTCGCTGACCAGCACGTCCGCGCCTTTGGCGAAGCTCTCCAGCGGGGACGTAGGTACGGTATCGCCGGTGACCACGACACTGCGGCCCTGGTAATCGAAGCGGTAGCCCACCGCAGGTTCGATCGGCGTGTGGTTGACCGGGAACGCGGTGACGGTCAACCCGCCGGCCGTGTACACCACGGTGCCTTCCGCGCCGGGTGGCGCAAAGGGCCGGCTTTCGCCGCCGGCTCCGGAGTGCGGCACCACGGCTTCGCCATGATGCGCGACGCGGTAGCCGAAGTCTTGAGCGTAGACCTGGTTAAAGCCATTCACGATCGAGTCCACGCCGGTGGGGCCATAGATCGGCAATGGTTGCTTGTGCCCGCCACCGGCCCAGCGCTGCAACATCAGTTCACCCAGGCCGTCGATATGGTCGGAATGAAAATGGGTCAAAAAGACGGCATCCACATCACCTCCCGCCAGGCCCATCGGGCCGAAATTTCGGGGGCTGCCGGAGCCGGCATCAATGACCAGCATCTGGTCGCCGGCCTGGATGATCGTGCACGGGCCCGCGCGTGACGGGTCCGGCATGGGGGAACCCGCGCCACAGAGGACGACGTTCAGGCCCCCGGCCATCGATTCCTGCACCGCTCCGCTGAGATTGGCTTCCACGGTTTTTTGCATGGCGCGCATCAGAATGCGCGTGCCAAAAAGGTTCCAGCCAATGGCGGAAACCACCCCCAGCACAACGAGTGTGAGTAGCAGTTTTTTCATATGAACCTCAGCTGGGTTGCAGACGGTGAGAGGGGACGCCGGCAGCTTTGGCCAGCATTTTTTGCAGCACCACGGGGGCGATGCGTTTGGTCCAGTACCCGGAGCGGGCATCACGACCGATCACCACCAGGGAGTCGTTGCGAACCGCTCCGCGCAGAGCGGCGCGGGCAACCGCTTCGGGCTGTAGGTTGTTGCGGGCGAATTGCTTCTCGACACTGCGCCGCACTTTGGGGTGATCCATCCGTCCGAAAAAGCGGACTTTCTGCGCGATCGGGGTTTGTACGAAGCCCGGGCACACCGTGGTGACGCCAATGTGGAGGCTGGCCAGCTCGGCGCGCAGGCTTTCGCCCAGGCCGATCACGGCCGCCTTGGTGGCGCCATAGGCCGCCATGCCGGGAAAGCCCACAATGCCGGCCGCGGAAGCGATGTTGATGATCTGGCCACCTACCCCGTGTTCCTCTGCACGTTGGCGCATGGCCGGCAGTACGGCCTGCAGCACCTCCACCAACGCAAACACATTGATGCCGAACAGGCGCTGCCATTCGGTCATCGGAACCTCATCCAGCATCCCGGCGCTGACAACCCCGGCGCTGTTGACGACCAGATCCGCAGCCGAACCCAGGGCCGCAATGGCCGGCCCGATTTTGGCGATGTCCTGGGCTCGCGTGATGTCCGCACTCAAGGTCTCCACCCGGCTGGCCCCGCGCTGACGCAGTGCGGCGGCGGCGGTATCCAGCTTGGTAGCGTCGCGAGCGATCAGCAGCAGTTGTGCTCCCTGATCTGCCAGTTGCTCCGCCACGCTGTAGCCAATGCCACTGGAGCCCCCGGTGATCACACAGAGCTTGTTTCGGTAAGGGTTTTTCATCGTTTTCATTGCAGAAGGTATTCAGATCAGACGTTGCCAGGCCCAGAACATGCCGACGCTGCCGATGCTGTAGAGGGCAAAAGGTTGCAGCCGGGCGGAAAAGGTTTGCAGTCGAACCCGCCGGAGCAGGGAGGTCCCTGCGAACAGCACGGCGAGGAGCAGCAACTGGCCACTCTCGATGCCGACGTTGAACAGCAGCAGTGCCTGCCACTCGGCCGCGGCGGGCAGGCCCAGTTCGCGTAAGGCATCGGCGAACCCCAGGCCGTGCAGCAGCCCGAAGGCGAAAGCCATTACCACCGGGTAACGCAGGGCGAAGCTGGGAGCGGCGCCGGCCCGATGGCGCAGCAGCTCGGCCGCCAGCAAGGCAATACTCAGCGCGATGAGCGTTTCCACCGGCATCGCCGGAACCCGCAGTCCGCCGAGCAGAATGCTGCCCAGACTGATTGCATGGGCCAGCGTGAAGCCGGTCACGGTGAGCAGTAATTGCCGACCCGTGCAGCACAGAAACAGCAGCAGTACGAAGAGCAGATGATCGAAGCCGCCGGCAATGTGTTGGGCGCCGAGCAGCAGGTAGCGGGCGACGTCCGGTGGCTGATCACCGGCGCTCAGCGTAAAAACGGGCTGCTGGCGATTGACGCTGTGAAATTGCTGGGACCCATCGGCCAGGTTGACCTGCACCAGCGCGTCCGGGGTTTGCGGGTCGAGGCCGACGATTCGCAACCTGGAACTCAGCCAGCTCTGGTCACAGGCGTACTCGGACTCGCGGATCAGGCGGTCATCCATCCGGCCCAGGCTGCGGCTGTCGATCGAGCAGTCCACCGCAGGCTGCAGGGCTATGGCCGGAGCCTGACGTCGCCCTCCCAGCGGCAGTTCGGTGTGTACCACCCAACGCAGCCCATCGGTGTCATTGCTGCTGATTTGCAGCAAGGCCATGCCCAGCTGATGGGCGCCGGCTGCGCCAGAAAGCAGACACACCACGACACCGACGCACAGCGTCCAGGGCGGGAATCCCGGTTTCATGACCCGGCGATCTCCACCCGGTATTGCGTGCTAAGACGTTGCAGCTCCTCGCTTAGCCGTCGCTCGCGTTCGGCCTCACGCCAGTCCATGGTGACCTTTTCCCGCAGCGTCGCAAAATCGGCCGCTGGCGGAGCATGCTGCGCTGTCACCCGAATCAGGTGCCAGCCGAGCCCCGACTGGATCGGCCCGGCCCACTGAGCGTTGGCCGCGAACACCGCATCCGCCAGAGCTTTGCCATAGCGCTTGCGCAGCTCGGCATGACTGATGTTCTGCTGCGCGATGATTGGGGCGCCGATTGGCAAATCCTGCTGCAGGCCCGCCAGATCGGCCGTCAGCGGCGGGGGTTTCTGGGCGCTGTAAGCACTGCGCGGGTAAAACACCTGCTCGACGTCGACGCGCGGTGGCGCGGCGTAGCGTTCCGCATGGTCATCAAACCAGCGTTCCAGTGTCGCGTCGTCCGGTGTTTGCAGGCTGGCCTGGGACTCGATCAGGACGCGCATTTTTTGTTGCAGCTGGCGCTCGATGATGCTGTCGCCCTGGTCCAGCGAGCGTCTACGGGCTTCGCGCAGCAGGATTTCGCTCTGTACGCGTTGCTCCAGCTGCGCGGGACTCAGCCCGGCAGGGACGCTGATCGCCTCATCGGCAGCCGGGTTGCGCCAATGATCCAGGCCGAACAACAGGCCACCGAGCACGGTGAATTGCAGCAAGGGGTCGCGAAATATGCCTTTCATGGCTGCACCGGCGCATTCATCGGTGCGGCGGGCTCGTACCAGATGGGCGACGCCCAGGCCCGTTCCTCGATGGTGTCAAAGCGGTCCTGCCCGGTAAACACAGCGTCGGTTTCTTCGATCTGGCAGCAACCTTCGTAGCCCTGCCAGCCGGTCTCGGGGGCGAAGGCGCCGTTGTGCGGCGAGAGCAGGCTGCAGTCCACTTTTTGCTCTACCCGGCACATGTAAGCACTCCAGCGACAGGACGGAACTTCGCGGACCCGGGCATACCAGTAGGCATCGCGGCCGGGGTCGAAGTCGGTGTCCTGCCAGCGCAGGCAGAGGCTTTCCGGATGGTTTTGCACGGGCACCGCGCAGGTACTTGGGTCCGGGCGGTGAACGGGGTCATCGGTGCGCACCAGGCCATCAAAAAAGCGCACTTTGGGTTCACCGTCGGCGTTCAGATAGCCCTTGATCAGGTCGATCTGCTGCAGCGGGTTGCCTTCGGGGTCCTGTTCGGCCCATACAGCCAGATACGGGCCGGCGGATTGCGCGCGGTCAGCGGGCAGGTCGCCGCCCATCATCGCGATGGTCTGCAGATCGGTCGCGGTGCTGAGGTCCTCGCCGCTACCCAGGCGGGCGCAGATGTTGTCTGGCAACGGTTCCCAGGACGCAACGCTGCGGATTCGGATCCTGGGCCCACTGGTGCCCCAGGTTTCGCCGTCATGGATGGCGTCAAAAATGTCTTCGCGGGTGTTTTGCGGCGCCCACACACCGGCGATGCCTCCGGGGTTCAGGGTGCGTGCGAAATCGACGAAGGTCCGGTTGGTGCAATTGCCGGGATCGAGTGGGTCTTCCCCGTCGGCCTCGTTGTCACAGCCCCAGAAACCCAGCTGTTCCCGCGGGTCGTCGTCGAGCACGCCACCGTGCCCGACAAAAGGCGTCTCGACCGCATTACCGGAGTCACCGGCGTGGGTATCAAGCGCCGCAGTGATGTTCACCCGGTAGGGGTTGATGCCCAGTGTCTGGCGAATTTTCTGGCCTTCGACCATCGCGTAACGATAGTAATCCAGCGGCGAGCGGCAGTTGCCGGTGGTGTCGCCGCCCTCGGCCGGGCGCGAGCTGCCCTCCGGGCCGGTGACGACGCAGACCGGTACGACATTCTGGCCACGATCCCGGAACCCACAGAATGGGGGGTCAATCCACGGGTCACCGGTGCACAGTTCGGCGCAGGCGGCCGGGTCATCGGCCTCACCGCGGCAAATGCTGTTGTCCACTTCGAATACGCAACCGGGGTCGAAGGATTCGTCGTTGGCCAGGTAGTTGCCGCTGAGCCCCGCTGCACATTCGGACTGACCTTTGTGCTGGGTCATCTCGAAGCTGCGGTCGATGCGGCGACGCAGGGCCGCGTCGTCGGTGGTCATCGGAAAATAAATGTCAGTGCTCTGAATCTTGCGGCCCAGCGGCACGCCGCTGATATCACCCTGCACATTCAGCCCTGCACCTTCCCCGGCGGCGAGGAACATGCGCCCGTCCGAGCGGTTCGAGTTATGCACGATGGTCAAGACGTCGCAGCCGTCTTGATCCAGACACTGGCTTTGCAGGTGATCAAACAGCCGCCAGTCGTCGTTGCCGTTTTCCGGTAACAGCGCCGTGGTCGGCCCCACGGCCGGAAAGACATCGAGGGGGACCGTGTTCGCATCGCCGCGAAAGATCACGTTGCGGTGGAACATCTGTGAGAGAGAGTTGGAGGTGTATTCGTACCCGTGTAGCGTCGAGTAGGTGCAGGGGTCGTACTCCTCCTCGTTGATCTGCTTGGTTTCCGCCCAGGGCAGCAAGGATGTGGGCAGATCGGAACCCAGCGATTGCAGCAGTGCGGATTGAAAGGGTGTGTCGCCGGCAGCGATCTGGCGAATGTCATCCCGAATGCCCTGCCCGATCAGCCGATCGCAGAGAACGTTGGCGCCGGGGGCGGCTTCGCAGGCTGTGATAAACCCGCCGAGGAACTCGGCGTGATCGGTGACCGCGTTGAAGTCCAGCGGCCGGTCGATGCGGATTTCGCGTGCCGGGGTGAATATATCCTGCGAACCCTGCGCCGGTAGCGACAGCGGGGCTTCGCCTTTGGCGAACTGGTGTGCTTTACGCGGGTCGGTCAGCGCGTTGAAGAAATAGGCATCCAGCGAGAACGAGGTGTGGGTATGCAGGTCGCCAAAGTAAGCGTTCTTGAAACCGTCGCGGCTATCCGGGCAATCGCCGCTAAAGCCGGGCGCGGGGGTGTCGTCGGGCGGAGGGAAAACGCCGGGTGTGGCGAGGTCTTCACGCCCGCCCTGGCAGGCCACCAGGAGTATGCTGGAGGCAACCAGAAGCGCTGGTTTTGTGCGTGTTTGCATGATGTTTCCCCGGTGCGGCCTAGAATGCGTAAGAGACGCTGAAGCTGCCGAAGTCGCGGTCACGGCGGGCGCTGGCGCCGCCGCCACCGGCGAAGATCGTCGCGCCGATGCTGGTGGTCAGGTTCGCGGCCAGGCGCACTTCAATGATGCTCGAGAGCTGGCGCCGATCCTCGACGAAGTTTTCAATCGGCAACGGGCCTTTGCCTTCGATATCCCAAAACCCGATCAGGGTGGCTTTCAAGCCCCAGTCGAACGGCAGTAAAGTTGGGTAATCCAGCACCATCGCCATCCGTACGCCCCAGCTCCAGGGGTCGGCAAACAGGTTGGTGGTCTGGGTCGGGTTGATCCGCCGGGAATCGGCTTCGCCGTTGGGGTCGCCCGTGCCGTCGGCGCCGGCGCTGAAGTGTGTCGCGGCCGGGGCGCCTGCAGAAATCTGCAGTTCATTGAGGGCGGGTAGCCGATTGATCCAGGTTGCGCCCACTTCCGGCAGCAAGGTCATCGAGTCGGCAAAGAAGGGGTTACGGGGGCCAAACTGGTACAGCCCGCCGAGCATGAACTGTGTCACGGGGAACCGCTCGTAACCCCGGATGTAGTCGCCGCCTTCAATGGTGACCCCCCGGTAGATGCTGAGATAGTCCGGGGTACTGACGCTTTCACCATTAATTGCTGCGGGCCCAATGTCGATGGGTTCTGCGGGAAGGCCCGGCCCCAGGGCAGCGAACACGACATCGCGCGGGGAAATCTGCAGCGGCTGATTGGGGCGGTAAGCCACTTCACCGACGACCGACCAACCCCATAATGTGGTGTTGAACGAAAGGCCGAACATGTCGATGTCCTCGGCATACTCGAAAAACGGAACCATGGTGTCGACGCGGATAAATTCGTCGCCCAGGAGGTTGGTGCCCCCGCCCGTCAGCGGAGCAAATAACTCCGCGGCATCCGCAAATGCGCCCTGGGAGATCAGCTGTTCGAACTGGTCTGCCAGCGGTGCCAAAGGCCCGTCCCCTGCGAATGGATTTCCCGATCCATCGAACCCCCCGCAGGCAATGAATACCGGGATCAGACTGTTGTCGGCTGCCTGGCGGGCGCAGCTTTCCTGCGCGGCAAACGCCGACAGGCTAGGCAGACGGCTGTGATAGTGCGCGTAGTAAAAGCCGAGTTCGGCGCCGCCAAGAATGTCCGAGAGCCAGGTCAGTTTGACGCCGTACTCGCCGCCGTCACGAGGTTCGCGTGTTTTTCCGATCTGTGCGGTGCGGGAGTTGTCAGATGACAGTTCCGCCAGGCCGGGTTGGCGATAGTCACCGTTGGGGTCTTCGGGGAAATTGCCGAAGCCCACGCTGAAGTACTCGCCATCAAGCACATCGTTGAAAGAAAAGTAGGAGCCGGCAGGGTGCAACCGGATTGGCCGCCATTGCCACTGATAGAGCAGTTGCAGGTCCAGGCTGTCGGCTAAAGTCAGGGCGGCAGTCACGACGGGTATGGGCTGCAACGCATCGGATAACGAATTGCCGGGCTGCGTCAGCAAGGTAACGTCCGGGGGCGTCCATTCCGCCATGCTGTTCAGCAGGAGGATGGTGGCTTCACCCCAGCGAACTTTTTGCTGGCCAGCGGAAACGTAAATCGGGTTGTCGAGTCCTGGAACCTCGATCAGGCCCGAAACGTTGGCATCGCGCAGGTCCACGCGCCGGCCTACGATTTTTTCGACCCGTGCGCGGCGCTTTACCCGCGCGGGCTGAAAGTCCGTATTTAAGTGGTGCTCGGTGAAATCGACATTCACCACATCGTAGAAACCCAGGCCCGAGAGTTTGAATACCCACTCGTCCCAGTACGCACTGCCTTCGAGCCCCAGCCGCACCGGTGCCGATGTCAGGTCGCCCCCCTGATAGTTCATGTTGGCATCGTCAGACGACACAGTGAACAGGCCCGGGGCGTCAACCAGCCGCTGATTGGGTGCAGGATCACCGGTTTGCGACATGCAGGCGTCTTCCCGGCATAGCGCCGGGTCGTTGTTGCTTTTCCCGATCAGGCTGGGTTTGGGGTCTTGCAGGCGGATGCCGATCCCGGCGCTGGCACGGCCACTGATCGACCAATCCACTTCGCTCCAGTCAAAAGCGTGTACGGGGAGTGCGGTGCTCAGCGCCAACCACAAGCCCAGGCTGCGCTTACGTGAGTGCGATGAAAGATTCTGGCAACCCGGGTGCCTGAATGTGCTGCGCATTGAATGTGTCTCCCCAGCGGCGCTGGCAACGCCTAAATTAACATGTTGTAAATATCGCGCCTTGAGATGTTAACATCGTGTAACAAAAATGCAAGGTGTACTCGTCGAGGCACACCGTGGCCACTCTGCAGGGGATACGTCAACCTTGGCGGGGCCAGCGTCCGGCGAGCGGCACTTCAATGAACACGTGGGGAGATGGAGTGGGAACAAGAACTTTTGCTGTGACCGGCATGTTGGCCGCGGTACTGGGTCAGGCGGCGATCGCCAAGCCGCCGAACGTGGTGATGATCATTGGCGACGATGTGGGCTATTCGGACCTTGGGGCCTACGGGAGCGAAATCGAGACGCCCAATCTGGATGCCCTGGCGGCGGCCGGCACCCTGTTCACCAACTACCACACCACCGCGTCTTGCTCGCCCACGCGGTCGATTCTGCTGACCGGCGTTGATAACCACCGCAACGGGTTGGGCAACATGGATGTGGTCATGCCTTTTGAACACAAGGGCCAGCCGGGCTATGAAGGCGAGCTGAATGACCGCGTCGTGACCATCGCGGAACGTCTGCGCGACAACGGTTATCACACCTATCACATCGGCAAGTGGCATCTGGGCAACGCGCCGGAGAAGCGGCCTTACAACCGGGGTTTCGAGCGCACCATTGCGATGGGGGACACCGGCGCCGACAACTGGGAGCAGCGCAGCTATCTGCCGTTCTACGACAAGGCCCACTGGTATGCCGATGGCGAAGAGCACACACTGCCGGACGATTTTTATTCGTCCCGCTATTTCGTGGACAAGGCCATCGAGTTCATCGACAGCAACCACGCCGATGGCCGGCCGTTCTTCGCGAACATCGGTTTTCAGGCGGTGCATATCCCGGTGCAGGCGCCAGCCGAATTCGTCGAGAAATATCTGGCCACCTATGACCAGGGCTGGCACGCGGTGCGCCAGCAGCGGCGGGATCGTGCCGTTGCTCTGGGCCTGATTCCGCCGGACGCTGAGTTCGTGACGATGTCGAGCACCGAGGACTGGGATTCACTGAGTCCTGCCGACCGAGCCTACAACGCGCGGAAGATGGCGGTGTACGCCGGCATGCTGGATGCGATGGACTATCACGTGGGCCGTTTGATCCAGCACCTCAAGGACATCGGCGAGTACGAAAACACCGTATTCATCTTTCTTTCCGACAATGGCGCCGAGCCCTCCGACCCGCTGGCGCTTCGCACGATGGCGGCCTGGGTCAAGTTCAACTATTCCGTGGCCCTGGAAGACCTGGGCGCCAAGGGCGCCTATGCCGCCATCGGCCCCAGCTGGGCCAGTGCGGCGGTATCCCCCGGGGCTTTCTTCAAATTCTGGGCGGGCGAGGGCGGCGTGCGGGTACCCTTGATCGTGAGCTGGCCGGGCCAGTTCAACAGCGGAAGTCTGCAATCGGCTTTCGTGCACGTGAAAGACATCGCTCCCACTATTCTCGAACTCACCGGCACAGCGGATACCGGTGACGTTTATCGGCAGCGGATGGTGGAGCCGATAACTGGCACCAGTCTCGCGGCGCTGCTGCGCGGAGAGACCGACGTCGTGCATCCCGCCGACAAAGCGGTGGGTTACGAACTGGCGGGCAACGCCGCCGTGTACAAGGGCGATTTCAAGTTGCTGCGCAACCTGCCCCCGATGGGGGACGGCGAATGGCACCTGTACAACATCCGCAAGGACCCGGGTGAGGTGAACGATTTGCGTGAGGTGATGCCGCAGCGTTACCAGGCCATGATTGCCGACTATCAGGACTACGCGGCCGAAAACGGTGTGCTCGAAATGCCGGAGGGCTACGACTACCTGGAGCAAACCTTCAACCACGGCCGCAAGATCCTGCTGCGCCGCTGGGGGCCGTGGCTGCTGGGTACGCTGGCCATTGTTGCTCTGCTGCTGACCTGGGGGGTGCGACGGTACCGGGCACATTCACGGCGTTTGCGGTGAGCAGGCCAGCGCAAGCGTCGATTACACTGCGGACCGAAACCATTGATGAGAGAGACAGGACATGGTCAAAGCTTGGGAAGTCGCCGCCAAAGGCGAGGGGGCCACATTCAAGGAACGCGCCGCGTTGCCGGTCGGCGAAGGCCATGTTCGTGTGCGGGTTGAGGCCTCGAGCCTGAATTACAAAGATGCGCTGGCCGTTACCGGCAAGGGTCGCATCATGCGGACCTTCCCCTGCGTGGCCGGTATTGACCTCGCCGGCGAAGTCATCGAATCCACCACCGAGCGCTGGCCGGTTGGCAGCGCAGTACTGGTTACCGGCTGCAACATTGGCGAGATGTACGACGGTGGTTTGGCTACCGAGGCCGTGGTCGCGGCCGACTCGCTGGTCGCACGCCCGGAAGGGATGAGCGCGCAGGGTGCAATGGCGTATGGCACCGCGGGTTTCACCGCGGGTCTGGCCGTGATGCGTATGCTGGAAAATGGCCAATCTCCGGAAATGGGGCCGATTGCGGTCACCGGTGCAACCGGCGGCGTGGGTTCTGTCGCAATCGCATTGCTGTCCAAACTGGGGTTTGAAGCCATTGCCGTCACCAGCAAGTTGGACCAGGCGCCGTACCTGAAAGCGCTGGGCGCTGCGGATTTGCTGAACGCCCGTGAAATCGAAGCGGCTTCCGCGCCGTTGATGAAGGCGCGGTGGGGCGGGGTCATCGATAACGTGGGCGGCACCATCCTCGCCACGCTGATTGCCGAAACCAACCTGTGGGGCAACGTCGCCAGCATCGGCCTGGCCGCGTCGCACAAGCTGGAAACCACGGTCATGCCGTTCATCCTGCGCGGCGTCAACCTGCTGGGCATCCATTCGGTGGAGACTCCGATGGAGCGCCGGCTGGCAGTGTGGGAAGAACTGTTCGGCGAATGGTCGGTGAATTCCGCCCTGTGGACCAAGGACACCATTGGCCTGGAACAGGTGGGCGAAGCCTGTGACCAGCTGATTGCCGGGGGCGTGGTGGGTCGTTTCGTTGTGAACTGCCAGGGCTGATCAGGCCGACGATCAAACAACTTTGCCGGAGCTTCGCCGCTGGTGGTTCACCAGGGTCTGGGCTAAGCTAATTGGTTCTATGGGCGCTGCATGCATTTTGGGGATGCGCCGCCCTCACGTGACGAGGAGAAACAAATGACAGCCGTCGCTCAACCTGCCGAGGCCGATCCGCGCTTCGAAAACGCCGCCATCGCGGATATGAAACGCATCTTTGCCAAACAGCAGAGCACTGCCATCAAATGGCGGACCAGTACGGCATCCGAACGGATCGACCGTCTCAATCGACTGCGTGATGCCATCCTGAAACACGAAGAGGGCATCATGGCCGCGTGTGCTTCGGATTTCGGCAAACCACCGACGGAAGTTGAAATCGGTGAGCTGATCCCGATTCTGGCCGAAATCAAATCGGTGAAGTCGCACCTCAAAGCCTGGATGAAAGGCGAGCGCGTCTGGCCGACGATGCTGATGTTCGGTACCAAAACCCGCGTGCGTTACGAACCCAAGGGTGTATCGCTGATCATCGCCCCGTGGAACTACCCGGTGAATCTGTCGCTGATGCCGCTGGTGCCTGCATTGGCCGCCGGTTGTACCGCGATCCTGAAGCCTTCGGAAATGACCCCGGCCACGTCGGCGTTGCTGAAAAAAATCATTGGTGAAACCTTTGACGAAAGCGAAGTCGCCGTTGTCGAAGGTGCCGTGGAAGAAACCACGGCCCTGCTCGAATTGCCCTTCGATCACATCTTCTTCACCGGCAGCCCGGCGGTTGGCAAGCTGATCATGGCGGCGGCCGCGAAAAACCTCACCTCGGTAACACTGGAGTTGGGCGGCAAGAGCCCCACGATTCTGGATGAAACCGCCGATGTCGAACGTGCGGCCAAGAGTATCAACTTCGGCAAATTCCTGAATGCCGGCCAAACCTGCATCGCGCCGGACTACGTGTTCGTGCACGAAAGCAAGAAAGACGCCTTCGTCAAAGCCGCGGCCAAGAGCCTGGAAGAAACCTACGGCAAGGACGCAACGCAGTCTCCGGATTACTGCAAGATCGTCAACGAGCGGCATTTCGAGCGCGTCAGTTCGATACTGGCCGAAGCCACCGGCAAAGGCGCCCATGTCGCTTTCGGCGGGATCGCCAATACCGAAAGGCGGGCCATCTCGCCGACATTGCTGGACGCCGTGCCCATGGATTCGCGGGTCATGAACGAAGAAATCTTCGGACCGCTGCTGCCCATCGTGCCGTACAAGAACATCCAGGAAGTCATCGATTACATCAACGAGCGCCCGAAACCGCTGGCGCTGTACCTGTACAGCGGCAACCGCGCGACCATCAACAAGGTGATCGGCGAAACCAGCGCCGGGGGCACCTGTATCAATACCTGCACCCTGCAATACCTGCACATGAACGCGCCATTTGGCGGCGTGAACAACTCCGGTATCGGTGCTTCCCATGGCAAATGGGGCTTCAAGGCTTTCTCGCACGAACGGACCGTGATGGAGAACAAATTTGCCGCCTCATTGCTGATGGCACCGCCCTATACCAGCTTCGTCAAACGCCTGGTGGCATTCATCAAATCCACCGTCAAATAGGTGGCGATACGGCCGAGGCCGTTGCCGCAGAATCATCAGGCCCGCTTCGTGCGGGCCTTTTTTGTAGTGGCGATGAGTGTGTATGATGAAAACGGATACCGGTTGGGGTATGCCGATCCGCGGCCGCGCCCCCAATACTGAGACGCACCATGAGCCAGAACTCGTCAAAGACCGCACACTTTCGCAAGGCGCATCAGCAAGATGTCGTGAATCGGCTGCGGCGCGTCGAAGGGCAGATTCGCGGGGTGCTGGGCATGATCGAAAACGACGCGTCCTGTGATGCCGTGGCGCAGCAGCTGTCCGCCGCGCGTAAGGCCCTGGACAAAGCCTTCTACGAAATGATGGCCTGCAGCCTCGAATCCGAACTGATCGAGGCCGACCCGGCCAAAACCCACGAGGTTATCGCTGAAACCACGCGGCTATTGGCCAAGTACGCCTGAACACAGCAGGCGACGATCAACTCGCGCTGGCCAAAACCCCGGCAACGCTCAAGCGACGGCCGTTGCTTTGGGAGTCGGCGCGCTGATCGCGGGGTCCGCCCGCTCAAGCAGTTCTTTCACCGCCGTGGTGTCCCGCAACCCACCGTAGTGAAACCCGCCCTCGGCACACAGGCGTGATTCACACCACGCCTTGGCGATGGACGCCGGGGCATGCCGGATCAGCAGCGAGGCCTGAAATAGCATGGCCATCTGCTCGGTCAGTCGCCGGGCACCAAACTGCACGACCATGCCGTCGTCCTGGGACTGCCGGGGCAGAGCCGCCAACCGGCGCGACAATGCGGAAAACGCCGCGTCATAACCCCGGTGCTGGCCCCGGGCGGCCTGGGTTTCCTGCAGATAGGCCTCGACGGCCTGGGGTTCGCGCGCCATGGTGCGTAATACATCCAGGCACTGCACATTCCCGCTGCCTTCCCAGATGGGGTTGATCACCGCTTCCCGGTACAGCCGCGGGAACAGGGAATTTTCCATCACCCCGCTACCGCCGATGCACTCCATCACCTCGTAACTGTGCTGCGGCACGCGTTTGCAGACCCAGTACTTGCCGACGGCATTCATCAAGCGGGCCAGGCTGGCTTCGTTGGCATCGGTTGGCTTGTTGTCCATTGCACGCGCCAACCGCATGCTCATCGCGATGGCGCCTTCGTACTCCAGAGCGAGATCGGCGAGCACGTTCTGCATTAGCGGTTGTTCGGCCAACGGCCGGCCGAAGGCATGGCGCTCCTGGCAATGATGCAGGGCATTGGCGATACCCACGCGCATCTGCCCGGCGGAGGCTCCCATGCAGTTGAAGCGGGTGACGCCAATCATTTCGATGATGGTGGCAACGCCCCGCCCTTCCTCGCCCACCAGCCAGCCCAATGCACCGCGCAGCTCGGCTTCGGTCGAGGCATTGGAGCGGTTGCCCATTTTGTCTTTCAGGCGAATGATCTGCAGCGCGTTCTTTTCCCCAGCGGGCGTCCAGCGGGGCACCAGAAAGCAGCTCAATCCACCGGGTGCATGTGCGAGCACCATGAACAGATCGCACATGGGCGCAGATACGAACCACTTGTGACCGGTCAGTTGGTACAGCGACCCGCCGCCGCCGTCGCGGAGCGGTTCAGCGTACGTTGTATTGGTGCGCACATCCGAGCCGCCCTGCTTTTCGGTCATGCACATACCGACTGTCAATGCCGACTTATCCGCGATCGGCAGGTTACGCGGGTCGTAATCACAAGCCAGGATCTTGCCCTCAAACCGGGCCGCGAGATCCGGCTGCGCCCGCAAACATGCGATGGACGAAAAGGTCATCGTGGTCGGGCACTGATGCCCGGATTCCACCTGGCCGTGCATGAAATCCTTGGCGCCGCGTACCACATGGGCTCCGGGCCCGGGCTGAGACCAGGCCAACGCGTGAATGCCCTCGCGAAACGCGGTTTTCATCAGCAGGTGATACGAGGGGTGATAGCGCACCACATCGATGCGCCGGCCGAAGCGATCATGCGTTTCCAGTTCCGGGCCGCAGCGGTTGGCCAGGTAGCCGTGTTCGAGGTACTCGGCACGGCCGATCTCGCCTCCGAAACGGCACAGGTCGGCATGCCCCCAGGCCCCGCCCTCGCGGTGGACCGCCTCGACCAGCGCCGTATCGCTGGCGTACAGGTTGTAATCCACCAACTCCGTGCCGACATTTTCGACGCGGTGGGTTTCACCCAGCGGCAGCAGGCCCGGGGCCGCGCTGCCGGCTGTCGACCGTGACTTGTTCATGTGTCCTCCGGGGTATCGTCAGCGTCGGCCGGGGCCGACCGCCGTATTCATGCGGGAGCGCGACCTGCTCGAAGGGCGTTGGTCAGGCAAATACCCGTAAGAATGGTGACGCCGACGACGGCGACGTAGAAAGTCGCATAAGAAACCAGATTGACCCAGTCACCGACCGGCTGCAGCCCGCGCTCCGGGGCGTAAACCGCCGTGGAGTAGCCGATCAGGTTGCCCCACAGCGTCACGATGGCTCCGTAATAAACCCATTTGGCCTGCCGCACGCTGAACTTCAGTATCGGGCTCAGGAGCACCACGGCCATGACATACATGGCGTTCATGATCGGGCCGGTGTGGGTGTTGCGTAGCAGCTCTTTCTGATCCGGAACGGGAATCTCGAAGCGCGGGAAGGGCAGGATATGGAAGACGTTATCGGCCAATGCGATCAGCCAGGCAAAGCCGCCAAAAAACCCAAAAAACATCATCAGAAAGCAATGCGCCAACAACCGCCCGCTGATGCGATTCGTCAAGCCTCCTTGGTTGATTACCCATGTTTCGTTCTGCATTGTCTCTCCTCGGTAAAAAATGGATGGCGCATGTGCGCACATATCACCCCCGCAAGGGTGAGATAGGGTTTGCAGCCCCGACAGGAAGCCGGAGAAATCGCCTCAGGCTGCGCTTGGTAGAGCCGACTCGGGGCCGAACGGCACCGGAATGGCCGGATGATCGGTATCCAGCAAGGGCACATGCTCCTCGGGGAAATTCTCATAACCGGCGATCCAGTCCTGTACCCAGCGCAGTTCTTTTTCGTTCCGCGGGTCGTGCCCGGGTAGGGCCGCACGCAGCAGATAGGGTGCGGCGTAAGTCACGAAGCCCCAGAGGCGACGGGCCAGATTCAACCGGGATTTCAGGTTGTACCAGCGGCCGTCTTTTTTGAGGATGGCCTTGTAACCCCGCATGGAGTACCAGGCTACGGCTCCCGAGCCGTGAAAAACACCGAGCATGCGGGCGAAATACGAGCCGATGCTGCTGCCGAACGCCGCTTTGTACACATCATGAGCAACGCACTTGTGCTCGGATTCTTCGACGAAATGCCAGAGTACGAATGAGGCGACACGCGTATCGGCGCCGCCAAAAAGCTCGACCCGGCGCTCGACCAGCCATTTGGTGACGCCGAGGGTCATGGCCTCGAACCCGGCGGTATAGGCCATGCGCGTACGCAGTGATTTTTTCTTGAGCTCTTCGTAGTGGCGCTTCAGGTCCTGCTCGATCTCGGCCAGTTCCTCGTAGCCCTTGGCCTTGAGCAATTCATTGAAGCGACGGTGGGCCGTGAAGTGATACTGCTCCTGCATATTGAACGCACGGCCGGTCTCCTTGATGTAACCCTCTTCCATATCCGCGGTCGCTTCGCGCACAGTTTTGATGAGGAATGGCTCGAGGTAGGGCATGGTGATGGAGGCCCCGTTGACCATGGCGCAGAACTCCGGGTCATCCGGCTTCCAGATTGGGTTCAGGTCATCCGGAAACTCAAAGGGAATCTTTCGCGGAGTGGGTTGGTGGGCCGGGTCGGAAAATTGCGGATTCATGGTCTGTCTCCTACGCGACGGTGCCGTGTTTGTGGCCCCTATCGATCTCAATGTCCTGTCGCATCCCCGCACGCAAGGTGTGGATGACGATGGGGATCAGGGATTCCACGTCACGGCCCATGCGGAATTGTCCGGCCAGCTCCAGCGATACCAACCCGTGGGCACCGATCCAGAACAGATGGGCGGCCGTTAACGGGTCCAGGTTGTCTGGCAACTCACCGACGGCCTGACCGGCGGCGATGACCTGGGTGCACACATCCAGCGCGTCATGCTTGGCCATACGGAACTCGAGGGATTGCCGCGCGACATCGGTGTTGTCCAGGTTGAAAAACATCAACTCGTAACGATGTGGCCGTTGCAAGGCTGCCTTGATATAGGCCATCGCCAGCACTTCCAATTGCTCGGCGGGGCTAGCCAGATTCTGGATGGCTTCCCGCATTTCGGATTCGATCCAGCGGTAGGCCCGGGCGCGAAGGGCGTTCACCAACTCTTCCTTGTTGCGGAAATATCGGTAGGGCGCGGAGTAGCTCAACCCCATTTCCGTGGCCAGCTTGCGAAAGCTCAAAGCCTCCAGGCCCCCGTGCTTTTCGAATACCGCCATGGCGCTGTCGAGGATGTCTTCGCGCCGTTGGGCACGAACATCTTCGGAAAATCGTTTCCTGGCCATTGTGTCTCCCATCACTTCGCGGCGTGTTTCGTGGGCCGCGGTGCGATGTTGACACCATTAACGTAACAGCGTCAACAAAAATGGAAAGAACTTTGACGGGAGGCCGGGTGATGGCTCCGATAACCGATAAGCGGTCGTGGCTGTATTACCGGTGGCGGACACAGGTAAGCACACCTCGGATGGAGGCATTGGAAACGCCCGTTTTACCCGGCTCCGAGCAACGAACCGCCAGCGCGCGAACGCTAGCGGGTTGTAGTCACGCGGACAGCTTTTGCTCTCAGAGCAAGCCCATGTTGTTGTCGATGCCGATCAGTCGGGGCTGGTTCAGCTTGTTGACGGACACGGTTTTCTGGTTACGCAGCCAGTTGCCGACCACGTCCCAGATCGCTTCGCCCTCGACATTCGGCTGTACCGAGGCCCAACCGGCAACCTTGTACTTCTTGCTGGCTTCGATGGCTTTGCCGCCCAAGGTCATCTCCCGAATGCGGTTGCCTGCGGAGGCATTGGGTTCGATGGCGTATTCCAGCCCGCCCACGCGTACCATGTCGCCGCCCTGCTGGTAGTAGGGGTCGGGGTTGAAGATATTGTCGGCCACATCTTCGAGGATGTTTTTGATCATTTCCCCGCTCAACTCATTGAGCGTGGTGGCCGGGTAGGTGATGGCGGTCTGGTCCATGACCCGTTCCATCGTGATGCCATCGCCGGGTAGCAGGGAGGTGCCCCAGCGGAAGCCCGGAGAGAACGCGATCTCGGCGCCTTTGGCCTCCATCAGGGCATCGACGATGAGCTGATCGAAGCTGCCGTTGAAGTTGCCGCGGCGATACAGGGTGTCGTCCGTGGTGGCGAGCACTTCGTTGAGCTGGGCGGTGTACGGGGCGCGAATCTTGTCGATCAGCGCCTGCATGTCCGGATCGGCCGGAAGCATGTCCGAGAACACCGGGAGCAGTTTGTATTTCCACGCCTGGACCTTGCCGTCGCGGAATTCGAAATCGAGCACGCCGAGGAATTTACCGTTGGAGCCGGCGTTGGTGACCAGCGTTTTGCCACCCGGGTTTTCCACCAGCACCGGTTCAGGCATGCCGTCGTGGGTGTGGCCACCGAGAATGGCATCGATGCCACGCACGCGGGAGGCGAGCTTGATGTCGACATCGGCGCCGTTGTGCGATAGCACGACGACCACCTGCGCCCCTTTACCGCGTGCTTCATCCACCACTTCCTGCATGCGGTCGTCGCGGATGCCGAAGCTCCAGTTCGGGACCATGTGCGAGGGATTGGCAATCGGGGTGTAGGGGAAGGCCTGGCCGACGATGGCAACCGAGACCCCATTCATTTCCTTGATGACGTAGGGCTTGAAGACCGGCTCTTCCCAGTCGCGGCTGATGACATTCTGGGCAACGAAATCGATTTTGCCGTCCAGATCGTTTTCAATGATCTCCATCACCCGGTCTTCACCGTAGGTGAATTCCCAGTGCCCGGTCATGACATCCACGCCGAGCTTGAGGGTGGCATCGACCATGTCCTGGGCATTGGTCCACAACGCGGTGGCCGAGCCCTGCCAGGTATCGCCGCCATCACACAGCAGCGCTCCCGGCCGGGAGGCTTTCATCTTCTTCACCAGTGTGGCCAGGTGGGCAAAACCACCAACCTTGCCGTACCGCCGGGCGGCTTCTTCGAAGTTCAGGCAGGTGAAGGCATGGGCCGCGGCGGTGTTTGGTGAGATGCCGTAGAACTTCAGAAAGTTGTTGCCGACGATGTGCGGCGGTCGGTTCAGTGCCGAGGCGACCCCGATATTTACGGAGGGTTCACGAAAATAAACCGGAGTCAATTGTGCGTGGGTATCGGTGGTATGCAACAGATGCACATTGCCGAAACGCGGCACTTCGTATAGATCTTTCTCCACCGGAGCGGAGGCGGTGTTCCCGCTGCGTGAGCAAGACGACAGTAGCGGCATGCCGGCACCAGCCGCAGCGGCCAGCACCTGCATGAATTCACGGCGATTCATCATGGATTCAATCTCGTATGCAAACGCAGGGGAGGGACGGTTTACTGGTTGACCGGGGATTCCGGGTCGAACAGGAAGGCCATCGCGTCTTTGAGCTGCTGTTCGGTCAGGATGCCGGCATCGCCAAACCGCGGCATGTGCGAGCAGGCGTTGTAGGCATGCGGGTTGTACATGCGGGTCCAGGTGAACTTGAGCATTTCCTCGCTCTGGCCGCGCAGCTTCCCGTAACCCGTCAGTGACGGGCCAATGGTGCCGTAGGCAATTTCATCCGGCTCCATTTGGTGGCAGGCGTAACAGTTGCCACCGTTCGGTATGGACGGGTCGTCTGAATACTGCAAACCGGTACCGATGCTGGCGAGCGCTTTCCCGGCTTTCCAGTCGCCGAGGTAGTTGCCGTCGGCTGGGAACTTTACGTTCTCCTGCGCGGCTTTCATGATCGCTTGAGCCACTTCGGTCGACGGACCTTCAGCCGAGCTGCAGGCGCGCTGCATGTCGTTGCGCTCCAGCCGATCCATCCCGGCCTGTCCTTTGGGATGAAAGGAGGATTGCAGCGCCGCCTCAAAGGCGGCATCAATGTGGGCCGCCGAATGGGCGCCGGGAATCTCGTGTGCAGCGGCGGCGGTTTTGGCTTCCGGCGTCTTCTCGGAGGAACAGGCGGCGATCAGGCAGGCGCCCGCCAATGGTGCCAGCAGCCATGCACGGTGAGCATTCAGGGTAATTTGCATCGTTCTGTCTCCTAGCGCTTGAGCCCGGGGGCATCCATTTCGGCGTCGTTGGCTTCGGCGGCGAGGTAGGTGATCAGCCCGATGGCAATATCGGAACCAAAGGTCATTTCCGGCATGCGTTGCTGCCGACCGCAGTCACGCATCCGCCATTCAAAGGTGCGTACCGAGCCCTGCGAAATACGGTAGCCCGGCCAGGTGGTGTAGACCTTGTCGGCGTCTTCCGCACCGGGGCTCAGGTTGGGTAGCGCCTGCAGGCGGATCCGCTTGCCGGATTGCCGGTGACAGGTGGAGCAACCGAAATCGTACGGGCCGGAGCGGTAGAAGAACATTTTCTTGCCCAGTTCATAGGCCAGTTTGGTCTTCGGATGATCCAGATCGATGCTGACCGGCATGCCCTTGGAGGCGCCGGCGATGTAGGTGCTCAGCTTTTCCAGGTCGGTTTGCGGCTCACCGGTGGAGGTGAAAGGTTTTGCGGTAATCTCCGCCGCGTCGAAGCCCTGCAGTTCCACCATGCAATGGACCAGGCGGGTCTCCAGGTCCATGACCTTGTCGGTGTCGGCGAAGTAGCGGGGCAACTGCGCATAAGCACCCTCGACCACGCCGGGGCCCAGGCCCAGATCGCATTCTTCCAGCGTGGCGTTCTTTGGTCCACGGGCTTCGGACCACAGGTCCTCGCCATCCCAGCTGACGAGGTCGGCCGGGTTGTCGTCACCAAACATTTCGCGGTACTGCGCGAAAACGTCTTCGTCCTGGGCAAAAGCGGACGGTGACAGCACCAGCAGTGCTGCCACGCTCCACGCCTTGAATTGCGATGGGATCATCGTTATCTCCTCTGCGGTCGATTTACCGTCAAGCACTAGTTACTTGAGCGTGACTTCTTCGGTTTGCGACTCGCCCTTGTTGTCTTTCCACATGATCGACAGCTTGTCGCCCGGGGCGCCGCCATTGATTTCAAAGGAAAGGAACGGGTTTTGCGAGACCGAACCACCCCAGTAGGCGGTGAGCACGACCTTGTCGTTCAGTTTTACTTCCACATCGGTGATGTGATGAGCGGGAATCGGGTTGCCGTCGGTATCCTTGCGCAGCCCGGTTTCCATGGGGTGCGACATCAGGGCTTTGACTTCGGTCACGCCATTTTTGATGCTGGCGCGTACGCGCATTTTTCCGGCCATTACTTAATCCTCTGGGTATTTCGGTGAGTACGCAGGCGCGGCTTAACCGCCGCAGCCGCCAAGCGTGACTTTGGTTTCTTTGGTGGAGCTGTACAGCTTGCCGTTGGCTTTGACAACCGCAATCAGGTTGCTGGTTTGTGCCACCTTGATCCGCGTGGAGACGGCAGGCTTGGTGCCTTCGGGAATCAGAAACATCGCTGACAGCGGGTTCGGATTTTGCTCGACCAGGATCATGATTTCGCTGGTCCCGGGAATGTTGCTTTCGATCGACACGGGCACCACGGCGCCGTTTTCGGCGATGTCCGGCGTTTTAAAGTCAATGTCGGCACTGTCGGTGGGGGTGCCGCCGAGCAGTTTTTCCAGGTCGGTCATTGACTTGGATTTGAATGCGTCGTCGGGACGGGCGGCGAACACTTGCAGGGGCCATAGCGCGGCCGTGGCCAGAGTCCCCAGCATGGCGCCGCCAAACTTGAGGAAGCTTCTACGGGTGGTGGTCATGGAATGATCTCCTTCCAATCAGGTGGATATACGGTGTTATTTGGTCAGCCATGCGGTGATCGCTTTGGCGTCGTCTTCGGCAAGGCCGGGTTGTGGTGGCATGGGCATGGAGCCCCAGACACCGGAACCGCCTTCGTAGATCTTGTTGGTCAGGTACTCGGCATCGCTGGCGCTGTATTTCTTCGCCACATCGTCGAAGGCCGGGCCGATGATTGCGCGATCCATGGCGTGACAGGACAGGCAGCCGTTGGAGGTCAGGATGTCCATGGGAATATCCATGGCCTCGGCTTCACCTTCGCTGTCCTTGCCCAGCCCCAGGTCCCAGCCACGAACCGGTCCGTACTGACGAAACTGCGGAACCAGATCCCCATGGGCGTCATAGGCGAACTCCGGCAACTCCGAGGTCACTTCGACAGCAGCGGTGCAATCCGTCATGCAGTCGGTGTTGTGCGTGTCCGGGGTGCCGCTCACGCTCCACAGCCCGTGATCAAAGGTGATCCCGTTGCGGTTGGGCATGCGCTCCTGGTACTGAGCGATGTTTTCGTGGGATAGCGGTTCCTCGTACTCGATCACCTCTGCCAGGTTCAGCATGTAGGCGACCAGTGCGTAGGTTTCGTCCGGGGTCAGCGTTTTAGGTGCATTCCACGGCATGGCGCGGTACACAAAGTCCCACAGCGTGGAGATGTACGGCACCTTCATGATTGTCGTGCGGACTTTTCCGGGGTCTTGCAGGGCGGCGACCTGTCCGGTCTCGATGTCCTGGGTCGTGGTGTTGCCGATGAGCGGGAAGAACACATGGTTCGCATCACCGAAGTCCCCGTGGCAGCTCGCACACTTGTCGATCCAGATTTCCTCGCCGTCCTCGGCACTGCCGGAGCCCTCCGGCAAGCCCTGAAAGTCCGGGCGCACGTCGATGTTCCAGGCGGCGACTTCGGTGGTGGTCGCGTTACGCCCGATACCACTGAAGTGGGTGTACTCGGACACTTTGGCCGGCATCGCGGCGGCTTCGGTATGCGCTTCCTGATGGGCGGCCTGAGGTGCGGCGCTCTGTTGTGGAGAACAGGCGGCGACCACCAGCAGGCTGGACGTCAGCGGAAGAAGAATTTTTGCATTCATGGTTCCGTTCTCCCTCAGCCTACCTGGACGTTGTAAACCCAGCCCTTTTCGTCAACACGCCAGGACTGGATGGCGTTGTTGTGATACACGCTTCGCGTACCACGCACCTCCCGCAGCTGGGTGTATGTCGGCTGGACAAAACCGGTTTCATCGATGGCGCGGCTCTGCAGGATGGCCGGGCTGCCATCCCAGACCCAGTCGATGTTGAAACGGGTGAGCGCCTTGGGCAGCACGACGCTGTCGAGCCGGGCGGTGCGCCAGCTTTTACCGCCGTCCACCGACACATCCACGCGTTTGATGCGTCCGCGTCCCGACCAGGCCAGGCCGGTGACGTTGTAATAACCCTTGTCGATCAGCTGCTGCCCACCGGACGGCGTGGTGATCACGGATTTGGCTTCCTGGATGGAGGTGTACATCCGCAACTTGCCGTCGGGCATCAGGTCGGAGTAACCGCTGGTTTCATCCTTGGCGCCCCAGGGTTTGTCACCAACTTCGATTCGGCGCAGCCATTTGACCGACGACACCCCCTGAACGCCGGGTACGACCAGGCGAAGCGGGTAGCCTTGCTCGGGGCGAATCATTTCGCCGTTCTGGCCGTAGGCAACGATGACGTCGTCCATGGCGTTTTCGATATTGATGGTGCGGTTTTCGCTGGACCCATCCGCCCCTTCAGCCATGATGTACTTGGCCTGCTTCATATCGATGCCGGCATCTTCCAGCAGCGTCGACAGCAGTACGCCGGTCCATTCCGAGCCCGAGAGCATGCCGTGGGTGTACTGCACCGTGGGCAGCGCGACCCGGCCCCATTCCATGGCGGTGTTGGCGCCACATTCGATGAAGTGGAAGCGCGACACGGAAGGCAACCGCATCAGGTCGTCCATCGTGTAGACCTTGGGGTTCTTGACCAGGCCGTTGATCATCAAGCGATGGCGGCTGGGGTCGATATCCACCCAGCCCTGGTGATGGCGTTCGAAGTGCAGGCCGGATGCGGTGACAATGCCAAAGGTGCTCTGCAGCGGGGTGAATGCCACCGAAGCTTGCGGCACCGGCGAGAGCCCGGGGCTTTCGCGGCGAATCACGTTGCGCTCGTACTTGGACGGTAGGCCGTAAGGGTTGGTGCCCACCGGGTTGCCCAGGGTTTTCGACCACTCGGGAATGTTGACGATGTTGGGATCGTCGGCAGCCAGGGCACTGCTCAGCGGAGCGGCGGTGGCGGCGCCAGCGGCCAGGAAAGCCTTACGCAGAAAGGAACGGCGCTCCTCGTTGAGGCCTTCTTTCTTGATGGTGTTGAGAAAGTCAGCGTCCAGAAAAGACTCAGGAGCCTTTCGGATGCGGCCTTGTCGCAGTTTGTCTTTCTTCATGTTGCGTCTCCTCACACGGATGGACTTATGCTCACCACACAGTACGGCTGGCGATATGTTGTCCGACTATCCGAAAACCTCTTGCTCACCGGAACGACCCTGGTTGATTGACCCACGGGGCAGTGGGGCTGATCGTGACCCGAGGGCAGCTGTCACTTTCCTGAAACGTGTTGAAAGGGCATGGCAGGGCGCCATGTCCCCATTGACAGCCTGAAGTGTATCCATAACCTTTGCTTATATGCAAATTCTTTAATGTAATGTCGCTATGATCATCCGATTGCTTTTCCTCTCGTTGCTGCTGCTGGCGAATTCATGCGCGTTGCAGCGCACACAAGACGCAGTCGATAGCGGGATCGACGATGTGCGATTGCAGCCCATTCCCCTGGCCGAGGGGGTGTGGTTCGTGCAAGGGCTGCCCGAGGTTGCCAGCGCCACCAATCAAGGGTTCATCAGCAATGCGGGCATCATCGCAACGCCGGAGGGGACTCTGATCGTCGACGCTCTGGGCACGCCGGCGCTGGGCCGTTCGCTGATGCGGGTTGCCGAGTCCTTGACCGGAAAACCGGTACGCGGCGTGGTGCTGACTCACTACCATTCAGATCACTTCTACGGTGCGCAACCCATGCAGGAAGCGGGCGCCGAAGTGTGGGCGCGGGCCGAAGGACAGCAGTACCTGCGGTCGGATATCGCTGCGGAGCGCCTGGCCCAGCGACGGGAAATCCTGTGGCCATGGGTCGATGAATCTACACAATTGGTCGTAGCCGACCACTGGCTGGATCTGGCACCGCGAACTGCGCAGGAATTTCAATTCGGGGGGCGTTCCTTCCGCTTGATTTCGGGTGGGGCCGCCCACTCACCGGAGGACACCATGCTACTGGTGAACGATGTGGGGGTGCTCTTCGCCGGCGATTTGTACTTCACCGGGCGTTTGCCTTTCGTGGTGGACAGCAACACGCGCGAGTGGCTGCGCGACCTCGATACCATTGAAGCGCTGGAGCCCAAGCGGGTTGTGCCGGGGCATGGCCCGGCTTCGAGCGATGTCACCCGGGATATTCAGATCACCCGGGGATACATCCAATACCTCCGGACGCACATGGGTGCGGCCGTGGAGGAATTGCTGACCTTTGACGAGGCTTATGCCGCTACCGACTGGTCACCTTTTGCCTCGCTGCCCACCTTTGCACAGGCCAATCGGTCGAATGCGTACAGCGTGTATCTGGAGATGCAGGGTGAACTGCTCGCGCCTTAGCGCGGCGTTGTCGGAAGTGGGTGCATAAAGAAGGTTCATCGCGGATTGGCGAGAAACGCGGTGCTTTGTTGCAACTCAACACGGGTTGGCCGGAGATAGCAGGACGAGCCACCAGCCGGATCGGGGCATCCTGTAGCCGGACGGTCTTGCGCCGCTGCGCGGTTCCCCGCCGGTCATTCCGCTTGGTGGGGTCGGCTCGACAAGACATCCTGTCTTGATAGAGCCTCGATTCGCCGTCCTGGCGAATCGCCCCCAGTCGCGGCATGCCCGGCAGGCGCCGCGGATAGCGGGCCCCGCAAGTGCACCCTTACTCCCGACTCCCGATGTTCACCCCAATCGGCGACGAATCATAAAAGCCGCGTCGGGCGTCGCGGCTTTTACTCCGTGCGGTGTGCTTCAGGGTGTGCTGTTCAGCCCGACCACGGGGTGCCCCAGCGTGGTCCATTCGGTCATCGAGCCGTCGTAAAGGCTGACCTTCGGGTTCCCCAGAATTTCATGCTGAATGAACCAGGAGCCGGAGGCCATGTGTCCGGTATTGCAGTAGGTCACCGTGGCCGCGTCCGGGTTGATACCCATCGCGTCGAAAACGGTGCGGTACTCATCCGGCTTCAGGAAGGTGGTGGCGACGCCTTCACTCCGGCTGCGGACTTCCGGGGGCAGCATTTTGGCTCCGGCAACATGACCACCGGCTTTGACTTTGGGCTTTTTGTAGACCATGCCGGTGTACTGCAGGGCCGGACGGGCGTCCACAATTTGCGTGCCCGCTTTCACCGCGGCTTCCACTTCGCTGGTTTCGGCCCGCAGGTCTTCATTCGCAGCCTGCGCAACCCAGTTACCCTCGCGTTTGGGCGGGGCGTCGGAAGCAATCGGGTAGCCGGCCTGAATCCAGCCGGCATTCCCTCCGTCCAGCAAGGCCATTGATGTCTGTCCGTAATATTTCAGCGTCCAGTACAACCGGGCGGCCGCCTCCAGGTATGCCAGGTCTTCGCCAGGTGAGGTGATGATCACCGGCTTGTCGGCGCTCAGCCCCACCGCACGCATCAAACTCTGAAAGCTTTGCTGGTCGGGCACCAGAGAAGGAATGTCGACATTGTCGACCTTGCGCGTCACCCGCAGGGTTCCGTAATCCACGCCGAGAGCGCCAGGAATGTGGCCACCGGGCGTGAGCAGCTCATTGGCGCCGGTTTCCTCGTTCTTCTTGAACTCCGGCCGGCTGGTGAAGTCCTTCAGGTCGTAACGGACGTCGAGCACGGTGACGCCGCTCAGGTTCTTGTGCAGCCATTCGGCTGAGACCACCGGGCCGGGAACATCCACGGCTTGCGCGGAACAGGCAACGGCGCCAACAACAACCGCGGCCAATACAGTTCCAAATTTCATGGGTTTACTCCAATGGGCAGGATTGAGTGGGTTGAGCACCCGGGTCAGGGAATCAGGTAATCGCATCGAGGCGCTCCATCAGTGACAAGGGGGTTTGGCTGAGAATGTGGGTGCGCCGGTCTTCCAGGAAACGCTCCGGGTCACGGCCTCGGGTGACTTCCCGCGCGAGTCGTTCATCCCGGGCATGAATCAGTGCGTCGAGCTGGGGGTGAAACAGGTGCACCATGGCGTTGACCCAGCGGTTCACAGGAGCCAGCGGGCCGGCCTCCGCCATGGCAAAGGCGTTCAAGCGTCGTAATACCGGTGCCGCGGCAAGCCATTTTTCACCGGTGACCCAGCGGTTTGTTGTGAACAGGCGCACCGGCAGGCCGCGGTCATCCACGGAAATCGCCACCAAATGATGAAAGCCGGCTTCGGTCTCATGGAACAGATGAAAGTGACCATGCTCGAGGTGATTCCAGGGCCGGCCTTCATGGCTGTGGTAGTAGTAGCGATAGCCGCTGTTCGGGTCGACTTCGTCGCCTGCGGGGTAATGCACTTCGCAGACGGCCGGTTCGCCGTTCAGCAGGCGGGTCACCACACTCTGGCCCTCGCGTGCGAGCGTGGACATGACCTCGATGGCGGCCGCAGCAGCGGCTCGAGGATCTACAGGGGGAGACGGTGACGAGGCGTTCATTGCAGGAGCAAACAAAAAAACGCCGCTCCGGTACCGGTCGCGGCGTTTTTGCCGGCTGTGGCGGCCGTTAACCCGGAGCGCAGGGGTTATTGGACTTTTTCTTGGCCGGAGCACACGGGTTGGCCGGGGCGCAGGGATTTGCCGGCGCGCAGGGGTTTGCGGGTTGTGCGGTCTTTTCCGCACCACCATCGTTGTTGCTGCCCTGGCAGCCACTCAGGGCCAGAG
Source organism: Oceanococcaceae bacterium (assembly GCA_041603255.1). Lineage (GTDB taxonomy): Bacteria > Pseudomonadota > Gammaproteobacteria > Nevskiales > Oceanococcaceae > MS8. The sequence continues at coordinate 206,886 of JBFIER010000004.1, read as the reverse complement.
GCGCCGCGGCAACTGCAGACAGGGCGACCAGCATGGCCGACGCCGAACGTTTCAGATCCTTGGACGAAGCCTTGGACATGTCGAAATTTCTCCGTATGAAAAAAGCGGGGGAATCAGGAGTGAGCTGACGCCGTGTGGCCGAGGTTTGCCCGCGGCTGATCGTCACTCTTGCGCGTGAGCAAGCCCACGGCAACCGCAACACCGATCAGGGCGGCCAGGATGACCCAGGTTGGCAGGTGCAGCAGCTCCGGCAGGGTTTGCCCCTGCGGACCCGGCAATGCCTTGAGCATGGGTTCGATCGACTCGTAGGCGCCGGCGAAGGCGACCACACCGATCAGCAGGCCGATGAAGAAGACAAAACCGTCAATCTTGCCCGACATGAAGCTGACCACCGAGGTGCCCGGGCAGTAGCCGCCCACGGCCATGCCTGCGCCGATCAACAATCCACCGATCAGCGTGGCCCAGAGGAACACGGTCGGTGTGTACAGCGCCTGCGTGCTGATCACGCCGGCCAGATCCAGGAAGTACAGGCCGGTGGCACAGACCAGGATCGCGGTAAACATGACGTTGAACACGGCCCAGTCCTGAAAACGCAACTGTGCGGTGAGTTTGCAGCCACTGGCAAAACCGGCCCGCTCGAGGGCGAAACCAAACAGGAGGCCCAGAAACAGGCCGGAAGCTATATCACTCATTTGTAGAGTCTCCGCATCATCAGGCCAATGCCGGCGCCTGCGCCGAAAAAGCCCATCAGGAACAAAAAGCCAGCCGTCGAAAGCACGGCCGCGCCCGACAATCCGAGGCCGCTGGTGCAACCCACCGCGACGCGGGCGCCAAAGCCGGCCAGCAGGCCGCCAATCAGAGCCAGTGCCAACCGTCCCGCTGTGGACAGTTTGGGGGGGCCGTCCATGGAAATCCGGAAACGACCAGCCGTGATAGCGCCGATCAACGCGCCCAGTGCAACACCGATGACTTCCCAGGTAATCCAGGCATCCAGCGGGTTGTTGTCGTTAGCGACAAAAGCGCCCAGGTAGGAGTTGGCCTCGGTTGCTGCCGGGGCCACGGTTTCGCTCACGGCAGCCGTCAGGCGGGTTGCAAAACCGCTGGCGCCAAGGCCGTGACCGGTAATCAGGAAAGTCAGCAGCAGCGCGACGCCCAATAAAGCGCCCGCCGCGTACGGGTTCCATAGCGGTTTAGGTTGAAACATAGATATCTCCGTCGATAGAAGCCGTGGGCATCCAAGCTGGCGACTAAGCTGTCATGTCGGAATATGGATATACCCACACCGGTATACGCTCATTTAATCCACAGCGATGGGTGAAGTCAATGTGCGCTGCGGCAAATCAGGCTCAGCCGGGTGTGGAGGCGGCGTGCCAGGCGGTGAGTTGCGACAAATCAACCACCCCGTGGAAGCGCTTTCCGGGGGCTTCGCCCTGAGCCGGTGCGTCCACCGAGCCCAGCCCGTCCACACAGGCAAGAGCGGCCTCCATGGCCACCGGAGGGGTGTAAATGCCCCGGGTTACCACGCAGGGAATCTGGGCGGCGCGCGCGGCGGCCAGGCCGGCGGGTTGATCTTCCAGGGCGAGGCAGGCGCTGGCCGGGAGGTTCAGTCGGCGCAGGGCTTCCAAATAAACGTCGGGTGCGGGCTTTTTGCGTGGAACCTCATCGCCGGCGACGATGACAGGGAAGCCTTGTTCCCAGTCCGGGCCCAGATTCGAGCTGAGCAGGGCGGTCACGTTATCGCGCGAGGTGGTGGTGGCAATGGCGGTGATGACACCTTGTTCCTGCGCCGACCTGATGAGCTCCGCAATGCCGGGTCGCAGCGGGATCTTGCCGCTGGCCACGATGCGCGCGTAGTGCTGATTCTTGGTCCGGTGCAGGCTGGTGATGCGCTCCAGCGCCTGCTCCGCGGTGAAAGTATCGGGCCGGTGCTGTTCCCAGTAGTGCTTCAGCCGCTCCTTGCCGCCAAAGACCGCAAGCAACTCCCCATAAGTTTGGTGGTCCCAGACCCAGTCGATGCCGTTTTCTTCGAAGGTGGTGTTGAACGCAACCCGGTGCCCGTCTGCCTCGGTTTCGGCGAGGGTTCCATCCACATCAAAAATCAGAGCCTTGAGCACGCTTTTCCTCCTTGTCGGTGCTGTGCCGGGTTGCACGTTGAAGCCTATTGCCTATTACGATACGTCAACCTTCCCCCGCACCCAATTCGCCAGGACCGCTCTATGCCCCCGACACCGCCACCGAACCGTTCCCGTCGCGGATTGTTGCGTCGATTGGCGGGGTGGGGAGCGGTCGCCAGCTGGGCGGGAGTGGCCTCGGCGGGTGGCGAGCCGGCCCCGAAAATGGGCGAGCGCGTGGCCTATCACATCGATGATCTGGATCGGGCGATTCCGATGATTCGCAATCTGTCGAATCACCTCGATGCCCGTCCCGGGTCCACGATCGTGGTGGTGGCCATGAGCAAGGGTTTGCAGATGCTGGTATCCGGTACCGAAGGCCCCAACGGGAATGATTACGAGGCCCTGGTCAATGACCTGCAGCGTCGGGGTGTGCTGTTCAAGGCCTGTCAGAACACCATGGATACCTACCACCTGACGGCGGAAGACCTGCACTGGGATGTGGAGATCGTCCGTTCCGGAATGGCGGAGTTGGCCCGCCTGCAGACCGAAGACGGCTGCGCGTATCTCAAGGTTTGAGGGCTTGCGCCGGCTTGCCGGTGATGCGGAAGAGCTACTGCGGTTCCAGCGTACCCTCGGGCGCGGGTTCGGCGATCCGGCTTCCCTGGGTCGGCGTGGGTAGCTCGCCGTGCAGCTGCACTACATCCAGCTGATCGCGGTAGCGCGGCGGGAGTGCGGTGGGCTCGTCTTCGGCGAATGCCACCATCTGCTGACCCAGAACATCGGGTGATCCTGGCGTCAGTTTGTCCTGCCACCAGTATTCGAAGGTGGCACGTTGCGCCGTGAGGTGAATGATCCCGTATCCGTGATCAACCCATTCGATGAACTGGGTGGCCTTGTTGCCGGTGATCGCAACCAGTTCCAGCGCGCGCGCACCGGCAACCTGATCGACGACGGTGCTGAGCGGGTTCGCATTGGCGACCAGCTCGTCGGCGCCGCCCCGTCCCATCGACGACGGCGCGAACTCCACGCCCACCGACATCGCGCGGTTGTTGAGCAGCACCGTATTCGCCGTGGTGGCGCGGTGAAACCCGGCGGCGATGTTCTCCGCGGTTGACCCGGTACGGGCGCTGGGGATCGGCGGGCCGGACTGGTAGCTGGTCAGCACGGTATTGTCCTCGACCAGATCGGCGCCCCAGTTGCCGTGGGCATCCCCGCTCATGACGATGGTGTTGTGCACGCGTTCCGCTGCAGGATTGTCCCCGCGGAGGTAGCTGAACCAGGCGGCGCGCTCCTCCGGGTAGCTGGACCAGCGTGATACGCCCAGTGGGTCGGTTTCGCCAAAGCCTGGCACCAGCCCGGGCACCGTGAGCGGTGCAATCCAGGTCTGGTTCAACACCAGCTTCCAGGTTGTTCCCAGTTGCTGTGATGCCAGCATTTCAGAGGTCAGCCACTCGAACTGAGGCCGCGAAAACAGGCTGTTGCCGCTCGCCAGGTGGCTGGAGTCGGTGTCGACGTCATCGCGCAGATGCAGCTGCGTATCCACGCAGTACAGGTCGGCCAGAGGTCCATAAGGCAGTTTTCGGTAGATCAGCCGGACATCCGGTGGAACCGGATAGCTGCCGTCGTCAACCAGCAGAAACCGCCCCGAGCCGTCGGCGAGCACGGGCCGTGTGGGTGTCCATTCGTAAAAGGCACGGCACACGTCGTCCAGGGTCGTGGTGACCTGGCCGCCCAGATCCGGCGCGGGTAGCTCGTTGCCATAGCCGGTGGAAATATCGTGGTTGTCCCAGACGATGCACCAGGCGTGTTGCTGGTGGGCGCGCAGCAGGTTGGGGTCGGATCGGTACAACGCGTAGCGGCGACGGCATTCGTCCAGGTTGGTCCAGTCGCGGTAATCCACATCATTGGTGTCGAATCGATTCTGCCGGGCCCGCACTTCCTCATCTTCATCAACGAAGTCGTAGATGTAGTCGCCGCAGTGGACGACCAGATCGAGATCATTGCGGTTGGCGATGTGGCCATAACCGCTCCAGTACGAGGACCAGTAACTGGAACAGGCGACAACCGCCAGGCGCAACTCATCCACCGCGCTGACCGGTGCTGTGCGGGTGCGCCCGGTGATGGATTCGGCACCGAGTGCTTCGAAGCGGTAGTAGTAGGTCGTCGCTGGCGACAGGCCGGTGACGTCGACCTTGACCGTCCAGTCATGTTCCGCGATGGCGTCCTGCTGGCCCTGTGATACTCGGTTGGTCATCTGTGGATCGGTGGCGACAAACCAGGTGACCGGGATGGCCTCGGCCCCGGGGGATTCCTGCGTGATGCGGGTCCAGATGATGACCCGGTCCGACAACGGATCCCCACTGGCAACTCCGTGACCGAACGGGAGTGGTGTTACCCGCGGGAAGTCGAATGAGATGCCGCCTCCGGCCGGCCCCGGGGTGGGGGTCGGAGAGGGGCCGTCGTTGCCGTCGGGCTGATTGCTGCCCAGGCCATCACACCCGGCGAGCGCGGCGCCCACACCGGAGGCGCCCAGGATCTTGACAAATTCGCGGCGAGTCGGGGGCATCGGGCAGGGTTCAGCGGCATTCAGCGTATTAGCTTATCCGCTGGACATCACGGTGATGTGACATCGGTGCCTACGGAGCGCCAGACGTGGTGGGTGCTGCGCTGAGATCCAGGGCGAATGCGCGTCCCCAGAACTTGCCGGTGACCCATAGCCAGCCATTTGCGGCATCGTAGGCGATGCCGTTGAGAACATCCGCGGAATCCGGACGCTGGGCTGCCGGCCACAGATCCCGCAGATCCAGGTGACCGGTGACGCACCCCGTGTTGCGATCTATCCTCAGGACTTCATCTTCAAGCCAGATATTGGCGTAAACCGCAGGGCCTACGATTTCCAGTTCATTGAGGCGGGTGACGCGACGGGTGTCGCGGCGTACCGCCAAGTCGGCAACGCCCCGAAAATCGGCGGGCCGGTGCCAGCGCAGGGTGCCGCTGCCGTCGCTGCGTAAAAACAGCTTCCTTTCAGGGTCCCAGGCGAGGCCCCACCCTTCGCCGGTGTAGGTGAATTGGCCGGTAATTTCCAATGTGTCTTTGTGCACCCGCAGGCCCGTCCCGGCATGCCAGCTCAGTAGCCAGATTTCATCGGCGCGCAGGCTGATGCCTTCGGCGAATAACCCCGGCGCGAGCCGGGCGCGGACTTTGGGTTTGCCGTCGGGATTAATCTCGTCGAGGTGCGAGCGCCCATAGCCACCGCTGCTTTGCCACCAGCGCCCGTCGTGGATTTCAAAACCCTGGACAAAGTTTTCTGCCGGGATGCGCCGTTCGGATACGACCTTCCAGGGCAAGGCCGTATCGGCGGGGCAATCCGGAGGCCTTGGTTCTGCGGCGTTTGCCGTTGACATCCATACCGCCAGCGTGAGCAGCGGGGCGAGCCCGGCACGAACCCAGCCGGCCGCCATCGGCCGGCAAGTCATCCGGGGCTTAGACCCCGCTGGCAAGAACGGCGAAATCCGCGATCTGCGAGCAAGCGCCATCGAACTGTCGCAGCAGGGCGATGCGGTTGTTGCGCACGGCGGGGTCGTCGGCGTTCACCATGACGTTGTCAAAGAACGCGTCGATGGGCGCTTGCAGGGTGGCCAGCGCCGCCAGTGCTGCCCCGTAGTCGGCAGTGGGCGCAAGGGTCGCGATGACCTGCTGCAGGGCGTTCTCGGCTTCGTGCTCGAAGAGGTTGTTCTCGACGGCGGCCGACGGTATTTCACTGGCCGCACTCAGAATGTTGCGGACGCGTTTGGAGGTCGCGGCGAGCGCACTGCCGGCTTCTGTTTGCATGAACCCGGCGACGGACTCGGCACGTTTGAGTGCGTCCAGAGGCCCTGATGCGGCATCCAGCACCGAGGCCACCACCTGAGCGGGCAGGCCGCGGTCGATCAGCAGGCCGCGAAGCCGGTCGTGCAGGAAGGTGACCAGCTGGCTGCGTTGCTCATTGCTGAGCGTGAAGCCCACGGCGTCCAGCAAGTCGTGCATCGGGATGGCGTGCTGACCTTCCAGCAGGATGCGGAGCACGCCCAGGGCCGCACGGCGCAGACCGAAGGGGTCCTTGCTGGCCGTGGGGATGGCGTTGATCGAGAAATAACCGCACAGCGTGTCGAGTTTGTCCGCCAGAGCCAGCAACTGTCCCAACGGAGTTTCCGGAATGGCCTCCCCGGGGCCTGCCGGGCGGTAATGCGCGGCGATGGCCGCAGCGACATCCGCCTGATCGGGTTCGGCGCGGCGCAGGTAATGACCGCCCATGATCCCTTGCAGGTCGGTCATCTCAAACACCATTTTTGTCACCAGATCGCACTTGGCCAGGTGGCCGGCGCGTGCGGCCTTGGCGGCATCCACCTGGAAGGCAGCGGCCAGGCCATGGCACAAGGCCTCCAGCCGATCGGCTTTGTCTCGCAGCGATCCGAGGCCCTGGGCCCAGCTCACCCGGGCCAGTTCGGGGAGGCGGTCCTCGAGCGGTGTTTTGAGGTCCTGCTCCCAGAAGAACAGGGCGTCATCCAGACGGGGGCGCACCACGCGTTCGTTACCGGCGACAACCTGTGCCATGTCGCGGGAGTCGATGTTCGCGACGGTGATGAACGCGGGAAGCAGCTGGTTCTCGGTATCGAAAACGGGGAAGTAGCGTTGGTTTTCCTGAATAGTCAGGACGATGGCTTCGGCGGGAACATCCAGGAAGCGCTCTTCGAAGCGCCCATGAATGGCGATCGGCCATTCCACCAGCGCGGTCACTTCATCCAGCAGGTCGTCATCCAGGCGCGCCGTCCCTCCGCAGGCCAGGCCGGCAGCGGTAACCTGGCGGGCGATTTCGGCCCGGCGGGTTTCGGCATCGGCCCAGACCTGCGCTTCACGCAGGGCGTTCTCGTAGTCGTCTGCGCAATGCAGGGCCAGGGCTTCCGGTGTATGAAAGCGGTGGCCAAAGGTGATGTTCGATGATTTCAGGCCAAAGGCTTCCAGCGGAACGACCTGCGAGCCGTGCATCGCACACAGCCACTGCACCGGGCGCACAAAGGTGGCATCACCATCACCCCAGCGCATGCGCTTGGGCGCCAGACGGTCCATCTGGCGGATGCAGTCGGCGAAGATCGCCGGCAGCAAATCGACCAGTGGCTTGCCCGGCTGTTCGGCGCGATACACCAGGTATTCGCCTTTGTCCGTCGTGATCTGCTCCAGGGCGTCGAACTCGACCCCGCAGGATTTGGCGAAACCCAGACCGGCGGGGCTGGGGGTCCCATCGCGCATGGCGGCCTTCAGGGCCGGCCCCAGGCGTTCGATGTGCTGATCCGGTTGCTGCGCCGAGACCGCATCCACCGCCACGGCCACCCGCCGAGGGGTCACGAACTTTTTCAGCGATCCACGTGAAACATCAGCAGAATCAAGGCCCTTGGTGATCTCACCAGCCAGGGCATCGACCAGCGCCTGCTGGTAACGCGCGGGCAGATCTTCGCAGCCGATCTCGATCAACAGCGTGCCTGTGCTCATTGCGCACCTCCGCTGGCATTGGCATCCCTGCAGAGTGGAAAGCCTAGGGATTCGCGCGTGGCGTAGTAGCTTTCGGCGCAGGCACGGGCCAGATTGCGAACCCGCAGGATGAAGGCCTGACGGTCCGAAACCGAGATGGCCTGGCGCGCGTCGAGCATGTTGAAGGCATGCGAGGCATCCAGCACCCGCTCGTAGGCGGGCAGCGGTAGATTTTTTTCCACCATCTGCTGGCAAGCGGCCTCGGCTTTGTCGAAAGCGGCAAACAAATCGTCGGTATTGGCGTGCTCGAAGTTGTAGGTGGACTGCTCCACTTCGTTCTGGTGGAAAACGTCGCCATAGGTCACCACGCGATCCCCGTCACGTGCCCAGACCAGGTCGTAGACCGACTCCACACCTTGTATATACATGGCCAGGCGCTCCAGGCCATAGGTGATTTCACCGGATACCGGCTTGCACTCCAGACCTCCGACCTGCTGAAAGTAGGTGAACTGCGTGACTTCCATGCCGTTGAGCCAGACCTCCCAGCCCAGCCCCCAGGCACCCAGCGTGGGTGACTCCCAGTTGTCTTCCACGAAGCGGATGTCGTGGATCAGCGGATCGAAACCGAGCATGCGCAGCGAATCCAGATACAGATCCTGGATATTCGGTGGCGAGGGCTTGAGCAGAACCTGAAACTGGTAGTAGTGCTGCAGGCGATTGGGGTTATCCCCGTAGCGCCCATCCGTGGGGCGACGCGAGGGTTGCACGTAGGCACTTTTCCACGGCTCGGGACCGAGCGAGCGGAGGAAGGTGGCAGGGTGAAAGGTGCCGGCGCCAACTTCCTTGTCCAGAGGTTGCAAGACGACACAGCCCTGCTGTGCCCAGTAGGTTTGCAGCTTGGCAATCAGATCGGCAAATGTATCGGGCGCGGACATGGCGGGACGAGGTGCGCGGAAAACCGTGCATTCTACTGGGCTGCTCTGGAGCACGCTGCGCCGAACCGTTTTCGGAGGTTGTCTGCTGACCGGGGGCGAGCGAACGACCGCGCGTTTTGCACCACTATGGACATGCGGGGCCGCGGCGCACAATAATGGTGCGCTTTTATGGTGCGTTAGATTGGGCGCACCGTGCAAATTCAGCATGCCAGCAAGCCCCAGGGAATTGGCATACTTTCTGCTCCTCACACCACCGTTCGCTGCGGCGATTGTTTGCAGCGCCTGTTTACATTTATCAGATAGTTAGGGAGATCAGCATGTCGGCTAGCGACGTACTCAAAATGATCGAAGATAAGGACGTCATCTTCGTGGACTTCCGTTTTGCCGACACTCGCGGCAAGGAGCAGCATGTCACGGTACCGGCCCATACGGTCGACGCTGACCTGTTTGAAGAAGGCAAGATGTTCGACGGTTCGTCGATCGCTGGCTGGAAGGGCATCAACGAATCCGACATGATCCTGATGCCGGATCCGAGCACGGCCGTTATCGACCCGTTCTCCGAAGAAACCACGCTGATCCTGCGTTGCGACGTTGTCGAGCCGGCCACCATGCAAGGCTACGAACGCGACCCGCGTTCCGTTGCCAAGCGTGCCGAAGCCTATATGGCCTCCACCGGCATCGCCGACACGGCTTTCTTCGGCCCCGAAAACGAATTCTTCATCTTCGATGACATCAAGTGGGGCGCCGAAATGCAAGGCGCGTTCTACAAGATCGACTCCGAAGAAGCCGGCTGGAACTCCGAAAAAGTTTACGAAGACGGCAACATGGGTCACCGTCCGGGCGTGAAGGGCGGTTACTTCCCGGTTCCTCCGGTCGATTCCCTGCACGACCTGCGTGGTGCCATGTGTCTGGCCATCGAAGAAATGGGTGTGACCACCGAAGTGCACCACCACGAAGTGGCCACCGCCGGTCAGTGCGAAATCGGTGTGAAATTCAACACGCTGGTGAAGAAGGCTGACGAAGTTCTGATCCTGAAGTACGCGATCCAGAACGTCGCTCACGGCTATGGCAAAACCGCGACCTTCATGCCGAAGCCGCTGGTCGGCGACAACGGCAACGGTATGCACGTGCACATGTCGCTGGGCAAAGACGGGGTCAACCTGTTCACCGGTGACGACGTCGGTGGCCTGTCCGAAACCGCGCTGTACTACATCGGTGGCATCATCAAGCACGCCAAGGCGCTGAATGCCTTCACCAACGCTTCCACCAACTCCTACAAGCGATTGGTCAAGGGCTTTGAAGCCCCGACGATGCTGGCTTACTCGGCTCGAAACCGCTCGGCTTCGATCCGCATTCCGTTCATCTCCAATCCGAAGGCGCGCCGCATCGAGGTGCGTTTCCCGGATTCGACCGCGAACCCTTACCTGGCTTTCGCCGCCATGCTGATGGCCGGTCTGGACGGCATTCAGAACAAGATCCACCCCGGCGGTCCGATGGACAAAGACCTGTACGACCTGCCGCCGGAAGAAGAAAAGCAAATCCCTCAGGTTTGCTTCTCGCTGGATCAGGCGTTGGCCGAGCTGGACAAGGATCGTGAGTTCCTGACCCGCGGCGGTGTGTTTACCGACGACATGATCGACGCGTACATCGCGTTGAAGAGCGAAGAAACGACACGCTTGAAGATGACCACGCACCCGGTCGAATTCGACATGTACTACTCGCTCTGATTTGCCGCAGACGGGTTGGGGCCATGAAGCCGCAGTCAACATGCGGTGTGAATGAGCCCGAACTCGCATCGGTGTATCACGCCATCAATATCGAACGCCCTCCTTGTGGGGGCGTTCGCATTTCTGAGCCATGAAAGTCTGGAAATCTCGTATCCGCTGCGAAGATCTGGTTGACAATGCCGTCACCGCCATCATCGCCGTCACCCCCAAGCGGGTGGTCGAACGGATGAACCCGGCGGCGGAGATGATGTTCGGCGTCAGTGCCGGGTTTGCTTGCGGGAATGACCTGCTGCACGTGCTACCGGCGTTGCGGGTGCTCGAGTCGCAGGTCGAGAAGGCGCTCACTGATCGCGAGTCGTTCATGGCCCGCGACGTGCGCCTGACCCACAGCAACGGAACGTTCAAGCGTTTCCTGGCGGATGTGTCATTGACGCCGATGCGTGATGGTGCGCTCATCCTGGAATTTTCTACCCGCGATCGCCCCCATCGGATTTTCCGTGAGGACGCGCAATGGCAGCAGCAGGAAGTGAATCACGAAATGATTCGCGGACTGGCGCACGAAATCAAGAATCCGCTTGGCGGCCTGCGTGGAGCTGCTCAATTGCTCGAGCGCGAATTGCCCTCCGACGATCTGCGTGAATTCACTGGCATCATCATTCGTGAGGCCGACCGTTTGCAGGAGCTGGTGGATCGTCTGCTCGGCCCCAGCCGGCCGGTGCCGCTGCGCAAGACCAACATCCATACCGTGCTCGAGCACGTGCGAGCCCTGCTGGAGGCTCAGGCCGGTTCGAATATCAAAATCGAACGGGACTACGACCCCAGTCTGCCGGAGATTTCTGCCGACTCCGAACAGCTTATCCAGGCCCTGCTGAACATCGGTGTCAACGCGCTGGAGTCGATGGGAGCCGAAGCCGATGGGCGCTTGCTGCTGCGAACACGCGCCGTGCGTCAGTTCACGATTGGCGGCAAACGGCATCGCCTGGTGCTACGTGTGGACATCTGTGACACCGGGCCGGGCATCCCCACGCGGATGCTGGAAAAGATTTTCTACCCGATGGTAACCACCCGTGCGGAAGGAAGTGGCCTGGGTCTTGCTATTGCACAGAATCTCGTGCGAAACCACGGCGGCCTCATCGAGTGTGAGAGCCGACCGGGCGACACGGTTTTTTCGATTTACCTCCCTGTGAAGCGGCTGGAAATGACGGAGGAAAAATGAGTTTGAATGTCTGGGTTGTGGACGATGATGATTCGATTCGCTGGGTGCTGGAGCGCGCCTTGCGGAGCGCGAATCTGAACGTCGAAGCATTCCCCGGTGCGGTGGAAATGCTGGACGCATTGGAAGAGGCGCGTCCGGACGTGATCATGACCGACATTCGCATGAAGGGTATCGATGGGCTGGAGCTGCTCGCCCGCGTGCACGAGCGTGATCCGGAGCTGCCGGTTATCGTGATGACGGCGCATTCGGACCTGGATGCCGCGGTCGCCGCCTACAAGGGCGGGGCATTCGAATACCTGCCCAAGCCCTTTGATGTGGACGAAGCCGTCGAGTTGGTGCAGCGGGCGGGGCAATCCGTCGCCGTGATCACCGGCGAGCCCGAAGACATCCCCGCTACCGCCCAGATCGTGGGCGAAGCCCCGGCCATGCAGGAGGTGTTTCGCGCCATTGGACGCCTGGCCAAGTCGCAGATCACGGTACTGATCACCGGGGAATCCGGCACCGGTAAAGAGCTGGTTGCCCGCGCCCTGCACGCACACAGCCCACGCGCACAACAACCCTTCATCGCCATCAATACGGCGGCGATTCCCAAGGACCTGATGGAGTCCGAGTTTTTCGGCCACGAACGCGGTGCTTTCACCGGGGCGACCGCCCAGCGCGCCGGGCGCTTCGAACAGGCGGACGGCGGCACGCTATTCCTGGACGAAATTGGCGAGATGCCACCGGATCTGCAGACCCGGCTGCTGCGCGTGCTGGCCGATGGTCAGTTCTACCGCGTGGGTGGCCACGTGCCGGTCAAGGTGGATGTGCGCATCGTCGCCGCCACCAACCAGAATCTGGAGGATGCGGTTCGCGCCGGGCGTTTCCGCGAGGACCTGTTTCACCGTCTGAACGTCATCCGCATTCGGACTCCCAGCCTGCGTGAACGCAAGGAAGACATTCCCCTTCTGCTCCGCCATTTCCTCACCCGAACCGCGGCGGAGCTGGAGACCGAAGTCAAACAGCTGCTGCCGGAAACTCAGCAGCGTCTCGCGCAATACGATTGGCCCGGAAATGTCCGTCAGCTGGAAAATTTTTGCCGCTGGATCACCGTCATGGCGCCGGGTCAGCAGGTACATCTGGAGGATTTGCCGGATGATCTGCTCGAAGAAACGGCTTCAGGGCAGGTTTCCACACCTGCGGGAACGCCTGGCGTCCCAGTGGCTGCGGCGGTCCCCGGTGGCAGCGACTGGGAGGCGGCGTTGCTGCAGTGGGCGCAGCGAAAATGGGACCACGGCGACAACGACCTCGTCCCCGCTGCGGTGGAGCGCGTCGAGCAGCTCATGGCGCGGTTCGCGCTGGATAAGTGCGACGATCATCGGCAGGAGGCTGCACGGCGCCTGGGCTGGGGACGCAACACCCTGACACGCAAGCTCAAGGAGTTCGGCTGGAGCTGAGCTTTCGTGATTGGCGGCCTCAGGGGCTTCTGCTAGTCTCGTGACGTCGGCGCTGTACGCAGCGTCGCAACGGGGACGGAGGCAAACAAGCGGGAGGTCGTGGCGATGCAGAAGGTGGCAAGGCTGTTGGGTCTGGCGACGATGTCGGTGGCGATGCTCGCCACAGGTGGCTGCGGTGGAGGAAGCGGTGGCGGCGGCGATGACGGGAATGGGAACAACCCCCCGGTCGATACCGACATCACATTCGAGCTCCTCGGCAAAGTCGTGGCCCCCGATTCCGGTGGTGCCGACATTACCGTCAGCGTCGGCGGCCAGAGCTTCAGCGGCAAGGCCGATGACCAGGGCAATTACCGGATCTCACTCTCCATTCCGCAGTCGGCTGCAGAGTTGCCGCTGGCGTTGATCAGCAAGCTCATCGATGAACGCAGTTACATCGAGCTTTCCAGCAATCTGGGCAAGGTCAACGAAATCGCTGCCGATGCCGGGCCGGACGGCGTGCTGGACTTCGATGAAAACCCCCGGACCAATCTCAGTACCTTCTGGACAGCCGAAGCCGCATTGCTGGCCAAGGTGACTGGAAACACCACCAAAGGCGCCGAGTTCGCTGGTAGTGTCGATCCCAACGAGGCCCTGAAGCTGGCGGCGGCATTGGAACTGGTGATTGCCGACCCGGTGACATTCGCCCTGCCCCAGGGCACTAGCACGACACTGCAACTGGCTCAAAATGCCACGGCCAGTGCATCTTTCGTGGCCAATCTGGTGACCAACGCGCCGCGGTCGCTGGAAAACGCGACGCAGGAAATTCTGGGTGAACCCGATATCGTGGGCCAGCCCCAACCGGCCGATGCTGTAGGCACCACGATTGCGGTCGACCTGCAGACGGCACGGGACTTCTGCAATGGCAACTGTCCCGAGGCGCAGGCCTTCGATTTTGCCGCCGACGGAAGCGCCGAGTACTACACCGAATATGAAAACCTGAAAGGCACCTGGGAAATCAATGGCACCCGGACGCAATTTCGATTTCTGCAGCCTTTGGTGAGCACCTACGATACGTTTCTGGATTGCGACGGTGATGGCGTCACCGATGCGCAGCCGGTCACCGAGACCTATACCTATTTCGGTAACGATGTGGTGTCGCTGTCGGCAACGGCGGTGGGGATCACGGATATCGCACGGCAATCCCGCAGCAATTGCCCCAATGTTCCTGACGAAGACAACCGTTCAACCCGGGCGTACAGGCGAATTACAAACCAGCGGGTTCCATTCAGCACGGCTGAGCTGGCGGCCACGCGCTGGGCCTTGCCCGTCCCGGACCCGGCCTACGGTGAGCGCCTGGGTGACAACATTCTGGTTACCGATCTGCTGGATTTGCAGGCTGATGGGTCCACGCAAGCCCGCTTTTTGTCGGCGGCGCCAGCCTGGTCTGTCAGCGGTGGCGATGTGATTCTGGAGCAGCCGGGGGTGTATTCCGGTCGCGTCCGCCGGCTCGAAAGCCTGGATTCGGTGGCGTCGCTGGTATTGGCGGAATACACACTGGAATCGGTCAAGTTCATCAGCCTGAGCTATGCCTTCCGGGGTGATAGGACGGTGCAATTTGTTCAGGCGCAGGTACCGGGTCGCTACTTCTTTGATGGGCTGGGCCCGGATCGGGTGGAAGCCGCCGAGTCCGGTGATGATCCCCGCCTGCAGGGCGCCCGGGTGCGCCTGGATCCTGATGGGCGCGGTGAGCTGGAGTTTGACGCGATCGAAAACGGCGAGTATGTCGTTTCGACGTCGTCGCGCAAAGTGGTGCAGTGGGAGGTTGCCGCTGCCGATGAGCTGACCTACCTGCGGGCACGGAATGCCAACGACGGGTCGGCTTTCTGCACGCCGGGCGACACCAACTGCCTGCTGTTCGCCCGCGTTCGCCTGGCATTGGCCAATCGCGTGGGCGATCGCCTGTACACGGTACGTGAGCGCAAGACCCTGGACGAGACCGTCGATGGCTCGCTGGCGGCGACGGCTCTGAGCGCGCTGGTGTTCGATTACGCCCCGTTGCAGGGCCGCTGACTGCGGAGTTGTTCTCCGCATAGGGCTTGCGCTCCGGTCCCTTGGTAGAATTGCGAGGTTATCCCACGAATATGACATGCAATGGCTACCTACAAAGTCCCCCAGCGCGAGATGCGCTTTGTCCTGAATGATGTCCTCAATATCAACCAGCTGACGGCGTACGAAAAATTCGCCGAAGCGACGCCGGATATTGTCGATGGTGTAATCGACGAAGCCGCACGTTTCGCCGAGGAAAAGCTGTGGCCGCTGCGTACCAGCGGTGACCAGCAAGGCTGCAAGCTGGTCAATGGTGAAGTCACCGTTCCTGCGGGCTTTGCCGAGGCTTATCGTGATTACTGGGAGTCGGGCTGGGTGGGCCTGTCCAATGACCCGCAATGGGGTGGCCAGGGCCTGCCGTATACCTTGAGCAAGGTCGTGGACGAAATGATCTGTGGCTCGAATGTGTCCTTCGGGCTGTATCCGGGGTTGACCATCGGTTGCTTCGAGGCGTTGAACGCACACGCATCGGACGAGCTGAAGCAGACCTACCTGGAAAAGCTGGGCACCGGCGAGTGGACCGGCACCATGTGCCTGACCGAACCGCAGGCGGGCTCCGACCTGGGTGCGGTAAAAACCAAAGCCGAAAAGCAGCCGGATGGCACTTACAAAATCAGCGGGATGAAGATCTTCATCACCTCGGGCGAGCATGACATGGCCGACAACATCGTCCATTACGTGCTGGCACGCTGTACCGATTCCCCCGATGGCGTGAAAGGCCTGTCGACCTTCGTGGTGCCGAAGTACAAGGTCAATGCCGACGGCAGCCTGGGCGAGCGTAACCCGGTGAAATGCCAGGCCATTGAGCACAAGATGGGCATCAACGCCTCCGTCACCTGCGTGATGGTGTTCGAAGAAGCCGAAGGCTACCTGGTTGGTACGCAGAACCGCGGCATCATGAACATGTTCACGATGATGAACCTGGCCCGCATCATGGTGGGTTACCAGGGGCTGGGTCAGGCCGAACTGGCATTGCAGTCCGCCATGCAATACGCCAAGGATCGTGTGCAGGGCAAGACCCTGACCGGCGGCAGCGGCCCCATCGCGGACCACCCCGATGTCCGCCGCATGCTGCTGAAAATGAAAGCGCTCACCGAAGGCGCACGGGCGATGGCCTACGACATCGCGCTGCATGTGGATCTATCCCACGGCCATCCGGACGAAGCGGTACGCGTCGAAGCTACCGATTGGGTGGATCTGTTCACCCCGCTGGTCAAGGCCTTCTGCACCGACCTGGGTGTCGAGAACGGCCTGGATGCGGTCCAGGTTCTGGGCGGTCACGGCTTCATCAAGGAGCACGGCGTCGAGCAGATCGTGCGTGATTCGAAGATTCTGTGCCTGTACGAAGGCACCAACGGCATCCAGGCCATGGACCTGGTACGGCGCAAGCTGCAGCTCAAAGGCGGCGCGATGGGTGAGTTGTTCTTCCAGCGCGCGGATGCCGTCATCGCCGAGCAAGGCGCCGATTACGACTTCCTGGCCCGGCCGCTGGCCAAGGCCTTGAGCGAGTTGCGTGAGGCGACCGCAGCGATGCGTGAGACCTTCAACTCCGACCCCAACCATGCCGGTGCAGGCGCCGTGGAATTCCAGCGCGCCTTTGCGCTGGTGGCCATCGGTTACTACTGGCTGCGTATGCTGAAGGCTGCCGAGAACCACCCGGATGCGACCTTCCGCAAGAACAAGCAGGTCACGGCGCAGTTCTTTGCTCGCCGCATCCTGCCGGAAGTGCACGGGTTGCTCGAGCGCGTGGCGGCTGGTGCGGACGGAATGTTCGATGTGAGCATTGAAGAGCTGACCGCCGCGTAAGCATTCGCGATGACAGCGCCGTGATCTGCGCGGCGCCAATGAAAAAGGCCGACAACTTGTCGGCCTTTTTTATGCTGCGTCCGTACTCAGTAGCGCAGCAGCACAGCGCCCCAGGTGAAACCGGCGCCGAAAGCGACACAGCAAACCAGATCGCCGGGTTTGACCTTGCCCAGATCCCGGGCCTCTTTCAGGCACATGGGGATGGTGGCGGCCGTCGTGTTGCCGTATTTCTGGATGTTGTTGTGCACCTTGTCCGGGTTGATGCGGAGCAATTTGGCGACCATCTCGTTGATGCGCAGATTGGCCTGGTGCGGGATCAACATGTCGATGTCATCGATCGTCAGGTTGTGCTTGCCCAGCAACGAGTGGATGACCTCCGGCATGCGGCGCACGGCGCTTTTGAAAACCCGCTGCCCTTCCATCGTCGGATACTGCCGCCCGGCATCGATGTCCTCGTGGGTCAGCAATTCGGCCTGGCGGAATGTCGGGTAGGGCATCCACAACGCCTCGGCATCGCTGCCATCGGAGTGAACTTCCGAACCGAGAATGACGTGGTCGCTGGTCTCCGAGCGGCGAATAACCGCAGCACCGGCGCCATCGCCGAAAAGTACGGTGATGGTGCGTCCCCGCGTGGTCTTGTCTAGCGCGGGCGAATGGGTTTCCGCGCCGATCAGCAAGATGTTCTGATACTGGCCGCAGGCGATGAAGGCGTTCGCCATTTCCAGGCCATAGACAAAGCCCGAGCATTGCTGGCGAATATCGTAAGCCGGTACCCCGGGAATTCCGAGTTCGCGCCCCACAAAGACGCCGCTGCCGGGGAAAAAGTGATCCGGCGACAGCGTGGCGTAAATGATGCAGTCGATGTCGCTGGCCTCGATTCCGGCATCTTCCAGTGCCTGCCTTGAGGCATTGGTGGCAAGGTCGTATCCACCTTGCTCCCCCGGGACCACCCAGCGTCGCTCTTCGATACCCGAGCGCTCGACGATCCAGTCGTGGCTGGTATCCATGATTTTTTCCAGGTCGTGATTGGTGACAACCTGGTCGGGGACGTACATGCCAAGTCCGGCGATGCGGGCGGTGTATAGGCTCATGGCCGTGTCTCTTTGCTATCGGATCTTTGCATAGTAACCCGCTGTGCCTTGGGCTTGGCATACTCCCCCCTGGTTACAGGATCTGCATTGCTATGTCTGAAGTCATCACGGTCGAGCGCATCGGCCACGTCGCTCATGTGCAATTGAACCGCCCGGAACGGCACAACGCGTTGAACTGGGACCTGTTCCAGGCCATACCCCGCGTGACGAAAGAGCTGACCGCGGACAAAGCCCTGCGCGCCGTGGTGGTCAGCGGCAACGGTCCCAGCTTTTGCTCCGGGCTGGATTACCCGGAAATGACACAGAACCCGGGAGCCTTTGATATCGGCTTCCAGCGCGGTGACGGTGACGAAGGCAATCTGTTCCAGCAGGCAGCCTGGCTGTGGAAACGGGTGCCGGTACCGGTCATCGCCGCGATCCACGGTGCGTGTTACGGCGGCGGGATTCAGATCGCCCTGGGTGCGGATATTCGCATCGCCGCCGCCGATGCCAAGCTGTCGGTGATGGAAATCAAGTGGGGTCTGATCCCCGACATGAGTGGTACCGCGACATTGCGGGAGCTGGTGCGGCTGGATGTGGCCAAAGAACTGACCTACACCGGTCGTGTCGTGACGGGCGAAGAAGCCGCGGCTCTGGGTTTGGTGACCCGGGTGGCGGCTGACCCGGTTGCCGAAGCGCTGACCATGGCGGAAGCCATCGCACAGAAAAACCCCGATGCGATTCGGCTGGGCAAACGGGTGCTGGATGCGAACTGGAATCAAGCCGACTCCAGCGCCGCGATGCAGCTGGAGCAGGATTTCCAGCTGAAGATCCTCAAAAGCGCCAACCAGCTCGAGGCCGCGCGGGCGGCCATGACCAAAACGCCCGGCAACTTCACCGACTCGGAATTCTGAGCGTCCATGCTGCGTGCAGGGGACAACCCGTGGTTGCGCAGCCGCGGCTTTTTGCTGGTCATCATGCTGGTCTGCGTGGGCCTGGGCGGCAGCATCATCCAGGACCTGCGCAGCATGCAGCAGATGCGCACCGCGCAGGCCGAGCTGGAGAACGTGCAATACGGCTTGCTGGACGCGCAGGCCTGGGTGGACAGCATCCGCTGGATACTGGAAAAACGGATTCGGAGCTTTGATTTCGGCCCGGAAAACCGGGCCGCCCTGCTCGACAGCTTCACCCTCATGCTCGACACGCTGATGCGTGAGGTGGATGCCTACATCCGCGAGAAAAACAAGGAAGGCACCTGGTGGCAGCGGTTCCAGGGCAGTCTCAAACAGGGTGTGCAGGACATGCTCGTCGACTTTGACGACATCCGCAAAAAAGCCCCCGAATACGCCGATGCGATCATGGTCGAGCTGAACAAGCCGGAGGCGCGCGAAGAACTGATCCGGTTCATGACCGGTGCCCTGCGGGATCTCTCCCAGTCGACCTTCACCAAGGTGGATCGACGCCAGATCAACGCAATCAAGGAAACCTACGGCTGCCAGGAAGTGAATTTCTGCCGCGCCCTGCTCAGTGCCAAATCCCAGCGGCTGGAACAGCGGGCCTCCGTGCAGGTGAGCCTGCTGGTGGGTCTGGTGGGTTTGATGCTGCTGCTGATCTGGCGTGAGCAGCGCGGCGACGTGCCCGGCGACCCTACGGCCTGGTCCCTGGGTTTTCTGCTGGTGGCGGTGACGGTGCTGATGGTCAGCGGTGTGGTCACGCCAATGCTGAACGTGGAGGCGCGGGTTTCCGAGCTGCGGATGAGCCTGCTCGGGGAAGAGCTGGCCTTCGTTGACCAGGTGCTGTACTTCCAGAGCAAAAGCGTGTTCGACATCGTGGTGGTGATGATGCAGGCCGGCGATGCCAAATCGGCAGTGGTCGGCGTGCTGGTGATGACCTTCTCGGTGGTCTTTCCGCTGCTCAAACTGGGGGCGGCCACCGCCATGCTGCATGGCGGCGAAGCGATCCGAAACCACGGGATTCTGCGGTTTTTCGCGCTCAAATCGTCCAAATGGTCGATGGCGGATGTGATGGTGGTCGCCATCATCATGGCCTACCTCGGTTTCGACGGCTTGATGGAAAGCCAGCTGGGCAAGATCAGCCAGGTTCCCACCGCCGAAGTTCTGACCACTAACGGCACCGAGCTGCAGTTGGGGTTCTTCCTGTTTTTCAGCTTCTGCATGGCCAGCTTGTTCACTTCGAGTTTGCTGGAACGCCGGCTGGCCATTACACCGACGCGCAGTTCGGATTCCCAGCCGAACTGATCATGGAACCGGCGGACCCTCCCGCTCGCAAGATCGTGCATGTGGACATGGATGCGTTCTATGCCTCCGTGGAGCAGCGCGATGATCCGTCGCTGCGGGGGCGACCGGTGGTGGTGGCCTGGAAAGGGCCGCGTTCGGTGGTGTGTGCGGCCTCTTACGAGGCGCGTCAGTTCGGTGTGCGTTCGGCGATGCCGGCGCTCAGGGCGGCCCGGCAATGTCCGGATGCGGTGTTCGTCCCCCCCGACTTCGTGCGTTACCGTGCGGTGTCGCACCAGGTCCGCGAGATCTTTGCCCGGCATACCGTGCGGATCGAACCACTGTCGCTGGATGAGGCTTATCTGGATGTCACGCACAACCTGCAGAATCTGCCCAGCGCCACGGCCGTTGCCGAGTCCATTCGCGCCGCGATCCGCCGCGAGCTGAATCTGACCGCCTCGGCCGGGGTCGCACCGAACAAGTTTCTGGCCAAAATCGCGTCGGATTGGCGCAAGCCGGACGGCATCTTCGTGATTCGTCCGCACCAGGTGGAGGCCTTTCTCACCCCGTTGCGGGTGGGCAAACTACCCGGGGTGGGCAAGGTGCTCGGGGCTCGGCTGCAGTCCGCAGGGCTGAATACCGTGGGTGAACTGCGCGCCTGGCCACAGGTTCAGCTGGAGGCGCAATTTGGCAGCATGGGACGCCGTCTGTATCGCCTGGCGCGGGGGATTGATCACTCCAGCGTACAGCCCGACCGTCCGCGGAAATCGCTGTCGGCGGAAGATACCTTCAGCGCTGATCAGCCGCTGGATGCCCTGGAGCCCGCAATCCGGCGGTTGGCGGAAAAGGTCTGGCGGGCGTCGCAATCCTCGGGCTGGGCGGCATGCACCGTGGTACTGAAGTTGAAGACGGCGGACTTTCGCACTCTTACGCGGAGCTTTACCGGAGATGAGCCGCCCGCGTCACCCGAAGAGCTGATCGCACGTGCGTTGAGCCTGCGTGAGCGCGTGGAATTGCCGGCGCAAACCCGCTATCGGCTGGTCGGGGTGGGGCTCAGCGGCGACAACGTGGCCCAGCAACCCCGGCAGGAACGCTTCGAAGGGCTCTAGCGCGGCTCAGGCATACGCAGGCGTTGATCCCGCTCAGCCAGCGCGGTGGCGATGCTCAGTGCCAATGTTCGCCAGGCATCGTCCAGGCTGTGCACCAGGGCCGGATAGCCGTTGGCCGCCAGGGTCTTTTCCACCAGATACGGCCGGGTTTCCAGCAGTTGCCCGGCCGCGTTGCGCAGCGACCAGCTGCCGCTAATCACCGCGACACCGTCGTGGCGTCCCTGAAAACGCTCAACCTGGATGCCGAGCACGTAGTCCTTGGGGTCGGCGGGCAGCATCTGCAAGGCATCGCTCACCCACAGCGCAGGCAAGGCGACGCTGAGTTCCTGGCGCATCGCGCGCCCGAGCTGGTCACGAATGTTTTCCGCCCAGACGTGGCCACTGGCTTCGTTGATGGTGATGTCGCTGCTCTGATACAGCAGCCCGCGGCTGTCGAGATAATCCGCCATGCTGAGCGGCGCCAGTTGCACGCGCACCGGGTCGCGTGTCGCTGCGGGCAGGGTTGGCGTCGGGGCCAGCTGCGGCAGTGTGTAGCGCTGGATGGGGGGCGGCGTGCTGGCACAGGCCGTGAGCAGCAGCAGGCCGGCAACAGCGAGGCTCGGGAGCACGGGGTGGGTGGGAAACAATCTCGCTGTCATTCTGGTGCCCGGGGTTCCGGGTCCTCCCGTTCAGAGCGGTTGAAAATGAGCGCGTTGGGTTGCTCATCCAGGGTCCGGATCAGCGGCTGCAGATCGCGCATCAATTTGTTCAGTTCCTTGTACGCCGGCGCGTTGGCGGAAATGCCATTCAGCGCATGGCTGAGATCGGTCAGACTTTGCTGCAGTGTGGCCGGAACGGCCCGCGTTCCCGGGTCCTTGAGCAGTTGATCCAGGCTGCTGGCCACGTTTTTGAGCTGTACCAGGACCGGCTCAACCGGAAGGTTGTTCAACTTGGTCAGCAACTGCGACAGCTGCTGCTGCAGTTGACCCAGGCCCCCCACTACCGAGGGGAAGACATCCACCCCATCAAACTGTGTCAGTGCCACATCCGCCGTGTCCGGGTAAAAGTCCAGATCGACCAGCAAGGCGCCAGTGAGCAGGTTGCCGCTGCTGAGCGAGGCCCGCAGGCCTTGCTGGAACAGGCTCAGGAAGCGCTCACGCCAGGCGGCATCATCAGCAAGCATGGCATTCGGATCGAGGCGCTGCGGTTCAATGTGAATCAGCACCGGTATTGCAGGGTTGGCCAGCGCATCGGTGGCGGTCTGGGTGAAGTGGTACGGCACCTCCGCGACGGTGCCGACACGCACGCCGCGATATTCGACCGGAGCACCGGCACCGAGTCCGCGCACGCTGCCATTCACCTGCAGCACAAAGGCGATGTGGCGATCGAAACGGCCCTGGCGTGCGGCGTCCTGGTCAGGGTAGAGCATGAATTCGGCATCGGCCTTGACTGGCTCGCCCGGACCCAGCCCCTCGGGAACATCGAAGCTGATTCCACCGCCCAGCAGGGCCTCGGCGGAACCCGTGTCCAGGGTGACACCCTGCGCGCCAAGGCTCAGCTTGACGCCGGAGCTGGTCCAGAATCGGGTGGTGGTCGTGACCAGCGATTTGAACGGCTCCTGAATGTACAGGCGGTAATTCTGTTTACGGGTCTGCACATTGAATTCGGCAGTTTCCACCCGCCCCACCGTGTATCCCTGATAGTCCACCGGGTCGCCGACCTGCGCGGCCTGCACGCGTTCGCCGGTCAGGTTCAGGCGCAGACCCTCCGCCACGTTGTAGGTGGTCGGGGGGGTCTCGAGGGCGCTGAATTCGAAACGGGGTTCTTCCACTTCACCGGCCTGAACCTGGATATACGCACCGGACATGAAGGTGGTGAGCCCGGAAATGCCTTCCCGGCCGATGCGGGGTTTCACCACCCAGAACTGGGTGTCCTGGCGCAGCATGCGCAGCGCGTCGGGGTTCATGCGGGCGGTGACGACGATGTGATCCAGGTCTTCGGAGAGGCGGACCGATTCCACCTTGCCCACCGTGACGTCGCGAGCTTTGATCAGGGTTTTGCCGGCCTCGACGCCTTCGGCGGTTTCCATCGTGATGGTGATTTGTGCGCCCCGCGTGGCGTAGCCGTGCCAGACCATCCACAGACCAATGGCGGCGGCTACGATGGGCACCAGCCAGATCGGAGAGACCCGGCGAGGCTCCTCGCGAAGGGCACGGGTGGGTGTGGCGGTCACGGTTGCAGGGCACCTTGCTGCGTGAGTGGGGGCGGTTGCGCAGTCGTCGCTGATGCGCCGTCCGCATCGGCGTCGGCCCAGATTAACCGGGGATCAAAGCTGCGGGCGGCCAACATGGTGAGTACGACCACCGCACAGAATGCCAGCGCCGCCGAGCCCGGGTAAACCGACATCACAGCTCCACCGCGGATCAGGGCCACCAGGATCGCAACCACAAAGACATCCACCATCGACCAGCGCCCAATGAACTCGGTCACCTGATACAGCCGGTGTTGCAGCAGATGCCCTGAGCGACGGCGGCGTCCTGCCACCAGGCATAGCCAGGTCAAGGTCAGGATTTTGACGATGGGTACCAGCAAACTGGCGACGAAAATGACCAACGCGATGGGCCAGGAGCCGTTTTCCCACAGGATAATGACCCCGCCGGCAATGGTGGACGCCTGGGTTTCCCCCATGGAGACGGTTTCCATGATCGGGTAGGTGTTGGCGGGGATATACAGAATGGCGGCGGTCACCAGCAGCGCCCAGGTCCACTGCAGGCTGGGGCGATGCTGCGATGGGATGTGCGAGTCACAACGGGGGCAGCGGGGCTGCTGCAGTGTGGGCAGGTGCAACAGTTGGCCACAGCAATGGCAGGACACCATGGATTGAGAGGCTGCACTGCGACCACATTGTGCGTGCAGAGCTGCAGCTTGGGGCTCCCCGCCGAGGGTCAGCCAGAGCGCGTCATAGTTCACGCTGGTCGTGGTGCGGGTCAGCAGCAGCACAAAGGCACAGAAGGCCCAGAACGACGGTCCGAAAGCCACATCCGCCATGCCCGCGAGCTTGATCAGACTGACCAGGGCGCCGACCAGAAACACATCGGCCATCATCCACGGTTCTACGCTGCGGATGATCCGCACCAATCGTCTCCCGCCCGGCAGCGAACGCGATGCGAGCAGGCCGAAATGCAGGTAGGCCACGGCGAACAGGTACAGCGCTGGCAGTACGAAGATGGCCAGGCCCACAATCAGCGCCAGCAAGGGCTGGCTGGTGCCAACCAGGCTGAGCGAGGTATCCGAGAACTCGATTTCGTTGCTGGCGCCACTGCCAACAAAGCTGACGAAGGTGAACGGCAACGAAGCACCGAGCATGACCAGCGCCGCGACACAGGTGGCTGCGGCTTCCTGCAATGGTGCTTTCTGGCGCTTTTGCAGGCGGTGATTGCAGCGTGGGCAGCGGGCGCTTTCACCGGGGCGAAGCGCGGGCATTTCCACGACCAGGTCACACTCGATACAAGCCCGAATGCGGTTCTGGCGGCGAGTTGCCATCGCGCGTAAGTCCACATGCCCTCCTGTTGGCGTGGTTTTGAGTCAGCACTCTGCCATCGTCCGCGGCCGAGGGCCAGTCGCGATAACGGGGTGCTAGCGGAAATGCTTTTCGATCAGCAGCGCGAAGTCATTTTTGCTGAGCGGTTTGCTGAAAAAGTCCTTGATCTCGGGAAAACGCTGTGCGTGCTCGCGGTGACTGGGGTGGTCCAGGGTGCTGGCGATGCAGATGATGGGTGTCATCGCCAGGCCTTCTTCGCGCATCAGCTGCAGCATTTGCCAGCTGTTCAGGCCGGGTAAATTGACATCCAGCAGGATCAGCTCGGGTACCGGGTAGTTTTCGGCATCGCGGTGCAGACTCCGGCGCAAATATTCGAGCGCCGATTCAGCGCTCAGGGCTTCCCGGATTTCACCCACAAGCCCCGACTCTAGCGCCGCCAGCCGGTGCAGAAAGTTGGTTGCCGGGTCGTCGTCGACCAGCAGGATGCAGTTCAGTCTCATGTCCCTGGTGATTTGCCGGGTAAGGTGAAATAGAACGTGGTCCCGACATTTGGCGTTGACTCCACCCAGATCAGGCCGCCATGCAACGCCACAACCTTGTTGCAATGGGCCAGTCCGATGCCGGTGCCTTCAAATTCATCGCGGTGGTGGAGCCGGAAAAAGACATCAAAGATTCGGCGGTGATGCACATCGGGAATCCCGATGCCGTTGTCGCGTACCGAATACACGATCTCCGGGCCGTTGCGCTCCGACCCCAGTTCGATGCGCGGAGTCACGCCCTCCCGCCGATATTTGATGGCGTTGGAGATCAGGTTTTGCAGCAGCAATTTGATTTTTTGCCGCTCGCCAAACGTGTTGGGCAAGCTCGGGCAGACAAGTTCCGCCCCGCTGGAAGCGATGGCCGCTGCCATGTCCTCACGCAGCTCATCGACCAGATCACTAAACACCACCACCTCGCTGGGTTGGGGTTGCCCCAGCTTGGAGTAGTCGAGCAGGTCGTGCACCAGCTGGCTCATGCGCTTGACGGCGGTTCCGATGTATTCAATACAGCGCTGGCCCTCGGGGTCGATTTGATCCCGCTTCATGTCCAGCAGGCGTTGGCTGAGGGTCGTAACGCTCAGCAGCGGCTCGCGCAGGTCGTGTGAGGCGATATAGACCAGCTGCTCGATTTCGGCATACGCGGCGTGCAACTGCTGCTCACGGCGGGCGATGGTCTGCAGGTGATCGAACATGGAGAGTGCCGTGTACACGGCGATGTGCATTTTTTCAGCACTCAGGTCGGTTTTGTTGTGGTAGTCGTTGATGTCGTAGTCGCGCACCACCTGACGCGCCGGCGCCTGACCGGGTTGCCCGGTACGCAGGATGATGCGCATGGTGCGGTTTGCGAGTGTATTGCGGATGTGCTCCACAACCTTGAAGCCGGCATTGTCGGTTTCCATCACCACATCCAGCAGAACCACGGCGATATCCGGGTTGGCATCGATACAGGCGATGGCTTCTGCTGCTGAGTACGCTTCGATGAACGTCAGCGGTTGCTCCTGGTACAGGAACCCCTCCAGGCTCAGGTGCGTCACCCAGTGGACTTCGGGCTCGTCATCCACAACCAGCACTTTCCAGCCGGAGGCGTCAACGGAAGGTTCCGGGGCTGCGGCTTCGTCATGAAATATGAGTTCGTCGCTCTCCGCCATGTCAGGCTCCGGTTCGTGCCGCGCGGAGTTTTTCGCTTACCAGAGTCAGGTTGTCCTGGGCTTTGGCCACGCAACGGCAAAACAGCTGGACCAGTTCGCGGTCCGGCGGCTCGATCTCGAAGTCGCTGGCCACGTAGAGAATGTTGCGGCACCCTTTCTGGGTGGTGTACATCGCCGTGAAATAGCCTTCACCGTGATCCCAGTCACCATTTTCCAGTGCGTGGACCAGCAGGCTGTAGACCTCGGAAGGGAGGTGAGCGCGGGCGCTTTTGCCAACCAGCACCGCGAAACGACCGGTGCCCGCCAGGATGGACATGTCGTCGTCGTGTTTTTTCGCCGCCAGGCTTTCCGTGCGCAGGACCAGCGCTTCGTTCTTCAGATAGAGCAGCGCGGCTAGCTGCTCGAGGACGCCCTGGGCGAATTGCTCCATCGATTGCAGCTCAAACATTTGGGCGGAGGCCTCGATCACCTTTTTCAGCCCTTGACGGCTGTATTCAAGGGCCATCAGGTCACGGTACGAGGAGATGCTCGTGTGCATCACCGAGAACATCTTTTCCTGCGTCAGCTCGGTTTTCTGCTTGTAATCATTGATGTCGTACTCGGTGATGACCTGGCGCTCGGGTGCCTGCCCGGGTTGCCCCGTACGCAGGATGATGCGGGGGTACTTGAGCCCGGCGGTTTCGCGCACGTAGCGGACGAAGTCCAGGCCGGCGTGGTCTGATTCCATCACCACGTCCACCAGCATCACCGCGATATCATCCGTGTCGGCAACGATCTGTTCGGCTTCCTGGCCCGAGTAGGCATGCAGAAATTGCAGCGGGCGCTGGGCGAAGTGGAAATCGGACAGTGCAACCACGGTGATGTCGTGGACCTCCTGCTCGTCATCCACGACCAGTACCTTCCAGGGGATACGCCGCACTTCCTCGGGGGTGTCGTCTTCGATGACGATCAACTCATCATTGTTCATCGCGGGGCCTTGGTCGGGAACTGGATGTCAAAAGTGATGCCTGTGGCAACAGGTGGCATGGTGATCATGCCCCCCAGGGTCTGGGTTACGAGGTTGAACACCACATGCATGCCCAGACCGCTGCCCCCACGGCCACGTTTGGTGGTGAAGAAGGGATCGAAGATGCGTTTCTTCGATTCCGCATCCATGCCCACGCCGTCATCGCTGTAGCGCAGGAGGACCCTGTCGCCGTCCTGGTGAGCCTCGATCGTGATGGTGCCGGTGTCACGCCCTTCGAAGGCGTGGATGACCGAGTTGAGCACCAGGTTGGTCAGGATCTGGGAAAACGCGCCGGGATAACCGTCCACCACAATGCCCGCATCACAGTTCACATCAATGCGGTAGGGGAGCTTCTTCAGCCGCGGACGCAGGCTGACCAGGGTCTCATCGATGTATTCGCGGAGTTCGAATCGGCGCCTCTCGCTGCTGGTCTGGTCGACGGCAACCTGTTTGAAGCTCTGAATGAGCTCGGCGGCGCGGGCGAGATTTTTGACGATCATG
The DNA here is from genome assembly GCA_041603255.1 of Oceanococcaceae bacterium. Classification (GTDB taxonomy): domain Bacteria; phylum Pseudomonadota; class Gammaproteobacteria; order Nevskiales; family Oceanococcaceae; genus MS8. The sequence continues at coordinate 178,935 of JBFIER010000004.1, read as the reverse complement.
TCGCCGATCTCGTTTGCTTGGTCGACGTATCTGTCGAGGGTGGAGCGGCGGATATTGCCCTCGGTATAGGCAGTTTTCAGGTCGCGTGATCGCGATTGCAGGGTGGATGCCGCGGTAAACGCGACCCCGATCGGGGTGTTGATTTCATGCGCGATACCGGCGACCAGGCCTCCGAGCGAGGCCATTTTTTCTGACTGCACGAGTTGGTCCTGGGTACTGCGCAATTTCTGCATCGTGCGGTTGAGCTCGGCGTTGGCCTGCTCGCGCTCCTGTATCCGCAACTGTTGCTCGGCCTGGGCCGCCAGCAGTTCGTTGTCACGCTGATTCACCTTCGCCAGCATCTGGTTGAAACCCTCCACCAGTGCGCCGATTTCATCGTGTCCGGCTTCCTGGCCATTGGCGCGCAGGGCATAGTCGCCGGAGGTGGCGACATTCTGCATCACCGTGTGCAGATGCATGACCGGTTCGGCAATGGTGCGTTCGACCAGGCGACTGATCGCAATGGCCAGGCTGGTCACCAGCAGGACGACCACGGCGCTGGCCGAGGCCATGGTGGAAATGCGCCGCCAGAGCTTGCGCAGATCCGACTCGATGAAAATTCGCCCTACGACATTGGGGTCAAGAACGATGTCTTGCATGACCTGCATCCGGTCATTCCCGGAGCGGGGCGTGACAGCGGTGGCAGAGTCCGGGCAAGACTGGGTGTCCTGTGTGCGGTAGAAGTGGGCGAATAGCGGCTCGCTGCCATCGGCCCCGCTGCGGTAGATGCAGGCGCGGAGCACTTCGGGGGCGGTCGCCAGCGCCGCGATGGTTTCGGTAGCCGCGAGAGCGTCGTTGAAGGTCAGCGCGGCCGTGCTATTGGCAGCAATGATCTGGGCGCGAACTTCCAGATCTTCACGCAACTGCTGATTGACCGTTACCCACTCATAGACAACATAAACGGCCATCACCATGCTCAGCGTCAGCAGCGCCGTGGCGATCACCATGTAACGCAGTTTTCGCCGAAGTGGCACATTCCGCAGAACGGGTAGCAGATGGGCGCGCATGGGCTTACGATCCGGGTGCCGGAATGATGTCGGCCAGACGCAGCAACTTGGAGCTCAGCTGGAGTCCGGATCGCTGCACCCCCTGCATGGCGACCTCAAACCGGAGTTTTCCGTCCAGGCGCTTGAGGCGCATGATGCCGCCATCGTCGATAAAGGACTCCGGGTCGCCCACGGTGAGCACCGGCTGGCTGCGCAGCTCGGCCAGACCGGATGTCACCTCTGTCCGCTTGGCTTCTTCACCCACAAATACGATTTCGCAGTCCCGGGCGTCCGCCAGGGCGCTGATGCTGCGTGTGGTGACCGGCCGTTGGCCCACCCGCTTCCCGTTGAGCTCGTCCTGCGCCGTGCGGGCAAATTCGGCATGCTGAAAAACACAGATATCGATCGCGTTATCCGTGGCCTGCGCGTCTTCGGGCCAGTTCACGAATTTGGCCACGTTGTAGAGGAACGCAGCCTTCACACGCAGCTCCAGCTCCGACGCCTGAGCTGCACCTGCGCCGAGCAATACCGCCAGCAGCAGCAGGCGGAGTACAGGTCGCGAATGAAGACGATGAAGCATTGTCATCTGCTTTGCGCAGGGCGCCAGACAAGCTCTGCGTACACTCCACGTTGCGCCTCGGCATCCGCCTCGCCCCATTCGCGGTGCCGTGCATCAAGCAGGTTCTGTCCGCTCAGCGCGAGCTCCAGAGCCGGGGTGATGTTCCAGCCCAGTCGGAGACTCAGCTCGGTGAACGCGGGTACGTTTTGCCCGCGAATCTTGTCCACATAGCGCAGTTGGCCACCAAGGTGGTACCGGGAGTTGGGCGACCACCCCCAACGCAGCCACGCCTGATGGCGGGGTGCCAGATCCTCGCTGGCCTCAGTGGTGACATCCGCCGTGCTGGCATCCGGTGTGAAGTTGATCGTGAAGTAGTTGTACGCCGCGTGCAGATCGAGAGTCGGCAGGGGTTGCCAATGGGTGCTGATTTCGAAGCCGGTGGATTCGGCGTTGTAGTTGTTGACGATGAGTGACGGTGTGGTCTCATCACCCGGTTCGACCCCGCGTAACTTGTCGTAGTCGTTATAGAAGACCGACGCGTCGATGGTGAGATTTTTTCCCAGCAAGTGGCGAAGGCCCAGCTCTTCCCCAATCAGCTCTTCGGGCTGGAAATCCCGGTTCCCCACCACCGACGCGATGATGACGTCTTCATCCAGCCGGGTCGGCAGGCGCAAGGCTTGCGACACCGCACCCCACAGCACGGTACGTTCGCTGAGAACGTGGCTGAAGCGCAGGCTGGGCTGCACGTCGAACCCGGTGAATTCGTTGTGCTCCAGCCGTGCCCCCAAAGTAATGGTGGTCGCATCGCTGGCACGATATTGGTCGTTGATGAACAGGTTGGCGCTACGCACGGTTCTCCGCGACGGAGTAAACATGACGAGGGGCGGGTTCTCCTGTTCATCGCTGGAGCTGCGGTAGCCGGCGCCGATCACCAGTTCATGTTTCTGCCAGAGCCGGGTCTGGAATGTGGCCTGCAGATCCCAGGTGTTCCGCAGCTCGCCAAAGCTGCCCTGCTGAATGCGTTTGGTGCGATCCCAGTAGGTCTGCACGGCCAGTAGAGAATCCCGAGCGGTGGAGTGCTGCCAGCGGGCCATCAGATTGCTGCCGCTCTCGCTATTGTCATTGCCGTCGGGGTTGAGGAACTCCTGGGTGGGGTTTTCCAGCGTGTTGTCGAAAACGTCACCCTGAAACTCGATGCGGTCCCCATCGGGCGAAGCCCAATCGTAGCGGAAGCCTGCTTGGGTCATGTCCATGCTGTCGCGGGCATCGGCACCAGTGGTCGTCACCAGGGCGTCACGCTGCCAGTGGCGGGTATAGGCGCGCCAATACGCGCTGTCACCGGCACGGCCGCCGTAGCGGGCGCCGGCGAAACCAGTTTGCTCATCACCCCCGCCAGCGTAGGCCAGTGCACCTTGCGTATCTTCCGCGCGCTTCGTCACGATATTGATCACGCCGTTCACTGCGTTCGAGCCCCAGGTAATCGAGGCCGGACCGCGAATGACCTCGATCCGGTCAATGTCTGGCAGGAAGACATCCTGCGCATCCCAGAAGGTTCCGGAAAACAGCGGGGAGTACACGCTGCGACCGTCGATCAGGACTTCCAGCTTGTCGGAAATATTGCCGTTGAAACCGCGCGCGGCGATTGCCCAGCGCTGGCCATCGATTTGAGCAACATGTAACCCGGGGACCAGTTTTAGCGCTTCGGGCAGGCTGCGAGCGCCACTCAGGCGAATGTCTTCCCCGCTCAGGACGTAGACCGCCGCGGCCGAGGTCGCCAGCTGCTCCGCGCGTCGCGAAACTGACGTGACTTCGATATCCAGCAGGTCTTCGAGACTCAGCTGGGTGAGGTCTGCCGGAACATCGGTCATCCCGTTGGCATTGCCGGCAGCCAATAGGGAGACAAGAAGGAAGTGGCGGAGTACGGGTCGCTGCATCGAGAGCTCCATGGCCGGTTTGACACGCGTCCGCAAATACCGGCTAGCGTCTGGAGAGCCCAGTACAATCGCCACCATGTGAAGAAGGCGTGAAACTTTGCCCGCGCGACCGATGGCGCGGGAAGGGGTCAGTGTAGACCCATCCTCACGTTGGAGTCGTTCAGGGGCAGTCATCGACGGGTGCACCCACCTGGAAGGTGTCGGTAATCCCCTGGTACGGCGTAGCGCCGGCCAATGAGCGTGTGATCCCATCAATCCGGAATCGATAGGTCCCGGCCACGGTATTGCGAGGAATGTCCCAGCGCACCTCGGCATTGCCGCTGGTGCTGAGCGGCGGTTCAGCGGCCACCGGCAGCGGTATCACGGCATTCCAGATGTACAGCAGCCGCGGATCGCGGTCTTCGACCACCGCGACCCAGTCGCCGTCGGCAGATTGTCGCTCCACCGTGACGAAGCTCTGCTGCAGGCGCAGGTCGTTGCCGGGGTGGCCGGCGACGAATTCTGCACTGATGACTTCGCCGGGCTGCACATTGCTGGCAGGCTGTGTGATTACCGATCCCGCCGTACCGTTCAGGTTGGGCAGGTCGATGGGGCCATCCGCCAGCGTCAGGTCGCTGCGCGCAGCCGGTGGAGGACCTGCAGGGCCTTCGGGCTCATCGCGCATCGAGCGCGCCATACGCAGCGACTCCTGCTGGACCGCTGCGAGGGTCCACGGGCCATAAAGCGTAGAGGCGCCTTCGTATTGCTGGGTCGCGTACTCCTCACGGGTGGTGAGGTAATGCACGTAATCGTTAACCAAGCCGGCGACGACCATGGTGTCCACACCGACCGGGCCCAGTTCGGTCAACAGCAGGCGGCGCAGGCGCCGGGCCGAAGTCGTGGTGACTTCCCAGGGCACACCCAGAATGGCGAAGTTGCCGATGCGGAAAAGTTGCAGGGGCAGTTCCGTAGCGCCGCGCGGCAGCAGTACGGGCTTTTCGGCCTGGCAGGAGAAGTCACCGAGGATTGGTGGTAGCAGAGCCACGTTGCACATCGCGGCGGTGGATGCCAGCTGACCGGGTATCAGGTTGGTCGGCCAGCCACCGGGGAAGCCCTCCAGCCCAAGACCGCTGAGGGTCTCGATGTCGGTGACCGCTGCCGCAAGCAGGTCCGGGTCATCGCTGCATTTGAGCCCCTCGATGGTCGGGCCGGGGCCGTCTTCAGCGCCGGCGCCAAATGAGGCACCGAGGATGCCGGTACAGGTACGCTTGACCGGCGCATCCAGCTCGGCCGGGTGCTGCAGGCTGGCAAGTACCGTGGGGTCGTCAACGGTGATGTTGTCGATCGGAATCCGCAGCACGCGGAAGTCCACCGGGCCGCGAACCGTGCTGCCGGTTCCATACAGTTCAACGGCACGGGCGAGTTGCTTGTGTGCGGAAATGGCATTCGAGTCCAGGTCGTCCACGCCGCCACCGCGGCGGGGGTCGGGATGCGGGAATTCCTCGATGAAGATGTTCGGCGAGCTGTCGCCTTCATCGGCCTGGGCGAAGGCCGCGACGAATGTGGACTCACCCTCGGTGGCACGGTAATCGGTGTTCATCAAGGCTTCGAAGCCGAGCGACGCCACGCCTTTGACGTCGCCGCTGACGTAGAACTGGCTGGGACCGATCACTGTGGGGTGGACACCAAACCAGTTGATCAGGCCGGCCGCGTCACCGTCGGCACGATACAGCTCCAGCTGCAGCATGCGCTTGTTGACCTGCACCTCCTCGCCGCGGGAGTTGAGGAATTCTTCTCGCTCGGCCGCCGGGTTGTTCGCAAACGCCGGCTTGGACCGGTTGATGTTGGTATTCAGCAGTTCGCCGCTGGCCAGGCGCAGCTGGCCGGGTTCGGGGTTGGCACGCAGGTTGGCATCGGCTTGCTGGATGGACGCGACAATGCCGCCGGCCAGCACCTGCAGGCCGTTGTTGCTGCTGACCAGGCCGGTATTCGGATCGGAATGCGTATGCGTGACCGAGAGCATCACATTGCGCGCATCGTAGCGCTCGGCCAGCGTGTCGTCGGCCGCGATTTCCGCCAAAACGGCCTCGCGGATGGCGTTGGACATCAGGCCGGTATCGATGGACACGAACATCACCCGGCGGCCGTTGCACGGCGACTCTATGGCGAACGCACGGGCGTACAGGCGCGAATGCAAGGCATGAAACACCTGCTGGGGATTCACCCAGGCCGGGCTGGCCGTGTCGGCGATGACGCCGGTGACGTCATGCAGGGCGCTGCCCAGCAGGTAGGTCGTGTTGTTGGCGCACGACCCTGATGCAGCGGCTGCGGCAGGTACCTGAACCTCCAGTGAGCCGCGTGCATCCAGCCCATCGCCCACCTGACGCTGGGGGTTATTGACGATGCAGGCTTTGAGTTCCGGGTCGATCGCGCTATCGATCACGCCCGGCGTGCCGGGCAGATCGTCCACGCGGCCGCCGCTGCAGGCAGCCAGCAGGAAAACAACGGGGCCAAGTACGAGAAGACGCATCGCGATCCACGGGCGGGGCAAGGCTCTAGTCTACGGAACTCGCCCCCCCGACCAGCAAGGGAGCGCGATGCGCCCCGGGGTTAATCTTCCGGGTCGTAACCCAGATACGGCGCCAGCCAGCGTTCGGCGGTTTCGAGGGTCCAGCCTTTACGCTGCGCGTAGTCGGCGATCTGGTCCTGCGCCATCCGCCCGATCACAAAGTAGTGGGAATCCGGGTGTGAGAAATACCAGCCGGAAACAGCCGCCGCCGGCCACATGGCATAGGAGTCGGTGAGTTCCATACCGATGCGGTTCTCGACGTCCAGCAGTTGCCACAGTTTGGCTTTTTCGCTGTGCTCGGGGCAGGCGGGGTAGCCGGGGGCCGGGCGAATGCCGTGATATTTCTCGGCGATGAGTTCGGCGTTGCTGAGGTTTTCGTCGGCGGCGTAGCCCCAGAACTCCTGCCGCACGCGCTGGTGCAGGTGCTCGGCGAACGCTTCCGCCAGGCGGTCGGCAAGAGCCTCGATCATGATGGCGTTGTAGTCGTCGCCGGCGGCTTTGTATTCTGCGGCCAGGTCCGCCGCGCCAAAGATGCCCACGGCAAACGCCCCGAGGTGGTCCTGAACGCCGGCATCGGCAGGGGCGATGAAGTCCGCCAGACAGTGATGCGGCACGCCCGGGCGGTGTTCGGACTGCTGGCGCAGGCCATTGAGCACCACGGCGCCGTTTGCGGTATCCAGCCGGATGTCGTCATCCCCCTCGCGCAGGGCGGGGAAGATGTCGCACACGGCGCGGGCCTCGAGCAGGCCTTCGGCTTCGACCCGGTCGAGCAGGGCCTGGGCATCGGCAAACAGCTTGCGGGCTTCGGTGCCGGTTGTCGGGTTGTTCAGAATGTCCGGGTAGCGGCCCTTCATTTCCCAGGTGATGAAGAACGGTGTCCAGTCGATGAATTCACGTAGCGTGGCAGCGCTGTAGTTACGCAGGACCTGCGCTTCGCCGATGGCCGGCGCGGGTGGGACGTAGCCTTTCCAGTCGATCGGTTGGCGGTTGGCGCGGGCGGCTTCCAGCGAGACGAACTTCTCGCGGCCGCGCTTGGCCGCGTGGCGTTCGCGGATGCCGTCATATTCCAGTTGGATGGTTTCCATCAGCTTGCCGCGACCTTCGCTGGACAGCAGGCTGGATGCCACCGGCACCGAGCGCGACGCATCTTTGACCCAGACCACCGGGTGGTCGTAGGCCGGGTCGACCTTGACCGCGGTATGCGCGCGAGAGGTGGTCGCGCCACCGATCAGCAGTGGGATGTTCATGCCCAGCCGTTGCATTTCGCTGGCGACGTAGACCATCTCGTCCAGCGATGGAGTGATCAGGCCGGAGAGGCCGATGATGTCTACCTTCTCGTCGCGTGCGGCCTGCAAAATTTTGTCGGCAGAGACCATCACGCCGAGGTCGATGACCTCGAAGTTGTTGCATTGAAGCACCACGCCGACGATGTTCTTGCCGATGTCATGCACATCGCCTTTGACCGTGGCAAGCAGGATTTTGCCGTTGTTGGTGCTGGTGTCATCGGCGGATTTTTCCGCTTCGATGAAGGGGATCAGATGGCCGACGGCTTTTTTCATCACGCGGGCGGACTTGACCACCTGCGGCAGGAACATCTTGCCGGCGCCGAACAGGTCGCCGACCACGTTCATGCCGTCCATCAGCGGGCCTTCGATGACTTCCAGCGGGCGCCCGCCACGGGCCTTGATTTCCAGGCGGATCTCTTCGGTGTCATCCACGACGAACTGGTCAATGCCCTTGACCAGGGCGTGCGTGATGCGCTCGCCGACGGGCAGTTCGCGCCAGGCCATGTTGTCCACGGTTTTTTCCGTGGCGGCCTGGCCGCGGTATTTTTCGGCCGTTTCCAGCAGGCGTTCGGTGCCGTCTGCGCGCCGGTTCAGCACCACATCTTCAACGCGCTCGCGGAGTTCGGGGTCGAGGTCGTCATAGACCGCCAGCTGGCCCGCATTGACGATGCCCATGTCCATCCCCGCCTGAATGGCGTGGTAGAGGAATACCGAATGGATGGCCTGACGCACCGGCTCGTTGCCGCGAAAGGAAAAGCTGACATTCGAGACGCCGCCCGAGACATGCACACCCGGGCAGGTGGCCCGGATTTCCTTGGTGGCTTCGATGAAGTCCACCGCGTAATTGTTGTGCTCTTCGATGCCCGTCGCGATGGCGAAGATGTTGGGGTCGAAGATGATGTCTTCGGCCGGAAAGCCGTTTTCGGTAAGCAGCTTGTAGCTGCGCTGGCAGATTTCGACCTTGCGCGCCTTGGTGTCGGCCTGGCCGTCTTCATCAAAGGCCATGACCACCACGGCGGCACCATAGCGGTGAATCAATTTGGCCTGGTGCAGGAAATTCTCTTCGCCTTCTTTCAACGAGATCGAATTGACGATGCCCTTGCCCTGCACGCACTTGAGGCCGGCTTCGATGACTTCCCACTTGGAGGAGTCGATCATGATCGGCACGCGGGCGATATCCGGTTCGGCGGCGAGCAGGCTCAGGAAGCGGACCATCGCCGCCTTGGAGTCGAGCATGCCCTCGTCCATGTTCACGTCGATGACCTGCGCGCCGGCCTCCACCTGCTGCTTGGCAACTTCGAGGGCGGTGTCGTAGTCGCCATCCTTGATCAGGCGGCGGAACCGGGCCGAACCGGTGACGTTGGTGCGTTCACCAACGTTGACGAAAGTGGCTGATGTAGGGACGGTCATGGTTTTTTCCACAGATGGGCACAGATTTTCACAGATGAGAGGGGGCTACAGCACGAATCTTTTGTACTGGAGCCGGGGCGTACCGAAGTTGATGAGCAGGCCTTTGTGAATTCCTGTGGCTTTGAGGTAGTGCAGTATTTGGGCGTCAGCTGCAGGCGTTAACGACGCTTGCGCTTTGAGTTCGAGGAGTAGTTCGCGATTGCAGAGGAAGTCGGCGCGGAAACACGAGGGCAAGGTGTGTTGCTTGTACCGCACCTCAATGCGGGCTTCACGTTGAAACGGGACGTCTCTGTCGTCCAGTTCGTATTCCAACGCATCCCCATAAACGGATTCCAAGAAGCCGGAGCCCAATTCGCAATGTACAGCCATCGCGGCACCGATAACGGCATAGCTGAGTGGGTCACGTTGTGATCCGTCCATCTGTGAAAATCTGTGCCCATCTGTGGAAGCCCTCAAGCATTTACGACAAAAGGCTCCAAACCGGACAGTCGCAAGGCCGGAGCGGGGTGAGGAATTTCACGGGGGGCGATGCCGTCCACAGCTTTGGCAATCGCAGCGATGTGCGCCGGTGAAGTGCCGCAGCAGCCGCCGACGATGTTGAGTAGCCCGGATTCGGCCCACTCGCGAATCTGTGCGGCCATTTCTTCCGGACCCAGGTCGTACTCGCCGAACTCATTGGGCAGGCCGGCATTTGGGTGGGCGGAAACTGCACACTCGGCGATGCGGGAGAGTTCGGCGACGTGCGCCCGCAGTTTGTCGGGGCCCAGCGCGCAGTTCAGTCCGAAGCTGATCGGGCGGGCGTGCCGCAGCGAGTTGTAAAAAGCTTCCGTGGTCTGACCGGTGAGCGTGCGGCCCGAGTCATCGGTGATGGTGCCGGAAATCATGACCGGCAGGGCGTCTTCGCGGCCCTCGAAGAATTCTTCGATCGCGAACAGCGCCGCCTTGGCATTCAGCGTGTCAAAAATGGTTTCGACCAGCAGCAAATCGGCGCCGCCGTCGACCAGCCCGCGGATCGCTTCGGTGTAGCTCTCGCGCAGGCCGTCGAAATCGATATTGCGAAACCCGGGGTCGTTCACCTCCGGTGAAATCGACGCCGTACGGTTGGTCGGCCCCAGAACGCCAGCGACAAAACGCGGGCGATCAGCCGTGGCCACGCTGTCGCAGGCTTCGCGCGCCAGTCGTGCCGAGGCGAGGTTCAGCTCGTACACCAGTTCTTCCATGCCGTAGTCGGCCTGGGCAATGGAGGTGGAGTTGAAGGTGTTGGTTTCGAGGATATCCGCACCGGCGTTGAGGTAGGCGGTGTGAATGTCCCGGATGATGTCCGGCTGGGTCAGCGAAAGCAGGTCATTGTTGCCTTTGACATCCTGGCCCCAGTCCGCAAACCGTTCGCCGCGATACTGGGCTTCACCGAGCTTGTATTGCTGAATCTGGGTGCCCATCGCACCATCCAGAATCAGGATGCGGTTGGACAGGGCGTGTTCAAACGGGGTGCTCATGCTGAGGCTCCAAAGCTATTCATCCGTTAATCCGGATGAACGGATAATACGCGGATTTCCGCACCATCGCAGCCCTCGGTGTCTATAATCCTGCCATCAAATACTGGCAATGAAGCCATATTGACGTGCGGCCCGACCTTACGGCCCACCATTTCTTAAGGAGTATCCCCTATGAGCGGTCAGCGCAAATGGCGTTGTCTTGTCTGCGACTTCGTCTACGAAGAAGCGCTTGGTATGCCGGAAGATGGCATTCCTCCGGGCACAGCCTGGGAAGACGTGCCCGAAGACTGGACGTGCCCGGATTGTGGTGCCCCGAAGTCTGACTTTGAGATGGTCGAATTTTGAGCGGTCTGCTGATTATCGGCTCGGGCCATGCCGGACTGACGCTCGCTCGCGAATGGCGTAAGCGCGACCCGGAGGCCCCGCTTACCATCATCACGGCAGATGACGGTGCGGCGTATTACAAGCCGAACCTGTCCAAGGCCTTGGCCTCCGGCAAAACGGCAGATGAACTGATCATGACGCCGGTGGAGAAGCTGGCGGCCGATCTGCAGGCCGACATCCGGACGCACACGCGGGTGATCAGTCTGAACCCCGGCGCCAAATCCGTGGTGCTCGAGAACGGCGACACGCTGGAATACGGGCAACTGGTATTGGCACATGGCGCCGAGTGCCGCAAGTTCCCCTGGGAAGGCAATGCGGTTGAGCAGATCCTGCACGTAAACGATCGCCTGGATTACGCGAATTTCCGCGAAAAACTCCCCGCTGAAGGGCATGTGCTGCTGATCGGCGCGGGATTGATTGGCTGTGAATACGCCAATGATCTGTTGTCGCAGGGGTACAAGGTCACGCTGGTGGATCCGCTGGGCTGGCCCCTGGGCATGTTGTTGCCGGAAGCCGTGGCGCACAGCCTGCAAAGCGCTTTGACTGAGGCCGGTGCCACTTTTGCTCTGGGCAACACGGTCACCGCAGTGAACACGGCGGATACGGGCTATGCCGTGACGCTGGCCGATGGCACGGTACTGCAGGCCGACCTGGTGCTGTCGGCCGTGGGTCTGGTCCCTCGGATCGGCCTGGCTCGGGATGCGGGGCTGGAATGCGGCCGTGGCATCCGCGTGGACGCCCAACTGCGCACCAGTGCACCCGATATCTACGCGTTGGGTGATGTGGCCGAAGTCTGTGGGCACGTGCTGCCGTACATCCTGCCCATTACCGCCAGTGCGCGGGCCTTGGCGGCGACGCTGACCGGTGAACCCACGGCGGTGAACTGGCCGGCGATGCCGGTGATTGTCAAGACGCCGGTGCTGCCCACCCTGGTCTGCCCGCCACCGGCCGGTGCGGCTGGCGAATGGACCCTCGAAGGTGCAGCGCCGGACTGGATTGCCCGATTCGTGGCGCCCGATGGTCGCGTGCTGGGTTTTGCCGCAACGGGCGCGGCAACCAAAGAACGCGGCCGCCTGGCTGCGGAAACCGCGCCGCCAGAACTGGCCTAGCTTTGTCGGTGTGCCCCGGTTGCTAGCCGGCGACCGGGGCCGCCTGACGTTCGGCGGCGAGGTCACGCAAGACTTCGACGCTTTGTCCGGCGCTGAGGCGCTCCGCGCCGCGCACGGCGATACGATGACCTTCATGCAGGTCGCCGCTGACCACGATCCAGTCTCCGAAGCCTCTGCCGACCGTGACTGTCACCCATTCGGCGGTGTTGTCGTCGCGAATCCGTATGACGCGAGCACCTTCCCGACGCAGCACCAGGGCATCGCGCGGCACCATCAGGGCGCCCTCGGTCTTTTCCGTGGGGACATGCACGCTGACCAGCTGCCCGACCGGCCAGGTGGACTTCTCCGGACGGGTCAGATCGGCACGTAATTCGTAGGTTTGCGACTCGGCGCCAACGGCGGGAATGATTGCCCGTACCGTCGCCAAGCCGGTGAGTGCAGGATGCTCGCTGGCGAACTCCAAGGTGCTGCCGGGCTGCAATTCGCCGATCCAGCGCAGCGGCATCTGCACGCGCAATTCGTAGCTGCGGGTGCCAATGAAGTTGCCAAGCACGGTCCCCTGGAGCACGTATTCGCCCGGGTGGTGACTGCGATTCAGCAGTACGCCATCAAACGGGGCGCGGACTTCGGTGCGGCGAATCTGATCGTCAAGCTGGGCAATCTGGCTGCGGGCGATCTTGATGTCGGCTTTATGCAGATCGCGTTGTTCGTGCAGATCATCGAGTTCCGTGGTGGAAACGAATTCCCGATCATCCAGGGCATCGAAGCGCTGGATGCGGCGTTCGGTGTTGCGCAGCGATACGCTGCTGCGGTCGAGTCGGGCCTGTTGTTCTTCGCGACGCAGCACCAGGGGTTGGGGGTCGATGGCGGCGACAATCTCGCCCTGCAGAATGTACTCCCCCGCCTCCCGAATAATTTGCAGCTCCCCGCCCTGCAGCGCCATCACCGTCAATTCTTCGCGGGCCTGAATGTGCCCGGTGATGGATTCGCGGGATTCCTCGGTTGTGGCACTGATGACCTGATCCACCACAACCGGCGCAGGGGGCGGTGTGGTCGACTGGGCTGTGGACGGCGAGGCCGCGAGTGCGCCGAGCAGGATCAACAGCAGGCGGGTGTGAGTCATGGTCGTGTCCTTCAGGAGCTGGCCGCGGAGGCGGCGGCGTCTGCCGTTGCCGCACGCGAGGGGGCGAGACGGAGCAGGCTGGGAAGCAGGAGGAGCGTGAGCAGGGCGGAAACAAACAGGCCGCCGACAATGATGCTGGCCAGCCCGCGATAGATTTCCGCGCCGGTTCCGGGCACCAGCATCAGTGGCAGCATGCCGAACAGGCTGGTGGTGGTGCTCATGAAAATCGGGCGTGCGCGCTCCCTTACGGCCTGGCGTATGGCTTCATCCAGTGCGTGGCCTTCGGCTTCCGCGCTGCGGGTGCGATCCACCAGCAGGATCGAGTTGTTGACCACCAGACCCAGCAGAATCACAAAGCCGCTCATGGTGAGCAGGTCCAGGGACTGATAACTGAACAGGTTCATCAGCCACAGGGCCACAACGCCGCCGGCGCAGGCCAGGGGCATGACCGAAATCACCAGCACCGCGTCGCGCAAGGAACGGAACATCGCGGTCAGAAGCAGCAGCAGAATCAGGAGCGCCCAGAGCAGGTTCATCCCCATCTTCTGCAACGCCTGCTCCAGACCATCGGCGCTGCCGCGGTACTGCACCGAGCCTGCCCCTCGAAGTTTGGCCAGCACGGCCGGTTCCACCTTTTCGCGCAGGGTGGCGATGGCTTCTTCCAGCGTGAGCTGCTCCGGCGGAAAGATGCGCAGCGTGATCGTGCGCTGCCCATCAATCCGGCGTAATTCGCTGGGGCCAACGGTACGTTCGAAACGCGCCAGCTGACCCAGTTGCTGGACCCCGCCGCTAGGCGTGGCGATGGGCAGACCGGCCAGCTCTTCGGGGCGGGTCCAGCGCTGGCTTCGCAGCAGAATGTTCATGCGCTCGTTGCCATCAAAATACTCACCCACATACAGGCCATCGGTGAACGCCCGCACGGCGTCACCCAGGTTCTGCCGGGTGAGCCCGACCTGGGCCAGACGAATTGGGTCCGGAATCAGTCGCAATTCGGGTTCGGCGAGTTCCAGGTCCGGGCGCGGTCGAACCGGCACATCAGGCAAGGCTTCCTGAATCAGCCCCATGGCAACCTGAGCGGCATCGATCAGGGCTTCCAGGTCGGCACCGTGAATATCGAAATCGATCTGCCGGTTGCCGCCGCCGGCGAAGTTGAGCAGCGAACCGGGCGAGACATAGGAACGGGTATCTGGCAGCCCGACGAGAATCTCCTCGCGCAGCACCCGCATCATTTCGTCGGCGTCCTTGGGGTCCTCGGGGTACAGGGCCATGCCGGTCCAGGTCCGGTTCCAGGACGACAGGTTGTAGTAGGCCACCTTCGGCTGTTTATCCCCGCTCATGTGCGGTTGCAGGCGTTTCACCACGATGTTGGCCAGGTCGTCCTGAACCGCGCGTTGCGAGGCCCCCGGGGGTATCGAAAAGTTGGCCCAGACATTGTCGGAACGCGCCTGCGGCAGGTAATCCGCCGAGGGCAGCAGCACCCAAGCCAAGGCGCTGGCACCCACGGTGCACAGCAAAATGATGCCGTAGCGAGCGGGGCCGGAGGCGGTCCAGCGCAAGCTGCGTTCGGTGATGCCGTCCCACAGCATGGCGAACGGATCTGCAGCTGATTCGTCGTTTTTCAGCGCCCAGCGCGCGATCACCGGTAGCAGTGCCAGCGCCACGATCAGGGACACCACCACCGCGACACTCAGTGTCAGTGCGAGATCCGCAAAGAGCTGACCCTCGGGCCCGGTCATGAACAGGATGGGCAGGAAAATTGCGACACTGGTGGCGGTGGAGGCCAGCAAGGCCGGAGCCACTTCTTCCGCACCTGTGCCGCAGGCCTGTGGCAACGGCATGCCGCCCTGCAGTTTGCGGACGATGTTTTCGAGCACGATGATCGCCGCGTCCAGAACCAGGCCCACGGCAAACGCCAGCCCGGCCAGCGAGATCACGTTCAGGCTGCGGCCGGTGAATTTCAGCGCGATAAAGGCCGCGAACAGGCACACCGGGATGGCCAGCCCGACCAGCAGGGTTGAACGCCAACGCCGCAGGAAGGCGAACAGCACCAGCGTCGCCAGCAGGCCGCCGAGCAACAGATTGCCCTGCACCAGGCGGATGGCTCGACGGATGTGAACGGAAGCGTCGTAGGACAGCTCGATGGACAGGCCGGCGTCGGCCAAAGGCCCCTGATTGAGTTCCACGATGGCGGCGTTGACCGCATCCAGGATCGCAATGGTGTTGGAGCCGCTTTCGCGGCCCAGGGTCAGGTAATACGCGGGAAAGCCGTTGCGCAAGGTGAAGCCCGGGGCTTCCTGGCGTTGCACGCTGACATGGGCCACTTCCGAGATGGGCACCGGGCGCCCGTCGCGGTAAGTCACGATCAGTGAACCGAGGTCGGGAATGTCCACCTGGCCCAGCATGCGAACCGTGTACTGGCGGCGCCCGACATCGACAAACCCGCCAGATACATCGGTGGCGCTGGTCAGCGTTCGGACGATGTCGCTGAGCGGAATGCCCAAGGCCGCCGCGCGCTCGGCGCGTAGTTCGATCAGCACTTCCTCCGGACGCTGGCTTTGCAGTTGCACCTGGGCCACGCCGGGTATCCGTCCCAGCAGCGGTTCGACCTCGCGTTTGATCAGCTCGTGAAAATCGGCGGGGTCGCGGGTGTCATTCTGGTCCAGGGTGCGCACCAGCAGCGAGGCCGCATTGCCACCGCTGAAGTCGTCACCCCCCATGTTGACCCAGGGACCGTTGGCGTCACGTGGCAGCGCCGGAACCTGCTGCAGGCGATTGATCACATCCAGATAGGCGCGCTGCATGTCGGCACCGATGCGGAAGGTCAGAACCACGCCACCGGTGCCTTGCTGGATATTGCTTTGCAGGTGCTCCAAACCGGGAATATTGCGCAGTGCGCGCTCCTGCTGCTCGACGATGACCGATTCCATGTCGGCCGGCGCGGCGCCGCGCCATTGGGTCCACACCGTAATTTGCGGCTGGTCGATGGCGGGAAGCAGTTGGATCGGCAGGCCGAACAGACTGACAGCCCCGGCAATGACGATCAGGATGGTGGTGACAATCGCGGCCGCGGGATTAGCCAGGGCGATTTTTGTCAGATTCATGCGCGCTGTCCCCCCAGGAATTACGCCGAGCTTAACGCCAAGTGACCCTGCTGGCGTCGCGGAGTTCCAGTGCGCGGGCACACGAAATGTTCATCGCACTTTGGATGTCCTGAGCTCGCAGGGCGTGTCAGACGCGCCAGCAGCCGGGTCGGCGCATCCTGTAGCCGGGCGGTCTTGCGCCGCTGCGCGGTTCCCCGCCGGTCATTCCGCTTGGTGGGGTCGGCTCTACAAGACCTCCTGTCTAGATAGAGCCTCGATTCGCCGTCCTGGCGAATCGCCCCCAGTCGCTGCATGCCCGTCAGGCGCAAGCCCTGACTACCCGGCCACAGGACGCCCCGACCCTTGGGGTTGTGCCCAAATTCTCCGCTTCGGGCTGTGTTCACAAGAAAGCAAAACACTGCCGCTGGCAGGTCCGCTACCCGGGGTGCTGACCGGAGCCATCAGTTGACCCGCCGGGCGCCGCTGGTGCGAATGGGGTCAAACGGACAGGAGTCCGTTTGAGGGTCTTCACGACAGGACGTCGTGTAGACCCGACCCCACCGAGTGCCAGCGGGGACCGGGAACCGCGCAGCGGCGGGGCTACAGGCCCGGTTGGCACCCCGGATAGCGGACCCGACGAGAGCACACTTGCTCCCGGCTACGGATATGCACGCCAGTTCGCGATGAACCACAAAAAAGCCCGCGCGAGGCGGGCTTTTTTGTGGTTGTGGCTGGCACTCAGTACTTGACCGTGCTCAGCGGCCCTTGCTGGCGAGCAAAGTACGCAGCCAGGTCTTTGATGTCCTGGTCGCTGAGATTGGCGGCCATCGGTGCCATCGTGGCATTTTTGCGCTGACCGTCCCGGTATTGTTCCAGCGCGGCAACCAGATAGGTTTCGTGCTGGCCGGCCAGGGTCGGGAACATCGGCATCGGGCTGTTGCCATCGGCGCCATGACAGGCGGCGCAAGTGGCTGATTTTTCTTTCCCGGCGTCAACATTGCCGCCGGCGTGGCTGATCGCAGGAAGGGCCAGGGCGGCCACAACCAGAGTCTTGTAAATAAAGCTCATGCGTGAATCCTTGAGGGGCGGCTTACTTGCCGGCCTGCGCAATGTAGGCGGCGATATCGGCAATGTCCTGATCGCTCAGGCTGGCTGCTTGCGAATGCATCGTGGGGTGCGAACGCTCCCCGCTGCGGTAGCCTTTGAGGGCCGCTTCGAGGTAGGCCGCGTGCTGACCACCCAGTTTGGGTACGTCGTAGGTCGGGTAGGCATTGGTGTAGCTGGGGATGCCATGGCAACCCATGCAGGTATCAAATTTGACCTTACCGGCCTCGGCATTGCCGGCGGCTGCCGCGGTCGCGGAAGCTCCTGCCAGCAAAATCAGTGCGATTGCGCGCATTCGTATGCAGCCCTGTAAAACGAAGTTATCCGCGAATTTTGGCAACCCCCGGAGCACACGTCAATTCACGCTGCGGGAATGAAGCTGTCCGTTTGCGCGGGTATAGTCCGGCCATGAGCCAGTCCGACTCCTTCTCGCAGACACCAAACGAGCCCCTGACGCTGGCTGCCGTTGACCTGGGCTCGAACAGTTTTCACATGGTGGTCATGCGGCAGTCCGAGGCGGGATTGCAGGTCATGGACCGAGTGCGCGAGCCGGTTCGGCTGGCTTCAGGATTACAGCCCGACAAGACGCTTAACCTGGAAACCCGGCAACGGGCGATCGAGTGTCTGGGGCGATTCGGGCAGATACTGCGCGGCATTCCCGTTGCGCAAACGCGTGTGGTGGGTACCAATACGCTGCGCCGCCTGAAGCAGTCGTCGGCCTTTCTGCTGGAGGCCGAAAAGGCCCTCGGCAGACCCGTTGAAATCATCTCCGGGGTGGAGGAGGCGCGCCTGATCTATACCGGTGTCTCACACGGTTTGGTCGGCACGGACGAAAAACGCCTGGTGGTGGATATCGGCGGTGGCAGCACCGAGCTCATCGTGGGTAAGGGCGCCAAACCGCGGCTGATGGAAAGCGTGCACATGGGCTGCGTTTCCCACACGCAGCGCTTTTTTGGCGATGGCAACATCACACCGGAGCGGTTGGGTCGTGCGCGCCGGTCCGCCGCGGCCGAGATCGATTTTCTGGAGAAGCGCTACCGTGACCGTGGCTGGGAGCGTGCCATCGGTTCTTCCGGCAGCGTGCGTTCGGTGTGGCGCGTGGCGGCAGAATTGGGCTTTGGCGACGACCACGTCAGCCGGGAGGGGCTGGAGGGCGTCATCAAGGCGCTCAAGGGCATGTCGCGGATCAAGGACATCAAGTACGACTCGTTGCGCGAAGACCGGCGGGCCGTGTTCGTCGGTTCGGCAACAGTTCTGGCCGGAATTTTCGACGCGCTGGGGATCGAGCGCATGGATGTGTCAGATCGGGCGCTGCGCGAAGGCGCGATCTACGACCTGGTCGGGCGGATCTCGGATGGGGATGTGCGGGAAAAATCGGTGCGCAATATCGCATCCCGGTTCACCGTGGATGAGCAGCAGGCGCGGCGTGTGGAGCAGGTCTCCAAGCGGCTGTTCAGCTGCGCCGCCAAAGAGTGGGGCCTCAACCAGGAATGCGATTGGCCCTACCTGCACTGGGCCAGCGCGCTGCATGAGTTGGGTCTGGCGATTTCCCATTCGGGGTTCCACAAGCACGGGGCCTATGTGCTGGCCAAGGCCGATATGCATGGGTTCTCGCGCCGGGACCAGATGATTCTGGCCGCGCTGGTGCGGGTCCACCGGGGGCGCCTGGCGCGGGAGGTTTTTGCCGACCTGCCGTCACCGTGGAACGACAAGGGTCTGTATCTCGCGCTGTTACTGCGAATTTCGGTATTGCTGTGCCGGTCGCGCCAGGATATTCCGGCCCTCGAGTCAGTGGAGCTGGAGGCAAGCGGGCAACGACTGACCCTGCGGTTGCCGGCCGACTGGTTGGCGTTGCATCCGTTAACGGAAGCCGATGTGGAGACGGAAGCAGGACGTTTGGCAAACCTGGGGTGGAAACTCAAGCTCGCCAGTTGATTCGTCCGGCGCTGATAAACTGTGCGGTTGCTGGCATTGCTGCCAATCGCGGTGACTTACGCTTCGGAGTCGGTCACGCACTCACAAGGGAAAAGACGATGCTGAGAATGTTGGGGGCTTCGGTCCTGGCCGCGACCGTCGTGTTCATCTGGGGATTTATGTTCTGGGCGGTGTTGCCCATGGGCACCTCTGCGGTGCGCGGGCCGGCGGATGCTGCTGGTGTGCAGCAGTTTCTCGATAATCACCTCACTGAATCCGGCATGTACGTGGTCCCGTACTCCGAGCAGCCGGAAACCGATACCGCATTTCACCAGGCGCATACCCGGGGACCGCTGGCGCTGATCCAGTTCCGGAAAACCGGCGCCGAGCCCATGTCGACCGGCTCGATGGTGCAGGGATGGCTGCATGGCTTCGTCAGCTTTCTGGTGATGGCTATCGCCGTCCGGCTGGCCACGCCGACTGGCGGCTTTGGTGCGCGCCTGATGGTGGCCTTTGGTGGCGGGATGGCGGGTGGCGTGTTCGCCACCTTTGCTAACCCGATCTGGTGGTTCCAGCCCTGGTCTTTCGCCACGACCCAGTTTGTCTATCAGGCCGTTGCCTGGTTGCTCGGCGGTATGGCATTGGCGCTGGTGCTGCGCCCCTCGGGCCCGCGCCCTGACCCGAGCATGCTCTGATGAGCGAACGCCAGACCACCACGCATTTCGGCTTCAAGGACGTCAGCTGGGACGAAAAACCTCGCCGCGTCGAGGAGGTTTTCGATTCCGTCGCCTCGCGTTACGACGTGATGAACGACCTGATGTCGCTGGGTATCCATCGCTTGTGGAAGCGCTTCGCGATCGATCTCGCCGCGGTGCGTCGTGGCGAATCCGTGCTCGACCTGGCGGCGGGTACCGGCGACCTGGCGTTGGCCATGGCCCCGCGTGTCGGGCCGCGCGGCAAACTGGTGCTGGCCGACTACAACGGCAACATGCTGTCCATTGGTCGCGACCGCATGATCGACAAGGGCTACACCGAATCGGAATTCGTGCAGGCGGATGCCGAAAGCCTACCTTTCGAAGACGACAGTTTCGACCTGGTCACGATCGCGTTCGGCTTGCGCAATGTGCGCGACAAGGATGCGGCGCTGCGCTCCATCTACCGCGTGCTCAAGCCCGGGGGGCGTTTGCTGGTGCTGGAGTTTTCCAAGCCCAACAATCCGTTGCTGGCGAAGGCCTACGACGTGTATTCCTTCAAGGTGCTGCCGCGCATGGGCGAAATCGTCGCCAACGATGCCGAGTCCTATCAGTACCTGGCCGAGTCCATCCGCAAACACCCGGATCAGGCCACCTTGCAGGCCATGTTCGTAGACGCCGGTTTCGAGCGGACGCAGGTTTACAACCTCACGGGAGGTATTGTCGCCATCCATCGCGGGTACAAACTGTGACGCCACCCGCCGCGCTGCTGGGTAGCGCCGAGGCCTTGATCAACCGGTTGCTGGCACAGGATCCGCACAGCTTGTCTGCGCTTTCGGCATTGGGCGGCAGCTTGATGGTGCGCCACACCGAACTGGGCTGGGAAGTGGGCATCTTCCCGGCAAACCACGGGGTCGTGCTGGCGGAGCCTGCCACCCAGCCTACGGCGCGGGTGGAATTGCAGACCCGGGCGGTGCTGGCCTTGCTGCGTGACCCGCGTGGCGGGCGTGCCGTCGCCGGCATGCAGGTCGCAGGGGATGCCGAATATCTGCAACGATTCGCGGACATCTTTCAAAACCTGCATACCGACCTGGCGGCGTTTCTTGAGCCCTGGTTTGGCCCGCAGGCCGTGCCGCTGGCGCGAGGGCTGGGGCAGGCGCGACAGTTCCTCAAGCGAGCCTTCGGGCAGCTCGAACAGACCGGCGTCGAGTTTTTATCCGAGGAATCCCGGGACCTGGTTCCTGCCGCGGAACTGGAGGACTGGATGCACGAGGTCGATGAGTTGAGCATGGCGGTGGACCGCCTGCAGGCCCGCCTGGGGCGGATGGAACGGACGCGCAGCACTTCATGATGATTCAGCAGTTGCCACGCCTGTGGCGCATTTGGCGGGTCATTCGCGCTTACGGGGTGGATCAGCTCTGGGGTTGGCGCAGCAGCAAGCATTTTGCTGACCCGATCGGGTTCCGGCTGCGGCATGCGCTGGAAGAACTGGGCCCGGTGTTCATCAAATTTGGGCAAGCTTTATCGACCCGCCCCGATCTGCTGCCGGCCGAAATCGCCAGCGAGCTCGCCTTGCTGCAGGATGCGGTGACGCCATTTTCCGGCGCGGCCGCGCGCGAGATCATCGAGTCCGAACTGGGCAAGCCAATTGCCGAGGCGTTTGCCGAGTTCGACAACGAACCCATGGCCTCGGCCTCCGTGGCCCAGGTCCATGCGGCCCGCCTGTGGGGGGATGACGGGCAACCGGGGATGGACGTGGTGGTCAAGGTCCTGCGTCCGGAAATTCATCAGCGCGTCAAAAATGACGTGGCTTTGCTCAAGTCATTGGCCGCATTCGCGCACCGTTTTGGCGGTGCCATGGCGCGCCGCTTGCGCGTGCTCGAGGTGGTGGACGAGTACGAAAAAGTCATCACCGATGAGCTGGACCTGATCCGCGAGGCGGCCAATGCCAGCCAGTTGCGGCGCAACTGGCTCGGTTCCGAACTGATCTATCACCCGCTGGTGATCTGGGAGCTAACCCGGCCCTCGGTGCTGGTGCTCGAGCGACTTTACGGGCTGCCGATTGACGAGGTGGAGGAATTGCGGGCCCGCGGCGTCAACTTTGAAGCACTGGCCGAACGGGGGGTGGAGATCTTCTTCAATCAGACCTTCGTGCACAACTTCTTCCACGCTGACATGCACCCCGGGAATGTTTACGTGGACCCGAGCAACCCGGACAAGCCACGCTATCTGGCCATGGATTTCGGGATTGTCGGGTCACTGACGCCGGATGATCAGCGCTATCTGGCGGAAAACTTTCTGGCCTTCTTCAACCAGGATTACAAACGGGTTGCCGAGCTGCATATCCAGTCGGGTTGGGTGCCGGGCCATACGCGTCTGGATGAATTCGAAGGCGCGATTCGCAGTGTCTGCGAGCCGATCTTCGACAAGCCCCTGGCGGAAATTTCCTTCGGGCTGTTCCTGATGCGACTGTTCGCGGTGGCCCGTCGTTTCGACATGCACATTCAGCCCCAGCTGGTGCTGTTGCAGAAGACCTTGCTCAATATCGAGGGTCTGGGCCGGCAGTTGTATCCGGAACTGGACCTGATGAAGACGGCCAAACCGATCATGGAGCGCTGGATGCGGGAGCGAGTTTCACCGCGCTATGCCTTCGAGCGGCTCAAGCCGCAGCTACCGGCGTTGGCCGACGCATTGCCCGGGCTGGCGGCCAAGGTCATGACCGATTGGCCGGGTGACCTGATGCGCAAGCAGCAGGAAGAACTGGCGGCTCTGCGCGCCGAACAGCAGAAACAGGCCCGGGCCCAACGCTGGAGCACGCTGGCCGGGGCGGCTCTGGTCGGTGTTGCCGTGACGTTGGGGCTGGACGGGCTGACTCCGGACCGGATCGCGGGTTGGCCAGTCACGACCTGGGGCTTCGCGGTGTTGGCCCTGTGGTTTGGTTTTCGCGCCGGGCGTCAATGAATTCGGGCTTTGGCTCCACCCGGGGTCAGGCCTATCTGCTGATTCATCTGTGCGTGATCCTGTGGGGATTCACCGCCATCCTTGGGCGACTGATCACCCTGCCCGCCGTGGTGCTGGTGGCGTGGCGTCTGGTGATCGTATTGCTGGTGCTGGCGCTGCTTCCGAGGGCCTGGCGCGGCTGGCGGGGCATGCAATCGGCCGATCGCTGGATGGCCGGCTTTGCCGGGGTCTTCGTCGCGCTGCACTGGTGGACGTTTTATGGCGCCATCAAGCTTGCGAACGCATCGGTTGCCGTAGCCTGCATCGCCGTGGCTCCCGTGTTTCTCGCTGTCCTCGAGCCCCTGTTCACCCGGCGGGTGTTTCGGCGGCGTGAATTGCTGCTGGCGCTGACGGCCGTGCCCGGCGTGTGGATGGTGATCGGTGGTTCGCCCGACACCATGAACCTGGGTGTGCTGGTGGGGTTGAGCTCGGCGTTGCTGGTGGCGGTGTTCAGCTCAATGAACAAACAGTTGGCGGCAAAGGCGAACCCCTACACATTGACCGCCATCGAGTTTGCGGTAGGTCTGGTCGTGTTGCTGCTGGCGATGCTGATCTCGCCGCCGGCGACCTGGATACCGTCACCTCAGGATTGGCTATGGCTGCTGGTTCTGGCGCTGGTATGCACCTTGGCGCCCTTTGTCATGGCGTTCATCGCTCTGCGCGTGCTGACCGCCTGGGAAACCCACCTGGTCGTCAACCTCGAGCCTGTCTACGCCGTGATACTGGCCGCCGTGCTGCTGGGCGAGGGGGCTGAACTGCGGCCCCTGTTCTACGCTGGGGTGGCGTTGCTGGTGGGGACGACCGCATTGGCCTCGCGGCGGCCCCGCACCCGCAACTGAGTATTACGAACCGGCCTTGGCGGTTTTGAAGCTGACGGCCAGACCCTTGAGCACGTTCAGGGCTTCATACAGCGCGAAGTCGGTCTGAGCCAGGTCCAGGCGCTTGCCACTGGTGGCTTCCGAATCGGATTTTGCAGTGGTGTCGGTGTCGTTTTCCAGGCTGTTTTCCAGGTCTGCCTCTTTCACCGGTTTGAACGCGCGTTCGCGCTCCGAGACGTTCAAAGACGCCAGTTCGATGTCGGGTTTGATGCCTTCGGCCTGAATCGAGCGGCCACTCGGCGTGTAATACCGCGCCGTGGTCAACTTGATCGCGGAGTTGTTGCGGATCGGCATGATCGTCTGCACCGAGCCTTTGCCAAAGGTGCGCTCGCCGACAATGACAGCGCGGCCGTGATCCTGCAGCGCACCGGCAACGATTTCCGAAGCCGAGGCCGAGCCCGCATTCACCAGCACCACGACCGGGCGCGAATCCACTTCGTCACCGGGGCGGGCGGTGAACTCGCGGCCTTCTTTTTCATCGCGACCGCGAATCGAGACGATGGGCCCGCTGTTCAGGAAGGCATCGGACACTTCCACGGCGGCGGTCAGCACCCCGCCCGGGTTGTTGCGCAGATCCAGCACATAACCCTTGATGGCCTTGTTCTGTTTGCGCAGTTTGCTCAGTTCGTCGTTCAAAGACGTGCCGGTGCTGCCGGTGAAGGTGGAAATACGGACGTAGCCGTAGTCGTCATCCAGCATCCGGGTGCGCACGCTGGCGACCTTGATGATGGCGCGCGTCAGGCTGATGTCCAGCGGTTTGCGCTCGCCCTCACGAATGACCTGCAATTCGATATCGGTACCGGGATCACCACGCATGAGCTTGACCGCGTCGGTCAGCGACATGCCTTTGACCGGCTTGTCGTCGATGCGAATGATCAGATCGCCGGGTTGCATGCCGGCCCGTTGCGCCGGGGTGTCATCGATCGGCGCGACCACGCGGACAAACCCGTCGGCCATCTGCACTTCAATGCCCAGCCCGCCAAATTTGCCGGAGGTGGAGACTTGCATGTCGTTGAAGTCTTCCGCATCCAGGTAGGCGGAGTGCGGATCCAACCCCTGCAGCATGCCGCGGATGGCATTCTCGATCAGCTCGGAATCATCCACTTCCTCGACATAGGAGGATTTGACCTGGTTGAGAATCTCGGCGAAGGCCTGCAGATCCGCCAGCGGGATTTCGACGGATTGCGATTCACTACGTCCCGCCAACACGCCGCTGCCGAGGGCGACCAGCATGCCGAAGATGGCGCCAAAGGCGACTAAAGAGAGGGCGCGAGGGGAGTTTTTCATGGTTTTCGTCCGTAGGGCCTGCGGTTTGGACCGCACAATCGGTTCGACATTAGCATAGTGGTTTACAGCCCCGTGCAATGGGGGTTTTCACGCACGCTTCAAGGCGCGGAGCGAAACCAGGACCGCGGGTTGAGCGATTTACGGCCCTTGCGCAACTCCACATAGATGGCCGGTTCCGGGGGGCTTCCTGTTTGTCCGCTGAGCAGTACAGGAGTTCCGCCCAGCACCATATCGCCAACTCCGTAGAGCACGGTTTCGGCATGGGCGTACAGACTGAAATACTCCTCACCGTGGTCGATCAGCATCGCCAGGCCCAGTTGGGGAAGCCAGCCCACCCAGGCCACCACCCCATCGTGGATGGCGGGGATCTCGGTGCCGGGGCGCACGGCCTGCAAGGTTCCTCGTCGCGGGCCAGATACACCCGGGCCCCGGGAGCCGAACCGCTGCAGCACCTTGCCGGGAATCGGCCAGTCCTGTTTGTCCTTGATCGGGCGCAGCCCCTTTTGGGCGGACACCTGGCGTCGGGAGAGCTGGTCCATCAACCGGTCCAGCTCGCCCATCCGCTGTTGCAGTTCCTGCTGACGCTGCTGATCCCGCTGCTCCTGCTGTTGCAGGGCGCGAATGGTGTTGCGGTGTTCTTGCGCAATGTCGTCGAGGCGTTCCAGCCGACGCTCCGCCTCCTGTTGCTGGCTGACCAATGCGTCGCGGGTGTCTTTTTGTTTGCTGAGCAGGGCTTTCTGCTGGCGTGTCCGGGTGTCCAGCTCCGTCAGCAGCGCGGCCCGCTGTTGGCCCAATTGCCGGAGCCAGGCCTGATTGCGGGCGCTGTGCATCTCATCGCTGCCGGTGGCGGCCCGGTTGCGCGCCTGTGTATGCAGATTCGCCAGCGATTGCAGGCGCCTCAGCAGCTCCTGGATTTGCGCCTGCGTGGCTGCGACCTGGGTCTGGACGGCTTTCAGCGACTGTTCGGCGTCGCGAATCTGCGCGCGCAATTTGCGCAGCTCCCGCTGTTCATCGGCTTGCTTGCGCAACAGCTTGTTCAGGGAGCTTTCTTCCTGCTTGCGGGCCCCCACGCTGCGCGCGTGCTCCTGCGCGAGCGCCTCGAGCTGTGTGCGCAGTTTGTCCTGCTCGGCGCGGGGGTCGCTCGCGGGCTCAGCCTGCGCATATCCGCCTGACAGGCTCAGCACGAAGCCCAGCACCATCAGCCTCGGCCACCAGGAACTGCGCCGCGCGGCTGGGTCTTGCGATAATGGAAAGCTGAGCCTGCTGAAGTGCAAAATGAATCTGTCCGAATTTCTTGCCAACAACACCATGATGCTGGCGATCGCGGCTGCGCTGATCGTAGCCCTCATTGTGAACGAATGGGTTCTGGCCAAACGCAGCGGTCCCAAGCTGGGCCCGCATGCGGCCGTACGCATGATGAATGATCAGGATGTGCGCATCCTGGATATCCGCAGCGCTGCTGATTACAAGCGCGGGCACATCCTGAATTCCGAAAATGTTCCCCCCAACCGGCACGCCGAAGTTCAGGAACAGCTGCTCAAGCACCCGACGCAACCGGCGATCATCGTTTGCGCGATGGGCGCGACGGCTGGCAGCTTTGCTCGCAAGCTGCGGTCGGGAGGCCACCAGGCAGTGTATCCGCTGGCCGGTGGTCTGAATGCCTGGGAGGGTGCTGGCATGCCGCTGACCACCCGTTCCTCCACCACTAAAGCCAAGAAGCGTTCCTCATGAGCGAAACACCAACCAATTCTGCCGGCGCCGCGCAGGCCGCAGGGCCCAAAGTTCAGCTGCAAAAGATCTATCTCAAAGATGCTTCGGTGGAAGTGCCCGGCGCGCCCGCCATTTTCACCAAGCCCTTCCAGCCCAAGGTGGACGTGCAGCTCAACACCGATGTCACCGGGCTGGGCAACGATGCTCATCAGGTGGTGCTGTCGGTGACGGTGACGGCGCGTCAGGACGAGCAGGTGGCCTATCTGGTGGAAGTCCAGATGGCGGGTCTGATCGTCATCACGGATGCCAAAGATGGTCTGGAAACCCAGGCCATCCTGGGAGCCTGGGCGCCGAATACGATCTTTCCCTTTCTTCGCGAAGCGGTGAACGATTTCATCCAGAAGGCCGGGTTCCCGCCGTTCCTGATGCAGCCGGTGAATTTTGATGCGGCATTGCGCGAGCATCTGGCGCAGCAAAAGCAACCCGCGGACGGTGGGGCAACCGCCCCTCACTAAGACGACGCCATGGCCACCGGCATGATCAGCGTGTTTGGTTCCGGCTCGTACGGGACGGCGCTGGCGATCCAGCTGGCCCGTAACGGTCACCCGGTTCGCCTGTGGGGTCGTGATGACGACGCCCTGCGCCAGTACGAAGAGGATCGCTGCAACCGTCGCTACCTGCCGGATTGCCCGTTTCCGGATCGTTTGCGCATCTGCGCGTCGCTCAGCGAGGCCGCGGAGGCCGAGCGTTGGCTGTTGGCGGTTCCGAGTCATGCATTGGACCGGATGCTGCGTTTGCTGGCCCCGCTCTGGCGGCCGGGTGTGGAAATCATTTCCGCGGCCAAGGGCTTTGCGCCTGAAGGCGCGCTGATGCCCCATGAACTGGTGCGGGCGTTTTTGCCCGAGGCCAGTTTTGTGGCGCTGAGTGGCCCGACGTTCGCTCGGGAGGTGGGTCAGGGCATGCCGTCGGCATTGACCATCGCCTCACGGGATGTGGGGTTGGCCACATCGGTCGCCGAGCAATTTCATGGCACCGGTATGCGGGCCTACACCAGTGACGATGTTATCGGTGTGGCCGTGGGTGGCGGGGTGAAAAACGTTATCGCCATCGCCGTGGGTGCGGCGGACGGCCTGGGGCTTGGGGCGAATACCCGCGTGCTGCTGATCACCCGGGGGTTGACCGAAATGTCACGTCTGGCCGAAGCGCTCGGCGGTCGCAGCGAGACCATGATGGGGCTTGCCGGAATCGGTGATCTCGTGCTGACTTGCACCGATGATCAATCGCGCAATCGTCGCTTCGGCAAGGCGATTGGCCGTGGCGATGACCTGAAGGAAGCCGAAGCGGCCATTGGTCAGGTGGTCGAGGGTTTTCGCAACGCCGTCGAAGTGCACACGCTGGCCAAAAAGCACGCGGTGGAGATGCCCATTTCCACCGAGGTTTTCAACGTGCTGCACCAGGGGGTGCCCGTGCGCGAGGCTTTCTGGCGCCTGGTGTCGCGGCCGCAGCGCGCCGAATAGCGGTCGTACCAGCCGCCTTTTACTTCGGCGGCAGGCTCTGCACGAAGCGCAGGCTGAGCTGTACCCAGTCCTGCAGCATGTGATCTTCGATCAGGCCTTCCTCTGCCACGATGACAAAGCCGGTCATTTTGCGGCCGGTGAAATCCATGGGCTGGCAGTGCGGCCGCTCGAGAGCCTCGGCGTAGAGTGCAGGGCCCACCCGCACCATCAGCTGGCCGTTGGCCATGACGGCACAGGACATGTTGCCGTCCACCATGAATGCCAGCCCGCCGAACATTTTTTTCTCGTGCACATAGGGAATGTCCATGAAGATTTCACGCAGACGTTCCGCCAGGCCTTCGTCATAGGCCATTGTTTGTGCGCTCCAGGTCGGGTTTGGCTGCCGAGGCGACGGGTTTGTACACCCGCAGGGTCGAGGCGGGGTATCGCTCTAGCTTGGCGGCGGGTCGCCGCGGCCGGCGGCTGAACTCACCGCCGCAGTTCGGGCAGGTTCCGTGCAGAACCTCGCGCACGCAATCGGCGCAGAAGGTGCACTCGAAGGTACAGATCCAGGCGTCCTGCGCGTCCGGCGGCAGGTCGCGGTCACAATTTTCGCAACTGGGGCGCAGCTCAAGCATCGGCTCTGGCTCGGGAGGAAAATCGGAGCAACAACGCTACCATCAGCAACGGTATCAGCGTGGGGAGCGCCGCGTTGATCAGATGAAGCCCGGCGGGGAATCCAATGATGTCTGAGGCCCGATAGAGACTCAGAGCATTGAGCGCGCTGGGTGCCAGCGTGACTCCTGCGGCCCGTACAAGGAGGCGTTGGTCCCACACTGCACGGAGCCCGATCAGGATGAGAAGTGCAATGGGTGCGATCACCAGCATGCTCTCAAGTGCCAACACCACGCGTACGTCGTTGTCCGGCAGCGTGGTATAGGGGTGCCAGGGAAGCAGATGGGCATGTCGGGCGAACTGACCAAACGCATGTGTCAGCCCGAACAAGTAGGCGAATGCCAGCGCGAAATCGAGCGCCAGCTGACGGAGACGATAGCGGGCCAGCGATGGCAAGTACGGCAGCCTTACATCCGGAAATCTTCGCCCAGATACACCCGGCGAACTTCCGCGTTTTCCAGGATCTCTGCCGGCTTGCCGTTGGCGATGACCCGTCCTTCGCTGAGGATATAGGCACGGGAGCAGATGCCCAGGGTCTCGCGGACATTGTGGTCCGTAATGAGCACGCCGATTCCGCGACCTTGCAGGTGCGAGACGATGTGCTGGATATCGCCCACCGCGATGGGGTCGACACCGGCAAAGGGCTCGTCGAGCAGGATGTAACGGGGTTTGGCGGCCAGGGCGCGCGCGATTTCTGCGCGTCGACGTTCGCCGCCGGAGAGTGCCATGCCCACGGAGTCGCGGATATGCGCGATGTTGAGTTCTTCCAGCAGTTGCTCCAGCTCTTCCTGTCGCTGGGCACGGTTCAGATCTTTGCGCAGCTCCAGGATGCCCATGATGTTGTCGCGCACCGAAAGCTTGCGAAAAATCGAGGCCTCCTGTGGCAGATAACCGATGCCCAGGCGGGCCCGTGCATACAGCGGCAGCTGGGTCAGGTTCTTGTCGTCCAGGCAGATCGTGCCGCTGTCCGTCGCGACCAGGCCGACGATCATGTAGAAGGATGTGGTCTTGCCGGCGCCGTTGGGGCCGAGCAGGCCGACTGTTTCTCCGGCTTCAACCTTCAGGCTGACATCCCGCACCACCGCGCGGCCCTTGTACGACTTCTGCAGTCCGTTGGCGGCGAGCGTCATGGTGTTTTCGGTTTTTCTGGCGGCATGATCGTGATCCGAACACGTTCGCTCTCGTCACCACTGGCCTGGATGCGGGCCAGCGGGATTTCGTAGCGCACCAACTCGCCGCTCAGTTGGTCGGTTCCGCGGGAGATCTTGGCGTCGCCCTGCAATTCGAGCAGTTCGATCCCGGTGGTGTAAACGATCGATTTCGCGGTGGCGACGACGGGCAGGTCCGGGTTGTTCGGGTCGTTGTACACGGCGCGTGCCGGCGAGCCTGACAGCGTGGCCTTGATGCGGTCGTCCTCGGTGAGGCGGGCAACGCGGAGCTCGTTGCCGCTCATGACCAGCGGCCCACGTTCCAGCTTGACGTTGCCGCGGTAGATGGAAACGTTGCTTTCCTGCGAAAGCTCGGCGGAATCGGCTTCCACGGAGATCGCCAGTCCGGGGTCGAGAAAGGCCGGGCGGTCCTGCGCCCACACCGATGGGCTCAGTGCGCAGAGGGCGACCAGCATCGCGCATGCCGACCGGATGCGGCGTGCCAGTTCAGGGTTTATGGGCAACACGCACCTCTCCGATCAATTCCACGTTTTGACTGTCCAGACTGGCGCGCATGCGGTTTGCGGTGGCGGTGGTCGTCGGGGATTCCATGCGAATGGGCCCCAGAGAAGCCAGTGTGCGTTCGTCGATATTCACATCCAGCGCATCGGTATGCAAACGCGCCGGGACCGTATCCTGAACCACGGTCTGGACCACCACATTGCCGGTCAGGATCAGTTCATTCAGCCCCTGCAACGCTTCGCCGAAGTCGGCGCGTAGCGTCCACGGCCCGGGCATGCGGGTGACGGTGACCGTCTCCAGACGTGCCGAATCATCGGGGTAGTGCTCCAACTCGCTGGCCGTCAGGCTATGCACCATCGCGCCGGTGTGGTCGTAGCGGCGGATCTGGGCATCGTGCAGAAAGTAATCGGCTTCCTGGGTCTGCGAAATCGCCTCGGCTTCGGTCCGGAGCTCCGGTGCGCTCTGCCATTGCATGGTCACGCCAAACACGATGGCGCCAATGGCAACGACGGGCAGCGCCGACAACACCAGCTGGCGGTCGGGCCATCTCATGGTTGACGCTCCAGCAGCCATTCGGCGGCTTCGCGGACGGCGCCCTGGCCGCCCTTGCTCGGGGTCACGAAATCGGCGCGCAACTGGACGGCCGGCATCGCATCGGCGGGGCACAGCCCAATGGCGACCTTCTCCATCAGCAGCAGGTCGGGTTCGTCATCGCCCATCACCGCCACTTCGTCAGGTGAAATGCTGCGCCGTTGCAAGACGCGCTCGAGGATGGGCCACTTGTCATCGAAGCCCCAATGGCGCTCCTCGATGCCCAGGTTGGAGAAGCGCTGGTCCAACCCGCCGGCCGGGCGGCCGCTGATGATCAGCGGAACGATGCCCGCGCGAATCAGCTTCTTGATGCCCAACCCGTCACGGACATGCGAGCTGCGCCACTCTTCTCCGTTCGGGCCCAGATAGAGCTTGCCATCGGTGAGTACGCCGTCGACGTCCAGGATCAGCAGGCGAATACGCTGCACGTCGTTGTTCACGCGACGCCTGCGGTCAGGAGGTCATGCATGTTCAGGGCGCCATCCAGGTGAATACCGTCCTCGGACACCAGAATCGCGTTGATTTTCCGTTCCTGCATTACCGCCAGCGCTTCGGCGGCCAGCGCGCCCGGTTTGATGGATTGCGGGTGTGCCGACATCACGTCGGCGATGCCGGTGGTGTGGACGTCGACGCCGCGTTCGAAACTGCGTCGCAAGTCACCGTCGGTGTAGATCCCGGCGATCCGGTTGGTGGCGTCCACGATAGCGGTCATGCCCATGCCTTTGCTGGTGATCTCCAGCAACGCCGCCGAGAGTGACGCATCGGTATGCACCTTGGGAAGAGCGTCGCCGGTGCGCATGATGTCGCCCACATGCACCAGCAAACGGCGTCCGAGGCTGCCACCCGGGTGCGAGCGCGCAAAGTCTTCGGCGGTGAAACCGCGTGCATCCAGCAGGGCCACGGCCAGGGCATCACCCATGGCCAGGGTGGCGGTGGAACTGGCGGTAGGGGCCAGATTGAGCGGGCAGGCCTCCTTGCTCACGCTCACATCCAGGTGCACATCGGCGGCCTGCGCCAGCGTGGACTGCGGACGACCGGTCATCGCCACCAGCGGGACACCTTGACGCTTGATGATCGGCAGCAGTGTCGACAGCTCGGCGGTTTCACCGGAGTAGGACAGGGCCAGCAGGACATCCTGCTTGGTGATCATTCCCAGGTCGCCGTGACTGGCCTCGCCAGGGTGAACGAAAAAAGCCGGGCTGCCAGTGCTGGCCAAAGTGGCGGCGATCTTGCTGCCGATGTGGCCCGATTTGCCCATGCCGGTGACCACGATGCGGCCCTGGCAGGCCAGCAGGATGCGGCTGGCGGCCACAAACTGGCCATCGAGCCGGGCTTGCAGGTCGTTCAGCGCCTGGGCCTCGATTTCCAGAACCGCGCGGCCCATGTTCAGCAGTGTGGTATCGCTCATGACGCCCGAGAGAAAAATCAGAACGCCAGTATAGAAAGGTATGCACCAAAGCTGCCCACGAGCAGCATGCCGCCGGTGCGACTGACCCCGCCCTGGAACTGGGCCATCAGGTACAGCAGCAGGGTGATTCCGAGCATGATTGGCAGGTCGCGTCGCAGGATGTCGGGCGACAGGGTGATGTGTTGCATGGCGCCGGGTACGCCGAACACAATCAGGCTGTTGAACAGGTTGGAGCCCAGGACGTTGCCCAGCGCCATTTCCAGCTCGCCCCGGAGGGTGCTCGACAGCGAGGCGGCCAGTTCCGGAAGGCTGGTGCCAAAGGCCACCACGGTCAGCCCGATGACCAGCTCGCTGACGCCCAACCCGCGGGCGATGCCGCTGGCGCCGGTAACAAAGAAATCGGCCGATACCGGCAGGCCGATCAATCCGAACAGCAACCAGCCCAAGGCGGCGCGCTGCGACATGGCAGGCTCACTGTGGCTGGCGATCTCCTCGATCAGCGGATCACCCGGGGGGGCATGGTTGCCGCGCCACACCAGCCAGGCCATGACGCCTACGAATATTCCGAGCAGTAGAAAACCCTCCCACCGCGAGAACTGGTCATCCAGGCAGATCAGCAGCACGACCACGCCGACGGCCATGACCGCCGGGAACTCGCTGCGCAATGCGCTGGAGGTGACCGGCAGCGCGCGGACCAGGGCGCAAATGCCGAGTACCAGGCCGATGTTGGTGATGTTCGAACCCAGGGCGTTGCCCAGGGCAATATCGGGTGCATCGCGCAGGCTGGCGCTGATCGAGACGGCGATTTCCGGCGCCGAGGTGCCCACGCCCAGAACGAATACACCGATCAGCATCGGCGAGACCCCCCAATACCGCACCAGGCTGGCCGCCGCGCCGATGAAACGGTCGGCTGACCAGGTCAAAAGGACGAGGCCGGCAATCAGGTACGCGAGGTTGATCAGCATGCGGTGGGCAGGCGGTTGCGAGGGAGGTGAACGCTATACTTTGCCATTTTTGCAGTGCACCAGCGCGTGCACCGCCAGGCAACGCAATTGATGACCGCCGCACTCCAGTTATCCGACGTCAAAAAAACTTACGGTTCGCTTCAGGCGCTCAAGGGCGTCAGCCTGGACATCGCGGCCGGGGATTTTTTTGGCCTGCTCGGGCCGAATGGTGCGGGCAAGTCCACCCTGATCGGGATCATCGCTGGTTTACTGCGCAAGGATGCCGGGCAGGTGACGGTCATGGGGCACGACACCGTGACCGACTACCGACTGGCACGGCGGAATCTGGGTGTGGTTCCACAGGAGCTGGTGTACGACCCGTTTTTTACCGTTGAACGCATGCTGCGCAATCAGGCTGGTTATTTCGGCTGCGGGCGCGAATCCTGGCCCTGGATCGATGAGCTGATCGTGGCGCTGGAACTGGCCGACAAGCGACATGCCACGTTGCGCGCACTCTCCGGCGGGATGAAGCGTCGGGTGCTGATTGCCCAGGCTCTGGTGCACCGACCGCCGGTGGTCATCCTGGATGAGCCGACTGCCGGTGTGGATGTGGAACTGCGGCGCACGCTGTGGCGCTTTACCAAGCGACTGCATGCGGAAGGTCACACCATCGTGCTGACTACGCACTATCTCGAGGAGGCGGAAAGCCTGTGCCGCAATATCGCCATCCTGGATCGTGGTCAGGTGGTGGCCCGCGAGAGCACTGCCGAGTTGTTGGCCAGGCATCCGTTCCGCTTCCTCAACGTCAAGACCGGTGGCAGCGTACTGCCGGATTCCCTGCGTCCGTTGCAGGTTGGCGGACAGGATGGCAATTGGGAGCTGCGGCTGGACAAGACCCGCGATGACATGGGCGCGGTGCTGGACACGCTGAACACGCAGGCCGGCGGGATTCGGGATGTCGCAACCCGGGACGCGCGGCTGGAAGATGTCTTTGTGGAAATGACCTCGGCAGGAGCGCGCTGATGGGAACCATGAACTGGGTCGGGTTGCAAACCCTGTTCGCCAAGGAGGTCCGTCGCTTCATGAAGGTGGCCGGACAAACCATCACCTCCCCGGTGATCACGGCGCTGTTGTATCTGGTCGTGTTTCAACAGGTGCTGGCGGACCGCGTTCAGGTGTACGAAGGTGTCAGCTATGTCGCGTTTCTGATTCCGGGGCTGATCATGATGAGCGCGACGCAAAACGCTTTTGCCAATAGCGCCTCCAGCCTGACGCAGTCGAAGATCAACGGAAACCTGGTCTTCATTCTGTTGCCGCCGTTGTCGCCGCTGGAGATTTTTCTCGCGTTTACCGGCGCGGCCATCATTCGCGCCGGCCTGGTCGCGCTGGTGTTGTACGCCACCGGCTGGTTCTTCACCCCTTTGCCCCTGGCGCAGCCGGTCCTGGTTCTGGCGGCGCTGGTTCTGTCTGCCGGGTGTCTGGCAGTGATGGGCATCATCGCCGGCATCATGGCGGACAAATTCGAGCACATGGCGGCGTTTCAGAATTATCTGATCATGCCGCTCAGTTTCCTCTCCGGGGTTTTCTACTCGGTGCAGGACCTGCCGCCGTTCTGGGCGGCCGCCTCGCACTTCAATCCCTTTTTCTACATGATCGACGGGTTGCGGCACGGGTTTTTCGGCCAGTCGGACGCGCCTGCGGTGCTCAGTTTGAGCGTGGTGGGTGCGTTTTTCGTGTTGCTTTCCGCCGTGGCGCTGACGCTGCTGCAACGCGGAACCCGCTTGCGGGGTTGAGGCCTGCACGCTCGCAAACCGAGTCCCGCGGTCCAAATCTGCGAAAATTGCGGATTGTTCCCCTGACATTGCACCCATGACCACAGCAGACGACATCAATGCCTGGATCTCCGCCGGACTGGCCAACGCCGACATCACGGTGATGGGTGACGACGGCGCGCACTTCGAGGCCCGGGTGATCTGTGCAGACTTCGAGGGCAAGAACACCGTGCAACGCCACCGCATGGTGTACGCAGCTCTGGGTCCCAAGATGGGCCAGGAAATCCACGCCCTGGGCCTGAAGACGCTGACCCCCGCCGAAGCCGGCATCGCCTGAGACATCCATGGACCACCTGGAAATTGATGGCCCCTGCCGTTTGAGCGGTGAGGTCACGGCCTCCGGCGCCAAGAACGCCGCGTTGCCGATCATGGCGGCCTGCCTGTTGTCGGCCGAGCCGCTGACGTTGACCCGCGTGCCCGATCTGGCCGATGTGCGCACGATGCGCCGCCTGCTGATGGATCTCGGCGTGGTCTGTACGGCGGACACCACGCAATCCTGTGAACTGGATGCGCGCACGCTGGTGTCCTGCCATGCGGATTACGAGCTGGTGCGCACGATGCGGGCCTCGATCCTGGTGCTGGGGCCTTTGCTTGCGCGCATGGGCGAGGCGGAAGTCTCGCTGCCCGGTGGTTGCGCCATCGGGGCGCGCCCGGTTCAGGTGCATCTGGATGGCCTGAAAGCCATGGGCGCCGATGTTCAGGTGCGTGATGGCTACATCCGCGCCCGGGCGCAAAAATTGATGGGCGCGCGCGTTGTCATGGAAGTGGTGTCGGTAACCGGCACCGAAGTGCTGATGATGGCGGCGACGCTGGCCGAAGGCGAAACCGTGCTTGAAAATGCCGCCCGCGAGCCTGAGGTGGTCGACCTGGCGGTATGTCTGCGGGCCATGGGCGCACGGATTACCGGTGAGGGCACCTCCACGATTCGGGTCCAGGGCGTGCCGGCTTTGCATGCGGCGAGCCATGCAGTGCTCCCCGATCGCATCGAAACCGGCACCTTTCTGGTTGGCGCGGCGCTGACCCGGGGCGAGATCACCGTGCGCGACACCAACCCGGAATTGCTGGACGCGGTGTTGCTCAAACTGATGCAGGCCGGCGCTTCGCTGACTACCGGCCCGGACTGGATTCGCCTGGATATGCGCGGCCAGCGGCCCCGGGCCGTCAACATTCATACGGCGCCGCACCCGGCTTTTCCGACGGATATGCAGGCCCAATTCTGCGCCCTCAATGCAGTGGCCGAAGGGGTGGGCGTGGTCACTGAAACCGTATTCGAGAATCGCTTCCAGCATGTGCTGGAGCTGTCGCGCATGGGTGCAGACATCCGCATCGAGCACAACACGGCCATCGTGCAGGGGCGTGAGCGCCTGGACGCAGCGCCGGTGATGGCCACCGATTTGCGTGCCTCAGCCAGCCTTGTGATCGCCGCGATGGCCGCGGAAGGCACCACCAAGGTCAACCGCATCTATCACCTCGACCGCGGCTATGAGCACATCGAAACCAAGCTGGCGGGGCTGGGCGCGGCCGTGCGCCGGGTCAAGTAGCCGCGAAGGGACACTATGAGTGGATTGACGATGGCGCTCGCGAAAGGGCGCATTCTGGAGCAGACGCTGCCACTGCTGGAAAAGGTGGGTGTGCGTCCGTTACAGGACCTGAGCAAAACCCGCGAATTGCGCATCGCCGCCGAGGGGCCGGTCAGCAACCTGTTGATCGTGCGTTCCAGCGATGTGCCCACCTACGTCGAGCACGGAGCGGCGCAATTGGGGATTGCCGGCAAGGATGTGCTGCGCGAGTTCGCCAGCCCCACGCTGTACGAGCCCCTGGACCTGAATATCGCCCAGTGCCGGCTCTGTGTCGCCGCACCGGTGGGCTGGGTGCCGCCGCCGAACCGGCGCTGGCGCGTCGCCACCAAATATGTGGATCAGGCACGCGACCACTTCGCGCGGCGTGGTCAGCAGGTGGAAATCATCAAACTTTACGGGTCGATGGAACTGGCGCCGCTGGTAGGGCTGGCCGATCTGATCGTGGACCTGGTCGATACCGGGAACACCCTGAAGGCCAACGGACTGGAGCCGATTGAGGACATCAATTTCATCAGCTCGCGCCTAGTGGTGAACAAGGCGGCGATGAAGATGCAGAGCGAAGACATTCGCGGTTTTGTGGATGCGCTGGCACGGGTGGTGACGCGATGAGTGGCGTGGCGCCGGTGGCCATTCGTCGGCTGGATAGCCGCGATGCCGGTTTCACGGACGCGCTGGCCGCGCTGCGCGCGACCGAGCCGGTGGCTGACCCGACGCTGACCCGATCGGTGGCCGACATCATCGCCCGTATTCGCGCCGAGGGCGACGTGGCGCTGCTCGACTATGCCCAGCGCTTCGATGCGGCGGAAGCCACCACCGCGGCGGCTTTGGAAATTCCGCGGGCCCAGTGGGAGCATGCGCTGGACACCCTGCCGATGGAGCTTCGCGACGCGCTGGAATCGGCTGCGGAACGAATTCGTCGCTACGCCGAAGCACAGAAGCCGCAGGATTTCTGGATTGAAGACGAGTTCGGCAACCGTTTCGGGCAGCGCCACACGCCGCTGGACCGGGTTGGCGTGTATGTGCCCGGTGGCAAGGCCAGCTACCCGTCTTCGGTGCTGATGAATGCCATCCCCGCCCGCGTGGCAGGTGTCGGGGAAGTGGTGATGACAGCACCCGCACCAGCGGGCAAGCTCAATGCGGCGGTGCTGGCCTGTGCGGCGATTGCCGGTGTTGATCGTGTGTTCCAGGTCGGGGGCGCCCACGCGGTGGCGGCGCTGGCTTACGGAACCGAAACGATTCCGGCGGTGGACAAGATCGTGGGCCCGGGCAATGCCTGGGTTGCGGCGGCAAAGCGGCAGGTGTTCGGCCAGGTGGGTATCGACATGATCGCCGGGCCTTCCGAGGTGTTGATCATCGCTGATGGTTCGGCGCCGGCTGCCTGGATGGCCTGGGATCTGTTCGCGCAGGCGGAACACGACGAGCAGGCGCAGTCGATCCTGATTTCCCCGGACACCGCCTACCTGGATGCTGTGGCCGCCGCGATGGATGCCTTGATCGCCGAGCAGCCGCGCAGCGCGACGATACGCACGGCATTGCAGGATCGCGGGGCACTGATCGCGGTGCCGGATATGGATGCAGCCTGCGCTTTGGCCAATCAGCTGGCCGCCGAGCACCTGGAACTGGCGGTGGATGACCCGGAGGCGCTCTTGCCGCGCATCCGGCACGCCGGCGCCATTTTCCTCGGGCCCTGGTGCCCGGAAAGCTTCGGCGACTACTGTGCCGGCCCCAATCACGTCTTGCCGACTGCGGGCACGGCGCGTTTCGCGTCGCCGCTGGGTGTGCATGATTTCATCAAGCGCTCCAGCCTGCTGCGAATCGCCGGTGCCGAGGGCGCGGCGCCATTGGCGGCGATCAGCAACACCATGGCGCAGAGCGAAGGTCTGGTGGCGCACGCCGGTTCCGCCGCGGTGCGTGGCGAGCAGGGCGCATGACCGCACTGCGATGGAACCCGGCGCTGGCGGCGATGCAGGCCTATGCGGTTCCCGACGCGCAAGGTCTGATCAAGCTGGATGCGATGGAAAATCCGTTTCCGTTGCCCACATCGGTGGCCGAGGCCTTTGCCGCCGGGGTGACAACGTTGGCGACCAATCGCTATCCGGACGCCAGCGCGCGTGAGCTGAAAGCGGAGATTCAGCGTGTATTTCCGGTGTCTTCCGCACATGAATGCGTGCTGGGTAACGGCTCGGATGAGTTGATCGCCATGCTGATGCAGGCGGTGTTGCGGCCGGGCGCAACCGTGCTGGCCGCGGAGCCTTGCTTCGTCATGTACCGGCACCTGGCCCAGGTGCTGGGGCTGAATTTTGTGGGCGTGCCGCTACGCGCAGACTTCAGCCTGGATATGCCGGCCATGCAGGCCGCGATCACCGCGCATCAGCCCGACTTGGTGTTCATCGCCAGCCCGAACAATCCCACCGGCAACCTGTTCCCGGCAGCCGAGCTGCACACGCTGGCCGCACTGAGCCCGGGGCTGTTCGTGCTCGACGAGGCTTACATTCCCTACGCGGAGCAGGATGGCCGCGAATTGGCGCAGGCGCATCCGCGTGTGGTGCTGCTGCGCACCTTGTCGAAATGGGGGCTGGCGGGTTTGCGGCTGGGTTTCGTTCAGGCACAGCCGGAGATCTGCGCGGAGCTGGAGAAAGTCCGCATGCCGTACAACATCAATGTGCTCAGCCAGGTGCTGGGTACATTGTGCTTGCAGCACGAGTCGGCCTTTGAAGCGCAGATCCGCGATCTGATCGCGGGGCGCGCCCGCTTGATCGAGGGTTTGCAGGTGTCCGGAGTGCAGGTTTTTCCCAGCGCGGCGAACTTTGTCCTTGTCCGCGTGAGC
This sequence comes from Oceanococcaceae bacterium, assembly GCA_041603255.1. Taxonomy (GTDB): domain Bacteria; phylum Pseudomonadota; class Gammaproteobacteria; order Nevskiales; family Oceanococcaceae; genus MS8. The sequence goes on along the minus strand of JBFIER010000004.1, from coordinate 139,373 downwards.
GACGCCGTTGCCGCGCATGCGGCGTTGCTGGAGCACAAGATTCTGGTCAAACGCCTGCACGGGGGGCACCCTTTGCTGGACCAATGTTTGCGAATCAGCATTGGCACCTCGGCGGAAAACGAGGCCTTGCTCACCTGCTGGTCAGACTGTGTGCAGAGCTAAGCTTCAGGCTTAAGTACAAGTCCGGATGGGCTTTCCCGGCGGATTCTGGCCATCGCATGCTAAAATTCCGCCGCTTTATCGGGGGTCGGCGCAATTCGCGGCCGGGCTCAATTTTGAAGAAACAACGCCAGGCTCCGCGAGAGTCTGTGAACGGGAGTGCATGAATGAGCACAGCGGGTGTCGACGATAGCAAGCGTCGCTTTCTGACCCTCACGGGGGTTGCGGTCGGAGGTGTCGGCGTTGTCGGCGCGGTTCGTCCCTTTCTTGCCTCGATGGCGCCGAGTGAGCGCGCCAAAGCATTGGGCGCTCCGGTCACGATGGACATCTCCAAACTGGAAGATGGCCAATTGCTGATTTCGACCTGGCGCGGCAGCCCGGTTTGGGTGGTGCGGCGTACGCCAGAGATGCTGGACAACCTGGCCAAGGTGGAGACGCATCTGCGCGACCCCGACTCGGTGGAAGACCAGCAGCCGGCTTATGCGAAGAATGAATCGCGTGCGCTGAAGCCCGAAGTTCTGGTCATGGTCGGCCGCTGCACGCACCTGGGCTGCTCGCCAACATTCCGTCCGGACCATCCGGCTTCCGACCTTGGCGCCGATTGGTTGGGTGGCTTTTTCTGCCCGTGCCACGGCTCCAAGTTCGACCTGGCGGGTCGCGTCTACAAGGGCGTGCCGGCACCGCTGAATATGGTGATTCCACCGTACCGTTATCTCGACGACAACACCATCGTGATTGGTGAAGATACAGAGGTTGCATAAATGGGCATCGTAGCCAACCCGCACAAGACCACCGGCTTTTTAGGCTGGATCGATGATCGCTTTCCACTCACCAAGATGTGGAAGGATCATGTTGCTGAATACTACGCACCGAAGAATTTCAACTTTTGGTACTACTTCGGTTCCCTGGCCATGCTGGTGCTGGTCAACCAGTTGGTGACCGGTATTTTCCTGGCCATGCATTACAAACCGGATGCCGCACAAGCGTTCGCATCGGTTGAGTACATCATGCGTGATGTGCCGTTTGGCGACCTGTTGCGCTATCTGCACTCCACCGGGGCTTCGGCGTTCTTCATCGTCGTCTACCTGCACATGTATCGCGGCCTGATGTACGGCTCGTACCGCAAGCCGCGTGAGCTGATCTGGATCTTCGGCTGCATGATCTATCTGGCCCTGATGGCGGAAGCTTTCTGTGGCTATGTGCTGCCATGGGGGCAGATGTCGTACTGGGGCGCACAGGTGATTATTTCGCTGTTTGGTGCGATTCCTGTGGTCGGTCCGGACCTGGTGATCTGGGTACAGGGTGACTACGTGCCCTCCGACGCCACTTTGAACCGTTTGTTCTCCTTCCACGTGATTGCCCTGCCATTTGTGCTGGTTGGCCTGGTGGTTGCTCACCTGATGGCGTTGCACGAAGTGGGTTCCAACAACCCTGACGGCATCGAAATCAAGGAAAACAAGGACGAAAACGGCGTGCCGCTGGACGGCATCGGTTTCCACCCTTACTACACCGTGAAAGACATCTTCGGCGTATCGGTCTTCCTGGCCGTGTTCCTGTCGATCGTGTTCTTCCTGCCGGAAGCCGGTGGTTACTTCCTGGAAAAGCCGAACTTCACTGAAGCCAACCCGGCGGTGACCCCGACGCACATCGCGCCGGTGTGGTATTTCACGCCGTTCTACGCGATGCTGCGGGCGGTTCCGGACAAGCTGATGGGCGTGATCGTCATGTTCTCGGCGGTGCTGATTCTGTTTGTCGTGCCGTGGCTGGACCGCTCCAAGGTCAAGTCGATCCGCTACAAAGGCATGCTGTCCAGGATTGCGCTGGCTGTGTTTGCCGTGAACTTCATCGTACTGGCATGGCTGGGTCTGGAAGCGCCTTCCGAAGGCAAGACGCTGGCGGCCCGGATCGGCACCGTCATCTACTTCCTGTTCTTTATATTGATGCCGGTCTACTCCAAGATGGAGTCGACCAAGCCGGTTCCATCGCGGGTGACATCATGAAATTGCGCTTGACTCTTGCCGGCCTGCTGCTGGCGGCCGCGGCCCCTGTGATGGCGGCGGGCGACGCCCCGCTGTACGACTTCACGCCAGATGTGAAGAACACCGCATCGGTGCAACGTGGTGCGGCCAACTTCATGAACTACTGTTCCGGCTGTCATTCGCTGGGTTTCCTGCGTTACAACCGTCTCGGTGAAGACCAGGGCATCAGCACCGAGTTGCTGCAGGCCAATCTGATGTTCACCAGCGACAAACCCGGTGACCACATCGTGTCGGCCATGCCGGCGGATTCGGCCAAGCAATGGTTTGGCCAGACTCCGCCGGATCTGAGTCTGACCGCGCGGGCGCGTGGCGCTGACTGGATCTACAGCTTTCTGAAGAGCTTCTATGTTGACGACCACAAGGCAACCGGGGTCAATAACCTGCAGTTGCCGGGTGCATCCATGCCTCACGTGCTGGGTGGGCTGGAAGGTTACAAGCAGATCGCGCATAGCGAAGAAGCCGCAGCCGACGCGCATGCTGGTGGCCATGCTGCACCGTCGTTTGAAATGGTTCAGGCGGGAACACTCACCGCGGTTGAGTACGACAGCTTTGTTGCCGACATCACCAACTTTCTGAGTTATGCGGCAGAGCCCGGCAAGGCGCGGATGCATTCACGCGGTTTGTGGGCGATGTTCTACTTGCTGCTGCTGATTCCATTGACTTACATGATCAAGAGAGAATTCTGGAAGGACGTGCACTAGCCCGTTTTCCCGGTTCTGCGAAACAAAGGCCTGTGCGAGAAATCGCGCAGGCTTTTTCGTTTTCGGGTCTACTAAGGGGCTGATACGCGGGGTGTAGAGGAGATGGCGCGAGTTTCTAGTACGAATTCCGGCCTGACGCTGTTTCTGTCGAGCGAAGACCTCGATAGCCAGCGCCTGCGCTGGTTGGTGGCCGAAAAAGGCATCGAGAATCTGCGTGTGGTGACCGTGGATCCGGCCGTGCGCAATGAAGATCTCATGGTGCTGAATGCCCGGCACGAATTGCCGACTCTGGCCGAGCGCAGCCTGGTCATTTCCGGTATCGATATCATCAGCGAGTACCTGGATGCCCGCCATCCGTATCCCAATCTGGTGCCCGTAGAACCCGCTGGCCAGGCACGCATGCGCATGACGCTGCGGATTCTGGACCAGGATCTGGGCGAGTCCATGAAAAAGCGCAATGCGGGCAAGGCGGTTGCGGCCTCCTTGCTGGCGCTGGACGAGCTGCTGGGTCGGCGCAAATTCATGGTCGGCGGCAGCATGTCGATGGTCGACATTTATCTGGTACCGATGTTGTGGCGCCTGACCAGCATGGGCCACAAATGGCCCAAAGGCGCGGAAGGGTTGCTCGAATACGCCAAGCGCATGAGCGAGCGACCGGCGTTTCAGGCCAGCCTGACACGTCGTGAGGCCGCGTACAGCCTGTTCTGAGGATTCAAGAATGGCGGTGATACCGCGCAAACCCTATTTGATCAATGCCTTGTGCGACTGGGCAGAAGACAACGGTTGGACTCCGATGGTTGTGGTGCTGGCCGACCGCCCGGATGTGCAGGTGCCTCGTGCCCAGGTGGTGGACGGCAAAATCACGTTGAACATCAGCAGCAGCGCCACCCGCGAGCGGGATATCAGCGCCAACGGACTGCACGCACTGGCGCGATTCTCCGGCGAAATTCACCGTTTGAATGTGCCGTTGAACGCCATCGAGGCCTTTGTGGTGCGAGAAACCGGCGAGGGCATGTTGTTCCCGCCGGAACCTGAAGTCGAAGCCGATGACGAGGCACTGCCGCCACCCGAAACCGCGGGGCCGGATGAGCAACCTCCGGAGCCACCCGGGGCCCCGCCCGGCGCCCGACGTGGGCACTTGAAGGTGGTCAAGTAAGCGTACTGATCAGCGTACTCGGGCAGATTCCAGTGGCAGGCCCTTGTCGGGGTTCAGAATATGGTGCGGGTCCAGAGCGTTTTTGACCGCACGCATCGCCGCCAATGTGGCCGAATCCAGCTCCAAACCGACAAAATCGCGCTTGGCCAACCCTACGCCGTGCTCCCCGGAGAGGCTGCCGCCGAGGGCGATGGTGAGCTCAAACACGGCATTCAGGCAGTCGTCGTGCTGGGCGGCCTGCTTCGGGTCGTTGCGGTCGTACATCAGATTGACGTGCAGATTCCCGTTGCCGGCATGACCAAAGCACACAATCGGGATGCCGTGGCGGTCCGAGATCTCGCGCACACCGCCGACCAGATCGGGAATGCGTGATACCGGAACCACAACATCTTCGTTGGTCTTGTTCGGCGCCAGGCCGCGCAAACGCGGGGACAGCGCCTTGCGTGCCGCCCACACCTGGACGACATCCTCGGCGGTGCTGGCTTCCTGCCATCCCAGCAGATCGTGCGTCAGCATCTCCCGCCACTGCGCGCAGGTTTCCTGCGTGGTCGATTCGGTGCCGTGACACTCGATAAGCAGCAGGGCCTCGCAACCTGAAGCCAACTGCACATCGCCCCTCACCAGGCCAACCGCCCGATCGTCCATGAACTCACACACCGCCGGGGAGTCTGCCTGCGCCAGGAGTCGGGACACCGCGCGGGCGGCAGCATCCACGGAGCCAAACTCTGCGCGTACCGTGCGCCGCGCGGACGGTAGCGGCGTGAGCTTCAATGTCGCTTGAGTGATGATGCCGAGCGTGCCCTCGGAACCGACCAGCAGTCGGGTCAGATCCAGGCCCACAACCGATTTGGTTGTTTTGCTGCCCACGCGGATGCGGCTGCCGTCACCGATGATCGCGGCCAGACCGAGAATATTGTCCCGGCAGGTGCCATAACGCACGGCATGGGGGCCGCCGGCATTGCAGCCCAGATTCCCGCCTATGGAGGAGTATGCGGCGCTGGTCGGGTCGGGAGGCCAGAACAGCCTGTCCGCACCTGCGATCTCCTGAACCTGCTGGTTCAGGCAACCGGCTTCGACGGTGATGCTGCGGTCAGCAGGGGAATATTCGAGAACCCGGTTCATGCGCTCCAGGGTGAGGACCAGTCCGCCAGCAAGCGGAACGGTAGCGCCCACCGTGTTGGTGCCGCGTCCGCGCACCGTCAGCGGCGTGCGTGTTTCCGTGCACCAGCGCACCGTGGCGGCAACCTCCGCCTCGTTGCTGGCGAGCACAACCGCACGCGGGGTGACCGATCGCCGCGAGTTGTCGAAGGAGTAGGCGATGCAATCCGCGGCGTCGGTCAGTACCGAGCCCGCGCTCAATTGCCGAGCGAGCTGGCTGAGGGTGGAGTCAGTAGCCATGCCCGTCCAGTTGCAGGAAGTTTTTCTCCCAGCGCAGGTTATCCCCGTCCATGGCCACCAAATCAAAACGCATCGGCAGGTCATTCTGCTCGGGGTGGGTCATGAGATAGTGCCGTGCGGCAGCGAGCATGCGGCGTTGTTTGGACCCGCTGACACTTTCGACCGCCGAGACGCGGCTATCGTGGCGACGTTGTCGGACCTCGACGAATACCAGTGTGCCCCGGTCCTGCATGATCAGGTCCAATTCCCCGCGCCGACATTGATAGTTCTGCGTGATCATCGTCAAACCCTGGCGTTGAAGATAAGCGCAAGCGGCATTCTCAGCACCGGCGCCACGAGTGTTCACGGGGTGGCGACGAGCTCGGGACGTCCGTTGCGAAACACCGCACACGGCAGGCGACGATCCACCTGCTCGCCGCTGATGCGCAGTTCGCCGCTGGCCCCCGCAATACTGAGCCCTTGCGGCCAGCCACCACTGCGCACCCGGGTCGCCAATTGGTACGCATCCTGGCCGACAGCGTGGAATCGCGCCCAGCGTTGGTCGGCTTCCGGCTCCCATTGCTGGAAGTCGGCCCGTTTGGCCTGCCAGCCTTCGCTGCTGCCCAATAGCCACGGGCTGGAGCAGAAATAGACGCCATCAAGGTCTCGTTCATAGCGTTCACGATTGCCGTCGAACAAACGGCCGCTGGCATAGATCGGGAGATCGCTGCCCTGGAAGAATCGAATCTGCGGGCGGATCTGTCGGGCGTCCGTGATTTCTGCGGCCAGATACAAGGCATCGGTATCCTGGCGGCGCTCCAGGTCGTAAAAGATCGTCGTGCCCAGAGCGTGCTGGACGCGTGCAGCGCGATCCTGACTGCGCTCCAGTTGCATCAGGGCCTTGATCGCTTCCGGATAGCTGTCGCTGCGGCTCTCGAAGCTCATTTCGTCGACCAATCGACCGCCGGCTTCCTCCAGCGTGCTTTGAAATGCAGCGGTGGATCGTTGTGCCCAGCTCGATTGCCCCCGCAGCGCCACGACACGTTCGTGACCTTGCAGCACGGCCAGGCGGGCGGCGGCAGTCGCATCGTCTTCAGGCGGCAGCGCCAGTGAGAGCAGCCACGGCCGACTTTGCACAGCCAAAGGGGTGCTGTTCAGGGCCAGCTGCGGCATCCCGAATGCGTTCTGCGCGACCACGTCGGCGACTGCTTCTTTCTTCAGCGGGCCGATAACAAGGTCAACGCCAGCGGCAATGGCCGAGTCGAAGGCGGCCGAGGGCGATTGGGCGTGGGTATCGAAGACGCTGACCTTGAGCCGGTTTTCCCGGCTATCGAGGAAGGCGGCGACGAACCCGTCGCGGATCGCTTCGCCCACACTGCCCAGGGGGCCAGTCAGGGGCAACAGCAAGGCGACATGGCGCGGTGCGCTGCGGGCGACGGCGGCGGCCTGTTCGCGCAGGCTATTGCTCAGACGGATGCCGGGGTGGTCAACGAATCTGAAGCGCCACTCATTCAGCGCGTTGTCGAGCTCGGTTTCGCTGCTCCACATGCGGCGTGTAATTTCGCCCAGAGCCAGCCAGCCCTGCATGCGTCCACTGATCATTCCTGGGGGCTGCAGCCAGAACAGGTCGCGGTTCTGCAGCAATTCCGCGATGGCGGTCAGACGGCGATCTTCGAGTTCATCACTGAGGCCGCCATGCACATCGATCAGCACCTGCAATGCGGCAACGCCGTCCTGCAGTTGGGTCAGGGCCTGCGCCTGGGTTTCCGCGGTAAACACGCGTAGTTCGGGGGGCAGTTGCGCCGGACGTGTGGCCTGGGTGCGACTGAGGGCCAATAACGGTTCGCGCCGCAGCAAATGCCACTGCGCCTGCAACATGCGCAGGTGCCAGCGATCGTCATTCCGGGATAACTCTGGCTCCAGCGTGCTGATCATGCGCAGCAGCCCCGCGCTGTCATCGGCGCGAATAAACAGGTGGGCGGCTTGAAAACGCTTCGCGACCCGGGTTTCCTGCAAATCTTCCTGGGAGGCTTCCGCTTCCAGCAGCGTTGCGGCGGCAAGCAGTTCGCCGGCGCTGAGCAACTGCGAAAGCGGATCCGCCGGTGGCGTATCCTGCGGGGTGACCCGGGGTGCCTGATAGTTCGACGTCGCGCACGCCGTGAGCAGCAGCGAGGCCGCCAGGCAGGACAGAAGCGTACTGCGTGTTTTCATGCGCGGTAGTATGCCGTGCATGGTGATGGCCAGTGGGAAAAAGCCAGCTTCCAGCCATCCAGAGCACACAACCAAGGAGCCGGATTGAGCGCCTGTTTACACATCGTGGGTACGCCGATAGGCAACCTGGGTGATATGAGTCCGCGGGCTGTCGAAACTCTGCAGCGGGTGGATCTGATTCTGGCGGAAGACACCCGCCACAGCCGACACCTGTGTCAGCATTTCGGAATTCGCACGCCTTTGCGGGCCTGGCATCAGCACAACGAGGAGCAGGCGCTGGCGAGCGCCATGGCCGAGCTGCAACAAGGGCGGAGTCTGGCGTTGATTTCCGATGCTGGCATGCCGCTGATTTCGGATCCCGGGTTTCCTTTGGTCCGTGCCTGTCAGGAAGCGGGCATTCCGGTGCGGGTGGTGCCGGGGCCGGCGGCGTGTATCGCCGCACTGGCCATCTCCGGCTTGCCGGCCGATCGCTTCAGTTTTGAGGGGTTTCTGGCCGCGCGCACCGGTGCGAGAGTGGCGCAGCTGGAGGCCGTCAAGACAGACCCGCGAACGCTGATCTTCTATGAAGCACCCCACCGTTTGGCCGCGTCCTTGGCCAGTTGCGTGGAAGTCATGGGGCCGGAGCGTTCGGCTGCGCTCGGGCGCGAGCTCACCAAAAAATTTGAGAGCGTGCACCGAGGAAGTCTTGCCGAGCTGGCGGCCTGGGCGGCGGAGGACGGACCCGACCGGCGGGGAGAGTTCGTACTGCTGATCGCGCCGGCGGAGCCGGCTGCAGCGGGCGATGGGCCGTCATTGCCCGAGGAGCTGCAATCACTGGCGCGGTTGTTTCATGGTGAGTTGCCGCCACGCAAATTGGCCAAGTTGCTGGCGCGACATTTCGACTGCAAAACCGCTGAAGTCTATGACTTCCTGGGGGAGCTGCGCTCCTAGCGCCTCGTCCGTTTCAAGCGCGCCGCCGGCGCTGAACGCTTAGAGCTCCGGTGCAAAGGTAGCCAGCGCTGCGCAGTCACGGCTGTCGGCCGGCTGGGCCAGTAATTGCTCCAGCAGCTGCGGCCGGTCGGTCATGATCGCATCCACGCCCATGTCGAGTAGCGTGCGCATTTCCTCGCAGGAGTTGATGGTCCAGACATGCACGGCCACGCCCGCGGCGTGCGCATCGTCAACGAAATCCTGCGTGACCACCGGAATACCCAATTCCATCGGCACCTGAAATGCGTGATGGATGGACAGCGGCGGCATGGGCAGCGGGCCCTGGCTGGCCAGCACGTAGGTAGCGGCCTGGCCGGTGGGGAACGAGGTGCTGACGCAGGGGGCCTGGGCTTTGAACAGCGCCGCGGGGAGGTCGATGAAGGACGCGACAATCACGTCGTCCGCACGTTCGCGGGCGATCAGCAGTTCGGCGACCTTGGCTTCGTAGCTGCCCGTGGAATCCGGGTCCGGTTTGAGCTCGATATTGATCAGGCTGTTGGGGAAGCGATCCAGGGTGTCCGCGAGGGTGGGTACTCGAAAATCCGCCGCGGTAAACCCCGGCGGTGGTGCTCGCTCGCCGGTGGCAATGCCGCGGTAGATATAGGCGGAAGCATCGGCATCGCTGACGGCGCCGCGTCCCGGTACAAACCAGTACGCCGCATCGAGGGCCTGAATGTCGGCCAGCGTGAACGACGATACGTTCCCGCTGCCGTTGGTCGTGCGATCGACGGATGCATCGTGGATCACCACCATTTCACCATCGGCAGTTTCGTAGACATCCATTTCCAAGACGTCGGCGCCGATGTCCACCGAGCGTTGGTACGCATACAAGGTGTTTTCGGGAAACTCCAGGGCGCCTCCACGGTGGGAGAAGTTCAATTCGGTGCGCGTCAGCCAGGGGTTCTCCGTCGACGGAGTGTCGCAGCTGTAGGTGCCGGCAGACGGTGGTGGGGTGCTGTTGTCGTCGGGTGCCGTGAAGCTTCCCGATTGGGCGCCACAGCCGGCGAGCAGAAGCGAAACCAGGAGAACGCAGCAGGAGGCGGGCCGGAGCGCGCCGTGAGCAAGAGGGTGTGTCATCGTCGGTCGGTTCGATTGCAAGACCCCTATTGTCACCCGGACTGGCGGCAGCGATGTGACGCTGGGGGGTGGCAGGTTTACACTCCCCGCCGGAGAGTCGGCCAGGCAGTCGCGGGCCGCGCAAGCGGTTCGAGGAAAGTCCGGGCTCCATAGGGCAAGGTGCCAGGTAATCCCTGGGGGGCGTGAGCCTACGGAAAGTGCAGCAGAGAGCAGACCGCCTAAGGGCCGCAAGGCCCCGGCAAGGGTGAAAGGGTGCGGTAAGAGCGCACCGCGCAACCGGTAACGGGAGCGGCATGGTAAACCCCACCTGGAGCAAGACCGAATAGGGGAGCAATGTTGTGGCCCGCAACGTTCCCGGGTTGGTTGCTAGAGGGTCGCGGTGACGCGGCCCCGAGAGGAATGACTGCCCACGACAGAACCCGGCTTATCGGCTGACTCTCCTCTTCCGTTGCCCGCAGCGTTGCGGGTGGCGATGCAGAGGGCTCCACTTTATTCCCCGGTTTCGCCCAAACCCTCGTGTAGAGCCTTAAGAGTCGTCGCCAAGTGCTTGTTTCTATTCGCTCTTTCGGGATCAAAAATCGTCTGCGAAAGTGTAGCTAAGCCACTGTTTTTTAAACAAAAATCCCTTGACCGAGTGGGTGTTGGGGTCTATAGTGGGTAGAAATGGTGTGAAGTGGAGTGAAAGGGAAAGCGCTCCACGGGAACGGAAACATGTACAGCGGCAAAAGCGAGCTTACGTTAGATGACAAGGGACGCCTGGCGATCCCGGCTCGCTATCGCGCGGCACTTATGGAGCAGTGTGCCGGCCGTCTGGTAGTCACCGTTGATGTGGAACCCTGCCTGCTGATCTACCCCGCGGACACCTGGCGGCAATTTGCCGACCGGTTGATGTCCCTGAACGAATTCGACCCCGGCGCAAAACGTGTCCGTCGGCATTTCATGGGCCATGCCGAGGAAGTCGAGATGGATAAACAGGGTCGTATTTCTCTCACGCCAGCATTGCGCGAGCTCGCCAACCTGGAGCGTCAGGCCGTCCTGGCCGGCCAGGGCACCAAGTTTGAACTCTGGGCGGCGGACGCTTGGAAGGATCAGCTCGAGGAGGCGCCACTCGATGGCCAACTACTCGCGGCCCTGGGGATCTGAGGGGGTGGCTGAGGCCAGCCCCGGCCCCACCCACATACCGGTCCTGCTTGCGCCTGTGCTGGCGCACCTGGAAATACGGCCTGCTGGGCGTTACCTGGACCTGACATTCGGGCGTGGTGGTTATGCGCGCGCGATCCTGGAGCGGCTGGATGCCGACGGTGAGCTGGTCGTTGTGGATCAGGACCCCGAGGCGATCGCGGTGGCGCGGGAATTGGCGACGGCCGACGCGCGGGTGACTCCTGTGCATGCGAACTTCGGCGCTCTGGCCGGCCGTGCGGAAATTTCCGCGCACGGTTTTGACGGCATCGTTGCAGATCTGGGGGTTTCCAGCCCCCAGCTGGACGACGCCGAGCGGGGGTTTTCGTTCCGCAACGATGGTCCGCTGGACATGCGCATGGACCCCACGCAGGGCGAATCCGCAGCGCAGTGGCTGGCGCGAGTGGAGCCGCATGAACTGATCTCGGTTTTGCGCAAATACGGGGAAGAGCCGGATGCGCGGCGAATTGCACTGGCGATCATTCGTCAGCGCGACCGTGAACCGCTGACCCGAACCGCGGAGCTGGCGCGTCTGGTTGAAGAATCCGTTGGCGGGCGTCGTGGGCGCCGTACTCACCCGGCTACCCGGACATTCCAGGCCATCCGCATGGCCGTCAATGGCGAGATGCACGCGCTCGAGTCCCTGCTCGATGCGGTGCATGCGTGGCTGAAGCCGGGCGGGCGTCTGGTCGTGGTCAGCTTCCACTCGCTGGAAGATCGCCAGGTCAAGCAAATGCTTCAGCGTGGCGCGCGTCCGCGGGCTGCGCATCCGGCGCTGCCGGACCCCACACCCATCTGGTCGGCCATCGGTCGTGAGCTGTGCAGCGAGGTCGAGGCGCAACGTAACCCGCGGGCACGCAGCGCGGTCTTGCGCTGGGGGCAGGCGTGGGCGGACGAGGCTTAATCATGTACCTGGTGCTGTATCTGGCGGTTGCGGCTTCGGCTCTGGCCGTTGTTCGCATGCGTCATCAGTCGCGGCAGGTGCAGGCCGGCTTGCAGGAGGCGCATCAGTATTCGCAGGATCTGGCTGCGGAAGCACGACAGTTGGAGCTGGAGCACGCCACCTTGGCGGCGCCGGCGCGGATTGAACGCCTGGCTCGTGAAAAATTGCGCATGCGTGCACCGGATGATGTGGTCGTGCCCAGCGGGGTGAACCCGTGACCCGGCTCTGGCGTATGCGTATCGTCGGCGGCGGCCTGGCTCTGTTTCTGGTGATCTGCGGAGTGCGTTCGCTGGAGCTGCAGGTACAGCAACAGGACTTCCTACGCAACGAAGGCGCGCGCCGTCATGTGCGGGTGCTGGTGGAGCCAGGTCAGCGCGGCGCCATCCGTGACCGTCACGGTGATGTGCTGGCCTTAAGCGCACCTTCCGAGTCCATCTGGGTGGTGCCCAGCGCGCTGCTGGATGATCCGGAAAAGATTGCACCGCTGGCGCGGCTTCTGGATATGGCGCCGGCGAAACTGCAGGCCGAGCTGGAGGCCCGCTCCGGGCGTCAGTTTTACTACCTGGCGCGGCAGCAGGCCCCGGCGATGGCCCGGCGGATTCTGGCGTTGAAGGCCAAAGGCGTATTTCTGCAGCGCGAATACCGGCGCTTCTACCCGGCAGCAGAGGCCGCCGCTTCGCTGGTGGGGCTGACCAACATTGACGGTCGCGGTCAGGAAGGTCTGGAACGGGTATTCGACCAACAACTGGTCGGGGCGTCCGGTCAGCGCCGGGTGATCCAGGACAGCCGCGGGCGAGTCGTCGAGGACCTCTCCGATTACGTGCCGGCCCGGAACGGTGAAGACATTCGTCTGACGGTGGATTTGCGCCTGCAGCACGCAGCGTATTCGGCGCTGAAGTCCCTGGCCGAAACCGAAGGGGCCAAGGGCGGTCAGGCCCTGTTTGTGGATGTGCAGAACGCCACCGTGCTGGCAGCGGCGTCATGGCCCGGGGTCAACCCCAATGATCGTGGCGACGCGCGGGCGTTGCGTCGCGGCCTGCGCAATCGGGTGGCGCTGGATGTGTTCGAGCCCGGCTCGACCATCAAGCCTCTGGTTGTGGCGGCCGCACTGGATCGCCACGTTATCGAGCCGGACATCGTGTTTCATACCGGTAACGGGTATATGCGGGTCAATGGTCAGGACATTCGTGACACGCATGGCTACGGCGATCTGACCCTGGAGCGCTTGCTGGCCAAATCCAGCAATGTTGGCGCCGCGCAGGTGGGCATGAAGCTGGGTGCACAGCGGCTGTTCGAAACCTACCGGGGTTTGGGCTTTGGATACCAGACAGGGGCCCTGATCGGCGAGGAATCCTCGGGTGTGCTGCCGTCCCCGGACAAGCTGGGCGACACCATTGCCGCGTTCGGCTATGGATTCAACGTCACGATGCTGCAGCTGGCGCAGGCCTGGATGGCATTGGCGGGGGATGGCACCCCACGCGGACTGTCGGTCATCGAGGGTCTTCCGCAGGCGCAGGTGGAACCGGTGTTCTCGGCCGAAACGGCAGCGGCGGTACGTCAACTTCTGGTTGCAGTGGTCGGCCCGGGCGGAACCGCCACGCGCGCGGCGATTCCCGGCTGGCAAGTCGCCGGTAAAACCGGAACGGTTCGCAAGGTGATCGACGGTGCTTACGCCGAAGACCGTCACCAGGCGCTGTTTGTCGGCATGGTCCCGGCGGATCAGCCGCGTGTACTGGGGCTGGTGCTCGTCGACGAACCCAGCAAGGGAACCTACTACGGTGGGCAGCTGGCCGCCCCGGTATTCGCCGACGTTGCCGCGTTGGCTTTGCGTCGTCTCGGTGTGGCGCCTCCGTCGAATCAGATCGCGCTGGCGCCAGGGGGGGCATCCTGATGCAGTTGGATGCCTTGCTGAACGGTTTTGCCGACCAGAACGTGCCCGCAGGGGTCGAGGTCGAGTTTCTCACGCTGGACAGCCGTCAGGTACGCCCGGGCGCCGTGTTTTGCGCCTGCGTAGGCACGCAGCAGCACGGATTGGCATTTGCATCCGCGGCGGAGAAGGGCGGTGCTACTGCGGTCGTGTATGACCCTGAAGGCGTGCCGGCGCCAAAACTGAAGATTCCCGCAATCGCCGTGCCCGGTCTGTCGGCTCGCCTGGGCGAGCTTGCCGCGCGCTTCTACGCTTCGCCCGCGACCGCCCTGACCCTGGTCGGGGTGACCGGAACCGACGGCAAAAGCTCGGTGGTCAGCTTGTGGGCGCAGTTGATGCGTCAATGCGGATTCCGGGTCGCAAGCCTTGGAACTCTGGGGCTGGATGTGGGGGATGGTCCGCAATCCAGCACCCACACTACCCCGGATCCGATCACGTTGCAGGCGCAGCTGGCGCAGGCGCGGGACGCCGGGTGTACCGCGCTGGCGATGGAGGTGTCTTCCCATGCTATCGCCCAGGGGCGCGTTGCCGGTTTGCCCTTCGCGCATGTCGCGATGACCAATTTGGGCCGCGACCATCTGGATTACCACGCGAGCGTGGCCGAGTATCACGCAACCAAGCGCCGGCTGCTGTCCTGGCCGGGCGTGCAAAGCATCCATGTGAACGGTGACGCCCCGCTGGTGCGCCGCGCACTGGAGGTGGTGGAGAGTACCGCCACACGGCGTATTTTTGGCGGTGCAACGGACGCCCGCTGGCAGGCGCAGTCGGTCGATGCAGTTCCGAGCGGTCTGCACCTCAAGCTGCTCCTGGACGGTCGTGAGCATGACGTCATGCTGCCTTTGTACGGCGAGTTCAATGCGAGCAATGTCCTGGCGGCTGCGAGTCTGGCGGAGGCCTGTGGCGCCGCTGCGGACGATTTGATCCAGGCCATGCCACAACTGCAAACCGTCCCCGGACGCATGCAGGCCGTGCGCCGAGATGGTGCTCCTCTGGCCGTGGTGGACTACGCGCATACGCCCCAGGCCCTCGAAGCGGCGCTGAAGGCAATCAGGGCGCATCGACCGGCGCATCTTGTGTGTGTATTCGGTTGCGGTGGTGATCGTGATCGAGGTAAGCGGCCACTCATGGCAGCAGTGGCGGAAAAGTGGTCGGATCGCGTGTTTCTGACCGATGACAATCCGCGTGGCGAAGATCCCGAACAGATCTTCATCGATGTCAAAGCGGGCTTCCGGCAGCCGCGTGCGGTAACCGCCACGCACGACCGGGCTCAGGCAATCCGCCAGGCGCTAATCGACGCCGGAACCGACGACATCGTCCTGATTGCTGGTAAAGGCCACGAAAACTACCAGTTGATCGGCGATCAGCGTCTCGATTTTTCGGATGTGCAGGTGGTAAGTGCGGTTCTGGCGGAGGTCGCCGCATGCTGAGCTTTGACTTCCTGCACACCACGCTGGGTGGGGCTCAGGTGAGGGGCTCGTGGCCGGCCGCTCTCGGAGCGTGTCAGATCGATACCCGTAAGGTGCAGCCGGGCGATGTATTCCTGGCCTTGCCAGGGACACGGGTGGACGGCCACGACTTTGTGGCTGCCGCACGTAATGCCGGTGCTGCCGGTGCTTTGGTGGCCCGGCCCGTGGATGACCCCTTGCCGCAGCTGGTGGTTGCCGATGTGGAGGTGGCGCTGCAGCAGCTGGCGGCGGCCTGGCGTGCGCGCTGGCCGGGGCGGGTACTGGCGCTGACCGGCAGCAACGGAAAGACCACCACCAAGGAGATGATTGCCGCCATCCTGAGCCAGGTCGCTCCGGTATGTGTCACCGCCGGCAACCTGAATAACCATCTGGGTGTGCCGCTGACACTTCTGCGCCTGCGCGAGGAACACGCATTCGCGGTGATCGAGATGGGTGCAAATCACGCCGGGGAAATTGACCAGCTGTGCGGTTGGGCCAAGCCTGATGTGAGCCTGGTGACGCTGGCTGCTCCTGCCCACCTGGAAGGATTTGGCTCGGTGGAGGGCGTGGCGCGCGCCAAGGGTGAGATCTTCGCGGCCCTCGGCGCGGATGGCACGGCCGTAATCAACGCCGCGGACGCATTTGCGCCGCTCTGGCGCTCGCTCGCGGGCGGGCGCAAGGTCGTGGATTTCGGGGCGCCAGGGGCGCAGGTGCAGGCGGCGCAAGTGCAGGCTGATTCCGCCGCTTCGCGCTTTGATCTGGTCATCGGTGAAACACGGGTTCCGGTCTGCTTGTCTGCACCGGGGCAGCACAATGTGCACAATGCGCTCGCCGCCGCTGCGGCGACCACTGCCCTGGGCATTTCCGCCACGCAAATTGCGGCGGGATTGCAGGCTTTCCGCCCGGTGTCGGGTCGATTGCAGCGCATTGAACTGAGTGGTGGGCGCGTTCTCTGGGACGACAGCTACAACGCCAATCCCAGCTCGGTCGGTGCCGCGATAGATGTGCTTTCCAGCCAAACACCACCACGTCTTCTGTGTCTGGGTGACATGGCAGAACTGGGTGTTGATGCCGAGGCTTTGCATGGCCGCGTGGGTCAGCAGGCTCGGGAGCGCGGTATCGAGGCGATTTGGACTTGCGGCACGCTTTCCCGGCAAGCCAGCACCCGTTTCGGTGAGGGCGGCCGGCATTTTGACCACACCGAAGCCTTGACCGAGGCGCTGCTTGCAGAAGGCGCGATGTTTCGTTCGATATTGATCAAAGGATCCCGCAGTGCGCAGATGGACAAGGCGGTAGCGGCGCTGCAGCAGGAGCAGGCGCATGCTTAACCATCTGGCGGATTGGCTGGCAGCCGATTTCTCTCCGTTGCGTGCCCTGCAGTACATCACGCTGCGCGCAATTCTCGCGGCGCTGACGGCGTTTCTGGTGTCGCTGCTGCTGGGGCCGCGGTTCATTGCCTGGCTGGTATACCAGCGAGTGGGACAGCCGATACGCGAGCTCGGCCCGGAAAGCCACCAGACCAAGGCGGGCACCCCGACCATGGGCGGGACGCTGATCATTGCCGCGGTGACAGCCAGTACCTTGCTGTGGGCCGATTTGTCCAACAGCGCCGTGTGGATCGCCCTGCTGTGCACGCTGGCTTTCGCGGTGGTCGGTTTTGCCGATGACTGGCTGAAACTCAAGCGCCGCAGCTCCGATGGCCTCTCGGCGAAGCAGAAGTATGCGGGTCAATCGGTTGCGGCGATTCTGGCCGCGATCGGCATCATGGTTCTGGCGCCGAGTGAGGTCAGCACCACGTTCTATGTGCCCATCTTCAAGGATGTCGCCATCCCACTGGGCTTCGGGTTTCTGCTGCTGAGCTACCTGGTGATCGTGGGCTCTTCCAATGCAGTCAACCTGACCGACGGTCTGGATGGCCTGGCGATCATGCCCTGCGTGATGGTGGCCGCGGCTTTGGCCGTGTTTGCCTATGCCTCGGGGCACGCGAACTTTGCGACCTATCTTGGCATTCCTGCGGTCCACGGGGTAGGCGAACTGACCATTTTCTGCGCCTCCATTTGTGGTGCCGGTCTGGGATTCCTGTGGTTCAACACCTATCCGGCGCAGATGTTCATGGGCGACGTCGGCGCGCTGGCGCTGGGGGCTGCACTTGGCGTCGTGGCCGTGCTGGTGCGGCAGGAAATCGTGCTGTTCATCATGGGTGGGGTGTTCGTCGCGGAGACGGTGTCGGTCATCTTGCAGGTGGGCAGTTTCAAGCTGCGCGGCAAGCGGATATTCCGCATGGCACCGCTGCATCACCACTTTGAACTGGCCGGTTGGGCCGAGCCCAAAATCATCGTTCGATTCTGGATCATCACCCTGGTCCTGGTGCTGATCGGTCTGGCTACGTTGAAGGTGCGCTGATGAACATTGCAGCACTCAAGACTTTGGGCGATTCCGTACTGGTGTGTGGCCTGGGGGCGACGGGCCAGAGCCTGTTGCGCTTCCTGGCGACGCAGGGTTTTGCCGTGCGGGCCTGGGACTCGCGCCGTCACCCGCCCGCATTGCCGAGCGTACAGGCCGACTTTCCTGCCATTCCCCTCCATTGCGGTGATGTCGAGCCGGACGTGCTGCTGGCCGGTATCGAATGGCTGGCCGTGTCCCCGGGACTGCCCTTGGAGCATCCGCTGTTCGCGCGTGCCCGGGAGCGCGGGATTCCGCTGTTGGGGGACATTGCGGTATTCCTCAAGGTCGTGGAGCAGCCAGTGGTGGGCGTGACCGGTTCCAACGGCAAGAGCACGGTGGTCACCGCATTGGCCAAAATGGCCGCAGGTTGCGGGCTGAACATGCCCGCCGGGGGGAATCTGGCGCCGCCGGCACTCGACATTCTGGACACCGCTGCGGACGGCTATCTGCTGGAACTGTCCAGTTTTCAGCTGGATCTGTGTGAGCGGCCGCCTCTGGCCGCGGGCGCGATCTTGAATATCAGTCCTGATCATCTGGATCGCCATGGCTCATTGGCGGCCTATGCCGCAGCCAAGGGCCAGGTTTACGCGCAGACGCAAGTGGCCGTTCGCAACGCTGACGACCCCGTCGTCATGGCCCTGCCGTATTCCGGGCGCTCCTGCACATTCGGGCTCTCCGACGGCGCGGATTATCGGGTATGCGATGGTCAGATCTGGCACGGCGAGGCCCCTATTTGCAGTACGGCCGAACTGAAACTGGTCGGCGCGCATAACCATTTGAACGCCGCTGCGGCGCTGGCCATCAGTGACGCGATGGGCTGGGATCGTACGAAGGCCTTGTCCGCGCTGGCCGATTTTCAGGGCCTGCCGCATCGCTGCGAATGGGTGGCTACGCATCAGGGCGTCACCTGGATCAACGATTCCAAAGGCACCAATGTCGGGGCGCTGGAAGCCGCAGTCGCCGGTCTCGACGGGCCGCTGGTCGTGCTGGTGGGCGGGCAGTCCAAAGGCGGAGATTTTTCACCGTTGGCGCCGCTGCTGCGTGACAAGGCCCGCCGCGTCATTCTGTTTGGCCAGGACGCATTGAAGATTCGCGAGCAACTGACCGAGCTGAGCGCGGTGGAGCGAGTCGACACCCTGGCCGCAGCCGTACTGCGCGCCGCCGCCGTGGCCGAATCAGGCGACGCCGTCCTGCTGTCGCCAGGTTGTGCCAGCTTTGATCAGTTCACGGGTTACGAAGATCGCGGCGAACAGTTCCGTCAGCGGGTGCGCGAGGTGACCAGCGAATGAACCTCGCGCTGCCCCTGCGTCTGCAATGGTCTTTGCTGGATCGTCAGTTGCTGCTGATCGTCAGCCTGTTGCTGGGGGTGGGGCTGGTGATGGTGGCGTCGGCATCGGTGGCGGTATCGGACCGCAGTTGGGGTGACCCGCGGCACTTCTTTGATCGACAGATGATTTATGCGGGCCTGGGTGTGGTCATCGGGCTGATCATTCTGCAGGTGCCGACCCGGTTCTACGATCGCTCCAGCTACATCCTGCTGGGGCTGTCGGTACTCAGCTTGCTGCTGGTGCTGTTGCCCGGCGTGGGCGTTAGCGTCAACGGTGCACAACGCTGGTTGAATCTGGGGCCGCTGCGGCTGCAGGTGAGCGAGTTCGCGCGCCTGGGTTTGTTCGTCTACGTCGCGGCCTATGCGGTGCGTCACAAAGAAGCGCTGCATGCGGGTGGGCTGGGGTTGTTGAAGCCGTTGGCGCCGGTCGCGGTTGCGGCCTTTTTCCTGTTGCTGGAGCCGGATTTCGGGGCCACCGCGGTGATTCTGGCTGTGGTGTTCGGCTTTTTGTTCGTCGCGGGTGCTCCGGCCGTTCATTGCGCGGCGATGGTGGGTCTTGGCGGTGTCGGGCTGTACTCGCTGGCCGTGCTGGAGCCGTATCGGGTTGAGCGTTTGTTGTCGTTCCGTGACCCGTGGGCTCAGGCCTTCGACGGTGGTTTTCAGCTGACACAGTCGCTGATTGCGATCGGGCGCGGTCACCTGTTCGGCGAAGGGTTGGGCAACAGCGTGCAAAAACTGCTGTATCTGCCGGAGACGCACACCGATTTCATCTTCGCGGTATTCGCCGAGGAGTTCGGACTGTTGGGCGTCATTCTGCTGATCGCAGGTTTTCTGTTCCTGCTGAAAACCGGGTGGAGGATTGCCCACAGCGCCTATGAAGCCGGGCTGGAATTTGCTGGCCATCTGAGCATCCTGTTGACGCTGTGGCTGGTGCTGCAGGCGGGCCTGAACATGGGCGTCAACATGGGTTTGTTGCCGACCAAAGGGCTGCCGCTACCCTTCTTCAGCTACGGTGGCAGCCATCTGATGGCTTGCATGATGGCCGTGGCCTTGCTGCTGCGCGTGGGCATGGAAGCGCGTATGGCGGAGAAATCCGCATGAAGGTGCTGATCATGGCCGGTGGCACCGGTGGCCACATCATGCCGGGCTTGGCTCTGGCCGCGGGATTGCGCGAACGGGGTGTGAGCATCGACTGGCTGGGTACCGAGCACGGGCTCGAATCACGGCTGGTTCCGGAGAACGGCATTGCCCTGCACACCGTCCATATCGGGGGCGTGCGCGGCAAGGGCTGGGCGACTAAGTTGCTGCTGCCCCTGAACTTAACCCGTGCCGTGCTGGAGGCCTGGCGTCATCTGCGTCGACTGCAGCCTCAGCTGGTATTCGGGTTTGGTGGTTATGTCGCGGCTCCGGGCGGGCTGGCCGCGTGGCTGGCGCGGATTCCGCTGTATATCCATGAACAAAACGCCCGCGCGGGCTCCACCAACCGCTTGTTGGCGCGTTTCGCACGTCGCGTGTTCGCCGCCTATCCGGACGCATTGCCGCGGAGCACGGTGGTCGGCAACCCGGTGCGGGCGAATATTCTGGCCTTGCCCGAGCCCGCCGAACGGGGCGTGGGTGCGCAAACCCCGATCCGGGTCTTGGTGCTCGGCGGTAGTCAGGGGGCGCGGGTGCTGAATCAGACCGTGCCCGCGGCGCTGGCTTTGCTGCCCGAAGCGGGTCGTCCGCAGGTTCGCCATCAGGCGGGGCGCACACGGGATGAGGCGGTAAAGGCGTATGCCGAGGCCGGCATCGGTGTCACACCCGAAGCCTTCATTGACGACATGCCGGCGGCCTACGCCGCAGCGGACCTGGTCATCTGCCGGGCCGGGGCATTGAGTCTGGCCGAAATCATGGCCGTGGGCTTGCCGGCGATTTGCGTCCCGCTGCCGCATGCGATTGATGATCACCAAACCGCGAATGCGCGGTACATGGTGGATGCCGGTGCAGCCTGGATGCTGCCCGAGCGCGAGCTGTCAGCACAGTCTCTGGCCAAACTGTTGCAGGACATCACCGCCCGGCCGGCGGATCTGTTGCAACGCGCCAAGCGCGCGCGAGAGATTTCCAAACGCCACGCGAGTGCTTCCCTGGTCGATGCCTGCATGGGACTTCTGGAGGCGCGCGCATGATTGATGCTGCCGCCATCAGTCGCATGCTGGATGCGCGTCTGCGCCAGGTCGCGCGGGTGCATTTTGTCGGTATTGGTGGGTCCGGTATGGCCGGTATCGCCGAGGTTCTGGTCAATCTGGGCTACACGGTCAGCGGATCCGACATGCGCGAATCCGCAGCCGTTGAGCGGCTGCGGGCAATGGGGGCAACCGTTCAGATCGGCCATGCGGCGGCCCATGTCGCAAACGTTGATGTGGTCGTGCGCTCCAGCGCCGTCGGCAGTGACAACCCCGAAGTCGCCGCGGCCCTTGAGCAACGCATACCCGTGATTCGCCGCGCCGAAATGCTTGCCGAATTGATGCGGTTCCGCTTCGGCATCGCCATCGCGGGCACCCATGGAAAAACCACCACAACCAGTTTGACTGCAACCGTACTGGCAGCCGGTGATCTCGATCCGACCTACGTGATCGGGGGGCGGCTCAAGAGCTCTGGCGCCAATGCCGCGCTGGGCACCGGGCCGTACCTGGTGGCCGAGGCGGATGAGAGCGATGCGTCCTTCCTGCATCTGACCCCGATGCTCAGCGTGGTGACCAATGTGGACCTGGACCACATGGAAACCTACGGGCACGACCCCGAGCGGCTGTACCAGAGCTACGTGCAATTTTTGCAGCAGCTCCCGTTCTACGGCCTGGCGCTGCTGTGCGCGGACGATGCCGAACTGATGCGCCTGAGCACCGAGATCGGGCGGCCGTTCGCTACCTATGGTTTTTCCGAACAAGCCGACTACCGGGCCAGCAATCTGCGTGCAGAAGGCGCCGACAGCATCTTCTTGTTCCATGCGCCGGGCAAAGATGCCGTGGAAGTGCGCCTGGCGCTGCCGGGCAAGCACAACGTACAGAATGCGGTCGCGGCACTGGCCGTGGCCGAGGAATTGGGATTGCCGGCCGCACAGGTTGTGGACTCACTGGCCCAGTTCAAGGGCATAGGCCGGCGCTGCGAGGTCCTGGGGGAGCTGGCCCTGCCCAAGGGCGGCTCGGCCTTGGTCATCGACGACTACGGACATCATCCGCGCGAGCTGGAGGCCACGCTGTCCGCGGTGCGTTCGGCCTGGCCCGAACGCCGTTGCGTGCTGGTGTTTCAGCCCCATCGTTACACCCGCACCCGGGACCTGTTCGAAGACTTTGCCCGGGTTTTGTCGCAGGCCCCCGCTTTGCTGCTCACCGAGGTCTATCCCGCCGGTGAAAAGCCCATTGCACAGGCAGACGGTCGCAGCTTGGCGCGCAGCATCCGTTTACGTGGTGGGGCGGAACCGGTGTTTGTGGCCGAACTTGGCGACCTACCCGACCAGGTGGCCCGAATTGCCCAGCCGGGAGACCTGCTGCTGTTCATGGGGGCTGGCGATATCAGCAGCCAGGCACAGGCCCTGGTCAGCAAGGGGTTGCCGGTATGACGATGCTGGCCAATGTGCGCGGCGAACTGCGCTACAACGAACCGATGGCGAACCACGTGAGCTGGCGTGCGGGTGGTACCACGGATATCTGGTTCCGGCCGGCCGACGTCGCCGATCTGCAGACCTTTCTGCAGTCCTACGACGGCCCGATTCTGCCGGTGGGTTTGGGCAGCAATCTGTTGGTGCGCGACGGCGGTTGGCCCGGTGCCGTGATCAGTCTCTACGACGCGCTTGACCACCTCGCGTTCGCGGAAAACGGGCAGGTGATGGTCGGCGCCGGTGTGCATTGCGCGACCCTGGCGAGTCAGGCGGCCCGGCAGGGTTACTCCGGGGCGACATTTTTTGGCGGCATTCCCGGCTCTATGGGTGGCGCTCTGGCGATGAACGCGGGTGCCTGGGGTGGCGAAACCTGGGGTGTTGTTCGTCGCGTACAGACCTTGAACGCAGGCGGCGAAGTGAGAGAGTGGGATGCCCAGGCATTCGAATATGGCTATCGGCAAGTGAAGATGCCGGAGCCCGGCCTGATCTTCCTCGCCGCCGAACTGCAGCTCGAAGCGTCGGTCGACCCGGCCCAGCTGCAGGCCGAGCTGCGGACCATGATTGCCGAACGCAAGGCCCGTCAACCGGTCGGTCAGCCCTCCTGCGGGTCGGTGTTCCGTAACCCGGAGCATGGCCATGCGGCGGTCCTGATCGAAGAGGCCGGCCTCAAGGGCTTCCGGATGGGTGGGGCTGAAGTGGCGGAGAAGCACGCCAACTTCATTCTTAATCGCGAGGGTGCCACCGCCGCGGACATCGAGGCCCTGATCGAGCACGTCCGAACCACGGTGGCAGCGCAGTTTGGCGTCGATCTGATTCCCGAAGTGCGCATTGTGGGGGTGTCGGCATGAGCCGCTTCGGTCGCGTGGCCGTGTTGTACGGCGGATGGTCCGATGAACGCGCCGTGTCGCTGCACAGTGGCGCCGCCGTGCATGCCGCGCTGTGTGAGCAAGGGGTTGACGCGCATCTGGTGGATGCCACACCGGCCCGGATTCTGGGTCTGCGTGAAGCCGGGTTCGAGCGGGTGTTTATCGCCTTGCATGGCCGTGGTGGTGAAGATGGACAAACTCAGGCGGTGCTGGATTTTCTGGGCTTGCCCTACACCGGCAGCGGTGTGGCCGCTTCCGCCTTGGCCATGGACAAGTTGCGCACCAAGCAGATCTGGACGGCCTCCGGTCTGCCAACTCCGGCGTTCCGCATCCTGCGCAGCGCTGATGACGCGCAGCGTGCGGTGGAAGAGTTGGGGTTGCCCTTCTTCGTGAAGCCGGCGCGAGAGGGTTCCAGCGTCGGACTGACCAAGGTCGGCGCGGCGGCGGACGCGGCGGCTTCGTTCGAACGTGCCGTCGCACAGGACGATCTGGTTGTCGCCGAGGCCGGCGTGAACGGCCCGGAATTCACCGCAGCAATCGTGGGCGGTTCGGTTTTGCCGCTGATTCAGATCATTCCGGCGACCGAGTTCTACGACTACGCCGCCAAATATGAACTCGACAGCACCCAATACCGCGTTCCTGCCGACCTGGGTGAAGCCACGATTGCAGGGCTGCAAGGGCTGGCTTTGCAGGCTTACGACGCGCTGGGTTGCAGTGGTTGGGGCCGGGTGGATTTCATGCTGGATGCGGCCGGGAAGCCCTGGTTACTGGAGGCCAATACCTCGCCGGGGATGACCTCGCACAGTTTGGTGCCGATGGCGGCCAAAGCGGCCGGCATGAGCTTTGCTGAACTGGTGGTGACAATTCTTGAGCAGACCTTGGAGGCCCGCTCATGAGTGCGGCCAAGGACCCGTCCATGGACTCGATGGCGGAGTTCCCCTGGGGGGGGGTGAGTATCCTGGTGGTCTTGGCGATCCTGTTTGGTGGCCTGGCGCGTCTGGGGGCGCAGCCGTTGCGCCTGGAGCTGTATGGCGACCTCAAACGGACGGATAGTGCGGCCGTTGCCGCGCAGCTGCGGCCGGCGCTGGAAAAAGGGTTTTTTGCCGCCAGCACGCAACAAATCCACCGGAATCTCGAAGCCCTGCCGTGGGTTGCGGGTGCCGAAGCCGAATTTCTGTGGCCGGATCGCTTGGCCCTGCGTATCACTGAACATCGGCCACTGGCCGCTGTCGAAAACGGCGGCGTGCTGACCGCGGCGGGAACCGTGATTTCCGCCGCTGTGTCCGATACGTTGCCGGTGGTGCGAGGCACCCAGCGTCGGGCCAAGGACATCGCCGATGTGCTGCGGTTGGTCAAAGAGGCTTGCGACGACTGTGTGGTACAGGGGCTGGAAATGCGCGGCGGCAATCAACTGCGGTTGCAGCTGGCGTGGGCCGGTCACGTCATTCGCGTGGAACTGGGTCGCCCGGACTGGCGCGAAGCGCTGACCCGCCTGACCACGCACGCATTACCCGAGCTGCGACCGCAGCTGGACCGGGTGCAAACCATCGATATGCGCTACCGCCATGCCTATGCGGTGCGCTGGAACAACGAAGGAAATATGGGGAATCAATCATGAGCCGCCGTCCTGACGCTGGTCTGGGCGTTGGTCTGGACCTGGGAACCTCCAAAGTCGCCGTTTTGGTGGGCGAAGTCGGTCCGGATGGTCACGTACACATCGTTGGCCACGGTGAAGCTCCGTCGCGCGGGATCAAAAAGGGCGTGGTGGTGAACATCGACGCCACCACCAAAAGCATTCAAGCTGCGGTGCAGGAAGCGAACGAAATGGCCAGCTGCAGCGTGCAGTCGGTCTTTGCCAGCATTACCGGGAGCCACCTGAACAGCCAGAACTCCCAGGGCATCGTTCCGGTGACGAAGGCGCATGGTGAGGTTACCGCCAAGGATGTCGAGCGGGTCATCGGTTCGGCTTCGGCAGTGGCCATCGGTGCCGATCAGCAGGTGCTGCATGTGTTGCCGCAGGAATACATGCTGGATGATCAGGATGGGATTTCCGAGCCCATCGGAATGTCGGGTGTGCGCCTGGAGGCGCGGGTGCACATGGTCACGGCCAGCAAGAGCGCAACGCAGAATTTGCAGAAGTGCATTACCCACTGCGGGTTGACGGCCAACCGCATCATTCTGCAGTCGCTGGCGGCGGCGCACGCAGTGCTGAACGAGGACGAACGCGAACTGGGAGTGGTTCTGCTCGATATCGGCGGCGGTACCACCGATATCGCCGTCTTTCAGCAGGGGTCTTTGCGACATAGCGCCGTGATCCCGCTGGGTGGCGATCACATCACCAACGATATCGCGGTAGCGATGCGCGCCCCGTTCGCTGGCGCCGAGGCGATCAAAGTCGAGCACGCCTGCGCGGTTCCCGAACTCATTCAGGGTGAGGACAACGTGCAGGTGCGGGATGTCGGTGATCGTCCGTCCCGGATGGTCAGCCGGCACATGCTGACCGAAGTGGTTCGGGCTCGCGTGGACGAAATATTTCGCCTGGCTTTGCGCAAAGTGCGCGAAGGAGGCTTCGATCATCCCCTCCCTGCAGGGGGTGTGGTCATTACAGGTGGTACTGCAAATATGCCCGGTATCTGTCTGTTGGCTGAAGAGATTTTCGAGCGGCCCGCCCGGGTCGGGTTGCCGCTCAACACCAGTGGTCATGAGGAAGTGACCAAGAACCCCGCATATGCTACGGCGGTAGGTTTGCTTCGCTTCGGCAAGCAAACCGGCGTCGTCGGCCCGGCCTCCGGTAGTGGTACCAGCTTTGCCACCGGATGGGACCGTTTTAAGAGCTGGTTTCAACGCAACTTTTGAGCACGCAACATAACTATCCGCAAGGAGTTGAGACATGAGCACTGACGAGATTTTTGAAGTAATGGAAGCGCCGACGCGCGACGCCGTCATCAAGGTCATTGGTGTGGGCGGGGGCGGTAGCAATACCGTGAATCAGATGGTCGAAGCCGGCATCAAGGGTGTCGAGTTCATCTGCGCCAACACCGATGCCCAGCATCTGCGCCGCTGTGGCGCCGACGTGCTGCTGCCGATTGGTCAGCAGATCACGCGTGGCCTGGGCGCTGGCGCCGATCCCAACGTGGGCCGCCAGGCCGCTCTGGAGGACCGCGATCGCATCGTCGAACTGATCGACGGCACCGACATGCTGTTCATCACCGCCGGTATGGGCGGTGGCACGGGAACGGGTGCGGCTCCTGTGGTGGCCGAAATTGCCCGCGAGATGGGCATTCTGACGGTTGCCGTCGTGACCAAGCCCTTCCAGTTCGAGCGTGCCAAACGCATGGCCGTGGCCAAGCACGGCATCGAGGAGCTGAACAAGCATGTGCACTCGCTGATCGTGATCCCCAACGAGCGTCTGTTGCCGGTACTGGGCAAAGGCGTGTCGATGCGCGAGGCCTTCCGGGCTTCCAACGACGTGTTGCACAACGCGGTGCAGGGTATTGCCGAAATCATCAACTGCGAAGGCATCGTCAACGTCGACTTCGCCGACGTGAAGAAGGTGATGGGCGTGCAGGGCATGGCCATGATCGGTATCGGTCGCGGCAAGGGCGAAGATCGTGCCACCGAAGCCGCAACCAGTGCGCTGGCTTGCCCGCTGCTGGAAGAGCTGAACATTCAGGGCGCCGAAGGTCTGCTGGTGAACATCACCGGCAAGGAGCTGACCATCGACGAATACACCACGGTGATGGAGAAGATTTCCGAATCGGCTTCCGAAACCGCCGAAGTGATCGTGGGTACCGTTGACGACGATTCCGTGGGTGAAGAGCTGCGGGTGACGGTGGTGGCTACAGGTCTGGACAGCGTGTTCAAGAAGCAGATGCAGCCGGAGTCGACCAAGGTCTCACCGATTTCAGTGGGTGGAAACGCCGCTTACAAAGGTCTGCAAAGCCCGGCGATCGAGCGGAACCCGGTCACGCCAGGACGCCCTTCGGCGGTGGCGGCACCCGCCGTTGCGCCGATGGGAAATGCGGCACCGAAAGTGGAAGAGGACACCTATGAATACATGGATGTCCCTGCGTTCTTGCGTCGTCAGGCGAACTGATTCGCTATCCTTGTGATAGAAATGTTGCGTTGCACAATAAACTGATTGCCGTTACTATGGCGTTCAGGAGGCATGCGCCGCCCGCAGCTACGGGCGGCGCACACCTTGCACGGGCAACCAGATGACGATGACTCAACTTCAAACCACCCTGCGCGATTCGGTACACCTGACAGGCATTGGCCTGCACTCGGGAAACCCGGTGCGCATGGACCTTTTGCCGGCGGATGTTGATACCGGAGTGGTGTTCGAGCGCCCGGGTGCGGATGGTGAATGGGACCGAGTCCCGGCGCGCGCCGACCTGGTTACCGAAACCACTTTATGTACCGCGCTGACCTACGAGAACAAACGGGTTGCGACCGTTGAGCACGTGCTGTCGGCGATTTCCGGCCTGGGCCTGGACAACGTGGTGATCCGCCTGTCGGCTGCTGAGGTGCCTATTGTGGATGGCAGTGCGGGGCCTTTCGTATTTCTGATTCAATCCACCGGTCTGGTGGAGCAGGACGCGCCGCGGCGCTACTTGCGTTTGCGCCAGCCAGTGCAGGTGCAGGACGGCGACAAGTGGGCGCGTCTGGAGCCGTTTGACGGCTTTCGTTTGAGTTTCTCGATCGATTTCGATCACCCGGCAATCGAAGCCGGACAATGCGTGACGGTAGATCTCACGTCGGAAAACTATATTCGCGAATTGAGCCGGGCGCGAACTTTCGGTTTTTTGCGTGACATCGAATACCTGCGGCAGCATGAGATGGCGCTGGGCGGGAGCCTCGATAACGCGATCGTGCTGGATGATTACCGCGTTCTGAACGATGAAGGCCTGCGCTACGGCGACGAATTTGTCCGCCACAAGGTGCTGGATGCCGTGGGCGATCTCGCGCTGCTCGGGGCGCCACTGCGCGGTCAATACACCGGTTTCAAGGCCGGCCATGCGCTGAACAACAAGCTGGCCCGCGCGGTGTTGGAAAACCCGGATTGTTTTGAGCTGACAACGGCGCCGCGAACCCACCCTGCAGAGCACGCCCTGGCCGCATCAGCGATCGTATGATGGCACACCATTTGCTTTCAACCTGGTAGAAAGAGCTCCGCTCGCACCAGAATCCGGCATTGGGTGAGTTGGAGTGGTTCGCAAGAATTTACGCTTTGCAGGATTTGTTTTTCGCGATACCTTATGTCGGAAGCCCACGCTGCGGTGTCGCAAAACAAGACCAGCGTCGATTTATCGACACAGCCAACCTTGACGTGACGCCTTAAAGCATGGGGGAGAACCTTATCAACACAAACGGTAATGCGCTGGTGGAGCGAGACGCGATCCCAGATGGGATCGAGTGCGTTACCAAGGGCATCAAAAAGCCCGCGGGCACTGCTCATGAGTGGGGCCTGAAAAATTGAGGATTCCAAGGATGGTACTTCGGGAAGTCGGAGAACGATACGTCGTCTGGCCAATATTGGCGGCAGGACTGGTGTTCGGTGCATTCGCGCTGGGACGGGTCACCGCTGCCCCGACGCTGGCAGTGGTCGACACCGGGCTGGCGCAACTCGACGAAGTTCGTTATCAACTGCAAGAAGAACAGAAAAAACTCGACCTGGCGCGGGCTCAGGCTTCCGAGCAAAGTCTCGACATGGCGCGAGAACTGGGACGGATGCAGGCCAGCCTTGACCGCCTGAACGCATTGGGCGAAACGTTGGCCGAAATGGCCATGATTGAGCCGGGCACTTTCGACTTCGACGTGGATCCCCCGTTGGGCGGTCCCGATATCGACGCTGCGAACCACGAAGCGGGTGATCTCCCCTTCGAAAACATTTCCCAGCAATTGGAATTGCGCCGCCGCGAGCTCGACATACTCGAGCACATGCTGGTGGTGTCCCAGTTGCAGCAACAAAGCGCCCCCTCGGGCTGGCCCATACTCAAAGGCTGGGTCTCATCTACCTTTGGCACCCGCAGCGATCCGTTCACGGGTCGCCGAACCGCTCACTACGGCCTGGACTTTGCCGCAGCTGAGGGTTCGGACGTCATGGCCGTGGCATCCGGGATCGTGGCTTTCGCCGGCAAGCGGACGGGATATGGCAACTGCGTGGAAATCAATCACGGCAACGGTTACGTCACCCGATACGCACATAACAAACGCAATCTTGTTCGCGTGGGTGATCGAATCGACCGTGGTCAGGTGATTGCGCATGTGGGGCATTCGGGGCGGGCAACCGGGCCGCATCTGCACCTGGAGGTGATGATGGACGGGAAACGGATCGATCCGGCGCAATTTGTCGCACGATCACAGTGAACCGCCAACGTTAAACGTTGTCTCATAGCCGGCGCGCACTCCTGCGCCCCGTTACAATAGTCAAGTTGTTCATCACAACGGGGCCATCGCCCCGTTTTTTTATTGATCTATGGCCCAGATACTCGCGCGGATTTTCGGCAGTCGCAACAAACGCGTGCTGGCAAAGCTTGATGACATTGTCCGCAAAGCGGCGGGGTATGAAGACGCACTGAAAGCGTTGGATGACGCGGCGCTTGCTCACAAAACGGTTGAGTTTCGTGAGCGCCTGGATCAAGGCGCAACGTTGGATGCCTTGATGCCGGAGGCTTTCGCCGTCGTCCGTGAGGCGGGCAGGCGGGTTCTGGGAATGCGTCACTTCGATGTCCAGCTCATCGGCGGCGCCGTGCTGCATCAGGGACGAATCGCGGAAATGCGCACCGGTGAAGGGAAGACGCTGGTCGCCACGCTGCCGGTATATCTGAACGCTCTGACCGGCCGCGGTGTTCACGTGGTCACCGTAAACGATTACCTGGCCCGCCGTGACTCGGGGTGGATGGGCAAGCTTTACGGCTTCCTCGGGCTGACCACCGGTGTGGTGGTGCATGGACAAAGCTCCGAAGAAAAGCGCGCGGCCTATGCCTGCGATATCACCTACGGCACCAACAACGAATTCGGTTTTGACTATCTGCGCGACAACATGGCTTTCCGCGCGGAAGACAAAGTGCAGCGAGGGCATGCCTTCGCGGTAATCGACGAAGTGGACTCGATCCTTATCGATGAAGCCCGGACCCCGCTGATTATCTCCGGACCAACCGATGACAACCCCGAGTTGTACCGGCGGATGAACAGCATCGTTCCCAAGCTGACGGTGCAGGAAGAGGAAGACGGCCCCGGGGACTTTTCCATTGAGGAAAAGAACAAACAGATTTTCCTGACCGAGGACGGTCATCAGAAGGTGGAAGAGCTGTTTTTGGAGGCCGGTCTGGTGAACGAGGGTTCGCTGTACGATGCCTCGAACATCATTCTGATGCACCACCTGACGGCCGCGTTACGGGCGCATCACCTTTACAACCGTGATGTGGAATACATCGTGCGCAACGGCCAGATCGTCATCGTTGACGAATTCACCGGCCGGATGATGCCGGGCCGCCGTTGGTCCGATGGGCTGCACCAGGCGGTGGAGGCCAAGGAAGGCGTGCCGATCCAGCAGGAAAACCAGACGCTGGCGTCGATTACCTTTCAGAACTATTTCCGTCTTTACGACAAGCTGTCCGGCATGACCGGTACGGCGGATACCGAGGCTTACGAGTTCCAGACCATCTACGGACTCGAAGTCATCGTGATTCCCACCAACCGGCCGATGATTCGTGATGACCAGGGCGATCTGGTGTTCATGACGGCGCGGGAAAAATACGAAGCCATCGCCAAAGATGTGCAGGAGGCGGTCGCCAAGGGCCAGCCAGTGCTCGTCGGTACGGCCTCGATCGAAACCTCCGAAGTCATTTCGCGGCTGCTCCACAGCAAGAACATTGCCCACGAGGTGCTGAACGCCAAGCAACATGAGCGCGAAGCCGAAATCGTTGCACAGGCGGGTACCGCCGGTTCAGTGACCATCGCTACAAACATGGCGGGTCGCGGGACCGACATCGTGCTGGGTGGGAGCCTGGAATCCGCTCTGGAAGGAATTCCGGAAGTCGACGCCGAAGCGCGTGCTGCCTGCAAGGCGGAGTGGGAAGCTCGTCATCAGGCCGTTCTTGAGGCCGGCGGTTTGTACGTACTGGGGTCGGAGCGCCACGAATCGCGCCGGATCGACAACCAGCTGCGCGGACGCTCCGGTCGTCAGGGTGACCCGGGTCGGACGCGTTTCTATCTGTCCCTCGAAGACAACCTGATGCGGATCTTCACGCCGCCGCGCTTGCAGGCGATGTTGAAGGGCCTGGGGATGGAAGAAGGCGAAGCCATCGAGCATCGCTGGGTCACACGGTCCATCGAAACGGCGCAGCGCAAAGTTGAAGCCCACAACTTTGATATCCGGAAGAATCTGCTCGAATACGACAACGTCGCCAATGATCAGCGCCGGGTGATCTACGAGCAGCGCGACGAACTGCTGTCGGGCGATGATGTTCGGGATGTGGTGGAAACCATTCGTCAGGATGTCATCACCAAAGTATTCCGGGCCTGCGTACCTGCAGGGGCCCCCGAGGAACTGTGGCGCCTGGATGACCTGAAAGAGGCGTTGCACCGCGAGTTCGCTTTGGACGCCGACCCTCAGCAATGGGCCGAAGAAGACAAGACCCTCAGCGATGACGGTATGCTCGAACGCATCCAGAATCTGATTGCCGAAAGCTACGCCGCCAAACGCGAAGCGGTTGGTGCAGCGCAGCTGGATCATTTTGAGAAGGCGATGATGTTGCAGGTGCTGGACACGCTGTGGCGTGAGCATTTGGCCTCCATGGACGACCTGCGTCGCGGGATTCATCTGCGTGGATACGCGCAGAAAGATCCGAAACAAGAATACAAACGCGAGGCTTTTGGTCTGTTCAGTGAGTTGCTGGACCGCTACAAGCAGGAAGTCACCAATATTCTGTGCAAAGTACAGATTCAGCAGCCGGAAGATGTCCGCCGCGTGGAGCCCCACCCGGCTGAACGGGAGATGCACTTCGAGCACGCTGACGCGCAGAGCGCCTTGTCTGAAGCACCCGCGACTCCGCCAGAGGAAGAGCCTGCACAGCCGGCGCCCGTTGCGGTTGCCAGGGCGCGCAGCGGGCGACGGGAGCCGCCACCAAAGCCGCAAACACAGGTTCGGCAGATGCCCAAGGTAGGGCGCAACGATCCCTGCCCCTGTGGTTCAGGCAAGAAATACAAGCAGTGTCACGGTGCCCTGAGCTAGGGTCGATTTCTCAACTACAACGGGCTGCGGCCTGATAAGGCTCAGCCGAGTGACGTGGAGTGTGTGCGCATGGCGGTCAACTGGCCCATAAACCTGCCTTGGTTCCCCGTGAATGGGGTGGAGCTTGCTGCAATTCCCGCGGGGATTCGTTATCGCAACCGTGACGACCTGGTGCTGATCCGGCTCGCCGAAGGGACTGCGGTTGCCGGTGTTTTTACGCGCAATGCATTTTGTGCCGCGCCGGTTCATGTAGCTCGCGCGCATCTGGCCGATGGCGCGGTGCGGGCACTTTTGATCAATGCAGGGAATGCCAATGCGGGTACCGGGGCCGCAGGTTATGCGGCCGCCCTGGAAAGCTGCGAATTGGCCGCCGATGTCTTGGGTATTGCGTCGAATCAGGTGCTGCCGTTTTCAACCGGTGTCATCGGCCAACAGATGCCGTTGACTCCATTCATGCAAGCATTGCCGAATCTGGCCACAGCACTGGCTGCCGACGGCTGGGAACGTGTTTCGCGCGCGATCATGACCACCGACACATTGCCCAAGCTGCGGAGCCGGCAGGTCAACCTGACGGATGGTCGCTGCATCACGCTGACGGGAATTGCCAAGGGTGCCGGCATGATCAAGCCCGACATGGCGACCATGCTGGCTTTCCTGGCGACCGATGCTCCCGTTGCGCCTGCCGTTCTTCAGCGCATGCTGAACCAGGCCGTGCAGACCTCGTTCAACGCCATCACGGTCGATGGTGACACCTCCACCAACGACGCCTGCGTGCTGATGGCGACGGGACGTGCCGGCGGCAGTCCGGTGCAGCTGGAAAGCTCAGATGGAAAACGCCTGCTAGAAGCTTTGCAGGAATTGATGCAGGAGTTGGCACAAGGAATTATTCGCGACGCCGAAGGTGCAACGCGGTTTATCGCGGTGCAGGTGGAGGGAGCGTCCACAATCGCCGAAGCGCGCCAGGTCGCATATGCGGTCGCGGAGTCCCCATTGGTGAAAACCGCAGCATTTGCTGGCGATCCGAACTGGGGCCGAATTCTGGCGGCGGTTGGTCGTAGCGGCGTATCCAATCTGGCCATCGATGCGGTGAGCCTGTGGCTCGACGAAGTCGCTCTGGTGGCAAACGGTCAGCCTCACCCCGCGTACCGCGAGGCTGCAGGTGCCGCGGTGACCGCGCGGCCCGAATACACCATTCGCATCAATCTGGGGCGGGGTGCGCAAGGCACAACCGTGTGGACCTCCGATTACTCGTACGACTACGTCAAGATCAACGCCGAATACCGATCGTGAACCGGCCGCAAATCCGGGTGGCCGCGGGTGTGCTGGAGAACGACCGCGGGCTGTTTCTGGCTGCACAACGTCCGCCGGGGAAGATTGCTGCCGGCAAATGGGAATTTCCCGGCGGAAAAATCGAAGCCGGTGAAACCCCGGAGCAAGCGCTGGTCCGCGAACTGGGCGAGGAACTGGGCATCGCGGTGACCACGTATCAGCCGTTGATCCGCATCTCGCACAGCTATTCCGACCGCGATGTTCACATGTGGGTATATCGGGTGACCCGGTGGGAAGGGAAGCTGCAGGCTCACGATGGTCAGGCTTTCTGCTGGGGTGACGTGACGCAACTACGTGCACTGGATTTGCTCGGCGCTGACGGGCCGATCCTGCAGGCGCTCGAGCTGCCTTCGGT
Organism: Oceanococcaceae bacterium; assembly: GCA_041603255.1. GTDB lineage: Bacteria > Pseudomonadota > Gammaproteobacteria > Nevskiales > Oceanococcaceae > MS8. The sequence goes on along the minus strand of JBFIER010000004.1, from coordinate 104,996 downwards.
GCTGCCCCTCACTCCGGTGAGTGCGGATCTGGCGACGGTCACGGATTTAGCGGCGCGCTGGCAATCCCGTGGTCTCACGCTGGCACGACTTCGTCTGCCGGCATTGGATGATCTTGCGTATGCCGATGTGTTTGCAGAAACACAAGCGAACTCCGGTCTGCGCTGGATTGCGGACCGGTCGGTACAGATGGCGCTGGATCTGGACGCCGCAGGTTTTCACGCTCGGGCCGACCTGGCGGCGCGCCTGGAACAGCGTCCCGTTCCAAATTCCATGCTCTTTGGCGTCTCCTGCCACGACCAGTTCAGCTGGGAACGTGCCCGTGCCTTGGGGGCAGACTACGCGCTGCTCAGCCCCGTGCAGGCAACGCAATCGCATCCAGATTCCGAGGCCATGGGGTGGTCGCGCTTTGCTGAGATTGTGAGTGCGGGGTCGCTACCGACCTATGCCTTGGGCGGTATGCGCCCAGACGATGCCCGGCTTGCTCGGGGGTACTGGGGGCAAGGAGTCAGCGGAATCCAAGCCTTCAGCTGAGGTTTTCGTGTGAGCTTTCGCGATCCGGGCGAGGATCCTGCTCCGGGTCAAGTCCGAACTCATCCAACCAGTCACCAAAGTCGATCAATTTGCACTGGCGCGAACAGAAAGGCCGCCACGGGTTATCCGGGCCGAGCAAGGCAGGTTTGTCGCACTGCGGGCAGCGCGCATGTTTGGGTTTCGAGGACATAACGGGCTCAGCACAAAGCGATTTGCAGCTGCTCGACTCGGCGTGCGGCTTCATCGTCATCGGTTTGCGTACCCCGCAGCCGAATATTCATCCGCTGCCGGCCACCGCTGATTTCGGGATACCAGCGGGCCGCTTCTGGCAGCCCGATCCGCAACAATGAGTGCTTCGGTTTGCCCTGCAGGCAATGCTGCCCGCGCTCGAGATCGATGGTGTTCCATTCCGCACGGCTGCGAACGAGTTTGAGGTAGAGGGTCAACGCGGTTTCGTAGGCGGTGAGTGGCTTTGTCCACTCGTTGATATCGGCCTGTTGCTCGGCGGTGCGCAGGTTTAACCAATACGAATAGGCCGGGGTATCCGCCGGGGCCAGACCCCCGGGTACCGTGGATCGCTGCATGACCGCGAGGAGCAATTTGGGGATCCGAATCTCGGACATATTGACCCGGGAAACAGCCTTTTTCGCGTCTTCCAGCTCAAGGATCGTCACGCGCAGCTTTTCGGTATCGACGACCGGTGCGGAGCGCAGCATCTGCAGCTGGTCGATTTCTCGCTGCAGATCCTGGCCCATTTCGCTCCAGGCATCGGCCCGGGATAGCAGACTCATCAGATCACAGATCACGGGAATCAGGCAGCGCCGGTGCTCCAGCGTCTCCAGCCGCCGAAATTCCGAAAACAGGAATTCCAGTCGCAGGGCAGAGCGCATGTGTTCACTCAGCGGATGCTCATAGCAATGCAAATTGTCAGGCACGGTGCAACGAGTGTGAGGCTTCAGCTGCCCGATTGTGCCAGTTTCAGATATCGCGCATGCAGTGCAGCAATTTGTGGAGCCAAATCCGCAGGTGTTCCGGTATTCTCGATGACATCATCCGCCCGCTCCAGGCGGGTTTCGCGGGGAGCTTGCGCGGCCAGAATTTTGCGGGCCAGTTCTGGAGTGTTGTTGTCGCGCGCGCAAAGGCGCTCGATTTGCGTTTCTTCCGGCACGTCGACGACCAGGATCCGATCACAGATCGTATCGAACCCCCCCTCGACCAGAATCGGCACCATTAGCAGGCCATAGGGTGCAGTCAGGGCCTGTCGCCAATCGGTCAGCGCCGCGCGGATACGTGGGTGCAAGATACTTTCGAGTGCCTTGCGTTCCGCGGGATCGTTGAAGACTCTCTCGCGCATCAGCGGGCGGTTGAGCTCGCCACTATCGGTGAGAACCGGGGTGCCAAAGTGATCGATGACAGCCTGAAGGCCGGGGGTGCCAGGTTGAACCACATCGCGAGCCACCTGATCGGCATCTATGACCGGTACGCCCAGCTGGGCGAAACCTTCTGCGACGGTGCTTTTCCCCGAGGCAATGCCGCCGGTGAGTCCGATGCAAAGGCTCATGTCAGCCAGGAAAGAATTCGATCGGACTCCACGAACTGCAGCCAGCCGGCGATGGCCAGAAACGGGCCGAAGGGCATCGGTTGAGAGCGATCCATCTTGCCGATCGCCATCAGGCCCAGAGCCCACACCAGGCCGACGACTGAGGAGAGCAGTACGATCCACGGCAGGCCCATCCACCCCATCCAGGCGCCAAGGGCAGCCAGGAGTTTGAAGTCGCCAAACCCCATACCGTGCTTGCCCGTGAGTTTGAGAAAGGCCTGATAGACCAACCACAGGCTCATGTAACCAGCTGCTGCGCCGATCACGGCTTGCTCAATCGGCACAAAGGTCGCGTTCAGGTTGATGAGCAGTCCAGCCCACAGCACTGGGTAAACGATGCTGTCTGGGAGCAATTGCGTGCGCTGATCGATAACGGTCAGCGTAAGTAACGCCCAGCCCAGGCCGATGGCTGCCAAACCCGCGAACGTGGCGCCGAAATGTACACCGGCCCACATGGCCAGCAGCGCTGCGAGAATCTCCACGACCGGGTACTGCCAGGAGATGGCTTTTCCACACTTCGCACAGCGACCGCGCAGCGCCACAAAGCTCAGTACCGGGATGTTGTGCCACCAGCGCAGAGGGGATTTGCATTGCGGACAGTGGGATGCCGGAAAGGCAATGCCGAGCGTCTCCACTTCCGGCGCGGGGAGATCCAAATATTCGGCCGCGTCTTGCTTCCACTGCGCTTCCATCATCTGCGGCAAGCGCAGGATCACCACGTTGAGAAAACTGCCGACCAGCAATCCCACAACCCCGCAAAGCAGCAGCCAGAGCCAGGAGTGGCTCTGCACCAACATCAGGAAATCCATTAAATCAGACGACCTGACCGAGTTTGAAGATGGGCAAGTACATGGCGACAACGAGGCCGCCAACAAGTATGCCCAGGACCGCCATAATCATGGGTTCCATGAGGGCGGAAAGATTGTCGACCAGATTGTCGACCTCACCCTCATAGAACTCGGCAACTTTCTCGCTCATCCCGTCAAGAGAGCCCGATTCTTCGCCAATGGCGATCATCTGAACGGCCATTGGCGGCCAAACACCGGCTTGATCCATTGTCACTTGCAGCTGCGTGCCGGTCATGACTTGCTCGCGCATCGTCATGATCGCTTCTTCATAAATGATGTTGCCAGCTGCCTTTGCCACGGACTCCAATGCATCCACCAACGGAACGCCAGCGGAAAACATTGTGGCCAATGTCCGGGCGAACCGCGCTACGGCGGATTTGTACTGGATGTCGCCAACTACCGGGATTTTCAGTATCAAACGATCCATCGCTTTTCGAAACGCGGGTGAACGTCTGTGAGCTTGCTTGAAGGCAAAGCCAAGTCCAGCGATTCCTAGCAGAATGTAAAGAATGTAGGCCTGAACAAATTCACTGAGATGGATAACCATCAACGTGAAAGCGGGTAGATCGGCACCGAATCCCTGAAACAGATCCTGAAACTGTGGCACCACGAATATCAGAAGAATCGCTGTGACTATGACCGCAATCACCAAGACAGCGATTGGGTAAGTCAGTGCTTTCTTGACTTTTTTTCGTAGCGCTTCTGATTTCTCTTTGTATGTGGCGATGCGATCGAGTAGCGATTCCAAGGCTCCAGAACGTTCGCCCGCGCCAACCAAATTTACAAAAAGGTTGTCAAAATACTGAGGATGCTTCTCCAATGCCTCAGCAAGGCTCGCGCCAGCTTCAATATCGCCGCGAATCGTGTCTAGCAGCTTCCCCATGGATGGGTTTTCATGGCCTTTTGAAACAATTGCTAAGGCCTGAACCAGCGGCACCCCCGCTGTCATCATCGTCGCCAATTGCCGGGAAAAGACGGCAATGTCTTGGGATTCGATTTTTTTCCCGCCGCTACCAAATAACTCGATGCGAGGTTGAACCTTGACCGCCGAAAGACCCTGCTTCGCAAGCATGAGGCGAGCTTGGGCATCTGTGGGCGCTTCAACCACCCCTTTTATTTTGGAGCCTGCTTTATTGACTCCTTGGAAGTTGAATCGCTTGATTTTGACTTCAGTCTTGCCACGAGCCCCGCTGGCTGCCATGGAATTCTCCTCGATTCGGTTCGGCTTTTACACTGAGCTGCTGCTCAGCTAGTCAAGAGTGACACGATTCGCTTCGGAAAGCGACGTGATCCCTTGTGCAACCTTGTGCAGTGCGGATTTCCGCAAGTCCCATACGCCTTCTTTGTGGGCTTGCTTTGCAATGTCCATCGAGTTTCCCTGGTTCATGATGATGCTGCCGATTTCTTCGGTGACCGGCATGACTTGATAGATGCCGACACGGCCCTTGAAACCATCGGTGCATTGCTCACAACCCACTGCTTCATAAATCTGGAAGTCAGCGGCGCTGATTTGCTCTTCCGTGAAGCCCTCCTTGAGGAGCTCATCATGGGGAACGTCTACCGGTTTTTTGCAGTGCTTGCAGAGGCGACGTCCCAAACGCTGCGCGATAATCAACGAGACACTCGTTGCGATATTGAACGCAGGAACGCCCATGTTCAGAAGGCGCGTGAGTGTTTGCGGAGCGTCGTTTGTGTGCAGGGTCGACAGAACCAAGTGGCCCGTCTGCGCCGCTTTGATGGCGATTTCCGCAGTCTCCAGGTCACGTATCTCACCCACCAGAATGACGTCAGGGTCCTGCCGCAGAAAGGCTTTCAGTGCGCTCGCGAAGGTTAGGCCGACTCTGGGGTTGACATTGACCTGATTGACCCCCTCAAGGTTAATTTCGGCCGGGTCTTCCGCTGTGGAGATATTGCGGTCGGGGGTGTTGAGGATGTTCACCCCGGTATACAAAGAAACCGTTTTACCTGAGCCCGTCGGTCCAGTGACCAAGATCATGCCGTAGGGTTTATTGAGCGCGTTTAGATAGAGTTCTTTTTGAAATGGCTCGTAGCCCAGGGCGTCGATTCCCAGTTTGGCACTGGACGGGTCAAGAATCCGCAGAACGATTTTTTCACCAAACAAGGTGGGGCAGCTGTTGACGCGGAAATCGATATCGCGATTTTTGGAGAGTACGATTTTGATGCGCCCATCTTGGGGTACACGTTTTTCAGCGAGATCCATCTTGGACATCACCTTGACACGTGCGGCAATTCGCATGGCCTGGGACACAGGAGGCGCTGAAACTTCCTTCAACATTCCGTCGATGCGCACCCTGATGCGATATCGCTTTTCGTAGGGCTCAAAGTGGATGTCCGAGGCGCCTTTCTTGATCGCATCGAGCATCATTTTGTTAACGAAGCGCACGATGGGCGCGTCGTCGACATCCCCCCGCGACAGGTCGGTGGCGTCTTTCGGTTCGGTTTCGCCGACTTCAAGTCCATCGAGGTCGGCATCGTCGAGATCCATGGACCCGGCACCGAGGGCACTTAAGGCGTCCTCAACAGCACGATTGAGTTTGTCGTGCTCAACGACGATTGGCTCGACGCTTAACCCTGTTTGGAACCGTACTTCATCAATTGCGTCCGTTTGCGTAGGGTCAGCAACGGCGAGAAACAGAAGTTTCACGCGGTGGCCAATTGGTATAACGCGATGTTTTTCTATGAGTTTGGCGTCAACTTTCTCCAGGATGCTGGTATCCGGTTTGACGGCTGACAGGTCCAGTAGTGGGACGCCATACTCTTGACTGCATAGCTGCGCGAGTGTCGATGACTTCACCAAGCCCTGATCGGCGAGAAAGTTGACCAGAGTCTGTTTCGATCGAGTGGCTTGAGCCTGCGCTTCTTGAGCTTTGTCTTCGCTGAGTAGCTGCTGAGAGATCAGCCGTCGCGCCAATCCACCAAGATACATGCTGGTTCGAGTTGCTGAGCCGGAAGCCATAGCAATTAAGGTGAGTGCAAGAGACTTCAGCTTACCCGACCATAAGCTGCGACGACATCCTTTACGAGATCAACGCAAAAAGAAAGGGGCCAAAGGCCCCTTTCTGTTCCGAACTAATGACTAATTAGCGGCAGTTCGCCGGCAGGAACTTGTCATTGATCGTGGTTAGTGCGGTGGAGCAATCCCACTCGATGGTGCCCGTGGAGTTGGCATCGGAAATCGCGTTACCGTTGATGGTGGGCACAAACGCCAGGGCTGAGTTCGCGCCTAGTTGAGGAATGCCACCCATCGTCAACGTAATCGTGCCGTTAACAGCATCAACAGCAGCGTCGGTGATTTTGTCGGTCGTGATTTCACCGGCGTTAACGGCAGCGGTAACTTCTGCAGCGTAGGCGGCCAAACCGGCAACACCGTCATCCGCGAACTGCTCGGTCACACCAATTTTGAGTGCGCTGGCGGCAATCATGCCTTCGGACACTTTGGCGCGAACGGTGTAGTCCTGGTAAGCCGGCAGCGCAACAGCAGCCAGGATGCCGATGATCGCGACAACGATCATCAGTTCGATAAGGGTAAAGCCCTGTTGAACTTTCTTCATGAGTCAACTCCTCAATTTTGATTACGAAACGATTGGTTTGCCTATTGGCAGGCCGGTTTTATTAAGCGGGTTGCGTGCCAGAAATTAAGACTAAATAAAAACAAGGACTTATATCCATGTGTTTTGTTGTTGCCTCCCGCGAGGTGAAAATAATCGTTAAAAAGTGACAAAAAATGTCACTTATCATCAATGCCCAGTTTCTTGAGGCGGTAACGCAGTGAGCGAAAGCTGATGCCCAGACGCTCGGCGGCTTTGGTTCGATTCCAGCGCGTGGCTTCCAGTGCCGCCAGAATTCGTTGTTCTTCCGAGCGCGCCAGCTCTTCGTCGATATTTCGGGCAGCTCCCTCGGGGGAGGTGGCATTCGGCATGTTTCCGAGGCTGCGGGTATTGGCAGCGGGGGCGTCCGGTGCTGGCGCGATTGCGGGCTGAGGGTGCTCGGGTGGAATGGCGTCGGCCTCGATAAGCCCGGGCACGCTCTGCATGGCCACGGCCCGCTCAAGCAAGTTTTCCAGCTCGCGGATGTTGCCCGGGAAACGGCGCTTTTGAAGCCGCTCGATTGCCGCTGCGGAGATCTCTGGCGGGGGCGAGCCATGGCGTTCGCTGATGCGTTTGAGCAGCGCATTGCATAGCGGTTCAAGGTCGGCGCTCCGCTCACGCAAAGGGGGGATGGCCAGATCGAGAACGTTCAGGCGGTAGTACAGATCTTCCCGCAGCTTGCCGGCGGCGACGGCATCGCTGAGCGGGGCTTGAGCAGCGGAAAGAACCCGAACGTCTACCGGCACTTCGGCATTGGCACCGACGGGTCGGATGGAGCGTTCTTGCAGCGCGCGAAGCAACTTGACCTGCATGGTCAGCGGCAAATCAACCACCTCATCCAGAAACAGCGTGCCGCCATGGGCGGCCGCGAACATGCCCTGGCGATCGGCATGGGCCCCGCTGAAGCTGCCTTTTACGTGGCCGAAAAGCTCCGACTCGAAAAGCTCGGGAGGAATGGCTCCGCAGTTGACGGCGATAAACGGGCCGTCTTTACGTGCGCCCTGGCTGTGAATCTCACGCGCTGCGAGTTCTTTGCCGACGCCGGATTCGCCATGTATGTAAACCGGCGCCTGTGTGCGTGCCAATTTGGCGATGGTTTCGCGCAGCTGCTGCATCGCGGCGGAATTGCCGACCAGTTTGGCTTCGGCGCTGGTGGAATTTACAGATTCAACTGAGGCGAAGGCGCTGGATTGGCTGGGCAGATGCAGCGCATCCTGAACAACTCGGCGCAAAAGCGCGGTATCGACCGGTTTTTCTACGTAATCAAACGCCCCTGCTTTCAGTGCGGTGACGGCATCTTTGGCGGAGCCATATGCCGTGATGACGGCTACCGGGGTTTCGGGGAGATGTTCTGCCACCCAACGGACGATATCGAGCCCAGTTCCATCGTCCAGGCGCATATCGGTCAGGACCACATCAAAGGATTCGGTCTGCAGCAGCGCCAATGCGCTGCGGACGCCCGCTGCGGCCATGCTTTCCATGCCGGCGCGACCCAGCAGAATCTCCACGGTGGCGCGGATATCCGGCTCATCGTCGACGATCAGGATGCGGGCGTTCATGAAAGCGGAGTGTCCAGCGGGGCGAGTGGCAATGCCAATGCAAAACAGGTTCCGTGAAGCGCATTGTCTCCGCTGCGATCGTGTGCATGGAGCAGAATCTGTCCGCGATTCGCTTCCATCAACTCCCGGCACAGGGTCAGCCCTAAACCGAGACGCCCTTCACCACAAAAGGCTTCAAAGGGTTTGTCGCTGCCGGATTGCAGCGGTTCCTGGCCGTTATCGGTTACGGCCAGTGTCAGGTATCGATCGTCAGCTTCGGCTTTGATTTCCACGATGGTGGTGTGCCCATCTGCTGGGCGTGCGTGTTGGATGGCGTTGTCAACCAGGTTATCCAGGATTTCAGAAAGGTGTTGCGGGTCCATGTGGACGCTGGGCAAAAGTTCGGGCAGGGCGATTTTCAACTCAAACGGAGTTTGACGAGGGGGGTGATAGTCACCTTCCCATTCGGATAGGAACTCCGCGAGTTCCAGTCGAACCGGATGCGGCTGGATAGGGCGCGCCAGATCATAAATACGTTCAATCACGCGGTTCAGGCGATGAGTTTGCCGTTGCAGGACGGCCAGCAGCTGCTCCCGATCACGATCCGGCTGGTCAGCCAAGAGCTGCGTTGCGTTGCTGATGGCCGCCAACGGATTGCGGATATCGTGGGCCACGCCAGCGGTGAGTTGGCCAATGGCGGCCAGTCGCGCCTGCTGGCGCTGACGGGCGATGTACTCGGGGTCGTCGACCACGATCAGCAGCAGGGGTGTTTCGCCGGCAAGTGCGGTGAAGTGGGGCCAGACGGTGCGTCCGCTGCTTAAAGTCACGGCTGTGAACTCCGCTTCCGCCGGGGCTTGCATGAACCGGGACGCGGCTTCCCACAGCGCGGGTTCCCGTTGTTCAAGGGTGCGCCGGTCATGTGTGTGCATGAGCAGCTCACGGGTTGTGACATTGCTTAACAGCACGTGCCCAGCAGAATCTGCCACCAGCACGCCGGTTTGCATCCGCTCCACGACCTGGGCGGCGAGCTGGCGCATCTGGCCCAAAGAGGTTGCGGCGACGCGGGCAATCTGTTCGTCCAGGCGCGCGCGGAGCGCGATGAAGTTGGCCAGCAGCGCGACCAGAAACAGCAATGCACCAAGAAGGCCGGCAGGGGCCCAGGCGGGGCGGTAGCCACCGGCATCCACTCCGAGTCGATATTCCACCGTAAGCAAGATCAAGCTTGCGACTGCTGCGGGTACCGGTGCGGCATACCGGGGGAGAAAAAGCGCACCCATGGCCACCGGGATGATGAAAAGGGTGGCGAAGCCTCCGCTGATGCCGCCGCCAAAATAGGTCACCAGCGAGGCGAACAGGAAATCGTTGGCGATGTGGGCAGCCACCAGCGTCATCACGGAGATCGTGCGACTACGGTTGGCCGCCATGATCAGCACCGCCAGGACGACATTGATCAGCAGCAGGCTGGTACTCAGCTTGGTAGGGTCAATTCCAATCGTCAGCGGACTGCTGATGAGCGCCAGCAAGGCCAGCGAAATGGCAATGCGATAGAACGCCCACGCTTCGATCAGGCGGTCGGGCGCAAAGCGGCTATCGCGGAAGCGCGGTTGCGCGGATTCAAGTGGAGGGGGCATGTTGCTCGCAGTAGGTTTGGCCATCCCGGACGACCGCTTCTTGCTCCGGAATCACCAGCCCGCATTGGTGGCAGCGGACCATTGCAATGGAGTTTTCCGAGCGCCCATGCTGCTTGCGCGAGCGGCGCACGAGCCAGTGTCCAATGAGCCATGCGATTGCGATCAGCAGGGCTATGCGTAATACGACCATGGTTGTCTTTGCCGCGTTTCGGCCAATACGTTAGATTCTCCAGCCCCAAAGGCAATCAGGGCGGGAAACCGAATCCGATGAATCTACACGAATATCAGGCCAAAGCGCTGTTCAAGCGTTTTGATATCCCCGTTCCGGGAGGACTATTGGCGACCAGCGTTGACGAAGTTCGGGCGCGCGTTGCGGAACTGGGAGGCGGGAAAACCGTTATCAAAGCCCAGGTTCATGCGGGTGCCCGCGGCAAAGCGGGCGGCGTCAAGTTGGTCAACAATGCGGATGAAGCGGCGGCCGTCGCCGAGTCGCTGCTGGGGACCCGACTGGTCACCATTCAGACCGGGCCGGAAGGCTTGCCGGTGAACAGCGTGTATGTGGAAGAGCCCAGCGCGATCGCCCGCGAGTTGTACCTTTCGATGTTGGTGGACCGCGCGCACGAATGCATTGCGATCATGGTTTCCCCCGACGGCGGCATGGACATTGAAAAGGTCGCCGAGGAAACACCGGAGCGCATTCACACGATGTTCATTCACCCGGCAGCAGGTCTGCAGGGGTATCAAATTCGTGAGCTGGGGTTCTTCCTGGGTCTGGCTGGTGATCAGATCAAAGAATTCGGCAAGATTCTGTCCGGCCTGTACAGCATCTTCACGGATTGCGACGCGTCCCTGGTGGAAATCAACCCGCTGATCGTCACCGAAGACAATCACTTGCTGCCGCTGGATGGCAAGCTGAACATTGATGACAACGCGCTGTACCGGCGCCCCGAAATCGCCGCCCAGCGTGACGAGTCGCAGGAAGACGAAGCCGAGCGTATTGCCAGCAAACACGATCTGAACTACGTCACGCTGGAAGGCAATATCGGTTGCATGGTCAACGGTGCCGGTCTGGCCATGGCCACGATGGATCTGGTCAAGCTGCATGGCGGTCAGCCGGCCAACTTCCTCGACGTGGGCGGGGGCACTACCAAAGAACGGGTGGCGGAAGCCTTCAAGCTGATCACCTCCACCGGTGACGTCAAGGCGATCCTGGTGAACATCTTCGGGGGGATTGTGCGCTGCGATTTGATTGCTGAAGGCATCATCGCCGCCGTTGAAGAGGTGGGTCTGAAAATCCCGGTGGTGGCGCGACTGGAAGGGACCAACGTTGAGCGGGGTCGTGAGTTGCTGGCCAACTCTGGCTACAACATCACTCCGGCAACCGATCTCACCATGGCCGCACAAACGGCCGTCAAGCTGGCGGCGGCCTGAGGAAATTCGATGAGCATTCTTGTCAATAAAGACACCAAAGTCATTGTCCAGGGCTTCACCGGCAAACAGGGCACCTTCCACGCCGAACAGGCGATCGCCTATGGCACGCAGGTTGTCGGTGGCGTGACCCCGGGGCGCGGAGGTCAATCGCACCTGGATCGTCCAGTATTCAACACCTGCGCCGATGCGGTGCGGGAAACCGGCGCCGATGCGACGATGATCTATGTGCCGGCGCCATTCGCGGCCGATGCCATCCTGGAAGCGGCAGATGCCGGCGTGAAGGTCATTGTGTGCATCACCGAGCACATTCCGGTTCTGGACATGGTGAAGGTGAAAGCCCAGCTGCGGGACTACCCCGACACCGTACTGATCGGCCCCAACTGCCCGGGTGTGATCACACCGGGTGAATGCAAGATCGGCATCATGCCGGGGCATATTCACCAGCCGGGCAAGATCGGGATCGTGTCCCGCTCCGGCACTCTGACTTACGAAGCCGTGTTCCAGACCACCGGTAATGGTCTGGGCCAGTCCACCTGCGTGGGTATCGGTGGCGACCCTGTTCACGGGATGGGCTTTATCGATGTCATTTCCCGCTTTGAGAAGGATCCCCAAACCGAGGGGATCATCATGGTGGGCGAGATCGGCGGTTCCAAAGAAGAAGAGGCGGCCGAATACATCAAGGCCAATGTCACCAAACCGGTGGTGGCCTACATCGCGGGTGTCACGGCGCCACCCGGAAAGCGCATGGGACATGCGGGCGCCATTATTTCGGGTGGCAAGGGCACGGCGGATGAGAAATTCGCTGCGCTGGAAGCCGCCGGCGTGGCCACGGTTCGTTCGCCGGCAGAACTGGGCGCGAAGATGAAAGAGCGACTCGGCTAAACCCGCGTTGTTCTGGGAAAATGACGGGGCGGCCATCGTGGTCGCCCCGTTTTTCGTTGGGAGCCCATGAATACATCTCATCCGCCCTTGCGCATGGCGCTGGCCCAATTTCGCCCCGTTGTCGGCGACCTGGATGCCAACGCCGATCGTATTCAGCGGCTGGCGGTGCAGGCCGCGCGTGACGGTGTTCAATTGATGGTCTGTCCGGAAATGGCCTTGCTGGGATATCCGCCGGATGACCTGCTCCAGCGCCCGGGCCTGGGGGACGCCCAGTTGCGGGTGCTCACGCGCCTGACGCAATCGTTACCCGCCGAGCTGGCGGTGGTTCTGGGTTCGCCGGAATTTGCCGAGTCCGAGATCCACAATGCCTGCTGGCTGTTGTACGAGGGACGTTGCGAGGTCGTCGCGCGCAAGCGGGCCTTGCCGAACTTTGGGGTTTTCGACGAGCGTCGGCACTTTACTCCCGGCCATGCTGCGGGGAATTTCACGCTGTTCGGCCAGGTGTTTCACCTGCTGATTTGCGAGGACCTGTGGGACCCTGCAATCACGCAAGCGTTGCCCGTCGCGGACGGCGCGGTCACTCTGGTCATCAACGCGTCGCCATTTGATCAGCACAAGCGCGAGCAGCGGCAGCGTTTGCTCGAAGCTGCGAGCGCGCGAACCGGCACGCCCTGGGTCTATCTGAACATGGTCGGTGGCCAGGATGAGCTGATCTTTGATGGTGATACCCAGGTCTGGCAGTCCGGCCGGTGCATCAACCGTGCGGCAGGAATTCACGAAGGCCTGTTTTACCAGGATTTCGTTCAGGGACAGGCCCGGCCGGCCTTCTGGGGGGCTCAGCCGGAGGTGTCAGCAGATGCGCTGCTATACCGGGCGTTGTGTGTGGGCATACACGACTATTACCGGCACAACGGATTCCGGCGGATCTTTATCGGCCTCTCCGGCGGCATTGATTCGGCGCTGGTTCTGGCGTTGGCGGCGGACGCGGTGGGCGCGCAGAACGTCACCGCGGTGGCGATGCCCTCCGTGTATACCGCTGACATGAGTCTGCATGATGCAGAAGCCGAAGCACGGGCGTTGGGAGTGGATTATCAGGTGGCGCCAATCGCCGCTCTGGTCGACGCTTTTCATCAGAGCCTGGCGCCCTGGCATTCCGGTCTGGCCGCGGATGCCACCGAGGAAAACCTGCAGGCACGAGCGCGCGGCGTACTGCTGATGGCGCTGGCCAACAAATCCGGTGGGCTGGTATTGGCAACCGGTAACAAGAGTGAAATGGCGGTCGGGTACTGCACGCTGTACGGCGACATGTGCGGTGGCTATGCGCCGATCAAGGATGTCTACAAAACCCAGGTATACGACCTGGCCCGCTGGCGGAATCGCGATGGTGTTGTGATACCGGAGCGGGTGATCACCCGGCCGCCCTCGGCGGAGCTGCGGCCCGATCAGAAGGATGAGGATTCACTGCCGGCCTACGAGATTCTGGATCCCATGCTGCAGGCCCTGGTGGAGGAGGAGCTCGCTCATGATGCGGTCGTCGCGCGCGGCTTCAACGCCGATGACGTGTCACACGTTCAACGCCTGCTGCGATTTGCCGAATTCAAACGGCGGCAATCGGCTCCGGGGCCCAAGGTGACACCCCGGGCGTTCGGGCGCGAACGCCGCTATCCGATCACCGCACGTTACCCCGCCTTTTAGCGGCTCACTTGTAAGGAATCGGCTCCATCGACGGGATGACCATCGGTGCGCGCGGCGGCCGTTTCGGAGTGGCGGTAGGCGTAGGGGCCGGCGGTTCCGCGGGAGCAGTCCCGGGTTTCTGCGGCTCTGCAGGGGCCATGGCCGGCGGTTTGGCGTCGATCTTCGGTGCCGGTGCGGGGTCTTTGGGGCGTGGCCGGAAATTGTTGGCAGCGACCAATTTGCGCATGGTGGCGGCCTGTTCGTTCAGGCCCAGTTCCCGGTAGCTTTCTTCCAGCAGTTTCAGGGTGTCGAGTGCGACCTGGGTATCGCGGAATTCGTTCAGCACTTCCTCGCCTCGCCGAATGGCGGCGACCCATGCGCCACGACGCCGGTAATAGTCGGCGATCGAGTAGTAGTGCTTGGCGATGCGCTCGCGCAACCACACCATGCGGGCGCGGGCGTCGGGCGCATATCTGCTCTCTGGGTAGGTTTGCAACAGTCGGGCAAATTCTTCGAAAGAGCGCCGCGCATCGACCGGGTCGCGTCCGGTGGACTCGATGTCCAGCAGGTCGAGGATGTCCGTCGCCGTGGTTTCGTAATGAATCAGACCGCGCAGGTACAGCACGTAGTCGACATTCGGATGTCGGGGGTGGGCGCGTAGAAATCGGTCTGCCGCGGATGACGCGGCATCGGTTTCGAAACTGCGAAAGCGCGCGTAGATACTTTCCAGCTGCGCTTGGGTGGCTTCCGGCGTGAAGGGATAATTGGCGTCGAGACGTGCGTAGAACGACAGGGCGTTGGCGTAATCTCCGGAGTCCAGCGCCTTGCGCCCCGCCTTGTACAGCTGCTGAGCGTCAGCGCGTGCAATGCGCCGATCATTCGCGTCAGGCTTGAAGGGGTTGGGCGAAGGAAGCTCGCCGCCGTCACTTGCACAGCCATGCAGGACGAACGCGGCCATAATGATGAAAACCAGCCTGATTAGCACGCCGGACACTCGTTGAAAGATCAATCACACAGTATAGAGAAGCCGTTGTCAGAATTCGCAGTTAGTGTCCCTGAGGGGGCGGCGGGTCAGCGACTCGATGCCTGGCTCGCTGCAGCGCTGAACGCCTACAGCCGGACGCGTATCCAGGCCTGGATACGCGAGGGCAGGGTATTGGTGGATGGCACGCCGCAGACCAGCCCGCGCGCAGGGCTGGAGTACGGGCAGCAGGTTCGGTTGTCGATTCCGGATGAAGCGGATGCCGAAACCGAGGTGGAGGCGGAGCCCATCCCGCTGAACATCGTCTTCGAAGATGCGGACCTGTTGGTCATCAACAAGCCCGCGGGGTTGACTGTGCACCCAGGGGCGGGACAGGCCCAGGGCACCCTGCAAAACGCGCTGCTGCATCACCGGCGTGAGCTAGCCGCGGTGCCGCGCGCCGGCATCGTGCATCGGCTGGACAAGCTGACATCGGGTTTGCTGGTGGTAGCGGGAAACCTCGCCGCTCACACCGCGTTGGTGCGGGCTCTGGCCGAACGCGAAATTGAGCGTGAGTATCTGGCGCTGGTGTGGGGTGAGGTCATCGCTGGTGGCACCATCGATGAGCCCATTACCCGGGATCCGCGTGATCGTCGTCGGTACCAGATTGGCCAGGGCGGTCGTCAGGCGGTGACGCACTTTCGCGTGGAGGAGCGATTTGCGAAGCACACCTTGTTACGGGTGAAGCTGGAAACCGGTCGCACGCACCAGATTCGGGTGCACATGAAACATCGCAAGCTACCGCTGGTTGGGGATCCGGTATACGGGCGGCGGGGCGACCCCTACGGTCGCATATTGCATCGCCAGGCTCTGCATGCAACGCGGCTGGCGCTGGCCCATCCACGGACGGGTGATCCTTTGGAGTTCGTGGCGCCGCTGCCGGCAGACATGCAGTCTCTGATCAATGACCTGCGCGGCGGATAGTTTTTACCGGCCCGACTGGGTCATCCCCGACAATGTCGGGGCGCTCATGTCGGTACGCACGGGTGGAGTAAGCGCCGTGCCATGGGATAGCGCCAATCTGGGGGCGCTTTGCGGTGACGCTCCACCCCATGTGCTGGTGAATCGGCGAAATTTACAGGGTTCCGCAAGGCTGGTTCATGCGCCGAGATATCTGCACCAGGTGCACGGTGCTGACATTCTCGAGCAGCAACGATTCCCCGGTGATGCGTTCTTGTCGATCCGTGCGGATGGCCACCTGACGACGACGGAACAGCTGCCGCTGGCGATCCTGACTGCGGACTGTTTGCCAGTCCTGCTATGTGATGAAAAGGGACGTATCGTGGCTGCAGTCCACGCCGGTTGGCGTGGTGTGTACGCAGGGATCATTGGCAAAATGGTGCGCGAGTTGCGAGCCTTGCTGCCCGCTGGAAGAAATATTCTGGCGTGGATTGGGCCGGGCATTGGACCCTGTTGTTTCGAGGTGGGCCACGAGGTTCGAGCCGCCTTCATGGAGCGTGATGAGCGATGCGAACAGTGGTTTGTTCCGGCGCCGAACAGAAAGCCAATTCGGGAGGCCAACGCCCGCTACATGGCGAATCTGCCGGCAATTGCGGGCATGCAACTGGCCGATTCTGGGGCTCAGGTGACGTGCGAGGTCGCATGTACCTGCTGCCAATCCGATCGGTTTTTCAGCTACCGACGAGACGGTGTCACGGGCAGGATGGCGGCCATGATTTGGCGTAAATAGTCAGTACACCGGTTGCCGTAATTCGGCGCCTTTGCAAGAATCGCGCTGAAAATGTGGTGCCGCGTTCCAAACCGGCGCCAAAATACAGATAAGCGATGAACCGAAATTGGGGAGATGACGGTGAAAGAATCCGTGATACGTCTGAGCGCTGCCGCGCTGGTGTGCGGCCTGTCGATGCCTGCACAGGCGCTGGAATTTCAGATTGGTGATGCCTATGGCTCGGTCATCAGCTTTTTCACGCTGGGTGCAACCATGCGTATGGAAAAGCAGGATGAAGACCTCATCGGCAAACTGAACCTGCAGCCGGGGCTGTGTACCCGCACGGACTGGACGACCAACAACGGGTTTGGTGATGGCTCTCCCACCTACACCGGGGCTCAGGGCTCGGATGTCGGGCGAACCTGTAACGGCACCCAAAACCCGGATCTGAACCGTGCCTACGTGGAGGCCCCAGGCAGCTACAACATCAACGGCGACAACGGGAACATGAACTTCGACCAGTACGACATTGTGTCGGCAGCGGCGAAGCTCAATACCAAACTCAACCTTTCCTGGAAAGGTTTCAACCTATTCGCTCGAGGCATCTGGTTCTTCAATGAAACCCTGGTGGATTTCGACGAAACCCGTTGGGACACCACCTTTCAGCCGCGTTCGCAGCAACTCCCAAGCAATGTGGAAAAGGACTTTGGTACCGATTTCATTCTGCAGGATTTGATGCTGTCGACCTTCGTGCCGATCGGTGATCGCGAGCTGTCGATCAGGTTAGGTCGCCTCGGCCTGAACTGGGGTGAGTCGACCGCGCTGCCATTGAACTCCATCAATACTGTGAATCCGCCGGATCAGCGCTTGACCCGGATCCCGGGGTTCGACCTGGCTGAGTTGTTTCAGCCTGTGGGCATGGTCGTGCTGGGTATCGACCTCACGTTGAACATGTCACTCGAAGCGTTTTATCAATTCGAATGGCGGCCGGTGCTCATCGATGCTCCCGGAACCTTCTACTCTACGTCTGATGTTTTCGGTGGCAGTGACGACGATGGCTACTACGCCATGCTGTCCTTCGGTAAGGCGCCTGAAGATCCGTATGGAATTTACTCCTCACAGGATAACAGTGAAGACCCCTTTGCTCTGGGTTCCGCCGGCAGCCGCACGATCTACCGCATTGAAGATCGCGAACCGAAGGACACTGGACAGTACGGGGTGGCGCTGAAGTATTTCGCCGAAAATCTGAACAACGGAACCGAGTTCGGATTCTACTTTGCGAATTACCACAACCGTATTCCCTCCGCGAGCTTCATCGCGGCCCAGCCGAACTGCGCGGGGGCTGCGACAAACGTTTTGGAGCTGGCCGTCAACTGTGGAGCCGGTCTGGGTGACAAGGGTACGCTGCGCCTTGCCGGGGAACCATTGCCCGTCGATACCGCGCAACTCTTCCAGGAATACGCTGAAGACATTCAGATGTACGGCGTGAGTTTCAACACCACTGTGGGTGACTGGGCTTGGTCGGGTGAGTACAGCTTCCGCCCCAACATGCCGATTCAAATTCAATCGGTGGACCTTGTTTTCGCTGCGCTGCAACCGGCTTTCCCAGACAACAACATTAACCTGACCGATGTGGATTTGACGGGCAGCGTGGGAAATATCGACCCCGGGATACTCGCTGGTCTGCAGGACGCTCTGACGCCCATACTCGAATCCGCAGGACGCGAGCAGATTGTGTTGCCGGGGCGTCGCGTGGCGGTACCCGACTACGTGAACACCATTTACCGGGACCGCCCCTACGATTCCTCTCAGGGCGGTGGCTATTACATTCGCGGATACGAACGCCTGCCGCTGGGGCAGTTGACCACCACCTTGCTCAAGACCATTGGTGGTGATAACCCCCTGAAGGCCTCGCAAATCGTGGTGGTGGGTGAGTTTGGTCTGACCCACGTACTGGATTTCCCCAGCCTGGACAAATTGCAGTTCCAGGGCGCGGAAACCAACACCCATGCGTCCACTGGTGCCGATGGCACGACGAGCTCGGTTGCGGACTCGGCAACGCTGGTGTCTGCTGGGAATGGTGATGAGGAATGTGCTCGCCAGGTCTACAATTCCGACGTGTACGGTGCTTATGAGGCCGAACCTTGCCGGCAAAACCCCACGACACAGGATCCGAGTAATTTTGGTGACGAGTTGGCCTACGGCCTGCGCTTCATCAGTCTGATCCGGTACCAAGATTTCATGTTGGGGGTCAACTTCGAGCCACTAATTGGTGTGTTTTACGACATCCAAGGCGTTGCGCCTGGTCTGGGGCAGAACTTCCAGGAAGGCAACATCACCGGCCTGTTCGGGTTGCGCTTTGACTACCTGTCGAAGTGGTTTACCGAACTGCGCTATACCTACGAAGAAGGCAAGAACAACGCCCGACGTGACCGTGATACCTTGGCTTTCACGCTGCGCTACGAGTTTTAATGAGACTAGCCGGGCCGTTGCGCCCGACTACCACGGGTTTTCTGGGGGAATGACATGAATAGGAAGGGAGCTGCCCTGCTGGCCGCCCTGTTACCGGTTACCGCTTCCGCGGTGGGTATCAGTGACAAGATCGCCCCGCAACCGGCAGAGATCATGCCGATGGCTGCTGAATCGGTGTTGCTGGATGTTGTGGACACCGGAAAACGCCTGGTCGCGGTTGGAGAGCGCGGACATGTGGTGGTGTCCCTGGACGGGGAGACCTGGGTGCAGGCCCCCACGCCGGTCCGGGCTTATCTCACCGCCGTCGACTTCGCTGATGAGAACAACGGCATGGCGGTAGGGCATGACGGGACGATCCTGCGGACCCGGGACGGTGGGCGCAGCTGGGTGCTGCAGAACTTCGAGCCGGGTGAAGATCCCGAGCAGGACTCTGACGAACCGTTTCTCGACGTGCTCATGCTCAACACCAAGGACGCATGGGCAGTTGGTGCATACAGCAAGATGTATCGCACCAACAACGGTGGCGAGACCTGGGAAGATTTCGACACGCCGATCCGGGAGGACGGCTGGCATTTCAACTCGATCATTCAGTTGAACAACGGCGACCTGTTCATCACCGGTGAGCAAGGCACATTGGCGGTTTCAAAAGACCAGGGTGAAACCTGGGAGTCGCTCGAGTCTCCCTACGAGAGTTCGATGTTCGCGGCCGCGGCTGTCGGGCCAGAAGGTGTGTTGATCTGCGGTCTGCGGGGGAATGCGTTCTTTACCGCTTCGCCAAGTGAAGGTGAATGGCAACGCCTGGATACCGGCTTGCAAGACTCCCTGATTGGTGCAGCCCAGCTGGCCAATGGCGAGGCGGTGATGGTAGGAATCAACGGCAAGATCATCGTCACCCAAGACGGGTTGTCGTCCGTGAAGTTGCTGCCCAACCCTCAGGGCATCACGCTCGCAGGGGTTGCTCCGGAAAAACCCGCCTTGGTGGTAGTCGGTAATGCCGGCGCCCAACTCATCAAATACTAAGAGACAGCAGGCACATGGCAACTGAACAAAAGAGGACTTGGACGGACCGCATCCTCGCTGTCGTAGAACCGATTGTTTACGGCAAGCGGATGTTGATGCTCGCGATCTTGGCGGGCCTGACGGTCTATTTTGGTTGGATGGCGTCGCAGACGCGGGTTGATGCCGGGTTTGACAAGTCCATCCCGCTTGAACACCCGTACATGAAGACGCTGAAGAAGTATCAGCAGGACTTCGGTGGCGGGAACACCGTGCTTGTTGCCCTGATTCAGGAAGATGGCGACATCTACAACGAGGAATTCCTGTCGACCTTGAAAGCGGTCACGGATGAGGTCTTCTTCCTGCCAGGGATCGATCGATCACGGGTCAGTTCGCTGTTTACGCCCGACGTGCGCTTCACCGAAGTGGTGGAAGGTGGGTTTGCCGGGGGGAACGTCATTCCCGCGGAGTACGCCCCAACGGAAGAGATGTTCCGTCTGGTACGGGCCAATGTCGGCAAGGCCGGCATCATCGGTCGGTATGTGACCACCGAGCAAACCGGCGCCATGGTGTTTGGTGAATTGCTCGAAGTGGACCCTGTTTCCGGTGAGAAGCTGGATTATCGGGAGGTCGCGAAGAACCTGGAGAAGATTCGCGAGCGCTTCGAAACGGATCACATCAAGGTGCACATTGTCGGCTTCGCCAAAGTGATTGGTGATGTCACAGATGCTGCTGCCGAAGTGGTGTTCTTCTTCCTCATCGCATTGCTCATGACCGCAGCTTTGCTCTGGCTGTATACCGGCTCGTTCAAGCTGTCCATGGTTGTGCTGGTCTGTTCTCTTGTGGCCGTGGTCTGGGAGTTCGGTTTGCTCACGACGGCGGGTTATGGGTTGGATCCGTTTGCCATCCTGATCCCGTTCCTGGTGCTTTCTGTGTCGACCAGTCACGGGGTCCAGTACGTCAATGCGTGGGTGGGTGAAGTGGACCAGGGAGCAGAGCCCTTTGAGGCTTCGCTCGAAACGTTCCGCCGCTTGGCGATTCCGGGTACTACGGCATTGATAACCGACGTGGCGGGTTTTGCCACGATCTATCTGATCCCGATCGACATCATTCGCGAAATGTCGATCAACGCGGCATTCGGCATGCTTGCCATCATCGTAACCAACAAGGTGTTGGCGCCGATCTGGTTGACCTATATTCGCATCAAGGATGTCGAGAGCTTCCGTGAGAAGCAGCTGCGTCGCGAGCAAATGGGCAATGGATTGTGGAAGGTGCTGGCCAAAGTCACGCGGCCTGTTCCTGCCCTGATTGTCATCGTTGTTTCATCAATTACGCTCGGCTTCTCCTTGTATGAGTATCGCGATCTGCAGGTTGGTGACTCGCAAGAAGGGGTTCCCGAGCTGCGCCCCGATTCCCGGTACAACCAGGATTCCCGCGCGATCGTCAACAATTTCGCCATTGGCGTGGACATCATCAAGGTGATCGCCGAGGCACCACCGGAAAGCTGTATCCGCTATCCGGTGATGGAGGAGATCGACCGGTTTGCCTGGCGCATGGAAAATACGCCCGGTGTGAGTTCCACAATATCGCTACCGCAGGTGGCGAAAATCGTGAACGGTCAGTTCAACGAGGGGACGCCGCGATTGGCGGTGCTTCCGCGGAACAAATATGTGATGGTTCAGGCTATTACGCCGATTCCGACATCTTCGGGTTTGCTAAACCCGGACTGCTCGGCGATGGCGGTGCTGATCTTTACTGAAGATCACCGTGCGGAAACCATCAAGCGAATTGTGTCCGAGGTCAAACGCTTCAATAAAGAGGACGCGGCCAAAGTCAATTTTGCGCTGGCCACCGGGAACGTCGGTGTTATGGCCGCTACCAACGAGGTCGTGAAAGAGCAGGAGCTGCAGGTCGTTGGCTGGGTTTACGTGGTGATCGTCCTGTTCATGTTCCTGTCGTTCCGCAGCGTGTGCGGGGTGCTCGTGGTAGTGCTGCCACTTTCGCTGGTGTCCTCAATGGCTTATGCCGTTATGGCCATCATGGGAATCGGCTTGAAGGTGGCGACCTTGCCCGTTGTCGCACTCGCTGTGGGTATCGGTGTGGATTACGGCATCTACATCTACTCCACGATGTTGGACGGCCTGGGCAAGGGTAAATCGCTGGAGGAGTCGTTCTACGAGACCCTGCAGCGAACCGGCAAAGCGGTGATCTTTACCGGGATTGCGTTGGGTGGATCCGTTTCCACATGGTTGATGTCCGACCTGCAATTCCAGGCCGACATGGGAATTCTGCTGGTCTTCATGTTCACCGCGAACATGTTCGGGGCCATTTTCGGAATCCCGGCTTTGGCCCGCTTCCTGGTCAAGCACAAGCACTATGCGGATCGTGCACCGCAGGTGAAACCTGCCAACTGATGTTGGTTTAGCGCCATCCACAAGGGCTGATGTTTCATCAGCCCTTTTTTTATGCAAAGCACCCCGGTGGGGAACCGCGAGGGGTGCGCTGGTTTTTAGTCTCCCGGCAACTGGTGGCGTGGGCAGTGTTGATGAAAGAGACGCCGTTCCGGCCACTGCAAGGCGGTAAGTTTCCCACCCCACACACAGCCGGAATCCAATCCCCACACGTTGTGCGGTGCCAAATGGGCCTGCCCCAGCGTGGACCAATGACCAAAGGCAATGTTCAGCCCGCGCGTCCTGCGCTCCGGATGGGCGTACCAGGGCACCAATCCGGCGGGCGCGCGCACGGGTGAGCCCTTGTTTGCGAAATCCAGGCTGCCGTCCGCGTTCAGGAACCGCATACGGGTGAACGCGTTGATCGCAAAGCGGGTGCGTTCCATTCCATGCAGTTCGGCGCGCCATAGATTGGGCATGTCGCCATACATCTGCCGAAACAGACCCGGCAAATGAGAGGGGTCGTGCAGCCGGTGCTCCACCCGCCGGGCCTCGCGACGAGCATCCTCAAGCGTCCATTGAGGGGGGAGGCCTGCGTGCACCATGACCAGGTCTTCCCGTTCCACCAATAGGGACTGGGAACGCAGCCAGCGTAGAAGCTCCGGACCATCCGGGGCTTCCAGCAGTTCGTGTGCGGTGCGGCCACGCTTACCCACCTCACCGCTGACGTGGGCCATCACCGCGAGATCATGGTTGCCGAGGACGCAGCGCAACGGTCGATCAAAGTCACGCAAATACCGAAGCGTGCCCAGCGAATCCGGGCCACGATTGATGAGGTCGCCACACAGCCACAACTCGTCCCCCGGTTTCCAGGGTAATGCAGCAATCAGCTGGCGGAAGTCATGGCAACATCCTTGCAAATCGCCGATAACAAAGACACTCATGGGATGCTTCGGGAATGAAGTCGTGTGCGCACCAGAAAATTTCGCAAACTCAACAGTAGGGTTGACGGGATTTGCACTCTGGCAGATTGCGGATGATGATGCAGTATTCTGCATTGACATATTCTTGACGCCGCCGCCGGGAGTATGGCCATGTGCTGGGCGGTGCCAGTGCGATATGTTCCCAGGAGTAAGAACACATGAACGTTAAAAGAAATCTGAAAAAACCCGTTGTCGCAGCCAAGAAGCAAGGTGGCGCGACCGTCATTGAATACGCGCTGATCGCAGCCCTGATCGCCGTTGCGGTGTACACCGCGGTGAGCACGCTGGGTGGTTCGGTGGGCGACAAGTTTGACGAAGCCAACACCTCCATAACGGGTGGCTGATCGACAGCGATCATGCGCACGGTGATGCGTTCTTCGTCTCGCCAGTCGGGTGCGACGGCGCTCGAGTTTGCGCTGATTTTCCCGCTGTTGTTTGCGATGCTTTATGGCGTCGTTGCGTACTCCTATGTGTTCGTGCTGCAGGAGTCGATTACCTATGCCGCCCAACAGGCGGCCGCGACAGCTGTGAATGTCAGCCCTGCAGTTGCTGGAGGGGGTTACCAGGAAGCCGTACGCACGCGTGTTCAAGCGGGCGCCGTGGCATCGTTGAG
This sequence comes from Oceanococcaceae bacterium, assembly GCA_041603255.1. GTDB lineage: Bacteria > Pseudomonadota > Gammaproteobacteria > Nevskiales > Oceanococcaceae > MS8. Next base: position 81,108 of record JBFIER010000004.1, on the reverse strand, counting down.
TTGGTTGCCGGATTCGCAACGCGCTCGAGTGCTGGGTGCCAATGGCGAGGCCGTGGAGGTGACCTTCCCGGTGAGTGCCGCCGGCAGTCTGGTGGCTGTGCGTATGGTGTTTGATCTTCAAGATCTGTTCCCCGCCATGAATCTACCTTTCGTGGGCAGTTTTCCACCGTTACCCGACAGCCTCATTACCTCGGCGACGGTGGTCGTGGGCGAGTCCTAAGCCGGCGGCGCCCGGAACGCAGCGATCATCCGGTGTCGCACGATGGTATCGTGCGGCTTTAAGATTCGTGGCGACTTCATGCGACGGTGTCGGCCGGCGCAGGTAGGGGAGAATATGTCCACAAACGTGTTAATGGTGAGGTGGTTGTGAGTGGTTCCAGCCTGAAAATTGCAGCGCTCGTCGCCGTTCTGCTGGCCGTAGTGCTGGGAGGCCTGGCTTGGCGGGCTACCTTGCAAGCCACCGAGACGGCTAAGCGAGAGGCGGTGGAAGCTGCGATGGCCACCGTTCCGGAAGTTGAATCCCGTGCACTGGCGGTTGTGGCCTTGAAACCCTTGCAAGCCAACAAGCCGGTCCCTCCCGAGTCCGTCGCGGTCAAGCCCATCCCCGTGGTGCCTGAGAGCTACTACACAGCCGTTGAGGATGTCGTAGGCCGGGTGCCGTTGCTGGATATCGATGCGGGCGCACCGGTGACGCCGCGATACTTCAAAGATTCCAACATCCTGGCGCGATTGATACCCGAAGGACACCGGGCGATTTCGCTGGAAGTGTCTGATGTGGTCGCGGTGGGCGGGTTTGTGCGCCCGGCGGATCGCGTGGATCTGCTGCTGTACATGCGCGATCAAGAGCAACGGCAGCAGTCGCGTGTGTTGCTGCGCGATGTTCTGGTCTTGGCCTATGAAGAGCGAATCATCGAGAGACCGGAGGGGATCGATGATCAGGGGCCGCGAAATGCACAGCGAGGTCGCTTGCGAACCGCAGTGGTCGCTGTGCCCGAAAAAGAAGTGACGCGGGTCATGCTCGGGGCCAGCGTGGGCGATATCCGGCTCGCACTAATCCGTCAAGAAGTTGACCTTGCCAAAGAAGAGTCAACGTTGCCCGAAATAGCACCGACGCCGACGTTAGATCCCGCGTTGCCGGTTACGTTGGAAGAGCTCGCGCATATCAAAAAACCGACGCCGACACCACGTGCGCAGCCCGTGCAGCGGACGTACACCGTGGACGTGTTCCGTGGCGGTGACAAGACACAGGAGCGAGCACGATGAAACTGTTGGCAAAAATTTCTGCCGTCCTGGCACTGCTTGTTTCCATAGCGGTCGCAAACGCACAGGCAAACTCCGGTGGGTCAAGCCGTGGCGGAGTGCTGACGGTGGAGGAGGGGACTCACCGCCTGCTCCAGCAGTCCAACGTTCAGCGGATTGCGGTGGGGCAGACAGACATCGCCGATGTCGCGGTCATCAGCCGCAAGGAACTGTTGATCACCGGTAAAAAGCAGGGTGTGACGTCGCTGCTGATCTGGTACGCAAACAGTGCGGAGACCGCCACCTACAAGCTGGTGGTGACCGCGGTCACAGATCCACTCTCGCCTTCGGAAAGTGACGAGGATGTTGCTTCGGTGCGGGTGACACCCGAACGTCTCGATGGCCGATTGAGCAACCTGCGTTCTCATGCGCGGGCTCGTAGCATGGCGGGTGAAAACGCCGTCGACACAAGCTACGTAGCGTTGCCAGGGCAGGTGTTGACGGAAATTCGGATTGCCGAAATTTCTCGCAGCACGCTGAAGGAATTTGGCTTCAACCTGTTGTTGAACCGCATTGATGGTTCGGTGGCAGTGACCCGCCCCGGGACCCTGAGCAGCGCGACTCTGGGCGCTCCCCCCAATGGCGAGGCTCCGTTCACGGAACCGGTGGTATTTGGCAGCGATTCCGGCTTTTTGCCGCTGAAGAATGCGTTCAACATCGTCCTGGGTAATGCCAGTCGCGACGTGCTGGGCTTCCTGTCGTTGCTGGAGAACCAGGGGCTGGTGCGGACGTTGGCAGAGCCGTCTCTGGTCGCCAGCAGTGGCCAAACCGCCAGTTTCCTGGCCGGCGGAGAGTTTCCGGTTCCGATCAGTCAGGGCGGCAGCAATGGTGCCGTCACAATCGAGTACAAGGAGTTCGGTGTACGGCTGTCCTTGACACCCACCGTGCTGTCGCGTGATCGCATCAGCCTGCGGGTTGCCCCTGAGGTGAGCGAACTGGACTTTACGGCCGGCGTCAGTATCGGTGGGACCTCGGTCCCGGCTCTGGCCGTACGGCGCACCGACACGGTGGTTGAACTCGGTGACGGTGAGAGCTTTGTTGTCAGCGGGCTGGTCAGTCGGAGCATGATGGCGAACGTCGACAAAGTTCCTTTTATCGGGGACATCCCGATTCTGGGCGCGTTCTTCCGCTCAAGCCGCTATGACAAGGAAGAGCGCGAACTGGTCATGGTGGTCACCCCGCACCTGGTCAGCGCGATTCCTGCCGGTGCCGAAAAACCTGCGTTGCCGGGCGAAGAGTACGATCAATATGACCCGGGTTTTGGCGAGTTGCTGTTCGAAGAGAAAGGTCGCTTTGATGCCGGCCTGAGTCGCTAAGGAGCACCTCTGAACATGCTCGGAATTGCATTGATCGCTTCAGACCCGCTGTATTCAAGCTGGTTGGCGGACGTACTGGGTGACGACTGCGAGTTGCACTGGTTGCGCCCGGACGACCCGGATGACCCGGTTCTGGCCCAGTTGGCCCGGCTGGAAACCCCCGATGCGATTCTGGTTGAGCCCAATCCGACGCTGGTGCGGGATGTCGCCGAGGCGACCTCGAGTCTGGTCGCGGCCGTTTCCATGGACAGCCTGGGCGATACCGCGATTACGCTGGTGCGGGCAGGCGCCAGCGATATTTTCATCATGGGGCGCGACGATGGTGAAATTCGGCAACGAATGGATGCGCTGTTGCGGTCCCGCATGGCGCAACCGCGTGGGAATGAAACCGGTGTCGGGGCGCTCAGTCGCAATGCCGATCTGACGGTGTTGTTGGGCCCCGGGGGAAATGGCGATCTGAGTTTTTGCGGGGTGCACCTGGCACTTGCTTTGCTGCAGCGTGTCCATGCGGGCGAACGCGTACTGCTGATGGACCTGGGACTGCCCTGTGGGGCATCACTGGTACACCTGGACTTGAACCAGAGCTATTCCATTCTGGACGCTGTCAACGATACCTATCGCTGCGATGCCAGCCTGATCGACAGTGCATTCGCGCGCCATGGCAGCGAAGGGTTGTATCTGCTTTCGGTCCCGGAGGATCAGGTCGGGCCCGCTCCGTTGGGCGAGGTCGAATTGGGCGCCTTGCTGCCGGTTTTGCGGGAGCACTTTCGGCACATTGTGGTGGTAGCGGGGCCGCACTGGCCCATTGGCATCTCGCGGTACTTGTTGGAGTCGGCCACCCACGCGGCGTTTGTCAGCGATGGCGGAATCGTCAACAGCCGATCAACCCGGGCCTTTCTGCAGGTTTTGCGTCAGGAAGATGTCTCTCTCGGGCAGCTGGGTCTGATCTGCGATTCCGCCCGAGGCGTGCAGGCGCTGGATGCGGGCAATTTGGCTCGCCTGCTGGAGTTGCCGCTGTGGGCGGATTTGCGGGGTAGTCCCCAGGCGCGCGCCAAGGCTGTCAATCGCGGGGAGCCGCTGTTCCATGTCGCCCCGCGTGATGCCACCGCAAAAACCCTGATGCACCTGGCCAGCCGGCTACATGCCGGCCGCAAGCCGACCGAGCCGGCGTCGTCTTCCGGGCTGTGGGATCGCCTGACCGGCGGATAAGGCCATGGCGGAAATCATCACAGCTCCCGGCAAGGGTGCCGCTGGCGGCCCCAGCTCCCGCCAGTATCTCGAGCACAAGGCGCGCTTGCACCGGGCGTTGATCGCGAGACTCGAAGCGGAAGGGTTGTCCATTGACGAATGGACGGAATCCCGCCTGCGGCAGTGGATCGGCAGTGAAATTCAGGGTGTGGTCGCGCGGGAGCGTTTGGCTGTCAACTCGACTGAAATCCGCCAACTCGCGGATGACGTGTATCACGAACTGGTGGGTTTCGGGCCGCTCCAGGAACTCATTGACGACCCCAGCGTCGACGACGTGGTGGTCAACGGCCCGCACCGGGTTTTTGTGGAGCGTCGCGGCAAGCTGGAAGAGGCCTCGGCCCGTTTCGTCAACGACGACCACGTTTTACGCATTATTCGACGGATTCTGGCGCCGATTGGTCGTCGAATCGACGAGAGCACACCAATGGTGGACGCCCGGTTGCCCGACGGCAGCCGCGTCAACGCGGTCATCCCGCCGATCGCTCTGGATGGACCCAGCATTTCCATTCGCAAATTCCGCGCGCAGCCGCTGACGGTCGATGACTTGATCCGGATGGGGTCGCTCAGCCGTGGGCTGGCGGATTTTCTGCAGGACGCGGTGGCCCGGCGGACCAGCATGATCGTGGTAGGTGGCACCGGAACGGGCAAGACCACGGTGCTCAATATGCTGTCACGCTGGATCAACCCCGCGGAACGCTTGATAACCATTGAGGATGCCGCGGAACTGCGATTGGAGCACCCGCATGTGGTGCGGCTGGAAACCCGGCCTCCGAATCTCGAGGGCGAGGGCGAAATCACCGCACGGGACTTGGTTCGCAATGCGTTGCGTATGCGCCCAGACCGCATCGTTCTGGGTGAGGTGCGTTCAGACGAAGTGCTGGACATGTTGCAGGCGATGAATACTGGGCACGAAGGTTCGATGACGACACTGCACGCGAACTCCTCGCGGGACGCCATCCATCGGATCGAATTGCTGGCCGGTTTCGCCGGTTACAGTGGTGATACCCGAAACTTGCACCGCCAAATCGCTAGCGCGGTGCAGATGCTGGTGCAGTTGCAGCGCTTGCCAAACGGCACGCGGCGTGTGTCGGGAGTCAGCGCCATTCGTCTGGACAACGACCACCTGGTGCTGGAGGAACTGTTCGCCTTCAATGCCGAGACGGGCCGGCACGAAGATTTGCGCGCATGTTGATTATGGTGCTCGCGACCCTGGCTTTTCTGCTGCTCGCCGTTGCGGTTCTGTTGATGTGGCGCCTGCGTCAGGAAGAGCAGAACCAGAGTTTTTATGTCGATCAGCGTCTGGGTGGTGCTCGTGTCGAGGGACGCGGGCGGGCGCGACAAGAAGACGCCCTGATGGTGCTGATTCAGGGCTTCGTGATTCGCGCCGGAATTGACCTTGAACACCTACCGGGCTGGTTCGGTCCGGTGTCTGCGATCTCCTTGGGCGGTATCGTCGTGCTCGGCGTCGTGTTCGGTCTCACCATGGCCATGCTGGGGCTGGTGATCTATCTGGTCGCTGTCGCCTTGTGGGCACTGGCGCGCGAGATGACCCGGCAGAACAAGATGCGCGAGCAGCTCCCGGGTTTTCTTGAACACATGATGCGCATCCTCAACGCAGGTAACTCACTGGAGGAGGCCTTGGCCGCGGCGACTGAGGAGTGCCCGGAGCCGCTTTCGGAAATTTTTGAACGGGTGTCACGCCAGGTCCGCCTGGGGGCGCCCATCGAGGAGACGCTCACGGAAGTAGCCGGGCTATCCGGCATGCGGGAGCTGCAGGTGATGGCGCTGGCTACGCAGATCAATCGCCGTTTTGGCGGCAGCCTCAAACGCATTTTCAAAAGCCTGGTCGCAGCCATTCATCAGCAGGACGCAGCCCGGCGGGAAATGCGTGCGTTGACCGCAGAAACCCGATTCTCCGCCGTCGTGCTGGCGATCGTGCCGATGGGAATGATGCTCTATATCCTGTCGCAGAACCCTAGCTACTACCAGGAAATGTGGAGCGACAGCAGTGGTCGTACGCTGCTCATGGCGGCGGTGATCCTGCAGGTGATTGGGGTGGCCGTGATCTGGCGCATGGTGAATGGTGCCGGGAAGGAAGTCGGATGACCGCTTTGCTGGCTTCGGCTGCCGTAGTGCTGCTGGTGGTGGCGTTGGTGCTGGTCGTCCTGCTCCTGAGCCGTCAGGCTCAGGCGGAGAGTCTCCAGCAGCGTTTCCGCTCATACCAAGCCGGCGGTGAACGTGAGTCGGGTCGGGCGGCCGTATGGGGGCGTTTGGCCCGCCATGGGCAGCAGATCGACGCCATGTTCGATGAGAAGGGCGAAACCGAACGCTTGCTGCACCAGGCGGGGTTACGCACCCCGACGGAGCGACTTCCCTATTTTGTCGTCCAAGTACTGCTGCCCCTGGGCGCATTAGGTTTGGCGGTGGTGCAGTTTGCACTGGGCAGCCTGGGTGAAGAGGCAGGCGGCAAAGCCATGCTCTATGGCCTGGCCCTGGTTGTGGTCGGCATGCTGGCACCACGCTGGTGGTTGCGGTCAAAAGCGCGGACCCGACAGGCTCATTTACGGTCGGAAGTCCCGATGCTGATTCATCTGCTGGCATTGTTGTTTGATGCCGGCCTGTCGCTGCGTCAAGCGTTGGCGACGTTGACTCACGAAGGGGATCTGGTGCTGCCGCATACGGCCAAGGAGTTGGGGGTCGTGCTGCGACAACTGGAAACCGGAGCCGATGTTTCGGAGGTCATCCGCAATACTTCGCGCGTGCTGGAAGTGACAGAGCTCAGTAGTGTGTTGTCTGTACTGCAACAGGTCGACCGTTATGGCGGCGAGCTGCGTGCGCCCTTGATGGATGCGCTGGAACTGGTGGAAAAGCGCCGAGAACTGACGCTGCGGGAGAAAGTCAGTGCGCTGGCGGGAAAGATGACCGTGGTCATGGTGTTGTTTTTCTTCCCCGCATTGCTGATTTTTGTTGCCGGACCGGCATTTTTGTCCATCATGGCGGCATTGGGTGGAAACTGATCATGCGTAGTTGGCACGCCCTGATTGTTTGTGCCCTGGTCGTTGGCTGCGCCGGGTTGCCCTCCAACGTGGAGGATATGGCGCGACCAGAAAAACAACGGGTTCTGCACGGCGAGTTGGTGCGCGACATGCTCGCGGAAGGACATAACTACGCCGCGCTGGCGCATCTTCAGGAGCTGCAGCGGCAGCAGGGCTACCTGAACGATGATCAGCGTTTGTTGCGGGCTGAGGCCTATTACCGCCTGGGCGAGATCGAGTCGGCCCGTGCTGATTATCTCGAGCTCACCCGGACCGGCAAGGCCGGGCAAGCTTGGCATGGCCTGGGCCGGCTTGATGCCCCGACAGATTTGCGTGCGGCTATCCAGGAATTCAATCGTGCGACCAAGTTACGGCCAACAGACGCGGCCATTCGCAATGATCTGGGCTACACGCTGCTGCTGGCCGGTCGAGTCGAGGATGCCTGTCGACATCTGTACACTGGGCATGAGTTAGCCCCTACGCAACACCGCATCGTGGGAAATCTGCTGCTTTGTGAAGCGCTTCGCGGCGACAAGGAAGCTGTGGAACGCTTGTTGCAGGTTCATGGGTTCACCTCGGCGGAGCGTGCACGTCATGAACAACATCTCAACGAAGTCCTGGTCGAAATCAAACGTCGCGGTGATGAACTGCTCGCGAGTGGTCCGGAGAATGCCGATGAAAGCCGATAAATCCTTGCTGAATTTCCCGCGCCACGCAGGATTGGCGCTAGTCGCCTGTGGATTGGTCGTATCAGTGCAGGTGGCTGCCGCTGCGGAAGAGAAGCAGCCCTTGGGAGCCCAGACTGCCAGCTGGCTGGAACTACAGAAGGCGCAGAAGCCCAAGCCGGACGAAGGCATCAGTGGTGAACAGGCGACACTGATCTGGGAGCGTCATATCCAGAGCTTCGGGCGCGAGATTCCGGAAACTTTGCACGACAAGAGTTCGATATCCAGTGGTGGTGCGCGCTAAACCCCGAACGCCGCAGAAAACTCTGCCGCGGCCAATGCGCCTGGCTTCTCGCCGGGATCAACGCGGTGTTGCGGCCTTGTTCCTGGCCATCAGCGTGGTGGCATTATTGATGGCCATCGGATTCGCGCTGGAACTGGGCCAGCTTTACACCGCGAGAGCCGATTTACGTAAACAGGCAGAGCTGGTGGCGCTGGATACCGTCACCGCTGCGGGTGGGTGTGTGAGCCCGGCCGATGCGGACGAGCGGCAAAGTCTGGCGAATGCTGCTGCTGCAGCCAGTCTGGAGCGTGGGGAAAAGAGCATTTACCAGTTGGGCGCGGTGCAGCTGGGTGAAGAGTACGTCAACGGGGTATCGCGTCAGTTCCTCCCGACCGCCAGCGTGACCAACGCGCATGCGGTCTCGGTCACACTGAGTCGTCCCCTGCCGCGCGTCATCATGCCCCTGCTGCCGCGTTCGGCAGATGGGCGCCTTACGGCCACGGCTGAGGCGGCCCGTGCGCCGATGGTCACTTTTTCTGTGGGGTCCTATGTTGCCGATCTGAACCCTGTCGCGGGCGGTATGCTCAACGATGTGCTCGGTGGGATTCTGGGCGAGGACCCGGGGTTGACCATTGCCGATGGTCAAGCACTCGTCGATAGCTCGATCGAATTGGTGGATTTGGCCGGTGCGGCCGGTGTATCAACGGTTTCCGAGCTGATGGCGGAGCCCGTTACGCTTCCCAGTTTTTTGCAAATTGTTGTGGATGCGCTAGTCAATGCCGGTGATGCGGCCGCGGCTGGTGCGATTTCGGCGATTGCGGCAACGGCGCCGCCGACCACCGCGGTCCCCTTTGCAGAGATGGCTGGGCTGCCGAGTGATGTGCCGGCTACCGCGCAAGGGGTACGCGTCCAAACGTTTGATTTGGTGCGTGCAGCAGTTTTTCAGGCCGAACCCATCTTCAGCATCGCCCCGGATGTGGAGGTGCCCGGCTTGGCGGCGGTCGGTGCGACCATCAGCCTGCTGCAGCCGCCGACCACCGCAGCAGGGCCGGTATTGCGTGACGAGACCGGTACGCTGGTGACATCAGCTCAAAATCAGCAAGCACAGATCGGTCTGAATCTCGGGGTGCAGCCGGTGGGACTTCCGCTGGCCAATCTGCAACTGGAACTGGTCGTGGGCGAGGCCGAGGCCACCCTGGTCGATGCGCATTGCGCCAGTGCCGATGATCCCGAAGAGCGCGTAACCCTGATCGCGCGAACTCAAGTGGCGACCTTGCGCATTGATGACAGCGTGCCGTTGCTGTGGCTCACCTTGCCAGTGATCGGTGACGTCGCCGTATATGCGTCCGGTGAAGTTGAGCTGGGGGCGGCCGGGACGCATGGCCCGCGTGTTTTCTACGGGCCGTTTGACCCGACGGATCCGCAAAATCTCGCTGCGCACACCTGGAATGTCTCGACACCCCTCAGCCAGGCCGTTTCCGATGCGCTGCTCAGTCTGAGTCAAAGTCTCCAAATTCGCGTGGAGTTGCCGCTGTCGATGTCGCCACTGGTCAATAATCTGGTCATGCCGATAGTCAGTGACGCCCTGAATACCCTGACGCCGGTACTGGCATCGGTGATCCGCGGCGTCGGCGACACGTTGTTGGAGCCGCTCCTGGGGGCATTGGGTCTGAGTGTCGGAGGGGCTAACGTCGTGGTTCAGACATTCACCGTGCCGCCACCGAGCATCATCTCTTCCCGCTGAATTCAACGCCTGTCATCACGCGCGCGGCAACCGCGCGGCATACTGCGGTCTGGCAAACAAATTTGGAGGAACTGGGCGCGTGATCCTGCCTCGCTTCGCCCTGCTGCTGGCACTGATCCCGGGTCTCGTCGTTTTGTACCTTGGGGTGCTGGGATATACCAGCAAGGAGCATTTCAGTCGGCTTGCGTCCGAGGCGGATCTTGCGGCCTTGGACCCGCTGGCAACGAACCCCATGGCCTTGGCGAAGATTGCTGACCGCCATCGGATCTGGGCGGTTGAGGTGCGCGATCGCGCCGGTTTTCTGCTGGTGGATTGGGAGCGCTTTCCCCTAGCCCGCAGCGGTTTGTTGGGCTCGCCCGCAGAACTGCGTCAGGAGCAGAGCGGGGCCATGGTGCGCTGGTGGGTGGCTCCTGCACGTGGCGCCACGATTGCACTGGGAAGCGGTGCGGTCCTGTGGATGCTGCTGATGCTGAGCGCGTACCGGCGATTGGGCCGGCCGCTGACAACACAGAGTCGGGGCTGGGCAGAGCCAACTTCGCCGCTGCCGCCAGAGGGGGAGCCATTGCGACCACGGCTGCGTGCCGCATTGGATGCGGCGCCCTGCGCCATCATCACCGTGTCGCGTGCCGGACAGGTGCGGCATCTGAATCCGATGATGAAAGACTGGCTGGGGCGGAGTCGCATGCAGCTGCGGGGGCGTGATTTGCGCGACGTTCTTCCTCTTTACGAAAGCGGATCGGACAAGCCGTCGTTTCCGTGGGAACGCAGTGCGGAGGTGGCTGCGGACCCAGTGCCCACGCGGTGGGAGTTGCGGGCCAACAACTCCACCCGCGCGGTCGCCGTCGCCTGGTCTTGGGGGGCGGATGGCAGTTTGCTGGTCGGGCTCTTCGATACCAGTGCAGTCGAGGCTTCGCGCCAGAGCACCCTGTATCGGCTTGATTTGATGCAGCACATTCTGGATGTGCTGCCTACCGGGGTGCTGGTGACGGACGAGCACGGCCGTATTCAGATGGCGAACCGGAATGCCGAGCGACAATTTGCCTGGGGTCCGGGTGAACTCGAGGGAGAAGAGCTGACCAAACTGATGCCGGTGCCGTTTCTGAACCAGCCCAACATCAAGCTTCAGGATTATCGTGGACAGTCGGCCCAACGGGGTGAGCCGTTGCCGAAAGTGGTGGGTTGGCGCAAGGATGCCACGACCTTCCCGGTGGGGCTGACGGTGGAGGACCTCAGCGACGATAGCGGTGGCTACTTGGTGTTGATGGAAGATCTCACCGAAGCGATCCAGATCGCCGCCGCGCAATCTCGACTGGGGCGTTTGTTCGAACAAACGGCTGAAGAGGTGCTGATTCTGGACGCGCGCTCGCTCTACGTTCGAGAAGCCAACCGGGGAGCGCAGGAAAACCTGGGTTACAGCTTGCAGCAGCTCCGGCGGATGACACTTTTCCACCTCGCACCCGATCTGGATAGTGGAAATACCGAGCCTCAGCTGGCCCGGTTACGCGCAGGAGAACAGCGCGAGCTGCGCTTGAATACATCCTTTGCGCGCGAGGACGGCAGCTCCTACCCGGTGCGCATGAGCCTGACCTGTTCGCGTGAAGAGGAGCCGCCGGTTCTGATGCTGCTGGCGCATGATGTGACTGCGCAGCGGGCTGCGGAGAATCGGTTGGCCTGGATGAGCGGGCATGACACGCTGACGCGGCTTCCCAATCGCAGCGCGGCCATGGAGGAGCTGGCTCGGCAGGAGTCCGAAGGCGGAAGCGGGGTGTTGTGCATGGTCAACATCGACGAGTTGGGTGCGGTCAATCTTCGCGTGGGGCATGACCAGGGGGATGAACTGATCGCCAGCATCGCCGAGCGCTTGCAGGGGGCGTTTCCCGAGGCGCGTATGGTGGCCCGCTGGAGCGGGGCGACGTTCGTGCTATTGCTGGATCGCAATCTGAACAACCCGGCTGAGGTTGTCGGGCGGTTGAATGAGCCAGTCGAACTCGCGTCAGGCGTCATCACGCCGAAAGTGCTACTCGGGATTGTCCCGCTGGGGAGACGGGTCGAACACACGCTGCGTGACGTCATTGGCGCCGTTGAAAGCGCGCGTACCCACGATGGCTGGTTCCAGCACCCTTGAACTGATCGGTTTGGCGGCGCGGCCGTCCCGTGACTAGTCGGCGAGGTGGACCGCCAGCAGGTCGCAGGGACTGCTATGCAGCACATCGTCTTCGGCGTGATTGAACCAGGCGGAGAAACCATGCCGCTCATGTTTTCCGGTGACGATGAGATCGATCTCATGGGCTTTGGCGTACCGGCTGGTTTCCTGCAAAAAGTCGCCCTGAACGACCTCGGTGTTCGCCGAGTCCACCCCCGCTTTCTGCGCGTGGGCTTCCATGGATTTACGGGCTTGCGCCTCCATCTCATCTGCAAGCACCAAAGGTGTGGCGAGCATCGCGTCTTCTGCTCCGCTGACGGGCAGAAATTCGACGACCTGCAGCAGGAAGAGTTCGGCACCAAAGGTGTCGCGAGCCGCGCAGGCCCTTTCGAGAACCTTGTGGGCATCGGGGCCATTCCCGAGCAGGCAGAGCAGTCGCTTGTACATCGGTGAACTCCGGCAAAGGTCAGCGGATTGTGCTGCCGAGTATAGCCAGTCAGCGGGGATTTTCAGCAGGCGCATCCGTCGGGGAGCGCCAGAGAGCTTAAGGGGTGTGGTGCGCGTCGACGGCGCCGGCAAGGCGTAACCAGTCTTCCACGCTCAGCACTTCGGCGCGCAGGCCGGAGTCGATGGCAAGCAGCTCCCACAATGACTGGGGTACGTCATTCTGCAGTGCTTTGCGCAGGGTCTTGCGACGGGCGGCAAATGCCACACGAAGGAGGCGATCCAGCGAGGCGGGAAGTACTGGCGCGGGTTGCCGCGGAACCAGGCGCACCACCTGAGACTGCACCTTCGGCGGTGGATTGAAGCAGCCCGGCGGGACATCGATCAATACCGACGGGGTGGCGCGAACCTGCGCTGCAATGGAAAGCCGTCCCCAGGCGCTGGTTCCGGGTTTCGCGCACAACCGTTGCACGACCTCCTTCTGCAGCATGAAGTGCATGTCCACGATCTGCGCCGGGGTATCCAGCAAGCGGAATAACAGAGGGGTGGAGATGTTGTAGGGCAGGTTGCCGACAATCCGCAACGGTTGGGGGTGCAGCGTGGTCCAATCGACCTTGAGCGCGTCTTGCAGGTGCAGCGTGATGTCATCGCTCCACCACGACTTCTGTGGCAAAGCTGCGGCCAGGTCGCGATCAATTTCGATAATCGACAATTTCGCTTGGGCGGCGGCCAGGTGCTCGGTGATGGCGCCCTGGCCGGGGCCAATTTCCACGATATGATCACCGGCGCGCGGATTTACCGCCGCGACAATGCGGTCGATGATGCGTCGGTCATGCAGAAAGTTTTGTCCGAAACGCTTGCGCGGCGTGTGGTCCATCAACGGCTCCCGAGCATCTGTGCGGCCATGGTTTCGGCCGCCGCCAGGCTGCCGGCATCGGCCACGCCCTGCCCGGCAATATCCAGCCCCGTGCCATGGTCTACCGATGTGCGGATGAAGGGAAGGCCCAGGGTGACGTTTACGGCGTTGCCAAAACCCGCGTATTTCAATGTGGGCAGGCCCTGGTCGTGGTACATCGCCAACACCGCGTCGTAGGCGGCCAGACGCCGTGGGGTGAAAATCGTATCCGCCGGCCAAGGGCCGCTGACCTCGATTCCGGACGCGCGCGCGCGCTCCAGAGCGGGGGCGATGATTTCGGTTTCTTCGTGGCCCAGCAGGCCATTCTCGCCGGCATGCGGATTCAGGCCGCAGCAAGCGATCCGCGGCGCTTCCAGGTGAAAACGTTGACGCAGATCCTGATCCAGTATGCGGATGCACGCGGCGATGTCGTCCGTGCTGAGCGCATCGGGGACTTCGCGCAGCGGTAGATGCGTGGTCACCAGGGCCACCCGCAAGGTCGGGCAGGCCAGCAGCATGACGACCCGGCTTACCCCCGCCTGGTGCGCCAGGTATTCGGTATGTCCACGAAAGTTCGCCTGAACCTGCGCGAGAGCTGATTTTTGCACCGGTCCCGTTACCAAAGCGCCGGGCTGCTCGCGAAGCCGCTCCACCGCACGGTCCAGGGCCCGCAATTGCATTTCGGCATGTGCCGGGAGGCAACGGCCGAATTGGGTGGGGGCGGTGGGTCCCAGATCCTCGAAATATAACGTGCCCGCCGGCGTGGGTTCGGCTGCGCCGGCAAAGGGTCGAAGAGTCAGCGGCAGCCCCAGGTGATGGGCTTGTTCTTCGAGCAGGGCCGGATCGGTCAGGGCGACCCGGCAGCTGCTGGTTCCCTGCTGGCTGAGCTTCAGCAGGCACTCAATGCCAATTCCGCCAGGTTCACCCGGCGTGTGCAGCAGTAGTGCCATGGTGTGGCTTAGATCGAGCCCGGTGCGGGCTGATATTCGACATAGGCTTCCGCGCGCAGCCGGCGTGCCCAGGCTTCAAATTCTTCACCGACCTTGCGGCGGAAAATAGCCTGACGCACCATGGCGCGCCGCATATCGTCGCTGCGATCCCGTTCGCGCCGCTCGATGACTTCGGCGATATGCCAGCCGAAGCTGGAACGAAAGACCGGGCTCAGCTCGCCGGGTTTCAAGCTGTCCAGCGCTTGCTGAAAAGCGGGGTCAAAGGTGCCGGCCGGCTGCCAGCCCAGGTCGCCGCCTTGGTTCACCGAGCCGGGGTCTTCGGAGTTCTTCTTTGCCAATGTGCTGAAGTCGGCCCCATCGCGAATCTGCTGGCGGATCTCGCGCAGCGCCGCTTCGGTCTGGGCATCGTCGCGCAGGGGGTTGGCGCGCATCAGAATATGTCGGGCATGGACTTCCGCCACCATCGCGTCACCACCTTCGGCGCCGCGCTTCTCGTCCAGCCGAAACAGGTGCCAGCCACCGGGGCCCGCGAGGGCATCGGAGACCTGACCGGGATCCATCCGCGGGGCTACCGCGGCAACGATGCTGGGCAGCTCGGTGCCACGCCGCCAGCCCAGCTCGCCGCCTTCAATCGCGGTGGATGCCGCTGAATACTCGATCGCCAGCTCACGGAAAGCGCGCCCGCTTTCGTACTCGCTTTTGACCGCATTGGCCTGGTCCAAAGCCGCCGCACGTTCCTCCGGACTGGCGTCTTCCGAAACCGCGATCAGGATGTGTGACAGTCGATATTCCGTGTTCTGGTCCGCCAGACCCTGGCGCAACGCCGCATCCACGTCGCGTTCACTGACGGCGATCCGCCCTTCGACCTCGCGGCCGCGAAGCTGGCTCAGCAGCAGATCCTCACGGACCTGGCGCCGCAATTCCAGGTAGCTGAGGCCCTCATCGCGCAGGGTGCGCGCAAAGGCATTCAGCGACATGTTGTTACGCGCGGCGAGTTCGTTCATCGCGCGATCCAGCTCTGCATCGCTGACTGAGAGACCCGATTGCTCGGCCCGCTGCAGCTGGACGCGGGTGAGCACCATGCGGTCCAGTAGCTGGCGTTCGATCTGGTCCAGGGGCGGGAGCGGGTTGCCCTGTGCCGCAAACTGCTTGGCAAGCGTCTCGTAGTTGCTGCGAAGCTCGCTGGCCAGAATGACGTCATCGTTGACCTTGGCAACGATGTAATCCACCGCTGGTAGGGCCGCCTGGGCCGAAGAGGCCAGCGAGGCCAACAGGATTAACAGTGCGTAACGCGATTTCATTAATTTCACAAACGTTAAAAACTCAAGGTGTCGCGGTCGAAGAGATCTCCGAAACCGCGACCAAAATTGCCCAGGCCACGAAAGGCGAGCTGTAAGAAGTAGCCAGTGTCGTAGTCATCTGCCGAACCATTCACAAAGCGGCGCATGCCCGCAGTGACACCCCAGCAACAGCTTTGATACGAAAGACCGGCCAAGGTTTCCTGGCTGCGGCCTTCGTCAATGGCCCAGACCCAGTGTACGGCCCCGCGCCAGCGTCCCCCGATCGGCCACAGCGCCAGTGTATCGACCTGCTCGAACAGATCCCGCCGGAACCGGTAAGCGAGTTGCAGCCGCTCACCGCCGTTGCCCAGGTAGCGACCACCAAAACTCAAGGCGTCGAACTGCGACTCCTCGGTATTGTACTGCCCCGCAGCCCGGCCACGAATGCCATTGGCTGCATCCAGGTCGGCTTCCAGCAGCCAATCTGAGGCCCCGCTGCGCCCGCCGGGTTCATTGGGCAGGGTCACGGTGCTTTCGCTGAGACGGTATTGCAGCCCGAGTCGGAAGCGCGCTCGTCGAATGCCGCTTACCGGGTCGAGGATGGAACTCTCCACTGACGGGATCAGGGTATTTTCATCGCTGATACGGTCAATGCCGCTGAAGCGGTTGTTCGAGCGGAGTTGATCCAGCGAGAAATCCGGCAAGCTGGTATCGAATACCGGGAGCGCATCCTGGTTCCGATAGGGGGTATACAGGTAATCCAAACGCGGCCGCAGCGTTTGCACATTGCCGTTGCGGGTATTGCGCAGGAGGTTCAGGCCGATGCTGGCGCGCGCCGAGGGGAGGTCCCGTTCTTCGGTGGTGTCGCCAGCGATGTCGTAGCGGGTAACCCGCCAGCCTCCCGAGAGCGAGGTTTCCCAGCCCTGGCCCAAGTATTCCCAGTTGAGTTGGGCATTGGCATCGTAGCGCGCCGTGGTGTCCTCTCCATTGCTCGCAAAACGCACCAGCTCCATGCCCACTTGAGGGCGCCAACCGTGCCAGGCCCTCAGCGGGCTATACAGCGCGGAAACTTCGGGTTCGCGCGAGTACACCGGTGCCGTGGCCAGGGGGTCCAGAATCTGGAAGTCGACGACCCGGGTGCGCAACTGCAGGGCCATCAAGGGGCGCCAGCTCAGGTCCAGGCGCCGTTCGAGCACATTGGTGCTGGAATCGCGGTCTTCCCGCCCCAGATCACGCAGAAAGTCGATATCGCTGACTTCCTCGTAGTGCAGTTCCGCGCGGGATCGCTCGGACAGGCGAGTATTGATCTGCCCGCCCCACTGATAACGACGCTCGCCGGTGAGGTCGTCCTCATTCAGCCAGCGGCTGTGAACCCGCGCTTCTCCGGCGTCCCACAGGCCGCGTGCCTCGCCGCCGAGGATCGTCCCGCGTCGGTCCAGCCATTCCGGCGTGAGTGTCAGGTCGGCCTGCGGGTGCAGGTTCAGATACAACGGCCAGCGCAAATAGAAGCCGGTGCTGTCGCTGCTCCCCATCTGCGGATACAGCAAACCGGTTTGACGATCTTCACCGACCGGGAAGCGAAACCAGGGCAGATACAGGATCGGCACGTTGAAAAAGCGGAACTGCATGTTGCGCGCGACACCTTCCCCGCGGTCGGCGTCGATGCGGATTTGAGTGCCGCGAATGGCCCATTCCGGTTTTCGCGGGTCGCAGGTGGTGTACTCGACCTGGCGCAGGTCCAACGAGTTTTCCGCCAATTTCAGTTTCCCGGCGCTGCCCCGCCCGCCATTGCTGAAGCTGAACTGCGTGTTGCGGAAACTTGCGGTGTCGTTATTCAAATCGATGCGCGCCGAATCCGCCTCGATCTGACTCAGCGTATTGCGGAAGCGCACCGCGGAATCCACGGTGGCCATGCGTTGCGGGTGGTCGTAGCGCATGGACTCGGTCTCCAGCATCTGATCCTCGAAGCGCAGTTGTACGCCCCCGGTCAGCGTGGATGTGCCATAGGCATCCAGCTTCGCTTCGCCGGCGGACATCTGCAGGGTGTTCGCTACGCCTTCACTTTCGGGAAGAGGAAGCAGCGACGACAGCGGACAGTCCTGGGCACCTGCCGTAAACGGCGCAGCCACGAGCACGCCGGAGAGGACTCCGGAGATTGCGTAAACTGCGGCGGTTTTTCCCAAAGCGACGGTGTTCCGTGAACGCACCCCAACGCGATGACGCGCGGATGCAGGCGATTCAATGTTGGCTCGAGGAAGTGCTGCCTGGTACAGGAGCCCTGGCAGCGGCTTCAAGCGATGCCAGCTTTCGCCGCTATTTTCGCACTGAATGTGATGGCGCGACGTATATCGTGATGGATGCACCACCGGAGCACGAAGATTGTGGCCCGTTCGTGCATGTCGCGGGCTGGCTGACCGGCCACAAGATCCCCGCGCCTCGCGTCATTGCGCAGGACCTGAAACAGGGCTTCCTGTTGCTGGATGACCTGGGCACCCAGACATTGCTGCAACGCCTGGACGCTGAACCCGCGGAAGAAATTTCCTGGTACCAACAGGCCATCGACCTGTTGCTTGACCTGCAAACAGCCGATTTACAGGGCCCGCTGGTGGTGCCGGACTACGACCGAGCGCTGCTCGAGCGCGAAGTCGAGTTGTTTCCGGAATGGTACCTGGGCCGCTTGTGCGGGACGGTCTGGGACGGTGAGGATCTGGCGCGCTGGCAGGCGCTGAAGAGTGATCTGCTCGGCAAGGTGCTGGCGCAGCCGCAGGGTGTGGTCCACCGCGATTATCACAGCCGCAATTTGATGGTTGATGCGCAGCAGCGGCTGGCAACCATCGATTTTCAGGATGCGGTGCGCGGAGCGCGCAGTTACGACCTGATTTCGCTGCTGCGCGACAGTTATCGGCGTCTGGCGCCCCCGGTTTATCAACATTTGCAGCAGTACTACTACGAAGGTGCTCAACGGGCCGGGGTGCTGTCTCCCGAGATCGACTTCGCCACTTTTGCCCGGCAATGTGCGGTGATGGCGATGCAGCGGCACCTGAAGGTGGCCGGTATTTTTGCGCGGCTGTGGTTGCGGGATGGCAAGCGTGGCTATCTCGACGACATCCCACTGACCTTGGATTACCTTGCCGAGGTCTGTGTCGATGCGGTAGTGGCCGAATCCACGTGGCTGCGTCAACAGTTACGTCAGGGAATGTCGGACATCGCCGCGGAGCCCTCATGAGGGCCATGGTGCTGGCTGCGGGGCGCGGGGAGCGTTTGAGCCCGCTCACCGATACCTGCCCCAAGCCGCTCATGCGCGTCGGCGAGGTCACGCTGCTGGAGCGCATTCTCCGCGAACTTGAGGCCGCCGGGTTCACGCAAATCGTTATCAACGTGTCGTGGCTGGCCGAGCAGATCGAGCAGGCAGCGCGGGAACGGAAAGGTTCCGCCGAACTGATCATCAGTGACGAGCGTGACTTGCGTCTCGAAACCGGCGGTGGCATCTGCAAGGCGCTGCCGCATTTCGAGCAGCAGCCTTTTGCAGTCGTCAATGCCGACGTGCTCAGCGACTATTCCGGCAAACAGCTGGCTCAACGCATTGCGGCGTGGTCTGCGGCAGACCTTGCACATCTCGTGCTGGTGCCCAATCCGGCGCACCACCCGGCCGGTGATTTCGGGCTGCAAGGAGGGCGTCTGACGAATCAGCCGGCCTACACATTTTCCGGAATCAGCGTCTTGCATCCCGCGCTGTTTCACGGGTGCCAGCCGGGGGATGTGTTCCCGCTGGCGCCTCTGCTGCGTGCGGCTGCGGATGCTGACGCGGTGAGCGCCGAACTCCATGCCGGTTACTGGAATGATGTGGGAACCGTGTCGCGGCTGCAAGCCGCGCGTGCCTGGGCGACCGCCGGGGCTTAGTTGTCCAGCCGGCGCACACCGCGGGCGTCGGCGACAAGCACGACATCTGCAGGTCGGGATGCGAACAAACCACAGCTGATCACGCCGGTGATCTGATTGATGTCACGCTCCAGCGCCACGGGGTCGGTGGCGCGGAGGCCGCGCAGGTCAAGAATGACACCGCCATTGTCCGTGGTGACATTCTCGCGCCACTCCGGGGTGCCACCCGTGCCAATCAATGCGCGAGCGACCAGTGAGCGCGCCATGGGCACAACTTCGATCGGGATGCCGAAGTCGCCGAGTACCGGAACGCACTTCGACTCATCAATGATGCAGACGAAGCGTTCGCTCGCTGCGGCAACGATCTTTTCACGGGTCAGAGCACCGCCACCCCCTTTGATCAGGCGACGGTGCGGGTCGCACTCATCGGCACCATCCACATACAACCCCAGCGGCCCCACCGAGTTCAGATCGAGGACGGGGATCCCGTGCTCCTGGAGCCTTTTGGTGGTGGCATCACTGCTGGAAACGGCTCCCTCGATGCGGTGCTTGATGCCGGCCAGACCATCGATAAAGAAATTGACGGTCGAACCCGTACCCACGCCGACGATCATGCCGTCTTCAACGAGTTCCAGCGCCGCCTCGGCGACGGCTTTCTTGCGTACATCTTGTGGGGTCATTTCCGCTGTCTTGGTTGTTCGAGTTTTCAATGTCGGGGGCGATTCTCGCAGATATTGAGGGCTTACACGCGCGGGCCAAAAAGTGCGGTGCCGACGCGCACCATGGTGCTGCCTGCGGCGACGGCGGCCTCGATGTCCGAAGACATTCCCATCGACAACGTGTCCACCGGGACGCCCAGCTGCTCGGCCAATCGTTGCACGCGGCTGAACATCTCGAACTGACGCTCAAAACTCAGTGCAGGCGGTGGAATCGTCATCAAGCCCCGGAACCTGAGGTGGGGGAGCTCGGTGATGTGCTCGGCCAGTTGAACGGCTTCCTGTGCGCTGACCCCGTCTTTGGTGAGCTCACCTTCCAGGTTGACCTGAATGCAGACGTTGAGTTTTCCGCGTTCCGGCGGACGCTGATCGCTCAGGCGCCGGGCGACGCGCAGGCTGGCCACCGTATGGACCCAGTCAAAGTGCTCGGCAATGCTCCGGGTCTTGTTGCTTTGGACGGGGCCGATGAAATGCCAGCAGATATCCGCTGGGAGTTGTGGCATCTTCTCCAGGGCCTCCTGCAGGTAATTTTCCCCGAAGGCTCGCTGCCCTGCGTTGTACAGTTGCTGGATCGCGCTGACCGGGTGTTTTTTGCTGACGGCCAGCAACTGGACCTCTGCGGGGTTGCGGGAATGCTTCGTGCATGCATCGGCAATGCGTTGAAGTACCGCATTCCGCTTGCTGGCGGCGTCGTTTGCCGATAGCGTTGGGGTTCCGCTCATCGATCGTTCGTAGGCCACGGAGACTGTTTCGCGATGGACATCGCCCAATTATTGACCTTTGGCGTTAAACAAGGTGCCTCGGACTTGCACCTTTCTTCGGGTGTCGAGCCCATGATTCGCGTGGATGGAGATATGCGTCGGATCAATTTGCCGGTGATGGAGCACAAGGAAGTTCACGAGATGTTGTACGACATCATGAACGACCGCCAGCGCAAAGACTACGATGAGTATCTGGAAACCGACTTCTCGTTCGAAATTCCCGGAGTGGCCCGTTTCCGTGTCAACGCCTTCAATCACAATCGTGGTGCCGGTGGGGTTTTTCGAACCATTCCGTCGCAGATCCTGACACTGGAACAGCTCAACGCGCCGAAGATTTTCAAAGAAATCTCCGACACGCCGCGCGGCATCGTGCTGGTGACTGGGCCTACCGGTTCCGGTAAATCCACCACCCTGGCGGCGATGGTCGACTACGTGAACGAAAACCACTACGGCCACGTGCTCACGGTAGAAGACCCGATCGAATTCGTACACCAGTCAAAGCGCTGCCTGATCAACCAGCGGGAAGTCCATCGCGATACGCTGGGTTTCAACGAGGCGCTGCGCAGCGCGCTGCGTGAAGACCCTGACGTCATTCTGGTCGGTGAAATGCGGGACCTGGAAACCATTCGTCTGGCCCTGTCGGCGGCGGAAACCGGGCACCTGGTTTTTGGCACCCTGCACACCAGCTCGGCGGCCAAAACCATTGACCGTATCGTGGACGTGTTCCCTGCGGCCGAAAAAGAAATGGTGCGGTCCATGTTGTCGGAATCACTGCGTGCGGTGATCTCGCAGACCCTGATGAAGAAGCAGGGCGGCGGCCGGGTTGCCGCCCACGAGATCATGATCGGCACCCCGGCGATTCGGAACCTGATCCGGGAAAACAAGGTGGCGCAGATGTACTCCGCTATCCAGACCGGTCAGCGCGACGGCATGCAGACTCTGGACCAGAACTTGAAAGAGCTGGTCCGGCGTGGTGTCGTTTCCCGGGATATTGCCCGCAGCAAGGCGGCCAACAAGGCCGACTTCCAGTAAGCAGCGCACACCACCATGCAAAGAGACGCCGCAATCCGCCTGATTCAGCAGTTGCTGAAGGCGATGAAAGAAAAAAATGCCTCGGATCTGTTCCTGACCAAAGGCTTTCCCCCGGCGATGAAAATTGACGGGCACATGACGCCTGTGATGAAAGAGCCGTTAACCGGCGAGCAGGCGGCGGCGATGGTGCGCGCGATCATGAACGATCGCCAGCTCAAGACATTTGAAGAAACCAAGGAATGCAACTTCGCGATCGCACCGGAGGGGCTGGGCCGCTTCCGGGTCAACGCTTTTGTGCAGCAGGGTGCTTCAGGGGCCGTTTTGCGGACCATCGAAACGGAAATTCCGGATTTCGAGAAGCTGCAGTTGCCACCGGCGCTTGGCGACGTGGTGATGGAAAAGCGGGGGCTGGTGCTGATGGTCGGTGGAACCGGCTCGGGGAAATCCACCTCGTTGGCCGCCATGCTTGGCCTGCGGAATAAGAACACACGGGGTCACATCATCACCATTGAAGACCCGGTGGAATACGTTCACCCCCATCTGGGCTGCATCGTCACCCAGCGTGAAGTGGGCGTGGATACCGACAGCTGGGAAGCGGCTCTGAAGAACACACTCCGGCAGGCTCCCGATGTGATCCTGATCGGCGAAATTCGCGCCAAGGAAACCATGGAGCACGCGATCAACTTCGCGGAAACCGGGCACCTGGCCCTGGCCACCCTGCACGCCAACAGCGCCAACCAGGCACTGGATCGCATCATCAACTTCTTCTCGGAGGAAAAGCGCGAGCAGTTGCTCATGGACCTGTCGCTCAACCTCAAGGGAATTATTTCCCAGCGTTTGTTGCGCCGGGATGGGGGCGGGCGCGTGGCGGCAGTGGAGATTTTGCTCAACTCGCCGTTGATCGCCGATCTGATTTTCAAAGGCGAGGTCGGCAAGATCAAGGAAGTTATGGGCCGCTCCAAGGAGCAGGGCATGCAGACTTTCGACATGGCGCTGTTCGATCTGTTTGAAGATGGCAAGATTTCCTTTGAGGAGGCGATGCGGAATGCCGACTCGAAAAACGAGTTGCGCTTGCGGGTGAAGCTGGAATCCAAGCGCGCCGCGACCGATCTCCATGAAGATGAGGGCGTGGGCCGCATGTCCTTGCTGGAGGACGAAGATCTCAGCGTTCGTCGGCACAACCAAGGAAAGCCCTGATTTATGGAGAAGCTGCTCCCCTATCTGCGCCTTGCCGTCGATAAAGAGGCTTCGGATCTCTTCTTCACCACCAACTCACCGGTGATGGTGAAGGTGCAGGGCGAGTTTTACGCTGCTGGCAAGCAGGTCATGACCCGGGAATCGATTCGTACCATTGTGGAATCGGTGCTGACGGCCAAGCAATTGGAGCAACTGGAGCAGGACCGGCAGCTCGACCTGGCTACCGATGCGGGGGGTATGGGCCGATTCCGGGTCAACGTGTTTTACCAGCGCGGCCAGTTGTCGATCGTAATGCGCCTGGTCAGCGCCGATGTTCCGGAGCTGGAAAACCTGGGGATGCCACCCATACTCAAGGATCTGGTGCTGAACAAGCGTGGGCTGATCCTGATGGTGGGGGCGACCGGGAGTGGGAAGTCCACCACCCTGGCGGCGATGCTGAATCATCGCAACAAGAACCGGACCGGGCACATTCTCACGATTGAAGACCCGATTGAGTTTTTGCACCCGAACCTCAAGTCCATCGTGAACCAACGCGAAATCGGGCCGGATGCCGTGAGTTACGCCGCTGCGTTGAAAAGCTCATTGCGGGAAGCGCCTGATGTGATTCTGGTGGGCGAGATCCGTGATCGCGAAACCATGGAAGCTGCGATCCAGCTGGCCGGTACCGGGCATTTGTGCGTGTCGACACTGCACGCAAACAACGCGTACCAGACACTGCAGCGCATCATCAACATGTTCCCGGAAGAGATGCGCGATCAGCTGTACATGGACTTGTCCATCAACCTGCGTGCGGTGATATCACAGCGGCTGGTCAGGGGCGCGGATGGCAAGCGTCGTGCGGCGATGGAGGTGATGATGAATTCACCCTTCATCTCGGATCTGATCCTGAAAGGAGAGATCGACAGCATTCGTGAGGCCATGGCGGACAGCACCGACCGCAACATGATCACCTTCGATGATTCCTTGCTGGAGCTGTATCGCAGTGGCGCTGTGAGCAAGGAAGAAGCGCTGGCAAATGCCGATTCGCCGGCTAACCTGGAAACCCGTATCGCCTTTGGCTGATACGGGTTTCCAGCGTTGCGAATGACCTAGCGGGCCGGAGCCGGTTCCAGGTCTTCGGGCAGCGTGTCGTCGTAGTCGGCGTACTCTGTGGCCGCGAAATCGTTTTCGAAGGTGTCGCCGCCGCTCTCGGGGAGACGGAAGCCGGATACCGATTCACGCAACTGCGCCGACAGGTCGGTGAGCTGACGGGTGTTGGTGGCCGTTTCGTTGGCGGTGGTGGACGTTTGGTGCGCCAGTTCCTCTACCGCTTCAATTTCCTCGCTAATGGATTGCGCCGAGGCCCGCTGGGTTTCGGCGGAGCGCGTAATCCGTTGCACCAGTGCGGCGAGGTCGTTGGCAAAGCTTTCCACCCGTTCCAGGGCCTGACCGGCCTCGGCGGCCGAGCTGGCGCCGGTCACCACGTTGGTGGTGGATCGCTCCATGGACACGATGGCCTCGTTGGTATCGGCCTGAATGGTTTTCACCAAGCCTTCAATCTGACGGGTCGCGTCTGCGGCCCGTTCAGCCAGGCGCTGCACTTCGTCAGCAACCACGGCGAAGCCGCGGCCGGCTTCGCCGGCCATGGCGGCCTGAATAGCGGCGTTCAAGGCCAGGGTGTTCGTCTGCTCGGCAATATCGTTAATGAATTCGATGATGTTGCCGATTTCCTGTGAGGATTCACCCAGGCGTTTAATGCGTTTCGAGGTGTCCTGGATCTGCTCACGCAGGGCTTCCATCGAGTCGATGGAGCGGCGCACCGTGGTGCCCCCGCTGCGGGCGGTTTCCAGCGACAGTTCGGATTGCGACGACAGCGTCTGGGCTTCTTCCGCCAGTTCCTGAACGCTTTTGTTCAGGTTGTCGATGGAGGTTGCCGCGGCTTTAACCCGCTGCGTTTGCTCCTGCGCGGCGTGGTTCAGCGAGTCGGAGCGCTCCAGCGTGGTACTGGCAGCTTCCGACACCTGGGCCGCAGAGGTCTGAATCGTGCCGACCAGGGTGCGCAGCGTGTCGATGGTGAAGTTGATGGAGTCGGCGATGGCGCCGGTGAAGTCCTCGGTCACCGTGGCAGTGGTGGTGAGGTCACCATCGGCGAGGTCGGCAATTTCATCCAGCAGACGCAGAATCGCTTCCTGCTGACTCTTTTCCGAGCGTTCCGCCAGCATCGAGCGCCGACGTGCGCTGAGCAAGAACACCACCACGAAAAGCACCAGGAAAACAATGGTGGCCGCACCGAAGTAATACACATACTCGGCCTTGATCGGCCGCGAACGTGAATATTCGGTCAGGCCGTCTTCCACTTCGATGGCGGCGGAAATCACCGCGGTGCCGAGCTGCGAGAGTGAGGAGGCCGCAGCCTGCACATCGGTGAGCTTGCCCGACAGCCGGGTCAGGCTGCCAAGGAAAGAGGCAACCTGATCAACATTGGTGCGCAAGGAACTGTTGTCCGTGCTGCCGGTGCGGTTCAGGTCTTCCAGCAACACCCGCAGCGTTTCGTTCATGCCGGCGATGGTGGTGTCGGCATCCCGGCCTGCGCCGATGATTCGGAGCGCTTCGGAGCGCAGCAGTTCGAGACCGACCAGCACCCGCGAGTAGGCCAGCAGACGGCCGGTGTTCTGTCCGCTTTGCGGAAGTTCGGCCTGTTCGATTCGGCTGGCATCCTGTGCCGCCAGGGCGGCTCGACGCAATTCAAAGATCGTGCGCTCGGCATTGTTGAAGCTGCCACGCGCATCCAGGATCAAATCCACGCCGTCGCTCATGGCATACCAGGCTTCGGTCAGCTTGCTGTAGGAACTCGCGACACTTGCGGGCGGTGGCGGCAGCTCGATCAGTTCATCCCCTTCCTCCAACAGAAGCAAGCTGTCCTGCACGTTGGCCTGGGCGCCTTCCAGGGCGCGGAAGTCCGGCGTCAGACCCCGTGCGGCGCTGTCCCCCACGCTGCCCAGCTCCGTGACCTGCGTCTGCAAGCTGCGGGTCAGACTCAGCCATTCGCGATCACGGAATGCGGCGCGATCGGTATAGAAGTAGGAACCCAGCGTCCCGGCCAAAGAGACCGCGGAAAGCAGCAGCAGCAAAAGTTCGCGGCGCCCGGTGCCTTTCTTTGATTGAGTAGCCATTTGTGTGTCTCGTCCCCTGTAGTTCGTTTCGCCGGCGCTGTTTTAATTCAGCGCTCGTGTGGTCTCCATACCATGACTGCACCCGCTCCCCGCGGGTAACCCTCAGCCTTTCAGTGCGGCACGCAACCGCGCCGACAGATCAGCCGGCTTGAAAGGTTTGACGATGTAGTCGCTTGCACCCTGGCGCTTTGCCCACAACTTGTCGGTATCCTGCGACTTGCTGGAACAAACGATGATCGGCACATCCTTGGTGGCGGGGTCGCGAGTCAGCGTACGCGTCGCCTGAAAGCCATTCATGCCGGGCATGACGACATCCATGACGATCACGTCCGGTTTTTGTGCCTTGGCCTTGGCGATGGCGTCGTCACCCGACGTTGCTTCGGTAATTTGATAACCCTCGCTCTCCAGGTGCTGGCGCAGACGCAGCAGTTCCGTGGGCGAGTCGTCCACAATCAGTACACGCGGCATGGTTCCTCCCGATTGATCGGTCTGGTTTTAATAATCAAAGCGGCCATTCTAGTCGCTCAAGGAAGCCCGCGCGAACATGTGCAGTTCTCCCTTGATGATGTTGCCCACGACCTGCCCCTGAACGGGCTGACCTCGCAAAGGCGTATTGTGCGAGGCGCTGTGCATCTGCCCGGAATACAGGTTCCCGCCGTCGGCGCGGGGATCGAAAATGACTCCCATCGGCGCGTCGGTGATGCCCATGATGCGGGCCGGCGCATGACTGATGGCGTCGAGCTTGCGCGCCAGGGGGACCGCAGCTAACGCCGGGTGATTCAGTAGCAGTGGCAGGAACCCGTCAAAGCCAACGGCGCCGGGCGGGATGCAGGCCAGGGGCTGCTGGTACTGGTCGTCAGGATGCGGCGTGTGATCAGAACAGATCGCATCGATGGTGCCGTCGGCAACACCTTCGATCAGCGCCATCTGGTCTTCGGCGCCACGCAGCGGGGGATCCAGTCGCGCCAGCGGATTGAACTCGTCGAGTACGTTGTTGTGGAGTAGCAACTGTGTGAGGCTGACATCGGCGGTAATCGGCAACCCCCGCGACTTGGCCCAGCGTACCCAGCTGACACCCGCCCGGCTGGACAGGCGACCGAGGTGGACGGCGCAACCGGTTTCTTCGACCAGCGCCACGATCACACCCAGTGCAGCCGTTTCCGCGGCGACCGGAATGCCATGCAGCCCCAGCGCGGCCGCTTGCGCACCCTCGGCGGCAATGCCCTGATGCAGTTTGGGGTCGCGCGGTTGCAGGTGGACCCGCAAATTCACGCCTCGCGCATAACGCAGTGCGCTGAGCAACACGTCGGCATCCGGTAGGCCGCGACGTCCCTGGCTCAGGCCGGCCACCCCACTCCGGCGCAGGCTGTCCATTGAGGACAACATGTTGCCCTCGAGGCGATGAGTGAGGGCGCCCAGCAACCGCAGCTGCGCGCCGTTCGCGGCCGCGGCGCGATGTTCAATCCACTCGATGACCGCGGCGTTGTCCACACAGGGTTCACTGTCGGGGTTCATCAGTACGGTGTCGAAGCCGTTTCGCCGCGCCGCACGCAACTCGCTGCCCAGCCCGGCCGGATGCGGTGGCCCGGGTTCGGCAAGGCGGCAGCTCAGATCGAAAACGCCGGGCAGCAACCACAAATCTTTGGCGGCCAGGTCTGCGGGCCACTCGGTGCCGGGAGCCAGGCGCAGCGGGTCGACAGTCAGGGACTGAACTTCGGGTGAAAGCGGCTGGATACCGGTCAGCGTCAGGGTGTCCATGCTCACGCGGCGTCCTCCAGAATCATTTGCATCACCGCCATGCGGACCAGAACGCCATTGCGCACCTGGTCCAGGATCAGGGAGCGGGGGCCGTCGGCAATGCCGGAATCAATTTCCACGCCGCGATTGATCGGCCCGGGGTGCATGACCCAGGCTCCGGGGCGGGCGGCATCCAGGCGGGATTGGGTCAGGCCGTAGCGGATGAAGTATTCCCCCGCTCCCGGCAGCAGCGGCCCGCTCATGCGTTCCTTTTGCAGCCGCAGGGCGACGATCACATCGGATTCCGGCAGCACGGCATCCAGATCGGTTCCGGTGTGGACGCCGGGCTGACCCGACCAGGGAGGGAGCAACGTGCTGGGTGCGACCAGGTTGATTTTCGGACAGCCCAGAATGCGCAGGGCCTGAACCAGGGAGCGGGCGACGCGGGAGTGCAGGATGTCACCCACGATGGTGATTGTGCTCTGGGTGAAATCGACGCCGCGGTCCCACAGCGTGTAGGTATCCAGCAGCCCCTGGGTGGGGTGGGCGTGCCAGCCATCGCCGGCATTCAGGACGGCGGCACGCCCTTGCAACGCATGCGCGACGCAAGCCGCGGCGCCGCTGTCGCTATGGCGGACGACGAACAAGTCCACGTCCATGGCCTGCAGAGTGAGCAGTGTGTCGCGCAGCGTTTCCCCTTTCTTGGTGGAGCTTCGCCCCACATCCAGATTCAGCACCGTCGCTCCCAGCCGTTTGGCTGCCAGCTCGAATGCAGAGCGGGTCCGTGTACTGTCCTCGAAGAACAAGGTGCCTACCGTGCGCCCGGTCAGGGCCGTGGAATGCCGGATGTGCCCGTTGGGCTCCAGGTAATCCCGTGCGCGTGCGAACAGGCTCAGCAGCAGGTCGCGATCGATCTCGCGCAGGTCCAGCAGGTTACGCAATGCGCCGTTGGCGTCGCGTTCCAGCTGTCGGGTGGAGGGCGGGTTCTCGGTCATTGTCCGTCGTTGAGGTATTGGGTCACGATTTCGGCAGCCGCCAGGCTGTCTTCTTCGCCGGGGCGAATTCTGCGGGTTTTTTGCCCGGCGGCGCGCGCTTCCTTCAAAGTGGCAGCGGCACTGCGCGAAGTCAGGCTTTCGTCAATGCGGATCACCGGGCGGGAAAAGCGGGTCTGCAATTCGTCGGCGAACTGATCGATGCGATCCATCAGCGCCTGCGCAGAATTGCCGACAGGCCGGCCCACCACGAATTGCTGGGGCTGCCATTCGCTGACGGTACGGGCCAGCTGGCGCCAGGTCTGTTCATCCTTGGGGCATTCCAGGGCGGGTAGTGCACGCGCCGTGCCGGTAAAGGTATTGCCGACCGCAACCCCGACGCGCGCCATTCCGTAGTCGAAACCCAGCGTGACGCTCACGCGTTGCCAGTCTGCGGCGCGAGGTTCAGCGGGTTCACTCCCAATGTGCTGTTGGCGGCATCCCAGCGCCGCTTGACATCGATATCAAACACGATGGATTCGTCCAGTTGTGTGGATAACCATGCGTTTTCGCTGAGTTCGCGTTCCAGCTGCCCGCCATCCCAGCCGGCATATCCCAGCATGACCAGATACTGACTCGGGCCCTCACCACGGCCGATGGCAGCGAGGATATCGCGCGAACTGGTCAGGCTCAGGTGCTCGCTCAGGTGCATGGTGGAGTCCCACTCGCTGTTGTCCCGATGCAATACAAAACCCCGTTCGTTATTGACCGGCCCCCCCCAGTACACCGGAACGGACTGCCCATCCAGTGCCGGATGTTCCAGTTCCAGATGATCCAGCATGTCCGCCAGATCCAGCTCGTCCATGGGGCGGTTGATGACCAGGCCCAGAGCGCCGTCTTCGTTGTGCTCGCAGAGCAGCGTGACGGTGCGTTCAAATGGCGTCTCCGCCAGGTTTGGCAGGGCGATCAGCAGGTTATTGCGCAGGGCCATTTGCGACATGACGCGAAGTATCCCGCTATTGAGGGGGTAGGGGCAAGGCGGGTTCGAGTTCCCGCATGCGTGTGAGGATACGGGTCGCGAGTACTCCGGTGGCAAAACCGGTCACGATTGCCGCTCCCTGAAGAATGGGTAGCAGCGCAAACAGGCCGGGGTGGGGCACGAACCAGGCCCAGGCCAACCAGAATTGCGCCTGGATATGCGTACAAGATGCGAGCACGCTCAGACCCAGTGGCCCGGGGCCGACACGGGGCGCGATGCGGTGCCAGCAGTCACCCACGAGCAATGCCAGCAACGCCGAACAGCCGCCGGCGAAGCTCAGCCAGAAAGTCGGCCCAAACAGCGTCCCCAGAACGATCCCGGAGAGCACGATCCGCAGCAATGTCACCGCCACCGCTGCGCGCCAGCCGTGGCGCCACAGCACGATCAGCGTGACGATATTGGCCAGGCCAAGTTTGACGCCTGGTAGCGGTGACGGAATGCCGGCTTCCAGCACATGAATCGCCGCGGCGAGGGCCGCAAAGCGCGCGATCTGGATGTCGTGCTGCGGCAACGCCGGGCGGTGGTCAGTGGTGGATGGCATCAAATCCATCCTCGCGCATGCCGGCAACGCTCAGGCTGATGCGATTGGGTACGCAGGCAGTCGTGGCACCAGCATGGCTGTGAAATCCGCTGCGAATACAGATTTTGCGACTACAGGGGGATTGCACAAAACCGATGGCACCGTCGCGCACTTCCAGAATGCTGGGCCCCAGGGCTCCCATCACGGTCAGGGTCTGGTCGCGGTCCAGGCGGACCTCCTGTGATCCTGCAGGGCTCTGGATGACGGCGATATCGCCCGTTGTGGCGCCCGCCCAGTACCGATGAATGAAAAACAGTTCCAGGGACAGGGCCGCAGCCAGGAGCAGGCCATCACCCAGCCGCATCGGTGTCCAGCCACTCCAGCCTTTGCTCCAGCGCGGGGCTGGTGGTGGGTGTGCCATCAGGCGCAATGACCATCCACATCTCGATGCCCAGATCGGCGGCAACGCGCGGGGCATCTTCCGGCCCGGCGACAAACAGCGCCGTTGCCGCCGCGTCGGCGAGTGCGGCGTCGGTGTGCAGGACCGTGGCGGAGATGGCGCGGCGTGCCGGTTGGCCGGTGTGTGGGTCAATCAGGTGGTGGTAGCGCTGGCCGTCATAGGTGAAGAAGCGCTCGTAATCCCCGGAGCTGAACAGTGCTTCGCCGTCATGCAGGGAAATGGCGGCGATGGCCTTTTGTTCGCCGGGCGCACGGGGGTCACGTATGCCGATGCGCCATGCACGCTCGCCGCGTTGTCCGCTGACCTGCAGGTCGCCGCCGGCGTTGACCAGGGCGTCGGGAAATCCAGCGTTGCGGATATGCGTGAGCAGCAAGTCCACCGCGCGACCCTTGGCCATGCCGCCAAAGTTGAGACGGACGCCCACAGTGCCCAGCGTGACTATTTGATCGCTGAGCTCCGCTTCACACCAGCTGGGTGCGCGCGCTGCGACGATTTCGGTTTCGGTGGGCGGTTGCTCGCGCGGCTTCTCTTCATCCTCGAAACCCCACAGCGCGATCCAGCGACCAATCGCGGGGTCATAGCGGCCACCGCTGTTGCGGCAAATTTGCTGCGCCAGTCGCAGGTCGGTGTAGAGCCCATCAGCGAAGGTGGCCGATGCCGCGGTTTCAAGTTGCCGATTGAGCTGGGCGAGAGCGCCGTCGCGCAGTACGCTCCAGCGGGTTTCGAATGCGTTGAGCAGCGGAATCAGTTCGCCTTCCAGCGCGCTGTACCGCGTATCGCTCATCGGGCCGGCAATCTGGATATCGATCAAAGTGCCCAGAGCGAACAGCCGATAACTGTGCAGCGGAGCGGGCGTAGGGGTCTCTCGATTCAGCCACAGGCCTGCGGCCAGGGCTGCGAACAGCACCACGATCGGCAGGCTTTTTTTCACGACTTGTCTGCGGGTAGGTCAGCGGCCTCGAAGGCATCCCACAGGGCCGCGCAGATATTGCTGCCATCGGCATCTTCGATTTCGCGAACACAGGTGGGGCTGGTGATGTTGATTTCGGTCAACCGGTTGCCGATGACATCCAGGCCGGCAAACAGCACGCCTTGCTCCCGGAGCCAGGGGCCGACGGTTTGGGCGATGTGGGCCTCAGCCGGGCCGAGATCCCGAACCTCGCCGCGGCCACCCGCAGCCAGATTGCCACGCGCCTCGCCGCTGGCGGGGATGCGCGCCAGCAGGCGCGGCCAGGGCTCGCCGTTGATCATCAATACCCGTTTGTCGCCCTCGCTGATCGCCGGCAGGTAGGCTTGCGCCATGGCCAGACGGCGGCCGCTGTTGGTCAACGTTTCGATGACCACAGAGAGGTTCGGGTCATCGCCCTGGACCCGGAAAATGGATTTTCCGCCCATGCCGTCCAGGGGTTTCATCACGGCCTGGCCCTGCTCGCGGGCGAAGGCGCGCAAGGTCATTGCGCTGGCAGAGGTGATGGTCGGGGCGCAAAGCTCAGGGAATCGGCCGATGGCCAGTTTTTCATTGATATTCCGCAGCGTGCTTGGCCGGTTCAGTACCTTTGTGTTCGGGCCGGCATAGTCGAACAGCTGTGTCGCGAAGATGTAATCGGCATCGACCGGAGGGTCTTTGCGCATCAGAATCCAGCGAAAACTGGAAAGCGGGCGTTGCTCGGTGGGTCCGAGGCTGTAGAAGGGGGTGGCCGTGAGGTCCACCTGCAGGCTTTGTGCCTGCGCACTGGCAGTGCCGTCACACAGCGAGAGATCCTGTACATCGCACACAAAACAGGGATAGCCGCGGGTCTGCGCCTCACGCACCAACCCGAGGCTGGTGTCTTTCTTGGGTTTGAGGCCCGGCACCGGATCCATCACGACCAGTACGGCATTGGCGCTATTCATGTCGTGCTGCTCCCCGCGCGGGCGATTTCCCGCGCGGCGGCCAGCGCTGCCAACCGCGCAATCACACCCGCGGCGTAGAAACGGTTGGGTTCGGAGTCGCAGTCCTCGGCCACCGCCGGGCAACAGCAGCTGTCAGCAATGGCGAAGGGTTTGAAGTGAGCGCCCGGTGCGTTCAGGTTTTCGTCCATGCCACGGTCTGTGTGTACCCGGTAGAAGCCGCCGATGACGTTATGTTCAACGCAATAAAAAACGGGCTCGGCCACCGCGCCGTCCACGGTTTCTGCGGTGGGCACGCCTTCCTGCAGTATGACCTGACTGACGCTTCGGCCCTTGGTGGCCGCCATGCTCTTGCGTTGCTTGCGGTTCAGCGCGCGGACGTCTTCCACGTCATGCACGATCATGACTCCCATTCCGTAGGTGCCAGCGTCGGCTTTGATGACAACATAGGGGGCGGCGTCGATATTATGTTCGGCGTATTTCTCCGCCGTGGTGCTGAGCAGCTGTTCCACGTTGTGAATCAGGCATTCCTCGCCTTCGCGCTTCATGAAGTCCACCTGGCCACAATTGCGCCACAAAGGGTCAATGAGCCACGGATCGATGTTCAGTACCTCGCCAAAACTCTTTGCCACGTCGGCATAGACCGCGAAGTGGTCCGATTTCAGGCGCCGGTTCCAACCCAGTGCCGACGGCGGCAGCAGCGGTTGCTCGATGCCATCGAGAATGTCGGGTAGCCCGCTGGACAGGTCGTTGTTGAGCAACACGACGCAAGGATCGAAGTCAGCCAGCAAGATGCGCGCGCCCTCGCGGCGCAATGGCTCGATGCGCAGCGACTGCCCGCTGGCGCTTTCCAGCTCCTGGATCGCCGTGGCTTCCGGGTCGACACTGCCGATCCGCACTTCAAAACCGGCGCCGGTCAGCAATTCAGCCAATCGGGCCACGTTATCGAGGTAATAGCGGTTGCGGGTGTGGTTTTCCGGAATCAACAGCACCTTGGCCGCCATTGGGCAAACGCGTTGGATCGCGTTTTGCAGCGCAATACGGATCAATGGCGTCAAAGCGGGGGAGAGATTGTTGAACCCGGCGGGGAACAGGTTGGTATCCACGGGGGCCATCTTCCAGCCGGCATTGCGGACATCGACCGAGCTGTAAAACGCCGCCGGTGTCTGCAGAAACTGACGGTGCAGCCAGGCTTCGATGTCGGCGTGGCGGTCGATGCACAAACGTTCGAGTTCCCGCAGAGGTCCTCTGGCGGTGCTGAGCAAATGAGGTCCCGGGATCACAAGCCGACCCTGCGTCAAAAACGTGGACTCGAAGTGTAGCGCCGTCGACAAGGGTCGTCGCTGCCGGATGCTTGGGCGGGTTCAAACAATGTGATAAAAAGCGTGCTCACATATTAATTTGGCGGGTGCTACCGGGAAGGTCGCCCGATCCGGAGCCTGAATGGGAGGAGAAATGGACGGGGCCGACCTCAACGGGGTTCACGTAATGATCGTGGATGATTCCAAGACCATTCGCCGAACGGCCGAGACATTGCTGTCGAAGGCTGGCGCGAAGGTCACCATGGCCAACGACGGATTCGAGGCTTTGGCGATGATTGCGGAGCAAGAACCGCAGCTGGTCTTTGTGGACATCATGATGCCGCGTCTGGACGGGTATCAGACCTGCGCCTTGATCAAGAGCAATGCCCGGTTCGCTTCGACACCGGTGGTCATGCTCTCCAGCAAAGATGGTCTGTTTGACCGTGCCCGCGGCCGAATCGTCGGCTGTGATGACTACCTCACCAAACCCTTCAGTCGCGATGAATTGCTTGGCGCCGTGCGTAAGCACCTGGCGGCGGGCTAGGCCGTGATGGATATCTACAGTGCATTGGCGGGGCTGAGTGCGGCCTATGTGCAGCAGGATGGCGTTTCCGCGCTGCAGGAAGATTGGGCGGGCATCGGTTTCCGGATCGGCACTCAGCGCTTTCTGGCAGCTCAGGACGAAGTGTCGGAGGTGCTCTCCCCGCCCCGTTGCACCCGGGTGCCCGGGGCGCCTGAATGGGTGCGTGGATTAGCCAATCTGCGGGGTACCGTGGTGCCGCTGTATGACCTGGGTCACCTGCTGTTGGGTACGCCTACGCCCACCCAGAGCCGAAACCGTTACCTGATTCTGGCGGATGCCGCCAATCCGGCGGGCTTTCTGGTGGATGCGGTCACCGGGCTGCGGCGCTTCTCACAGGCGCAGATGCAGCCTGCGGAGAGCGCGGTCGTTGCCGCCGAGTTCGCGGATTTCGTTACCGGAGTGTTTTCAGAGGTGGATGAACCACGGCCGGTTTTCTCTTTACACACGGTTCTGCTGAACCGGCTTGCAACTCAGGTTGTGGGTTAAGACGGGGAGGACACGATGACAGCAGAACGTCACGATGCTGACCTCGGTCGCGGCCTGCGCTGGGTTCGGGGTGAAATAGACCAGTCCCTTGAGCGGGTGCGCCATGCGCTGGCTCTGGTGCTGGATGATGATGGGACGGTGGATTCGCTGGGTCCCGCAGTGGTCGAACTGCGGCAGATCGGCAGCGTATGCGAGATGGCACGCTGCTCGGGCGGGCAGCTGCTCGCAGTTGAGATGGCGGATGCCCTGGAGCGCATCGTCGCCGATGCCGCCCCCAGTCGGGATGCCGTCCTGGGCGATCTTGTCGCGGCCAGTTATCGGTTGGCGCATTACGTGCGGATCGTTGTTGATGGCATACCCGATCATCCGCTGGCCCTGCTCAACGACGTCAACGCGTTGCGGGTGGGGGCGGGAAGCCCCGCGCTGAAAGCACCACAGGCGCTGGCGCGTAGCTGGAAACTGGGGCACACCCTCGTGCTGCCTCAAGGCGGTGGTCGCAGTCAGGACGCTGTTGCCGCACGTGCCGAGAAGGTATTCCCCATCTTGCGCCAGGCCATCGGTCTGATCACCAAGGACTTGCGCCACGCCAAGGCGTGGCATGCGTTTGGTCAGGTCAGTGCGCAATTTCAGCCGGTTGTGCCGGGAGTCGCCGGGAACGCCCTGTGGTCACTGACACGTCAGCTCGCCACTGTGGGCGCGCGCTTGCCAGAGGCGGCTCACGCGCGGGTGAATGAGTTGCTCAAGCGGCAGGCCGCGCTGGTCGTGCATGCCGGTAAGGCTTCTTCCGAAGCGCTGGAGTCATCGGCGGCGGGTTTGCTTGCCAGCTGGGCACTGATGGTGGTTCAGCTGGATCGATCCGGCAGCCTGGCCAACAGTTTGTTGGCACCGCTGGGAATTGAACGCGAGCAGTTGCTCACCCAGCGTTTGCAGGTGGTTGAAGAAGCGCTCAAGCGACCGGCGGAAGATTCGTTGGTCGCCGTGCTGCGGGCATTGCTGCAGGACTTCGCCGGGATCAAAGATGAAGTCGAGTCGCTGCACAGCGGTGGTGCGCGAAACGACGAAGACATCGATCGTGTCGCGCAGCAGTTCCGCAATCTTTCAGCCACGGTTCTTGGCCTGGGCGACGAATCCGTTGCCGAGCAAATCCGCTCACTGGGGCGGGACTTCGCCAATCTGGCGCGGGTGGAATCCTCAGATGCGGGTTGGGACTCGTTGGCGGAAGTGTTGCTCAGGACGGAGCAGGCTCTCAATGACGGGCTCCTGCATGGACGCTTACGCGCCACGCCCACAGCAGAAGTGCCCTTATCTGCAGAAGCGCGTTCGTCGATATTGCGCGAATGCCTGATCAACCTGACCCGGCTCAAGTCGGAAGTCGATGCACTGCTGGCCAATGGCCGAAGTGAGCATGCGCAGAATGCCGTTGCCCAGGCGCGGGAGTTGGCGGGTGCGCTGGATATCTTTGGCGACGGTGGGTTGACCCGGCCATTCCAGGCGCTGCAGGAAATCATGGGGCGCGCGGATTTCGTGGAAATCATGCGCTCCACCCAGCTGGTGGCAGCATTTGCCGATGCTGTAGCCAGTGCTGAGTATCTGTTGGAAGCCCTCCGTGATGCCGATCCGGATGTGGGTATCGAAGGCGGTCGCTTCGCCGCGTATGTCAAAGACTTGCAGGACCTGGCGGCCGCAGGTGCGGTACCGGAAGTTGCAGCGGAACCGGCGCGCACGTCGGTGCCGGAGTCGGAAATCGATGACGACCTGCGCGATATCTTCATCGAAGAGGCGCGTGAAGTTCTCGCTGAACTACAAAACGTCACCAGCCGCGCCGGGGTATCCGATCCGCAGGTGCGCGTGGACGTGCGTCGGGCTTTCCACACGCTCAAAGGCAGCGGGCGGATGGTCGGTGCGACCGATATCGGCGAGTTCGGCTGGGCGATAGAGAACCTGCTCAATCGCTGCATGGAAGGGAATATCGACTGGACCTCGGATGTTGAGACCCTGGTGCTGGATGCCATCAACGAGCTTCCCACCGTCATTGATCGCTTCCAGGCCGGTCAGGATGCGTTGCCGCTGACAACGCCGCTGATCAAGCGTGCTGACGCGTTATTGGGCAAGACCGACGACGATGCCGCAGACGACGTTCTGCAAACCTTCCTGCAGGATGCTCAGGGGCTGCTGGGTACACTTCGCGCAGCAGATGCCGAAGCGCCGGCCGATGATGCACAGACGCTGGCCTGGCACACACTCCGCGGCGGCGCATCGGCGATCGGAGCCACTGAATTCGCTGCCATGTTGGCCGAGGCGGAAAACTGCAGCGCTCAAGCAGCGCTGACGCAAAAGGCCTTCCCCGTGGAACTGCGAGAGCGCAGCCTGCAGGCCACCGGCGACGCACTCGCCGCGCTGGGGGCAGGGCAGCCGTTGAATGACGACTCCCTGCAGGCATTGACGGATGACCTGGCAGAGGCCAAGTCGGCGATTCTGCAGGAGGACGGCGGCGAAGAAGATGCCGAGCTGCGCCTGATCTTCTGTGGTGAAGCCCAGGAATTGCTGGAAGACGCGGAGCGTCTGCTGGCCGAGCTGGCTGACAATCCGGATGACCAAGGTAAAGCGCATGAGCTGCAACGGGTGTACCACACCCTCAAGGGCAGCGCGCGCATGGCGAATGCCGAAGGTCTGGGAGATTTGGGGACCCAACTGGATGCCCAAGCCAAGCAGGCCCTGGCGGGTGTTCGTATTGCCCCCGAGGCGCTGAATTACTTCCGCGCGGGCACCCAGGCGGCATGGGCCCTGGTCGATGCGTTCCAGTCCGGGCGTGACGACCCGGCTCCGGATGTTGCCGCACTGGCAGTGCAGGAAGCGCCTGCCGCGGCGGTAGCTGTGGAGCGGCCTGTTATCTCCACCAAAACCGCGGCTGAGGGAGACGATTCTCAGCCGGAACCCATCGACTCCGCGGTGCCAGAAAGCGCCCCGGTATCCGCGCCTGTGGCAGCGGCGCCGGTGGATCTGGATGGGGTCGATCTGGAGTTGCTCGGGATTTTCCTTCCCGAATGCGACGAACTCCTGGAGGAGATCGACAGTGCGTTGGGACGTGCCGATACAGCGCCATCGGCCGAGGTGCTGGATGCCCTGTTCCGGGCGCTGCACACGCTGAAGGGCGGTGCGCGGATGTCCGGGCTGCACACGTTGGGCGAACATGCGCACAACCTGGAAACCCGGGTCGAAAAGCTGCGTAACTCGCGTCGGGATATTGATGCGGATGAGCGCGCGGCCATTCAGGCCGAAGTGGATCGCATGCACGCGATGCGCGAAGCCGTGGTGGTGTCTCCGGATGCGCTGGAGGAGGCTACGGCAGCAGCTGAAGCTGTGCCGGAAGTTGCCGAAGCGGCCGCCCGCGGTGCGGGTGATACCGCCCGGGTGGCGGTGAGCCAGCTGGATACGCTGCTTTCGGAAGTGGGCGAGATCAGCATGTTCCGTTCGCGGCTTGAGCAGCAGATGGTCGGCATGGCCGGTCAGCTGCGCGAATTCGATCAGGCCATCGAGCGCCTGCGGGTCCAGGTTCGCAACCTGGAGCAGGCCACCGATGCGCAAATTCAGGCGCGCGCTCAGGGGCGTCACCATCATGCCGAAGATGGCGACCGCTACGAAGAAGAATTCGATCCGCTGGAAATGGACCGCTACACGCGGATGCAGGAACTGACCCGTTCCATTACCGAAACCATCGGTGACTTGGGCAGTTTGCACCGTTCCATGAAGGAAGCGGTTGGCGAAAGCGAAGCCATGGTGGTCCAGCAGGGGCGTCTGAGCACGACCATGCAGGATGGATTACTGACCACACTGGCGGTGCCCTTCAGCCGCCAGCAGCAACGTCTGGCACGGGTGGTCCGCCAGGTGGCCGCGGAAGAAGACAAGCAGGTTCGGCTGGTGCTCGAAGGCGGTGAAACCGAACTCGACCGCAACGTGCTCGAGCGCATGATTCCGGTTGTGGAGCACGTGCTACGGAACAGTGTCGTGCACGGTATCGAGGCCCCCGGTGCCCGCCGCGCGGCCAACAAGCCGGCCGAAGGTGTGGTGTCCATCCGCCTGCGTCGCGATAACAACCGCATTGTGCTGCAGGTGGCCGATGACGGCTCCGGTTTGAATTACCCCCGGATCCGCGAGGAGGCAGTCCGTCGAGGCTTGCTGGCGGAAGAAGCCCAGCTGGATGATGCGCGCCTGGCGCAGTTCATCTTCGAGCCCGGGTTCTCCACCGCAAGCGCGCTCAGCCTGGCCGCCGGTCGGGGTGTGGGCATGGACGTCGTGGCTTCCGAAATTCGCCAGTTGGGCGGGTCAATTGAAATTGACAGTCAGGAGGGTCGGGGTTGCACCTTCACCATCCGGCTCCCGTTTTCGCTGGCCGTTACCCAGGCACTGCAGGTGCAGGTGGGTGGCGAGGACTACATCGTGCCGCTGACCGCCATCGGCGGCGTGGCGCGGGTATCGGTTGCGGAACTGACCAAGGCCATGCATGGCGACGCGCGCTTCAACTATGGCGGCGTTCCGTATGAGGTGCGCCTGCTGTCGCAGGTTCTGGGTGAGGCAGGTGAGTTGCCCGAATCCGGTTATGTGCCG
The DNA here is from genome assembly GCA_041603255.1 of Oceanococcaceae bacterium. Lineage (GTDB taxonomy): Bacteria > Pseudomonadota > Gammaproteobacteria > Nevskiales > Oceanococcaceae > MS8. The sequence goes on along the minus strand of JBFIER010000004.1, from coordinate 41,477 downwards.
GTACTGTTTGTCCGGGTTGGTGGTGAAGGGGGAGCGGGTCGCAGCTTTGCCGTCGTCATCGAGCACCTGCTCGGCACGCGTGAAGTGGTGGCCAAGAACGTGGGGCGTCAGGTCGCCGCGGTGCCGGGTATTGCCGGTGCCAGCATCCAGCCCGACGGGCGAATCGTGGTCATCCTGGATGTTGCCGACTTGATCATGGACTGGGAGCGGCGCGCGTTGCGTGGCGAGGTGCGGGAAACCGTCAGCCACGTCGAGGCCAAGCCGCTGGTCATGGTCATCGACGATTCCATTACCATGCGACGCGTGGCCGAGCGGATGCTCAGCCGGTCGGGTTACCGCGTGGCGCTGGCCAAGGATGGCGCCGATGGGGTCGCGCAGCTGCAAACCACCAAGCCGGATCTGGTGCTCCTGGATATCGAAATGCCGCGCATGGACGGCTTCGAGGTCGCCAGCTTCATCCGCCACGATGCGGGGCTCAGCGACTTGCCGATCATCATGATCACCTCGCGTAGCGGTGAGAAACACCGTCAGCGCGCCGCGGATCTGGGTGTGAATGGCTACCTGATCAAGCCCTACCAGGAACAGCAGTTGCTGGATGAAATCCAGTTGCAACTCCAAGAGCCGCAAACCCTGGTGGTGTCGGCATGAGTGCGGAAATTCACAGCGTGCTGATCAGCGTCGGTGAGCGCATGCTGGTGCTGCCGGCGCAAAGTCTGACCGCAGTGGTGAGCCCGCAGGGGATGAAACGGCTGCCGCAAATGCAGGCCGAGCTGCTCGGTACCGTGGAATCCGCGCACGGGGTTCTGCCGGTACTGGATGGTCAGGCCATGGTGGGTGCGCCCTCGCAAGCGCTCAATAACCGCTGTCGTTTGGCCGTGCTCCGGGCCCCGGGGATGCGCGAGAGTTTCGCCGTATTAGCCCGGGCCTACCCCCTGGTGGTGAGCCTCACGGATGCCGCATTTCGTCCGGTTCCGACCACGGCTTCGCTGCCGGAAAGTGGCTTTCTTGGGTACGGCATGGTGGGGCGGCGAACGGTGTATCTGCCGGACCTGAGCTGGTGGGCCGGGCATGCGGCATCGTTGCTCACGGCCACCGAATTCGCGCCCGGCGGTGGGCTCAGCGCCTAGTAATCGCCTGCAAAAGCCTGGAGGACCGCGAGGGCCAGCGGGCCTGCATGCTCCATGCGCAAAATCCGCGGGCCCAGTTGGCAAATTGGCAATCCGGCCTGTTGAGCGAGCTGAACCTCGTTTTCGCTGAAGCCCCCTTCCGGACCGACCGCAACGTGGAATTCCTGCCGGGGTGCGAGCGCCGGTGACCGGGGCAGCGCAGCGCCAGTGGGGTGCAGAAAGACCCCGTGTGGCCGTTGTGCCAGCCAATCTCGAAGGCTCAGCGGTGCGCGCAGATCGGGAAGCCGGCTGCGCTCCGCCTGCTCTGCGGCGCCCAGCAACTGGATCTGCCAGCTGCGCAGCTTTTTATCCATCCGTTCCGCTTTCATGGCGGGCAGGCCGAATTCCGTCCAAATCGGCTGGATGGCGGTTGCCCCGACTTCGACGGCAGCAATCATGGCGTCATCGAAGCGATCCCCGCGACCCACGGCCTGAACCAGCACCAGTGACAGGGGGGACTCGCGGTCACAGGACTCCACATCGGCAATGCGGATGCTGCCTTTGCGGTGGTCCAGTTGGATGATCGCTGCGTCGGCTTCCTGCCCTTGGCCATCCCAGGCGCGCACCGCATCTCCGGCACGCCGCCGCATGACCGTATACAGGTGATGGGCCCGGTCGGAGTCCAGCTGGACTTCGCCGCCCGGGATCAGGCCATGCGGGCACAGCACCCGCGGGATATGGGCCATCAGCGCAACGTTTTGGCGAGCACCTGGGAGGCGCGTTGCCAGTTGTAGAGATCTTTGCGCGGACCCGGCAGTTCACTGGGTGTGGTCAGGGCAAAGCCTTGCTCCACAAACCAGTGCACGGTCTGTGTCGTCAGCACGAACAGGCGATCAATGCCCTGGCTGCGGGCGGTGTTCTCCGCGTGACTGACCAGCGCCCGGGCGCGGCCTCCGCGGCGCCAATCGGGGTTGATGGCCACGCACGCCAGTTCCGCATCGCGACCACCTTCAAGCGGAATCAAAGCCCGGCAGCCGATGATCACGCCGTCGTGCTCCATCACCGCAAAGTGCTCGATATCCAGCTCCAGCTGTTCACGCGAGCGCGGAACCAAGGTCCCGTTGGCTTCCAGCGGGGCGATCAGGCTCAACAGACCGCCGATATCTTCGATGCTGGCGGGCCTGATATGGTCGGTCGCCGCAGCGCTCACCATCAGACCCAGGCCGGTGTGGGTGTAGAGCTCTGAAAGGACGATGCCCGGCACGTCCATGGGTAACACGTGCACCCGGGGAACCCCGGCGGCGGCGGCGCGCAGGGCAATGCTGCGCTCGATGTCCGGCAAGGTCGACGCCTGCTGGAGCTCGTCCGGCGTGCACTCGCCGGAGGCGATTTCCCGCGGGCTCAGCAGTATCAGCTTGTCCGCCTGCAGGGCTGCGGCGGTGGCGACCGCCAGTTCGTCGCTGCGCAGGTTGAAGCTTTCGCCGGTGGGAGAGGTGCCCAGGCAGGGCAACAGCACAATCCGGTCGTGACTGAGATGTTCGCGGATACAGGACACGGCGATCCGACGCAGTTCTCCGGTGTACTGCATGTCAACACCATCCAGAATCCCGCTGGGTCGAGCCGTGACCAGATTACCGCTGACGACCTCGACCCGACGGCCGCCCAACGGCGTGCGGGCCAGCGCGGTGGACAGCATCGCTTCGATATCGCTGCGCAGGGCGCCGGTGGCTTCCTTGACGCAACGCAAGGTGTCCGCGTCGGTGACCCTCAGATCTTTGTGGACACGTTCGGTAATGCCCGCCGCCCGCAGACGCTCCTCGATCTGGGGGCGGGCGCCGAGTACCAGCACCAGCTGCATGCCCAACCCGTGGGCCAACGCCAGATCGAACAGGTGTGGCGTGAAGTCCGCACGTTGCGCGGCCTCGCCGGGGATGTAGGCGACGCAGGTTTTGCCCTTGTGGGCATGGATGAAGGGCGCCGCCTGACGAAGGTGCGCCGCGAAGTCGGTAGGAGTGTCGGCCATCGTGATCTCAGGGCGTCATTGCAGACAGAAGCGCTGAACCAGGCCGTGAAGTATGCGACGCATTGGTGCCAAATGCTCGGCCGGCAGATATTCCTCGGGTTGGTGCGCCTGGGCGATGTGACCTGGCCCCAGGATGATGCTGTTGGTTCCCAGGGCATTGAAATAGCCGCCTTCAGTGGCGAAATTCACCGCATGCGGGTCAATGCCGCTCAGTTCCGCGGCAGCAAGGACAATCGGGCTGTCGGCCGGGGTGGCAAAAGGCGAGGCATCCGCCAGATTCTCGAAATGGTGGGGCCAACCGCCGTCATCGAGCACGTCGGCCAGCCGACGAATGATTTCCGCCCGCAGGTCCGGCCCGGCCAGCGATGGCGGGTAACGCAGATCCCATTCCAGCCGGGCCCGTGAAGGAATGCGGTTGGGGCTGTCGCCACCATGAATGCAACCCGGGTTGAGGGTGGCGAAGGGGACGCTGAACTCCGGCGCGCGATGACGGGTTCGCAGCTCGTCGCGGATACGAATCAGCTCGCCCAGTGCCCGCTGCACACCTTCGATGGCGTTGAGGCCGGCGTCCGGATCACTCGAGTGCCCGGCAATTCCCTGAACCACCAGGGCGTCGAAATAAATCCCTTTGTGGGAATTCACCGGCGCCAAGCCGGTGGGTTCACCGATGACGGCGAAGTCTCCCAGTTTGACGCCACTCTCCAGCAGGGCTTTGGCGCCGTCCATGCCCGACTCTTCGTCTGCGGTGGCGACAATGGTCAGCGGCCGGCGGAGCGGTGTATTCCGCAGGTCACGCGCCAGCTCCACGCACATCGCCAGGAACCCCTTCATGTCCGTGGCCCCCAGCCCGGTCCAGTGCCCGTCGATATCACGCAATTTCCAGGGGTCGCCCTTCCAGTGGTCGGGATCACAGGGCACGGTGTCGGCGTGCCCCGCCAGCACAAGGCCACCTTCCACCGAACCGTTCGCGGGGAGGCGCCGCGCGATCAGGTTGGTTTTGTTGTCCGCGACTTCCTGCAACACACAGGAAAACCCCGCGTCCGTGAGCCAGTTCGCCAGCAGTTCACAGACCGCGCGATTGCCCTGGTCGCGCGCGGGGTCCGAACTGGAGACAGAAGGGCGGGCGACCAGTTGAGAAAGAAGATCAAAGGTGGGATCAGACATGGACGCGATCTGAGGTGGTGGGAAACCGCATAGCACGGAAGTATTCGAGCTAAAGTAGCACGATGGCTCAGATCTACTGGAACGAAATTCAAGCGGCCTTGGCGATGCTCGAAAGCGATGTGTCTCCCTCAGGGGTGCACGGGCAACTGGCAGCGCTGGCCTGTCGTGACCGTCAGCCTCCCGCGGATTTCGGCTTGACGGTGTCGATCGAGGACGAAGCGTCCTGGCGGTTGATCCGCGAACTGTACGACCAGGTGGCGGCGCAACTGGCGTCGGGTGACCTGGAATTCAAACCGCTGTTGCCGGATGACGAGGAAGTGCTGTGGCGGCGGCTGGAAGGATTGGCCGAATGGGCGGAATGTTTCGCCTTCGGTCTCAGTCTGGGGGGCGGGTTCGACCCGGCAAAACTCAGCGCTGAAGGCCGTGAGTGCCTGGAGCACATTCTCGATATCAGCCGGTTGAGTCCGGATGACGAAGACGCGCAAGGTGCGGAAGCCGACGAGGCTTACATCGAATTGGTGGAGTTTCTGCGTATTGCCGTCATGACCCTCTATGTTGAACTGCGAACTCTCGATGCACGCCCCACAACTACCGTCCACTGAATTTTCTGCTCGCCGCGCGGCGCTGATGCAACGGATCGGCCCCGACGGTGTGGCCATCGTCTTTGCTGCGCGCGAAATGACCCGCTCGCGCGACACCGGCTATCCGTTCCGTCAGGATTCGGATTTCCATTACCTGAGCGGGTTCCCGGAGCCCGAAGCCGTGTTGGTATTGGCACCGGGCCGTGCGGATGGAGAATTCGTCCTGTTTGTGCGTCCCAAGGATCGCGAGCGCGAAATCTGGGATGGCTATCGCGCCGGACCGGACGGGGCGGTCAGCGACTATGCTGCCGACCAGGCGTTCACGCTGGCCGAACTGGACACCGAACTGCCCAAAATCCTGGCCAACCGCAAAGCGGTGTTTCACACCCTGGGCATCCACGCCGAACACGATGTGGAGATCAACAAGTGGTTGAACGCCGTACGGGCGCAGGTCCGCAATGGGGTCTCCGCACCCACCGCCGTGACCGGGCTGGATGAAGTGCTGCACCCGCTGCGGCAGCGCAAGTCCGCACATGAGATCGAGATGATGCGCTACGCCAGCATGGTGTCGGCGCAGGCCCATTGCCGCGCGATGCGCGAATCCGCTCCTGGAGTCATGGAGTACCAGCTCGCCGCAGCCATTCATCACGACTTCGCCCGCCATGGCATGGAGCCGGCCTACGGCTCCATTGTTGGCGGAGGCGCCAACGCCTGTGTATTGCACTACGTGGAAAACAATGCGCCCCTGCAGGCCGGTACGTTGTGCCTGATCGATGCCGGCGGCGAGTACGCCGGTTACGCGGCGGATATCACGCGCACCTTCCCGGTGGACGGCAAATTCACCCCGGCGCAGCAGGAAATCTACGACCTGGTTCTGGATGCCCAACTGGCAGCCATCGATGCCGTGCAGGTGGGCGCCGACTGGCTGGCTCCGCATCGTGCGGCCACCCGTGTGCTGACCGAAGGCATGGTGCGACTGGGGATTCTCGAGGGCGATGTGGATGAGTTGATCGAAGCCGGTGCGCAAACCGAATTTTTCATGCACAAGACCGGTCACTGGATCGGCCTGGATGTGCATGACGTCGGCAGTTACCGCGATGGTGACGGCTGGATCAAGCTGGAGCCCGGGCATGTCCTGACCATCGAGCCGGGCCTCTATTTCGCGCCCGACAACCCGAAAACGCCAGCGCGCTATTCCGGGATAGGGGTGCGGATCGAAGACGATGTTCACGTGACCCCGAAGGGGCCGGAGATTCTCACGGCGGGTGTCCCCAAGACCATCGCGGAAATCGAACTGCTGATGGAACAGGCGGCCTGATCTGAAGACTGCACGTCGGCGCGTGCCGTGCCGAGAGTCTTCGCGCGTGGAAGATTGATGACCGAAACATGTGATGTGCTGATTAGTGGGGCGGGGCCGGTCGGCTCGACCTTGGCCTTGGCGCTGCATGCGCAAGGGCGTTCGGTGGTGCTGATCGATGTTGCCGCCGGCGGGCCGCAGGGGGATGACCGATCCCTCGGGCTGACGATCGGGACCGTGAACTATCTGCAGAGTCTGGGGGTGTGGCCCAGGGTCAGCGGTGCCGAATGGATTCGCAGCCTGCATATCTCCGAGCGCGGGCGTTTCGGTCGCAGCCATATTCATGCCCGGAACCATGGCCTGGATGCACTGGGCGCGGTTGTTCCGGCGCAGGCGTTGCATGACGCGCTCGCGGAGTCGCTGGCCGCTGCCGGGATTCCGGTGCGCCGTGAAACGCGGCTGGTGGATATGCCCTTGCAGGTAATTGAATCCCCCGGCGAATTGGCTCAACCCGGGAGTTCGCCGGTCTGTTACGCCGCGGATGATGGGGGCGTGGTGCCCGTGAAAAACCCGCGTTTATGCCGTCTGCAGGCGGCGGATGGGCATGAGAGCACGATTTCAGCGCGACTGGTGGTCGGCGCGGACGGTGCGCAGTCATCGGTACGTGAACTGCTGGGCATTGCGCTACGCGAAGAGAACTACGCTCAGGTGGCCATCGTCAGTCAGTTGCATACCGGGCGCGACGTGCAGGGCTGCGCCTACGAACGGTTTTCCGCCGATGGGCCGATGGCCGTCATGCCGCGTGGTGCGCGGCGCGTGGGCATGATCTGGATGGTGACCGAGGCCGCGGCGGCAGAGCTGCTGGCGTTGTCCGATACCGCCTTCGCCGCAGCCTTCCAGGGCGCATTTGGCTGGCGCCTGGGCAAACTGAGCATGGCCGCGCCACGTCTGCGCTGGCCGTTGAAGCGGATGCGGGCGGCCCAACTCACCGCGCCGCGCGCCCTGCTGATGGGGAATGCGGCCGGGGCGTTTCACCCCATCGCGGCACAAAGCTTCAACCTGGCGATGCGCGATGCGCAGGCGCTGTGCGGCGCGTTGCTCAGCGTGGCAGACCCCGGCGATGCTGCGATGCTGGCGGCATTCGAGACCGGGCGGCGCGCGGATCACACCGACATCGAGCGGATGACCGATGGCCTGGTCAAAGTCTTCACCCAACGTCTGCCCGGGCTGCGCCATCTGCGTTCGCTGGGCTTGCTCGGGGTGGAACTGGCGGGGCCGCTTCAGCAACGTCTGGTGAGCCGTTCCGCGGGCACCCGGCCGGTCGTCGTCTGATGCGGATGGATGTTCTGGTCGCCGGTGGTGGTTGCGTCGGCGCGCTGGCCGCGGGCTTGCTTGCGCGTTCGGGATGGCGTGTGGCGCTGGCGACGCCACAGCCCCCGATGGCCGCTTTCGATGACAGGGCCGATCCTCTGGCTCGCGTGATTGCACTGGCGCCGGATATCGAGACCCGCCTGCAGCATGAAGGTGTGCCCCAATCACCGTGGTTCGCGCGCGGTTGCGCTGTGCAGACAATGCATGTCGCGGTACCCGGTAGCGGCGAGGTGCAGTTTGGTGGAGGCGGCGCCGACCCCCTGGCGCGCATCGTGGAAGTTCCGGCCCTGCAATTCGCGCTGGAGAACTGGGCGCGGGCGCAGGGGGTTCGCTGGATTGACGAGGCGGTGGCGCGTTTGTCAGGCGGCGGGGTGGAACTCGATTCTGGTGTGCACATCGACACGCCACTGGTGCTGGCCTGCGATGGGGCGGATTCGCGGCTGCGCCGGCAGGCCGGGATGGCGGTCGCGCAGCGGGATTACGGCCAGCGGGCGATAGTCGCGCGGCTGCGATTCGCGCAACCCCATGCAGAGCAGGCCCGGCAGACGATGACTCCGGAAGGGGTTCTGGGGGTGCTGCCGCTGGTGGACGGTTCGACCAGTGTGGTGTGGTCATTGCCCGAGTCTCGTGCGGCCTATTGGCTGGAGGTCGGTGAGGATGAGTTCGCCCAAGGTCTGAATTTGGCGTTGGGCGTGCCCTGGGGCGACGCCCAATTGCTGGGGGCGCGACAGAGTTTTCCCCTGCGCAATATTCATAGCGAAAAATTGCATTTGGCCGGCGTGTGCCTGTTGGGCGACGCCGCGCACACGGTGCATCCCCTGGCCGGGCTGGGGCTCAATCTGGGGCTGGCCGATGCGCTGACACTCATTGCCGCCCTGCGGGATGCGCGTGCACGAGGACGCCCGATTCACGACCCCGCAACACTGGATGGCTGGAGCCGACAACGGGTTGCTGCGGTGGCGCCTTACCGACAATTCATCGACACGCTGGCTGGGTTGGGTAGCCGGCACACGGTGGCCTGGCGGGGCGTGGGGCAGGGTTTTTCACTGGTCAATCGGTTGCCGATGATCCGGCAGTTTTTCGAGACGCGGGCCCGCCGGGGTTCACTCTCCTGAGGGATCTGCGCGGGGAGCCCTTTTGTTCCCCGTCCACACAGGCTAAAATCCGCGCTCGGTTGAGGTCGCGAGATTTCACCGGGTTGTGGGAGAGAGCCGCTTCAATGTGGCCGCCGAAGGCGCAAACCGTCCGGAATCGCTCAGGCACCTGTACCGCAATCCGGTGTTCCATTTGGAACAAACCGACTCTGGAAAGAAGTTGTGCCCTGAAACGCGGGGTTCGTTAAGCGAACCCATGATGTTGAAGGTCGTCAGTTCCAGCAACGGTCGTGCAGGCACGGCGGGATTGCGAGGGCTGCCGGCATTCGAGATCATGCGTGTTGCAGTGAGCCGCTCGCCGACGGGGAAAACTCTCTCAGGCACCCAGGACAGAGGGACGGCGAAGTTCGCAATCAAGGAAAATTCGCCGTGACCCAAAAGACCTGTCTTTACCAAGCTCATATTGATGCCGGCGGCCGGATGGTCGACTTTGCCGGTTGGCAGATGCCCGTTCATTACGGCAGCCAGATCGAAGAGCACCACGCCGTGCGCCGCGCCGCCGGGTTGTTCGATGTGTCGCACATGTGTGCGGTGGATATCAAAGGGCCTCAGGCCGATGATTTTCTGCGCACCTTGCTCGCCAACGATGTGGCCAAGATCAAGCCAGGCCGCGTGCTCTACTCCTGCATGCTGGATGCCGCGGCTGGCGTTATTGATGACCTGATTGTCTACCGTCGCGACGCCAACGATTTTCGCATCGTGGTGAACGCGGGTACCGCGGAAAAGGATGTCGCCTGGATGCTGCAGCAAGTTGCCGCTTTCCGGGCCACGGTGAGCGTGCGTCGTGACCTGGGTGTGCTGGCCCTGCAGGGGCCGCAGGCCAAAGACAAAATTGGCGCTGCGGGATTGCCAGCGGAATTGGTGGAAGCCGCGCTGGCCTGTAAACCCTTTGGCTGTGCATTCCTGGGCGACCATCTGCTGGGCCGCACCGGCTATACCGGGGAAGACGGTTTTGAAATCGTCGCTCCGCTCGATGAAATCCCGAATATCTGGAAAGAACTGCTGGCGGCCGGCGTGCAGCCTTGTGGCCTGGGCGCGCGCGATACGCTGCGCCTGGAAGCCGGCATGGCCCTGTACGGCCAGGACATGAATGAATCGGTGAGCCCGCTGGCCGCAGGCCTGGGGTGGACCATCGCCTGGGAGCCGGTCGATCGTGACTTCATCGGTCGCGAGTCGCTCGAAGCACAGACCGCCGCCAACGATCAGCCCAAAATGATCGGCCTGGTGCTGGAAGATCGCGGTGTGTTGCGTGCCCACCAAAAAGTCATAACGTCGGCCGGCGAAGGGGAAATCACCAGCGGTGGTTTTTCGCCCACGCTCGAACGCTCCATCGCGCTGGCGCGTGTCCCGCGCGGCGCACAAACCGAAGCCGGCTCACGGGTGGAGGTGGAAATTCGCAGCAAGCGTCTGGCTGCCCGTGTTGTGAAGTATCCCTTTGTCCGTAATGGGCAAAGCAAAATCGACTGATCCCGCAAGAGGAAATCCCATGTCTCAGGTTCCTGCTGAACTGAAATACACCAAGTCCCACGAATGGCTGCGCGTAGACGACGACGGCATCATCACCGTGGGTATTACCGATCACGCGCAGGACGCTTTGGGCGACCTGGTTTACGTCGAAGTCCCCGAAGCCGGCACCGAAGTCACCTCCGGTGATGCCTGTGCGGTCGTTGAATCCGTTAAGGCGGCATCCGACGTATACGCACCGATTGATGGTGAAGTGGTTGAAGGCAACCCGGTACTCGCCGATGCCCCCGAAACGATCAACGACGACGCCTACGGTGCCGGCTGGATGTTCAAGATTCGCGGTACGGTCGACGGTGTGGAGTTGCTGGATGCGGATGCCTATGCGGCGTTCGTTGCCGAGGAAGGCTGAGGCTGAATCGTCGCGCGTGCTTCCGCCCCGTTGACGGGGTTGCACGTGGCGACACGTCGCACTTATGTGTCCGCTCAGCAGGGCTTTTCAAGTGGACTTCCTGTCCACTCGAAAAGGACCGGACGTCCATGTCCGGCCCCGCTTCGCGGCCTGATCCGCTGAACGGACACGTGCTCCTATCGTCGCCAGTACAACCCCGTCACCGGGGCACACGGCGGTGAAGACTGCTGTCTGTGCAGACTATCGCCGAATTCAAATGATGTGGCGATTTGCGTGAAGTTCCGGCAGGGGATGGTTGTGGGCGGCAGTAGTTGTGCGCGACCACCTGCTGGAATAGGCCACGAAGTGGTGGCCGACAGGACGTCGGACATTTTTCGATGGGGCAGGAAGCCCCATTGAAAAACCCCGGCAGGTGATCGAAGAAGCACAACGTGCCGAGCACGGCCATACGCAGCCGGGACGCGGGAAACCGTTACCGAGCGACTGCACTGATTTTTGAAAATTTGATGACAAGGATGATCCGCTAATGCCATTCATTCCCCATACCGAAGCTGATACCCAGGCCATGTTGCATGCCTGCGGCGTGAGCAGCACGGATGCACTTTTCGATGAAATTCCGGCGCACCTGCGGGTTCGCGAGCTGGTTGGCATTCCGCCCCAGCTCTCGGAAATGGAAATCAGCCGCCTGATGAACGCACGGGCCACGCAGGACGGCATGCCGCTGAACTTCGTCGGTGCCGGTGCCTATGAGCACCACATTCCGGCAGCGGTCTGGCAGATCACCACCCGTGGTGAGTTCTACAGTGCGTACACGCCGTATCAGGCCGAAGCCAGTCAGGGCACGCTGCAGCTGATCTACGAATACCAGACGATGATGGCCAGCCTGATGGGGTTGGATGTCTCCAACGCGTCGCTCTATGACGGTGCATCCGGTCTCGCCGAAGCCATTCTGATGGCCGCACGGGCCAATCGGAAGTCCAAGTCACACCGGGTGCTGATACCCGAAACCGTGCACCCCTACTACCGCGACTGCGTGCAGGCGATCGCCGGAATGCAGGGCTTTGAATTCATCGAAGTGCCTTACTGCGCAGACACGGGTACCACGCTGGTGGAGGCTCTGAAACACCACGAGGGCACGGACATCACCGCTGTGGTCATCCCGCAGCCGAATATTTTCGGCCAGCTGGAAGACGTCGATGCGCTGACCAACTGGGCCCATGCCCAGAACGCCCTGGCCATCGGCGTCGTCAACCCGACCCTGGCTTCGGTGTTCACGCCGCCCGGTCAGTGGGGTGAGTCTGGCGCCGATATTGCTTGCGGCGATGGTCAGCCCCTGGGAGCACCGCTGTCCTCTGGCGGGCCGTACTACGGATTCCTGTGCTGCAAGCAGGAATTCGTCCGCCAGATGCCGGGCCGAATCGTGGGACGTACCGTGGACCTGGAGGGAAAACCGGGTTTCACGCTGACGCTGCAGGCGCGTGAGCAGCACATCCGTCGCGCCAAGGCGACCTCGAATATCTGCACCAACCAGGGCTTGGTGGTGACCGCCAGCACGATCTACATGAGCCTGCTGGGGCCGCAAGGTCTGGCTAATGTCGCCACGGCCTCGCTGGTGAATACCCGCAAGTTGGCGGAGGCCTTGTTGGCCGTTCCCGGAGTGATGCGCGTGTTCAAAGGCCCCATCGGTCACGAAGTGGCCCTGCGCTTGCCCAAGCCTGCCAAGCAGGTGCTCAGCGCCCTGTCGAAGAAAAACATCATCGGCGGTTTCGCCCTGGGGCCGCACTACCCTGATATGGACGATGTGCTGCTGGTCTGCGCGACCGAAACCAAAACCGCCGGAGACATCCAAACCTATGTTGACGCTTTGACGGAGGTGCTGGCATGAGCGCGTCGCGAAAGGGCACCGAGCCCGTCATTTTCGAGCACACCAGTGCGGGTCGTTATGCGCGGGCCCAGGCCCCGGCTGCACAGGCTTTGCCGGCGGATATCCCGGCCGCGCTCCTGCGTCAGGACAAACCACTTCTGCCGGAAGTTTCCGAAATGCAGGTGGTGCGTCATTACACCCGCCTGTCGCAGCTGAACTTCTCCATCGACACGCACTTCTACCCGCTTGGGTCGTGCACGATGAAGTACAACCCGCGGGCCTGTAACTCGCTGGCCATGCTGCCGGAATTCCTGCACCGTCACCCATTGGCAACGCCCGACCACAGCCAGGGTTACCTGAGCTGCATGTTCGAGCTGCAGGAAATGCTGAAAAACGTGACCGGCATGAAAGGCGTGTCGTTGACCCCGATGGCCGGTGCCCAGGGCGAACTGGCCGGCGTGGCCATGATTCGTGCCTACCACGCCGCCCGTGGCGATCATGCTCGCAACGAAATCATCGTGCCGGATGCCGCCCATGGCACCAACCCGGCCACCGCCATTCAATGCGGCATGAAGGTCAAGGAAATCCCCACCAATGAGGAGGGGGATGTGGACTTCGAAGCGCTGGAAGCGGCCCTGGGGCCGCAGACCGCGGGCATCATGCTGACCAACCCGTCAACGCTAGGTGTGTTCGAGCGCCGCATCGAAGAAATCGCGGCCAAAGTGCACGCTGCCGGTGGCTTGCTGTATTACGACGGCGCCAACCTGAACGCGATTCTGGGCCAGGTGAAGCCGGGCGAGATGGGCTTTGATGTCATCCACATGAACCTGCACAAAACCTTTTCCACGCCGCACGGCGGTGGTGGTCCGGGATCGGGTGCGGTGGGTGTGTCGGCACGTCTGGAGCCGTTCCTGCCGACGCCGCTGGTGGTCAAGGATGAAACCGGTTACCGCTACGCCGACAAGGACGAGCGCCCGCAATCCATCGGTCGCCTGTCAGCGTTCATGGGCAACTCCGGTGTGCTGCTGCGCGCGTACGTGTACGCCCGCATGCTGGGTGCGGAAGGCATGCGTCGTGTTGGTGAGTACGCCACGCTGAATGCCAACTACATCCAGCAGCGTCTGCGGGAGAAAGGCTTCGATCTGGCTTTCCCGGGGCGGCGTGCCACCCACGAGTTCATCGTCACGCTGAAGAAGCAGAAAACTGAAATCGAGCTCACGGCCACTGATATGGCCAAACGTTTGCTCGACTACGGCTTCCATGCGCCGACGGTTTACTTCCCGCTGCTGGTTCCGGAGTGCCTGCTGATCGAGCCTTCGGAAACCGAAGAGCGGGATGCGCTGGACGGTTTTATCGACGCCATGGTCGCGATCTGGGAAGAGGCCAAAACGGACATCGATATGGTCAAGGGTGCACCCTACACCCAGCCGGTGCGTCGCCTCGACGACGTGCGCGCGGCGCGGCAGCTGGATCTGACCTGGGCCCCTGCGGAATAGATCATGGATTCTGCCGCCTCTGTCGGATTGGCAGGGGCGGCATTATTTCGCCGTGAACGGCCCGGTGGAAGCGATCAAGCCGCAGGTGGCTTCGGTGCTTCAATGCTCTGCGCCAATTGCGAGAGCTTGGCCTGCTGTAAGCTTTGCGCATACTGCTTTTTGACCAGAATCAGTGACCGAACCCGGGTGATCAGTACCTGATCGATGTAGGGTTTGGTCACGAAGTCGTTGGCACCGGCACGGAACAGTTCCACCTGGCGTTCGGGATCATTGCTACCGGTGATTACCAGAACCGGTAGCTGCTGTTCGGACAGCTGCAGATGGACCCGAATCGTGTGGATCAAGTTGGCGGCGGTTTTCGCCCCCCGGAGATAGAAGTCGGTCAGCACCAGATCAAAATGGCAGGAGGGGTCTTTATCCCCCTGCAAACGCAAGGCAATCAGTGACTCCGCTTCCTCGGCGGTGGATGTATGCACCACCTGAAAACCGTGGTCCTCCAGCAGGCTCTGCGTGCGCTTTGCCGCCACCATGTCGTCTTCCACGAACAGAATCCGCCCGCTGACGAAATTACGTTCAGCAAAGTCACGCAGGAAGTTCAGCAGGGCGTGGTAGCCGTGAGACTTGTCGAAATACTCGGAGACTTCCGGGATCTGACTGATCTGGGTCGCGCGGTTGTCCATCTGGGCAGACACCACGACCACCGGCAAATTGTGCCGCTGACCCAGGTTGCGCAAGGCGGCAATCAGCTCCAGCCCATCCATGTCTTCCAGCGCCAGCGATGTGGTCATCAGGTCGAATTTGGCGCCGGATTGCAGCTCTTCCAGCGCCGCGCCAGCAGAGCGACAGGCGGTGACTTCCGCCCCGGGAATCAGGCTCTGAAGCGCCCGTGTCAAAGCATCACGTGAAAATTGTGATCGATCAACAACCAGGATACGGGTGGTTTTTTCCACGATTGCTCCAGCAATGGTGTCGGTGTTCCGACTTGTGTTCAATTGGTCGGTAGCGTCACCGCGAGAAGTGCAGGGCGGCGAAGCTCGACCAGCTCCATGCACGTACTCGGCCACCAGCAAGCCCGGTTGCGCGGCAACCATAGCAAAGGTTGGGTTACCCGATGCCGGGACGGATGTCGTAAGTAATTACGACCCCTGAGTAGCGGGAAGTAAGTCAACCGTGGCAAAACACTTGCGGGATGTCGCCAAGGCAGGAAGGTGTCCGCGGCGATGAGCGATGAAAATGACCGCGCTAGCGCCATACCCGCCTGTAAATCGGGCGTTCGTCATCGACTTGGCTTTCTTTTGGTGCAGTTCCGGGGCAAGCTAGGCCCATGAACAACTCGTCCGGTCCAGCCGGAATCACCCTATGAGTTCGGAGCTGGAGCCTCTACGCTACGTCGTCATTGTTTCCTCAGCGGCGTTGCTGCTGGCTGCACTCTTCCCTGTGCGCCGGTTGCTCCGTGATTTGCCGGACGGATTGATGCGGCGCGCCTGGCTTCTTCTGGGGGGGTTGTTGCTGGTGATGATTGGCGCGGAGATTCTGTATGCGGTCGGCGCCCCGTCCGGATTTCCACTGGCGGAGGAACTGGCGATCCCGGTCATTCTGCTGGCCGGGAGCTGGTTCATCATGATTGTCAGCCAGCTCTCCGCCGGGAGCATCGAAGATGTCCAGCGCACGGCACTGCTCGAGCGTGAAACCATTACCGACGCGCTCACCGGTATGTACAACCGTCGACATATGGAGCGCGTGCTGAGTGCGGAAATGGAGCGTGCTCGGCGGTATGCGCAGCCGATGTCCCTGGCGTTGATTGATGTCGACAATTTCAAAGCGATCAACGATAAGTACGGTCACCAGATTGGTGACCAGGTGCTGAAACAGCTGGCGGGGCTGATCCAGTCGCAGGCACGTATCAACGAAACGGTGGCGCGCTACGGTGGCGAGGAAATCGCCATGATACTGCCGGGGGCTGACTTGAAACAGGCGGCTTGGCAGTCGGAGCGACTGCGCTCCCGAGTTGCCGCGGAGGCTTTGATCGTGGGGGACAGTGACATCACCGAGCGGATCGCGGTGACCGTGAGCATTGGTCTCAGCCAGCTGTCACCGCTGGATGGCTACCGCACCGAAAAACTGCTGGAACGCACCGACCGGGCGATGTACATGGCCAAGCATAACGGGCGTAACCGGGTAGAGTGCGTCGCCCCGCCCGGCACAGGCGCGGTACTCGGTGGACTGTCCCGCGCATTACGAGGTGGCCGTGACAGCGAGGTGGCCTGAGGCCCGTATTTCGTTGCCGTTTCTGGCCCCACCACGGGCTTGACGCGTTCTTTGCAGGGCGCACATCTATTCTGTAATTTTGAGCGTCACGAAGTCGAGGAGATCGGCATGAACTCGGGCCCGCGTATCGCATTGGTGGAAGACTCGCAGGCAGATCAGTATTTGTTCAGCAAACTGCTCGGTCAGGCGTTGCCGCAGGCCCGTGTCGATATTTTCTCCAGCGTTGCCGCATTTCGCGCGGCGCTGCGGCCCGGTGCGTTCGATTGTGTGGTCCTGGATCATCGACTGCCCGATGGATCCGGGCTGGATCTGTTGCAGGACCTGCGCGGGGACGAGGCGTTTGAAACGCTGCCGGCCATCGTACTGACGGGCTGGGGCGATGAGTCCACTGCCGTCAAGGCGATGAAATGGGGAGCCTCGGATTACCTGCCCAAGTCCAGCGTGGATGAAGAAACGCTGAAAGCTGCACTCAGCGGGGCTTTTTCCGCCGCCGACCGGGCCCGCCACAAGCGGGAAAACGAAGCGCGTTTGCACCAGCAGGCGTTAACTGACGCGCTGACGGGCGTGTTCAACAGGCGGGCTTTTGACGCCGCGGTCTCGAAGCTGGATTACGGCCCTGAAAGACCCGCCCTGGCCTTGGTCTACCTGGACCTGGATTCTTTCAAGGCGGTGAATGATGAGCTCGGGCATGCCGCGGGGGACGAGGTCCTGCGCGCCATGGCGGAGCGGCTACGCGACGTGGTTCGCGGCGGTGACAGCGTGTACCGGTTGGGCGGCGACGAGTTTGCCATCATCCTGTCGCCACCACCACGCGGTGACGACCTGCTCACCATCGCAAATCGCATTGAGGCCGCCTTGCACCAGGCGGTTCATGCGGTCGATGGTTCCACCATATTCAGCGGTGGTGGGAGTATGGGGCTGGTCTGGCGCGACGATGCGGGGCCACCCATGGCAACCTTGTTGCAACGCGCAGATCAGGCCATGTATGTGGCCAAGCAGCGCGGTGGCGGTTGCGAACTGGTCGGGGTGCTCGAGACTTAAGGTGCGCTGAGTTTCAGGTGCCTAATGCGGATGTGTCTGCGAGGTGCGCGGCGTGCCTTGATCGGGGGTAAGCCCTGCTTGCGGGAATAGAGGTGACTGCTGGATGAAGTCCTCCGCGCGAACCGCCCGCCCGTACAAAAATCCCTGCGCCATATCGCAGTCATGGCGGCTAAGGAACTGCCCCTGTTCCGATTGCTCAACGCCCTCGGCGACCACAACCAGTCCGATTTGATGGGCCATGGCGATGATGGCGCTGGTCAGGGTTGCATCGTGCTTGCTGGTACTCAGGTGCTCAATGAAGCTGCGATCAATCTTGAGCTTGTCGATGGGGTAGTTCAGAAGATAGGACAGGCTGGAATAGCCGGTTCCGAAGTCGTCGATGGCCACCAGCACGCCCATGTCCCGGAGCGTCTGCAGGATTTCACGGGTCTGGCTCTGGTTCTGAAGCAGCAGGTTTTCGGTGATCTCTACTTCCAGGCAATGGGCGGGTAAGCCGGATTCAAACAGTGCGGAACGCACCACGTCGATCAGGTCGCCGGTCTGGAATTGCAGCGCGGAAACATTTACGGACATGACAAACCCCGATCCGAATATCTCGCGCATGCGCTGAGCGTCGTGGCAGGCGGTGCGCAGTACCCAGCTCCCCAGCGAGGCGATCAGGCCGGAAGATTCCGCCACCGGAATAAATGATGCAGGCGCGACCTGCCCCAGAACCGGGTGCTGCCAGCGGATGAGCGCCTCGCAGCCGATGGTGCGTCCGTCGCGCAGATCAACCTGAGGTTGGTAGGTCAGCCAGATCTCTCCTTTGTCCAGCGCGGTCCGCAGTGCCAGCTCGGTTTGCAATTCGGTATGCGCCAGCGACGCATGCGTCCCATCCTGCAGCACCAGCTGGTTGCGGCCCTGGCGTTTGGCTGCGTGAACGGCGATGTCGGCCAGTTGCAGCAGTTGTTCCGCGGCTTGCGCCGAACTCGGGTACAGACTCAGTCCGATACTGGCGGTCACCACGATATCCTGGCCGTTCAGTCTCGTGGGCGTGGCCAGTTGGGTCTGCATGTGCTCAATTTGTTGCAGGCATTGGGCGGCTGGCGGGGCGTTCAACAGCAGCAGGACAAATTCATCCGAACCCAGGCGACCGAGGATGTGCGGCTGCGGGGCGTACTCGTTCAGGCGCGCAGCGGTGATCTCCAGCATCTGATCGCCGATGGCATGTCCGAAGCTGTCATTGATCCGCTGAAACTGATCCAGATCGGCAATCACGATGGCCACGCGCTGGTCAGCAGCAGACGCGCGGATCAGTGCGTGGCGAAGTTGGCGCAGGATACTGCGTCTGCTGTGCAAAGAATGCAGAAAGCTGGAAGGGGTCGGGGCTGCGTTTTCCATGGTGGCCCATTCACCACGCGCTTCGCTCAAGCGGATCATTACGCCGTCATGGGTGCTGAAAATCCATGCCCTCACAGGAATGTCACATTGGTCGCCGAGATTCAGAGCGGTGTGCGTTTGATTCCCTTGTGGGAGCAGATCGCTATCCCGGGACGGCAGAGGCAGATCTGGCAGCCAGTTTGCAATGGGCGCGCCGACCAGCCGTGGTTCTGTCTCATGGAGGAGTTTGCGTGCAGCGGGATTGGTGCGCTGGATGCAGCCGTCCCTGTCGAGCCAGATGAATCCGTCTCTTGCCGCGTTCAGTATTACGTCCCAGTCTTTGGACAGCTGCAGCGCACGACGGGTCTGGAGCTTGAGCATGGAGCGTAAATACTGATTGTTCTGCAGCAGCGTCGACAGCCCATAGCCGGCTGCCAATGCTATGACCAGCAGCAGCAAGGCGGCGAGCATTTCCAGCACCACTAGGCACCATCACTTGGGCGCGTGGCTATTCCAGCCCGGGCACCCCGAGAGGGCGCCGGAGCACGGCACCGAATGGCGAAAGTAAGGCAGGGTTGCAACATGCCGTGTTCACGGCAAGGTTCATACCACGGGCAGTGATTGGGTACTCAGGAGCTGACGCTGCCAGGCGTGGAGAGACATGCCTGATCGGCAGGCTGGGTGTCCGTTTTGGCAATATCCGCCGGGCTCGGGGCGCAATGCATTTGCGGGTTTTGAGGTGAGTCGTGACTTTCGAACTCGGGGAGTCGGCCCCCGGTGCACGCGCTGAGCAGGAGTGCACATAGCAACATTACGGCTTTTTGGCCGCGCGAGAGGTGCAGATTTTTCACGGGAAATGTTCCGGGGGGGACTGGGGGTTGATCGTGAAGGACATGCAGCTACGCGCCCATGGCCGGGTCGCTGATGCCGGGCCGACCGGTTTCGACGCGGCCGGCGAAACGGCGTGACCAGCCGCTGTCGTCGCCGACGATGGTCGCGGTGAAGTCGTACCAGTGGCCACTACCGGCCAGCGGCCAGATGCGCTGAGCGTCTCCGCCGGAGCCGATCTCCATCGTCCAAGGTCCACCAGCGGCGTAGGCGTTATCGACGATGCGTAATTGCTGAACCGAGTCGCTGTTGTTGTAGGCCACCAATTGCACGTCACCATTGGCCACGTCGTAGCAGATCTTGACTTCGATATCGGGGCTGCGCGTATTGCCCGCGAAGTGCCGGTGCCAGCCATTGGTACTCAGCACCCAGAGGTCGTAGCGACCATCGTGCGGCGTGGTGTCCCAGGTATCGTCAAGCATCTTCCCGGCCTCGACCCCGAAACGGCGGGGCCCGGCTTCGAGGTTCATGCGGTCATAGGCGTGAAAGACGGCGCCTGCAAAACCGGTGTTGGCGAATAACACCCGCAGGCTGCCGCCCACCAGCGCCGAGGTGGCGTGCAATTCGTAAGGCAGCGCCCGTGCCGGCTTGACTCCGGCGGGTTGCCGCGGGAGCTGCTGCTCGGACTCGGATGGAACCGCTATCTGCTGGCGGGCGTCCTGGGAAAAACGTAGCAGATCCGCTTCCAGCTTCGTGCGCTCTGGCAATGTAGGCGCGGTGTCGCTGTTCGGGTCCGCGAAGTTGAAGGCCGACATCAGGTCCCCGCACATGGCCCGACGCCAGGGGGAGATGTTGGTTTCGGTCACACCGAAGCGCTGCTCCAGGAATTGGAGTACCGAGGTGTGATCAAAACTCTGACTGCAGACCCAGCCGCCCCGACTCCAGGGCGAGATGATGGTGCAGGGCACGCGCGGGCCGGGGCCGTAGATTTGTCCGTCCGAATGCGTTTCGCCCTCAATGCTGACGGTGCTGCGCCCCAGCCGTTGGCCGCTGTCATCCAGCGACGGTGCGCAAGGCGGCGGAACGTGGTCGAAGAAACCGTCGTTCTCGTCGAAATTGACGATGAAAACGGTTTTGCTGAAGACCTCCGGATTTTCCGTTAGTGTGTTCAGCACTTCCTGGATGTACCAGGCGCCCTGCACCGGGCTGGAAGGCCCCGGGTGCTCGGAGTACGCATCGGGTGCAATGATCCAGCTCACCTGGGGCAGCTTGCCCGCCGCAACATCATCGCGAAATCCTTTGAGCATGAACGGGTTGGCCACATTGCCCCCGGGCAGAGTGTTGGCCACGCCTTTGTACAGCGGGTTGCCGGCATCCGCGGATTCATCATAGGCCGGGTACGGCGAGCCGTCGGCGTTGTTGCCGGCGGCTTCATTGGCCCGGCGGTATTGCACGAGCCCGGCCAGCGGATTGTCGGTGAAGTTGTTGGGCAGGTTCTGGTACACCTTCCAGCTGACGCCGGCTTGTTGCAGCCGCTCGGGGTAGGTGGTCCAGGTGTACCCCTCGGTGGACGGGCCCAGGGAGTCGAAGGCATTCCCGATGGCGGGGCCGCCACCCGCACCGCTCGGGTCGTTGGTGCCGGTCCAGTGAAACAGGCGATTGGGGTTGGTGCTGCTGTGGATGCCACAGTGGTAGTTGTCGCAAACCGTGAAAGCATCGGCCAGGGCGCGTTGGAATTCCACTTCCTGGTCTTCGTAATAGCCCATCGATTGGGGTTGCTTGTAGGTGGGCCACTGACTCATGCGCCCTTTGTCCCAGGCGCCATTGCCGTCGCTCCAGCCGTGGGGAGTGCCACTGACCCGCTGCGCGTTGCCCTGAGTCTGGTCCAGGTGGTACGGCATGATCACTCGCGGCGATTCGCCCTCGGCGGCGTACAGCTGTTCCCACACGCTGCGGCCACCCGGCAGAGGAATGGTGATCCGGTCGCCAAAGCCGCGAACCCCCGGCAAGGTGCCAAAGTAGTGGTTAAAGGCACGGTTTTCCTGCATCAGAACCACAACATGCTCGACATCCTGGATGGTGCCGGTCTGGTTGTTTGCGGGGATGGCCAGCGCCTTGCGGATGCTCAGCGGCAGCGAACCGGTAGCGGCCGCGGCTCCGGCTAGGCGCAAGAAGTGACGGCGGTCCATGCTCGGGGAATTCTCCAAGGGCGAAATCGGGGTGGGTGCGCTCCGGCATAACGCGATCTCTGGCGTTGGGGCGGAGGGCCCGGGGTGCCCAGAGATGCGGAGCGAGCCGTCTACCTTAAAGCCGGCATGCGACAGCTTCGTGACGGTCTTGATCAGGGTCATGGCCACGCGTCGGCATCAGGTTTACGCTCAGATGTGGGACGTGGTGAAAGGGACGGATGTGAGCCACACGGCGCAGGGGTTGGCTGCTGGAAAGATTGGGGCTGCAATCTGCCTTGCCGGGGCCTGCTTGAGCGTGTCGGCGCCGGCACTTGCCCAGGAGTTGCACGGGTTGACCGTACTGCTGCAAAAGCCGGGGGCTGTGGCGGATGAGCAACGTGCGGTCCTGCTGCCGTTTTATGCCGAGCGGAACTATCAGCCGCTGTGGCTGGATTGGGATCGACATACGCCACGCAGCGCCGCGTTGCTGACGGTTCTGGATCAGGCGGCTGCGGAGGGTTTGCGTGCCGCCGACTACGCTCCCGGGGCGGTGTGTGACGAGGTGCACGGTCGGGTCCGCGAGCCGGTTTCCTGCGAGTTGCGGCTCAGTGATGCGTTGTTGCGGTATGCGCATGACGTCAACGTGGGCGTTGTGTCACCGGCGGTGGCGGACCCGCATTGGCACATTCAGCGTGGGCCTTTCGCCGGCGACACCCTGCTCGATGCCGTCGCGGATACGCAGGGTCTGGATACGTTGCTGGCCGGCTTGCCACCGCCGCAAGCCGATTATCGGGCGCTGCGCCGGGCGCTGGCCGAGTTTCGTCGGCACAGTGAGCAAACCGTATGGCCGATGATTCCCGCCGGTGCTGTTCTGCGGCGTTCAGATCGTGGCCCGCGGGTTCGGTTGCTGCGCCAGCGGCTGCTTGCGGAAGATGCGGCGTCCGTGGGGGCGTCCGCCGAGTTTGATGCCGCACTCGAAGCCGCGGTGAAGCGCTTTCAGGCCCGACACGGCCTGCTGCAAGATGGCGTGGTGGGCCGGCGCACGCTGGCCGCAATCAATGTGTCTGCCGAGGACCGCGAGACGCAGATTCTGCTCAACCTGGAGCGCTGGCGCTGGTTGCCGCGCGATATGGAGCAGCACCGGCTGCAGGTCAATCTTGCCGGTTTCGAGCTCTCGCTTGTTGATGCCGATCAGCCGCTGTTGCGACTGCGCACGATCAACGGGCGGCGCGATCGCTCAAGCCCGGCGTTCCGCAGTCGCATCACCGGCATCGACATCAACCCCAGCTGGACCGTCCCCCGGCGCTTGGCGATCGAGGACTTGCTGCCGCTGTTGCAGCAGAATGCGTGGGCCCTGGATGCTAAGCAGATCGAGGTGCTGACGCCGCTCGCGAGCGGTCTGCAGCCGGTGGACCCGCGGAGCATCGATTGGCAGCGCTACGACGAGGACAATTTTCCCTTTGTCTTACGGCAGCGCCCCGGGCCGCGAAACAGCCTGGGGCGCATCAAGTTTCTGATGCCCAATCCCTACACTATCTTTCTGCACGACACGCCGGAGAAATGGCTGTTCCAACGCGATGTGCGGGCCTACAGTTCCGGTTGCGTACGCGTGGATGAGGCGCTGAATCTGGCCGCGCGAATATTCCCTGGCGAGTTTGGTGAGGTGCGGCGGAAGCTGGACGCGCTGGTGGCGACGGGCGAGACGCAGCGTATGATTCTCGAATTCCCGATGCCGGTGTATCTGCTGTACCAGACCGCCTGGGTGGATACTGACGGGAACCTTCAGTTTCGCGATGATGTCTATGGTCGCAACATCCCTTTGCGTGACTATTTCGGCTTTCGCTGAACCGTCCCGCCAAAACATCGTCAGGGCCCGATGAGTTTGAAACACGAAAAACCTGCATCTGCTACCCCCGGCCGCGTGTGGTCGCGCCGGCGATTTCTGGAGCTGTCCGCCGCATCCGCTGCCGGTCTCTTGGTGACCCCGGCATATGCGATGCCCACGACGGAGAAGCGCAACCAGCGTCCGCGAACGCTGAGCCTGAGCAACCTGCACACCGGGGAAAAGGTGACCCGCACCTACTGGGCCGACGGGGACTATGTGGATGAGTCGCTGACCGATATCAACCGGGTCTTGCGCGATCACCGCAGCAATGAAATCCACAGCATGGATCCGCAATTACTGGATCTGCTGCATACCCTGCAGAAAAAGGTCGACAGTCGGCGGGCCTATGAGGTGATCTCGGGTTACCGTTCGCCGCAGACCAATGCGGCGTTGCGCGACGGCACCAGCGGTGTGGCCAAAAAAAGCCTGCACATGCAGGGCAAGGCCATCGACATTCGGTTGGCGGATAGCCAGCTTGATTCGCTGCGCAAGGCGGCGTTGTCCCTGCGGGCCGGTGGTGTAGGTTATTACCCGCGATCCAACTTCCTGCATGTGGATACCGGCCGGGTTCGTTCCTGGTCCTGAGAGGCACAAACCGCAGCCCCCCGAAGAGGGCCGCGTCGTTGCGTTTGCGGGGGGGTTGGGGGATCAGACCTGACCCAGCCGCTGCAGAGCTTGCTGGGTGAAGAAGGTGTCGAACATTTCTTCGTTGTCGGCACGGAATACGCTGCGATAACCGCCGTCGCATTCCTCCTTGTGAATGGCGCGGCTCATGCGCTTGGTCTGAATGTCGTATGACATCACGTACATCCACGACCAGGCCGGCGTTTTGCCGTCTGCGCCGAGCATGACCTTGTCACCGTCCACGTACTGACCAAACCCGGTTTCGAAGTTGACCCAGGGGTTGCCCTGGCGGTCGAAGCGGATATTCCCGCAGTAGATGGAGTTGCGCACATCCACATAGGCCAGGCGGCGGCTGACCGGCGCGCGGCTGTACTTGATGGGCTTGGATTCGAGGATGACCACCTCCGGTGCCAGTTCATACTCGGTATCCCAGAAGCTCTTGCCCTCGGGGCCGCCATGCGCGGGCGGAATCCAGTTCTCCTCGTTCCCGGCCCAGCGGGTGTTGAACGCGCCCAGCATCGGTTTGCGTTCGACGATCTTGTACTCGCCCCAGGTCCGCATCGGGTCGCCCGCAGCCCAGGGGTCGGAGAGAAACCAGGTCACGCCCGGAATCAACGGTTCGAAACGCTGGTTGGTGGGGAACTGGCGTACGCGGCGGAACTGTGGCAGGTAGCCGTACAGGTCCGGAAAGCGGTTTTGGTCGTAATACCAGGTGGAGAGGAAGGAGCTGCCGGCGACGTCCTGCGTGGACGTGAAATACACCGTCTGGAACCGCAGCATGTCGTCAAAGCCGCGGAACACCTTGCCATCCATCCGCGCTTGTGCCTGCAGTTCGGCCCACACGAAGTCGTAGCTGTAGGCCACGTTGCCGCTGGGGTCGAGCACGGTGTCGTTGATCGCGTACTGGTTGTAGTCACCACGGCCCCAGGAGAGGCACAGGTTGGCCTGCACTTCTTCGCCGGTTTTGGGGTTGGGGAAGGGAAGGCCGCCCGGCCATGACTTTCCATCCGGCGTGCGGACGTTGCCCTGGGCGTCGAAGCTGCCGGTTACGCCGGAGTTCATGTTGCGCACCGTGGCTTCGTAAAACTCGCCGGGGAACATGGCGGAGAAGTCGGTTTGCGTCGGGCGAATCTTGATGCGCCGGCCCATGTTTTTGACCTGCTCGTAAACGATGGGGTCGAGAAAATCCTTGACGATTTCTACGTTGTCGGCGGTGATGATATCGCCGGTGCTGATTTTTCCTTTCGTCAGCATCTCGATGGAGAGCAGCTCCTCGGGGTAGGCTTTTTCGAGGCTCTGTTCTTTGGCCATGAGCGTGTCCAGGGGGACGAGTACCCCCGCGCCCAGCCCCAGTGCCGTGTTTTTCAATAGTGACCGCCGACCGTAATTACAGTCGTACTTGCGAACGTGCATTGTGTTGTCTCCTCAGTGTCCTGATGGGTCGCAGGAGGTGGAATTTCACCTCGCGCCTGGACACATACGCAGCCCGGGCCGGATTGGATGCATATTCCCGGCATGCGATGCTGCGGCCCTTTCGGATGCAGGATCACTTGTGCAGACGCTGTGTGAACTCGAAGAATTTCGGCTGGTTTATCGCGATGAAGCGCTGGTCGCCGTACACAAGCCCGCCGGCCTGCTGGTGCATCGTTCGCCGATTGATCGGCGGGAAACCCGGTTTGCACTGCAGATGACACGGGACATGATCGGTCAGCGGGTCTATCCCGTGCATCGTCTGGACAAGGCGACTTCCGGTTTGCTGGTGTTCGCCCTGTCCGCCAAGTTTGCCCGTGAACTGGCCTTGCAGTTCGCCGATCACCGGGTGCAGAAAACCTATCTGGCGCTGGTGCGCGGGTGGCCGCAGCCGCAGGGCGTGATCGATCACGCACTGCGTTATCAGGCGGATCGTTACGCGGACGCCGACAAGCAGGCGGAGCCGGCACCGCAGCCGGCGGTTACCGCGTACCGCCGTTTGGCCTGCGTCACCCTGGATCGGCCGCTGGGGCGCTATGCCCAGCAACGCTACGCGCTGCTGGAACTGAACCCCCAGACCGGGCGCAAGCATCAGCTGCGGCGGCATCTGAATCACATCAGTCATCCCATCATCGGCGATGTCAATCACGGGGATCGCCACCACAACCATCTGTATGACGCGTGGCGGGGCTATCACCGTTTGTATCTGGCGGCGACCCGGCTGGCTTTCATCCACCCGCTGACCCGAGAGCCGGCTGTGCTCCAGGCGCCGTTGCAGGCGGACTTTCAGCACACCTTGCACGCACTGGGTGTCCCAGATACGTTGACCAGGTAACGATTTCCCCACCGGGGGTATGCCTCGCGGTGTGCTGAACTAGCAGCCGCGTGCGTAGTACCAGGCTGTGGGCTGGCCGCCGTCGCCGTAGGCGGGAACCCAGCCACTCAGCACCGTCTGCGGTGTGCGTTGACTGCATTCGTCGCCGTCCAAGATCTCGACGCGAAACCACAAGCTGTCCGCGACACGCTGTGCATCCAGCACGCGCGCGGGGTGTTCACCTCGTGACGCTGCGTCGGCAGTCGGCCGGTGCCGGAAGGGTAGGCTCGCCCCAGGCTCTGGCCACACCAAACCATTCCATGCGGCCGTCAGGTAGTTCAGTCTGTTCGGTATCAATTCGGCGTAGGGAAAGTAGGTTCCCGCCTGCTCCGGCGCCAGCCAGCCGAAACGACCATCGGCCAGACGCAGGCGATACCAACCTCCGCTTTCTGCAAAAACCACAGCCGCAGGCACTTCGTAGCCGGATTCGCGGAAGTCAACATCGGCCCAATCGGCGACCATGCCGGCTTGAGCCGCTGATTTTCGCGGTTCTGCATACAAGATGGCGGGGCCGCCGTGAGGCAGCGTTTTCAGGTCGAGAAGGCCAATCACTACCGAATTTTGCGGATCCCCTGGGCGCGGCCAGCTGATCGCTTTCAGGGCGTCGAGACCGGCCAGCCCGTGCAGTTGGCGTGGAAGAAAGCGCAGCGGAGTGTTGATGAAGTCGGTTCCCGGTTGTCCGTCCGCTGAAATAATCAGCCGGCTGCCGTTGCAGCTGTCGATGTGGGGTGGGCCAGGGTCATCGGTTGACGGCCGTGCGAACAGCACATAGGTTGCACCGGGCTGAGCCGGAACGCCGCAGGCGGCAGTGGATATGCCCGTGCGGTACGCCTGCGTTGCGTTGGCATTCCACTCGAGCGGTTTGTAAGCGGTGATAGATGCGAACTGCAACACCCGTTCAACACCGGCGGCCTGGCTACTTACCAAGCGCCCAATCTGCACGCTGTTGGCCTGTGCGTAGTAGCTGGAAAGTGGCAGCGGCTTGCAGCGGCAGGCAAGCGCAGGAAGGCTGGTCAGCAGGAGCAACAGCAGGAGTGCAGGGCGCATCAGCGAACCCGCAGACTGAGTACGACCACCAGCACGCCGAAAACCATGGCAATCGGGGTGAAGAACAGCGGGCCGATGACGAATTCGAGGCCGTGTGGAAAGCCGGGGTACGCACGGCTGGGTAGAAATAAATCCCAGAAATTCCAGTTCACCCAAAGCTGCACAGCAGCCGCTGAACTGATACCCGTTGCGGCAAAAATTCTGGGATGGGCGATGGCGCGACGGCGGTTAACAATCCATAGCAGCGCGGCGAAAACGTACACGGGCAGCAAAGCCAGAATCGACGTAAGCAAAGGGTTCTGCCTGTGCTGGGTGCATTGCTCTTGGAGTGCGCGGATTGCTGAGGCTGAATCCATCCCGTTCAGCAGGGCCACCAAATAAAAGCACAAGAGCGGAATGAGCAAAGTCAGCAGTGTGCCGTAGCCAAGCACGGCGCCAGCACCACTGCGGGTTGCCTGAGTGTTCCGGGGTTTGGGTGTGTCGGACATCATGACTACCTGTTCGCTAAACACGACTTGCAAGCGTATTCCCTGATACGCCTTATTCCAGGCCGGGCACTCCATTCGGCACCGTGAAGCGCGCGACTTCCAGCGAGGGGTTGGCCAGGGGAATTTGCGCCTGCATGGCGCGGACCGCGACGGTACAGGCATCAGTTGTAAACTCCACTTCCAGCCAGCCGTTTCTGGTCCCTTCCCAGTACGCGAAGTGCGGGTTGTTCGCGAGGATGTTTGCGCTTTGCAGGAATACGTTAGCTGGTGGGTTGATGCTGGCAATGGGTGTTGCCGCTGCTGCACTCGTGGTGAACTCCGCACCGACCGCGGGGCCGTCAGGGTAGCCATCGTGCAGCGTCGCCGCGGCGAAGGCGTGCAGGTCTGCGGCAAGCACGATGAGGTTGGGCGTGCCTTTCAGGGCGCTGAGCAACTCGGCGCGTTCCGCCGTGTAACCATCCCAATGATCGACCTCGTACATCATTGGCGGTATCTGGGCGATTGAGATCGGTGAAAAGGGGATGGGTAGCCCTACCACCCGCCACCGCGCGTCGCTACGCGTGATCGTATTGAGCAGCCACTGCTTCTGCTCGGATCCCAGGAGGGTGCGGTCGATGTCGTGGCGGGCTTCACAACCGCTTTCCGGCACCAGTTGCCGTTCGCCGTAGTTGCCTTCACCACAGGGGTGCGGGCTGCGGTGCATGCGAAGCTCGGTCATGGCCAGCTCGGTCAGGCGCCCGAATCGAAAGCTGCGTTTCGGGTCCATGACATGGGGGAAGTCAGCGTTGGGTTGGTAGGCCACTCGAACCGGCAGATAGTGGAACCAGACGTCCAGAGCTTCTCGAACATACTGCGTCATGGCCTGAGGATCGCCATCCAGCGGATGATCAGGACCACGCGGGCGCTCACCGTCGAAGTACAGGTCGTTGGCGAATTCGTGATCATCGAAGGTGCAGATCAGGGTGTGGGCTTCGAGCAACGAGCGCAGGTTTTCGTCGCTGCGATGCGTGCGATAAATGGTGAGCAGGTCTTCGCGATTGCTCGCGTACTGGCTGCCGGAAGGTAGCCTGATCGGCCGCAGGGGAACGATTGCGCTTTCATAGATGAAGTCGCCCATGTGCAACAGGTAGTCGGCATCCCGCTGCGCCATTTCGCTGAAGGCATGAAAGTAGGCCAGGGTGTAGTCCTGGCAGGACATCACCAGTAGTCGCAGTCTGGAGACGTCGGCGTCGGACTTCGGCAGGGTGCGCAGTCGACCTTTACGACTTGATACACCCGCATGGGCAAAGCGGTAGTACAGAAATTGATTGGCTGGTAGCAGCCCATCAGTATCCAGCTTCAGCGTGTGATCGTTGATGGCCGACAGTGCAGAGACCGGCACGCGCCCTGCGGTGACGCGACGGGTAAATTCCGGGTCTTCCGCCACTTCCCACAGAATGTCTTGATCTGCCACGATGCCGGCTTCTTCCAGCCGGGTCCAGAGCACCGCGCCCGAGCTGGTCGGGTCGCCGCTGGCTACTGACGCGGGAAAAACAGTCGCAGGGTCACCGGCATTCAGCGGCGGCAGTTCCACTGTGGTGTCGGGTATCGCCAGTGCTCCATCACCGGCAGACCGGGAATTCGCCGAGCAGCCATCCAGCAGGCTGGCGCCGGCCAATGCTGGAATTAACCCCAGGATGCGGCGCCGATTCCTTAGTGGAGGCTGATGCTGGGCATGGCTTGCGTGATTCGGGGGTTGCTCGGCCAATGAGTGCCTCCAGCCTGGATGGGCCACGACCTCGAATCATAGCGTGAAAGCCTGCCTGGAAATGCCAGTCAATGATGGCTTCAGGGGACGCTGCCACCCCGCGCACAGGGTGGCGAATACAATGCTCTGATACGGGCCAACAATGGAGACCAATCAGGTGCGGATATCACGATGTATGGGGAAGCGCCTCGCTTGGCTTTTGACCCTGAGTTGTACGCTGGCACTGGTCAGCTGTGAGGCCAACGGGCCCCCGGTCGTCGGTACCGGCCCGGGGGCGGTGCAATACAGCTACACGGTGCATGACGCACTGATTCCGGTGCTGGACGGCCCCAACGATGATCACGCCGTGAACATCGACACCCGGCTCTATCTTCCCGAAAATGCCACGCCGGATACGCCGCAGCCGGCGCTGCTGGTGACCCATGGTTTTGGGAACAACAAGCTCAGTGCCGAAGTGGTTTCCAGTGCTGATTTCTTTGCCCGGCACGGCTACGTTGTGCTGACCTACAGCGCGCAGGGCTTCGGGCAATCTTCCGGTTGCATCCGGCTGGATTCCTTTGACTACGATGTCAAAGACTCGATACAGCTGATGGACCGGGTGCTGGATGATCCCGACTTTCTGATTGACGGAGTGGCGATTGCTCCGTTGGTGGAACGTGACGGCGAAGGCGCGCGCGTGGGTTTGATCGGGGGTTCCTACGGCGGTGCGATCACGCTGAATGTGGCGGTGTCGGACAGCCGTGTTCGCGCCATTGTGCCGGGCCGCACGTGGCATTCGCTGCAGCATTCGTTGTTCCCCAATAACCTGGTTGCCCCCGGCGATGGCTTTGCGCTTCAGGTCGATTGGCAGGGCGTCTTCAAGTTTGAGTGGACCTCGCTGCTGTTTGCTTTGGGCAATGCCCAACCCGCCCAGGGCAATGGCGGTTGCCCCGAGGAAAAGCTGGCTTCGGGTGACCCTGCCCAAGTGGCCGGTGTGGGGTGTCCTGGCTTTCCCTCGGAGCTCTGCCAGACCTATGCGACAGTGGCCACTACTGGGGACGCCGCAGACGCTGATTTCGCCCTGGTGCGAAATTCATCGATCGCCACCAAGATCGACCAGCTACGCACTCCCACAATGCTGGTTCAGGGGCAGTCCGACACCATTTTCAATCTCAACGATGCCAGCGCGACCTATCTGGCCCTGAAGCAGGCCGGTGTGCCCGTGGCCATGATCTGGAATTCCGGCGGCCACGGGGCGTATTACTCGCAGCCGGGTGAGTGCGAGGTGTACGGTGGCGAAATCGCACAGGTGCCGGAGAACTGTTATCTCCCCACCCGTGCATTGCGCTGGTTCGACCGCTGGTTGCGGGGCAACACCAGTGTCAGCACCGGCCCGGAGTTCGCCTGGTATCAAGACTGGGTTCCGGCCGACGGATCGGATTCCGCGAGCAGCCAGTATGGCCAGGCAGCGGCATTTCCCGCCCAGCAATCGCAACGCTTTTTCCTCTCGGCGACGGACCAGCTGGTGAGCAGTGCGGATGTCATCGTCGCTGGCAGCGCCACCATCCTCAACCCGCTCGGCGGGCTGCCGGCGTCATACAGCGAAACTTCGAATTTCACCTCGCCAGATGCATCCCCGAGTTTTTCCGCCCTGCCGCCCAGCGACCCCCCGGGGCAGGCCGCATCTTTCACTTCGGCACCCTTCGAGCGCGCTGTCGAATCGGTTGGCATCCCGCGCGCTCATCTGCATCTGGCGCATACCAATGGCCAGGATCTGGTGTTCTTCGGCAAGGTTTTTGATGTCGCCCCCGACGGATCAGCGGAGTTGATCCACCGTCTGATCGCCCCGGTACGGGTGCCCGCGGAAGAGGTCGGCAATGCCATCGACATCCGTCTGCTGGGCTTCGCCCATCGCTTCGAGGCCGGACATAGCGTCCGGTTGACCCTCGCCAGCACCGATTTGACTTCCTACAACGCAAAACTGTTCGACACGATCACCATCGTGACCGGTGGTGATGACCCGGCGTATTTTGATCTGCCAAGCGATACGGTGGGTGCCGGTAAACAGTAACCGCGTAACGCTTGACCCGGGTCGGGTGGGATGTTCCCGTGGGTACCGCAAGCCGGAAATCTAAGAGTGGTTCGCGACCCGGTCTGCAACCGCACATGCAGCGATACTCTTGTACCAGTTGATGTACTGTGCGTAGCCTTTTTCCAGGGGCCAGGCGGGCTCATAACCGAGTAGTCGACGCGCCTTCTCGATTGACAGCGTGCCGCGCTCTGGCATCAGCCGGTCCGGTGCCACCGTCTGCACGATCATGTTCGGGAAGTGCCCACGCAGCATGTCGATCAGGGTGTTGATCGGGCGAGCCTCTCCGTGGGTTAGATTGAAGGTCTCGTTGCGTGACGCACTCTTCTCGACGACGCGGATCAAGCCTTCGAGGAGATCCTCGATGTAGGTGAAGTCGAGGGTGCTCGCCCCGTTGCCATTGATCGTGATTTCTTTGCCCCGCAGGGCATTCTCGATGAAAACCTGCCCGACCCGGCGGCTGATGCAGCGTTCGCCGTACAGCGCCGAAGGCCGGACGATGGTGTAGGGCAGATCGAAAACCTGTTGGTAAGCCTTGACCAGTAACTCTCCGGATAATTTCAGGGCACCGTATATCCCCAGGGGCTTGCAGGGAGAGTCTTCCGTTACGCTGTGGTCGTCGAAATCGCCATAGACCATGGAAGAAGAGAAATACACGAAGTGCTCGACTTTGCCGCGTGATGCCTCGAGTGCGTTTTCCAGTGTCCGAAAGCTGTGATCAAACGTGGGAAACGGATCGATGTTCGACCGGTTTGCGTGGGAAACCCCGGCCAGTTGGACGATGGTCTGTGGTTGAATTTCGTCAATCAGGCGTGCAAGGGCGTGCTGCTCGCGCGCGTCCTGCACGAACATCTGGATGCCGGCATCCCGGAGCAAGCGCAGGCGCTGATTGACCATGTACAGCGACAATTCGGGGTGGGGAAGGTGATCCGAATTGGTGGTTATCGACAGCAGGTTGTTGACTTCCAGTCCGTCGATGATCGACACCACCGCCCCTTTTTCTGCCAGGCGCAACGCCAGGTTGTGCCCGATGAAACCCGCACCACCGATGAGGCAGACTCGCCGCTTTGGTAGCGCACTATCCATCATTATTTTTCCTTCCGATCGCTGGATGTGTGACGTTCGCGGTACTGGAGGGTGAACGGCCCTGGTGTAATTGGGGCGGCCGCCCGAGCCACCGGAATTGGTACGCGCACCATGCGCATCATTTGGCGACGGTCAGGGCATCCGGGCCGCTGATGCCCAGCCGCGACAGCAGGAAGGTGTATTCCAAAGCGACGTCCTCGTACTGCCGGTAGCGGCCGGATTTGCCCCCATGTCCGGCATCCATGTTCATGTGCAGCAGCAACAGGTTGTTGTCGGTTTTGCGGTGGCGTAGCCGCGCCACCCATTTGGCCGGCTCGAAATACTGCACCTGGGAGTCCCACAGGCCACCGGTGACCAGCATGCTGGGGTAATCCTGCTTGCCGACATTGTCGTAGGGCGAGTAGGCCAGCATGGTGTCGTAGTCCGGCTGGTTTTTGGGGTTGCCCCACTCCACGAATTCGTTGGTGGTCAGCGGAATGCTTTCATCCAGCATGGTGGTGACAACATCCACGAAGGGCACGCCGGCGATAAGCCCGCGATATAGATCGGGGCGCATGTTGGCGACGGCGCCAATCAGCAGCCCCCCAGCGCTGCGACCTGCCGCAAACACCTTGTCGGGGGCGCCGTACCCGAGTTCGACCAGGACTTCGGTGGTATCGATGAAGTCGGTGAAGGTGTGCACTTTGTTGCCGAGCTTGCCGTCGTCATACCATGCGCGGCCCATTTCCTGGCCGCCGCGGACATGCGCGATGGCATAGACGAAACCCCGGTCCAGCAGCGAGAGTCGGGCGCTCGAGAAATACGGAGTCTGCGAATAGCCGTAGGCGCCATAGCCGTAGACCAACAACGGGTTCTTGCCGGGCTGGCGCAGATCCTTGCGGTAGACGATCGACACGGGAATCTGCGTCCCGTCCCGGGCCGTGGCGCGGATGTATTCGGAGGCATACCGGCTGGCATCGAAATCCCCTACCACCGGCTGAACCTTGACCACCTGCTGCTGCCCGGTGAGCAGGTTGTAATCGATGGTTGCCGTGGGGGTGGTCAGCGTGTCGAGGACATAACGCATCCAGGGCCAATCATATTCGAGCGAGCCTTCCAGGTTGGCCGCGTAGGTGGGTTCACGGGCGTTGATGGTGACCCACCGCTCGCTGCTCCACGGCCGTGCCCGGATTTTGCGCAGGCCGTCGCGGCGTTCATTGATCGCCAGGTAATCCTTGAACACGTCAAAGGATTCGATGAGCACATCGTCGGCCGTGGGGACCAGTTCCACCCAGGTGGATTTGTCGGTGCTGGAGGCCACCGGTGCTTCCAGCAAACGGAAATTCGGCGCCTCCCAGTTGCTCAGGATGATGAACCGGCCGGCGTGATCGGCCACCTGGTACGCATGCTTGGGTTCGCGGGGCAACACCGGGGTGAACGTCAGTTCCGGGTCGTCCGCGCGGGCGAACAGGATTTCCGACTGTTCGTGGCTGTACAGCCCGATATACAGAAACTGGCCGGTTTTGCTGCGCGAAACGCTGACGAAAAAGCTGTCATCCGTCTCCTCGTAAACCAGGCGGTCTTCCTCGCTGCCCAGGGTATGCAATTTGACGCGCTTTCCGAGCAGGGTGGTCGGGTCTTTGTCCACGTACAGCACGGCATCACTGGTGTTGCTCCACACCAGGTTTGCATTGATGTTCTCGATGCGATCCGGCAGCCATTCGCCGGTTTCCAGGTTCTTCACGCGCAAGGTGTACTGGCGGCGGCCCACAGTGTCTTCGGCAATGGCCAGCAGCCGGTTGTCCGGGCTGACGCTGTAGTCGCCCAGCTGGTAATAGTCCTGCCCGTCGGCATGCGTGTTCTGGTCAAGCAGGATTTCTTCGGCGGCCCGCATGGTTTTCGCTCGACGCGCCAGGATGGGATAGTCCCGCCCACTTTCATAGCGCGTGTAGTACCAGTAGCCATTGCTGAACGTCGGGGGGCTGGCGTCGTCTTCCTTCAGCCGCGCCACCATTTCCTGGTACAGCGATTCCCGCAGCTCCGCATAGGGCGCCATGGCCTGCGCGGTGTAGGCGTTTTCCGCGGTGAGGTATGCCAGCACCTTTTTGTCTTCCCGCTTGTCATCTCTGAGCCAGTAGTACGGATCCTTGCGGTCGCCTTGTGGGGAGCGGACGGTGAAACTGCGGCGCTCTGCTACCGGTGCGCGGGTGCCGTCACTCGCGCGTTTTTCGAACATGCCGGAGAGTGTGGAGCACCCGCTCAGGGTCAACAGGCAGGCCGCGGTGGAAAGAGCCAGGGTTCGGTTCATAGGGGCTAATGATGCGGATGTTTCGCGGGAGATATACAGAATGCGCGAACGGATTGCTGGCGCGCTAGCGCGGAAAGACCGCACTCGGCGGCGCCGCGTTCCCGCGGCGTGGATCGTCGGTTGCAGTTGGCTCGGGCCTTGCGTACGGTCACGGCGGTTCCGGTGAGTTCCGCGACCCAACCCTGCCACGGAGATTGACCTGATGAAGAGCGCGCTGATTCCGCCGCAACTGACTGCCCGGGCCATCGCGCTCGGGATCGTTTTGTCCATGGTGCTGGCCGGTGCCAATGCGTATCTGGGCCTGTTCGCGGGGATGACCGTATCGGCCTCCATCCCTGCGGCCGTGATTTCGATGGCGCTGCTGCGCATGTTCCGCGATGCGAACATTCTGGAAAACAACATCGTACAGACTGCGGCATCGGCTGGGGAGTCGGTGGCGGCCGGCGTCATCTTCACCTTGCCGGCGCTGATTCTGCTGGGGCACTGGGATGTCTTTGACTACTGGTGGGTGTTGACCATTGCGGGCCTGGGCGGCCTGCTGGGGGTGTTGTTCACCATCCCGCTGCGGCGTTCGCTGATCGTCGAGCAGAAGCTGGCCTATCCGGAGGGCACGGCCACCGCGGAGGTACTGCGAGTGGGGTCTGCCGGTGGCACCGGTGTGAAATTCCTGGGCTGGTCGGCCCTGATCGGCGCCGCGGTCAAGTTCAGTGAGACCGGGTTGCGGCTGTGGCCGGGTTCGGTGGGTGGCGGCGCCTGGCTGGGGGGCGGGGCCATCGGCTATGTAGGTACGAATCTGTCGCCGGCGCTGCTGTCCGTCGGTTACATCGTAGGGCTCAATATCGCCGTACTGGTTTTCGCGGGTGGGGCGATCTCCTGGTACGTGGCGATTCCGCTCTACAGCAGCCTGTTTGCCGCCAGCGACCCGGTTATCCAGCCCATGCTCGAAAGCGGGGCCTCGGCACTGGACGTGGCCTGGCAGATCTGGACCACCAAGATCCGGTACCTGGGTGTGGGATCGATGCTGATCGGCGGCATCTGGGCCTTGATTTCGATGCGTTCATCGCTGTTGTCCGGCGTCCGCAGCGGCTTGCGCATTTCTGCGGACATCGACGGCGCGCCACGGCCACACACCGACCAGGATGTGCCGATGAAAGGCGTGCTGATCAGTATCGCGCTGCTGATCGTGCCGATCTTCATGGTGTATCAGGCCACTGTGTCGAATTATGGGGTGAGCCTGGTCATGGCGCTGATCATGGTCGTGGCGGGTTTCCTCTTTTCCGCCGTGGCGGCGTACATGGCGGGTCTGGTGGGGTCGTCCAACAACCCGATTTCCGGCATCACCATCGCCACGATTCTGTTCGCTTCCGTGACCTTGCTGCTGCTCATGGGGCCGGACGCATCGGCCGGGCCGGCGGCGGCCATCCTGATCGGCGCCGTGGTCTGCAGCGCCGCGGCCATTGGCGGTGACAACATGCAGGATCTGAAGGCGGGTTACATCCTCGGTGCCACGCCCTGGCGGCAGCAGGTCATGCAGGGTGTGGGGGTGCTTTCGGCGGTGCTGGTGATGGCGCCCATCCTGAATCTGCTGTTGCAGGCTTACGGCATGGGGGCGCCCACCGAAGAGCATCCGCATGCTTTGCTGGCGCCACAGGCCACGCTGATGGCTTCGGTCGCGCAAGGGGTGTTTCACGGCGGATTGCCCTGGGATATGGTCTGGGCCGGAGTTGGTATCGGTGCCGTCATCATTGCGGTGGACGAAATGCTGAAGGCGCGGGGCAGCGGTTTCCGTGCTCCGGTACTGGCGGTGGCGGTGGGAATTTACCTGCCGCTGGAGCTGTCGGTGCCGATCCTGTTTGGTGGGCTGGTATCGCACTTCGCGGGCAAGTACTGCGCGGCCCGGTTCGACGCCGAAACCGGCGAAACCCACCAGCGGCACGGCATGCTGTTTGCGGCAGGTCTGATCACCGGTGAGGCGCTGGTGGGCATTCTGATGGCGGTGCCCATCGTGCTGAGCGGAGACCCGAATGTGTTGGCGCTGCCGGAGATGCTGCGCTTGGGCGCTCCGCTGGGGCTGGTGGTGTTCGCTGCAGTCACGCTGGTGATGTACCGGGTCGCCGCACCGCGACGCAGCGTGAGCTAGGCACGGGAGGGAGCGGCGGGCGAACGCTGAGCCGCGCCTGACTTTGACGGTTCTTTTATCCACGGGGTGATTTGCTCGGAAGTGTTTCTGATGGAGACCTCCCATGCACAATCTCACCCAGGTCAATCGCTTCCGGCGTGCCTCCGACCCGATACCGGAGTTGGCCGACTTCGACCCGGAATCCGGACTGGCCGGGCGGGACCTGTTCCTGCTCCGCGTGGAGCAGCAGTGGGATAAATGTGCCCGTAGCAAGCAGCCGCTAGGAACCCTGCTTCTGGCGCTGGATGGCGTTGAACGCGGCGACGCCCGGTTGGAGGGAAACGATCATCTTTACGCGGATGTCCGTGCCGCGGGGCGCGTGGTATCGCAGTGGTGCCGAAGGCGTGCGGATTTCGCCGGGCGGATGCGGCGCCAGGAAATCGGCGTGATGCTGGCCGAATCGCAGCTCGAAGGCATTCGTGGCGTGGCCGAGCACATCATCCAGGGCATCCGCGACCTGCAGTTGCCTCACCCCATCCGGCCGGAGACTCCGCTGACCGTGTCCATTGGCGGTGCGGTCACGATTCCCAGCGCCAACCGCATGGCCAACTCGCTGCTGGTGCAGGCTGACCGCGCGCTCCTGGATGCTCGCGACTTGGGTGGCGACTGCGCGGTATTCTATGGAGACAATGTGCCCATAGCCCATTAAGGGCTGGTGTTGGCGCGTATATTGCTTGGGGTCTGGCAGCCCGGCTCAGCCGGGATTTAGCCGATAAAAATTGGGGAACTGGCATGGCAAGGGGAAGGGGTGCTCCGTATGGGGCGCATGCTGCGTGGCGGCAAATTCTGGGTGCGTTTCTACTGTTGACGGTCGGTTGGGGAACCGCCTGGGCGCAGAGTAATGCGGGAGGTTTCATCTACGGCATGGGGGCGCCGACCGCATCCGTTGTGGCCATCGGTGACGAGACCGGCCTGAAGCTGACGGCGGAAGTCTCCGCCGGCGGACGCTTCCGGATGAACAACGTTCCACCCGGCAATTACGAGGTGATGCTGCCGGATGGTTCGCAGCGAGCCCGGGTCAAGGTCACGCTCGGCCAGGGCAGCAGCGTGGTGTTTGTGCCCGGTGAAGTGCCGATGATGCTGGACAAGGTCACCGTGTCTGGTGCGCTGGTCGCACCGCTGGATGTGACCGTTACCGAGGCGTCATTCAATATCGGTGAGGCCCAGTTCGATGTCATGCCGGTGGCGCGCAATATCACCGCGGTGGCCTTGCTCAGCCCCGGCGCCGTTCAAGGCGACGACGGCTTCGGCAATGTACCCACCTTCGGCGGTTCCTCGGTATCCGAGAACCAGTACTACCTGAACGGCTTCAACATCTCCGACCTGCGCACCCGGCTGGGGCCATCGACGGTGCCTTTCGAGTTCTTCAGCGAGATGCAGGTGAAGACCGGCGGCTACTCGG
Source organism: Oceanococcaceae bacterium (assembly GCA_041603255.1). Taxonomy (GTDB): domain Bacteria; phylum Pseudomonadota; class Gammaproteobacteria; order Nevskiales; family Oceanococcaceae; genus MS8. The sequence goes on along the minus strand of JBFIER010000004.1, from coordinate 2,727 downwards.
TGGAGTTCGGGCGTTCAACCGGCGGTGTGGTCAATACCCTGTCCAAGCGCGGAACCAACGAGTGGACCTCGGGCGGCAGCATCTTCTACGAAGATGGCAGCTGGGAAGAGCAGAAACCGAACCTGCGTAATCCCAATCCGAATACCCAGGATGCGGTGGTGTACTCACGCTACTACGGCCTGGATCAGACCCAGGAAACGCATATCAACCTCTACGCCGGCGGTCCGATTCTGCGCAACAAGCTGTTCATTTATGCGATGGCGGATCTGCGCAACAAACAGGACGATGGGGTGCGCAAGGAGACCTCGTATTACCGCAATTTCGAGAAGGGTCGCTTCTACGATTCACGTACGGAGAGCGATCCGTTTGGGGCGATCAAGCTGGACTGGGCCATTGCGCCGGGGCATAACTTTGAGTACACCGGCTTTTCGGACAAGTCCGAACGCCAGATTTCGCGCTTCAGCTTCGACCGCGCCACGGTGACACCCGGCGCACCGCTGGGTGACGTGATCGTCAATCTGGGTGGCAACACCAACATCTTCCGCTATACCGGCGACCTGTTCTCGAATTTGTCGATGTCGGCGCTGTACGGGCGGCTGACCCGGGATTCCTCGGTCATTCCGTCGGCGACGGACTGCCCTTCGGTGACGGACCAGCGTGACGGGTCGGTGATCTCGAAGGGGTGTTTCCAGGCCAACCTGGCGCTGGACAGCGACGAACGCAAGGCCTATCGCATCGACTTCCAGTGGGATGCCGGCGACTTCGGCGTGTTCGGGCGCCACGCCCTGCGCTTCGGTGCCGACCGCGAGGACAACACCAGTTTCTCCGCGACGCAATTGTCCGGTGACGCCGCCTACTCGGTGTACACCGTGGAAGAGGGTAATGGCATCGGGACTTCCGGCATCGTGGCTCCGAGTTCGGGGGATTATGTGGTCAAGACGTTGTTTTCCAATTCCGGCAGCCTGAGTGAAGAGCTGACGGCGTATTACATCGAAGACACCTGGGGCATCAACGATGTGCTGACGGCGACCATCGGCTTGCGCAAGGAGTCGTTCCGCAACGAGAACACCAACCGGAAAACCTTCCTGGATCTGGATGGCGGTATCGCACCGCGCCTGGGCATTTCCTGGGATGTGCTTGGCTATTCGTTCATGCAGCTGTACGCCAACTACGGTCGCTACTACATCCCGGTTGGCACGCAGTCCAGCGTGCGCAACGGCACCGGGGAGTACTACGTGCGCGAAGCCTACGAGTGGGACGGCACCTTCAGCGACGACAAGACCGAAACTCCAGGGCTGGGTGCCTTCGTGGGGCAGCGGGTGACCTCCAATGGCGACGTGCCGGATCCGCGGCAAATCGTATCGGGAAGCGTGAAACCCAGCTATCAGGACGAGTACTCGGTGGGCTTTCGCTCTGAACTGCCGGCGGACTGGTTCGGCGACCGCGCCGTGGGTGGCATTCGCTACACCTACCGCAAACTGGGTGATGCGTTGGAAGACATCGCCATCGACAAGGGTCTGAACGCGCTGTTCAACGACAGCGACAACGCGATCCTGCAGGACTGCGATAGCGATGGCACGCCGGAAAACTTCGCCTGCGGCTACGACTTCTACTTCATCACCAACCCGGGCAAGGATGTGGTCGCGTTCATTCCTACCGACTCCGCCACCGGCAAGTTTGACGCGCATGGCGACGGCCCCCTGCAGGCGGTGTCTGTTGCCAACGATCTGATGGGCTACAAAAAGCCGCAGCGGGAATACCACGCCGTCGAACTGAGCTACGAGCGGGTGCTGGCCGAACGCTGGACCCTGCAGGGTTCGTACACCTGGTCGCAAAGCTCTGGTAATTACGAAGGCTTCTCCAACAGCACCATCGAGCAGGAAGACGTGGCCATCACCCAGGACTTCGATCAGCCCGGTTTTGGTGATGGGGCTTATGGCTTTCTGCCCAATGACCGGCGTCACAGCTTCAAGCTGTTCGGTACCTACGAGCTGACCGATGACCTGCAATTGGGCGCCAACTTCCTGATCCAGACCGGTCGTCCGTACAGCGCATTGGGCTACTACTACGATCTGTCGCAGCCCGAGGCTGGCTACGCCAACTACACCTACTACACCACGCACCCGGACTACAGCAGCGATGGCTCACCGGTGCTGGTGCCGCGCGGCCATGCCGGGCGCACGCCAACGATCTGGAATCTGGATCTGTCGCTGCGCTATGTGCCGGGCGTCTTCGAGAAGCGACTGAAACTGGGCGTGGACATCTTCAACCTGTTCAACAACGACAAGGCCACCGAGTTGTTTGAAGGTTCGGAAACCACCACCGGTGCGGTGCAGCCGCTGTTCCGCAGTGCGGTCAACCGGCAGAGCCCGCGTTCGCTTCAGGCGCGTCTGGAGTTCAGTTTCTAAGACTTCACGCACATGCGTTTCTGGCCGCGGTGCTCCAGCAAACGGAGCCCGTGGCTTTTTTTTGGCTCATCGCGGATTGGCGTGAACGTCGGGAGTCGGGAGTCGGGAGTCAGGAGCCTGAAGTCGGGAGCAACGATGTGCGGGGTCCGCTGTCCGGGGCGCCAACCGGGCCTGGCGACCCGCCGCTGCGCGGTGCCCGGTCCCCGCTGGTACTCGGTGGGGTCGGGTCTACACGACGTCCTGTCGTGAAGACCCTCAAACGGACTCCTGTCCGTTTGCCCCCATTCGCACCAGCGGCGCCCGGCGGGTAGCCTGATGG
>JBFIER010000003.1:0-303663 GCA_041603255.1 Oceanococcaceae bacterium | reverse complement strand
TGCTTGTTTTTAAAGAACTTTTGACTCTCGACCGGCTTGCCGTTTCGGCGTGCCCGTCGCGTCAGGAGCTGCGCAGTATAGACCATTTTTCATGACGTGCAACACCTTCGTGAAAAAAATCCCTCACCAACGCTCCGTCAACCACTTAGCGATGCCCTACACCGCTCCCGCTACGTGAACCCGCGCAACTCTGCGCTTGCCTGCCTGCACCGGCAGCTAAGAAGTGGTGATTGATTCGCTGCTGCGCCGCAGTCGATGCACTATCTACTTCGGTCTCACAGTGGCATTGCCCCGGCCTGCAATCAGATCCCTTCGTGCCCAGCACCCATACAGAGCCCCAAAGCTCAGAAAGCCGCGATTCCAGTTTGAGACCGACCCAGGATAAGAGCGTGGATATCATGCGTGCCCTCGTAGGTGTTGACGACCTCCAGGTTGCACAGGTGCCGCATGACCGGGTATTCGTCTGATATTCCATTCGCCCCCAGCATGTCGCGCGCGGTGCGGGCAATGCCCAGAGCCTTGCCGCAGGAGTTGCGCTTGATCAATGAAATGAGATCCGGGGCCACACCACCAGCGTCCATCATTTGGCCGGCACGCAAACAGCCTTGCAGGCCCAGGCTGATATCCGTTTGCATGTCCGCAAGCTTGAGTTGCACCAACTGGTTCGCCGCCAAAGGCTTGCCAAACTGGTTGCGATCCAGCGTGTAATGGCGGGCGGTGTGCCAACACGTCTCCGCAGCGCCTAGTGCACCCCAGGCGATCCCATAGCGCGCATTGTTCAGGCATCCAAATGGACCTTTCAAACCGTGGGTTCCGGGCAACATCTGCGACGCGGGAATCACGACATCCTGCATCACGATTTCTCCGGTGATCGATGCACGCAGGGCCAGCTTGCCTTCAATAGTTGGCGTGCTGAGCCCCGGCATACCCCGATCCAGGATGAAACCCCTGATCTGCTCATCATCCGTTTTCGCCCACACCACGAAGACATCGGCAATGGGACTGTTGGTGATCCACATCTTGGTGCCGGACAATCGGTAACCACCAGCCACGCTGTGGGCGCGGGCCCGCATACCGCCGGGATCCGAACCGTAGTCCGGCTCGGTCAGCCCAAAACAACCCACCCATTCGCCGGTGGCCATTTTTGGCAGGTACTTTTGCCTCTGCTCTTCGTTGCCGTACGCGTAAATGGGATACATCGCCAGTGAGGACTGCACGCTCATCATTGAGCGGTAGCCCGAATCCACACGCTCGATCTCGCGGGCGATCAAACCGTAACTCACATAGTCCACCCCCGGGCAGCCATACCCGGGAATCGTGGCGCCGAGCAGCCCCAACTCGCCCATTTCACGAAATATGTCTACGTCCGTGTACTCATCCCGGAACGCCTTATGAACCCGCGGCAGCAAACGACCCTGGGCATACTCACGGGCGCTGTCGCGCACCATGATTTGCTCTTTGCTGAGCTGTTCCTCGAGTAGAAAGGGATCCTCCCAAGCCAGCTTGGTCCATCTGAATGCCATACCGGGGTCTTCCTAAAAAACGATGGTCTTATGCCCATCAATGAGCACTCGGTGCTCAAGGTGCGCCCGCACCGCGCGGGACAAAACGCGAGCCTCAATTTCCTGCCCGCGCTCGATCATCTCGGCCACGCTGGTGTTATGCGTCACCCGCACCACGTCCTGCTCGATGATGGGCCCCTCGTCGAGGTCCGGGGTGACGTAATGCGCCGTCGCTCCGATCAGTTTGACGCCGCGGTCATGCGCGCGATGATACGGGCGCGCGCCCTTGAAGCTGGGCAGGAAGGAGTGGTGGATATTGATGCAGCGCCCATCGAGTGACTCGCACAACTGCGGCGAGAGTATCTGCATGTAGCGTGCCAGCACGAGCAGGTCCACATCCAGGCGCTCGATTTCCTCGGCCAGCGCCTCCTGGTGGGCGTCCTTGTCTTCCGGATCCACCGGCACATGCACATAGGGGAGCCCGTACCACTCCACCAGTCGCTGGTTGTCCGGGTGATTCGAAAATACCCCCACAATTTCTGCCGGCAGCTGGCCGCTGTGCCAGCGATAGAGCAGATCATTCAGGCAGTGGCTATCGCGGGATACCGCAATCATCGTGCGCAGCTGGTCAGCGGTGTCCCACAAGCGCCACTCCATCTGCCGCTCGATGGCGACCGGAGCCAACGCATCGGTGATCTGAACATCCTTGATGTCTTCAAGCAGCGTGAGGTGGATACGGACGAAGAATTGCCCGGTCGTCGGATCGCCGTACTGTGCTGCGTCGCGGATGTCACACCCCACTTCATACAGACAACCGGTGACATCGGCGATGATTCCCGGCCCATCCGGGCACCGCAGCAGAAGTATTTTTTCGTCGCTCATAACGCTAGGGGAGATGCTCGCGGGCAAATTCAACGATATCCCGGCCGGCTTGACGAGCCTCCGGAAACCACACCGTTAACAGCGGGAACGCATGCGGCAAAACCGGCCAGACATCCAGGCGCGTGGTGACCTTGGCCCGCTCCGCTTCACGGCAGGCCATCAATGAATCATCCAGTAGCACTTCGTCCTCGCCGACAAGAAAATACAGCGGCGGGAACCCCCTGTAATCGGCATAGATCGGCGACAACTCCGGGTCGGCCCCATCGGCACCGTTGACGTAGCCTTCCACCATCCGCGGGAAACTGAGCACCGGCAACATCGCATCTTTTTTCAGATTGTCGGCACGCGAAGGCGGTGCATAAACACGTGCCATTTCCGTTACGGCAGAAATGGGCACCGCGCACGCGGGCATCGGCAATTTGCCTTTGCGTATCCGCTGCAACAGCCCGAGTACCAGGTTTCCGCCGGCGGACTCACCAGCGAGGACAATGTGCTTCGCCGATACCCCCTGATCCAACAGGGCGCGATAGGCGGACTCACAATCGTCCAGCGCCGCCGGATAAGCGTGTAGCGGCGCCAGTCGATAGTCCGGCATCACGCCGACGGCCTCGAGTTCGCGGCACAGAGTTGCGTGAAAACGAAGATGCGCCTTCGGCATGGCAGGAAGCAAAAATCCCCCGCCGTGCAGATAGAGGACAACGGTTTGTCTGCGGCCCTGGATGGAACCCAGGGTGATCGCCGGAACCCGGCCCAGGATGTCGTATCCCACATCCAGACCCCCGCACTGATCAGGCAGCCTACCCGCCAAACGAAGCTGGAAACGGACGGTAAACGAGGCCGGCAGCAAAGTAATCAACCGCACCAGCGGAACCAGCAGGCGCCGCATCCAGGTAACGCGGTTACGGCTGCGCGGGCCAATCAGGATGTCCTTGACGGCGTAGTGTCGACGCACGGATCAGATCTTCTTGTTCAAGCCGCGCATCATGCCTTGTCCGGCGTCAGGCTGACCAGCAATTGCCGCGCTTCCACCTCGCCGCCCACCGTGACATGAATTTCCTCGACCACCCCGGCAAACGGTGCGGCGACAACGGTTTCCATCTTCATGGCCTCCAACGCCAACAAGGGATCACCTGCGGCCAGCCATTCTCCGGGTTTGGCGTTGATGCGGGTAATCAGCCCCGGCATGGGGCTGCCGATTTCACCCGGATTGCCTTCCTGCGCTTTCCGAACCTCAACCGCTGCCGCCGCTCCATCACGGGCCACCCGCACCGTACGCCCCTGTCCATTCAACTCGAAGAACATCCGCACCGTGCCATCCGGCTGCGTTTCTGACTGACCGCGCAGGCTAATGATCAGCGTCTTGCCCTGATCGATGTCGATATGGACCTCTTCCGGACCTTCAAGCCCGTAAAAGAAAGTCGGCGTGGGGATGTTGCTGACATCGCTGTATGTTTTGCGATGCGCGATGTAGTCGGCAAAAACCTTGGGATACATGAGGAAACTGGCGAGATCCGTATCCGGTATCTCGCGTTCGGCGATCTCCGCCGCGGCCGCACGGGCGGCCTCCAGGTCGGTGGGCGGCAGTGTCGCACCGGGGCGTTCCGTCAGTGGCTTTTCTCCGCGCAGGATTTTTTGTGCCAGGGCCTCCGGCCAGGGTTCGGGTGGCAGCCCCAGGTCGCCACGAAACAGTTCCACCACAGAGGCCGGGAAATCGACCGGCACGGCCGGGTCCGCCACCTGCTCCGGAGTGAGCCCCCTCGAGACCATGAACAACGCCAGATCGCCGACAACCTTGGAGCTGGGAGTGACCTTGACGATGTCCCCAAACAGCTGATTGACATCGGCATAAGCCTGGGAAACCTCCGTCCAGCGTGCCTCAAGCCCTAGCGACCGCGCCTGTTCGCGCAGGTTTGTATACTGCCCGCCCGGCATTTCGTGGCGGTAAACATCCGCGGTCCCCGAACGGATATTCGGCTCAAAGGGTGCATAGGCCTTGCGGACATCCTCGAAGTATTCGCTCATCTGATGTAAATGATGCGGGTTCAGCCCCGGATCTCGGTCGGTTCCCTTCAGGGCCGCCGCGATACTCGATAGATTCGGTTGCGAGGTCAGCCCCGACAGGCTGTCGAGGGCTCCGTCCACCGCATCACAACCAGCCTCCACCGCCGCCAACACGCTGGCAGCACTGATTCCGCTGGTGTCGTGCGTATGGAAATGCAATGGCAGCCCGACCTCTTCCTTCAGGGCCTTGACCAGAGCCGATGCCGCCCGTGGCCGACATACGCCGGCCATGTCCTTGATACCGATGATGTGAGCGCCCGCCGCTTCCAGGGCTTTCGCACGCTCGACGTAATACCCGAGATTGAACTTCCCGCGTGTCGGGTCGTGCAGATCCCCGGTGTAACAGATGGTGCCCTCGCAGACGGCTCCGGCGTCGATCACCGCATCCATCGCCACCCGCATGTTGTCCACGTTATTCAATGAATCGAAGACGCGGAAAATATCGATGCCCTCTTTTGCCGCCTGCTGCACGAAAAACTGGACCACGTTGTCCGGGTAGTTCGTGTATCCCACCGCATTCGCGGCGCGTAGCAGCATCTGGAAGGGAATGTTCGGTATGGCCTCACGCAGCTGTCGCAGGCGTTGCCACGGGCACTCTTTGAGGAAGCGCAACGCCACATCGAAAGTCGCACCACCCCAGCACTCCAAGGACAGCAGCTCCGGCATCAGGCGCGCGTAATGCGGCGCAATGTTCAGCATGTCGCGTGTGCGCATCCTGGTCGCGAACAGCGACTGGTGAGCATCGCGCAAGCTGGTGTCGGTCATCCGCAGTGTCGGTGACTCTCGCAGCCACTGGGCGAATGCTTCGGGGCCATACTCTTTGAGTTGGTCGCGCAAGCCCATGGGCGGTGGTTGGTCCAGGTCGGTACTCGGCAAGCGCGGTTCCGCCAGCGGTAGCGTTGGCCGGGCCCGACCCTGCATCTCCGGGTGTCCGTTGATGCAGACCTCTCCGATGAAGCGCAGCAAGCGGGTCGCCCGGTCCCTTCGAGGGGTGAATTCAAACAGCTCTGGTGTGTTATCGATAAACCGCGTCGTCGCCTCACCGGCAACGAACACCGGATGATTGATGACGTTTTCCAGAAACTGCAGGTTGGTCGACAGGCCACGGATGCGGAACTCCCTCAGGGCGCGGTCCATCCTTGCGATGGCGTCACCGGTGGATGGCGCCCAGGCCGTCACCTTGACCAGCATAGAGTCATAGTGCGGGGTAATCACCGCACCGCTGTAGGCCGTTCCACCATCCAGCCGGATGCCAAAGCCCGCCGGGCTGCGATACGCCACCAGCCGCCCGTGATCCGGCGCAAATCCGTTTTCCGGGTCTTCGGTGGTGACCCGGCATTGCAGCGCATGACCATTCAGACGCAAATCCCCCTGCGACGGTAACGCCGGGCGTGGTCCTTCGGCAGGGTCACCGATCCGAACGCCCTCGGTCACCATGATCTGCGCTTTGATCAGATCCACACCTGTCACCATTTCGGTCACGGTGTGCTCGACCTGAATACGCGGATTGACCTCGATGAAGTAGAACTTCTGAGCGTCGACGTCATACAAAAACTCGACCGTACCCGCGTGGGAATAGCCGACAGACTCGCAAAGCCGCTTGGCCGCGTCGCACAGCTCCTGGCGCTGAGCCTCACTGAGATACGGTGCCGGAGCCCGTTCCACCACTTTCTGATTGCGGCGCTGCACCGAACAGTCCCGCTCAAACAGATGGATCACGTTTCCGTGTTCATCTCCCAGGATCTGGACCTCGACATGCCGCGCGGTTTCCACCAACTTCTCGACATAAACCGCATCGTTACCGAATGCCGCACCCGCTTCACGACGGGCGGATTCCATCTGCCCCGGCATTTCTTCCGGAGTACGGATGACACGCATGCCGCGCCCGCCGCCGCCCCAGCTGGCTTTCATCATCACCGGGTAACCCACCGCCTCGACCAAAGGCGCCGCCAGCGCGGGATCGTGCGGGAGCTCCTCGGAGGCGGGCAGCACCGGCACCTGCGCGGCCAGCGCTGCAGCACGCGCCGAAACCTTGTCACCCAGCGTTCGCAGAACCTGCGCTGAAGGCCCGATGAACCGGATACCGGCGGCGGCGCACTTCTCGGCGAAATCCGGATTTTCAGAGAGAAAACCATACCCCGGGTGGATGGCATCCACTCCGGCTGCGCGGGCGATGCGGATGATGCTGTCGATATCCAGATACGCACCGACCGGTGAACCCGTCGCGCCAACGCAGTAACTCTCGTCAGCCTTGAATCGATGCAGTGCGAATCGGTCTTCGTACGCGTAAATCGCGACCGTGCGAATGCCCATTTCGGCTGCCGCACGCATGACGCGAATCGCGATTTCGCCGCGATTCGCGACCAGGATTTTCTGCACTTTCATCGTCGTTCACCCAATGGATTTCACGGCGCCCCTCGGCACCAACGGGGATTCTTACCGGCGACCACAGCCGCCAGCCGCGTTGTCTCCCGCGCTACCCGCCCTGCTGTCGACGATTCAGCTTAACCCGCCTTGTTCACGCAGGTCTTGAATCTGCTCATCGGTAAAGCCCCAGGCCCCCAGAACGGCTTCGGTATCGGCTCCCTGGGGGCGCGAACCAAAAGCCACTTCGCCAGGCGTGCGACTGAAGCGTGGCGCGGGTGCGGGCTGCACCATTCCGTCCACGTCGATGTAAGTTTCACGCGCGACGTTATGCGGGTGATCTTTGGCTTCCAGAAAATCCAGCACCGGAGCAAAGCACACGTCGCTGCCTTCCATCAGTTCGCACCATTCCGCTTGGGTCTTGGTTTTGAACACAGCGACCAGCTTTTCCTTCAGTTCGGGCCAATGGCGCGAATCCATCTGTCTGCCGAAAACCTGCGGGTCCAGTTGCGCCTTTTCCAGCAACAGGGCGTAGAACTGCGGCTCGATGGAACCGATCGACACGTACTTCCCATCCAAGGTCTCGTACACGTCATAGAAGTGCGCACCGGAGTCAAGCAGATTGACGCCACGCTTGGTCGTCCACATGTTCATCGCCTGCATCGAGTGGAACATGGCCATCAACACCGCCGAACCATCGGTCATTGCCGCGTCCACAACCTGACCCTTGCCGGATCTCTGCGCTTCCAGCATGGCGGCAAGCATCCCGGTGACCAGGAACATGCCGCCCCCGCCGTAGTCGCCGACCAGGTTCAGTGGGGGTACCGGCTTTTCCCCGGCCCGCCCCATCGCATGCAGTGCCCCGGTCAGCGAGATGTAATTGATGTCGTGACCGGCAGCCTTGGCCAGGGGACCAAACTGTCCCCAGCCGGTCATCCGCCCGTAAACCAGCTTGGGGTTGCGCTCCAGACACACATCCGGACCAATACCCAGGCGCTCCATCACGCCCGGGCGAAAACCTTCAAACAAGGCATCGGCCTGCTCGACCAGGCGCAGCAACGCGGCGATGCCTTCCGCGGATTTCAGGTTCAGCGCAATGGAACGCTTGCCACGGCGCGAGCAGTCCGGCAACCCTCTGTCGCTCTTGACTGAAGCACGTTCCACCGAGATGACCTCGGCGCCCATGTCGGCAAACAGCATTCCGGCGAACGGGCCGGGACCAATCCCGGCCAGCTCGATGATTTTGAAACCCGCTAGAGGACCCATGTTTGCTCCCGCTTATTCGAACAGTTCGCCAGCGGCGGCTTTATCCACAACGATCTGCGGGGGCTCAAAACGCTCGCCGTACTTCGCCGCAAGTTCACGAGCCCGATCGACAAAGCGTTGCGCACCGTAGGTATTGATGTATTGCAGGAAGCCACCGGTGTGAGGCGGCGCCCCAATACCCATGATGGAACCGATGTTCCCGTCGGCAACTGTGCGTAGAACGCCGGTTTCCAGACACTTCAGGGTTTCGATGACCTGACGGAACATCAAGCGGTCCTTGATATCGTCTTCGGAAATTCCGTGATCGGCCTTGTAGTAACGATCAATCAGCGGTTGCCAGATTTTGCGTTCCTTGCCCGCATACTCGTAGAAGCCGCCCCCGTGATAGCGACCTCCGTGGCCGTGCTCGCCGATCATCCATGAGATCACCTCTTCGGTGGCCTTGCGCTCACCCCAGCGATCTTTCATGCCCATGGCTTCCCAGGTCTCGGCGGCCTTGCGGGTCAGTTCTTCACTGACTTCGTCGTGCACCTGCAGCGGCCCCACCGGCATGCCGATGGCCTTGCCGAGGTTGTCGATCTGGACCGGGTACACCCCCTCGCTGAGCAGGCGAACCCCTTCGTCCAGGTAGGTGCCAAAGGTACGCGAGGTGAAGAACGCGAGCGAGTCGTTGACCACGATCGGCGTCTTCTTGATCTGCTGGGTGTAGTCGAAGGCCAGCGCGAGTGTTTCGTCACTGGTTTTGTCACCACAGATGATCTCGATCAGCGGCATCTTGTCCACCGGCGAGAAGAAATGAATACCGATGAAGTTTTCCGGCTTCTTGCTGGCTTCCGCCAGTTGCGTAATCGGCAAAGTGGAAGTGTTTGAACCCCAGACACCGTTCTCGGCCAGCTGATTCTCGGTCGCTTCCAGAATCTTGTTCTTGAGCTCGAAGTTTTCGAATACGGCTTCAATAATCAGGTCGCAGCCGGCCAGATCATCATTGGAAGCGGTTGGCAGAATTCGACCCAGGATCTGCTGCTTGGTGATCGGGTCCATGCGGCCTTTCTGAATCGCCTTATCAAGCAGCCCTTCCGAGTAGGCCTTGCCTTTTTCTGCGGCCTCGACGCTGATGTCCTTGAGGACCACATCGATACCGGCCTTCGCCGAAACATAGGCGATGCCCTGCCCCATCATGCCGGCGCCCAGCACCCCGAGTTTCTTGACCTTCTTCTTCTCCACACCCTTGGGGCGACTGGCACCGGAGTTGATCTTGTTCAGCTGGAAGAAGAACGTGGTGATCATGTTCTTGGCTTCCGGCGTGCCCACCAGTTTGGTCAGGCCCCGGCTTTCGATTCGCAACGCGGTGTCGAAATCCAGGCGTGCCGCTTCGGTCGCACAGCTGAAAATTTCGGCGGGAGCCGGCATCAGGCCCCGGGTCTTTTTGACCAGCATGGTCGGGCCGACCATCAGCACCTGGGCCATTTTCGGGCTGTTGATATTGGTTCCGGGTATCTTGAAGCCCTTGCGATCCCAAGGCTGCACAGCCGCGTCCGGCTGGTCTTTGACTTCCTTGATCAAGGCTTTGGCGGCGGGCACCAGCTGATCCAGCGAATCCACGGTTTTATCGACCAGGCCCGCTTTCAGGGCGCGCTCGGGATCCAGCTTTTTGCCTTCCAGCAGATACGGCAACGCCGCTTCCAGACCGAGCAGGTTGGTCATACGCACCACACCGCCGCCCCCCGGAAGCAGCCCCAGCGTGACCTCTGGCAGCCCGACCTGAACGGAACGGTCATTCCAGGCAACACGGTAATTACAGGCCAGGCAGATCTCGTAACCCCCACCCAGCGCCGCACCGTTGATTGCGGCAACAACCGGTACCGGCAGTTTTTCCAGGCGACGCAGCTGGCCCTTGATCAGATCCAGGCTGTCCATGAACCGCTGTTCATCGCGGCCCGGTTGGAAAGCCAGCAATCCGTGCAGATTGCCACCGGCAAAAAATACCTTTTTGGCCGAGGTGATCACCACACCGCTCAGGCCTTCTTCATGCTCGAGCTTTTCGACGGTCTCGCCCATCGCCTGCTCGTATTCCTCGTTCATGGAATTGACCGGACCGGTCATGTCCATCGTGATCGTCACGATGCCATCGGCATCCTTTTCATACTTAAAAACGCTCATTCGTCACTTCCTGCTCTGGGCCGTGCCCAGTTATGAATAGGTGTGGTTACAGCCGCTCGATGATCGTGGAGATACCCATGCCGCCGCCGACGCACAGCGACAACATGCCGCGCTTCAGGTTGCGTCGCTCCAGCTCATCCAGCATGGTGCTGACCAGGATGGCTCCGGTCGCGCCCAGCGGGTGCCCCATGGCAATGGCGCCGCCATTGACGTTGGTGATTTCCGGGTCGATGTCGAGATCGCGCATGTAACGCAGTGCCACCGACGCGAACGCTTCGTTGATTTCCCACAGATCGATATCGGAAGCCTTGAGGCCTGCTGTCTTCAGCGCTTTCTTCGCTGCTGGACCCGGGCCGATCAACATGATCGTGGGGTCGGTGGCCAATACCGCACCGGCGACAATGCGGCCGCGTGGCGTGAGCCCCAGATCTTTGCCCGCCTGCTCGCTGCCAATCATGACGGCACTGGCGCCGTCCACGATTCCGGAGGAGTTACCCGGCGTATGCACGTGATTGATCTTGCTCAGGCTGTTGTACTTTTTGAGCATGACGTCGTCGAAACCCATGCTGCCCATCATTTCGAATGAGGGTTTCAGTCCGGCCAGCGCTTCCATCGTGGTGTCCGGCTTGATGAAATCATCGCGTTCCAGAATGGTCAGACCATTGGCATCTTTGACCGGGATCACGGACTTGTCGAAGTAACCGTTGTCCCGTGCGAAGGCAGCCCGTTTCTGCGATTGCATCGCAAAGGCATCCACATCTTCACGGCTGAAACCTTCCAGGGTGGCGATCGTGTCGGCGCCGATACCCTGAGGCACAAATCCGGTTTTGATAACGAATGCCGGGTCGGATGCCCAGGCGCCACCATCGGAACCCATCGGCACGCGCGACATACTTTCGACGCCACCAGCCACAACCAGGTTTTCCCAACCCGAGGCCACTTTTTGCGCCGCGGTGTTGACCGACTCCAGCCCCGAGGCGCAGAAACGGTTGAGCTGCACGCCGGCCACGCTTTCCGCCCAATCGGCATTTTGTGCCGCCAGCTTGGCAATGTCCGTGCCCTGCTCACCCACAGGGCTGACGCAACCCATGATGACGTCGTCTACATAACCCGTATCAAAGTCGTGACGCTCTTGCAGACTCCGCAGCAGGCCGCCAAGCAGATCGATGGGCTTGACTTCGTTCAGGCTGCCGCCTTTTTTCCCTTTGCTGCGCGGCGTGCGCACCGCATCATAAATATAGGCCTGTGTACTCATTGCTCCCCCCTTCTGGTGGAATCAGTTCAACGGAAATAGGTGGCCCACATTCTTGTCGTGCGACGCAGCATCAGCAATGACCTGATCCGCCATTTATAGACATTTCACTCCACACGGAGCAAAGTCGGTATTCCATTGGGTTCCCGCCATCGATGAAAGACATCACCATCGCCGTCCCTTTCGTGCAGCAAACGCTGCGCGGCGCCCAAAAGGCGGGCTACGACGTGAACCGCATCCTCAAGGCCAGCGGAATCTCCCCATCATTGCTGCGGCAACCGCGTGCCCGGGTATCGCTGGATGCGTTCGTGGGCTTGCTGCAGAAACTGATGCGGTTAATGGATGACGAAGGTCTGGGGCTGGTGGATCGGCCGCAACGGCTGGGCAGCTTTGGTTTGGTGGCGCGATCCACCCTGCATGAGGAAACCCTGCGGGAGGCCATGATTTGCTACGCCCGGTCGATGAATCTGTTCAATGTCGGTTTGATTCATTACGTGGCCGACCGTGGCGACCGCGTTGTTTACGGCTTGCGAGTAACCGACGGTCTGCACATCGAAAGCACCTACATTTTGGAATCGGCGATCATGACCGCGCACCGATTCTTCTGCTGGCTATGCCGCTCCCGCATCACCGTTGATCTGGTCGAACTGAATTACGCTCCACCGGAATGGGTGGACGAATACCGCTACCTGTTTTTCGGCGCACCGGTCCGCTTTGACCAGTCAGAGGTGCGTATTTGGCTCCATCAGGCAGACATGGACAAGCAGGTCAAACAGGATGCACGCACGCTGGATGCCTACCTGCAACGCGCCCCGCGTGACATGTTCACCCCGGTCCGCAATCCGCTGGTCAGCCACGCTGCCCGGCAAGCCATATTCACGTCAATTCGCGAAGGTCGCGGGGTGCCCCGCATCGAGGAGACGGCCAAGCAGCTCGGTTTCAGCACGCAGACCTTCTGGCGGCGACTCCGCGACGAAGGGACGGACTACACCGGTGTGCGCACCCAGGCGCGCCGTGACAGCGCCATCGTGCTGCTTGGAGACCCCAATGAAAGCGTTGAACGGATTGCGGAAACGCTGGGGTTTTCCGAGTCCAGCTCGTTCATTCGTGCCTTTCGACAATGGACCGGGATGACCCCGATGGCCTATCGCAAAGCCTAGCTTCGCTGGCGATCCTTCCAGGGCCCCACCACGTGATTACCGGCGGCCTGATCATCCGGCGGGGAGGTCGGCCCCAATAACGCCAGAAACGCCGCCTCAGGTACGGCTGGGCTGCGCAAATAACCTTGCATCTCATCGCAACCCAGGGCCTTCAAAGCCTCGTGCTGGGCGACGGTCTCCACACCTTCGGCCACGGTCTTCAAATCCAGCCCGCGGGCGAGACCGATAATGGCTCGACAAATGGTCAATGAATCCACATCGGTGGCAATGCCATCGACAAAGCTGCGATCAATCTTGACGGTACTGATATCCAGCATCTTCATGTGCGACAGCGATGAATAACCGGTGCCGAAGTCATCCAGTGCCACGCCGAATCCGTACTCATTCAGCGTCGACAACGCCTTCTGAACATCCTCCGAGTCTCGCAACAAGGCGGACTCGGTGATTTCAATCTGGATACTCGCCGGGCTCACACCCACGTCCTGGCAATAGTCCGCAAAGGCCGTGATCAGCTCCACCCGCTGCACATTGGCGGCGGATACGTTGATCGAGATACGGATGGGTGGCCGCCCTTCCCGTTGCCAGGCGGCCAATCGATCGCAAGCCCGCTTCACCACCCAGCTATCAAGCTCCACGATAAGGCGGCTTTCCTCGGCCAGAGCCACGAACTCTGCCGGAGATACCCAGCCCCGCGCGCCATCGCGCCAGCGCAACAGTGCTTCCGCACCAACTATGTGGTCGTCCGTGACGCGATAGATCGGCTGGTAATGCAGATCCAGTTCATCGTTTCGAATCGCCGCACGCAACCGCGCCTCCAGCGACAGCTTGTCCGCCGCCCGCTTGGTCACTTCGTGATCGAACAGCACGACGCCTCCGTCACCTTGCCCGGCGAGTTCCGACGAAGCGGCGGATGCGTACTTGAGCAGCATGCTCGGGTCTTTGGCATGCTCGGGTGACAGCGCGATGCCAATGGACAGCGTCAGTGGTACCGAGTGACTCCCCACAACCAGCGATTCGCTCATCTCACGCAAGATTTGCGACGCCAGCTGCTCACCGGCCTCGGCCGCACGAACCGCCCGCAGAGACACTGCAAACTCGTCCGCATCGACCCGCGCCAGATCTCGGCGCCCCCGAGCAGATGCCTCGGCGTGAACGATGCGCGCCAATTTGGTGCTCACCGCACGCAGCGCATCGTCATGTCCCTGCCGCCCGAGAGCGGCAAGCAGAGGCTGCGGCATGCGGACCTGCAAACTCAGGATCGCGAAACCTTGATTTTTTTCCTCAGCCCGACGAAAACTTTCATCGGCACGTTGCACGAACAGCTCGCGATTCGGCATGCCGGTGACCACATCGTAGTAAACCAGCTGGTTCAAACGCGCACGGCGTTCCTGCTCCTGAAAGCGTAGATGCAGGAACAACCACAGCAAACCGCCAACGGCCGCCAGATACAGGCCATAGGCCCACCAGGTGGCCCAGGGGGCCGGTAACACGGAAATCTTGAGTTCGTAGGGAACCGCGGACCAGATACCGTCGCTGTTCGAGCCGCGGACCTGGAAAACGTAATCACCCGCGTCCAGGTTGGTATAGGTCGTCCGGCTACGGCCTGAGGGCTCGCTCCAATCGCGATCAAACCCCACCAATCGCGTCGAGTATTGGTTGGTCGATGGCGCGACGAAATCCATCACCGCGTATTCGAGGCTGATGGCATCGACATTGTATGGCAGGCGAATTTCGCGCAGCAGATAGGCAGGCAGGTGCTCCTGTGCCTCGGCGCCGATGGTACTGATGGAAGTCAGCAATACATGCGAGGGCGCTCCGTCGGAGCGCGCTGCTACCGGGTCAATGATATTGAACCCGCCAGCCCCGCCGAAGTAGATCTTGCCATCCGCGGCACGGTACTGTGCGCCAAAGTTGAATTCCTCTCCGAACAGTCCGTGATCGGTATGAAACAGTCGAATTTGCCGCGTCTTGGGGTCAATCCGGGCCAGTCCGTTGTTGCTGCTGAGCCAGAAGTCCCCGGACTCGTCCAGCTGGATGCCATAAATGACGTTACTGGAGAGGCCATCGGCGACGGTGATTGAACTGAACGTGGGTTGTTTGCGATCCAGACTCCGACGATCCAGCCGCACCAGCCCGTATCCCGCGGTGCCGATCCAGACATTCCCGTCGAAATCCACATGCAGGGCATAGATTTTGTTCGACGGCAGGCTACCCACCCGTTTGGGGTCGTTCTTGAAACGCTCGATCGTGCCGCGAACCTGGTTGAGGCGGAACAGCCCGTGACCGTCGGTTCCCACCCACACCTCCCCGTTTGGCGCGGTCACGATAGCGGTGGCCCGGGAATTGAACAGCTCTGGCTGCAAACTTTCGGTTCCGACCCGCGTAACCTTCTTGGTAAGCGGGTCGATGAACGCCACGCCGCCGGTGAAGGTGCCAACCCAGATACCGCCGGCCTCATCTTCGGCGATGCTCATGATACCCGGCGCCCCAATGGCATCCGACGCACCGTCAACCGCCGGATAGTGCCTCAGCACACCGGTTTCACGTTCCAGGCAGTACAGAGAATTGGCGAAAGTCCCGACCCACACGTTCCCGTGCCGGTCGGTCAACAGTGACATCACCTGCTTGTCGGGGATGTCGGCGTAGCCTGAAGCGGCATCCAGTAGACCCAGTCGGCGTCCCTGATTATCTAGACGCACAACCCCCAGCCCCATCGTTGCCATTAACACGCCATCATCTGGCGCCTGGGCGAAGGCCATTACATGCGTCCCAGACAACCAGCTGGGGGTCCGCGGCCCCAGAGCCAGGCTGCGTGGGTTCCAGCGGGAAATACCGCCGCCACGGGTACCCACCCAGATCAGCCCCCCCCGGTCTTCATACAAAGCCATGATGTAATCATTGGCGACGCTGAGGTTGTTGGCGGGATCGTGGAAACTCTGCCTCTGGACCTCACCGTCGGTTGCAATGACCGAAATCCCCCGCTGCGTAGCAAGCCATATATTGCCTGCGGAATCTTCCAGCAAATCGCGGATGTAGTTATGCGAGATCGCGTGATTTCCCTTGGCACGGGTGTGGTAGTGCCGCAGGGTCTCCCCCGGATTCTTCAGGCTCAATTCGTAAACACCATGCTCATAGGTACCCACCCAGAGATGGTCTTCTTGGTCGAATAGCAGTGATGAAATGGCAACATTACCCAATCCATTCGCGGCATCCGATAGCGTGGAGATACTGACGACCTCACCGCTGGCGCTGCTGATGCGCAGGAGGCCAGATTGGGTTCCTACCCACATGTCACCACTCGGATCCTCCGCGATGGCGACAACGTTGTTGCTGGTCAGCCCCGAAGTCATCCCCGGCACATAACCGTATTCGGCGATTTTCTTTCCCTGCGGGGAAAGTACATACACACCGCCCCCCACACTCCCAACCCAGATTGATCCATCTGACGCTATGTAAAGCGCCTGAACGCGGCGGCGAAGTTCATTCTCCTCGAAGCCCGCCTCATCCAGATAGGACACAAACGAATCGGTTTTACGGTCCCACCGGACCACGCCAGCGTCATCTGTGGCCAACCACAGATCGCCTTGGAGATCCTCCTGGATTTCCCAGATGTAATCGCTGGGCAAGCCCCCGGCCACATGTGGCTCACGGAAATACACACGAAAGCCCTGGCCGTCATAGCGATTCAGACCATTTTCCGTAGCGACCCAAATGAACCCCTGGGAGTCCTGCATCACATCCAGAACCGTGTTCTGGCTTAAACCGTTTCTGACGCCCAAATGCTCGAAGGCCATTGGGACGCTCTGACCACCCGGCTGACCCACAGCAGGCAATGCTGCGGTAACAATCAGCGTGCAGAGTACAAAAGCAGTCGCTTTTGCATTGGCCAGGCGCTTTATCAAAAGGTCAATCCGAGGGCTGCTGGGTGCGCAAAGTGCAGCGGGCGACTCACCGTCACCCGGAGTCAGGAATTACTTACACAGAGAATAGCCGAGCCGCCCTTGAAATGTACCTAGTAAAATTTGCTCGACAGATTGCAATTGCCTGGGAACACCCTATACAGTCCTCACCATAAAGCGCAGGTGTATAGACAATTTACGGATGAATCGTCACCTGGGCATGGAGAACCGTGGAATGAAAATCGCGCGACTAGCGACAGTTGGATCGGCAATCGCATTGACCGCTGGAGTCGTTTTCGGCGTATTGCATGCACAGCCGGAGACTTCTACCTACCTGGTACACTCAACTGATGTCGCCGTGGCTTCTAACGCCGTGGAAAAACTGGGGGGCACCGTCCTCAGCCGGATGACTGCTGTGGGCGTCGTGGGTGCATCCCTGACCGATGACCAAGTGCAGCAACTGCGGTCAGTCCCTGGTGTCCGTGTCAGCGAAAACACGGCGGTTGGCCCGCTGAGCAAGAAATCAGTCGCGGGATCCGGCACGGAAACCAGTGCGCCGTATTCCACCTGGTCTGGCGCCAGCGAAGTCCACGCCCAAGGCATTACCGGCAACGGCGTGACCGTTGCGTTCGTGGATACCGGTTTGTGGAATAAATACTCCAACCAATTAAACGTTATTGCTGAGATCGATACGGTCGGCGACACCAACCCGGGCCAGCCCGGGGGCAATGACAAGCACGGGCATGGCACCCATGTCATGTTGACTGCGCTGAACTCCGAGCAGGACGAATCCAGCGTGACGCGGGGTATCGCGCCGGGCGCCGGGCTTGTTTCGGTAAAAGCCTTCGATGGGAACGGGGAAGGCACCTATCTGGATGTCATCGAAGGTATCAACTGGGTGATCGAGAACAAGGACACCCTGAACATTCGTGTGCTCAATCTTTCCTTTGGTGCGCCTCCGCAATCGTTCTATTGGGAAGACCCGCTTAACCGAGCCGTCATGAGTGCCTGGGCCTCCGGAATCGTCGTCGTCGTTTCCGCCGGCAACCAGGGGCCGTCTGCCTTCAGCATCGGCGTACCCGCCAACGTGCCCTACGTAATTTCGGTAGGCGCAGCGAGCAACAATCTGACCTCAGCCGACTATAGCGACGATTTCCTGACCAGCTTCTCGTCTGCCGGCCCCACATTCGAGGCTTTCGTTAAGCCCGAATTGCTGGCACCTGGCGACCGCATTGCTGCCCCCAGCTTCCCTGGCGGTGAACTGGCGAAGCGGCATCGCGACGACCGTATTGACGGTAACGAATACTCGATATCCGGCACTTCGCAGGCCGCAGCTATCACCACAGGTATCGCCGCGTTGTTGCTGGAGGCCAAGCCCCACCTTAGCCCGGACGACGTGAAATGCCAGTTGCTGAATGGTTCCCGCGCCCTCCTGGATGCCGAGGGTCAGACCTTGTACACCGCCCTGCAGCAAGGTGCGGGCATGATCAATGCTGCGCTTGCTCTGGCCAGCGAAGCCGGCAACTGCGCAAACATCGGCCTTGATGTGAATGCCGATCTGAGTGGTGATTCCCATTTCCGCGGCCCGGTCACCGAGGCTGAGGATGGCTCGCTGGTTATCACCGGCCCGAACGGCGAGGTTTCCGACAACCCGGCATTCTCTTGGGACGGTACCTACACCTACTCACAGGGCTATACCTGGGGCGGCGGCGCCGGCAACAGTTTGTGGAGCGAAGGCTATACCTGGGGCGGCGGCGTTGGATCCAACTTGTCGAACCAGGGCTACACCTGGGGTGGCGGCACCGGAACCAGCCTGTGGAGCCAAGGTTATACCTGGGGCGGCGGATCCGGCACCAAGCTGTGGAGCCAGGGATATACCTGGGGTGGCGGTACCGGAAATACTCGCCTGCTGACCAACGAGGCCATCACCTCGGAAAGCCCAAGAAACTGATTCAGAAAGCCCTCCTCATGCGAGGGCTTTTTTCTTTGACCGGCTTCAATGCAAAATTTCGGCATGGAAACTCCGACCCGCGCACCATATGGCCCCCTGGGCGACCCGACCTGCCACCTCTCCTTGGTTGATCTTCGCACTGCATACGGCCAGCTCGCGCCAGCGCCAACGGATCACGGGACGGTGACCCTGCTCTGCCAACGGCTGCCAGATGGCACCCGCAATCACCCCGCGAGCGCCATCGTTAGCCACGAAAGCGGGTTGCACGGAGATGGCTGGTCTCGCCGCCCTCCGCGCGACCCGCTGTGCCAACTGACGGTCATGAACCATGCGGTGGCAGAGCTCATTGCCAACACGCAATCTTTGGGTTTGTTCGGCGACAACCTGTTCGTCACGCTGGACCTATCCAGCGAAAACCTGCCAATCGGAAGCCACATCCAGGTCGGCACGGCTATCGTCGAGCTCACACCAGAGCCGCACAACGGCTGCGCCAAATTTCACGAGCGCTTTGGCGCCGATGCCTTGCGGTTTGTTCAGGACAGTCGTACCCGCCACCGCAACCTGCGCGGCGTCCACTGGCGTGTCATCGAAAACGGTGAAATCCATCAGGGCTCGCCGGTGACCGTCCTGCACCGAGGGCCGCGCTCCGCGGATGCATGACCGGCACGCCGAACTGCCCTCTCTGCGAACAGGATCACGGGCAGTATTACCAGCAGGACAAACGACGCAGCTACTGGCTGTGCCCCACATGCCAGCTGGTCTTTGTTGACCCGGACGCACTTCCCACAAGGGAAACGGAGCGCCAGATCTACGATCTGCACCAGAACTCTCCAGACGACCTCGGATACCGGAAGTTCCTGGAGCGGCTAGCAAACCCTCTCTGCGAACGCTTGGGCACGCCACCAATGCAGGGGCTTGATTTTGGCTGCGGGCCAGGCCCGACGTTCAGCGTGATGCTGACGGAGCGCGGCCACAATATGCATGTATACGATCCGATCTATGCGACCGACCGAGCAGCACTTTCCCGGCAGTATGACTTCATAACCTGCACTGAAGTCATCGAACACTTCCACCGGCCCGGGCATGAATGGCAACAACTTCTGGCTCTCCTGAAGCCAGGCGGCTGGCTGGGAATCATGACCAAACTGCATACCGGCCCCGAAGCATTTTCCCGATGGCATTACAAGAACGACATCACCCACGTCAGCTTTTTCAGCCGGGTAACCTTCGCCTATATCGCTTCTCGATACCAGCTTGAGCTGGAGTTCGTCGGTGCAGACGTCATCCTGCTGCAAAAACCCCTGACACCCTCAGGATGAGGGTTTCCATGCGGGAATCCCCAGACTGATCAAGCGCAGCTGCCGTTCGGCCAGGCGCAACAGTTCGGCTTCCGCCGCCTTGTCCGCCGCGGAACGATCGAGGATTTCCTCGGCAATCGCCACCATGCTGTTCACCATGAGTGACGCCACCATGTGCAAATCCTCGGCCGGCCACTCGTTCATGTAGGGAAAACGCGCCAGTTCAATGGCCAACTCGCTTTGAACCAATCTCAGCTCGCGTCGGATGGCATCGCGGACCACCCCACTGCCACCAAAACGCTCAGATGCAATAAATCGGAAGCGATCCCGTTGGTTGCGGATATGTTTGAGCAGAGATTTGGCAAAGGAGCCAATGGGGCGTTTACTGGAGCGAACATCTGTTCTCACGTCCTGTATGATCTGACGGAGGCCGCGAAAAGACTCATCCACCAGAGCCAGACCCAGCTCCTGCATCCCCGGAAAGTGGCGATAAAACGCCGTAGGCACGATTCCGACCTCACGGGTAAGCTCGCGCTGGGACAGGCCATCGAAACTCTTGTTCCCGTCAAGCAGACGGAACGCGCCATCAATCAGCGCCTTGCGAGTATCCCCGCGCACACCGGGACGTCGCCCCCGACCTATTCTTCGTTCCGTCATCGTGCAAGTGTACTGACCCCGGGAACGACAATCCAGAGCTTACATCTGCATGACTGTGCCCACTGCGGAACCAAACCGCACAGCACTAACCACTATCCAGTGTGTACACTTGTTGACACTTAAAGGATAGACGATTCGCGGGTGCATTCGGCACCGGGCTTCGGGTCCATTCTCGACTGAAGCAAGGCACCCAACCGCGAGCCCGCATGCTCCTCAGCGGAGACTGCTAGGCTACTTTTCAACAGCCAGGAAGAGACACGCAATGACCATACAGCCCGTTCACCCTTTGGCCGAGACCTTGCTCACGACCCACGTGAACTGGATGCACCAGCGGTTGCTCAGCGAAGACGAACTTCCGGTTGAAATTACTAACCTCCTGGACCGTTTTCTGGATCTGAGCACCCGGATCAAATTGAAGGACCTGGTCAAGGTTCGCGATATCCGGCATGTGGCGACAAAATACGCCTGTGATGTGCAGATTGGCGGGATCATTCCGCAATTGGTGGGGGAAGTTGCTCGTGACGTCTATGAGCACAAGATTCACGCGGAGACCACTTTGCAGGATCTGCTTTCAGATCGTCGTTTCGAAGAAATACTCGACAAGTTGCTGGAACTGGAAACCCTGCGGGAAACGCTGGCCCGACAGTCGGTCTCCAACCCCATTTTCGCGTCGATGGCAGCGGAGCTTCTGACCACCGGGATTCGGGACTACGTACGCAAAGGCAGCGAACTCTCCTCACGCGTTCCCGGCGCCAAGTCCGCCTTCAAGCTCGGCAAACGCATGGTCGAACGCGCACGCCCTGATCTGGGCGAAGTTCTGGATGAGAACCTGCGTGCCTTCGTGCAAAAACAGACCGACGCCAGCCTGCGCGCCAGCGAGCGCTTCCTGGTGGATGCTCTGGCCTCGGACGAGTTCCGCGACATCCTCACCGACATGTGGCATGCCCACAAGCACAAGCGGGTATCCACCATTCGTGGATACGCCGGCAGCCTGGACATCGAAGAAATCTTCGTCATCGGCTACGAATACTGGCAGGAAGTTCGAGTCCACAAAGTGTTCGCCACCTTGATCGAGGCGGGGATTGATGCCGTATATCGCCAGCTTGGCCCCCGGACCCTGGGGGACATCCTCAGCGACATCGGCATCACTCGCGAGATGATGCTGGAAGACGCCATGCGCTTTGCGCCGCACGCCATCAAAGCGCTGGAGAAGAAAAAACTGCTGGAGCCACTGATTCGCGATAGCCTCAGCGATTACTACCACTCCGCCGAACTGAGCCAGGTGCTGGAAGCGCACGCCCCCACCTGAGTCGGCCTAGTCGGATGCCTCGAAGCGATGGGCGTCGCGGTTCTTGCGCGCGTGCTGCGGGTCCAGAATCCGCCCGTTCATCGCCACATAGACGCCATGCGACAGGGTCTGAACGGCAGCCCAGGCAAAACCGATATTGAATTCCGCGTCGCTGATCCGCAGCCCCGCGGGCTGCATGGCCCCGACCAACACCACCGTTTTCCCGGTGATCACACCCAAAGCCCGTCCGGTTTCCACCATCGTATCGGTGCCGTGCGTGATGATGATCTGCTCCGCATTGCTGCTGCGCACGGCCTCGACTATCTGCGCCCGATCTTCGTCGGTAATGTCCAGGCTGTCCTTGCGCATGAGCGGAGTGACCCGGAAGACGCCAGCGACACCGACGTCCTTGAGCACCCGCAGCACCTGGGGACTCCCGATCTGGTACTCCGACAACGCATCGAAATACAGCTTGTCGATGGTGCCGCCGGTGGTAAAAATTTCGATGCTCATGCGCGAAGTTTAATGCGATGTGCCATCACCAGCGGCAGCGGCAGCGGCACAAGCGCCGGGCATGATGCGGTCGACCGGGAGCAGATCCCGAGGCTGGCCATGCTCCAGCGTGATAAAAGCGTCGGCGCCCAACCCTGATGCACTGCGCGCATCCGCCAAATCCAGTAACGGCTGCATTGGGCCCTCGGCAGAAAGCTCAAAGGTCCCCCAGTGGATGCCGATACTTTGCATGGCCTCCAGATCCTGGTGCGCCAGAACCGCTTCCTCAGGATTGACATGCTGGTACTGCATGAACCAGCGTGGCGCATAGGCACCAATCGGCAGCAGCGCCAGCCGCATCGGGCCAAATTGCTCTCGCGTTTGACGGAAGTGCGCACCGTATCCGGTATCACCGGCGAAATACACGGGCCCCTGGCGGGTCTCGATCACATAGGATTCCCACAGGCTGAAATTGCGGTCGCGGGGTAACACCCGACGCTGGCTCCAGTGCTGCGCGGGCTGCGCATACACGGCGCATCCGTTAGGAAGCGGTAGGGACTGACCCCAGTCGAGTTCGACGAGATTTTTCAGCCCCTTCTTCCGTAACCACAGCGCGTCCCCGGGGGGGACAAAAAATCGCGGGGCCGAGTGGTCTTGCAGACGCAGCAAGGTTGGCACGTCCAGATGGTCATAGTGGTTATGACTGATGAGTACCACGTCTATCGGCGGCAGCTCCGCGAAGTCCAGTCCCGGTGGCCGAAACCGTTTGGCCCCCAACAGCGGGGCCGGCCCCGCGCGCATCGACCAAACCGGATCGGTGAGCAGATTGATGCCGTCAAACTGCAGCAGCACGGTGGCGTGGTTCACATAGGTCACACGCAACTTCCCCCACCCCACGCGGGTCTCCGGTGGTGGACCCGGCAGCAGGGTCATGTCGCGCTGCCAGCTGCTCTCGGGTCTTTCCCGCATGAACCGAATCAGGTCGCGATAGGTTTTGGTGAACGCCTCATCCCCATGGAAGGTACGGCCGTCAAAATGATCGGTCAGCGGCCCGTGCCAGCGAGGTTCCAGCGTGCAGGCGCTCAGTAGCAGCAGGCAGCAGGCCGCCACGCGACCTTGCGCCGGACGCAAGTCAGGCCGCTCCCTGCTTCAGCCCTTGCGCCCGCTCATTCGCGGGCTGCTCCAGATACTGCAAGCACTCGGCGATGGTCCGGCTGATGATGGTCTGGTCGCGAATCATGGCCATGCGTGGCCACGTCGATTCTTCACCCTGACGGATCATGCGCTCGATGTCCGCTGGCTGCGGATTACGAATCACCCGTGCGTAGTTGCGCAGATCCAGCCGCGGCATGATCGTGATGTTGCCACGGTAATCCTGTTCCAGGATGCCGTGAATATCGTCGAAGCCGCGACGTACATTGGTCAGCGGTCGCGGGATGTTCACGCGCAGCATGTGCAACACGTTGCGTGCACCGACCTTGGCGGTATCCGCAATCATGTGCCGCAGGGCATTGCTCAGACTGTGGCTATGCGGATCGCCGCTATGCATGAATGGCAGCACATGCGGGTTGGTCTGGCTGACGATGAAATGGTTGACGTTGAACAGCCGCCGCAAGCGCATCCGCGGCAAATCGGATTTCAGTGAGCCATCGGCCCAGCGCAGGCTGGCCATGTAGGCTTCCCGCTGGCCCTTCAGGTTGCGGGTGGCCAGTTGCACCGGCGGAAACAGCATGGGAACCGCACACGAGGCCAGCACGGCTTCGCGCATGTAGAGGTGCGGGAAGGTCAGATAATTCAGCAGGCGCGCCGGTTGATTCTCACGCACCGGGCTGACGGTAATGTTCATGGCCATCCCCGAAGCCCGGTAGGCGTCTTCGAAGGTCACGTCGGGAATGTTGAAACCGATGCCTCGACGCAACTTGTTCTGATCCATCAGACCACCACGCCGCCAGGCTTCGGTCAGCGGTAACAATCCCCAGTTCTCCGAATGGATATTCTGGGGATCCATCAACTCTTCGGCCTGCTCGCGGGTGCGTGATGCGATGGCAGAACCCACAATGGACCCCGCGCTGGAACCGGAAAGGACGTCCGGCAGCAAATCATGGGTATACAGCGCCCGCACCACGCCCACATGAAACAGCCCCAACGTGGCGCCACCACTGAGCATTAATGCGCTGCGGCCATAGGCCTGCCCAATGGCTTGAAACAGTTCCCGTTTGTCGGCAAGCGTCACCCCCTTGAAGCGCCCGGCACACAACCAGCGCATACCCTCGGTGACCTCCTTCAGGTAATTCTCGATCAGCCGCTTGGTACCGGTCAGACTGGGACCGTACAGCGCCGAATTCCCCATGTTGCCAAGGTTCCAATGCAAACCCTGACGCAACTCATGCACCAGCGCATCCGCTTGATTCTCCGCTCGCAGGCGACGCAGCTCCGCCACCCGGGCGCGCACCAGCCGGTAATCGTAGTCGTGCGACTCGTCGACTTCCTGCCATTCACGGGCGCCACTGTACAAATCCACCTCGGCCGCCACCTCCAGCCAATGCTCGTAAGTAGCGACCCCGCGCAGTTCCCGGCCCAGTTCACGAAGCTTTTTTTCGCTCATTCGTGCTTGTCTCTGTGGTTCAGCTGTACAGGATTGGATTGTGTCATGGACAGGCACCGCATTGGTGGTGACAATCCCCGGCATGAGAACCGAACTGCACACCGAAACCACCCGTGCGCTGAACGAAGCGGCGAGCGTCATCCTTGGCAAGCCCCAGCAGATCCGGCTGGCCTTCTGCGCCTTGTTCGCCCAAGGACATCTGCTCATCGAGGACGTCCCCGGCGTAGGCAAAACCACCCTTGCGCAAACCCTGGCCCGCCTCTGCGGCCTGGACTACGGCCGGGTGCAATTCACCAGTGACCTGCTCCCGGCAGATGTGCTTGGGATCTCCATTTTTCATCGCGATTCCGGAGAATTCCGCTGGCAGAACGGCCCGATCTTCACCCAGGTATTGCTCGCTGACGAACTGAACCGTGCCAGCCCGAAAACACAGAGCGCGCTGCTGGAAGCCATGGAAGAGCGCGCCGTTACTGCCGATGGCAAAACCCGCGCGCTCCCGGAGCCGTTTTTCGTTATCGCGACGCAGAACCCGCTGGACCAGATCGGCACCTTCGCCCTGCCGGAGTCTCAACTGGACCGTTTTCTGCTGCGGCTATCGCTGGGCTATCCGGATGAAAAAGACGAACGCGAATTACTCGCCGGCGCGGACCGGCGCCAGGTGCTCCACCATCTGTCTGCGGTCTTGACCCCGGCGATGCTGATGGAGATCCAGCAAGCGGTCACTGCTCTGACGACCAGCCCAGCGCTGATTGCCTATATCCATGCGCTGATCAGCGCCAGCCGCAGCAGTGCCGACATCCGCCTCGGGCTTTCCCCCCGCGCCGGCCTGGCGATTCGCCGTGCCGCTCAGGCCTGGGCCTGGCTGCATGAGCGGGACCACGTGCTTCCGGAAGACGTGCAAGCCGTGTTTGTCCCCTGTGCCGCACACCGCCTGCAAGCGCGACAAGCCCAGCACGGGAGGCATGCCGGAGAAGCCCTGGCGAATGCACTGCTGACCAGCGTCGCCGTTCCCTGAAGCCGGGGACCCGCGTGCACAACCCGATTGGCTGGATTTCCCGGCGCTGGAACGCCCGGGTCGATGCCTGGATGGCCCGCCACCATCCGCGCCGCGCCGGCGAATACGAAATCAATCGCAAGCGGATCTACATACTCCCCACGCGCGCGGGCTGGGCATACGCCGTGATCTGTCTGATCGTGCTGCTGGCAGCGATGAATTACAGCAACTCGCTGGCGTTCATGCTGGCGTTCTGGCTGGGCGCCATCGGCTTTTTGACGATGCATGAAACTCACGCCAACCTGATCAACACGGCCGTTCGCCTGGGCCCGCCCGATGCGGTGTTTGCCGGTGAAACTGCATTTCAACCCGTTCTGCTGCGAAATCGTGGTCGCAAACCTCGGATGGCACTCAAGGCCTCCACAGATCGCAAGGCCAGCACCGCGATCCAGACGCAGGATTGCATCGACGAATCCGAAGCCCTGCTGGCATGGACCCCGCAACAGCGTGGCGTGCACCCGGTGCCGCGGTTTTCAATGAGCTCGGACTGGCCGCTCGGCCTGTTCCGCAGCTGGTCGTGGGTTCACGCCGAAACGTATCAGGTGGTGTATCCGCGGCCCGAACCGCATAGCGAAGGACCCCCTCCCCACCCCGCCGAGCCCGAAGACGGTGGCACCGATCAACCAGGTGATGAAGAGCTGTCCGGATTGCGCGACTATATTCCCGGTGACAGCCTGCGAACCATCCACTGGCGCAGCCTGGCTGCACACGACCAACTTGCGAGCAAAGCGTTCACCGCTCCCGTGAGCGATGCACAGTGGGTGGATTTGGCCGCGTTACCCAGCAACCTAAATCTGGAGCAGAAGCTGTCCCGGCTCTGCCGCATCATTCTGGATCTGCATGCGCAGCGCCAGACTTACGGCTTGCGCCTGGGAACCATGACCATCTCCCCTGCATCCGGGGACTCACAGCGTGACCGCTGCCTCGAAGCGCTGGCCCGTTATGGCTGAAGCCCGTACCGCAGTGGACTGGCTGGCCAGTGAGCGCATCACCCGCATCGTGGCCCTGCTGCTGATCATGGCACTCCCACACATGCTGTGGATGCCGATCTGGGCGACCGCCATCTTCCTGATGAGTGCAGCCTGGCGGGTGTTCATGGCCAGACGCGGAACCACCCTCAGACCCGCATGGCTGCGCACCCTGATGACCCTGGCCGCGGTCGCCGCCATCTGGCTGCATTTTGGTGGCCTGAATGGACAGCAGCCGGGCGTTGCACTACTCGTTGTGATGAGCGGCATGAAGCTACTCGAAACGCGAACGCAGCGTGACTGCCGATTGCTGGTGTATCTGGCCCTGCTGATGCTACTCGGCCAGCTGCTGTATTCGCAGGAGATGCAATGGGCGCTTTGGCTGATCGGCGGCGGCATCCTCACATTAATCGTCCTCATTGACCTGCAGCACCCGCAGGCAGTGCTTCCATTGCGCAACAACGCGCGCACTGCCTTCGGTATCAGCCTGAAAGCCCTACCCCTCGCCCTGCTGTTTTTCCTGCTGTTCCCGCGCATACCGGGCCCCCTGTGGGGCATCCCCAATGACTCCAGCGCCGGCCGAACCGGACTATCCGACTCGATGGAGCCCGGCAGCCTGTCATCGCTGGCGCAATCGGACGAAGTCGCCTTTCGGGTTCGGTTCCAGGGCGAGGCGCCGCCGAGTCGGGAGCTCTACTGGCGGGGGCCGGTATTCGTAAAGTTTGACGGCCTGAGCTGGGAGGCTCAGGAACCCTTACCCGGACTCACCTATTCCGTACTTCCCGAATCCACCGGAACCGCCGGCGACACTGGCAGGGTTGCTTATGAAATCCAGTTGGTTCCTCATGGTCGGAAATACATTCCCGCACTAGACCTGGTGACCAATCCCCTGCCCTCGGGGGTATCGATGGGCGTCGACTACACGCTCGGTACGCGTTCTCCTGTCGTCGATGCCAGATTGCTCCCTATGCAGTCGGATCTTTCCGCCCTGATCGGCCCCACTGCAGACCACTGGCGTCTGGGCAGGTATCGTGCGTTACCGAGTGATCTCAACCCACGCACCCGCACCCTGGCCGAAGAATGGGTCAAAAGTTCCGCGTCCACTCAAGATTTGATTCAGACGGCGCTTCGGTATTTCCGCGAGGAATCCTTCCGCTACACCCTGAACCCCGGTTTGCTAACCAGCTTTGACCGGATTGACCAATTCCTGTTTGAAACCCGCGCCGGGTTCTGCGAACACTTTGCCTCCGCATTCGTTGTGCTTATGCGCTCCGCGGGTCTACCAGCACGAGTCGTCACCGGCTACCAGGGAGCGGAAAACAACGGCGCCTACTACATCGTGCGCCAATCCGACGCCCACGCCTGGGCCGAAGTGTGGGTGGAGGGGCTGGGTTGGCAACGGGTGGACCCTACCGGCGCGGTGGCGCCCGACCGGATCGAGTTCGGACTGGGCAGCGCACTGGGTGACAGTGCCTTCCTGCCCGCCCTAGCGCGCGGACGCGACTTCACCGGCCGCTGGCTGGTCGGGCTGCGCCTGCAGTGGGATCGCATTGATGCTTTCTGGAACCGCGCAATCCTGGCTTTTGGTCCAGAGCTGCAACGCCAGTTCCTCTCGCGCTTCGGCATGGGAGAACTACGCCAAATGCTGTACGGTCTGGTCGCGGCGATTATCATCTTCGGGTTGGGCTTCGCATTGCAGATGCTGTGGCAAAGTCGCCACCGTCCCGCGGAAGACCCGCTTGCTGAGCTGCGCACACTGCTCCTGCGCAAGAGCCGATTGGACCTGCCCTCGTCGGCACAGGGTCCCACCCAGATTGCAGCTGCTTTGCGCGCAAGTGGCCTGTGGAACGCAGAATCCGAACGCATCCTGAATCACTACCAGCGATTGCGTTACGCACGCGCCCATCCGGCAGCGCCAGAACAGGTCATGGCTTTGCGTCGGGCGATCACTCATTGGAAACCAACGCATCCCCGCTGATTCCTGACCTTCGACGCGGCGGGCGGGTCGCCTAGAGCAGCAGTTCCATCATCAAAGCGTCCTCCCGACCGTCAGCCGCCGGGTAATACCCCGGCCGCAGTCCGCAGGGAATAAACCCCAGCTGCTCATACAGATTCTGCGCCGCATCGTTACTCACGCGGACCTCCAGGAACAGGCTCTCCGCCTGGGCCAGGCGTGCGGCCTGAATCAGTTCCCGCATCAGCGCCAGTCCCCAACCCTGGCGCCTGGCGGCGGGCGATACGGCCACATTCATCACTTCGGCTTCTGTCAACACCGTTCGAATCGCGCCCCAGCCGCAGACCCCATCCGCGCTCTGCGCGACAAACATCTGGGTCGGCGCCTCCAGGCAGGTTGCGAGCAGGGATTGTGACCACGGCGCAATCTGCGAGGCTTCCTCGATCTGCGCGAGCGCAGGGAGGTCTTCGAATGTTGCCGGGCGAATCATGAGCGCGACTCAGCCCTTCGCTTGCAGCAAATCGCGAACTTTTTTGAGGTCATCCCAGGACTTGGCCTTCTGCATCGGGCTGCGCAGCAGGTAGGCCGGATGGTAGGTGACGATGAGCGGCACACCGGTCGCGGCATGCTGATGGACCTTGCCACGCATTTTGCCGATGGGCGTGGGCGACTCCAGCAACGTTTGTGCGGCTATGCGGCCTACGGCGAGCAGTAGCTTGGGTTTTACCAGCGCGATCTGACGGGCGAGGATGGGAAAATCCTCGGCAATTTCGTCGGGCCGCGGATCGCGGTTATCCGGCGGCCGAAACTTGCAGATATTGGCGATATACACATTGCTCTGGCGGCTGCACCCGATCGCTTCGAGCATGGCGTCCAGCAATTTGCCGGCCCGGCCGACGAAGGGCTCGCCCACCCGGTCCTCATCCGCACCCGGCGCCTCACCAATCACGAACAACGGGGCGGTCTGGTTGCCAACACCAAACACGCCCTGGGTCGCAGGTGGCCGACTGCGTCGCGAGAGTTCCGCGCGCAGCGTATCCCAATCCATATGCGCAATCCTTGCCGCCAGCTCGGGGTCAGCAGGTGCTGCGATCTTCATCATGGGTGTGTCCATCTCAACACGCGGCCCAGGCACTGGCGCCGCCGGTGTTTGCAGGATTGGCGCTGTGGCTTGCGGGGTGGGCGCCCGTTCTGCACGCGTCGCGGGCGCAAACTCCCGTCCCGGTATCAGTGAGCCGGATGAGGGCGCCGCGACCGGCGTCGCGGCACCCTCCGTTTCTACTTCGGCGGCATGACGTGTGCGCTCAAACCTGACGAGGTCCAAAGCCGCATAGTGCCGGGCTTGAGCAGACACCTCAGATGGTTTCGCCGACTTGCGGGTGCACGCGTACGCCCATCTGGTCAAGACGATTCAGCGCGTTGATATAGGCCTTCACCGCGGCGATCACGATATCGGTGTCCGCGCCCTGCCCGTTGGCAACCTTGCCATCACGCGACAGCCGTACGGTCGTCTCGCCCTGCGCATCGGTCCCCTTGGTGATGGCGCTCACGTTGAAAAGCAACAGAGTGGTACCGCTGTCACAGATCTGCTCGATCGCCTTGAAGCTGGCATCAACGGAGCCATCCCCTTCGGCATCGGCCTTGTGCACCTCACCATCAATTTGCAGCGCCAGATGCGCAACCGGGCGGACGCCCGTGGATGCGGTGACTTCGAGGCTGTGCAAGTTGATGCGCTCGTGTGTCTGAGCGACATCCGACACCAGTGCCTGCAGGTCTTCGTCGAAAATTTCGTGCTTCTGATCCGCCAGCACCTTGAACCGCGTGAACGCTTCATTGAGATGTTCCGGAGAATCAAACTCGATGCCCAACTCCTCGCAGCGGGTACGGAAGGCATTGCGACCCGAGTGCTTGCCCAGCACGATGTGCTGCGCCTGCCAGCCGACATCGGACGCCGTCATGATCTCGTAGGTTTCGCGATGCTTGATCACACCGTCCTGATGGATACCCGACTCATGGGCAAAGGCATTGGCCCCGACGATCGCCTTGTTGGGCTGCACCGGAAACCCGGTAATTGAACTGACCAGGCGACTGGCCGTCATGATCTGCGTGGTATCCAGACCGTGATCACAGGTGAAAACATCACGTCGGGTTCGCACCGCCATCGCGATCTCTTCCAACGCGGCATTCCCGGCGCGCTCACCCAACCCATTGATGGTGCATTCCACCTGCCGGGCGCCATTCATCACCGCCGCCAGTGAGTTCGCGACGGCCATCCCCAGATCGTTGTGACAATGCACCGAAATGATCGCCTTGTCGCTGTTAGGGATGCGTGCTTTGAGGTCCGCGATCAACCCACCGAACAAATGCGGAACGGTGTAGCCAACCGTATCGGGAATATTGATGGTGCGCGCACCGGCATCGATCACCGCTTCCAGTACGCGGCACAGGAAATCCGGCTCGCTGCGGCCGGCATCTTCGGGCGAGAATTCGACATCGTCCGTGTATTGCCGCGCTTTTTTTACCGCCGCAACCGCTGCCTCCAGCACCTGGTCGGGCGACATGTTGAGCTTTTTCGCCATATGGATTGGCGAGGTGGCGATAAAAGTATGGATGCGACGACGCGGTGAAGGCTTCAGCGCCTCGGCAGCGGCTTCGATGTCTTTGGCGTTGGCGCGGGCCAGTGAACAGATCGTGCTGTCTTTAACCGCTTCGGCAACGGCTTTTACGCTTTCGAAATCGCCGGGTGATGCGATGGCGAAGCCCGCTTCGATCACGTCGACCTTCATCCGCTCCAGCGCTTTGGCGATGCGAACCTTTTCGTCACGGGTCATGGATGCGCCCGGGCTTTGCTCCCCGTCGCGCAAGGTGGTATCAAAAATAATGAGTTTGTCAGTCATGCGAACACCTAGAGTTGAATGCGGTGTGCGAGTTTTCGGAATTCCGGTGAGTGACGGCTTCGGCCCCGTCCAGCCATGCGAACGTTGTGCCCACTCAGGGCAGTCGTAGCAGTAGCGCAGCAACAAGCACCGCGAAGTCGCGGGTCGTTGTGCGGGAATCCTTGGTCACTGACATCATGGCGCCAAGTATGCACAAGCCGTGCCCCGATGTCAGGAACGTAGCCGACGCTTGCGCATCCGCAGGATGGTCATGATCGGGCCCGCAAGGGCATAACTCACGAAAACAGCACCCAGAACCCGCGGTGGATCAAAAGCCACCAGCACCATGATTCCCAGCATGATCAGCAGGTAGACGAAGGGCACCCGCTCGGCAACCTTGATTTGCTTGAAACTGGGGTAGCGCACATTGCTCACCATCAGAGCACCGGCCGCCAAAGTCAGGACCACAGCAGGCCAGCGCAAAACGTCTCCTGAAAGCTGGAAGTCATCCGCAATCCAGACAAACCCCGCCATCAGTGCCGCGGCCGAGGGCGATGGCAGACCAAAGAAATCCCCCTTGCCACCGTCCAGCGATGCATTGACATTGAAGCGCGCCAACCGCAATGCGGTACAGGCGACATATACGAAGGCCGCAAGCCACCCCAACTTGCCCCCCAAACTGGCGTCATTGGCCAAGTGCTGGAGGCTGTAGAGGTACATCACCAGCGCGGCAGCCAAACCGAAGGAAACCATGTCGGCAAGGCTGTCGTATTCCTTGCCGAAACTGGATTGGGTGTTGGTCAGCCGGGCCACCCGTCCATCCAGTGCATCGGCCACCATTGCAGCGAATATGCCAAGCGCCGCATCCGAAAATCGCCCGTTCATCGCCGCCACGATGGCGTAAAAACCACCGAACAAGGTAGCCGTCGTGAAGAGATTCGGCAGCAGGTAGATCCCTTTGCGTGGCAAGGGCTTGGCGTCGCGATCAGCGTCGCTTTCGGCGTGTGGTTGCATCCAGGCCTCAAAATGAACGGAGGTCACAAGTTTACCCCTCGTCCGCAAAAAAAATGCCGCGCGGCCTTTCAGGGACCGCGCGGCACCGGTAAACGCTACGGCAAGCGCCGTGGTTTAGTTCTTGTCGGTGTCGACCAGCTTGTTGGCGGCGATCCAGGGCATCATCGCCCGCAGCTTGGCACCGGTCTGCTCGATCGGATGCGCAGCATTCAGGCGACGCATCGCGGTCATTTCCGGGTAATTGGTCTTGCCTTCAAGAATGAAGTTCTTCGCATATTTGCCGGTTTGAATGTCCAGCAGCGCTTGCTTCATCGCCGCACGGGATTCGTCGTTGATGACCTTGGGCCCGGTGACGTATTCACCGTATTCGGCATTGTTGGAGATCGAGTAGTTCATGTTGGCGATACCGCCTTCGAACATCAGATCCACGATCAGCTTCAGCTCATGCAGGCACTCGAAGTACGCCATTTCCGGCGCATACCCGGCATCCACCAGCGTCTCGAAGCCGGCTTTGACCAACTCCACCGCGCCGCCACACAGCACAGCCTGTTCGCCGAACAGGTCGGTTTCGGTTTCGTCCTTGAAGGTCGTCTCGATAATGCCGGTACGACCGCCGCCGATGGCGGAGGCGTAGGAAAGCGCCAGATCTTTGGCCTTGCCGGTCGCATCCTGAGCAATCGCAATCAGGTCGGGGATACCACCGCCCTTGACGAACTCCGAGCGGACGGTGTGGCCGGGCGCCTTGGGCGCGATCATGACCACGTCCAGGTCGGCGCGCGGCACGATCTGGTTGTAATGGATGGCAAAGCCATGCGCGAAGGCCAGGGTGGCGCCCTGCTTCAGGTTGGGTTCGATGGTGTCGGCATAGAGCTCGGCCTGGAATTCATCCGGTGCCAGGATCATGACGAGATCGGCCGCAGCCACTGCCTCCGCTACCGCTGCCACTTTCAGGCCGGCGGCTTCAGCTTTGCGAGCCGACTTTGAGCCAGTACGTAGCCCTACGACGACATCGACGCCGGAGTCCTTCAGGTTCAGCGCGTGGGCATGGCCCTGCGAGCCATAACCGATAATCGCCACTTTGCAGCTCTGAATCAGAGAAAGGTTGGCGTCTTTGTCGTAGTAAACATTCAGACTCATGCGAATACGTTTCCTGTCGCAAACAATAAAAAAGAGCGGGGTTTCTTCCGTTAGGGGATCTTGAGCGATCCGCCCCCGCACGCGATCGCTGTTGCGCCAGAGCGCACCAGCTCAATCAATCGGGCATTTTCCGTCAAACGGGAAATGGCA
The DNA here is from genome assembly GCA_041603255.1 of Oceanococcaceae bacterium. Classification (GTDB taxonomy): domain Bacteria; phylum Pseudomonadota; class Gammaproteobacteria; order Nevskiales; family Oceanococcaceae; genus MS8. Next base: position 269,673 of record JBFIER010000003.1, on the reverse strand, counting down.
TCATCCAGCTCACGGCCGGTACCTGCGAGTTCAATGGTGAACGACCCGGGTGTGTCATCCAGGACCTGCCCGCCCAATGTACGAACAGCGGCGCTGACTTCCTGCACCTGCGGCGCGGCTAGCTCCAGCTTGACCAGCGTGACCTCGCGCTCGATGTGAGCACCTTCGGTGAGATCCGTCAGATCCACCACATCGACCAGCTTGCGTAATTGCTTGCTGATCTGGTCGATGACCGCATCGGACCCTGTGGTGACCATGGTCAGTCGGGATACGGTGGAATCCTGTGTGGGAGCTACCGTCAGAGACTCGATGTTGTAGCCGCGAGCCGAGAACAAACCGGCCACACGGGACAAAGCCCCGGATTCGTTGGCCAAAAGTATGGAGATGATGTGCCGCATTAGTCCGCGCGTCGTAGGCCCCAAGCCGGGGCAGGTTGACTCCCAAAAATAACCCAGGATGCTGCGCTGCGCAATCACACCCCCGCAGAATGGCCTGAATTTGTGGGCTTTCGGGTATTATCGCGCGCCAGCGCCGCCATTCGGTCGCGGCCGGTTTGATCAATGGAAGATGAGCATGACCTCGGATCACGAAAGCACCACGACCCTCTCCCACCCGCGCGCGGGCGAAACCATGAGCGGAGCGGATGTCATCGTCCAGGTCCTGGCCGATGAAGGTGTGGACACCATTTTCGGCTATTCCGGTGGTGCCATTCTGCCGACTTATGACGCGGTATTTCGCTTCAACATGGAAGCGGAGGCGCAGGGCAAACCCGCCCCGATGCCCCTGATTGTTCCGGCCAACGAGCAAGGCGCCGCCTTCATGGCCGCTGGCTACGCCCGAGCCAGTGGCCGTGTCGGCGTCGCACTGGTGACATCCGGCCCCGGGGCAACCAACACCGTAACTCCGGTGCGGGACTGCATGGCCGACTCGATTCCCATTGTTGTCATTTGCGGTCAGGTACCGACGGCAGCGATCGGGACCGACGGCTTCCAGGAGGCCCCGGTCACCAACATCATGGGCGCCGCAGCCAAACACGTTTTTCTGGTCACCCAGGCCGATCAACTCGAAGCCACGATGCGAACGGCGTTCGAAATCGCCCGCACCGGCCGCCCCGGGCCGGTAGTCATCGATATCCCCAAGGACATCCAGAATTGGGAAGGCGTGTTCAGCGGCACGGCAAGCCTGCCGGTACCGGGGTATCGCCAGCGCATGGCAGCGGTCAGCGCCAGCAAGCTCTCTCAGCTGCAATGTGTGCGTTTCTTCGACTTGCTCAAAGCCTCACGCAAGCCGCTGATTTACGCAGGGGGTGGTGTGATTCACGCCGAAGCGGCCGCAAACCTGCGCACTCTGGCCAAGCACTACGGCATCCCCGTGACCACCACGTTGATGGGGCTGGGCGCCTACGACACCCGTGACGACATGTCACTGCATATGCTGGGCATGCACGGCACCGCGTCGGCCAACTACGCGGTGGACGACTGCGATTTCCTGATCGCGGTGGGCGCACGCTTTGATGACCGCGTGGCCGGCGTGCCTGATCTCTTCGCGCCGAACGCCAAGGCCATCGCTCACTTCGATATCGACGAATCGGAGATCAACAAGGTCAAAAAGTGCGATTGGCACTACGTGGGCCTGCTGGCGCCGGCCCTGGACACTCTGCTCAATTACGGGCGGGACAATGTGCCCCCTCAGGATCTGAGCGCGTGGCAGGAACATATTCGCACCCTCAAATCGACCTATGCACTGAATTACGATCGCGAGTCCACGGCGATCCAGCCCATGCAGGTCATCGAAGAAATCAACAAGATCACCCAGGGTGAAGCCATCATCTCCACCGGTGTGGGCCAGCATCAGATGTGGGCCGCGCAATACTTCGATTTCGCCGAGCCGCGCCTGTGGATGACCTCCGGCTCGATGGGCACGATGGGTTTCGGCCTGCCCGCTGCAGTGGGGGCGCAATTCGCGCAACCCGGGCGGCTGGTCATCGACATCGATGGCGACGCCTCGATTCGGATGAACCTTGGCGAGCTGGAAACCGTGACCACGTACAAACTGCCGGTCAAGGTCGTCGTTCTGAACAACTACGGCGACGGCATGGTGCGCCAGTGGCAGAAGCTGTTCTTCAAAGGACGCATGTCGGCCTCGGACAAATCGTTGCACTCCAAGGATTTCATCAAAGCCGCCGAAGCCGACGGCTTCGAGTTTGCCCGCCGCGTTTCCAGCAAGGACGACCTGCCGCAGGCCGTTGCCGAATTCATCGCCTTCGAAGGCCCGGCCTTTTTGGAAGTCATCATCGACACCGAAGCCGGTGTGTACCCCATGGTGGGTCCAGGCATGAGCTATGCGCAGATGATTACCGGTGACTTCATCCCCACCCGGAATGAAGACGGACAGCCGAAAATCCCTGACAAGTCCGATATGTACTGAGCATGGCCGCGGTGAAGGCTCGGGGCGTCAGCGCAACCAGGCGCGGCGCCGTGAACGCGATGCTTGGCTCCTTACTCGGGCTGGGGCTGGCGACGGCTCCGGCGTTCGCCAGCGAGGAGGACGCCATCACGCCCCACCGCAACAACTACATCCTGCCGTTGTCGTGGAGCCACCGCCCGAATGGTGCACCGTTCGGCGTCAGCGACGGCTCGCTGGACAAGTGGGAAGTGAAGTTTCAGCTCAGCCTGAAGGTCGCCGCCTGGGAGCGGATCGCGAACCGCGACATCGACCTGTTTTTCGCCTACACGGCCTGTTCGTGGTGGCAGGCATACAACAGCCTTAACTCCAGCCCTTTTCGAGACACCAATCACGAACCGGAGATGTTTGTCCGCGCCCGCTGGCCGCATGATGGACAGTGGGGTCCCCTGCAGAATCTGCATGGCCGTATTGGTGTCAATCACCAGTCCAATGGGCGCACGCTACCGATTTCACGCTCCTGGAATCGGGTTATCGCAGGAGCTGACTTCGATGTCGGCACGCTGCGCCTGGACCTGGCGGCCTGGTACCGCATTCCCGAGGCCAACAAGACCAGCCCGGACGATGCCCGCGGCGACGATAACCCGGACATTTCCGATTTCGTGGGACGCGCCCAGCTGGCGCTGCTCTATCCGGTGGGTCGTCTGCGCTACAGCCTGCGCTGGAGAAACAATCTGCGCCTGGACGAACGCAATCGTGGTTCGTTGCGCATGGCCGTATTCTTCCCGTTCAACAGCCGGCTGCAGGGGTATGCGGAGCTGTTCAGTGGCTACGGCGAATCCCTGATCGACTACAACGCCAGCGCCGAACGCATCAGCGTGGGGGTAGCGCTCAACGCCTGGCCCTAGCTCACGCTCGTCAGCGTCGCCGGCGGAAAAAAGATTTCAGGATTTCCGCACACTCTTCCTGCAACACACCACCATCAACAACGGGCTGGTGGTTGAGCCGGGAATGCAGCAGCACATCGCTGTGCGAACCCGCAGCACCGGCTTTGGGGTCGTAGGCGCCATAGACCACGCGCCCGACACGCGCATGAATGATGGCCCCCGCGCACATGACGCAAGGCTCCAGAGTCACATACAGCGTGGACCCGGGAAACCGGTAGTTCTCAAGCGCTTTGCCGGCGCGACGCAGACAATCAATTTCCGCATGTGCAGTGGCATCGTGCTGACCGATTGGCCGGTTGTGCCCTTCGGCGATCAACTCACCGGAGGAATCCACCAGCAGCGCCCCTACCGGGACTTCTCCTTCCGCCTGCGCTTCGGCTGCCAATTCCAGAGCACGCCGCATCCAGCGCGTATCGGTGCTCTCCGTGCGCTCCGAGTGACCGCCTACTCCCACTCGATGGTGGCCGGCGGCTTGCCGGATACGTCATACACCACACGAGACACGCCCGGGACTTCATTGACGATGCGGCGGGCGCATACATCCAGCAGCTCATAAGGCAGCCGCGCCCAGTGTGCTGTCATGAAGTCCACCGTCTCGACGGCACGCAGGGCGATGACCGGCGCGTAGCGCCGACCGTCCCCGGTCACGCCTACCGAATTCACCGGCAACCAGACCGCAAACGCCTGCGAGACCTTGTCGTACCACCCGGCTTTGCGCAGCTCGCTGATGAAGATGTCATCCGCCCGGCGCAGGGTTTCTGCCGCTTCGGGCTTGACCTCGCCGAGAATACGCACGCCCAGGCCGGGGCCGGGGAACGGGTGCCTGTTGACCAATTCGCCCGGCAGACCGAGGTCCAGGCCAATCTTGCGCACTTCGTCTTTGAACAGCTCGCGCAGCGGCTCAACCAGCTGCAATGCCATGTCTTCGGGCAGGCCACCCACATTGTGGTGTGACTTGATGACATGGGCCTTGCCGGTGCTGGCGCCGGCAGATTCGATCACGTCCGGGTAGATGGTGCCCTGCGCCAGGAAGGCCACATTCGGAATTTTGGCGGCCTCCTCGTCGAAAACCTCGATGAAGGTGCGCCCAATCACCTTGCGCTTGGCCTCCGGGTCCTCGACACCCTTGAGGGCCGAAAGGAACCGTTCGCTGGCTTCAGCACGAATGACCCGCACACCGAGATGATCCGCAAAGGTGCGCATCACCTGGTCGGACTCTCCCAGCCGCAGCAATCCATTGTCGACAAACACGCAGGTCAACTGGTCGCCGATCGCCCGGTGCAGCAGAGCCGCAACAACGGAGGAGTCGACGCCTCCGGAAAGCCCCAGCAACACATGCGCATCACCCACCTGCTGCTGCACCCGCACGATGGCATCGTGAATGATGTTGCCGGCGGTCCAGGTGCCGTCACAGGCGCAGATATCGCGTACAAAGCGCTGCAGGATGCGGTGACCCTGCTTGGTGTGCGTGACTTCGGGATGGAACTGCAGACCAAAGTAATTCTTGCCCCGATGCATCATTCCGGCCAGCGGCAGATCGGGCGTGCTGGCGATGCATTCGAAATCCGCAGGCAGTGCGGTGACCCGGTCTCCGTGGCTCATCCAGACATCGAGCAAGCCGTGACCTTCTTCGTTGACCCGATCTTCGATATCCCGTAACAACGCGCTGTGTCCACGCGCCCGGACTTCGGCGTAGCCGAACTCCTGCGTGTGCCCCCCCTCCACGGCGCCGCCGAAATGGCGCGCCATTACCTGCATCCCGTAGCAGATTCCGAGCACCGGCACGCCCAGTTCGAACACCCCATCGGGCACTGACGGCGCCTCGCTGACGGTGGTGGACTCCGGACTGCCGGACAAAATGACGCCACGCGCACCGAACTCGGTCAATGCCTGGGCATTCATGTCATAGGGGTGGATTTCGCAGTAGACACCAGCCTCGCGAACCCGACGGGCGATCAGTTGCGTGAGTTGAGAGCCGAAGTCCAGGATGAGGATGCGGTCCGCATGAATATCTCGCATTCCGATCAGCGCTCCATACGGTAGTTGGGCGCTTCTTTGACGATCGACACGTCATGCACATGCGATTCATTGACGCCGGCCCCGGTGATCCGCACGAACTCGGCCCTGGTGCGCATTTCCTCAATGGTTGCGTTACCGGTGTAGCCCATGCTGGAGCGAAGCCCTCCCACCATCTGATGCACGATCGCTGAGAGTGCCCCTTTGTAAGGAACCCGACCTTCGATGCCCTCCGGAACCAGCTTCTCGACCTCGTCGGTTGCTTCCTGGAAATAGCGATCCTTGGAGCCTTCGGACTGTGACATCGCCCCCATGGACCCCATCCCGCGGTAGGACTTGTAGGACCGCCCCTGGTACAGCTCGACTTCACCGGGCGCCTCACGGGTGCCGGCGAGCAAGCTGCCGACCATGACTGTGCTCGCGCCCGCGGCGATGGCTTTGGCGATATCCCCGGAATAGCGGACGCCACCATCGGCGATCAGCGGAATTCCGGTACCTTCGAGCGCTTCGGCCACGTTGGCGATTGCGGTAATTTGTGGCACCCCCACACCCGCAACGATGCGCGTCGTACAGATGGACCCCGGACCGATGCCGACTTTGACGGCGTCGGCGCCGGCGTCTACCAATGCTTTGGCGGCTGCGGCTGTCGCGATGTTCCCGCCGATAACCTGTATGTGTGGGTACTCCCTCTTCACCGCAGCCACGCGCTCAATCACGCCACGGGAATGCCCGTGCGCCGTATCGACGACCAGTACATCGACGCCGGCTTCCACCAGTACCCTTACGCGCTCGGCACTGTCCCCACCGGTGCTGACAGCTGCACCAACCAGCAAACGCTCCTGGGCGTCCTTGGCCGCGTGGGGAAAATCGGTGGACTTCTGGATGTCCTTGACGGTGATCATTCCGCGCAGCTGGAAGGTGTCGTTGACCACCAGAACTTTTTCAATGCGATGCTCATGCAGGAGCGCCCGCACCTCTTCTTTGCTGGCGCCCTCGCGAACCGTAATCAACCGCTCTTTCGGCGTCATGATGGACGACACCGGGGCGTCCAAGCGGGTCTCAAAACGCAGATCGCGGCTGGTGACAATTCCCACCAGATCCGGCCCATCAACGACCGGCACCCCGGAAATCTCGTTGGCCCGGGTCAGCGCCAGCACATCCCCGATGGTCATGTGGGGAGAGACCGTGATTGGATCTTTGATCACGCCGGCTTCGAACTTCTTGACCTTGCGCACTTCCGCGGCCTGCTCGGCAGGTGTCATGTTCTTGTGGATAATACCGATACCGCCTTCCTGCGCCAGCGCGATCGCCAGCCGGCCTTCGGTGACGGTATCCATCGCTGCCGAAACCAGCGGGATGTTCAAACGCAGGGAACGCGTCAGCTGGGTTCCCAAGTCAACCTGCCTGGGCAGAATCTCCGAGTAGGCAGGGAGCAGCAAAACATCGTCAAAAGTCAGGGCTTCCTGCACTACACGCATAGAACCATCCGAACCGGGAAGTGAATCTCGTAGTATAACGTCCGTGGACGCCTCCTTCTCGATTTTGAGCCCTCAGCCGGCCTCACTCCCCTATCAGGTGAGCGAACTGCTCGCCTTGCTGCATCAACGCATTGATGCGGAATTTGGGGCCGTGCGCGTCGAAGGCGAAGTGAGCGGCTTTACACAGGCACGCTCCGGACATCGCTACTTCGCGTTGAAGGACATGGATGGACAGATCCGCTGCGCCTGGTTTCGCTCCAGCATCCGCGGACAGCCCCTGACGGAGGGCCAAAAAATCATCGCCCACGGGCGACTTGCGGTGTATACGCCACGCGGCGATCTGCAACTGATCGTCAACGCTGTCGAGGATGCCGGCGAAGGCGCACTCGCTGCCGCTTTCCAGCGCCTGAAAAAGAAACTGCAAGCGGAAGGGCTGTTCGACGACAGCCGCAAGTTGGCCATGCCCGAGAGCATCGGCCACATTATTATCGTCAGTTCGCCCCAGGCTGCTGCCCTGCAGGATGTGCTGGTGACCCTGCGTCGGCGCGACCCGTTCATGCAGGTCACCCTGATTCCGGTGCCGGTTCAGGGGCTGGAGGCACCGGAAGCCATTGCGCGCGCCCTGAAGAGTATTCATGAGACGTCCGAGGGGGACGTGGTGCTCCTCACTCGCGGTGGCGGCTCGCTGGAAGATCTGCAAGCGTTCAACACGGAAACCGTTGCGCGAGCGATCGCGGCCTGCCCACTGCCGGTGGTCAGCGCCGTCGGGCATGAAATTGACTTCAGCATCAGCGACTTTGTGGCCAGCTTGCGAGCAGCAACCCCGACGGCCGCGGCAGAACTCCTCAGCACGGATCGCAGCCAGCAGGCCCGCATGCTCGTACCGCTCGAGCTCCGCTTGAACAACGCATTGCAGAGGAATCTGCAATGGCATCGAAACCGACTGCTGCAACTGACAAACCGCCTGCAGCGACAAGCGCCGCGTCGCCGGATCGAGACCAACGCACAGCGACTCGACAGCGCATACCGGCGACTGTGGTCCTCCACTCAGCGCACTCTTGATCATCGCGAGCAACAATTGCTCCGGGCTCGAATCCGCTTGCGACGTTTCCATGCAGACACCTATATATACGAACGCAAGCAACGGCATCAGGTTCTGCAACAGCGGCTACGTGCCCGGATCGTGCAGCACATGGACAACCATCAGAAGGTGTTGCTGAATCTTCGTGCAAGGCTGGAATCAGTCAATCCGCGCAGCGTACTGACTCGTGGTTACGCCATGGTCTCCGACGAAAGCGGCTTGATCACCCACAGCCAGGAGCTGCCTGAATCATCAGTGCGGCTCAGTATCGAGTGGTTCGACGGCACCCAGACCGGCCAATTCATGAAGCTGTAACTGACATCGACGGTCGGCGTGGGTATACTCGCGCCACGGTTAGTGAGAACCGAAAAAATCAATTAATTGAGGACACGCACCATGCGGCATCTTTTGGGGAAGGCCCTTCTTTTGGGAATGGCCACGACGGCCTATGCGGGCCACGGCGATCTTGGCTACTACGTGAACCCGAATGTGGGTTTCATGTTCACGGACAATGAGCGCGGTTCAAGCGATTCAATGGTTTACGGAATTGGTGTTGGGCGCCCTCTTTCCGAAACCCAAAACGTTGAATTGGATTTGAAAGTCACGGATCTGGCTGACGGCGGCGAAGTCTACGGCCTGGGCATCGGACTGTTGACCTACATGGGTGAATCCGCCCACAACGTCTACAGCATCATCCGCGCGGGCATTACCGATTCCGATGGTCATCCAAACGATGACTACACCGCACTGAATCTGGCCGGCGGCATTGGCTATCGCCTGCCCCTGCTGGGCTTTGGCGACCTACGCGTCGAAGGCACGTTGAACGCTGACCTGCATAGCAACGAAGATTCCAGCGTCACCGGCCAGAAATTGTTCTTTATCGATCCGGTAATCACGCTGGGATATCAGATCCCGCTGTTTGATAAGAAGCAATCCGCTCCGGCCTCGTCCGGCATTGCCGTGGTGGAAACCGCAGGCGACGCTGACAACGACGGCGTAGCTGACGATGCGGACCTGTGCCCGGACACGCCCGCTGGCACCCGTGTTGACAGCACCGGCTGCGCCCCTGCTGTGGCTCCTTCGATCGCGATGGACTGCCCTGAACCCAAAGCCGATGAAGCTGTTGACGCCAACGGTTGCGCCGTTCAGTCCAGCAGCCTCCTCGCCGCCATCCTTTTCGAGTTCGACAGCACCGAGCTGACCATGACCGCCCGGGAAAAGCTGGATGGCGTCGCCTCCAGCCTGGCCGGCGGCTCAGGCCGCATCGAAGTGGCCGGCCATGCCAGTGACGAAGGTGACGACTTCTACAACCTGGATCTGTCCCAGCGTCGTGCCAATGCCGTACGTCGCTACCTGATCGACCAGGGTGTATCCCCGGCTCGTATCCTTGCTCGCGGCTTCGGCGACGAAGCCCCGGAAGATGACAACACCAGTGCGGAAGGTCGTCGTCACAATCGACGCGTAGAAGTGCGTACCGCACTCTGATCCACGCAAACGATTTGCAAGACGCGGCCTCCGGGCCGCGTTTTTTTTGGCCAATACAGTACCTTTTTGGTACTATTTAAACATGCTCCGTGTTTCCCGCCTCACCGACTACGCGCTCGTGCTGCTCACGCAGCTGGCACAGACTTCGACTCGGGCGGTCTCGGCACACACGCTCGCTACCGACACACGGCTACATGTCCCCATGGCAAGCAAGGCGCTGAAAGCCTTGAGTCGTGCCGGTTGGGTAGAATCGCAGCGCGGACAACAAGGAGGCTACCGCCTTAGCCGCCCCGCGACCGATATCCGCATCCTGGAAGTGGTGGAACTGTTTGAAGGGCCCATTGCATTGGCTCCCTGCCAAACACGGGATGGAGACTGCGAACTGCAGCAAAGCTGCCAGATGCGACCGCACTGGCATTTAATCAACAGCCGTTTACGTGGCGAACTCGGAAAACTGACGGTCGCCGAATTGGCGCAACCGCCACGTAAGGAAAGCATTATTCATGAGTACTGAAGTCCCCATTGAACTCGAAAGGGTTTTCGGTCGACGGGAATACAAGCCCGGATTCGTCACGGACATCCAGTCAGACACCCTTCCCCCGGGCCTGAACGAAGATGTCATCCGGCTGATTTCCCAGCGTAAAAAGGAGCCGGAATGGCTGCTGGAATGGCGCTTGAAAGCCTATGCGGATTGGCAACAGATGCAACCGCCGACCTGGGCAAACCTGAAGCAGGAGCCGATTGATTTTCAGGCTATCAGCTACTACTCGTCGCCAACAAGCTCGAACGCACCCAAAAGTCTTGACGAAGTCGACCCCAAGCTACTGGAGACCTACGAAAAGCTGGGCATTCCGGTGCATGAACGTGCGGCTTTGGCCGGTGTCGCGGTAGACATGGTGTTCGACAGCGTCTCGGTCGCAACGACGTTCAAGGAAAAGCTCAAGGAGGCGGGGGTGATCTTTTGCTCCATCTCCGAGGCCCTGCAGGAACATCCGGAACTGGTACGCCAATATTTGGGCTCTGTTGTACCACCCAAGGACAACTACTACGCCGCGCTCAATTCCGCCGTGTTTACGGACGGGTCATTCGTATTCGTGCCCAAGGGCGTTTCCTGCCCCATGGAGTTGTCGACCTACTTCCGCATCAACGAGCGCAATACCGGACAGTTCGAGCGCACTTTGATCATCTGTGAAGAAGGTGCCAGCGTCAGCTACCTGGAGGGATGCACGGCGCCCATGCGGGACGAAAACCAGCTTCACGCGGCTGTCGTCGAACTGGTCGCACTGGATGACGCCTCGATCAAATACTCGACGGTGCAGAACTGGTATCCCGGCGATGAAAACGGCGTCGGTGGTATCTACAACTTCGTGACCAAGCGTGGCGACTGTCGCGGTAAACGCAGCCATATTTCCTGGACGCAGGTTGAAACAGGCTCCGCCATCACCTGGAAATACCCCAGCTGTGTATTGCGCGGTGACGACAGCGTCGGCGAGTTCTACTCCGTGGCCCTGTCTCACCATCAACAGCAGGCGGACACCGGGACAAAAATGATCCACCTGGGCCGGAATACCCGGTCAACGATCATTGCCAAGGGCATCTCGGCCGGTCATGGCAACCAGACCTACCGCGGGCTGGTCCGCGTGGGCCCACGAGCCGAAGGCGCCCGCAACTACACGCAATGCGATTCGCTGCTCATTGGCCCGGACTGCGGCGCTCACACCCTGCCGGTCTTGGAATGCAGCAACCCCGGTGCGCGTCTGGAACACGAAGCGACCACCAGCCGTATCAGCGAAGACCAACTGCATTACCTGCGTTCGCGAGGGCTGGGTGCCGAGGAAGCCGTCAGCATGATCGTTAACGGTTTCTGCCGTGACGTATTTCGCGAACTGCCCATGGAATTTGCCGTGGAAGCTCAGGCTTTGTTATCCGTATCACTTGAAGGAGCCGTCGGTTGAGCGCGCTACTCGAAATTCGCGATCTGCAAGTGCAGGTCGGCGACACCCCCATTCTCAAATCCCTGAACCTCACGATGAATGCTGGTGAGGTGCATGCCGTCATGGGGCCCAACGGCTCCGGCAAAAGCACGCTGGCACAGGTTCTTTCGGGGCGTGACGACTACACCGTCACCGGCGGTGACGTCTTGTTTGCCGGGCAGGATCTGCTGACAATGGACCCCGAAGAACGGGCCATCGCCGGCCTGTTCCTGGGGTTTCAGTACCCGGTCGAGGTCCCCGGCGTCAGCAACATGAATCTGCTGAAGGCCGCGATTGCCGCCCGCGCCAAAGCCCGCGGCGAAGAGGAGCCATCGGCTCCCGAGCTGCTTTCCCGGGTCCGGAATGCCGCGGAAACATTGAAGATACCTATGGAAATGCTCAAACGCGGTGTCAACGAAGGATTCTCGGGCGGCGAAAAGAAGCGCAACGAGATCCTGCAGATGCTGGTTCTGGAGCCCAGCCTGGCGATACTCGATGAAACCGACTCGGGTCTGGACATCGATGCGATCCGGGTGGTTGCTGAAGGGGTCAACTCGCTACGCCGTCCGGACCGCTCGGTACTGCTGATCACCCACTTCCAGCGATTGCTGGATCACATCACACCGGATCACATTCATATTCTGGTCGACGGTCAGATCCAGGCCTCTGGCGGGCCGGAACTGGCTCGCGAGCTGGAGGCGGAAGGTTATGCCCGCTTTCTGCCTCAAACGGCCTGACAGCCATGAGTAGCGCCTTCACCGCACACCCCCGGGCCGATGAGCTCAATACCGTGGCGGCCCGTGAACGTTGGCCGTATACCCGCATCGGCGACTGGTTGGCGCGCGAACCGGATGCGGCGAAAGACCACCCCGCGCTGCCACCACTGGAAATCCCTGCGCAGTGGGAAAAGCTCGGCGGGCAAGCCACCGCCGTACTGCAGGATGCAAAGCATTACGTCTTGCAGTTGCACGCCGAATCTGCGACCTGGTCCGAGCAAGCGGTTCAACTTCGGGTTCCGCAAGGAACGAACGCCACACTGTTGTTACTCGTACAGGGTGAGGGTGTCGTCGACGCCGAACTCACCATCGCAGTCGAAGCTGATGCAACCCTGAATCTGGTCCGTGTCGCTCAACTTGGAGCCACTGCGCGAAGTTTTGAAGCCATTCAACTGAACCTGTCAGCTCGGGCCAAGGTCAACTTGCAGGACTTCAACCTGGAACAGGGCCTGAGCCATGTCGCCTTGAAGACGCGCTTGCAGGGCGAAGGCAGTGATCTACAGCTGGATTCTTTGAGCCTGCTCTGCGGGCGCAGTCGTGCCGTTTTACAGGCCACGGTCACGCATGACGCAGAACATGCCATCAGCCGTCTGGAGTTCCGCAACGCCCTGGCCGACCGTGCGCGCCGTTCGGTCGTAGGCGCGGTGCATGTCAGCCGCAGCGGCCAGCACACGGACTCGGGCCAGGTCTGTCGCAGCCTGTTGCTCAGCCCGACAGCTGGCGCCGACATGCGCCCGGAGCTGGAAATCTATGCCGACCAGGTCAAGTGTGCGCATGGGGCCACCTGCGGCGAACTGGATCAGACCGCACTCCATTATTTGCGCAGTCGTGGATTGGACCTGCTGACGGCGCGTCGTTTGCTGCTGGAAAGCTTCGCCCTGCCGGCGCTGCGTGAGCTACCCGAAGCGCTCACGCCGTTGCTGGACACCGCATGTCACCTCGCGCTGTCCCGTCTTGGGCAGCGTCTCGATCCCACGACGGGCACCCAGCCATGAGCCCCATGGTTGAACAACTGCGCGCCGACTTCCCGGCTCTGGCGCAGAACATCCACGGTCATCCCCTGCACTATTTCGATAACGCGGCCACCACCCTCAAACCGCACCCCGTCATCGACGCAATAGCGCTCTACAACAGCCACGACACCGCGAATGTTCACCGCGGCCTGCACACGCTCTCCGCGCGTGCGACCGAAGCCTACGAGGCAACGCGGGGCAAGCTGGCAGCCTGGTTCTCGGTACCCGAGCGTGAAGTGGTTTACACCCGCGGCACCACCGAATCCATCAACATCGTTGCCCAGTGCTGGGCCCGCAATTCATTGCAAGCCGGTGACGAGATCGTTATCAGCACGCTAGAGCATCACGCCAATATTGTTCCCTGGCAGATCGTGTGTGAGCAGACCGGCGCCAGGTTGAGGGTGATTCCGTTGACCGCCGACGGTCACGTTGACCTGCAGGCCGCAGAGCAGCTCATCAGCGACCGCACCCGCCTGCTGGCCGTCAGCGCGGGTTCCAATGCCATAGGCAGCATGATGCCGCTCGAAGCGCTGGTCACCCTTGCCAAGGCGCACAACAGCCGGATTCTGCTTGACGGGGCGCAGCTCTCGATCCGCGGACCGCTTGATCTCTCGGCATTGGGCTGCGATTTCTATGCCTGCTCCGCACACAAGATGTTCGGGCCTACCGGTGCCGGCATGCTGTGGGCTAAAGCCGAGTTGCTCGAAGCCATGTCCCCGTGGATGGGCGGTGGCGACATGATTGAAACCGTCACCTTCGAGAAAACGACCTACGCGGACATCCCCTGGAAGTTCGAGGCCGGCACGCCCAACATCGGCGGCTTCATCGGCTGGAGCGCCGCCATGGACTACCTCGGCACGCTGGATCATGCTGCCATTACCGAGCATGAACAGCAGTTGCTGGACCTCGCCCAGGCCGGCATGAGCGAAATCGAGGGCCTGCATATCATCGGCCCCCAGGACAACAAGCTACCCATCGTTTCATTTCGTCTTGACGGCTGTCATGAACAAGACATCGCGACCTTACTGGATGAAAATGGGATTGCGGTCCGCACGGGCCATCACTGCGCCATGCCATTGATGCAGTCCCTGGGCATCAGAGGAACGGTCAGAGCCAGTTTTTCGGCCTACAACACACAGGGCGAAATTGAGCACCTGATCAGCAGCCTGAAAACCATTGCACGTCTGCTTCGGTGAAATAACTTCACCAGTTTTTGACAAGCTCCTGTGATAATGGCGAAATGGGGTTTCTGCACCCCATATTCATACGCGCCAGGGACCTTCCTGCATGAGTAAAGACAACACGCCACCATCAGCTCGCGCCGTTCGCCCCGGCCGTCAGCTGATAGTGCACCTGTTGTTTGCCGCGTTGTTGATTGGAGGAATGTCCGCTTACTGGTTCGGCGTCAAAGGCCACTCGGAAAACCAGCAGGCACAGACCGCTCAGCGAAACGTCCTCGATGCCGCCGGAAGTCGAATTGAGTCCCGCCTGCAAAGCATCGAGCTGATATCCAGCCTCATCGGCAACAGTATTCTCGTCAAAGGCTCTGTGGGCCTGCTGAATGACGCCAATGCCCTGCCGCGGACTGCGGTGGACGGTAGTGGGTTGATCGCGATCTCCTGGTGGCCCCAGTACAGCAATTCCCAACCGCGGTATCTGGTTCGCGAAACTGGAACCTGGCTTGAGCACGACATCGGTGGCAATGATCTGAGCGCCCTCGCGCAACGCAAGTTATGGTTTTTGCTTGCGCCTGAACTCGCCAGCAACGGCTGCTTGTGGTCGGAGCGAGAGCGTGAGGCGATCAGCGGGCAGATGGTGGTGAGCTGCTCCAGGGCCATCCGCGACTCGCAGCAACGGTTTCTCGGCGTATTGCGCTATTCCTACCGCACCACTGCCTTCGACAATCTGCTGGCCAGCCTGTCCACCGAACCCGTCATGCTGACCAGCAGCGCCGGCGCCTACCTGGCCAGCAATACGCCCCGCATCAACGAAGTGCGCAGCCTCGCCGATGTCGGCCAGCGCCTGCCGGCGTTATCGCCGCTGACAACCGCCTTGTATGGCGCTACCAACGAAAGCCTGCGCAAAGTTCAAGCCTCCCCCGACTTCCCCAAGGAATTGGCCGCTCGGCTGGTGGATGCCGGAATCGAAAACGACCTCAACCGCGCTGCCACGGCAGTGGCCGCCGTTATCGCCAGCCAGAAATCGCTGGAACTTGGCGCCATTTGCGCCGAGGGTTGGTGTGCGCAGTCCCGGACGATATTTGGCGCCCCCTGGATGCTGGTGTCGATGGGCGAGCTCCCTTCTGTCGCCAGTATCGCCGCGGCGCAACTTCCGCAGAATTTACCGTTACTGATATTCAGCGCCGGGGTTTTGATACTCGCACTGCTGAATTACCTGGTACTGGTACTCGGCTGGATGCGTCCGCTGTCGAAATTGGTCGCCCCGCTGTCGCGAATGGACCCGGGCCCGGGATTCGACGAAAAACTGAGCGGCGAATGGGGGCAGCTGGCACACGCACTGAACGAGCTGGCGGAAAACAACGGGCGCCTCCGGGCCCAACTGATCGACCCACGCCAGGCTGCGGCACGCGCCGCACAACCCCCGCAGATGTCGTTGGATGTCTTACCGGTCGCCGCAGTACTGCTCGGCCCGGATGGCCATATCCAGGAAGCCAATAAGCAGGCCTGTTCGTTGCTCGATTTGTGCCCCGGCACCGACGCCAAGGAAATCTATCTGCAGCGTGAACCAGACGGCGAGCTGTTCAGCCTGGCCGCGGTTCCGGATGCATGGCTGTCGCAGCTTTGCAGCTTTCGGACGGCCAACGTGGAGGGTTGCTACGGTGTATCGTCCACCATCCTGGAATCCCCCCCCGGCCGCCTGCTGCTTTTTGCGCGCATGCCCTCTGCGAACACGCAAAAGGCTGCCCTCACTTCCTCGGCACCGCGAGAGGTGGTCACCACGCACAAAGCACCGCATGGCATGGGAATCGCGCGCCAAGCCCTCGCCCGACTCTCTGCACCCGTGCGCTGGCTCTCGCTCGAAGCGGGCCCGGAAATGGTGTCCCCCGCATTGACGGACAGCGCTGCCCAGGCGCATTTCCGCCAGCAGCTTGAGGCGCGCATCGAAGATCGCCTTGAAGCCAACGAAGAACTTCTGCAGTGGGGGCCTGGTCATTTTGTCATCGCGGCGATAAACGGCATACAAGAAGAACGCGCCGACGAGCTCCGCCAAGGCATACAAAGCACCTTGATTTTCCTGGCCAACGAACGAGTACGGCTCAAGGCCAATACCGCGCTGTTTACCGTTCGTCCGCAGATGAGCAGTCAGGACTTCGATGCCGCGATTTACGCTGCCATGCGGGAAGCCCAAGGCAAACCCGTCACGGAAGAAACGCGCACCTATGATGCGGCCACCCTAACCCGCCTGGTCAACAAAGGTTTTCAAGAAAAGCGCTTCCAGCTGATCACCGAGCACGGGCTTCACCCCGGCGTGAAGGACGACGATTCGCTGGCTTTCCGAGTCTTACCCCATCTGGAAGATGATGAAGGCTTTTGGATGGGCAGCCGGGAGTTCATGCCGACCCTAATGCGTATGGGACGTCGCGGCGAACATGACACATGGCTGCTCGATGCCGTCCACGCTGCGCTGCGCACCCTCAACGACAAGGCACCCGAGCAGGTCCTGCTTCCGCTGTGCGGTCAGATTCTGGCCAGTTCGCATAACGAGGTTGCAGAAAAGCTGACCGCGCTTGCTCGCGATCCGGCTATCGACCGGTCAACCATTTACGTTTCGCTCAACGCGGATGAAGCCCTCAGCAGTGGCGTCGATCTGTTACGCCTGCGCAATTTGATCCATAGCCTGGGCTGCCGGATGGCGCTGGCCAACATCAGCATGGACACCCAATCCATGGGCCTGCTCGAACGCATCCGCCCGGATATGCTGATCGTACGCGAAACACTGGTACAGGCGGCGCTCGACTCACCCATTATCGGAATCGGCCTCGAGTCCCTGATCCGCGCCGGCGACAAGCTCAAATGCAGCACCGTCCTGCCAGGAATCAACAATGACCATGGCCGTCAATTGGTCGAGAAGCTACGTCCGTCGCTGGCGTTCGGGTTTGCCATCGGCAAACCCAGTCCATTGCCGTTTCGCGCCGTCGCCTGATCAGCTCGCCGCTTGCAGGGCGGCAATGCGCTGCTCAAGCGGCGGGTGCGTAGCAAACAGGGCGCGCAGACCGCCACCAAGGCTGGGGGCAATACCGAAAGCTGCCATCTGCTCGGGAAGCTGACCGGGGGCATCATCGCGACGCCCTTGCAAGCGCTGCAGAGCCTCGACCATCTTGCGACGGCCTGCAAGGTGAGCACCGCCCGCATCAGCCCGGAATTCACGGCGACGGGAGAACCACGCAGCAATCATCGAGGCCAGGATTCCGAACACGATCTGCAGCACCATCACGGTGATGAAGTAACCCGCTCCGGTACCACGCTCGTTGCGGAATACCGCACGGTCGATGACGAATCCGATCACCCGGGCGAGGAACATCACAAAGGTGTTCAGCACGCCCTGCAGCAACGCCATCGTCACCATGTCGCCATTGGCGACGTGGGAGATCTCGTGGCCCAGTACTGCTTCCACCTCATCCTGCCGCATTTGCTGCATCAAGCCGGTACTGACCGCGACCAGCGCGTTGTTCCGACTGGGACCGGTGGCGAACGCATTCATGTCAGGCGAGTCGTAGATGGCCACCTCCGGCATCGCAATGCCGGCCTGCCGTGCCTGCCGCGTCACGGTTTGCACCAGCCATGCCTCTGCCGCGTTGCTGGGTTTGTCGATAACCCGCAGCCGCATGGTCATCTTGGCAACCATCTTGCTCGAGAGCAGGCTGATGGCCGAACCGGTAAAGCCAAACAATGCGCAGAAGACCAGCAGCGAAGAGAGGTCCAGACCGTTGCGCGTCAGGTACTGGTCCACCCCCAACACAGAGGAAAGCACGCCAACAATCAGCAGGACCGCGATGTTGGTTCCCATAAACAGCAGTATGCGTGTCACGTCAGCCTCGAATCGAAAACGAAGGGGAATGAATCGACAAATTAACTTGGGTCGCTTTGACTGCTTTCAAGCGAATCAGTTGCATCCTCAGCCCCCTCACCCGAGGCCTCCACACTGTCTACGCGCTGCAATCCTCGCGGCAACAAGCTGCCACGGCTGGCTCGAGATCCGGTGAAACCATCGACTTCCGATGGCTTGATCGCGTAACTCCGTTTGCCGGCCTGAATGGTAAGCCCCTGCCCGGGCTGCAACAGCAACCAGTGCGTAACCTTGTCGTCCCCTCGCAGTCCCATCAGCTTGTTGCCTTTGCCGCGAGGTAGCTCGGGCAAATCCGCCAGCGGGAACATCAGCAGGCGCCCTTCTGCCGAGATGCAGGCCAAGCGCAGGTCGGCTTGCGTTTCCGGAACGCGCAACAAGGGCAAAACGCCGGAGTTTTTTGGGACCGTCAACATGGCCTTGCCGGCCTTGTTCCGGGTTTGCAGGTTTTCGGCGACCGTTACGAACCCGTACCCGGCCGAAGACCCGATCACCAGCTTTTCGGTGGCGGCCCCCAGATGCAGATCCACAAACGCAGCGCCGTCTGCCGGGTTCAATTGCGCCGTCAGAGGCTCCCCCTGCCCACGTGCCGACGGCAAGCCCCGTGCGGAGATGCTGTAGCTGCGCCCCGAAGCGTCCAACAGACAAAGCGGCTGATTACTCCGCCCGCGTGTGGCGGCCTGAAAATCGTCGCCCTGACGATAACTCAGGCCTTCGGGCTCGTTGATATAACCCTTGGCCGCACGAATCCATCCCGCCTTGGAGACGATCACCGTGATCGGCTCGCTGGGCACCAATGCAGATTCGTCCAACGCCTGCGCGGCATCGCGCTCAACCAGCGGCGAGCGGCGAGCATCACCATGCTTCTCCGCATCCGCATTCAGTTCCAGCGCGATCAGGTCGCGCAGGGCTTCCGGGTTAGCCAATTGATGCTCCAGGGTCGCGCGCTCCTCATTCAAGGCATCCTGCTCACCGCGGATCTTCATCTCCTCCAGGCGCATCAGGTGCCGCAACCGCAGGTTCAGGACCGCTTCCGCCTGGATGTCCGACAACCCGAAGGTTGACATCAATACCGGCTTGGGCTGGTCCTCGGTGCGAATGATCCGAATCACCTCGTCGATATTGAGGAACGCGATCAGCAGCGCATCCAGGATATGCAGCCGGTCGCGTACTTCCTGCAACCGGTGTTCCAGGCGGCGGCGCACCGTGCGGGTACGGAACTCCAGCCATTCGGTGAGGATGGTGAGCAGGGGCTTCACCGCCGGTCGGCCATCGGTGCCAATCATGTTCAGATTGACCCGCACGCTCCGCTCCAGGTCGGTGGTGGCAAACAGGTGACTCATCAACGCATCGACATCGACGCGATTCGAGCGCAGCACCAGCACAATCCGGGTCGGGTTCTCGTGATCGGACTCGTCCCGGATATCTTCGACCCAGGGCAGTTTGCGGGCCTGCATCTGCGCTGCGATCTGTTCCTGCACCTTGGACCCCGACACCTGCCACGGCAGATGCGTGATCACCACGTCCCCCTCTTCCAGCTCAAATCGCGCCCGCAGGCGGATCGAGCCGGAACCGCTGGTATACATCTTTTGCAGATCATCACGGGTGTTGATGATCTCCGCGCCCGTCGGAAAGTCCGGCGCCGGCAGATGCTGCATGACCGTATCCAGGCGCGCCTGCGGGAACTTCAGCAGGTGCTTGAGTGCGGCAACCAGTTCGCGCAGGTTGTGCGGCGGAATGTCGGTTGCCATCCCCACGGCGATACCCTGGGCGCCATTGAGCAGCACGTTGGGCAGACGGGCCGGCAGCACCATGGGCTCTTCGAGGGTGCCGTCGAAGTTTGGCGCCCAGTCCACCGTCCCCAGGTTCGCTTCGGCCAGCAGCACATCGGAATACGCCGACAGCTTGGCCTCGGTATACCGCATGGCTGCGAAGGATTTGGGGTCATCGGGGGAACCCCAGTTGCCCTGCCCATCCACCAGCGGATAGCGCCACGAGAACGGTTGGGCCATCAGCACCATGGCTTCGTAACAGGCTGAGTCACCATGCGGGTGATATTTGCCGATCACGTCACCAACGGTCCGTGCCGACTTCTTCGGCTTGGCGTTGGCCCCGAGCGACAGTTCTCCCATCGCATAGACGATTCGCCGCTGCACCGGCTTCAGGCCATCACCCAGATGCGGCAATGCCCGATCCAGGATCACGTACATCGAATAGTCGAGGTATGCCTTTTCGGCAAAGCTTGCCAGGGCCGTGGTTTCCTGACCTTCGATCAATGTATGTTCAGTCATCGGTATTCCTTGTGCGGCCTAGACGGCGGCTTCCGATTCGGCGCCGCGTTGTTCCAGCCAGGCGCGCCGATCCGGGGCGCGCTTACGGGCAAGCAGCATGTCCAGCATTTGTTCCACAACTTCCACGTCGTCCAGTCGAAGCTGTACCAGGCGGCGTGTATCGGGCGCCATCGTGGTCTCGCGCAGTTGCAGCGGGTTCATTTCACCAAGGCCTTTGAAGCGCGTGACGGACACCTTGCCACGCATTTTCTCGGCTTCTATGCGGTCCAGAATGCCCTGACGCTCGGCTTCATCCAGGGCGTAAAACACCTGCTTGCCCACGTCGATACGGAACAAAGGCGGCATCGCCACGTAGACATGACCGGCCTCGACCAGCGGGCGAAAATGCCGCGTGAACAGCGCGCAAAGCAGCGTGGCGATGTGCAGACCGTCAGAGTCTGCGTCCGCCAGGATACAAATCTTCCCGTAACGCAGGCCCTGGGTGGATTCGGCGCCCGCATCCATGCCGATAGCGACGCTGATGTCATGAATTTCCTGGGACGCCAGCGCGGTCGCGGTATCCACTTCCCAGGTGTTCAGGATCTTGCCCCGCAACGGCAGTATCGCCTGTATTTCGCGATCTCGCGCCTGCTTGGCGCTACCGCCGGCGGAGTCCCCTTCTACCAGGAATAGCTCCGTACGCGCCGGGTCGGAACTGACGCAATCCGCCAGCTTGCCCGGCAGCGCCGGCCCACTGACGATGCGTTTGCGTGTGACAGTGCGGGCTGCCTTGACGCGGCTCTGCGCACGCGCGATGACCTGCATGGCTATCGCATCTGCTGTTTCCGGGTGCTTGTGCAACCACAAGCTGGTCGCATCCTTGACCACCCCCGCCACGAAGGCTGCGCACTCGCGCGAGGACAGGCGCTCTTTGGTCTGCCCGGCAAACTGCGGCTCCTGCATCTTCACCGAAAGCACATAGGCCAGGCCACCCCAGACATCCTCGGGCGCCAGCTTGATACCCCTCGGCAACAGATTGCGTGTATCCGCGTACTCGCGCAGCGAATCCGTCAGACCGGTGCGCAGTCCGTTGACGTGGGTGCCGCCCTGCGCCGTCGGAACCAGATTGACGTAGCTCTCCTGGATGGCTTCCCCACCGTCCGCCAGCCAGCACACCGCCCAATCCGCCGCTTCGCGTTCACTCTGCAGGCTGCCTTCCAGGGGTTCATCCGGCAGGGTCGGCAGTTCTTCCAGCGAATCCCGTAAATAGCTGCCCAACCCGCCGGAGAAGCACCACTCGTCGAGTTCGCCCGTGGCGTGAATCTTGAGACTGACCTTCAGCCCGGGCAGCAACACCGCCTTGGCTTTCAGTGCCTGCTTCAGCCGCGGCAACGCGATATTGGGGTGGTCGAAATACTTGGAGTCGGGCCAGAAGTGCACCCGCGTCCCGGTTCGATTCTTGCCACAGGTGTCGATCACTTCCAATGGCGAAACGGTATCGCCATTGGCGAAGCGCATGCGATGCACCTGACCGTTCCGCCAGACCGTCACCTCCAACGAGGTCGACAGGGCGTTGACCACCGACACCCCCACCCCGTGCAAACCACCCGAGAACTGGTAGTTCTTGCCGGAGAACTTACCGCCGGCGTGCAGACGCGTCAGGATCACCTCAACCCCCGGAATGCCCTCCTCGGGGTGAATGTCGACAGGCATCCCACGACCGTCATCTTCGATCGAACAACTTCCGTCCTCGAAAACTTCAACCCGCAAGGACTTGGCATGCCCCTGCAAGGCTTCATCGACGGAGTTATCGATGACCTCCTGAGCCAGGTGATTGGGCCGCGACGTGTCGGTGAACATGCCGGGGCGACGACGGACGGGTTCGAGCCCCGCGAGCAGCTCAATCGCGGAGGCGTCATATGATGACTGGGTCATCTGGATTCAGATTTCAGATTCATGGCCGCGAAATATAACGGGATCAGAAAACTCGCGACGAAGTCAGCCCGTGTATCGCCTCAGGCTGAATCAGGAAGCGGCTCGCTGCTAGACTCGCGCGGTTATTCCCGCAAGTTCGTTTCCCCATGTCCGCGCCCAAACCCGCAAAAAAGAAGCCTGGTGATGCCGTCGCATTCGAGACGCAACTCGCGGAACTCGAGGCGCTGGTGGAACGCCTTGAACAGGGAGACATCCCGCTAGCCGATGCGGTCGCGGCTTACGAAGCAGGATTAAAAACCGCGCAAGCCTGCGAGAAGCTGCTTGCGGATGCGCAACAACGCTTGCAGCAACTTTCAGCCAACGACAACACCGACACCACGGAGACCTCTGCTTGAGCGCAGACATGAACGCGGCTCAAGGATGGCTGCAACGGTGTAGCGAACGAGTTCAGCGTGCTCTGGCCAGCACTCTGGAATCGGCAGACTCTCGCCCGCAACGACTGCACGCGGCCATGCGCTACGCGGCATTGAACGGTGGCAAGCGCTTTCGCGCTGGCCTGGTCTACGCCGCCGGCGAAGCGCTGGGTATCAGTGAAGAACGTCTCGACCACCTGGCCGTTGCGGTCGAATTGATCCACGCCTATTCGCTGGTTCACGATGACCTTCCCGCCATGGACGACGACGATTTGAGACGCGGCCAACCCACCCTGCACGTGGCATGGGACGAAGCGACGGCGATCCTCGCAGGTGACGCCTTGCAGGCGCTGGCGTTTGAAGTGCTGGCCCGACAGATCCCGGATGTATCGCCCGCCGCGCAGCTACAAGCCTTGGGCGAGGTGGCCCGCGCCATCGGCAGCCTGGGCATGGCAGGAGGCCAGGCGCTGGACCTGGAAGCAGAAGGGCAAGCCCTGACCACGACGGATCTGGAAGTGGTCCATCTGGCAAAAACCGGGCGCCTGATCGAAGCTTGCGTGGTAGCACCGGCGCTGCTCGGAGAGTCCACCAAAACAGAATGTGCCGCGTTACGCCGGTACGCACGCGGTTTGGGATTGGCATATCAGGTGCACGACGACATCCTGGATGAGACCGTCGACACGGCCACCTTGGGTAAAAATGCCGGCGCCGATCTGGCACGCAATAAATCCACCTATCCGGCGCAACTGGGTATCGCCGGTAGCCGCGTCCTCGCGGAAAAACTGGCTGCAGACGCCATTGCAGCTCTCGATTCCCTTCCCGGTCGAACCCAAACCTTGGAAGAGCTCGCGTTGTGGGCGGTACGGCGGGGTCACTAAGGCGCGTGCGTTAACTGCTCTTAAGCGTTGTGACCCTCAGTTTTTGTCATAATACGCAGATAACCAAACGATCAGGACCATGGCAGCGCAAGGGGCACACTATCACCTGCTAGGGCGGGTTCACGCTCCTGCAGATTTGCGGGAGATGCCGAACTCCGACCTCCCGGAGCTGGCGAATGAGATCCGACGCTGCCTGGTGGAAACGCTGGGCCGAGTGGGTGGCCACTTCGGCGCCAATCTCGGCGCAGTTGAGCTCTCCATCGCTCTGCATCGCAACTTTGATACACCGCAGGATCGCATCGTCTGGGATGTCGGCCATCAGGCGTATCCCCACAAAATTCTTACCGGCAGGCGCGCCGGTCTCGATACAATACGTCGTTTCGGTGGACTGGCTCCGTTTCCCAACCGGGCCGAAAGCGAATACGACACCTTCGGTGTCGGACACTCCTCGACCTCGATCAGCGCGGCACTGGGGATGGCGATCGCCAGCCGGGCGATCGGCCAGCCGCGGCATTGCGTAGCGGTGATCGGTGACGGCGGCATGACCGCCGGCCTTGCTTTCGAGGCGCTGAACCACCTGGGTGCCTGTGGCGAAAACGTCATCGTCGTTTATAACGACAACGACATGTCGA
The DNA here is from genome assembly GCA_041603255.1 of Oceanococcaceae bacterium. Lineage (GTDB taxonomy): Bacteria > Pseudomonadota > Gammaproteobacteria > Nevskiales > Oceanococcaceae > MS8. The sequence goes on along the minus strand of JBFIER010000003.1, from coordinate 245,288 downwards.
TCTCGGAAAATGTCGGCGGCCTGCGCAACATGTCTGCAAGGCTGGTGCGCAAACTGGCGGAACTGCAGCCGAACGAAAGCCTGAAAGCACGCAGTTTGCGCGACGCCGGAACCGCAACCGAAGCCGCGACGCATCTGCCGGACCCGGAGCACTTTTTTGCCGCTTTGGGCATGAATTACAGCGGCCCCATTGATGGGCACGACCTCGACGCACTCGACAGCGCCTTCCAGGCTGCCAAAGCCGCCGGTGGCCCGCAGTTGGTGCATGTCCTCACGGTCAAAGGTCGGGGCTTTGAGCCCGCCGAAGACAAACCCATCACCTGGCATGCGGTCACCCGGTTTGACCCCGTCACGGGCGAAACGCCAGTCAGCACTGAGCCCAAGCCTGCAACCTACTCCAAAATCTTTGGCGACTGGCTGTGCTCAGCCGCCAAGCGCAACAACAGGATTTGGGGCATTACCCCGGCCATGCGCGAAGGTTCGGGACTGGTCCGGTTTGCCAATGAGCACCCGGATCGATACATCGACGTGGGCATTGCCGAGCAACATGCGGTAACGCTCGCCGCCGGCATGGCCTGCGAGGGTGCACACCCGGTGGTCGCGATCTATTCCAGCTTCCTGCAACGTGGTTACGATCAGCTAATCCACGATGTGGCATTGCAGAACCTTCCGGTACTGTTTGCGATCGACCGTGGCGGTCTGGTTGGCGGCGACGGCGCAACCCACCATGGGAGCTTTGACCTATCGTATCTCCGGGCCATTCCCAACATGGTCATCATGGCGCCCTCGGATGAGTCCGAATGCGTTCGCATGCTGGAAACCGGCATCGCTCATGGCGGCCCGGCCGCCGTACGTTATCCGCGCGGTTGCGGCCCGGGTGTGGAAGTGGCGACGATTCCGCGCCCGCTCACCGTCGGCAAATCCCGAATCATTCGCGAGTCACGTTCCGAACGTCGACCGCGCGTCGCCATCCTCAGCTTTGGCGCCATGCTGGATGTGGCCCGCGAAGCCGCGGAGCTACTGGACGCTGATGTGGTCGACATGCGCTTTATCAAACCGCTTGACGAAGCCATGATCCTGGACATGAGCAATCGCAACGATCTGCTTGTGACACTGGAAGACAACGCCGTACAAGGCGGCGCGGGCAGCGCCGTCAACGAAGTCGTCCTTGCTCAGCATGATGCCGTTCGCATCTTGAATATCGGTTTGCCGGACACATTTATCGAGCATGGCAGTCGTGAAGAATTGCTTTCGCTGGCCGGCCTGGACCTGACCGGCGTTCTGAATCGCATTCGCAAACGTCTTTTGGCTCGCGATTTGGATGTGCGTTCCCGCGCAGGCCAGCACAGCGCCTAAATACGGAACAGATTTGGGGAACACATCGACAGATTTCGGGTCGATGGTACACTCGGATCTATCCAGTTTTCACTGTTAATCAAGGACTCCTTCCATGCAACAGACCCCACAAACCATTCTTGGTCAGACCCGAACCCGCGGTCGAGCGGGCGACGTACTGGCTACCAACAGTGTTCTTCGCAACACCTACCTCCTGCTTTCGCTGACACTGATCTTTTCGGCCCTGTGTACCTGGGTCGGCATGCAGATGAACTTCGGCGGCATCGGAATTCTGGGCTTCTTTGTCGGCGCCTACGGCCTGATGTTCCTCACACATAAATTGCAGAATAGTGTGTGGGGCCTGGTTAGCGTCTTCGGCTTTACCGGCTTCATGGGATTAACCCTTGCACCCCTGATTTCCGCCTACCTGAAGTTCCTGCCCAACGGCGGCCAGCTGGTCATGACCGCCATCGGCGGAACGGGTCTGATTTTCCTGGGATTGTCGGCTTACGCGCTGACCTCGGGCAAGCGCTTTACCAACATGGGTGCAAGCCTGATGGCGCTCGGTATCGTGGCCATGGTCGCCATGGTCGCAAATATCTTTTTGCATATCCCGGCACTTTCGATGGCTGTTAGCGCACTGTTCATGCTGTTTTCCAGTGCGGTTATCGTTTATCACACCGGTGAAATCGTGCACGGAGGGGAAAACAACTACATCAGCGCCACCGTCAGCCTGTACGTCAGCCTGTACAACATCTTTGTCAGCCTGCTCAATCTGCTGGGCTTGTCCGGCGGCGACGAATAATCAACAACCTGCCGGCCTGATCGCGGCCGGCAGAATTTCGCAAGCAAGCGGCCCCGCGGGGCCGCTTTCTTTTTTGTACCAACGGGCTACGATGATGAACCCGTATCAGGACCGAGCCTTCGATGTTTGACCACCCGGCATTCGACGAACACGAAATGGTGCACTTTGCCAGCGATCCGCAAACCGGACTTCGCTGCATCATTGCCATTCACTCCACCCGGCTGGGTCCGGCGGCCGGTGGCTGTCGAATGTGGCCTTATGCAACCAGCGCCGACGCCGTCACCGATGTCCTGAGACTGTCGCGAGGGATGAGTTACAAAAATGCCATGGCCGGCCTGCCTTTAGGTGGCGGCAAGGCCGTTATCCTCGGTGACCCCGCCCGGCACAAATCCCCCGCCCTGTTCGCCGCATTCGGTCGCATCGTTGACGGACTGGGGGGCAAATATGTGACCGCCGAAGACGTGGGCGTCAACGAACACGACATGATGAACATCGCTCGGGAAACGCGACATGTCGCCGGCCTGCCCCGCGCGGATGGCGCCGGCGCTCAGCAAACCGCCGGGGGCAACCCGTCACCCAAGACCGCACGCGGTGTCTACGCCGGGATTCGTGCCGCACTCACCCATGTGTACGGCAATGGCGCCGTCGCGGGTCGACACATTGCGGTGCAGGGCCTTGGCGGTGTCGGTGGAAACCTGTGCCAGCTGTTACATGCCGCCGGCGCCCGATTGACCATTGCCGACATCAGTAAAGACCGCGCTGCTGCCGTCGCCGAGCAGACTGGCGCAACCGTCACGACCGTGGATGAGATTCTCTCCACCAATGCCGACGTTCTGGCTCCATGCGCTCTGGGAGGCATCCTGAACGACGACAGCATTCCGCGTTTGCAGGCTTCCATCGTTGCCGGCGGCGCCAACAACCAGCTTCTGGAAGATCGACACGGCGCCTTGCTGGCCGAGCGCGGCGTGCTCTATGCGCCGGACTACGTGATTAATGCGGGCGGCATCATCAATGTCTGTGGTGAACACCTGGGCAACTGGACCGAAGCCGACGTCGACCTTCGTGTGGAAGCCATTGGTGACACCCTGAGCACAATTTTTGCCGAAGCGGCGAACAGCGGTCTGCCGACCAATGTTGTCGCCGACACGATGGCCAGGGAGCGGATCGGCTTGAATGCCTGATCACGCGGCCTGAGCCACCTCGCTAGCAAGTGAGCCGCCTTCTGCAACCCCGACCAGCAGCGGTTTACCCATCGCTACAACACCCAGTTTCGGATCGAAATTGGCGCCATCCCATGCGGTTTTACCGCTGATCCAGACCTGACGTACCACGCCCGGTGAACGGTTCACCATCTGCTCGTGGGCAAATACATCGCGGTGCTGCAAGGCCGTGTTGGCTTCGCTGTTGTAACGCGCGAGGCCCAGCGGGTCGAGCAAGACCAGATCCGCTTTGGCGCCGGCTTTCAGACAGCCAACATCAAGCCCAAAGAATTCCGCCGGCTCACGAGTCAGGCGTGAGACATGGCGCGCGACCGCCATAAGCCCCTCGCTCTGCGCCAGCTGCAGACCGCGCAAATTGCCATCGTAAAAGGCCATATTGGTCAAATGCGCCCCGGAATCATTGAAACCCGGTAGCACCTGCTCGTGGAACAGCAATTTGCGAATGGTTTGTGGCCGGTCATTGGCCGCCAGCACGGACCAGCGAAGATCCGTGTCGTAACGCTCGAGCAACGCCATGAAGAAGTCGCAATCGTCCTCAATGGCGCAGTTCAATTCCGAAAAAGCGGTCGCTTCTTCGGGCAGGACCATCGCATTTCTCCTCCACCCCTGGTAGCGCTGGTAGATGGTGTGCAAGGTCAATCCGTCCCAGCAGGGCAACGGTCGCGCGGTCATACGCATGTCGCTCAGGTCGCGTCGCAAGGTGTCATCCATGATGCCCAGCCAGCGCTTGATGCGATGCACCGACAAGCCTTTCCTGTCTTTGTACCAGGCAGCGCGGAAGCGCTGGCGGAACTGCTGATCCTGCAACAGCTGACGGCGCCCGGAACGATCCTCAAGGTCACGTTCATTCAATTCGCGAAATGCCGGTGTTTCCTCCGCCAGTGGGGTGATGATCCCGTCGGCATACACCCGAAACGGTGCGGCTAACGCCTGGAAGCGGAAATGGCCCGCAAACAAGCGTGAATTGAACAGCTTCGAAAGCACCAACGCCAGCCGTGCCAAAGCCCGATTGGAGACGACATCCAATGCAGCCACTGCCGTGACCTTCAAAGGCCGTCCAAACAGACGCCCGCTGGTGAGCGCAAAATTCTTTACGGTCTGCCAACGGTCATCCTTGGGCGGAGTCGCCTGCCAGACTCGACCGTAACGACGCACCACATGGGTCAGGCGCTTGAGCTCTGCATAACTGCCGAACTGCGTCGGTATGCGTGTTCTGCGATGAGGGTCATTGGCAAGGTAGTGGAATGGCAGGGCATCCGTCGAGAATCCGGCAAACCCCTGCTGCATGCCTTGCTCCAGCAACATTTCCATCTGCTGTAGCTCCGCTTCACTGGGCTCTCGCTCAACCGACCCCTTCAACCCCATCACCTCCACCCGCAGCATGGAATGCGGGATCAACGGCACGATGTTGGGACCCAGCGGCAATTCCGCGAGGTGCGCAAGGTAATCTGCCGTATTGCTCCAGGTGATACGTTCAACCGCTTTCTGCAGTACCGTTTTGGGCAGGTTTTCCACCCGGGCGAAGCAATCCACAATGGGGTTTTCATCGCCGCGAAGCTGAGCACCGAAAGCCAATCCCAACGAACAGTTCCCTACCACCACCGTGGTCGTGCCGTGACGAACCACTTCTGGCAATCGAGAATCGAGCTCCACCTCCAGATCCAGGTGCGTGTGGATATCGAGCAGACCCGGCATCAACCATTTTCCGTCCGCATCAATCACGGTACCGGCAGAGCGAGCCTGCAGACGCGGGCCCATTTCGACGATGGTTTCACCGGCGACGACGACATCCCCAATGAACGGCTTGCCTCCGTAGCCATCAAAAATCAGGGCGTTCCGAATCAGCAGATCGGCAGCTTGCTTGGTCGTATTCGATGACATTCGTTTGGAGATCGCTATGGACCAAAACACCATAACGGCCCCCCCGCGTCATGTATGTCGCAATTTTTAGGGAACGGCAAAAACGGGCAGCCTGCGGTTGCTGCCTGCGGGGCATCTATCGCTTGCTGCGATCGTGCTTGATCATGCGCTGACGGCGTTTGTACTGCCGCTCAGAAAGGACATTCTTCTTATCTTTGTAAGGGTTGTCACCGGTTCTGAAATTGATCTCCAGGGGCGTGCCCCAAAGATTGAACCGTTCCCGAAAACCGTTGACCAGGTAGCGTTCGTAGGAATCCGGAATATTGTCCGTCTGATTGCCGTGAATGATGATTCGGGGAGGGTTCTTTCCGCCCTGGTGAGCGTAGCGCAATTTGGGACGCCGCCCCCCGCTGGTTGGCGGCGCGTGTTTGCGCACCATCGCTTCCAGTGCATCGGTCAATGCCGGCGTGGGGAGGTCCACAAATGCCACCGTCGCAGCACGCTTGACCTTCTCCATCAGCTCGCCCAGGCCTGAGCCATGAAGCCCTGACATCCTCTGGACTGCGGCATAGCTGCAGAACCCCAGCTTGCGCTCGACCTCGTTTTCGAAGCGCGCCCGTGCTTCGCTATCCAGCCCATCCCACTTGTTCAACCCCAGCACCAGAGCCTTGCCCGCCGACGCCACTTCGCTGAGGATGCGGGCATCCTGTTGTGAAACTTCCGTCTGCGCGTCCAGCAAGGTCACGACGACATGGGCAGACTCAATGGCCTGCAGGGTTTTGATGGCGGAAAACTTTTCCACCCGATCCTGAATTTTTCCGCGCCGACGCAAGCCGGCGGTATCGATCAACTTGTAGTGGTCACCATTCCACTGCAAAGGCACCTCAATGCTGTCTCGGGTCGTACCGGGCACGTCGGACGCAATCGCCCGATCTTCCCGCAGCAGGCGATTGAACAAGGTGGATTTGCCTGCATTGGGGCGGCCTACCAGCGCAATTCGTATGGCATCCTCCTCGGAACCGTCCGGCGCTTCTTCGGCTGCCGGGTCGGCAGGAGGCAGCATCTGCTGCACCTGTTCCGCCAGCGGCCCCAGCCCTTGCTTGTGCACGGCGGCCGTGCAAACCGGGCCGGCAAAACCCCAGGCGAAAAACTCACCGGCAGCGGTGGCCAAATCCAGACCTTCGGATTTGTTGACCACCAGCAGAACACGACAACTTCGAGCCCGAAGTTCGTCGACTACGAATTCGTCGGCTGCGGTCACGCCTGCACGCGCATCAACCACGAAGAGCACCAGATCCGCCTCCTCGATGGCGTGCAGACTTTGCCGCACAATTTCGCGCTCCATCGAATCAGCTTCGGCGACGATGCCGCCGGTATCGATGAGCACAATCGGCCGATCACCAACACGCGCAAGCCCGTAGCGACGGTCACGCGTCAACCCGGGTTCATCAGCTACGAGCGCATCCCGTGAACGGGTTAACTGGTTGAACAAGGTGCTCTTGCCAACATTGGGACGGCCAACAAGAGCAACCAGAGGTGCGGTCATAAAATCGCCTGCTTAACCAGCGGAGCCGTTAAGCGGTTTGGTATCAAATTCGGTCAACTTGCCATCGGCGCCCAGCGACAACAGCCGGTCGTCGGTGCCCAAACCGATCCAGTTGATGCTGCTTCGGCCCAGGCGGGTCCGCGCGATGATGGAACCGTCCGCCGCGGAGAGCACATGTGCATAGCCGTCGAAGTCACCAACGAGGACGTTGCCTTTCCAGGGCTGAGCTGCCGTCAATTGGCGGTATTGCAGCTTTTCATTGGTCCATTTGGCCGCACCGGTCCGTGGGTCCAGACAGCTCACGAAATCCTGACTGTCGACGACATAAAGGCAGTTTTCATCCAAAGCTGCGCCGACAAATCCACCAACTGCACGCTCCCAGATCAACTGGCCACCGTCCTGTCGAAGAACCTTCAGATTCCCCGCGGTACTGACAGCGATGATGACCGGACCCGCAAGCAACAGATCACCATCGATATCGGTAAGCCGCTCGACTTCCGAGCGCCCTCCAGGCTCGGCGATCAGCTGTTCCCAGAGCAACGAACCATCTTCGCGGGACAACGCTTTCAGGCGACCGTTCGATGTACCAACCAGCACCGCCTCATCGCTGAGCACCAACGGTGCATTCCCGCGCCAGGTCAGCGCCGGAACATTCAACGGCACCACCCAGCGCCCCGAACCATCTGCAGGGCTCAGCCCGTGGATGCGACCGTCCTCAGTTTTGACCACCAGCAGTTCGGCATCACCTGCCGGTATCGTGATGACCTCACTGGAAATGGCACGCGACCATTTCTCGGTACCATCACTGGCCGCCAGCGCAAGCACACCACCGTCGCGATCCCCCAGAATCAGTTGTCCGTCGACCAGCGCCGGACCGGCTCCCAGGCGTCGCCCGGTTTTCACCCGCCAGAACTCCTTGCCCTTATCGTCAATGGCGTAGACATCGCCTTTGGCATCGGCCGTGAACACACGTCCGGCCGCCACCAATGGACGCAGCGAACGCAGAGGACCGATGGTGCCAATATCACGTGACCAGACCGAGGAAACCCGCACTTCCGGTTTCCGAATCTGCTTCAGCTCTGCAGGCTCGAAACGCGGTTTGCTGGCGCAGGCCGAAACCAGCACCACGCTGCAGGCCGCAATCACCAGGGCGCGCATGGAGATCAAGACGCGCCACCAACGCGTGACAACTTCTCGCTAACAGCACTGGCAGCGGGTGACCCGGCCAGGCTGGGCAATGCCTGCTCCCAGGCGGTGCGCGCGGCGTCGACATTGCCGCGCGCCATTTCGATGTCACCACGCAACTCGTAGGCACTACCGGCAAAGTTTTCCGGGATGTCGCTGGCCAGAACAGCCAAGGCGTCGTCGATTTGGCCAGCCCCCCAATAGGCACGCGCCAAGCGGACCTTGATCAAACCTGCCATCGCAGACTCCGGGCCGCTATCGAGCGCCTGCTGCAGGAGGTCTACAGCAACCGGCCATTGATCGTTCTTGGCCGCAAGCGCCGCACGCGCCGCAAGCGCATCGACGACATAGCTGCTGCCCGCATGTTCTTTCTGCAGGCGACTCAGCGCGGCATCGGCGCGATCCGGCTTGTCCGAATCCACCGCACGCTTGACTTCCTCATAGACGATCGAGGCATCCATGTGGTTATTGATCTGGGCCTTTTGCCATTGCTCCCAGCCCACAAGCGCGCCGATACCGACAACCAGACCGGTTATCAGTGCCAAACGATTCTCGTGCCACCACTTCTGTAGCTCTTCAACCTGTTCTTGGTCGGTTTTTTCCAGTTCCACTTTGCGTGTCGCCTCAGTTCTTCAATGTCATCAAGCCTGCGCGGACGCAGGACACATTTCATTCAGCAATTCTGTCAGTTCCGCAGGCACCTCTGCGCCCAGCCCTGTCCAGTCCTGCCGATCATCTTTGCAAACCAAACGCACCTTCGCACCACTGGTGGCGGCGCGTTTGATCTGCCCCTTCAATCGCCCGTCGGCGCCATCAAGCACAACGGCATACCCCGCGGCGCGAAGGCTGCGAGCAAACTTCAATGCCCGGTTTCGGGCCTCTTCGCCTTCGTGGCATACATAGATATCCAGCTGCTGCGCGACGCTCGAAGCGTTGAGCGCCTGTTGCAGCAGCAGCACGCGCTCCATCCCCATCGCGAAACCGCAGGCTGGGACCGCGCCCCCACCCAGCTGTTCAACCAGGCCATCGTAACGCCCCCCCGCCAGCACGGTGCCTTGTGCGCCCAGCTGGTCGGTCGTCCATTCGAATACGGCGTGATTGTAGTAGTCCAGGCCGCGAACCAGGCGCGGATTCTCCACATAAGAGATCCCCAGTGCGTCCAGTCCGGCGCACAATTGCGCATGATGCGTGATGGATTCGTCATCCAGACAATCCGACAACGCCGGCGCCTGCTTCAGCAGCTCCTGCGTCTGCGGATTTTTCGAGTCCAGCACGCGCAATGGATTGCGTTCAATCCGATTACGGCTGTCTTCATCCAGCGCGTCGATGTTGTCACGCAGCCATTCCTGGAGCTTTTCTCGATAGACCGCACGTGCAGCCGCACTGCCCAGTGTGTTCAATTCCAATTGAACGGCATCCATTACCCCGGCCGCCTGCAGCATCTCGGCAGAGATCTGGATGACCTCAATATCCGCAACCGCTCCGGCGATTCCGAAACACTCCACACCCACCTGGTGGAACTGACGGTAGCGACCCGCCTGGGGGCGCTCATGGCGGAACATCGGACCGACGTACCACAGGCGTCGCTGCGCGTTGTGCAGCAGCCCACCATCGATTCCCAGGCGGACAGCCGAAGCCGTACCCTCCGGTCGCAAGCTCATGCCGTTTCTGTCGCGGTCAACGAAGGAGAACATCTCTTTCTCGACGATATCCGTGACTTCGCCGACGCTACGGGCGAACAACTCCGTCGCCTCCAACACCGGCATCCGGACCTGGGCGTAGCCAAAGGTGCGCAGGACCTCACGCACGGTATCTTCGAGTTTCAGCCAGGCTGGCGTTTCTTCGGGCCCGATATCCGGAAAGCCGCGCAGGGCGCGAATGCGTTGACTCATCTAGCTGCCCTCTCGCGCACAACGCCGACGGCCGATTTCCTGTCGGACCAGTTCATCCAGGCCGATCACCAGATCATCATTCTTGAGCTTGCCGGTGATTTTGCCGCCCTGGAACACCGTGTTCGGATACCCCCCGGTAATCCCGATATCCGCCTCGCGGGCTTCACCCGGGCCATTGACCACGCAGCCGATCACGGCCACATCCATGGGCTCATCGATATCTTCGAAGCGCTGCTCAAGTTCATTGACGATCTTGACCACATCGAAATTCTGGCGGGAGCAACTCGGGCAAGCGATCAAATTGATCCCCCGCGTGCGCAGGTGCAGGCTTTTCAGCATGTCCCAGCCAACTTTGACTTCTTCCACCGGATCCGCGGCCAAAGACACGCGAATGGTGTCGCCGATACCGTCGGCCAACAGCATCCCAAGGCCAATCGCGGACTTGACCGCCCCGGCGCGCAATCCGCCAGCCTCGGTAATCCCCAGATGCAAGGGCTGTTCAATCTGCGTGGCCAATTGGCGGTAGGCCGCAATGGTCATGAAAATCTCGGATGCCTTGAGGCTGATCTTGTAATCCGGAAAATTGTGCCGATCGAGGATGTCGATATGCCGGAATGCCGATTCCACCAAGGCCTCTGGCGTGGGTTCACCGTATTTTTCCTGCAGATCAGCTTCCAGAGAACCGGCATTAACGCCCACCCGTATGGGGATTCCGTGGTGGCGGGCACAGGCGATGACCTCGGCCACCTTGGCTTCCGAGCCGATATTGCCGGGATTGATCCGCAGACAATCGGCGCCCTGCTCTGCCGCTGCCAGTCCGACGCGGTAGTTGAAATGAATGTCCGCAATCAGCGGGATGTTGACCTGCTTGCGAATCTTGCCAAAGGCCTCGGCGGCATCCATGGTGGGAACCGACACCCGGACCAGATCGGCGCCGGCTTTTTGCAGGGCCTGAATCTGAGCCACCGTGGCCGAGACGTCACAGGTCTCCGTGTTGGTCATGCTCTGCACCGAGATCGGTGCATCGCCGCCCACCGTAACGTTGCCCACCTGAATGGGACGTGACACGCGGCGTTTGATGGTGTGTGCGTAATTCATCGTGGCAGCAATTCGCCGTTCGCGGCGATGGTTCCGCGGGCACGTGAGGCGGAGTCGGTAATGGGTTGCAGATTCATCAACTGCCCGCCATAGCGCACCGTCAAGGTGTGCGCCATCCCCAGATTGATGCTGTAAGGCGGGTCGCCGTCCAGCACCAGGGTCTCACCCGGATTAACGACCCGGTACGCGAGCTTTTCACCCAAGGCATCAAGCACTTCGATCCAGGCCGCCTGTGGCCCGGTCATGATCTCCAGCCGATTCGGCGGCACTCGCGGCACATTGCGTTGCAAACTGGCGGGGTCACTTGTCTCTCGGGCTGCGGTACCCGACTGCGATGCAATGTCGCTGCTTGCACTTCCCTCATTCTGCAACGCGGCCTGCATATCCACTTCCACCATCCGCCGGGGGTCCGGGAGCGGTGCCAGGGTAGGCTTGATCGAACCCGGGGTGGACTCCTGCGCATCGCCAGATCGCGCCAGGCGATCGTTATCACGCTCGGGAGCAGGCTCCGTCGCATTCTTGTCGGCCGCACTGATAAACAAATAGGCAACGACCAAGCCGACAACTATCAGCGCCAGCACCGGGAGGTACCTTTGCAGGGATGAGCTCCTGCCATAGGGGATGCTGGGTCGCTGCGCGATTTGTGGCACGGGCGAGGGGTTGTCGGTCATCCGCTCATAGGCGCTGAGCACCGCATCCGCATCGCAGCGGATCACTTTGGCGTAGCGTCGGTAATAACCGCGGGCGTAAACCGGAAGCCCGAGCGTGGCAAAGTCGTCCGCCTCGAGAGCCATCACGATGGATACGCCAAGATTTGCCGCGCGCGCCGCCTCATCGCGGTCGTAGCCGCCCTGAATCCGGGTTGCACGCAGGATCTGTCCTGGCGTCGGCAGTTCCCGCTGGTTCGCGGCTGGATTCGGCTGCAGAAGGTCCGCAGTGGCGTTGTCGGGTTCGCGTTCAGTTGCCATCGCGACGCAATTCCCCGGTGCTCAAATCAATCTGCTGCAAAACGGAAGGGTTCAGCTGCTTCAGCAGTTCGACATAGCGTTGACGTGACGGTTCATCCTCAAGAGCAATCGACGTACGCAGCCCAATCACCGCGCTTTGAGTCGTCGGAGCAACGTTTTGCTCGTAGCGCCGCAACAGCATCTGCGCCCGCAACCAGTCTTTCTGCATCGCCGCCCGATTGGACAACACCAGCAGATACTGGGCGGCCTTCGGCTGACGGCGTAGCGCATTCAGCAGGACTTCATCTGCCTCCAGCGCCCGTTGGTTGCGAAGCAAACACTCGCTCCAGCGAATCACAGCATCGGGGTCTCCGCTGTCCATTGCCGGCTTCAGGAGCTGTCCCGCTTCGCGCGGCAAGCGGGCATCGCAGTACCACTGCGCGATCACCTTTCGCAGTCGGGTGTTGTCACCGACGCCGGCGGCGGCGCTGTCGATGAGCTTACGCCCTTCGATGGTTCGCCCTTGCGCAAATCGCACCAGCCCCAGCCCATAGAGGGGTTCCATCAGGTCCGTATTCAGGTCGCGCGCCCGCTGGAATTTTTCCTCGGCCACGTCATAGTGCTTTTGCTTGATGTACCCAAAGCCCAATTCGGTATAGAGGCGAGCCGCCTCCACCGGGTCCGGTGGCCGGACATTGGTACTTTCGGTCACGCAGGCGGCCAGCCCCAGCATGGACAGGAAAATCAAAGTCCACCGCATCACTGCACCACCACCGGAATATCGCCGAGCTTGCGGCGCTGGCGGTTCTTGACCTCCCCGACCAATTGCCCGCAGGCCGCGGCAATATCGTCACCACGTGTCTTGCGCACCGTGGTGATGATGCGCTTGTCGCGCATGATCTGGGCGAAAGCCGCGACGGCTTCCGGTTTGGATCGCGTGTATCGGGTCCCCGGAAAAGGATTGAACGGAATCAGGTTGACCTTGGCGGGCATACCGGCAAGCAAACGTGCCAGAGCCCGGGCGTCGGCAGGACTGTCATTGACGCCGTCCAGCATCACGTACTCGTAAACGATGTGCATTTGCCGCTCACGTTCCGCCGTATAGCGCCGGCAGGCCGCCATCAGCTCCGACAACGGATACTTGCGATTGATGGGGACGATTTCATTGCGCAGCTCGTCGGTCGCAGCGTGCAATGAAACGGCCAGCGCCGTATCCACCTCGGCACGCAAGCGGTCCATGAACGGCACCAATCCCGATGTACTGACAGTGACGCGCCGCTTGGACAGGCCGTACCCCAGGTCATCCAACAGGATGCGGATGGCCGTGACCACATTGTCGAAATTGGCCATGGGCTCGCCCATCCCCATAAAGACAATATTGGATATGACGCGCCCTTCACGAGGGATGGCACCAAGTGCTTTCTGCGCGTACCAAACCTGGGCAATGATTTCCGCGGCAGAAAGATTGCGGGAAAAACCCTGGGTCGCTGTTGCACAAAACTGACAGTCCATGGCACAGCCCACCTGCGAGCTGATGCACAAGGTGCCACGGTCGGCCTCGGGAATGAATACCGTTTCCACCGCATTGCCGGCCTCCAGCCGCAGCACCCATTTTCGGGTGCCATCGGTGGAGGTTTCTTCGGCAATTAGCTCGGGGGTCGACACCACGGCCTCGGCCTCCAGGCGGATACGCAGCGACTTCGCCAGATCCGTCATTTCGGCAAAATCCGCCACACCGCGCTGGTAGATCCAGGGCATGATCTGGCGCGCCCGGAACGGCTTCTCACCGCGTTCGGTGAACCAGTTTTCCAGACCCTTTCGATCAAGCCCTAGCAGGTTAGTCGGTGTCATGCCCGATACCAATCGTGGCGTTGCGGATCAGCGGCTGCTGATTTCCGTCGCCGCGAAGAAATAGGCGATTTCCTGAGCAGCAGTTTCAGGGGCGTCGCTGCCGTGAACGGCATTCGCGTCGATGGATTCCGCGAAGTCAGCGCGGATCGTACCCGGGGCGGCTTCTTTGGGGTTGGTTGCACCCATGATTTCGCGGTTCTTCGCGATGGCGCCTTCTCCTTCCAGCACTTGCAACATCACCGGCCCGGAAATCATGAATTCGACCAGGTCATTGAAGAACGGACGTTCCTTGTGTACCGCGTAGAAGCCTTCGGCTTCGGCGCGGCTCAGCTGCTTCATTTTGGCGGCGACGATCGTCAGGCCGGCTTCTTCGAAGCGGCTGTAGATCTTGCCGATCACGTTTTTGGCAACGGCGTCGGGTTTTACGATAGAGAAGGTACGTTCAATAGCCATGGGGCGTAAACCTGAGAGTTTGGGGGAAATAAAAATGAAAAAGCAGCCGGAGTGACGCGGCGATTCCGCGCTGGCTGCCCAACTCGCTATTTTATCCCGAAACGACGCTCTTACGCAGAGCAAAACTCTCCCCACAGCCACAATCTGCTTCGGCGTTCGGGTTGGTGAAGGTCCAGCGCTGACTGAACCCGTCGCCGGTGAAATCCACCACGACGCCATTCAGTGCCGCCATGCTCTCTTCGGGAACCAGAATCAGCGCGCCGTCGCGCTCAAATCGATGCTCCCCCGGGTGCGCTTCATCCGCGTAATCGATTTTGTAGGCCCAGCCTGAACAGCCGGAGGGCTTGACCTGCAAACGCAGGCCCACGCCATGACCTCGCTTGGCGATTTGTTCGCGAATGCGCGTTGCTGCAGCAGATGTCAGCGTCAACATGAACCGGGTTCCTTCAAGCCTGGAGAGCAGCCTGCCACAGCTCGTCCGCCATGGCACGGCAATAGCGTTTAACTGGTGGCAATTCCAGCGAATTCAAGGTCACGCAAAGCGCCGATTCATCATCACCGCGGTTGTGGGCCGTGCAGAGCGCTTCGAGAACGGCGACCAGCCACGGGCTGGCATGTCCACGCCAAAACCATTGGTTCTGCGCGTCAGCGTAAAGCACAGCCATCTCGGCCGAAGCCGGGGTGCTGGCACGGGCAAGCTCTCGCACATCGGCATTCTCGGCGAGCACCCAGCACGGCTGGCTGAACCGCTCCCAGATTGCGGGCGGGTAAAGGTCGGCGCTCATCGCGGCTCCCAACTGCGCAGGCGCTTCACTACCGTGATGACCTCGTCTGCGGCGTTCTGAATATCCTTTTCTACGGTTGTGTGCCCAAAAGAAAAGCGCAACGAAGCATTCGCCAGATCATCCGAATGCCCGAGCGAGCGCAGCACATACGAGCTTTCGGCCTGGGCGGATGAACAGGCACTGCCGCTGGATACCGCCAAACCGCTCAACGCCGCCCGCAATGACTCGCCATGCACGCCCGGAAAGCTGATGTTCAGCACGTGCGCGCTGCTCTCGTTGCGCGTGCCGTTGCGAATCAACCCCGGCAATGCCTCTTGCAGGCGCTGCCATAAGGCCTCACGCAGCTTGGACAGACGCTGCTGTTCAGCCTCGCGGGATTCAACCGCCGCCACCGCCGCGGCCGTGAAAGCCAGGATCTGCGCGCTGGCCAGGGTGCCAGAGCGCAACCCGCGCTCCTGTCCACCGCCAAATAGCAGCGGCTCGATGCCTACGCGGGGACGGGATCTCAGATACAGCGCCCCGACCCCGGGTGGCGCACCCAATTTGTGGCCGGAAAAACTCATGGAGCCAATGCCCGCCAGCACGTGCACTGGCAACTTGCCCAATGCCTGGGCCGCGTCCACGTGCAGCGGCACATCCTTCTCGGCGCAGGCTTCCGCCACAGCGGCGATGTCATGCCGTTGCCCGGTTTCGTTATTGACCTGCATCGCGCAGGCCAGCACCGTCTCACTGTCCAGGGCATCGGCGAAATCCGCGGGTGCGCAGACGCCCGCTGCCGCCGGGTTCAGCCAGGCGACCTTCCACCCCTGCCCCGCCAGATGACGAACCGGGTCGATGACAGCCTTGTGCTCCGTCCGGGGTACGACCAGCTTGCGCCCCAGATCCCGGGCAAAGCGCGCCCGCCCCAGAATCGCCAGATTGTTCGCCTCGGTTGCGCCTGAGGTCCACAGAATTTCCGCCGGTTCGGCACCGATCAGCCCGGCAAATTCCTCGCGCGCGCACGCCACACGCATTGCCATCTCACGCCCCGGCGCATGCTGCGACGAGGGGTTTGCGAAGGGGCCATCCGGCGCGATGAACTCTGCCAGCACCCGTCGCGCCTCTTCGCGCAGCGGCGTGGTGGCCGCGTGATCCAGATAAATCACGGATTCAGCAACTCACCGAAAACGCTACCCTGCCCCCGTGTCGCATCGACGGCGACCAGCGCCTCCAGCAATTGATCCACGTCGTCTGCCTGCGAGTTGTATCCCAGGCTCATCCGGACGGCGCCCAATGCCCTCTCGGTAGGGACGCCCATCGCCGCCAGGACGTGCGAGGGGGTATCCGCTCCGCTGTGGCAGGCCGAACCGCTCGCCAAAGCAAAGCCCCGCTTGTCCAGCGCCATCAACAGGGCTTCGGAATGCCAGCCCGGCAGTGAGAAAAAGCTGGTGTTGGGAATCCGGGGAGCTTCGGCGCCATAGATCTGCACATCCGCAAAGGTCTCGCGCAGACGCTGTTCAAACCGGTCCCGGCATGTCTGGATACGCTCTGCTTCGTCAGCATACTGGCGTTTAAGCAGTTCGCACGCCTTGCCGAAACCCACGATTGCGGGGACATTGAGCGTGCCGGCGCGCAGCCCCCCTTCATGAGAACCCCCACGCTGCCCGCGAGCGATCTCCACACCCCGCCGCACAATCAGCGCCCCAACGCCCAAAGGACCGCCCATTTTGTGCGACGAGACGCTCATGGCCTCGACCCCGCTGGCGCGAAAATCCACCGGAATGCGCCCAGCGGCCTGGACCGCATCAGTGTGCACACCCGATCCAAATTCCGCCGCGACGGCGGCGAGCGCGGGGACGTCATTGATCACCCCGGTTTCGTTATTCGCCCACATGATGCTGACCAATGCGGGCGCGCCGGATTGGAGTTGCTCGCGCAATATGCTCACGGACACCTGGCCGCCCGAAGTCACAGGCAAGCGCGGCGACTCCGGCACGGCCTGCAGCACGGCGTCGTGTTCGGTGGCGCCGACCAACCGAGCCTGCCCGACGCGCAGCCCACCCAGGGCCCAATTGTCGGACTCCGTCGCCCCCGAGGTAAAAATCACCTCGGCGCTCTCACAACCCAGCAACGCGGCGACCTGCTCCCGGGCATGCTCTACCGCCTGGCGCGAAAAACGCCCAGCCTGATGCACGCTTTGCGCATTTCCGTGGTGCTTGTTCAGCCAGGGCCACATCGCATCGAGTACTTCAGGCCGCAGGGGCGAGGTCGCGTTGTGATCGAGATAGATCATGGTTTGCTCGGGGTTTCCGTGCCACAGCTGCCATCGTCTAGCGCCTGCGCGTTGAGTGGCGGCAAATCACCTTGTGGCAATTCAGATTCAGGGATGTCTTCGTGGTGCCCCAGATGTCGCACCGCTTCACGCAAATGACCGATGCATTCATCCTGGGCATGGATATGCTCCAGCATCGCATTGATGGTGTTCGCGACCGGGTCCGGCATGTCGCGCGACATGCCGTAGGCATCAAAGCCCATACGTGCTGCCATCGCCGCACTTTTTTCCGAAGGCTGCGCGGTTCTGCCGGTACTGCGCGCCGGAACTCCGATGACGGTCTCACCGGCCGCAACCGCACGCGTCACCACGGCATTGGAGCCGATGCGTGCGTTGGCCCCCACGGTGAAGGGGCCCAGCACCTTGGCGCCGGCACCAACGACAACGCCACTTTCAATGGTGGGATGGCGCTTGCCCGGATCCCAGCTGGTGCCGCCCAGGGTTACGCCCTGGTACAACGTGACGTCGTCGCCAATTTCCGTGGTTTCACCGATGACGACGCCAAACCCGTGGTCGATAAAGAACCGTCGCCCGATTTTTGCGCCCGGGTGGATTTCGATTCCGGTCAGCCAGCGCGACAGGTGCGCCGTCCAGCGACCCAGCCAGTACAGGCGCCACCCCCAGAAGCGGTGCGCCAGTCGATGAAACCAGATCGCGTGCAGGCCCGGGTAGCAGGTTAATACCTCCCAGGCCGAGCGCGCTGCCGGGTCACGGTCGAACACGCTGCGAATATCTTCACGAATGCGGGCGAACATCAGAACGATTGGACGGTGGAGTTCATCGTCCCATTCTATCGGCTCACCTCTTGCGCAGCTGAATCCGCCTAGGCATCTTCTCCGGACAATTTGCGCTGGATATCGCGCATCAGGCCGCGCAGGATATTGATCTCATTGCGATCCAATTCGGCGCGCCCGAACAATGCCCGCAACCGGCGATGAACAGCATCCGGATTTTTGCGGGCGAAAAACTCAACCGCATCCGACACTTCGCGCAGATGACCCAGGAAACCCTCCAACTCCGCATTGGTGGCCACTTCGCGGGGAGCTAACGGCGGCGGTGGCGCACCCCCGTTGGCCAGCCGCCATTCGTACACCAGGATTTGCACCGCAGAGCCTAAATTCAGGGACGCAAATTGCTCTTGTGTGGGAATGCGGATCAGCGCCTGGCAACGGGCGACTTCTTCGTTCGTCAGCCCGGTGCGTTCCTGGCCAAATACCAATGCCAGGCCTTTGCCGGCCTTGGTTACCGCAGCCTCCGCCCACTCGCGGGGCGCCAGCACCGGCGGCCCGATGTGGCGCTGACGCGCTGTGGTGCCCACCACCCATCCACAGTCGGCGACGGCTTCTTCCAGGGTCTCCACGACTCGCGCCCGTTCGAGGATGCTTTCCGCAGAAACCGCGCGCGCAGTTGCCTCTTCGCTGGGAAATATGCCGGCCTTTGGCGCTACCAGCACAAGGTCGTCCACACCCATCACTTTCATCGCACGCGCGGTCGCGCCGATATTGCCGGGGTGCGTGGTTTGGCACAGCACAACCCGCAGGCCCGCAGCACCCGGCGCGGGCGCAAGTGCTGCCGTATCATTGTGGGTCAGGTCATCAGCCGTCTTCGGCACTCTTATGCATCCTCTTCTGAATATTGGCGTATCCGCCGCGCGTTCCGCCGGCAATCTTATCCTGCGATCCATGGAGAAACTCGATCAGCTTCGAGTTGAACGCAAGGGGCCGCGCGACTTTGTTTCCGAGGTTGATCGCAGCGCGGAAGAGGAAATCATACGCATCATCCACAAGGCCTATCCGGATCACGCCATCATCGGTGAGGAATCCGGCGCCAGCGGCGAAAATGCCGTGGAATGGATCATCGACCCGCTGGATGGCACCACCAACTTTCTGCACGGCCTGCCGCACTTCTGCGTGAGCATCGGCGTACGCGAAAACGGCAAGCTCACACATGGCGTGGTCTATGACCCCTACCGCCAGGATCTGTTTACCGCCAGCAAGGGCGAGGGCGCGCTGTTGAACAACCGGCGCATTCGCGTCAGTTCCAAACCCCGCAAGCTGAGCGAAGCACTGATCGGCACCGGCGAGCCGTTCACGCCCGGCCCGCGCCTGGATCGCTACCTGCCACAGCTCAACGCCCTGGTCGGCAATTGTGGCGGCATTCGTCGCGCGGGAGCCGCGGCACTGGACCTGGCCTATGTTGCCAGCGGCCGGCTGGATGCCTTCTGGGAACTCAACCTGAAACCGTGGGACATGGCCGCCGGCATCGTTCTCTGCCAGGAAGCCGGTGCCGCCGTCTACGGCCTGAACGATTCCAATGTCATGAAGAGCGGCGACATCGTCGTGGCGCATCCGCGCCTGCTGGAAGAGTTACGCCGGGTGCTCGAACCCAAGAGCTGATCAGCGGCAACGGCCGCCTCAAACCCGCCGGCGTGGTCGTGGCTTGAGCAGATTATCGAACCCGCTTCCCAGGAGTTCGGCGCCGGTTTTGGCGACATTACGTGCCGCCTCGGACATGGCACCGGAAACGGGGCCACTCTTCAGTGCATCCAGAAATCCATCCTTGACCTCGCGACGGAACTCGGGAAGCAGCTCCCTGCCCCCGGCTACCACGCCGGAACGCACGCGATCTTCCAGCTCTTTGCCAATTTGCTCTTTGAGTTCGTCGACCTGCTCGCTCAAATGAAAGCGAAAGAACGCCCACGCCACCAGCCAGGTGAGCAGGCTGCTGAGCAGCGCCGTGCCGACGAGCAAAAGGAGTGAGGACATGCAGACTACCGACGAATTGAGCCCCGTTATACTGCCGTAAAACCGATCGCGCGGAAACTTTCCCAGCCCCTCGAGGAGATTGCCGAACCATGGAGCGAGCCGCGTGACGCTGCGCTGGCCTACAGCGCACGACATCCTGCGCATCGTCGAGCCGCTGCTGTTCGGACACCGCTGGATCGGCTTGTCCCTGCTCGGCCTGTTGACCCTGTTCTTCGGTTGGCAGGCGTCTCAGGTGAATCTGGACGCAGGGTTCGACAAGCAACTTCCGCTGGATCACCCCTGGATGCAGAACCTCAAGCGCCATGAGGCGGCGTTCGGGGGGGCAAATCTGATCTCCGTCGCGCTGATCAACCATCAGGGGGACATCTACAACGCCGAGTTTCTGGAGCGGCTCAAAGCCCTGACCGATGCGGTGTTTTTCCTGCCCGGGGTGGATCGTTCGCGGGTGACCTCGTTGTTCACGCCGGGCGTTCGCTATATCGAAATCACGGAAAGTGGCATCGCTGGCGGCGACGTGATCCCGCGCAACTACACGCCCAGCGAAGAGATGTTTGCCACCATTCGCGCCAATGTCGGCAAGGCCGGTGTCATCGGTCGTTTGGTGGCTGAGAACCAGCGCGGCGCCATGATCGTCGCCGAGTTGCTGGAGCACGATCCGGTGACCGGCGAAAAGCTGGATTACCGTGCGGTCGAGCGGGAATTGGAGATGATCCGTGCCCGTTTTGAAGACCCGCAGATGTCCGTCCACATCATCGGCTTTGCGATGGTGGTCGGCAAGGTCGCCCGGGCCGCCACCGAGGTGGTCCTGTACTTCGGCATCGCGCTGCTGCTGACCGCGCTGTTGCTGCGGGTATACAGCGCCTCCTGGCGGCTAAGCCTGCTCCCTCTGGGTTGCTCGATCATCGCCGTCATCTGGGAATTCGGATTGCTGCATCTGGCCGGTTTCGGCCTGGACCCCTTCGCCATTCTGGTGCCCTTCCTGGTGCTCGCGAACGGCGTCGAGCATGGCATTCAGATGGTGAACGCCTGGGCCGATGAGGTCACCACCTCCGACAAGTCATCGCTGGACGCAGCGATCGGCTCGTTTCGTCGCGTTGCCATTCCCGGCACCGCGGCGCTGATGACCGATGTGTTCGGTTTCGCCACCATTGCCCTGATTGACATTCGCATCATTCAGGAAATGGCGATCAACGCGGCTTTTGGCATGGCAGCGATCATCGTCACCAACAAATGGCTGATGCCGATCCTGCTCACGCTGGTCAAGCTGCCAGACCGCCAGGCTTACCGACGCAAACTGGAATGGCGCGAGGCCCTGGGCGAGCGCGTCTGGCGAGTATTGGCCCAGGTCACGCGCCCCCGGACCGCACCGCTCGCCATCACCCTTGGCGCCGTGTTGCTCGGCTGGGCGCTCTACGTCGGCCAGGGGCTGCGCATCGGGGATTTCCATGCCGGCGTCCCCGAGCTGCGACCCGATTCACGCTACAACCAGGACTCGACCCAGATCGTCGACAATTTCGCGATCGGTGTCGATGTGCTCAAGGTATTCATCGAAGCACAGCCGCAGGCGTGTATCGAATACACCACGCTTGAGCAGATGGACCGATTGGCCTGGCACCTGCGCAACACGCCCGGCGTGGATTCGGTTTTGTCGTTGCCGCAGGTGGCCAAAAGCGTGCGTACAGCATGGAACGAAGGGAACCCGCAGTGGTTGGCGCTACCCCGCAATCGATACGCAATTGTTCAGCTCATTTCCCCCATTCCCAGCGCTACGGGCCTGCAAAACCCGGACTGCTCGGTGATGCCGATCTTGGTCTTTACCCAGGATCACCGCGCAGAAACGATCAACCGGGTTACAGATACGGTGATCCGGTTTCGGGATTCTTTGCCAGCAGATGCCGGGATCACGGTTGAGCTTGCCGGCGGCAATGTGGGCGTCATGGCCGCCACCAACGATGTCATCGCCGCCGAGGAAAAGCCGGTGCTGCTCTGGGTATATGCCGCGGTCGGGCTGATGTGCTGGCTTTCCTATCGCACGATCGGTTCACTTTTTTGCGTGATGGGCCCGCTCGCCGTGGTGTCATTCCTGGCTTATGCCGTGATGGCCTACCTGGAAATCGGCCTCAAGGTCGCGACCCTGCCCGTCACCGCACTCGCGGTGGGCATCGGCATCGACTTTGGCATCTACTCGTACTCGGTGCTCGAAGAACACCTCAAAGCGGGTCAAAAGTTGGAGCTCGCCTGGATCAACACCTTGCGCCAAACGGGGAAAGCCATTGTATTCACGGGCATCGCACTTTCTCTGGGTGTGATTACCTGGCTATTTTCCGACCTGCAGTTCCAGCGCGACATGGGTATTCTGCTGACCTTTATGTTTCTGGCCAATATGCTGGGCGCCATACTACTGCTCCCTGCTTTGGCCCGGTATTTAATTCGGCACCCGAATTAACGCCGGGTATTCGCCAGTTTACGAAAGCCGGCCTTTAAACACCCGGCTCTTGGTCCCTTTCATCACCGCGAATAGCAGTGGTAAATTGCAGAAACGGCGTGCATGATTTATTTTATCTGCAGTGGGTTGATTCATAAGGCCCCGTATATAACTAATCAGGGACAATACTAATGAGTGTGGATATTTCTAAACTCTCCGCCAAGGAACTCGAGCAGCTGCGTGCTTCCATTGATGGAACCATTGAGGCTCGCCGTGTTGAAGAACGCAAAAAGGTCATCGACCAGATTCGCGGAATACTGGCCGAGAACGGCATGACCTGGGAAGACCTACCGCGGACGCGGGCAAGCGGTGGCAAGGGCTCCAAGGTGGCCCCCAAGTATCGCGACCCGAAAAACGCCGCAAACACATGGTCCGGCCGCGGCCGCAAACCAAAGTGGGTGGAAGCGCATTTGGCCGCGGGTGGCTCGCTGGAGTCACTGGCTATCTGATCGCACAAGCGAAACACCCGAAAACGCCGGCCTTCTCGCCGGCGTTTTTTTATGCGCCGCGAAAATCCGGCGCTAAAAACTGTTGCCGGTAGAACCGCAGCTCATCAATCGATTCACGGATATCATCCAGCGCCAGATGCGTGCCTTCCTTGTTAAAAGAGGAATAGACACTAGGTGCCCAACGACGCGCCAATTCCTTGAGCGTGCTGACATCCACGTTTCGATAGTGGAAATAGCCTTCCAGCCGCGGCATATATTCCAGCAGAAAGCGGCGATCCGTTCCGATCGAATTGCCGCACATCGGGGACTGCCCCGGGTCGACCCATTGGGAAATGAATGCCAGGGTATCGGTTTCCGCCTGCGCCAGGTCAATCTGGCTCTCGCGTACCCGCTGCGTTAAACCGGTAGCGCCATGCGTATTGGTGCACCACTCATCCATCTTCGCCAATTCCGAATCCGGTTGATGGATAGCGATATTCGGCCCTTCCGCAAGAATATTGAGTTCGGAATCCGTGACAATGGAGGCAATTTCGATGATCACGTTATTAGCGTGATCAAGCCCGGTCATCTCCAGATCCAGCCAGACAAGGTTGAGTGCGTTTTTCATGGCGACACATGATACGTTGTCAATCGGCTTTGAGATTGACCCCACGGGAGACAACCGCGATGAGTGACCTGCATGAAGCCCATTGCGAGGCCTGCGAAGGCATCGGAAGCGCTTTGGACCGCGCACAAATTCAGACGCTGATGAGCCAGTTGAACGAGCGCTGGGCGCCGCGCGACGATGGCAAGGCGCTGGTGGCCACGTTCAACTTCAAGAATTACTACCAGACCATGGCGTTCTTGAATGCAGTGGCCTTTATCGCCAACCGCGAAAACCACCACCCGGATATCAGCTTCGGCTACAACAGCGTGGAGATGACCTGGCAGACTCATGCCGTAGGTGGCGTGACGCATAACGATTTCATCTGTGCGGCCAAGGTGGATCGCCTCCTGATCTGAGTCCGCCCCCGCGTGAAACTTGGGTTCGCCCATTGCATCCGGTTTTCTATATCTATACATTTACATTTATGGATATTTCTTTAGCCGCCCAGCAGCTGGCCGCGCTGTCAGACCTTAATCGCCTGCGCATCTTTCGCACACTTGTTGCGTCTGCCCCGAATGGCCTCTGTGTGGGCGACCTGGTCGAAGCCATCGGCATCAGCCAGCCTACGATCAGCTTTCACCTCAAAGAACTGTGGAACCAGAATCTGCTGACGCGACGCAAGGAAGGCCGTTTTGTGTACTACCAGCCCAACTTCGAAAAAATGCAGGACCTGATGGGTTTTCTGATGGAAAACTGCTGCGAAGGCCAGTATTGCCTCGAACCACTGAGCCGTTGCGCATCGCCGGCGGATACGACTCACCCCCTCTAATACCTCATGTCTCAGCGCCATAACATCCTGTTTCTGTGCACCGGCAACTCCGCCCGCTCCCTGCTCGCGGAAGCCGCCGCCAACCACCCCACGATTGGCCTGGGCAAGCTACAGGCCTATAGCGCCGGAAGCCGGCCGACCGGCACCCCACACCCGCAGGCGCTGGCCACGCTGGAGCGGCATGGCATCGCCACCACCGGCCTCAGCAGCAAGAGCTGGGATGTTTACACCACGCCGGACTCCCCGCGCTTCGATTTCATCATCACCGTGTGCAGCAACGCCGCCGATGAGCCCTGCCCTGTCTGGCCTGGACACCCCGCCACGGGACATTGGGGCGTGCCTGACCCGGCCGCGGTACAAGACCCGGAGGAACAGGCACGCGCCTTTGAAGATGCTTTTCAGACGCTCAAACGACGCATCGAGCTGTTTGCGAGCCTGAATCTGGATGCGATGGCCGACCATGAAATCCGCGCGCACGCCGCCCATATCGTGAACCAGACTCCCTACCCGGAGACCCGATCATGAGCATATTCGAGCGCTACCTGAGCCTGTGGGTCGCCGCCTGCATCGTCGTGGGCATTGGCCTCGGTCAGCTGTTTCCGGATGTGTTCATCGCTCTCGGAGCGATGGAGGTGGCCCAGGTCAATCTGCCGGTCGCCATTTTGATCTGGTTCATGATTATTCCGATGCTGGTGAGAATCGACTTCTCGTCATTGCATGAAGTCAGCGCGCACTGGCGGGGCATCAGCATCACACTCGCGATCAACTGGCTGATCAAACCGTTCACGATGGCAGCGTTGGGCTGGATCTTTATCGGCGTGGTGTTTCGCCCCTGGCTCCCCGCCGATCAGATCAATAGCTACATCGCCGGCCTGATTCTCCTAGGTGCCGCCCCGTGTACTGCGATGGTGTTTGTCTGGAGCCAGCTCACCAAAGGCGACCCCATGTTCACGCTGAGCCAGGTTGCACTGAATGACCTGGTGATGGTGTTCGCATTTGCCCCAATCGTCGGCCTGCTGCTCGGGATGGCAGCGATTACGGTGCCGTGGTCCACGCTGCTGTTCTCTGTGGGCCTTTACGTTGTCGTGCCACTGATCATCGGCCAGGCGCTACGCGCCATGGCGCTGAAAAAATGCGAAAGTGCACTGAGCACGCTGCTGGCACGCATCCAGCCTTTTTCGATCAGCGCGCTGCTGGCCACGCTGGTGCTGCTGTTTGGCTTCCAAGGGCGGCAAATCATCGAGCAACCCCTGATCATCGCGTTGCTGGCCGTGCCCATTCTGATTCAGGTGTATTTCATCGCCGCGGCCGGCTACATGCTCAACCATTGGGCCGGAGAAAAGCACAACATTGCCGGGCCTTCGGCCCTGATTGGCGCCAGCAATTTCTTCGAACTGGCGGTCGCCACCGCGATCGTGTTGTACGGATTTGACTCGGGCGCCGCTCTGGCCACCGTAGTCGGGGTTCTCATCGAAGTGCCTGTGATGTTGTCGATTGTGCGGGTCGTGAATCGCTCACGAGCTTGGTACGACGGCGGGAGAACAGCGGCGATACCGGGCTAAGCTTAACCTTGGCTAACCGCGCCAGTTGGCGTGACGATCCCAGAATTCCACACTGCGGGCGTAGGCGTCCCGATCAATTGGCACATCGGAACCGCCCTCTTCCACGCCCAACGCGTTGCGCAGTATCGTGATGGGTGCCAGCGGGGTCTCCCGGGGCTCCATCGTGTACAAGCAACCGACAACGCCCCAGTCTGCCTCGATAGGTGACCCTTCCTTGGCCATCTGCTCGGCGCTGTACAAAATCGGAATGAGCCAGTTCGCGACCGGCACGTCGACGTTCTCAAACCAGCGCACCAGGACCGGAAGTTCCTCACGTGACCGCGCCTCGTAGGCACTGCGCAGCTGGTGCTGGTTTTGCTCCGTGATCTCCACCGTCGCACACCGCGTTGAGGTCCAGTTGCGGTGAACATGCAGCTTGCAGAATGGCGCATAGCCGTCCAGCACAAACGCCGGCTCATGCTCGTTCAGGTAACGCTCGAACTCGGTCGCGGTGATGTCCTGAATCGTGTTGCGGCGGCTCTCGTTGGGAAATAACCGACGCCGGGCGAATGTGGTCAGGCAGATTGTCATGACTTCCAGGGACTACGATCACCACCGCGACGCGAGGCCGCACCGGGTCCACGTCGCCCCGGCACCTTCGCTGGCCCGCCACGCGACTCGCCCCGGCCGACCGGTTTGCGCCCGGGTTTTGCAGCGGTTTTCGGTCTGCTTGCCGCTTCGGGTTTGACCGGTTTGGCGCGATACAGAATCGCAATCGCGCCGATTTCGCCCACGATTTCCGAGCGCGTCTGCTTGCTCAGCTGCGCCGCTGCGGCCTTGCGGTCCTCACGCTCCATGCCCGGAAAGCGCACCTTGATCAGCTCATGCGCTGCGAGAGCCGCCTCGACCTCCTGCGTTACCGCATCGGTCAGGCCTTTGCCGCCGGTTTGCACAACCGGGTTCAGGGTATGTGCGCGGGCGCGAAGTTCACGTCGCTGTGAGGACGTCAAGGGCATGATGGCGAAACCAGGGGATAAAGCCGCATTTTATCCGGTCTGCCACGACCAAGGATCATCCGCGGCTACAAAGCGTTCCCCGCATCCATCGGCATTGCAGTCTCGTTATCGAACAGGTCCTGCCAAATACGCTGTCCGGTCTGGTCGTATTCCAGCACCGTGTTGAAAAATTCGGCCCGCGCCTGCGCATCTACCATGGATTCCGGCAGCCACGGATCGAATACCACCCGACGGATCGCATCCGTTCCGTAGAGGTAACACTCCCGGGCAGCCTCTTCCGGATCCATAGCCGGCCAGCGCTGCAACCACTCCTGCAGAAACCGGGTTTGCTGCAGGTAGCTCTCGGTCAATTCCCGTGCCGGCCACAAGCGGCGCGCCTGTGCGTCGGCGTCGGCATCTAAAGCGCTGGCATGAAACACCAGCGTGTCCCGCGGCAACCCGAGCCGCCACAGACGCTCGCGCAGCGCCTCGACCCCACCGAGCAAATTATCGGGCCGCACCCACGCACCCGGCTGAAGTTCGCGCATGCCGGTCATCGCGATGGCACGCAGTCGGCGCTTTTTCTCGCCACGGTCGGTGCTCAGCGCCGAACCCGACAGCAACATCAGCCACCCGCCACGCCAATCCTGCAACCGTTCCAGTGCCTGTCGCCAGCCGGCCAAATCACCGGCCATATCCTGCGCCGCGGGCCCCAGCACGTACATCCCGCGCTCCGGGCTCTGGATCAGCCCGTCGGAGGACAGCCTCACCAGCGTGACTCGAACATTGTTCTCCGTCAGCTCGAACAGCGAACACGCACGAATGGCGTCGCGCACGCTCAAGGGCCGGTTTTCACCGGCGTGCAGCAACCCCAGGATGACCTTTTTGGGTGTCGGTCGTTTCGCCATGAACTCTGTGATGCCAAACCTTCGCGAATGGTCTCACAGAGCAAGGATTTCCCGCCGACTTGAAGCCGGTGGACTGCGCTAAGCCGCCTGGGTCACAGCGGCAGCGACGGGCTTGAGCGCAGAAGTTCCGGTTCGCGGGCGACGGAACTCCAGCACGCCGTCCTCTATTCGTCCATAACGCAGTGTGGGAATGTCGCGCAGGTAGTCATTCATCAACTTCCAGGGAGCATCACGCCCCTGACGCGGCAACTGGTCGGCACCGCGCTGCACGTAACCGGATGCCAAGCTCCCCATCACGGTATCCTCCAAACGCCCTTCCGCCTGCCGCGGCGGCACGACCATGGCGTAATTCTTACGCTGCATGTGCTTGATCAGGCGGCAGGTGTATTCGTTGACCAGATCGGCTTTCAGCGTCCAGGACGCGTTGGTATACCCGGCAATCACCGTGAGATTCGGCAACCCTTCGACCATGCAGCCGCGGTACATCATGCAATCCTTGAGGTGCACTTCCTGCCCGTCGACATCGGCGCTGGCCCCGCCAAACATCTGGATGTTGAGTCCGGTGGCCGTCACGATGATATCGGCGTCCAGGTGTTCGCCCGATTTCAATTGAATGCCACTGGCATCAAAGGTGGCGATTTCATCGGTGATGATGGAGGCCGTTCCCCGCTTGAGCGCCTTGAACAGATCGCCCTCGGGCACCACGCACAAGCGCTGATCCCAGGGGTTGTAGTGCGGCGAGAAGTGCTTGATGTCGACTTTGTCGCCCAGCTGGCGACGTGTCGCCATCCGCAGGAATCGGCGTACAGCCTGCGGGCGACTGCGCGCCACGCGATAGAGGAAGCGCTGCAAACCGATGTTGCGCGCACGCGCCAGCCCGTAGGCCACCTTCTCCGGCAGAAAACGCTGCAGACGGGTTGTCACCGGGTCCACGCTGGGAACACTCATCACGTAGGTGGGTGAACGCTGCAGCATGGTCACGTGCGCCGCCTTGCCCGCCATTGAAGGTACCAAGGTGATCGCCGTCGCACCGCTACCGATGACCACGACCTTTTTCCCGGCGTAGTCCAGGTCTTCCGGCCAGTGTTGCGGGTGAATGACGGCACCGCCAAACGACTCGACTCCCGGGAAATCCGGCGTATAACCCTGATCGTAGTTGTAATAGCCACTGGCATTGATGACGAACCGTGCGCGGTGCTTCTGAATGTCGCCTCCGGCCTCGTCGGTCGAGGTTAGCGTCCAGCACCCCTCCGCAGTGGACCAGCTGGCATGGGTCACCTTGCGGCCGAAGTGAATGTGCTTTTCGACGTCGTATTCCCGCGCCGCATCGTGAATGTAATTGCGGATGGAAGGACCATCGGCGAGCACCTTGGGTTCGTTCCAGGGCTTGAAGCTGTAACCAAAGGTGCACATGTCCGAGTCGGAGCGGATCCCCGGGTAGCGGAACAAATCCCATGTTCCCCCAATGGACTGACGCCGCTCAAGGATGGCAAAGCTTTGATCTTTGCAATGCTGCCGCAGGTGGCAGGCCGCGCCGATCCCGGATAGCCCGGCCCCGACAATCAGTACGTCTACGTCGATTTTGCTCATCATTTGTCACCCTGGTAAGCACCAGCAAATTACTAGTGGATTGCGCTTTCCGCACCCGTATCATCGAAACCGAGGCGCTGCCGCCATTCCGCCAGCAAAGCGTTGGTATCGTGGTCCTCGGGCTTGAAGCCGGGTTTGAACCAATCCAGGAAGTCCCGCAATGTCCCCGTATAAAAGCCCTGGGGCCCCAGCATGACCCGGAGCGTTTCCGCCCAGGCTTTGAGGTTACCCAGTTCGCCATCTCGGCGCAGTATTTCCAGGTGCGCCGGAATAATCAGGTACCCCAGCAAAACTGCAGTGGTCGGCAGCATCGACGCGATGCGCATGAACTCGGTACCACCAATCGCCTTGTAGACCGCGAACGCGGTGGTCTTGTGCTCGTTCTCCTCGACCGCGTGCCACAACCACATCCGCTGCATATCGCTATCGAGATAGGTCTCATGGATATCCTTGCGGCGCAGCAGATGCTCGCCCCAGGTCGCCGTGAAATGCTCGGCGCAGACGGTGGCCGCCAGCTGCATGCGCTTGGGCAGATACTTCTGGCCGAACTTCACCAGCCGCTCGCAACGCGCGCGGGACCACTCGACGGCATCTCCCGCGGTGGCATTGAAGTGCGAATGCTGCTCGCTATGCCGCGCTTCCTGCCCGATGAATGCGCGGATTTCCTTTTGCAGCGCGGGATCAGAAACCTCTTTCTGGTAAGCCCGCACGGCGTCTACAAAGAACCGCTCGCCATCCGGGAACAGCGAGGACAGCGTGTCCATGTGCCGGGTCAGCACCGGGTTGTTGGCGAACCAGTTCGGGTTTTTTCCACCCGAGGCGAAATCCAGTTCCGGTTTACGCACCGGAAACGGCGCCCCTTTGGGCCAATGGGTCGCAACCGGCAATTCCTGCGGATGAACCGCGTTTTGTGACATCGACATAGGACACTCCTTTCTATGTACCAGTGTTTGATGTCACATTATTCCCGCACTGCACCATTGTCAACCTCGAGGGAGAAAATTTGCGGGTAAAAGGTGCCTTTAGAGCAATCGCGCCTTGAGCCAGTCGGCGATATCCGCGATTTCCTGCGGGCAAACCTGATGCTGCATCGGATACTCACGCCAGTCCACGGCGTAACCTTCGGCCTGCAGCACATCCCGGCTCCAGGCCCCCAGCTGCATCGGCAATACCGGGTCGAAGCTGCCGTGACACATCAGAATGGGAATCGCCTGATTGGCCTCGCCCTTCTCTGTTGCAAGCTTGGTATGCACTGGCAGAAAGGTCGACAACGCCAAAATACCGGCCAGAGATTCATCATGGCGGGTTGCCGCATGCAGGACGATCGCCCCGCCCTGGGAAAACCCGGCCAGAACGATCTTGTTGCTCGGGATGCCGGCGGCATTCTGCTGCGCAATCAAATCCCGAACCCGCTGCGCCGAAACCTGAATGCCGGGTTCGTCCTGCAGATCAAGTGACCCCAGATTGAGGATGTCGAACCAGGCGCGCATTTTCATGCCGCGGTTGATCGTCACCGGCTGCACCGGAGCGTGCGGAAAGACGAAGCGGATCGCTGCATCATCGGGCAGGTCCAGCTCGGGAACGATGGGCACGAAATCGGAGCCATCTGCGCCCAATCCGTGCAGCCAGATGACACACGCGGTTGCAGGGATGATGGGCTCGAGCACGATGCGATCATCGTGCTTGTGCATGGTCAATGAGGCGCTCACAGGTCTTCCGTTTACAGGTTGTGGCGCTATTGTCACATCAGCCTATTCGTCGTTGCTGACTTCTCCGCCCAACTCGTCGATGTAGTCCTCGGTCTCGACGTGGCGAATATCTTTGCCGTGGACAAAGTAGACGATGTATTCCGCGATGTTCTGGGCATGATCACCGATACGCTCCAGCGAACGGATCGACCAGACGATATCCAGCACCCGGCTGATCGAACGCGGATCTTCGATCATGAAGGTGATGCACTGGCGCAGAATGGCCTCGTACTCGCGGTCGACCTTCTCATCAACCTGGGTCACCTCCACCGCCGCCTCGGCATCCATCCGGGCGAAGGCATCGAGCACATTGTGCAGCATCTCTCCCACACGTTTACCCAGCGTTTCCACCTCGAAATGCGGGCCTCGGGGCATATCCAGTTTGGCCAGGTCCATCGCCATGATGGCAACCCGTTCGGCTTCGTCACCAATCCGTTCCAGGTCGGTGATGGTCTTGATGCAGGCCATGATCAGGCGCAGATCGCTGGCCGCAGGCTGGCGCCGGGCAAGAATCCGGCTGCATTCCTCGTCGATATGCACTTCCATTCCGTTGACGCGGTGATCGCGCTCAATCACGTCGCGCGCCAAATCGTTGTCCAGCGTTAGCAGAGCCATTACGGCATCGGCGACCTGTTGTTCCACCAGACCGCCCATCGCCAGCACCCGCTGACGCATGTCCTCCAGCTCCGCGTTGAAGCGCTCCGAGATATGGCGTTTGTAATTTTCCGGCGCTGCACTAGCCATGATGCGGATCTCCGCTGAAGGTGATGTTGGGGTTAAATTTAGCCATAACGGCCGGTGATGTAGTCTTCGGTCTGTTTCTTGTCCGGGTTGGTGAACAGTGTGTCGGTGTCACCAAACTCGATCAACTCGCCGAGATACATGAATGCGGTGTAATCCGAAACCCGAGCCGCCTGCTGCATATTGTGGGTCACGATCACGATGGTGTACTGATCTTTGAGTTCGTTGATCAGCTCTTCGATCTTGAGCGTGGAGATGGGGTCCAACGCGGATGCCGGCTCGTCGAGCAGCAAGACCTCGGGCTTGACGGCAATCGCACGGGCAATCACCAGACGCTGCTGCTGACCACCGGACATGCCCAGCGCGTTGTCCTCCAGACGGTCCTTGACCTCATCCCACAACGCCGCCCCGCGTAGCGCCCACTCGACGGTCTCGTCCAATTCACGCTTCTTGTTGATACCCGCCAGACGCAGTCCATACGCCACGTTCTCGTAGATGCTCTTGGGAAACGGGTTCGGCTTCTGGAACACCATGCCGATCCGGCGGCGCAAGGTGGCGACATCCACATCCTTGTCAAAGATGTTCTTGCCATGCAATTCCAGACGGCCATCGACTCGGACACCGTCCACCAGATCATTCATCCGGTTAAAGCAGCGCAGCAAGGTGGACTTACCGCAGCCGGACGGCCCGATGAATGCCGTTACGCGCTTGCTGGCGATATCCATCGACACGTTCTGCAGAGCTTGTTTCTGACCATAGAACAGATTCAGGCCCTTGACCTGAAGCGCAATATCTTCGTCGGCCATGCTGCGGGACTTCGTGCCTGCGCGCAGGGTGCTCATGTTCATCGTCGGTTTGGCGGTTGCGGTCTGACTCATGGGATCAATGCTCAAGTGCACGGTACTTTTCCCGCAGGCGATTACGGACCCGCACGGCGAAAAGATTCAACAGGATGATGACCAGCACCAACAACAGCGCGGTCGCGTAAACCAGCGGACGGGCGGCTTCCACATTGGGGCTCTGGAAACCGACGTCATAAATATGAAAGCCCAGGTGCATGAACTTTCGATCCAGATGCAGGAAAGGCACGTTGCCATCCAGAGGCAACGAAGGCGCCAGTTTGACCACCCCCACCAGCATCAACGGAGCCACTTCGCCAGCAGCACGGGCAACGGCCAGGATCAACCCGGTCATCATGGCCGGGCTGGACATCGGCAACACCACGCGCCACAGCGTTTCAGCCCGAGTCGCGCCCAGTGCCAGACTGGCTTCGCGCACCGCACGGGGGATCCGCGCCAGGCCTTCTTCAGTTGCAACGATAACAACGGGCAGCGTCAGGATCGCCAGTGTCAAACTGGCCCAGAGCAACCCCCCGGTGCCAAATGTCGGGTTCGGCAGAGCCTCGGGGAAAAACAATTCATCAATCGACCCCCCAAGGAAATAGACGAAGAACCCCAGGCCGAATACCCCGTAGACGATGGATGGAACCCCGGCGAGGTTGTTCACCGCCACCCGAATGGTCTGGGTGACGAACCCCTGCTTGGCATACTCGCGCAGGTACAGTGCCGCGACCACGCCGAATGGCGTCACGAATACCGACATCAACAGCACCATCATGACGGTGCCGAAAATTGCCGGAAAAATACCGCCCTCGGTATTCGCCTCCCGCGGCTCGTCGGAAACAAACTCCCAGGCCTTGGAAAAATAGAACGCCAGCTTGGCGAATATCCCCATGGCATTGGGCCGATAGCCCCGGACGATTTTTGCCAGTGGCACCGTAAGCTGTTCACCTGTCGCAACCTCGACCCGGATAGCATCACGTGCCATGTTTTCGTGCAGGGCGACCAGCTGCTTCTCCAGCTCCTGGTATTCCGCCTGAAAATCGGCCTCCTTGGCACGAATGGCAGCGTCACGCTCGGCGGTCAATTTCTGATCGAGTTCCAGGCCGCGCCGCTTCAGCCGCAGGCGTTCAAGCTCATAGTTAATGCGACCGATTTCCACCTTCTCCAGGTGATGCATTTCTTTGCGCAGGTCGAGGATCCGCTGCTGGCGCGTCTGGAATGCCTCCCAGGCCGCGTCGCCGGTGGCAACAACCTCCCCGGATTCACGCACGTCCACCAGAAACCCGATGAGATTGCCCCATTCCAGGCGTTCCCAGACCGTAACCGTCTCCGGGTATTCACGCTCGACCAGCCAGTCGTTGAGGGCGTAGCGAAAATCGCTGCCATAGAGGTCGCGGTTGCCCACCCGCAGCAGCAACCGCTCGTAGATCTCCTGCCCATCATCCACGGACAGACCGGCCGATTTCAGCCGCGCGGCGCTAGCGTCTTCACGACTGCGGATCTCGGCGAGCACCGGCATGGGCTCGTCGCCCGGGGCTTGATAAATCCCTTGAACCACGTCTGCCGGCCAGAAATGCGCCAGCCCGCGAACGGTGATCAGCGCCAGCAAACCGACAACCAGCAACACACTGATGGCCACGCCACCGCCGGTCATCCAGATCCACGGGTCGCCGTCTTTCCACCAAGCGCGAAAACCGCTGTCCTGCGCGCCACGGAGGTCCGGTTGGGTGTTTTCCATGGTCCTATCCTCAGAGCGAGCTGTATTTCGAGCGCAGACGCTGGCGAATCACTTCCGCCAGGGTGTTGAACACGAAGGTGAACATGAACAGCACCAGCCCTGCGAGGAACAGAATCCGGAAGTGTGTACTGCCCACTTCCGATTCCGGCATTTCCACAGCGATATTGGCACTCAACGTACGGAAACCTTCGAAGATGTTGAAGTCCATAATCGGTGTATTCCCGGTGGCCATCAGCACGATCATTGTTTCGCCTACCGCGCGCCCCATACCGATCATCAGGGCGGAAAATATCCCCGGACTGGCCGTCGGGATGACGACCCGGATCAGCGTCTGCCAGGGTGTAGCCCCCAGCGCCAGCGATCCCTGCGACAGGTGTTTGGGCACGCCGAAAACAGCGTCTTCGGCAATCGAAAAGATGGTCGGAATTACCGCAAACCCCATCGCCAGCCCGACAACCAGTGAGTTGCGCTGGTCATAGTTGATCCCCATCTGGTTGGTCAGCCATTGCGGCATGTTGCCATCAAAAAACACCATCTCAACAGGCTGCGAGAGCAGCAGAGCTGCGGCACCAGCGAGCAACAGGGGCAGGACAAGAATGCCGGGCTGCCAGCCATCTGGCACCCGGTTTCGCAAGCTTGCCGGGGCGTTGAACCAGATCCAGCCAGTGAGCGGCATAGCGAGGATCAAGAAGACCACCATCAGGAAAATCCCGGGCAGGTAGTTTTCGATAAACGGCGCCAACCACAAACCGGCAAGGAAACCCAGAATCACGGTGGGCAGCGCTTCCATCACCTCAATGGTCGGCTTGACGATCTGGCGCAGACCCGGCGCCATGAAGTAAGCCGTGAACACGGCCCCCGCCAATGCCAGCGGCACGGCAAACAGCATCGCGTAGAACGCAGCTTTCAGGGTACCGAACGACAGCGGTGACAGACTGTATTTCGGCTCGAAATCGCTATTCGCCGCCGATGACTGCCAGAGGTACTCCGGCTCCTGGTAGTTTTCGTACCAGACCTTGCCCCAGAGAGCTTTCCAGGAAATTTCCGGGTGCGGATTGTCCACTTCGAGTACCGCGATCTGGCGCTCGCCGGACTCAACCAGCAGCCGATCAGCGCGTGGAGAGAGGCTGCCACGTACCAGATCCGAAATCGGCATCTGCTCCTGCGCCACCCGCGCCTCCGAGGTGGCATGGAACAGCTCCAGATCGCCACTACGGTTCAGCGTGGCGAAACTGCGCCGGGACTCCTCAAAGATCAGCGCCGCGGCCGCCTGGCCCTGTGCATCGGCAAAGCTGCGCACCTTCTGCAGGCGATACAGGCCTTCCGTGTTGCGGATAGGAAACCATTGCGTGATCTCACCATCCGCCGCCGCCGTAAGCAGGCTGATGCCGCCGGCGAGCATGCCTGCAGCGACTGTCGGCACCCCGTCTGCCGTAAGCCCGACCGTTTCGTTCAGCCGGGGTGTCGCTGGCTGCTTTATCCAGAACGCATACAGCTGAGCCCTCTGGTAGTCGATGACGTAGAGCCACTCCATCAACGGGTCGATGATGATCTGGTCCACTTTCCCGGTAATCGGGAGAGTGACCCGACCGACCTCGTCGAGTTGTATCGCATCATCCAGGAAGCTGGTGGATTTCCGGTATCCCACAAGATGCACCGACTGCTGGTCCCCGACGGCGATCACCAGCTTGTCATCGCTGTCACGGACCGCAAGCGTCTGGCCAGTGGCGACCGCAAAGCCCTCCTCGCCGTAGGGAAACTCCAGCCGGGCCGTTATGACCCGTTCATCGCCCTTGGGGTAGCTCAACTTGTAACGGTGATCGAAACGGACCACGGAACCGGTAGCAGTCAACGCGGCCAGATTGCCCCGGTGAACATCCACCTCGGTCACCGCGGTGAGCGGCGCTCCCAGAGAGAGGGTCTGACTCACTGTGCCACTGTTCAGGTCAAAGAAAGTCGCTTGGCCGTCCGCGCTGATACGCAGCCCTTGCTCGCCCTGCTCTTCCATCGCGTAGTACAACGAGGGCGCCGCACTCCCTGGAGCCAGATACTGCGCCAGTGGCGTCAGGCTGGCCGGAAAAAACAGCGGCAGCACCACCCAGAGCAGATAAAAGAAGATGAGCACCACCGCGAAGATCACGCCGAGCCCGCCAAAGGTCACACCGCCGGTTGCCAGGCGATCCAACAAATAGCGCAGGCGGGCGCGCGGGGTGATTTCGGAGAGCGAAGCTGCAGCCGGTTGGTTCATGGATCAGGTGTCGTTGGCGTTGGCCCCGATCATCGGGGCCAACAACAGGTGAGTTTTATTTCTTCTTGCCGAAATCGTGACGGACACCCAACCCGAAGGTAGCGTACTCCTCGTCTTCGGCATCACTGACAACACGTTGCGTATAGAACGCATACAGCTTGGTGGTCTTCGCCAGAACCCGGTCGTAACCCACCGTGAACAGCTGTGCGTCCTGAACGTCATTCACGCCGTCATCATCGATATCACGTGCCACATCGGCAAGCATGTCATTTTCAGCGAAGGAGTACTGCAATTTGATGACATTCACGCCGTCGAAGTCGTAGGACCCACTAACGGTGTAAGCGATACCCTCGTCCGCCGGTACCGACACGGCCCCGCCATACTGCACCAGAGCGCCCACGTGCAGCGGGCCAACATCGGTGTGGGCGCTGGCACGCACCAGCTCACGGTCCAGCACGTCATTGTTGTATGCCAATGCCCAGACGACTCCCGCCGCCTTGCCCCCCAGAGACATCGACAAGGCATCCGCAATATTAGTGGCGTTCTCACCGCCTACAGCATCTTTGCTCTCTTCGTCGGCAGGCCCTTCTCCAGGTATCAGGGCCGCACGAAACTTCAGTCCAGCCGGCAGATTGACGCCAACATTTATCATGTCGGAAACGCGATCCTGCCCCGCCATCAAGTACTCGATATCCGACAGGAACACATCGCTGAACAGGTCGATTTTCTTGTCGGCGTCTTTGAACGGCGTATCGGTCATGCCCAGGTAGATCTCACCCAGCTCATTGCGCAGACCAACGAAGCTGTTACGGCCGCGCATGAAACCTTTGTTACTGGAGCGCAGGCGCTCATCAAAGGTAATCTCGTACTCGAGCCGGTAGAACACCTCCAGCGTGTCGGACAAGGCATGCGTGTTGTGAAAACCCAGCCGTGACCTGTTGCTTTCCGTGGTGATGACGGATGAGCCGCCACCCACCGAGGTGGACTGGATTGACATGTCCGCACGACCATAGACATGCGGAATGTCTGGGTCCGCCAGCGCCACGTTGCTGGCAACCATCCCCGCCGACGCGACGGCCATCAATACTTTCTTTTTCACAATTTTCCCCAAAAAACACGCCCCTCGAAGGGGCGTGCAATAGATGCAGCGCGCGAGCGCCGCTGTTGAATCAAATCAATCCAGCTTGGCCAGTTCACGAGCCGCCAGCTTGGCCGGCAACGGAACGTAGCCGTCCTTCAGCACGATTTCCTGCCCCTGCTTGGACAGCACCAACGTGATGAATTCACGCACCAGGGGTGACACCGGCTCGTTCGGGTGCTTGTTCACATACACGTAGAGCAAGCGCGCCAGCGGGTAATTGCCGTTAACGGAGTTTTCTGCAGTCGGCTCGTAAGCCTTGCCGCCCGCTTGCTTGGACAGCGCGATCCCGCGCACGCCCGACGTCCGGTAACCGACTCCGGAATAGCCAATGGCATTCAGGCCGGTACTTACGCTCTGCACCACTGACGCCGAGCCTGGCTGCTCGTTGACGCCATTCTTGAAGTCACCCTTGCACAACGCCACTTTCTTGAAGTAGCCATAGGTGCCGGATACCGAGTTACGGCCGTACAGCTGGATTGGCTTTTTCGCCCAGTCACCGGACATGCCGAGATCGCCCCATTGCTGAATGTCGCTGATGGCGCCGCACTTACGGGTCGAACTGAAGATGGCATCAACCTGTTCGATCGACATGGATTCGATCGGGTTGTCCTTGTTGACGTAGACCGCCAGGGCGTCAATCGCCACACCGATCGCCGTAGGCTTGTAGCCAAAACGGGTTTCAAACGCCTCGATTTCCTTGTCCTTCATCATGCGGCTCATCGGACCGAAGTTCGCGGTACCTTCGGTCAATGCTGGCGGCGCGGTGCTCGAGCCTGCAGCTTGCACCTGGATGTTGACATTCGGGTAGGTCTTCTTGAAACCTTCAGTCCACAATGTCATCAGGTTAGCAAGCGTGTCCGAACCGACGCTGGACAGGGTTCCAGATACGCCAGAAGCCTTGGCGTAGTTCGGCAGGTTGGGATCGACGTCAGTCGCCGCTGCCGTCAATGGCAGAGCGGACAGCGAAAGAGCGAACAATGCTGCACCAGCGGTCAGCTTTTTCATGGGGTTTCCACCGACATTCAAAATGAAAGTGCCTGCACGATAGCCGTCGAATGTGACATTTATGTTACAGGCCTATGACAGACCTTTTGGCCCCCGGCGATCAAATACACAACGAAAGCAGCTGCCCTGACCGGGCTGACTGCGGATCTCCAGGCGCCCGCCATGTCGTTCCAGCGCGTGTTTGACGATCGCCAGACCCAGCCCGGTCCCCCCGGTTTCCCGCGAACGGGCGACGTCCGCCCGGTAAAAGCGCTCGGTGAGCCGAGGAATATCACGCGCAGAAACCCCAATACCGGTGTCTTCCACCTCGATGACCGGGTGACCGCTTTCGGCGAACCAGCGCAGCTGAATCTTGCCGCCATCCGGCGTGTAACGCACCGCATTGGACAGCAAATTCCCGACCACACTCTGAATCTCCAGAGGCATGCCGGAGAGCCGGATATTTTCGCCAATCTCGGCGCTGATCTGATGACGCCCATCCGACAGATCCCGCGCCTCACGCACGGCATCCGTCAACAGGCGTTTCATGTCAATCGCTTCAAAGTCGGCGCTCCGTGCGGCCCCTTCGAGCCGGGCCAACTTGAGCATGTCGAGGATGATGTGCTCCATACGCTCGGACTGGCGCTGCATCTGTTGCAGCGGATCCGCCCAGCTGCTGATGCTTTCCGTCCCGCTGGCCGCGTCACCCACCATGAGTTCGAGGTAACCGCTGATCACCGTCAAGGGCGTCCGCAACTCGTGCGAGGCGTTGCTGACAAAGTCACGCCGCATCTGCTCCATGCGCTTGCGATCCGTGATGTCACGCGCGATCAGCAACCGCTGGTCATGCCCGTACGGAACCAGGCGTACCCACAAGGTTTGCTCCGCATCCACCGTGCCGGGGATCTCGACCCCCAGCGAGCCGTCATCCGGCTCACGCAGGTAACTCTGAAATGCCGGGTGCCGAATCAGGTTGGAGATTCGTTGCCCCATGTCGCGCTTGGCCAGCAGACCCAGCAACCGGCTGGCAGCCGGGTTGAACCAGACGTTTCGGCACTGTTCGTCCAGAACCACTGCGGCATCGGGGAGCGCGTTGGTCGATGCCCGGAACTCCTTGACGATGCTCGCCAGGCGCTTCTTCCTTTTGCGGGCCTGCTTGTAGCGAGCGATCACGCCATCGTAGATCTCCCGCCACAGGCCGTTGCCGCTGGGGAGGTCGTACTTCTTGGGAGACAGCTGCCACACCCGCAAACGCGCGGCGGCCATCAGGTGATGTCCCAGGAGCGCCAGCAGCGCAACCATCAAACCGGTTTGCACCGTCGCCCAGACCGCACCCAGCGCAATCCCGGTGATCAACACCAGGGCAATGCGCGCTCCTTCGGTGCGGACGATCAGCCATAACGCTTCACGATTCACGCCTGCCGAGTCTCCGGAAAATGGTCGAAGTGCCCCCAGCGCAAGTCTGCTATCTCTGTCATGGCGCCAAGGATAGACGGATTACCCCCACGGAAATATGACAACCCGGGTTCGCTTCATCCGATGCAAGAGGGTACGAATAATTTGCGCTGGAGAGTCCGCATTCCCGTGATAGAATGCGAGGTTATTCTGGCACCTGTCAGATACCGCTTTCTTAACCGCGCCGTGATCGCTCCCGCGTTCGCGGCCCACTTTTATTTACGGCCATTACCGACATCATCATGACCGACCTTAGCAAATACCGGAATATCGGCATCTTCGCCCACGTGGATGCGGGCAAGACCACCACGACGGAACGCATCCTCAGCCTCACCGGCAAGATCCACAAGATGGGTGAAGTGCATGATGGTGAAGCCACCACCGACTTCATGGAGCAGGAACGGGAGCGCGGCATCACGATTCAGTCCGCGGCCACATCCACCTTCTGGAAAGATCACCGCTTCAACATCATCGACACCCCCGGACACGTGGACTTCACCATTGAGGTGTACCGTTCGCTGAAAGTGCTTGACGGTGGTGTGGGCGTGTTCTGCGGTTCCGGCGGTGTAGAGCCCCAGTCCGAAACCAACTGGCGTTACGCCAACGATGCCAACGTATCGCGCATCATCTACGTCAACAAGCTGGACCGCCTGGGCGCCAACTTTTACCGCGTGGTCAAGCAGGTTGAAGATGTGCTCGCCGCCACCCCGCTGGTCATGACTCTGCCGATTGGCGAGGAAGACGAGTTCAAGGGGGTTGTAGATCTGCTGACCATGAAGGCGTGGATCTGGGATGCCTCCGGCGACCCGATGAACTACGAAATCGTCGACATTCCGGCCGACATGCAGGCCAAAGCCGAAGAATGGCGCGAAAAGCTGATCGAGACCGCCGTCGAGCAGGACGACGACCTGATGGAAGCCTATCTGGAAGGCAACGAGCCCAGCGTCGAAGACCTGAAGAAGTGCATCCGTAAGGGCACGCTGGCCGTCGACTTCTTCCCCACCTACTGCGGTTCCTCGTTCAAGAACAAGGGCATCCAGCTGGTGCTGGACGCGGTGGTTGACTACCTGCCCAGCCCGACCGAAGTCGAGCCGCAGCCGGAAGTCGACCTGGAAGGCAACGAAACCGGCGGCAAAGCCATCGTGGACCCCAGCAAGCCCCTGCGTTCGCTGGCGTTCAAGATCATGGACGACCGCTACGGCGCCCTGACCTTCCTGCGCATCTATTCCGGCACCATCGCCAAGGGTGACACGGTCCTGAATACCTTTACCGGCAAAACCGAGCGCATCGGCCGGATCGTGGAAATGCACGCCAACGACCGCATCGAGCTGGATTCCGCTCAGGCCGGCGACATCGTGGCTGTTCTGGGCATGAAAAATACCCAGACCGGTCACACGCTGTGTGATCCGAAAAACCCCGCCACGCTGGAACCGATGGTGTTCCCGGAACCGGTGATCTCGATGGCTGTCGCACCGAAGGACAAGGGCGGCAACGAAAAGATGGCCCTGGCGCTGCAGAAGATGGCGCAGGAAGATCCGTCGTTCACCATTCGTACCGACGAGGAGTCCGGCGAGACCATTCTGGCCGGCATGGGCGAACTGCACCTGGACGTCAAGGTCGACATCCTGCGCCGCACCTACGGTGTGGATGTCATCGTCGGCAAACCGCAGGTTGCGTACCGCGAGTCGATCACCGTGCCGATCGAAGACTCCTACACCCACAAGAAGCAGTCGGGTGGTTCGGGCCAGTTTGCGAAAATCGACTACATCATCGAGCCCGGCGAGCCAGGCACCGGCTATGTCTTCGAGTCCAAAGTTGTCGGTGGTAACGTTCCCCGCGAGTTCTGGCCCGCAGTCGACAAAGGTTTCAAGGTTATGGGCGTCGAAGGCGTTCTGGCCGGCTACCCCATGCAGGACTACAAGGTCACGCTGGTTGACGGTGGCTTCCACGCGGTTGACTCCTCGTCGATTGCGTTCGAAATCGCCGCGCGCGCCGCTTATCGTCAGTCGGTTCCGAAAGCCGGCCCGCAGCTGCTCGAGCCGATCATGAAAGTGGACGTCTTCAGCCCTGAAGATCACGTGGGCGACTGTATCGGTGACTTGAACCGTCGTCGCGGCATGATCAAATCGCAGGAGCCGGGCCCGACCGGTGTGCGTATCAAGGCCGATGTCCCGCTGTCCGAAATGTTCGGTTACATCGGTGACCTGCGCACGATGACCTCCGGCCGTGGCCAGTTCTCGATGGAGTTCAGCCACTACCTGCCGTGTCCGAAGAACGTCGCGGACGAAGTCATCAAAGAAGCGGCTGCGCGTAAAGCCGCCAAGTAACATTTCTGCGAACAAAAAAGCCCGGCCGCTGTGCCGGGCTTTTTTTTGCCAACTTCGCTACCACCCTGTTGCGGCGCACGCCGCTATCATTCGCGCACGCTGGAAACCGATCACGCCGTGAATCTGAAAGACATCAATACGATTGAAAACGCGACCCGGTTCGGGCGCGGTGAAGCCGCACGCCTGGGATTCGCATTGCTGTTCATGGTGCTGATCAGCCTGGTAGCCCAGCAGATGATCGGCGAAGTCAACGGCGGCTTCATGCTCGTCGTCGCCGCCGTCATCGGTGGTTATATGGCGATGAACATTGGTGCCAACGATGTCGCCAACAACGTCGGCCCCGCGGTGGGCTCGCGCGCACTAACCCTGGGCGGCGCGATTGCGCTGGCCGCCATTTTTGAAGCCGCTGGCGCCTTGATCGCCGGCGGGGATGTCGTCAGCACCATCAAGAAAGGGATCATCAATCCCGAGTTGATCGCTGACGCGGATACCTTCATCTGGTTGATGACAGCCGCACTGCTCGCCGGCGCAATTTGGCTGAATGCCGCCACGGCTTTCGGCGCTCCCGTATCCACCACGCACTCCATTGTTGGAGGCGTACTCGGTGCGGGCATTGCCGCCGGAGGCTTCGGCATCGCCAACTGGTCCACGATGGGTTCCATCGCGGCCAGCTGGGTCATTTCACCGGTCATGGGCGGTGCGATTGCAGCGGGGTTCCTCTACCTGATCAAGCGCACGGTGTCCTATGAGTCCGATGTCATGGCCGCGGCGCAGCGCGTGGTACCGTTTCTGGTCGGGCTGATGGCCTGGGCATTCACGACCTACATCATTCTCAAAGGCCTGAAACATCTGTGGAGTGTGAGTTTTCCGACGGCGCTCGGGATCGGGTTTCTGACCGCAGTGGGCGTCTACGTTCTGGTACTTCAACGCGTGAAAAAGGCGGTGATTCGCCTGCCCAACAACAAGAGCAGCGTGAACCAGCTATTCACCCTGCCCCTGGTTTGCGCGGCGGCGTTGCTGAGCTTTGCCCACGGCGCCAACGATGTGGCCAATGCGGTCGGGCCGCTGGCTGCGATCAACGAAGCCATTCTTCACGGCAGTGTCGCCACCAAGGCCGGCATCCCGTTATGGGTGATGCTGGTCGGCGCCTTGGGCATTGCCCTGGGGCTTGCGTTGTACGGACCGAAACTGATCCGCACGGTCGGCTCGGAAATCACCGAGCTGGACCAGACCCGCGCGTTCTGCATTGCCATGGCGGCCTCTATCACGGTCATCATCGCATCGCAGCTCGGCTTGCCGGTGTCATCCACCCATATCGCGGTGGGTGGGGTTTTTGGCGTGGGGTTTCTGCGCGAGTACCTCAAAGCCAGCTACTCCCGCATGGTGGAAGAGATCAAGGCGCATCACACCGGTGCTGACGAAGCCGTAGTGGAGGCTTTCCTCGAAGCCTTTCGCCGCGCCAACATTCCGACCAAAGCCAGCATGCTGAAACAGCTGAAGGAACGTTCCACGGCGGCGCAGTTGAGCAAATCGGAGCGGCGCAAACTGAAGAAGGTCTACAAAACCGAACTGGTTAAGCGTTCGCACCTGATGCGCATCGTGGCCGCGTGGTTCATTACCGTTCCGGCATCG
The DNA here is from genome assembly GCA_041603255.1 of Oceanococcaceae bacterium. Lineage (GTDB taxonomy): Bacteria > Pseudomonadota > Gammaproteobacteria > Nevskiales > Oceanococcaceae > MS8. The sequence goes on along the minus strand of JBFIER010000003.1, from coordinate 200,997 downwards.
GCACTGATGGCGGCGGTGCTGTTTTTCACCATCCGTGGTTTGATGCTCGAATAAGCCGCGTGTGCATTGTGGTCTGCGTATTAGCTACCAAGACCCAGAGCGCGTTCATTGTTTTCCTGCGCTTCTAGCGCATCCTGTGTGCGCTTTTGCAGTTCTTTGCGTGCTTCGGCGATGGAGCGCAGCCGATCGATTTCACCCAGCGTGTAGGACTCCCACTTCCGCGCCGACGCAAAAGTGTCTTTGGATTCCTTGGCCCGACGAAACGATTGCAATGCCTGCTCGTAGTCGCGGATATTGAAGTACGCCATACCCTGCAGCATCAGATTGCCCGCAGGGTTTTTGAGCCCACCCAGACGATCCGCCTCGGCGGCCGATTCTGCGGCAAGCGCGTATTTCCCGGCGTTGAAATGCACCCCGGCCAAGCGCGCATAGAAAATACCCTCTCCGGAGATTTCCGCGGCACGGGTCAGTGTGGGAACGGCCTTGTCATACTCGTTGGCCTGGGCCCAGGCATTGGCCAGAGATTCCACATTTTTCTGGCTCTCTTCGATCTTGCCGGCTTTGATGCCATCTTCGATGATCCGACCGGCCTTGTAAGGCACGCTGGACCCTTGCCACATATAGGCCAGGTTGAGGATATCGTTTTCGCTGGCGAGCCCACCGTTTTCGTAAACGGCATCAAACACCGCCAATCGTTCGTCATCACGACCCAGCTCGCTGTACATGCCCGCCAGCTGTTTCATGTAACTCTGCTTGGGATAGTTGCTGACCAATTGCTCGTAAACTGCAGCTGTGGCCGCGTAATCCTTCTGCGTGTAGTGCAGCACGGCTTTGAGCCGTAGCCAGGATTCCTGGATGGTCTTGCCCTCGTCGGTTTCCAGGGCAATGGCCTGATTCACATTGCTGAGCGCCTTATCCAGGTCTTTTTTCTGGAAATATGCCTGCGCCAGCATGATGTGTGCAGTCGGGGTCGGTTTGGCATTGCCCGCCAGCCATTCCTCCATGAAGCTGATGCACTGATCGTAGTTCTCCAGCTGGAAATACAGCTGGGCGATGGTGTACTTGGCGGTCAGGATCAAACCTTCCGGCGCTTCCTCCTCATCGAGCACCTTGTAGTAGTTGTCGATGGCATCCTGGAACTTGTCCTGGCTGGCGTAGATGAAGGCGTAGAAGTTGTACAGCTGAGCCCGCCCGTAGCTGTTCAGCTCGCCGCGCTCCTTCAGCCGATTGAGCACGTATATCGCATCATCATGCCGCCCATCGGTGGCATAGCGCTGCGCCTTGGTCAGCTGATCGAAGGTCCGGGCGTCCAGCGCCCCGGACTGCGCCCAGGCAACATTGGCGCCGAGACAGGCGGAAATCGCGACGATCAATGCCCGCTTGCGGAGACGAATACGGATGCTCATCGGGTGCTCGGCTCTATTGACTCAAACGGAACTTGATCCGGGTACGCACACCGGAGACTTCGATTGCCTGCCCGTCCACGACACGCGGTTTGTATTTGTAACGCAGCGCCGAGTCGACGGCTGCCTGATTGAAGACCGGGTCGGTGCTGAACAGCACCTTGGCATTGGTGACCGAGCCCTGCTTGGTCACGGTGTACTCCAGAACCACTTCGCCCTCGAGCTTGCGCTTGAGCGCTTGACGCGGATACTGCGGCGCCACCTTGACGATGGGCAGATATTCACCATCCGAGGCCGACACGCCAGCTCCGATACTCAGATCCAGCGCCGAGGCCAGCGGCCCGGCGGCCAGCTGCCCCACCTGCGCACCGCCTTCGATGTTGTCGAAAGCCTGCTGCGGAACCTCGGGCGGAGGTGTTTCATCCAGCACCGGCTTTTCGGGCTTTTCCACCGCCTTCAGGGTTTTGATTTCGGTGGCGGGCATGGCGATGTCCGGCAGCTTCAGGGCCGGTTCCTTGTCCAGGTTGCGGTCGGCGAAGGTGATCAGCGTCACCATCACCATCTGCAAGCTGAAAGTAATGAGCGCTGCGGGAATGGCCGCCAGAAAAATACGCACGTCGCAATCCTGCCCTTAGCGCTGTGTCGCCAGGGACACACGCTCCGGCGGCACCACCTGGCGGGCCTGGTCCAGCACCTCGGTAAAGGTTTTGACCGAAGCCAGCTCGTCGGCCTGGATCACCACCGAACCTTCAGGGTTTTCCGCGTGCAGACGCTCGATGTTGGCGCGGACCGAGCGGATATCGATGCGCCGCCCGTCCATCCAGATTGAGTTGTCGGCATTGATGCCCACCAACACCGATGCGGCTTTGGATTCGCCGGTTTCGGCTGACGGCCGGTTGACCTCGACGCCGGATTCCTTGATGAAGCTGGCGGTCACGATGAAGAAGATCAGCATGATGAAGACCACATCCAGCATCGGCGTGAGGTCGACCGTGCCTTCTTCTTCCGCTTCTTCGTGAGGAATGAAATTACGCATATTCAGGACTCCTGAGCCGCCGGCTCAAGGTGATGTTGGGGCAGCGCGCTGTCGATACGCGCTTTGCGCCGCGCCGCCAGCCGCTCGATAAAGGTGTTGCCAAAAACGCCGGACAGTGCCGCGACCATGCCGGCCATGGTCGGAATCGTGGCGCGCGAAACGCCGCCGGCCATCGACTTGGCATCGCCCCCACCGGTGACCGATAGCACGGTGAATACCTCGATCATTCCGGTCACGGTGCCCAGCAGGCCAAACAGCGGACACAAGGCGATCAGTACCTTGATCAGCCCCAGGTTCTGGTTGACCTGCACCTTCATGGCCGACACGTGCATCCGTCGAACCGAATCACCGAACCAGGAAAAGCGGTCCGTACGACTCTCAAAGGCGGAGACTGCCTTCGCCAGATCCTTGGGGAACACCCGCCGCAGATACAGCGAGCGCTCCAGAATGATCAGCCACATGATGAAGGTCATGACGGCGATCAGCTCGAGAATCGGTCCGCCGGCCGCAAAGAAGTCAGCGACCGCTTCCTCGGCGTCTAGCAGGAATAGAAGCATGCTGTGACCTGGCCTTAACGACCGACGCGTTCAGCCACGATGCCGGCTGTTTGCTCCTCGATCACCTGCATGATCGAGCGTGCACGGCCCTGCAGCAAGGTATGGCAGAGCAACATCGGAATCGCCACGATCAGACCCAGCACGGTAGTGACCAGGGCGCTCGAAATACCGCCCGCCATGGCCTTGGGATCGCCAGCTCCGTAGATGGTAATGGCCTGGAATACCACGATCATCCCGGTCACCGTACCCAGCAGCCCCATCAGCGGCGCTACCATGGCAATGATCTTGATCAGCGGTATACCTGTCTGAATGGACGGGCGCTCTTTAATGATCGCCTCGCCCAGTTTCACTTCCAGGGTTTCGATGTCGTCATTGGCGTGCTTTTCACCCACCGCGATCACACGACCCAGCGGGTTGTCGTCACGCGCTGGCGTATTGCGCTGTGCCCGAACTTTGTTGGCCATCGCGGCCAGCGCGATGAAGCGCCATGCAGCGATCAACAGACCGATCACACCAACAACGGTGATGACATAGCCCACCAGCTTGCCCTGGTGCCAGCGCTCGGCAATGGTCGGGTTGTTGATCAAAGCCCGGAGGTAACCGCCACCCGACGAACCGGTAGGGTCTACACCCAGGGGGCTGAAACCACTGCTGGCTTGTTGCAGCTTGGCAGCGCCGGTGGTGTATGCCGCAGGCTGGCGCGGCAGGACCGACGTTGTATCGGTATCGCCGTCGTAGGTCAGGTACTCACCGTCTGAAACCAGGTTGAATACCCCAACCCGAACAACCTCGCGGGTATCTTCCGTTCCCACGGTGGTGGAGTATTTGACGATGCGGCCGGTTTCGGTCATTTCACGGTGCAGCTCGTACCACAGCCCTTCTATTTCCTCGACCGTGGGCAGTTCGGTGTCGTCGTTCATCTTCTTGATCAAGGCATCGAGCATTTCCTCGCGGCCGCTGATCTGGCTGGAGGTGATCGACTGATGAATCCGCGCCCGTAGATCTCCGGCTCCGCCCGTCAGGTGGCCGAACAGCTCTTTGAGCGAACCCAGGCGCTCGTCACGCTGCTTGCGCTTTTCTTCCACACGCAATTCATTGGCATTGAACACTTCTTCCAGCTTGGCGCTATTCGCTTCCAGGGCCGCGATCTTGGCATTGGCCTTGGCGATCAGCGCATCTTGCTCTGCGGAGCGTGCGAGGAATTCTTTTTCGCGTTGCGCGTATTCTGCTTCGTCCCGCAGACGGCCCTTGCGAACGTCCTGCAACAAACTGTCAATGGACACGGTGTCCTCAGCCTTGGCCACCGAGAACAGCGCCATGCTCAGGAATAGCGCGGCAGTGATCAGCGCACTGCCCAGCACAGACAAAAGCTTCATTGGGCCACCTCCGGCGCAGCGATGGGGAGGGTCACGAGATCAATTGAGGCCTGTTTCTTGGCCATCAGAATCCCCTTTTTGATGTCGTTGCGATAAATGCCGGTGTTCAGCTTTTCCCAGCGTTTTTCAGCCCGGTTCCAGGCCGCCGTTACCGAGGTGTCCTTGGATTGCGCCACCAGAGCAATTCGCCCGAAGCGCAGCACATCAACCTCCACACGCTGGCCATCGATATCCACGATGTCGGGATAGGTATCGATCTTGCGGCCGTACTCGCTTTCGACCTGGTAGGCCTCGATGATCTGGCGAAACTTCTCCGCCACATCCAGATCGGCACGGTTGATCGAATCATTGATGAACGCCAGCCGCTCGCGGCGTTCGCCTTCGTGGAATGGCAGGTCCAGGCTGACGAAGGTCGCCAGGCTATCAGCCATCCGCTTGATCAGGGGCAGCATTTGCCGTTCGATTTGGGCGACCTGGGAGATCGAACCATCAAACCGGGCAATCAATGCCTCCTGACCTTGAATCTGTTGGCCGAGCTGTTCGTTGTATTGCTCGAGGCCTTCCGTTTGCTTCAGCAAAGCGCGGTACTTGACCAGCTTGGCTTGCTGTTCATCAACAATGCTATTGATGCGTTCTTGCGACTCGCGACCGGCTTCCAGCTTCTGCTGGCCTTCCTGAATCACCTTGTCCAGTGTCTGTGCGTGCGCATTGCCACCCAGGCATGCCCCCGCCACAAGTAGCGCCGTGGCGCCGGACCGAGAGAGCAGAGCTTTCATTCGATAAAACCTTGGAATTTCCTTGATAGAAAAAAGGCGGTGATCATCTGATCACCGCCTTTCACTATTGTGTTTCGGTTATGTGACAAGCCGATTACAAAGAGCCGGGAATTGTCCAACCGGCCCACCAAGCATCACCGGCGGCGGTGCCAGGGGCCACGGCGCCGATAAAGCTGGTAGCTTCGAAGCTGAAACCCGAGCCGTTATCAGTGGCGGGGATCGATACCGGCCCCGCCAGCGTGGCGGCGGCATCGGTCAGCGCGTAAGCCGAATCCACCGTCACCGTGCCGGCAGCGGCGTTGGTTTCGGTATCAGCAGCACGCTTGTCATAGAAGCTGTCCTGACACTCACCGATCACGTTCACCAAGGCCACGGTGGAGTTCACGTCCACGTTGCCATCGCCATCGGTGTCGGCGTCATCGATACGGATACAGCCGGTGTCGAAGTCACGTACCGCCGTGTTGTACACCGAGGTCGTTACCGCACCACGCAGACGCATACCAGGCTGCTGGTTGCCCGCAGCATTGTTGACGTTGTTGCCGAGCAGCAGGATGTTGGCCAGCGTCGCAGCGGTTTGCGGCACGTACTCATCATCCGAGCTGTTGGCTTCAATCCCACGCGGATCATTGGAACCTTGTGCGGCAAGCGCGGCGCTTTTCTTGATGATCGCGAACTGGACGTTGCCCATGTAGCCTTCGTCATAGTCGATGTCATCATCATCGTTGCCAGTCAGCACGAGGTGACGCGCGTTCACCGTACCGCCGAACCACTCCACGCCGTCGTCCAGGTTGTTGTGGACCTGAACGTAGTCGATCAGGGTACCGTGACCAACGCCTTGCAGGGTCAGGCCGTTGACTTCGTTGTTCGGGCCGGCGACCAGACCGCCTTCGGCGATACGCACGTAGCGAATGATGCCGCTGTTGTCAGAGGGGTCGTCGCCGCCGTATTTGGCGACCGCACCACCGCCTTCACCATCCACGTTGCAGAAGCTGTTGGCACCGTGGCAGTTGCCGGTGTTGCCCTGGCCGAACTGCGGCGCAAAACCCTGCACAACCACACCGCCCCACTCACCGAGGCCGTCATAGCCGGGGTCAATGCTGGCGAAGGTGATCGGCGCAGCCGCTGTACCATCGGCGATCAGCTTGGAGCCACGAGTCACGATCAACACGCCGTCATCCAGACCGAGCACGCTGACACCAGGACGGATGGTCAGGGTGACGCCCGCATCGCGAATGGCCTGAGCCTGAGCTTCGTTGAGGATCTCCACGTTGCCCTGGCCGACGCGAACGACGCCATCCAGGATGTAGTCGTAGCCGTTGACGAATACGTAGTCCTGCGTGATGTCACCACTGATGGTTACGCGCTTGTTGGCTTCATCGATGCTGGCGAACGACGCTGCTACCGGCGCCTCGTCGGCAGGGGCCAGGGTGCCGGGGATCGCCCAGCCCGCCCACCAGGCGTTGGCCGCCGTGGTGCCGGGAGCAACAGCGCCCACGAAGCTGGTGGCGTCGAACGCGAAGCCGGAACCATTATCAACGGCAGCAATGCTGGTAGCGCCCACATTGGCGAAGCTTTCATTAATCGCCCAGGCTGCATCGAAGCTGATCGATTGGGCCCCAACACCGTTTTCCGTATCGGCAGCGCGCTTGTCGTAGAAGCCGTCTACACAGTCACCAAATACATTGGTCAGGCTGACCATCGAGAACTGGTCATTGGTGCTGTCGCCGTCGGTGTCTGCGTCGTCAATGCGTACGCAACCGGTATCAAAGCCCTTGACTGCAGAGTTGTAGATCGCGACGGTCAAAGCACCGCGCAGGCGCATCCCCGGCTGCTGGCCACCAGCGGAATTATTGACCGCGCCGCCGATCAGGGTGACGTTGGCGATCGCTGCGTTGGTTTCCGGCGTGTACTCGTCATCGGAGCTGTTGGCTTCGATAGCACGCGGGTCGTTTGAACCCTGCGGTGCCGGGTTGTTGCTCTTGATGACAATCGCGTACTGGATGTTGCCCTGATAGCCTTCATCGAAGTCGATGTCATCATCGTCGTTGCCGGTCAGGATCAGGTGCGTTGCGTTCACCGTACCGCCGAACCACTCCACACCGTCATCCAGGTTGTTGTGCACGTGGACGTAGTCGACAACGGTAGCCGAACCCACACCTTGCAGCGTCAGGCCGTTAATTTCGTTGTTCGGACCGGCAACCAGACCGCCTTCGGCGATGCGGACGTACTTGATGACGCCGCTGTTGTCCAACGGATCGTTACCACCGTACTTGGCCACGTTGCCGCCGCCTTCGCCATCCACGTTACAAAAGGTGTTGCCTGCCTGGTAGCAAACGCCTGTACCGCCCTGGCCGTACTGCGGAGCAAAGCCCTGGACAACCAGACCGCCCCACTCACCCAGACCGTCGAAGCCTTCGTCGAGCGAGCTGAAGGTAATGGGTGCCTGTGCGGTTCCTTCGGCCATGATTTTGGAGCCGCGAGTGATCAGCAGAACGCCGTCATCGGTGGCTTTGATATCGGTACCGGCAGGAATCGTCAGCGTCACGCCGTCGGCCTTGATGGCAGCAGCCTGTGCATTGCTGGTGATTTCAACATTGCCCTGACCGACCGTCACGAAGCCGCTCAGAACCCAGTTGAAGCTGCTTTCCAGCGTCAAGTCCTTGTTTACCAAACCGGACAGCGTCGCGGTGGTGCCGGAACAGGTGACGAAGGTTTCGTCACAGACCGACGCGCTAGGAGTGGGCGTGGGTGTAGGCGTGGGGTCACCACCGCCGTTACCACCGCCGCCGCCACCACAACCGGCAAGGGCCAGCGTGGCCCCTCCCAGCAGTGCGTAAATTGCATTCTTCGTCGTCATGGGTACTTCCTCTCCAAACGAAACAACAGATGAAAATCAGAAACTCAGGGAATACCCCAGAGAAAGGGACATGCCTTTTTTGTAGGTATCGATGACGCGGCCGTCCTGGGTGCGTTCGATCGGCTCGTTCAGCAGGTTCTTCAGCTTGAAGCTGATCTTCGAACCACCGCGGAAGGCCTTCTCGCCGTTCAGGTTGATATCGATACGTCCGGACTCATAGATCGGCCCCAATGGCGCGCGCGCCACCGCATCAATACGGTCATCAAAGTAGTTGGCAACGATGGTGAGCTTGGTGTCCCACTCGTAGTTGTCCAGTGCAAACTGGATGTTTGCCAAAAATGGCGACTGCCCTTGCAGCTCGCGGCTGCTGCGCCCTTCCAGGCGCACCCCGTCAGAATCCAGGGAAATCTCGGAGTTGATCAGTGCGATGTTGCCGCTCAGCGTGATGACGTTGTCGATGCCGTCGTAGACCCGACTGCTGGCATCCAGCTCCAGTCCATGCAGCGTGGCAGACTGGCTGTTGCGGAAAGTCAGCGCCGACACCGCCGAACCGGAACCGTCGGACACGGCGCGCTCCAGCGGGCTGTCGATGTTCTTGTAGAACAGGGCCAGCGTGATGCTGTCCTTGTCACCGAAGTAGTACTCGCCCCGGATATCGAAGTTGTCGATGGTGGAATCGGTGCAATTCGGACAACCGATGTACTGCCGCCCTTCCTGGTCGTAAAACCGGGAGTCGGCAAGTTCGGTGATGTTCGGACGGGACACCGTCTGCCCGTAACCGGCGCGCAGCTGAAGGTTGTCGCCCCAGCGGTAGTTGACCGACAGCCCCGGCAGCACGTTGTCGGAATCCCGGTCCGAATTCTTCGACGATGCCGGATCCGGGTCGTTGGGGTAATTCAGGTCGATGCTGTATTGCTCGAAGCGCGCACCGGCGACCACGGTCCAATCGGTACCCAGATCGGTTTCCGTGGACACGTACACCGCGGTGGTGTCCTGCGAGGCATCGTAGGAATCCGTTTCGGTGGTTTTGTTGGTATTCAGCCGGTAGTAATCGTTCTCGAAGTTGATTGGCCGCAGCAGCGTTTCGAGATCCAGCGAGGGGTCCAGATCGTTGCCCGAGCGGGTCAAGACACCCAGGCGAATCAGTTCATTGTCCCGCTCGCGGCTATTGGCGAGTACACCGAAGCGAAGGTTCATGAAGACGCCGTCGGTAATCGATACGGGCCACTGGTAGTCCATACCGAAATCGAGACCGTCTTCGGTCAGGTCGGAATAGCTGCGCTCCAGCGTTGAGGCGATGAATACGCCGTTGCGGTACTGGTATTCACGGCGGTCCGGCGACAGCCGGTTGGTCTGGGTCACACCGGCACGCAGCTTCATTTCGTGGTTGGAAAACAGCGGCAGCGTCGCTTCCATCTGCTGACCCAGGAACTGACGTTCCACCCACTCCAGGACGGTGAGCTGTTCGTCGACTTCGTCCTTCTTGGCGAACCCGGTTTCAATCGTTGTGCGATCTTCGGAATCCCGCAAAACAATGGTTTTGCTGGTCAGGTCCCAGCCGCTGTTGGCACGCCACCCGGCGACGAAGTAGCCATTCAGACTGGCCTGGAAAGAATCCCAGATCTTCGTGCCGACCCGGTCGGGGTCATCAAAACGAGCATCCTGCCGCGAACCTTGCCCCTGGTCGTAGGTCAACGAGCCGTAAAAGCCGAGGTCGCCGCTTTCCCATTCCAGGCGCCGCCCGTACTTGCCGGCAACACCGAGATTGGGTCCTGCGGTTTCGGTTTTGGGGTTGTAGATGGCGGGTAGCAGCCCTGCCAGGCGAGCACCCTCGGCCTGGCTTACGCAATCCTGCTGGCCGTCAAACTGACAGATCCGGAAGCGATAATTGCCGTTGCTCAGGTTACGGCGAAAAGCCGCCGGCAATTCGCGCAGACCATCATCGATCCCGATCACATCGGAATCGCTGCCTTCATAGGTGTACAGGTCTTCGCCGGTAACCCCATTGATATAGCCCAGCGAAACGGAAATGCCGGCAACGTCTTCGTCCGGGATATCCCGTGAGGTCATGCGAATGATGCCGCCGGTGGTGTCGCCAGGCAGATCCGCGGTGAAGCTCTTCTGGATGTCAATACCGCCGAGAATTTCGGACGGGAACAGATCCAGCTGCACGTCGCGTCGGTACGGGTCGGTGCTGGGCATCAGGCTGCCGTTCATGGTGCTGCTGATATAGCGCCCATCCAGCCCGCGCACGTTGGCGTATTTGCCACCGGTAACGGCCACCCCAACAATCCGTTTCAGCGCGGATGCCACGTCGCTGTCGCCGAATCGCAGCAGGTCTTCGATGCTGATCGAGTCGGTGATGGCCACCGAGAATTTTTCGAGATCCGCGGCATCTTCGGTGGGATTGAACGTGCCGACGACTTCCACTTCTTCCACATCGGCGAAATCGTCAGCCGTGTACTCGGGGCTGCCGTCTTCTGCGGTCGCAATGCTGGAGCGCAGAGTGATCGCGGCTGCGACACCCACGTTAGAAACAATGCGAATGGCGTCGCCGGTCGCGGTTTCATAATCCGGGTGACTCACCTGGAGCTGGTAGGTTCCGCGAGGCAACTCCAGATCGAACTTGCCCGCCGCATTGGTGGTGGCGCTGGGGCCGCCTGTCGTCGTCGTGATGGTGGCCGCAGCAACCGGATTACCGTCGATACTGGTGACAACGCCACGGACGAAGCCGGTCGGGCTGGTGTTCGGCGTGTTCTCATCAAAGGTCGCCACACTGACTTTGGGCTTGGCTTTGAAGTCGGTAAACCCGATGCTGATCTCGGCGCTCTCTCCAGCAGCCACGATGAACTCTTCCCGTGCCAGCAGGGCCCCGTCCTTCAGACACCGCAGCGTGTGCGCACCGGCTTCGAGCTCGGCTTTGACCGCCCCCTGAGCATCGGTTTCGCCAATACGCTGGCCATCCAGCTCAATCACCAAGCCGGAAAATGGGCGTTGCTGGAAAAAGGTAAAGGCCAGCAATTCGCTGGCGAACGCGGGAGGCGCGATCAGCAGCACGCACAACAACATGACGGACCGCATGCGAGTCATCGCAATTTCCAAGTCCCAGCTGTAATGCACGTAATTCCTGCCTTCGTCGTTCGGGGAAGTCCGACAGGGTTGTGATCACCCCGTCACGCTGGCTTCGTGGAACAAAGGCCCCCGAGTGGGGTGCACAATCGCTCTGCCTTGCCGAAGCCCCGAGCAGGTTATTCGCCGTCCGTGACAGTTATGTGACAGTTTCTGGTCAGTCCACGCGCGTGTTCCTACACGGCTGACCGACGCATACGAGAACCACCCGCCGAGCCCAAACCCTAGGCGGGAGATGTGACATTTTTATGAGGGGTGCCGTCGGAAGCACTGCCCGCGCCCTCGGCGCAGTCGCCGACTTAGTCGGCGGAAAAACCCAGTCGCCGCCCCTGGGGCGCCCCGACGAACTCGCCCTGGGCATAGCTATGGATGCCATTGACAAAGGCATGCGTCACGCGCGATCGCAACGTGCGGCCCTCCAGCGGGGTCCACCCGCACTTGTAGAGCACGTCCTCGCGCCGCACCAGCTGGGAATCTTCCATGTCCACCAGAATCAGGTCGGCGAAATAGCCCTCACGAATGTGCCCCCGCTCGATCACGCCGAACAGGCGGGCCGGGTCGTGCGCCATCTTCTTGACCGCATGCGCAATCCCGAAATAACCGTCGTGCACCAGTTCCAGCAGCATGGGCACCGCGTGCTGCACCAATGGAAGCCCCGCCGGCTCATTGAAATAGTTGCCGGCATGTTTTTCCTCCCAGGTGTGGGGGGCATGATCGGTCGCCACGACATCGATCAGGTCATCCGCAACCGCCCGCCGCAGCGCTTCGCGGTCTGAGGCCAGCTTGATCGCCGGGTTGCATTTGATCAGGCTGCCCTTTTCCGCGTAGTCCTCCGCCGAGAAGTACAGATGATGCACGCAGGCTTCGACGGTGATCCGCTTGTTCTCGACCGGCCCGGCGCTGAAGTGGGCCAATTCATCGGCGGTGGTCAGGTGCAGCACGTGCAGGCGCGTGCCATGGCGGCGCGCCAGGTCTACGGCCAACTTCGATGATTTGAAGCAGGCTTCGCGTGAGCGAATATTCGGATGCTCGCTGATCGGAACATGGTCACCGTATTTCGCCCGCGCGGCCTCTTCATTGCTCCAAATGGTCGGCGAGTCTTCGCAGTGCGTGATGATGATCGTCCGGACCTCGGCGAACATCTTGTCCAGCACCTCGGGATTATCGACCAGCATGTTGCCCGTCGATGCCCCCATGAAACACTTGATCCCGCAGGTCACACCGGGATCCAGCCGGCGCAGTTCATCCAGGTTGTCGTTGGTCGCCCCCAGATAGAAGGCGTAGTTACCCCAGCAGCGGTCCGCCGCCAGGGCAAATTTATCCTCCAGCGCCTGCAGACTGGTGGTTTGCGGCTTGGTATTCGGCATCTCCATAAAACTGGTGATGCCGCCGGCCAACGCCGCCCGGGATTCGGTCGCCATGTCAGCTTTGTAGGTCACCCCGGGCTCACGAAAGTGCACCTGGTCGTCGATCATGCCCGGCAGCAGGTATTGGCCCTGGGCATCGATGACGGTCGCACCCGGGGGACCCGCGATCGACCCGGCCACTTTCTCGATTCGGTCGCCGTTGATCAGCACATCGCCGCTGAAGACGCTGCCATCGGTGACGATGCGGGCATTGGTGATGAGAGTGCTTTGGGCCATGGGACTACCGCCTTGATACTGCGTAAGTGTCTGGCGCGCCCGGGAGGATTCGAACCCCCGACCGGCCGCTTAGAAGGCGGCTGCTCTATCCAACTGAGCTACGGACGCTTACCGCAGATGCATAGTCTATAGGGGTGCGGGATCGTCATCATTTGTTCGCATCCAGGCCCTACCGTGGTGGGGATCCACTTTCATCGTTTTGTCATGCGTTCTGTTATCCCACCGGCACTGGCACTGGCCTGCATTGCCCTCCTTCTCTCCCTGACCGTCTGCTCCGATGCGGATGTCCCCGCAACGGTGACGACGCCACCCGCGACCGAGAACAAATCCGGCCTCCCCGAGGTGGACCCGGCGCTGCGCGTTCCGGTCTCCTATGACACCTTGCTCAACGACGAGGCGCCGATCCCCCCGCAGTGCTATACCAAGACCGACGGCCGGTTTAACCCCTGTTACACCTGTCATCAGAGCCACCCCGAGGATGGCGATTACCACATCAACAAGCGGGATGACGGGGCACTGCAAGGTGTTTATCTGTTCTCCGAGGTTGGCGAATCCAACCACTGGGAAAACCTGTTTGCCGACAAATCCGCCTATGTTGACCAGATCAGCGATGCCGCCATTCGGGACTACATCGCAACCGATAATTACAGCGACCTGGCGGATCGTCTGACCCGCAACGGCTGGCAGGGCTGGATTCCCGACCTGGAAGATTACGAAGACAGCGCCGTGGCTTTCGATGCCGAAGGTATCGCGCGTGACGGCAGCGCCTGGGTCGCGTTCAACTACAAGCCCTTCCCCAGCACCTTCTGGCCGACCAATGGGTCGACGGATGACGTGACCATTCGGCTGCCCACAGCGTTTCGGGAAATCGCCGGCGCGTATTCGCGCGACGTGTACCTGGCGAACCTGTCGTTGCTGGAGATGACGATCAAGGACCTCGACAGCATCACGACACCGCCTCTGGATGAGGCGGCCATCGGCGCCGACCTCGATGGTGATGGCGTGATGCGCCGCGGCCTCACCCAAATTCAGCGACGCGCCACCTACTTCGGCGACGCCGCAGCTATCCCGGTCACGCCCCAGCAATTTCCGGCTGGCACCCAGTTCATGCATTCGGTGCGGTACCTGGATGAAACACCTGACGGCGACATCGCGGTTTCCCGACGCATGAAGGAACTGCGGTACATGGAAAAAATTGCCGTCCTCAGCGATGGCAGCATCCGCAACCGCTACGCCCGCGAGCGCAAGGAAAAGGTGGATGGACAGTTTCCGCGTTTCATCAACCACGGTGACGCGGGCTTTGAAAACGGCTTTGGCTGGCTGGTGCAAGGCTTCATCGAAGACTACGACGGCGCGCTCCGCCCGCAAACCTACGAAGAGCAGATGTTTTGCATGGGCTGTCATGCCGGCATCGGCACCACCATCGACCACACCTTTTCTTTTGGACGCAAAGTCACCGGCGCCGAAGGCTGGGGCTATATCGACCTCAAAGGGATGCCCGACAGCCCCAGTATCAGCGGCGGTGAGGGAGAAATTCTGGAATATCTGCGCCGCGCCGGCGGCGGCAACGAGTTCCGCGAGAACCCGGAGATGCGCGAACGCTGGTTCCTGGATGACAACAAGGTCCGCGAGGATGCCGTACGCAACGCCGATGTGTACACCTTGCTGACGCCATCACCGCAGCGCGCCCGAGCACTGAACAAAGCCTACACCTGGATTGTTCGTCATCAGAGCTACATCTACGGGCGCGACGCCAACGTGCTGCCCGCGGCCAACGTGCATTCCCGCATCGACGCCCAATCCACCCCCTTGAGAAGCGAATACCGGTTCTCGCCCTGGGACAGCCGCCTCGACTGGAGCGCAAACATTAATTCCACCGAGGAATAAGTCCATGCCTTCCGGTTTACATCAAACCGACATCAAGCGTTCACTGAAAAGTCAGCAGTTCGCAACATTGGATCCCTAGCCTTCGTGGAGTTTTTTCACCCACTGAAGATGAGGAAGTGACCATGCGTCATTCGCTACTTTTAAAGGCCGTTTTGCCGTCGGCAATTCTGGCCACAACGATGTTGACCGCTTGCGACCGTGAAGGTCCGCGTGGCCCCGAAGGCGTTGCTGGCGTGGATGGTATTGACGGGGTCGATGGGGTTGACGGCATCGATGGCACCGATGGCACCGATGGGGTCGACGGCGTTGACGCCACACTGCCACCGGTTCTGACGCGGCTGGCGACGGTTCCGGCCGGCGCCGAAGTGACAGGCCTGTTCAAGACCGACAACGGCGAGCTGTTCTTCAACATCCAGCATCCCTCCGACACGCTGCCGGCCCCGGAAAACAAGGCGGCCGTGGGCGTGATCAACGCGCTGGAAATCGACGAGATCGATCCCAAGCTGGCCTCAGTTCCGGTTCCGGCCACCGGCAGCAGCGCCTCGCAAACCACGCAGGTGGCCGCGGGTAGCTATCAGGTTCTGGGCCGCGCCGGCGACACCTTCGGCGGTGCCCTGGGCTTTGGCCTCGGTGCGATCGTCAACGCTGCCGGTACCGGTGTGGTGCAGGTGGACTCGGGCGCCGTATCGGAAAACCCGGATTTCAATGCCTTCGTACCCAGCAATGCCGATGGCAGCCAGGGTTACCTGTTCACGGCCTGGGAAGATCGCCCGGGCGCGATGTCGCGGCTGTCGTTGACCCGCAATGACCAGACCAAAGCCACCGCAAGCTGGTCGGTGACCGACGCCATGAACATCGACTTTTCACCGGTGGGTGGCACGCTGATCAACTGCTTCGGCACGCTGAGCCCCTGGGGTACGCCGCTGACTTCGGAAGAAAACTACGAGGCGGAAAACACCGCGCAATGGAACAATCCGAACTACACCGATGGCTACCCCTCGAGCGTGGACGTTAGCCGCATCCAGGAATATCTGGGCGGGACGTTCCCGAACCCGTATGACTTCGGCTACATCGTCGAGATTACCAACCCGAAATCGGCCAACCCGATCCCGGTCAAGCACTTCACGCTGGGCCGCATGGCACACGAAAACCCGGTCATCATGCCGGACAACAAGACCGTGTACCTGACCGATGACGGCACCAATAAAGCCTTCTACAAGTTTGTTGCCACGACAGCCGGTGACCTCAGTGCAGGCACCCTGTACGCGGCCAAACTGACCCAGGACGCCACCTCCCGGGTGGACAAAGCCGGCTTTGACATCCAATGGATTGAGCTGGGCACCGCGAACAATGCCCAGATCGAAGCATGGGTCAATGAGTACGACGGCAAAACCACCGCCGACTACGTCGAGGGCAGTACCAGCTACATCACCCAGGCGGAGATCGATAGCTGGGCCGCAAACGGCACCGGAGATGACCGCTACGCGTTCCTCGAATCCTTGCGCGCCGCAGCCGCCAAGGGTGCGACCATGGAATTCCGCAAGATGGAAGGCATCAACATCAACTACGACGCCGCCGTTGCCGGCACCGCCCCTTACATGTACGTCGCCATGTCGGAAGTCGCCAGAGGCATGTCCGACGACGCTGGCGACATCCAGCTGGAAGAGCAGAAATGCGGTGCGGTCTACCGCTTTGGCCTGGACAATGCCTGGAATGCCGTGCGCATGGACCCGGTTGTCGTCGGTGGTCCTTATGACGGTACGGCCGCAGAGAATCGCTGCTCCGTGGACAGCATCGCCAACCCGGACAACATCCTGGTACTCAACGATGGTCGTGTGATCATCGGCGAAGACACCGGCAACCATGTGAACAACGCCATCTGGATCTACAACCCCGAAGGCGAATAAGGGCCACCGCTGACGCGCCACCCCCAGTAAGCACCCCAAGCCCCGGCCACTCACCGGGGCTTTTTTTATGCGCCGGAGCCGGACCACCTGCGCGATGATCAAAACCTGCGCATAATCACCCGCGAGAACCTGCATCCACTCTGGGGAGAACATGCACACAACAACGATGAGTACGCCCATGAAATGGGCCCTGGCGGCCTTTGTCGCCGTTTTATCCATGCCATCCCATGCCCAGCAAGGCACGCAAACCGGCGGAGATGATCGCGTTTCACTCGGCCAGATCACGGTGACGGGATCGCGAATTCGCAAGACCGATACCGAAAACGCCAAACCGGTCATGAGCTTCTCTGCGGACGAGCTGGCCAAAAGCGGCGTGACCTCGATCGGTGAGATTCTGCAGAAGCTGCCCGTCGCCGGCTCCTCGTTGAATACCAAGTTCAACTCCAGCGGCAACTTCGGCTTTCCGTCTGATGGCGGCGGCGTGGGCGCTGGCTCCACCACCATCTCGCTGCGGCATCTTGGCGCCCAGCGCGTGCTGGTGCTGGTCGATGGTCTGCGCTGGATCAACGAAACTTCCGCATCCGGCGTTTCCGCGGCGGTGGACCTGAACACCATCCCCTTCTCCGCGGTCGAGCGGGTTGAAATCCTGACCGACGGCGCCTCCGCGCTGTACGGCTCGGATGCCATCGCCGGCGTGGTCAACATCATCACCAAGAAGTCGCAGAACGATCTGCTTTCGCTGAACCTTTATGGCGGCGACTTCGACATGAATAAGGGTGAAACCGCCACCATCGGGGTTTCCCTGGGTGACGAAGAGAGCGGCTTCCGCTGGTTTGCCGATCTTTCGTACTACGACCAGAGGAGCATCTCCTCCTCCGAATATGGCCCGGCTTCGGTACCCGTACCGGGCACCGGCGTGGACTTCGGCAGCTCGGCGACTCCGTTCACCCGCAGCCTGTTCTACCACCAGCCTGCCGGTGACGATGCCAATGGCCTGTGCCCCGTGGACGACACCGGATTCGGTTTCTGCAACATCACCGCAAATGGCGTTGCCCCCGGACCGGATTTTGTTCAGGACTTCCCGGACGGCTTTCATCCGTTCACCAACGCCGACCGCTTCAACTTCGCGCCCTTCAACCTGTTGTTGACGCCCTCCGAGCGTACAAATCTGTTCGGGCAGGTCAGCTATGACCTGACTTCGGACATTTCCACTTACGTTCGCATCCTTGCGCATGACCGCCAGTCGGTGAACCGGGCCGCTCCGGAACCGATTTTCATCGGCCCGGACGCGGGTACGGGTGGTTTGGGTGACACCGTCAGTGTCGACGAGACCAACCCCTTCAACCCCTTCGGCTACACCCTGGATGCCAGTGAAGGCGGCAACTTCATCTTCGCCGGTCGCCGCCCGATTGAAGGCGGCCCGCGGATCTTTACGCAAGATGTATCCACGCTCTATGGCGCTGCCGGTATCCAGGGCAGCCTGGATGTGCTTGACGCGCTCTGGTACTGGGATGTCAATTTCGTGACCGCCAAAGCCGCGGCAACCCAACGCGTGCGCGGCACCTACAACATGGCCAACATCGCCCGGGCACTGGGTCCGGTCGATGACTGCGTGGCGCCCTGTGTGCCGCTGAACTTTTTTGGCGGCCCGGGAACGATCACGCCGGAAATGCTTGACTACATCCAGTTCATCGAAGTCGATCGCAGCGAACAGGCCCTCGACGCTGTCAGCGCCAACGTCTCCGGTGGCTTGATGACGCTCCCGACCGGCAGCCTCGATTTCGCGGCCGGTCTGGAATATCGCAGCCTCTCCGGCAGCTATAGCCCGGACCCGGTCGTGGTGCGCGGGGAAGGCAACGGCGTGCCTTCGCTGCCCACATCCGGTAGCTACGATGTCACCGAAGCCTATGTGGAACTCGCGGTTCCTCTGCTCCGCGACATGACGGCGATCCAGGCGCTGGATCTGAGCCTGGCCACCCGTTTCTCCGATTACTCCACCTTCGGCTCGAACACCGCGAGCAAGATTGGTTTGCGCTGGCAGGTGATGGATGAGCTGCTGCTGCGTTCGACCTGGGCAGAAGGATTCCGCGCACCGTCAATCGGCGAGCTCTTCGGCAGCCCGGCGCGCTTTGACGCCACCTTGGAAGACCCGTGCTCGGAGCCCACTGACCCGACGATCCAGGCCAACTGTGCCGCGCAGGGCGTGCCCGCGAACTACCAGCAGCCCAACCCGCAGATCGGGGTGCGGACGGGAGGCAACCCGAACCTGAAGCCGGAAACGGCAGAAAACCTGACGGCCGGCCTGGTCTACAGCCCGGACTGGGCGACGGCACTGCCCTTCACCGACCGCCTGGACCTGGAACTGACCTGGTATGACATCGAGGTCAACGGTGCGGTCTCCGCGCTGGATGCGCAAACCCAGCTGGATCGTTGTGCCGAAACCAATGAAGCGGCCTTCTGTAACGGCATCAGTCGTACCAGCAATGGCTCGATCAATGGCTTTGACAACACCCTGCGCAACATCGGTGACATCACCACCAGTGGCTACGATGTCACGCTGAACTGGCTGGCGCCGCGTCAACGCTGGGGTCGCCTGGATGTGAACTGGATTACCACGATCATCGACGACTACAAGGCTGTATCCCGTGCAACCGGACTGCCAGAGCCCAAGCGCGTGGGTGTCGAGGTGGCGGACAGCGGAATTCCCGAGGTCAAATCCACGCTGCGGGTGAACTGGAGCGACGATCAGTACTCCGCCACCTACGCCTTGCGGTACATCTCCAAACTGACGGAAGATTGTGGCGATGCCGTGGACTACCCCACTTGTGGCAATCCGGCCGCCGGCACCAACACGCTAAGCGAAACCTTCTACCACGACCTGCGTCTGGGCTGGACTCCGGCCGATATCCAGAAGCTGAAAGTCAGCGTCGGTATCAACAACCTGCTGGATGAAGATCCACCGATCTGTGTCAGCTGCTCACTGAATGGTTACGACGCGTCCAACTACGATCTGCCCGGCCGATTCGGCTACCTGGAGCTGAACTGGCGCTACTGATTGGCAATCCACCCGCACTAGCCCGGGCCGAAAAGCTGGGGTAAAGTGCAGAAACCGGGGTCGCGGAAGTTATTTCTGCGGCCCCGATCATTTATACGCCTCACCATTGAGGCACGCCGACCAACAGGCCGGTGCTGGAGAACAACTGGAGAACACCATGCGACAAGCCATGCTCGCCGCTGCGATCGTTATTGCCATGCCTACGGCCGTGTCTGCCATCACGACCACGCCGCCGGCTTTCAAGTACCACGGTTTCCAGGGCGAAGGCCCCGGCTACGTCCCCCATTTCGATGAGCGCGGGGCGGACCTGCTCCCCACTCTGGACCAGCTCAACGCCGCCGCCAAACTGGGCGAAGCGGTCCAGGTCCGGTTTGGGCCCAATGGCACGCCCAAGGTGATTACCGGCGATGGCCGCTTCCTGAGTGCCGCCCAGGCCGGCACCCCCGAAAACGTGGCGCGCCGCTGGCTGAAGGAAAATGCTGCGATTTTCGGTATCAGCGCTGCCAATGTGGACGCCATGGAAACGCTGCGGGTGTCTCCTCTGTACGAGTCACCGGACTTCAAGCGCATTGCGCAAGGTCTGGAGCCCGAGAACAGCAATGTCGCGCACGTGGTCCTGCTGCGCCAGATGTTTGGTGGATTGCCTACCGCCGGGCGTGAAGGCCTCGCCGCGATCAGCATTTCGCGCGACGGCCGCGTGGCATTTGTGGGTGCCTCGCTCTCCCGCGACTCGGAATACACGAACACACGCCAACTGAGTCAGATCGACGCCCTGCAGCGTGCCGCGGCGAATGTCTCCCTGGACTTGGGTGTTCTGGAAGCCATTCCGAACACGCTGAACGACTTCCTGACCTACTCCAGCTCGCTGCTGAGCGATGTGCAGCGGGTACGGCCACGGGCGTTGCCCACCGCCGATGGGCTGCGCCATGTGTGGGAAGTCACCCTTCTCGACTCCGATCACTCCGCGGACCGCGGGCATCCCCAGGGATTCATTTCTCTGGTTGACGCTCAAACCGGACGCATCTGGGTGCGTGACAATGCCCTGCAGCATTACGTCGGCGACCCCACCTGGCGTGTTTTTGCCAACACGCCGAACGATGTCCGCAACCCGAACACCGCGCCGGATGAAGACACCCGCCAGTCCTGGTGCTGGAACATCGCTGAAGGTGAAGATGACCCCCTGGATGACGGCGAAGGCCGCGCACCCGAAGACTGCCAGGGCCCGGAGCTGCGCGAAATGCTGAATCGTGCCCCCTGGGACGAAACGCATCTGGGCATCCCCACCTTCACCACGCAGGGCAACAACGCCTCGACGGCGGTTTCACAGGTGAACTTCATCGCGCCGGATACGGCGATTTATCGCCCGGTTGCACCGGACCGCAATTACGATTTCACCTGGACCAACGCGTGGTACAACTCGTCGTGCAACCCCACCGCGCATCTGGACCCGACCCTGAACTTCAACGACTTTGAAGCGGCAACGGCCAACCTGTTTGCCATGCACAACCGCATGCATGACTGGTCTTACCTGCTCGGCTGGACCGAGGTGAACTCCAACCTGCAGCTGCACAATTTCGGCAACACCGATATCGCCCGTGGCAACGACCCGGAACTCGGCAGTTCCCAGGCCGGTCGCCTCACGATCAATGGGCGTGACAACGCGAACCAGCTCACGCTGCAGGACGGAATTCCGGGCATTACCAACCAGTATCTGTGGCAGTCCCTCCCGGGAACCATCTATACGCCCTGCCTGGATGGCGCGTATGACATGGCGATCATCGCTCACGAGTACACCCACGCCACGTCCAACCGCATGACCGCAGGCCCGGATGGCAGCCTGGGTGGTGGTCAGGCCGCCAACATGGGCGAAGCCTGGTCCGATCTGGCTGCGATCGAGTATCTGCAATCCTTTGGCCTCACCGGTATTTCGAATGAAAGCCCGTACGCGATGTCGGTGTACGTGACGGGCGATCCGGAAGCCGGCATTCGTAACTACGCGATCGACGTCAGCCCGCTGAACTACTCGAACATGCAATACGACGGGAACGGCTTGACCTCCCCGCATGCCGACAGCGAAATCTGGGGCGCCGCCAACTACGCCGTACGCCAGCAACTGATCGACAAGTATCAGGCCGATTTCCCGTTCGAGGACAAGAAGCTGCAGCGCGAATGTGCCGAGGGTTTCCGTGGCTCGGAGGGTTGCCCCGGCAACCGCCGTTGGGTGCAGATGCTGTACGACGGCCTGCTGATTCAGCCACCGGCCCCATCCATGCTGGATGCCCGTGACGCCATCCTGGCTTCCAACCTGCTGCGTTACGACGGCCGAGATCTGTTCGTGATGTGGGATGGTTTTGCCAGCCGTGGTATGGGCGCCAAAGCGTTCACGGCCGGTGTGGGCGACGTCGATCCCCGCGCCGATTTCAGTTCGCCGCTGCGGGATGCCTCGCAGCATGCGCAAATCACCTACGTGACCGAAGGCACGGACGGATCATCCCCCGAAGCGATGATCTACGTGGGCCGTTTCCAGGCACGCACCACGCCGGTTGGCGACACCAACCCACGCGGCGGCTTCAGCAGCAAAGGCGTCTTTATCCCCGGCACCTATGAGTTCTACGTGCAGGCACCGGGCTACGGCCTGACCCGCTTCACCGAGACTTTCAATGCGGGAGAAGAACGGACGCTGACCTTCACCTTGCGTCCCAATCTGGCCTCGACCAGCAAAGGCGCCAAGGCAAGCGGTGACGGGGACAGCGAGCAGGATCTGCTGAACCTGATCGACGACACCGAAGAGACGCAATGGAGCTCCACTGATCCGGCACTGGCCGAGGGCAAAGCCGAAGGCGCTTTTGTTGAAGGCCGGCAGGTCACGGTGAAGCTGGCCTCGCGAGCGAAGGTAACCGACATCAACGTTTCGGCCATGCTCACTGGGCAAAACCGTTTCACCGCGCTGCGCAGTTTCGACATCGCCACCTGCGATGCGACGCTCGCCAACTGCGACAGCGATGCCGGATTCACCACTATCTACCAGAGCGCGGATGACGCATTCAATGGTCGCTATCTGCGGCCCAAGGTGTCTCACCTCCTGCTGCAGAACTTCGATCTGCCGGATACCAAGGCGACGCACCTGCGCTTGATCGTACGTGACAGCCAATGTACCGGTGGGCCCGACTTCCAGCGCGAGACCAACCCTTCGGGTGACCCCACCAATGATCCCGATTGCGATACCGGTTTCAACCTGCAGCTGGCCGCCCTGGGTGCGGATATCAACACCAGCCCGGACCTGCCGCCCACAGGGCCAGAAGATCTGTTCAACCCCAGTGCCACACCGGTTTCGGTACGCATTGCGGAGCTGCAGGTCTTCGGCGAAGCCCTCTCCGGCGGCGATAGCCGGAATACGCCGGTAGTCGACAGCCGCAGCGGCCTCACCCGCGGTGGCGGCCTGGGGCTGTGGGTGCTGCCCTTCGCGCTGCTGCTGGCGTTCCGCCGCCGCTAACGCGTCATCACGTCGAATTGGCCCTCACTGGCTGGCGTCAGTGGGGGCTTTTTTCTGGGCGTCAACAAAGGCGGCGTAGCCCTCCAGTACCAGATCGTAGGTCCGCTGGATTCCGCTTGCGATATCGCCTTCCAGCACCCCGAGGCCATCAAGAATCTCCGAGGCTTCGGCAAAACCCTGCTCGAAACCGCTGCGAATCGTGTCGATAAATCGCTGCAGCACCGCGTCGGAATCTTCATCGGGATAGCGTGCGCGGAATGCCTCGTAAAACCCGGTGGAAAGTGACACGATCCGCTCCGCTGTCGCTTCCGGACTGTTGTCCTGCCCCATGGCGTTCTGAATGGCGTTCGCTCCCAGGTCAGCCTCGAGTATCTCGTTGAGGTGATCGATGGCGCTGCGGTACAGCAGGGTCAGCGGTTGATCTTTCGCACTGATGGAAGCCGTCAGCGCGCTTTGCAGTACCGCAGAGTTCTGGCTGGCTCGCGCCTGGGCCTGCGCCGAAGCCGAACTGGCTGCAGATGCCGCCTTCCCGGCCAGGGCCTGCGCCGGCAATGAATTTGAGGATTCGCTGGGTTTGACCCCCGCGCTGTGAACGCTACTGATTGACATGGCAACACGCTCCGTAAACACGAGATGAATTTCTCTCACGTCGGGTATCGGCAGCGTTGCGTGGAACTTGAGCAAAAAAAAACCGCCGCCGGGACCTGCCCCGACGGCGGCGAGAAAAACCTTAGACGGCTTAACTGCGTTCGTGCAGCGGTACAAACTTCTGGTTTTCAGGCCCGGTGTAGTTGGCCGACGGCCGAATGATCTTGCCGTCCATGCGTTGTTCGATGATGTGGGCACTCCAGCCGGCGGTGCGCGCCATCACGAACAACGGTGTGAACATGGCCGTGGGAACACCCATCATGTGGTAGCTCACCGCGCTGAACCAATCCAGGTTCGGGAACATCTTCTTGATGTCCATCATCACCGACTCCAGACGCTCGGCGATCTGGTACATCTTGGTGTTGTGCTGCTCGTCGGAAAGCTCCTTGGCAACGCGCTTGATCACTTCGTTGCGGGGATCGGAAATCGTATACACCGGGTGACCGAAGCCGATGATGACTTCCTTGTTGGCCACGCGCTGGCGGATGTCGGCCTCGGCTTCGTCCGGGTTGTCGTAGCGCTTCTGAATCTCGAACGCCACTTCGTTTGCGCCGCCGTGCTTGGGTCCGCGCAGCGCACCGATGCCTCCACAGATCGCCGAATAGATATCCGAACCGGTGCCGGTGATGACCCGCGTGGTGAAGGTGGAGGCGTTGAACTCGTGCTCGGCGTACAGAATCAGCGAGGTGTGCATCGCACGCACCCAGGATGCCGGTGGTTTCTTGCCATGCAGCAGGTGCAGGAAGTGCCCACCGATGGAGTCGTCGTCGGTTTCCACTTCGATCCGCCGGCCATTGTGGCTGAAGTGGTACCAGTACAGCAGCATCGAACCCAGGGATGCCATCATCGAGTCGGCAATATCGCGGGCGCCGGGGTGGTTGTGATCATCTTTTTCCGGCAGCACGGTGCCCAGGACTGAGATCCCGGTACGCATCACATCCATCGGGTGCGCATTCGCCGGGGTCGCCTCCAGCGCCAGTTTGACCGCGTTCGGCAGGCCACGCAGCGCGCGCAGCTTGGTCTTGTAGGCGGTCAGTTCAGCGACCGTGGGCAGCTTTCCATGCACCAGCAGGTGCGCCACTTCCTCAAACTCACAGGCCTCGGCCAGATCCAGAATGTCATAGCCGCGGTAATGCAGGTCATTGCCGCTTCGGCCAACGGTGCACAGCGCGGTGTTGCCGGCAGCAACGCCGGACAGGGCCACCGACTTTTTGGGCTTGAATCCGGGGGTTGGTGTCTCACTCATCGCGATTCCTCTTTATTCTTCGCTTGCGGTTAAAGGTTGCTGCCCGCGGTTTCCCGGGCGGGCATAGGTTCATTCGCTGATGCACCGGGACGCTCAGTCACCGGCGGCATCAGCCGGGTGATTGCAGCGTCACTCGCCGCGAAATATGGCATCCAGGCGTTGCTCGAACTCGTGGTAACCAATGGATTCGTAGAGTTCCATCCGCGTCTGCATGGTCTCCACGACATTTTGCTGCGTGCCATCGTTGCGTATCGCCCGGAAAACGTTATCCGCGGCCTTGTTCATGGCGCGGAACGCGGACAACGGATACAGCACCAGCCCCACATTCACGGCGCGCAGCTCGTCCACCGTATACAGCGGCGTGGCACCGAACTCGGTGATGTTGGCCAGGACCGGAACCCCGACCGCCGCGGCGAACTGCTTGTACATGGGCAATTCGGTCATCGCTTCCGGGAAGATCATGTCGGCGCCGGCTTCGACGCAGGCCACCGCCCGCTCAATCGCCGAATCCAGCCCCTCCACTGCCAACGCGTCGGTGCGCGCCATGATGACGAAATCATCGTCGGTGCGCGCGTCGACGGCAGCCTTGATGCGATCAACCATCTCCTGGTGGGTCACAATTTCCTTGTTGGGGCGGTGTCCGCAGCGTTTCGCGCCGACCTGGTCTTCAATGTGCATGGCGCCGGCGCCGGCCTTGATCAGGCTTTTGACCGTCCGCGCCACATTGAAGGCACTGGGGCCGAATCCGGTGTCCACGTCCACCAGCAAGGGCGTGTCGCACACATCGGTAATCCGCCGAACATCGACCAGCACATCCTCCAGCCCGGTGATTCCGAGGTCCGGCAGACCCAGCGAGCCGGCGGCAACACCGCCACCGGAGAGATAAATTGCACGGAACCCGGCGCGCTGTGCCAGCAAGGCGTGATTCGCGTTGATGGTGCCGACAACTTGCAACGGTTGCTCCTCGGCAACGGCGAGTCGGAAGCGCGCTCCTGCGCTGGCCAGTTGAGTCATGTCGGCGTATCCCCCTTTGGATTGATGGCAATTCGTTTATCTTTAGCGCACCGGATAATACCGGCCAGCGCGCCAACGTGGCGTTTTTACCCACTCGACCTTGGTAGAGAACCGACTGATGACGCGTATGCAGGCAGTCGGACTTGGGTTATCCGTGTTGCAGGTAGCGGCACTGGCCACGCTCATCGATCGAACCCTGGGGTGGGCAGAACTGGCGACATTCTGGCGCAAAGCCGACCCTTGGGTAGCCATACCTGCGAAGGGGTTGTTGGTTTTCCCGCACCGGGTGCGTGCGCTCAGTTTCCTGCCCAACCTGGCGTACAAGGCAACCGCAGACTGGCATTGCTCAGCTCGCGCATGGCAATCGGTCTGAATCTGCGCCTGTTTCTGCTGGTTGTCCGCTTGATCTGCGCCGCCCTCGCACAATGGCGTTCATCGCACCGCCATCGGGAAGTAACACCCCGTTAACAACCCTCCCCCTAAGATGCGCGCACGCTTAGCCATGCCCTGTCGCCATGAACCTTCGATGTCCTCTGATCGCATTGGGAGTCGCGGTCGTTTTCTTCGCCCTCTTTCCCGATTTGGATTTATGGCTCGCGGATCGCTTGTACACGGCCGAGGCCGGGTTCTTCCTCGATCAAAACCCACTGGTGCTGCTGATTTATCACGGGGTGGAATGGATGACCGGGCTGGCACTGATCGGGGCCGTCCTGATTCTCAGCGGCGCCCTGCTCAGCAACAATGAGTGGCTGAAGAGCAACCGCCACAACGCCGCCTTTTTTCTGCTGGCCGTCGTTCTGGGGCCAGGCCTGGTGGTGAACGGAGTGTTCAAGGAACATTGGGGTCGCGCTCGCCCCGCACAAATCACAGAGTTTGGGGGCTCGCATCACTACACGCCTCCTCTGCAGGTGGCGCAGGAATGCAGCAGCAACTGTTCCTTCTCCTGTGGGCATGCATCCATGGGTTTTGCTTTCCTGGCCTTCGGCTTTCTCTTTCCACGCCATCGTCGCTCGTGGTTTGCCCTTGGCATCACCCTGGGCCTGGTGGTGGGCCTGGGACGCATGATGCAAGGTCGGCATTTTTTCTCCGATGTCATCTTCAGCGGCATTTTTGTGTGCATGACCACGCTCTGGCTGCATTACCTGTTCGAGCAGTTCAGGCACCCGGAAAGCCGGCTGGCGCGATTCAGCAGCTGGGCCATCCGCCGAGAACCCTTGTCCAATCGCTCCTTAGCCGGGGCATCCCATGAAGTCCACCACGCCGTCTCGCGGCAGCGTATTCAGCGGTAGGCTGGGCACCTGTCGGGTTGCTGGTTGTGGATGGCGGCCACACCAAGGGTGTCGGTGTCGTCGGGGTGCTCGCATGGATACGCGGCTAGCCGCGTAGAATCCTCAGCCTGATTCGAGGGGAACCGATTCCGTGCCGAACCGGTCTTGTTATCCATGTTGATTCGCCGCCATCTGGGCTCCGTCGTTCTTGCTCTGCTGCTTCCCGGCCTCGCCTGGGCGCAGGCTCCCGCAGAGGATGCTGCGGCCACCGCCTGTGATGCGCTGCAGACTTTCAAGCTGAGTTACGAGCTGGAGCGCGGCACCACGACCCTGGGCACCGGAGAAACCATACTGGCTGGGGCTCAGGCAGAGGGGTGTTTCAACCTGACGCAGACGGCAACCCCCACCTTTCTGCTCCGCTGGCTGAGCAGCCCGGCGGTGCAGATCAGCGAATTTTGCGCCCTACCCAACGGGGTGCTGCGCAGCTACAGCTACGCACAGCAACGCAGCGGTGTGGGGAGCAAAGGCGAGAACTACGCGCTGGAATTTGACTGGCAGAACAACGTTGTACGTGGCGGAAAATTTGGCGAAATTCCGGTTCAGGACAAGCAGACCGACAGCCTGCTGCTGCAGCTGCGCGTGCGCAAATGGCTGTGCGCACAGCCGTCGGATGCCAACCTGCTCGAACTGGCACCTCTGGAGCTGGAATACGTCGACAAAAAAGGCGTGGACAGCTACGTGTTCGCCGTGACCGGCTTCGACAATATCAAAGTTCCGGCCGGACACTTTGACACGGTGCGCGTCGAACGCATCGACTCCAAGAAACGGCAGTCGCGTTTCTGGCTCGATGCGAGCCAGAGTTACCAGCTGATCAAGGCCGAGCAGCAGAAAGAAGACGACCCCATCGTGCGCCTGTCGCTGCTGCCCACGCCCTAGGACCGGCGATACCTGAACACCTCGACAGACGACCCGGCCGGGTACCGCCAGCTATGGCAGCTCGCCTGGCCCATCATGCTGGCCAATGCCGCCACCCCGTTGCTGGGTCTGGTCGACACCGCGGTCATCGGGCATGTGGGGACGGTGGCGCAACTGGGCGCACTGGCTTTGGGCGCACTGATATTCAACTTCATCTACTGGGCCTTTGGCTTTTTGCGCATGGGCACCACCGGTTTCGTTGCGCACGCCTGCGGACGAGACGACACCACGGAAGTTCGCGCCGCCGCCTTCCGTGCCCTGCTAATCGGCTGCGGCATGGGTTTGCTGCTCGCCCTGCTGCGGGAGCCGCTCAGCGCCATGTTCATGCAGGTTTTTGGTGCCTCCGCCGAGGTCGAGTCTCAGGCCGGGGAGTACCTGCGTGTGCGTCTGTGGGGAGCGCCGGCGAGTCTGGCCGTCTTCGCCTTGCTTGGCGTGTTGATTGGCCTGGGGAATACCCGCGAAGTGCTGGGCATCCAGCTGCTGCTGAACGGGTTGAACATCGCGCTGGATCTGGTGTTTGCGCTGCACTTCCAGATGGGTATCACGGGTATCGCGCTTGGCACCGTATGCGCGGAATGGATCACGCTGGCCTACGCCGCAGGGCGCCTGCTGAAACTGCTGCGCGGCCAGCATCGCGACGCCGAACCCTTTCTCGCACTGGCGCGGATTGTTGATTGGCAGCAACTGCGGCGGATGCTGCACGCCAACGGCAACATCTTTTTGCGGACGTTGACGATGCTGTCGTGCTTCGGCCTGTTCATCAATGGCGCCGCCCGCTTTGGCGACCATGTGCTGGCCGCAAACCACATCCTGCTGCAGTTCATCTCGTTGTCCGCCTATGTACTGGATGGCTACGCCCACGCGGCTGAGCCGCTGATCGGCCGGGCGATTGCCAGCACGAATCGCGGTCTGTTCGAGCGCACCTTGCGCCATTCGATGCATCTGGCCGTGGGTAGCGGTGTCGGCATGGCGGTCCTCATGATCGTCGCTGGCGGCCCCGCAATTGCGGCGATGACCGGCCTGGCGCCGGTACAGGAAACCGCCCATCAGTACCTCTGGCTGGCGGCTTTGTATGTGCTGCTTTCCAGCGTGGCGTTTCAGCTGGATGGTGTCTTTATCGGGGCTTCGGCAACCCGGGACATGCGCAACATGGCGCTGGCTGCGGGCCTGGTGTTTGTCGGGCTGGATCTTTTACTCAGCGCGCACTGGGGTTACCTGGGACTGTGGCTGGCCTTCGTCGCCTACGTGCTGGCTCGCGGAATCACGCTGAGTTTGCGGGTAAAAAGCTTGCTTCCGCGTTGATGGGGCGCAGCCGCCTACTACCGGTTGATCTCGTAGACCACACCCAGTTCATCCAGAAAGTTTTCGGCCTCAGGCCCGTGCAGACTGGCCAGCGTCGAGAGCAGGCCCGCCCGTGAGCAGTCGTCTGCGGCCACCGTGACACTGTGCGGAGCGTCCTGGACCGGCCAGCCGGTACGCGCATCCAGGATGTGCGAGTAACGCACGCCATCGCGCAGCAGGTAGCGCCGGGCGTCGCCACTGGTCGCCAGAGCGCCCTGCGTAAGTTCCACCCGGTTGTTGAGAGCCCCCTCGATGCCAATCTGCCAGGGTTCTCCGGAGCGACGCGGGCCACTGGCGCGAAGATCGCCGCCAAAATTCACCACACAGGCACGCTCGAGCAATCCGGCAGCCTTGGCCAGACAGCGGTCCACCGCGTATTCCTTGCCGATGCCGCCAAAATCGATCTGCATACCCGCAGGCAGACGCAATGTCGGGGCGTTCCAGCTCACCCGCTGCCAACCCACCCGTTGCATCACCGCGGTCACTGCAGCGCTTTCTGGCACGCGGTCGGAACCGTCGAACCTCCAGACCTCCCGCAACACGCCGCTGCTGAGGTCAAAACGACCTTCGCTGAGTTCCCAGGCGGTGACGCCAAAGTCGATCAACCGGGCGGTTTCGTCGTCCAGTGCAAGCGGCTGACCACCGCTGGCGTGAATTCGGGCAACCAGATTGTCGTCGCGATAGCGTGAGTATTTGTGCTCGATGCGATGGGCTTCCGCCTGCACGGCCTGCAGCGCGCGCAGAGCATGGGTGCGATCACCACCATCGACCAGGAGTTCGCAGGAGCTGGCCATGGCCTGAAAACGGCCGATCCACAGCCCCTGCGATTTTTCCAGCTTCAAACGCTATAAGCCAAAGTCATAGTTGATGCGTAGCATCGCAGCAGACACATCCGGTGCCAACTCCTGGTTCTGCAGCTGGCCCAGCTTGTTAGCAGGCTCGGTGCCGGTTTGCAGGTAGTACTCCAGCGCCACGCTCCACTGCCCCCCGCTGTACTGGCGTCCATACTCCAGACCCAGCGTGGTGGCCAGCATGTCGCCCTGCCGGTAGTCCGCGGTCATCTCGGCGGGCAAAGGCTCACCGTCCACCAGGTAGTACTGGAAGAAATCCACGGCCGACTGCTGGTACACGCGGACATGCGGCCGCAGGAACGAAGGTCCGGATCCCAGCTGCCAGCGATAACGCAGATCGACGGTATGTGAATCCAGGCCCCAGTCGTCGGTCATGTAGCGATAGGAGATATCGAAGACATCCCGACTGCGCATGGCCCGTTTGTAACGCAGAAACGCGCCGGATTTGAGCCGCGAATCGGGCCGGTTTTCATACAACTGCCGTAGCGGCTCCCCGGTGTCCGGGTCGACGACGCTGACCATTTTGAAGGGGTCGGTCAGGTACCCGCTGGACTGACTGAACGACAGGTTGAACTGGAATAACGAGCGGCGATCGATGACCTGCGTCCAGCCGACCAGAAAGTCCACGATGGTTTTCTGTTCATCCGGGCCGCCCTTGCCTTCGTCATCGTCCTCGTTTTCATTCCCATCATCATCTTTGAACCGGGCCGCTCCGCCGGGGATGTAGCCGGCTTCGGAAAAGGCTACCGGCACGCCGCCTTCGGGCGAGATCGTATCCGACGCCACACCCAGACCTGCGGTGATCCGCGAGTTGTTCTGATTGAAGTCGTAGCCCAGGTTGCCGGACAGACCAATCGACAGATAGTCGAATTCGGTGGAGACATTCAGGCCGATGCTGCCATCCAGCTTGTTGGTCAAAGGCTGACTCCACCCCAGGCTCAACGCGTAACGCGTATCCCGGAAGGTGTCATCCAGCGGGGTTTCCCCCGGGGCCACGTCGAAGGAGCCGTTGCCCGACGGGCGCGTGAAAGTCTGCGTCTGCGAGGAAGGGACCGCGCCGTTCGCCGATGCCCCGGTCAACGTGTCCAGCACCAGTTTTCCGGTGAGCACACGCTCATCATCGAACCAGCGCTGCAGCTCGATGACCGGCTCCGCTGCCGAAACCCGATCGGTTTCGCTGTAGACCAGCAACGCGGTTTTGACATCCAGGTCGCCGGGCTGACCCGCGGCGTGCGCGACTTGCGGCGTAATCACGGCCAGTACCGGCGCGCTGGCCGCCGCGGCACCGAGCAACCCGCGCGAAGCGGCTCGAAGGCGTTGCTGCAGCGTGGAAGCTGCGCTCGGAGATTTAGTTGCAGCCACAACCACCTCCGCCAAAGCCGCGCCCCCCACTGGAGGATTCCTTGGAGAAATAGATGTGATCATCCAAGCCGTTGGTCAGGGGATCGGCATCCAGGCTCATTTCCTGGCGAGCGTGAATGTCGCGCTCCCAGGGTTGTACGCCAAGACTGGCGCAGCCACTCGTCAGAACGACGAGAGCACAGGCAAAGCAGGCTTTGAGCATTACTGTGTTTCCTTCGGGTGGACGCGATTTCCACGCGTCAGGGCTAATTTGATCCCGGCTTCGAGATCGTCACGATCCGCTGCCCGAAACCCTTCATGGCGATCCAGAATCGTGCCGTCCATACCGATCAGGTAACTGGTGGGCATCGCGGGGACTTCAAACTGCTGGGCCAGTTCGGCTTTGGGATCCAGCACCACATCAAAGGTAGCCGGAACCTGGCGCAGAAACCGCTGCGCCGCGTCAGCCTCGGTGTCCAGATTGACCGCCACCACCCGCAAGCCTTCATCGGCGTACTTGGCCTGGATTTCATTCATCCAGGGAAAGGACTGACGGCAGGGCGTGCACCAGGAGGCCCAGAAATCCAGATAGATCAGCCGGGATGGCGTTTCCGTGGAACGGTACTCGTCCAGCGTCATGACCCGCGGCTCTGCGCTGACAGGCCCTGCAATCATCGCGCCGAACCCGGTCATCGCCATCAGGGCCCACAGCGCGAACTTGGATCGCGAGCCTCGCGATTTCTGCAGCATGAATCGTCCTTGTGGTTTAAGCAGGCTGCAGTGTGAATTTGCGCGCGTTAATGAATGTTTAGTGCGCCGAAACCCCCGGCAAACCGGTGATTGTGATCTCGGCCCCACCGTCGGGATGATTGCGGGCTTCCAGAGTGGCGCCATAACGTTCCAGGACGGCCTGCACGATGTACAGCCCCAGCCCGTGCCCTTCGCTTTCCTTGCCACGCCGACGCGCGCCGAAACCCTGCGCCAACAGTTCAGCCGGAAACCCCGGGCCATGATCTCGCACCGTCAGCCCTTGTGGCGTAAGTCGGACCTCTACCTTGCCTTCCGGAGCATGGCGCAAGGCGTTGCCCAGCAGGTTTTGACACACGGCCCGCCAATGCGCTTCCAGCATCACGGCTTTGACGGGTTGCAGTTCGAGCTGAATGCGCGTGCGTTTCGCGGAATCACCCATATCAGCGACTGCCTGGGCCATGACCTGATCCAGCCGCGTGGGTTGCATGCGGGATTTCGGCATTTCCCGGGCCAGTGCCAGCAGGCCGTCCAGGGTATCTCCGAGATCTTCGGCTGCGTTCAGGGCGCGCTGCAGCGGACGATTCGGTGTTTGCTGAGGCGGGGCGTTGAGCAAGGCCAGTTCCAGACTGCTGCGAATTACCGTCAAGGGCGTTCGCAGCTCATGGCTGGCGGCCGAGGAGAAATTTCGCTCATGCTCCAGCAGCTGCTCCTGTCGCGCGGTATAGGCATCAAGCGCTTTTGCGATGGCTTCGATTTCCATGCCCTGATAGCGGGAGGTGAAGTTCCTTTTCGGCCCTTCATCAGCGGAAAGCTCCGTCGCCATCCGACTGATGGGTTCGGCAATCTGCCGGGAGATGAAATAGCCTAGCGCTGCCACCAGCAGGCACATCCCGAGCCCGCCAACAAACAGAACCACCTGAAACTGGGCTTCGCGATGCTCCAGGTCATCAATGTTGACGGCCATGGTGAGCAGGCCTTCGGCGAGTTGCTCGCGAATGACGTGCATCTTGGAGCCTTCCCACTCAACGTCATGCGAAATGCCCACCGGCAGTTCGGCAAGACGCGGCGGTGTTTCTGCGTGACCGGGAGCGTCCAGCCAGGCACGTGTGCGCGCCAGACGAGGCAACTCACCCACCTTGCCGTCGGCGATCTGCTCGCGCAGATACGCCGAGTCATCCCGCATCTGATTGTCGAGCAGCGCGTATTCCATGCGCTCGCCCACGTACTGGATCATGGTGATGAAGATGATGGTCCCCACACCGATCAGGATCATCACCGACCGCAATATGCGGCTTTGCAGGGTGCGCATCGATTCTTGTCGCTAGGACTTTTCGCAGAGGCGGTAGCCGGTGCCGCGCACCGTGTGCAGCAAGGGCACCTCGCCGGGTGCATCAACCGCATGCCGCAGCTCGTGCACATGCACCCGGAGGGCCTCACCGTCCGGCGGCTCATCGCCCCAGAGGGCTGACTCGATATCCGCCCGCGACAGCACGGCGCCGTTCGCGCGCAGAAGGATTTCGAGCAGCTGTCGTGCCTTGGGCTTGAGATTGATCTCCCGATTCCCGCGACGAATTTCCAGCGTCCGCAAATCCAGTGTCAGGTCGCCCAATTGCAACGGACGGCGGTCATCGAGTGCGCCACTGGCGCGGCGTGTCAACGCCTGCAAGCGCGCTTCCAGCTCCAGCAGCGCAAAGGGCTTGACCATGTAGTCATCCCCACCGGCCCGGAATCCACCGAGCTTGTCATCCAACGTGTCGCGCGCGGTCAGCATCAGGATCGGAGCCATTCGACTGCAGGCATGATCGTCCGCGCGCAGGCGCTCCGCCAAAGCCAGGCCGTCGAACCCGGGCAGGTTCAGATCCAGGACCAGAGCATCAAAGCTCTGCTCACGTGCCAACGCCAACCCTCGCGGGCCGGTATCGGCGAAATCGACTTCCCAGCCGCGGGATTCCAGAAAATCCCCGATATTCGCGGCGATGTCGGCGTGGTCTTCTACGATTAACAGGCGCATCCGGAATATATAGCCTCGCTGGGATTAGTAGAGCTTTAACCGCCGAGGGGCCCTGTGTCACGCAGCCAGCTTTGCAGCTGTGGCAGCGCGATTTGCATGCGCGCGCCATACCAGGAGAACCACTCGCCATCAACGCAGCTAACGCGGGCATCGGGAAACAGGGCTTGCACTTCGGCAAGGTGCGCCTCGGTGAACGGATAGGGTTCGGAAGAGAGCAGCACCCAGGCCGGTTTGAGCGTCGCCAACGCAGCAGCGTCGAGCTCGGGGTAGCGGCTGTAATCCCGGAGCACGTTGTCCAGGCCCATTTCCGCCAGCACGCTATTGATGTAGGTGCTTTTCGCCGCCGCCATCCAGGGCTTGCGCCAGATCAGGTACAGAACCGGAACCGATGGCGCCAGCGGACGTAGTGTTTCCCGGGCCGCCGCGATTCGCTCAGCCAGCGCACGACTCGCGGTCTCCGCGCCAAGCAGGTCACCGAGTGTGCGCAGCATGTCTACCGCATCATCCATCGTACGCACATCGAATACATAGACCGGCACATCCTCGGCCAGTCTTTCGACATCCTCGCGACGGTTTTCCTCTTTTTCCGCGATGATCAGATCCGGCTTCAGCGCGAGAATCGCCGCGATGTCCGGATTTTTTGTCCCCCCAACGGTGGGAACGGCCTGCATCGCCACGTCCGGGTGAGTGCAGTAGCGGGTTCGACCTACCAGGCACCCTGGGGCGAGTTCCACCACCGTTTCACTGATAGAAGGACACAGGCTGACCACGCGTTGAATTCGGCTTGGGAGAGTGAGTGTCCTCCGGCAGGCGTCCTCGACACTGCGGCTAGCCGCCATGACTTCCCGAAAGCTCGCCCACCAGCGCCCGTGCGCCACGTCGCAAAATGGCGGAGATACACAACACCAAAAGCAGCAGCAACGACAGCTGCTGCCACAACCCCGGTTCATGGTCGATCCAGCTGCTGACGTCAATCGGACCGGGCAGCCACAAATTGACCAATAACCCGGCGCTGATGGCCAACGCTGCAACCAGGGCGCCAAAACCCAATGCCGTGCGCCGACCATGCAAACGGCTGAGCAAACCAAAAGTCGCTGGGTTGGTCGCCGGGCCGGTAATCAGGAAGGCCAATGATGCCCCCGGACTCACGCCGCTGATCAGCATCATGGCAACGATCGGTGTGGACCCCGTCGCACACACATACAGGGGCATGCCCAGCAGAGCAAAAGCCATGACCTCCAGCACCCCCGGCAGCCCCAGCGCCGGGACCATTTCCAGCAACGGTGCCGCGAATGCAGCAATGATCAGCCCCAGTACCAGCCACGGCATGGTCGAATCGAACAGATCGGTGTAGCCATAGCGCAGCCCCTGCACCGCACCAGCCCGGCTAAAGCCCGACTGCGGTACCGCCTCGAGATGGTCGTGACAGCTGTGCCCGCAACAGGCCGACTCCGCCGTAAGCACCCGAACATACCGCCCCATCAGGGCGCCCACCAGCCAGGCAATGGCCGCGGCTGCGATCAGACGCGCCAGGGTCATGTCCAGCCCCAGCAATGGCAGCGACACAATCAACGCATCCAGCCCCAGTTCGGGCGTGGCAATCAAAAAGGCCAGCCCCGCTGCCGGCGGCACCCCGCGCTGGATCAGGCTGCGATACAGCGGCACGACGCCACAGGAGCACACCGGCATCGGCAAACCCACCAGCATGCCGTTGAGGCTCTGGCGTGCCGTGGAGCCACGCCCAATCCAGTCCAGCGAGCGCACCGGCACCATGCCGGCCAACAGCCCGGCCAGGCTGTAACCAATGAGCAAAGCCGGAGCCGCCACCAGAGCCAGTTGATAGAGACGCACACCGACCGCCTGGATTTCTGCTGACACATCCAGATCGGTGGTAAATGCCGCAGCCAGAAACACCAATCCCAGCAAATTGCCCAATCCCTCGGCGCGTGGCGCCGCCGGCTTTCGTGGTAGCGAAGGATTGAGGTGCAGGCGGTTGAAGACCACATGCAGTATCGAACCGGCAACCAGAGCCTCCAGCACCATCAGCGCCAGCCCCCCCGTGAGAAAGTGCGTACCGGCACCATAACCGGCGATGGTTCCCAGCCCCATCAGCGCCAGCATCAAACTGGCCCCACCGACGCCCCACGCCGGCCGCAACAGCCACCAGACGGTCATCGCGACCGGAAACCGGTGCAGCATCACTGCCAGAATCAGGCCCGGCTGGTGCAGATCACTGAGCACGGCGCCATCGGCGACCGTGTGCACGACCAGCCCACCGGCGGCGATCAGAACCACCGCGACATGGGTACTGTGCGCGGCGGCCCGAAAACGGTTTTCCAACCAGCTCGGGCCCCAAAGGCCGACCGCCACAATCAGGAGTGCCCCCCACCCCAGCCCCTCAATGAGGTGCGGAAGAATATCGACCGCCACCAAACCGCCGATGCTGACAAAAATGAAGCCGTCCACCGCTTCGCGCATATGCGGCTTGCGATCCGCGCGGGCGACGATCAACGGCCCGACGATCAAGGTGGCAAGCGTGGCAATCAGTGCAATCATTCAGGCATTGTCCCAGACAAAACTCTGCACGGGCGCGATACCCGGGCAGTTCAACAGCAGGGCGTAAAGACGATCCAGTCCCAGCGCCACGCCCGACACCTCGGGCAGACCGTGGGCCAACGCGTCGAGCAGATCCTGATCGACCGGAATCGCCGGCAACCCGGCTTGGACGCGCTGAGCCGACTCGGCTGCGAAACGTCGGCTCTGCTCGGCGACATCACTGAGTTCATAAAAGCCGTTGGCGAGTTCGACTCCCTGCCAATACAGCTCGAAGCGGCATGCCACGGTGGGATTCGCAGGGTCAAGACGGGCCAACGCGGCCTGTGACGCGGGAAAACGCACCACGAACTCCAGACCTGATGCGCCCAAGGCCGGCCCGACATGCACGCCCATGATGAAATCCAGCAGCACGTCGCGATCCAGCTGCGACGCGCCGGTCAAACCATTGCGAGCACACCAGTCCTGCAACGACTCCAGCGAGCATCGGTGCATATCCAGCCCGGTCTGCTGTCGAATCAGGTCGCCATATCTGGCACTGCTGACCACGGCAGGGCCACCCAGCTCCGCAACCAGTTCCGCGACATCGGCCATCAGTTCCCGATCGGTAAACCCGGGCCGATACCACTCCAGCAGTGTGAACTCAGGGCTATGCCAGCGGCCAGTTTCGCCGGAGCGAAATACCGGACCCAGTCGATAAATCGGCCCGCTGCCTGCCGCCAGCAGCCGCTTCATATGGTTTTCCGGCGACGTCTGCAGCCACCGCGGACCGGATTCCGTGCCCAGCTCGAAACTGGGCACCTGGGGATCGAGACAGCTGGAGCGCCCCAGAATCGGGGTTTCCACTTCCAGAACCTGCTGCGCGGCGAAGCGGGCACGAATCAGTGCATTGAAATGCGCCCGCCGTCGGAGCACATCCAGCGTGGCCACAGGCTGCCAGCTACTCACCATTCACCACCACTGCGTTCACAGGCATCCGAACTGCCATCCCGACGAAATCCCGCCGCGGAGGCCGCGCCAACGCCCTCCGCGGGTCATCGCAGAACCGTAATCAGGCGCGGGAGACGTACTCGCCGCTGCGGGTGTCGATTTTCAGCTTGTCGCCAACATCGATGAACAGTGGCACCCGAACAACCGTACCGGTTTCCAGCGTCGCCGGCTTGCCGCCGCCGCCCGAGGTGTCACCACGGACGCCCGGATCGGTCTCGGTGACTTCCAGCTCCACGAAGTTCGGAGCCTCAACGGTCAATGGCGAACCGTTGTAGAGCATGACCGTACAAATGTCCTGCTCACGAATCCATTTCTTGGCTTCGGCCATGGCGTTGGCATCGGCGGTGTACTGCTCGAAGGTCTTCGGTTCCATGAAGGTCCAGAACTCACCATCGAAGTACAGATACTGCAGATCGACCTCCATGACGTCGGCGGCATCCACCGAGTCACCAGACTTGAAAGTTTTCTCCACGACGCGGCCGGTCTTGAGGTTACGAACCTTCACGCGCGAGAATGCCTGGCCTTTACCGGGCTTTACCATCTCGTGCTCAACAATGTTGTAGGGTTCGCCGTCCAGCAGGATTTTCAAGCCGCCTTTGAACTGGTTAGTGGAATAAGAACTCATGGGGTCTCCGGCTGCGTCTACAGCCTTAAAAAG
This sequence comes from Oceanococcaceae bacterium, assembly GCA_041603255.1. Lineage (GTDB taxonomy): Bacteria > Pseudomonadota > Gammaproteobacteria > Nevskiales > Oceanococcaceae > MS8. Next base: position 162,232 of record JBFIER010000003.1, on the reverse strand, counting down.
GATTAAACAGCCGCGTATTGTAGCGGCCCCGCAGCCAAGTTCGGACTGGACCCTCGAGATGCGTCGCGCCATCCGCTCGGCGGCGGATCTGCGAGCGGCCGTCGGGCTGCCTGCTGCGCCCGAAACGGCCACCGATTTTCCGGTGCTGGCCCCCTGGCCACTGGTTCAACGCATCCGTCGCGGCGACCCTTCTGACCCGATCCTGCTGCAGCTGCTCAGCACCCCCGAGGAGTTGCTCCCGGCCGCCGGTTACGACGACGACCCCTTGCAGGAAGCTGCCGCCAGCCCACAACCCGGCTTGATCCACAAGTATCACGGCCGCTGTCTGCTGATTCTGACCGCCGCTTGCGCATTGCATTGCCGGTACTGCTTTCGCCGCAACTTCCCTTATTCGGACCATGCCCAGGGTCGCCTGCAACAGGCTTTCGCTCACCTGGCGGCGCAAACGGAAATCCATGAGGTCATTCTCTCCGGCGGCGACCCTCTGAGCCTCGATGACACGCGACTCTCCGGGATTATCGACGCGCTGGAGGAAATCCCGCACATCACCACCTTACGGATCCACACACGCTTGCCAATCGCGATACCCCAGCGCGTGACCCCCGAGCTGATCAACCGGCTTCGGCGCAGTCGATTGCGCTGCGTTGTTGTTGTGCACGCCAATCATGCGCAGGAAATCGACGCCTCGGTCCATCACTCCCTGGAACACCTTCGCGAGGTTGCACTGGTGCTGAACCAGGCGGTGCTGCTGCGGCAGATCAACGACAGCGTTGAAGCCTTGGAAAACCTCAGTCACGTGCTGTTCGGGGCCGGTGTGCTGCCTTATTACCTGCACCAGCTGGATCAGGTGCGCGGTGCCGCGCACTTCGCCGTTACCGATGATGCCGCTATTCGCCTGCACCGGTCCCTGCGCGACCGCGTCCCAGGCTATTTGCTGCCCCGTCTGGTCCGGGAAAAACCCGGTGAAGCGGCCAAACTTGCGTTGGTTTAGCCCCATGTGTTGGGATAATTTTCACAGCGCCCGCAAATGAATGTCGGCAGGCTACACTGGGGCGACTGCGAGACCACCATCACCACGTTAGGGAACTGAACACGGCAATGACGCGCTCGGGCGACCATCTGCACGGCGAATGCCTTCTGCTTGCAGCAACCACGACGGATGCCGCGATGCTCGAAAGCGCGCTGCAAGCTCAGGGCCACGCAATCCGCGTCATCGTTGCCCCGGGGCCGGACACCTTTCTGGAGATGGTGCAAGAGCGGGATTTTCTCGCCCATGTTGTCGACCTCTCCTTCCCCGGCCTCAAATTGCGCAACCTCGCGCGCAGCTTGCGCCCGCTGCCCGGCAATCCCGGCCTGCTGGCATGGACCGACGAATTTCGATCCACGACGCTGCGGGAAGTCCTCGACTGCGGAGCGAATGGCCTGCTGAGCCGGAGCGACAGCCAGCTCAGCATGATGATTCTCGAACGCGAAATGCAGATTGGGCAGTTGCGGCGCAAATACGAGCAGTTGCGCGAAAGGCTGGGTGACTCCGCGCGCAAGGAAGCAGCAGAGCTCGACAACTGGGACGGCCCGATCCTGATTCTGATGGAAGGCATCGTGGTGAGCTGCAACACCGCTGCCACCCATGACATTGCGCATGACGATGCCGACCTGCTGCTGGCGATGCCGATCCTGGATCTGGTCACGCCGGATTGCGTTGCGCCGCTGCGGGATGCCATGCGCCGGGTACAGCGCAACAAGGCCATCACAGTCGATGTTCAGGTGCAATGGGAACGCGCGGGGGATCCATCGCCCCCCATGCTGGTGACCGTATCCAGCGTGGAACACGAGGACGACCTCGCTATCGAATTGCGCGCGCGTGAGCACCAGGCAGAGGCCGACGAATCTACGCGCAAGGATCAGCTCAGCGCCTGGCTAAGCAGCGGTCAAAGCGCCGAGGGGCAGCACGGCATGCTGGTGCTGTTCGCTCTCGATGACCGGGACTCCGTGGTTTCCGAAGTCGGCATTCTCGGCATGGAATCCATTCGCGACGAAATTACCCGCGTGCTGCTATCGGCTCCGTTGAGTCAGGTTCATACCGCCGGTCTCGACAACGGAGTCATCGCGTTAGGGTGCAGCGCCAATTCGCTGGAAGAAATGGGCGAGTGGGTCAGCGCCCGCCTGCGCCAAATCAGCCGACAAATTATCGATATCAACGACAAGCAGCTCACGCTGACGGTCAGCGCAGTCATCCATCCTTTACCGCCGTTGCCGCGCGATGCGGATGCACTACTCACCTCCTCTTTGCACGCCCTGCGGGCACAGCAGGAAGGCGGACAATTAAGCACCATCACCACGACCGGTGACGCTGCGGACGAGTTGAAGCGCCGCGAAGAAAGCCAGCATTGGGCCCAGATCGTCCGGGATGCGCTGCGAACTGATCGTTTCGATCTTGCCTTTCAGAGCATCGCCTGTCTGATGGACGACCCGCGCGAACATGTGGACGTGCTCTTACGTCTGCAGGATGCGTCCGGGGAACGCATCGCTCCACGCCAGTTCATGCCTGCCGCGCAGGAGCACAACCTGATGCCGCAGATCGACCGCTGGGTTGTCAGCAAGACCCTGGATCGGCTGGTGGAAGCCGAGCGAAAAAACAAACGCGAAGTGTTCTTCGTGCGTTTGGATATCGCCACGGTCCGCGATTACGAGGCTTTCCTCAAATGGCTGGGCGAGCAGTGGCTGGAAGCGGGCGTTGCCGATCGCTCACTGGTTATCGTCATTCGCGAACGCATGCTCCAGACCCAGCTCCGCAACGCGTTGAAGCTACTCGAAAGCCTGCGCGCCATGAACATCGGCACCGCCATCGACCACTTCGGGATTTCAAGCCGTTCGCACGAGCTGCTCGAGCGCCTGCCGGTTGATTATGTGAAGCTGCATTCGGACTTCACCGCCGCCATTGCCGACGACCGCAATGACATGTCCTCTTTCCGGCAGATCATGGATGTGGCCCGCCTGCGCAAAATCCACACCATTGCCGAACACGTGAGCACCGCCAACGCCATGGCCCGGCTCTGGCAGCTGGGTGTCAATTTCCTCATGGGCAACCACGTCCACGAGCCCGCAGCCGAAGTCAGCGAAAAGCGTTTCCGCCTGCGCTAAACATTCACTCGGCGTAAAGGCACACCACCTGCAGCTGCAGCCGCCGCGTGCCGCGCCACACGTTTTCCTGCACCCGGTAGACCAGCTTCTCCGACTCCCCTTGGGTCACCGGCAGTTCGGCCTGTGTGCTTTCCCGAGCCTGAAACCAGACCGCATCGAACTCCGCCCCACTTCGGGTTTGCAGCCGCAGCTTGATGTGCGTGCCATCACCGATCGGGCGCAGCTCGGCGATTTCAAACTGACCGACGAACTGAGGCAATGGAAAATCGCGCCCCCAGGGATCCAGGCAGGCAAAACTGTCGAAGGTCTGCAGGGAGATTTCCGCGTCGTCCAGCTCGCCATCCAGCCATTGTCGGGGCCGCAGATCGGCGCTGCCGACAAGCGCCTTGCAGGTTGCATCGAAGGCCTGCGCAAAGCGCGCAAAATCGTGGCGACGCAGGCTGGCTCCCGCGGCGCCGGCATGCCCCCCGAACCCCAGTAGCAAGTCCGGGTACGCATCGGCAATGCGCTGCAGGACATCGCGCATGTGCACTTCCGGGATGCTCCGAAATGAGCCGGAAATGAGTGCATCGTCGGCTTCCACATCCGCCTGGGATTCCCCGTGTGCCGCCTCAGGCGCCGTGTAGCGCGCCCCCTGCCCTCGAGGCGCGAAGACCGCCGCAGGGCGCCCGTAGCGTTCCACCAACCGGCTGGCGGTAATGCCATGCACACCGCTGTGCCCATCCTCGAGGAATACCGCGATGCCACTCGGCAGCGGTACTCGCTCGACCACTGCGATGGCGGCCTCGCGGACGCGCTTCTCAACGGCCTTGCGCTCCTGGTTTTCTTCCAGCAGCCGGTTCCAGTGACGGCTTGCGGTGGCCGTGTCCGCTGCGGTGAGGAAATCAAAGCCCACATCCGCCCAGTCCAGGCGCCCCGCTGCCGCCACCGCCGGAGCCAGCTGAAAACCCACTGTCTGCGAATCCACCGGGGCGCCCTCACGACTGTGGCTGAATACCTCCCAGCAGGGGCGTGTCTGCGCATTAATGCGCCTGAGGCCATGAGCAACAAGGGTTCGGTTTACCGCGCCGGTATCCGGCCGCAGTGAAACGCAGTCTGCAATCGTGGCGACCGCGACGTAATCCAGCAAGGGCGTCAGCGGTGGAATGGACGCGCGCTCACCGCTCGCCAGCAACGCTGTGCGAACCCGCGCCATGCAGAAAAAGGCGACGGCTGCGCCGCACACCGTGGGGTCAAACTGGGAGTCTGCGCGGGTCGGATTCACGCAGGCGTATGCACTGCGCGGCGGCCCCTCGGCCGGGACTGCATGGTGGTCGGTGACAATGACATCCATGCCGGCTGCCGCAAGCAGCGCGATACGGTCTTCATCGGCAGAGCCTTTGTCTGCAGAGATCACCAGCCCCGGCTGCAGTGCGCAAATCCGGTCCACCACGGGCAGCGTGATGCCGTAGCCCTCGCGCAATCGATGACTGCTGACAACGGCCAGCTTGTCCCTAGCGACTCCAAAGTGATGATGAAACGCCGTCCACAGCACGGCAGCGCTAGCCTGGCCATCCATGTCATGGTCGACGGCAAAGACGACTCGCTCGCGGTTAGCTATCGCCTGACAGATGCGCGCCACTGCGCGCTCCATATCGGGAATGCCGTCGGGATTCGGCAGGCTGGCGAGCTCGGGCTCGAGCATCGCCGCCACCGACACGGGTCGTTCCAGCCGACCGGCCAGAAACCGTGCCAGGACCGGGCCTGCACCATCCGCCTCAAGCGCGCGATAGATCGCCGCGTCGAAAGGCCGCGAAAGACAGCGTGGGGTCGGAGCCGCCACGGTGCGCTATAGCGCCTTGCGCAGCACCTGTTCGACGGCAGCCGGGTCGGCATCGACGACCACGGGATGTGCGTCGCTTTGCTTGATCGCCATATCCGGGTCTTTCAGGCCATGACCGGTCAGCGTGCAGACCACGGTCGCCCCCTGCGGGATTCGACCGGAATGGATATCGGCCATCGCACCGGCCAGGCTTGTCGCTGACGCCGGCTCGCAGAACACCCCTTCCCGCTGTGCCAACAGCTTTTGTGCCGCCAGAATGTCGGCATCGGAGAATTCATCAAACCAGCCCTGCGATTCACGCACCGCCGTCTGCGCGTGGGCCCAGCTCTGCGGGTTGCCAATGCGGATCGCGGTGGCCACCGTCTCCGGATGCTCCACCGGGTGTCCGCGCAGGAACGGGGCCGCGCCGGCAGCCTGGTATCCGCACATGACCGGGCGGTTGTCACAGACCGCGGTTCTGTCGTAAACGAACTCGGCGGGGGCGATCGGGGTTTCATCCGTCATTTGCGGACCCATTTCCCGGTATCCCATCCAGTAGGCGGAAATATTGCCGGCATTTCCGACCGGCAAGCAGTGGTAATCCGGCGCCCGGCCCAGCGATTCGACAATTTCAAAGGCGGCCGTTTTCTGCCCCTGCAGGCGCCAGGGGTTGATGGAATTGACCACCGTAATCGGCAGCGCATCCGATAGCCCCTTCACGATGCTCATCCCGTCATCGAAGTTGCCGCGGATCTGCACGACCACGGCTCCGGAAATGCCGGCTTGGGCCAACTTCCCCAGTGCAATCTTGCCTTCGGGAATCAGCACAAAAGCCGTCATTCCGGCGCGTGAGGCGTAAGCCGCCGCCGCCGCCGAGGTGTTTCCGGTAGAGGCACAGATAATGGCTTTGGAACCCTCTGCACGCGCCGCGGTAACGGCAACGGTCATGCCCCGGTCCTTGAACGAGCCGGTGGGGTTCAGGCCTTCATATTTGACGTAAATCTCGCCGCGGAAACCCAGATCATCGGGAATGTTCTGCAGACGGATCAGCGGGGTCCGCCCCTCGCCCAGCGCCACGGCAGGCACATCCGCTGCCAGCGGCAGGCGATCACGGTAGCGGTCAATCAGACCGGTGTAGTTCAGTTGCGACATAGTGTTTCCGTACCTGGACGCGCCTGACTCCGCACACGCGCCGTTGAAGATCAATCGTTGCGGTTGGAGACCCGCAGGTGTGTGGGCTGTTGCTGGACACAGTCCAGCTCCGCCAACTGGGCAATCACGTCTTCCATGGTGCCCAGCCGAACGGCATGCGTCAGGATCACGATCTGGGCACGCCCGACCGGCTTCTTGAGTTCTTTCTGCACCAGCGCTTCAATGCTGACGCCAGAGGCCGCCAGCAGGCCGGTGACGGTCTGCAGGACGCCCGGCTCATCCTTCACCACCAGACGCAGGTAGTGTTCGCTGACCACGGCCAACGGATCGACGAAGGGGCGCTCCTCACCCGGCCCCGGACCGGGAAGCACCCGCCCCTGTGCCATGTCGATCAGATCGGCGACCACCGCCGATGCCGTGGCGAGCGCGCCCGCACCCGGGCCGTAGAAACCGGCACTGCCAACCGCGCTACCGACGACGATCACGCCGTTCATCACACCATCAACTTTGGCCAGATAGCTGTCTTGCGGCAGCAAGGTGGGCTCAACGCGCAGTTCCACCCCGTCCACCGACCGGCGTGCGACTGCCAGATGCTTGATGCGGTAGCCGAGTCCCTCAGCCGCTTCCAGATCCGCAGCATCGACCAGACCGACCCCGCGGGTGCGAATGCGATCCGTCTGCAGTGGCAGATCAAACGCGAGCATGGCCAGGATGGCCAACTTGTGCGCGGCATCAATACCTTCGACGTCAAAGGTGGGATCGGCCTCGGCGTAACCCAATTCCTGTGCTTCTTTAAGCACCGGCGCGAAGGCCGCGCCCTCGTTGTGCATTTTGGTCAGGATAAAATTGGTGGTGCCGTTGATCAGGCCGTTGATCTCCGAGATCGCGTTGCCGGCGAGACCTTCACGCAAAGCCTTGATGATCGGAATGCCACCGGCCACTGCCGCTTCGAAGGCAATGACCTGCCCGGCGGCTCGTGACGCCGCAAAAATTTCGGGGCCGTGCTCCGCAATCAACGCCTTGTTCGCGGTGACCACGGACTTGCCCGCCTGCAGAGCCGCCAGTACGGCCTCGCGTGCGATGGTGGTGCCGCCCAGCAGCTCCACAACCACATCGACATCTTCGGCGCGGGCCACGGCCAGCGGGTCAGTTTCCAGGCGCATGCCCGCCAGCTGGCAATCGCGCGGCTGATGCGGGTCGCGAACAGCCGCAGCAACCACCTGCAGCGGGCGACCTGCCCGCTGGGCGATGCTTTCCGCATTATCGGTCAGCACCCGGACCGTGCCGGCACCCACCGTACCCAGACCCAGAATGCCCAGCCGCAGCGGAGCACCCTGTGCGACAGCAGCACTCATAGTCCCTTCTCCAGCATCTTGCGGATGCCGCGCAGGGCCTGCCGGGTGCGATGCTCGTTTTCGATCAGCGCAAAGCGGACATAGTCATCGCCGTGATGCCCAAAACCCATTCCCGCACTGACCGCCACCTTGGCGTCGGTGAGCAGCTTCTTGGAAAACTCCAGCGAGCCCATCTGCGCGAAAGGTTCAGGAATCCGCGCCCAGACGAACATCGTGGCCTTGGGCTTTTCCACCGGCCAGGCGATGGCATTCAGCCCGTCGCAAAGCACATCACGGCGGCTGCGATACATCTCGCAGATTTCCTGCACGCAGTCCTGTGGGCCTTCCAGCGCAGCGATCGCCGCGACCTGTATCGGCGTGAATGTGCCGTAATCCAGATAGGACTTGATCCGCCCCAGCGCGGCAATCAGTTCGGGGTTTCCAACCATGAAGCCCACACGCCAGCCGGGCATGTTGTAACTCTTGGACAGCGAATAGGACTCGATCGCGACATCCTTGGCCCCGGGCACCTGCAGGATTGACGGCGCCTTGTAACCATCAAAGCACAGCTCGGCATAGGCCAGATCCTGCACGATCCAGAGCCCGTATTCCTTGGCGATGGCCACGGCACGCTCGAAGAACGCCAGGTCAACGCACTCGCCGGTGGGGTTGGCGGGGAACGACAGCAGCATCATCTTCGGACGCGGCCAGCTTTCCTTGATCGCCATTTCCAGCTCGTGGAAGAAATCGCCACCCGGCACCATTTTCACGTGCCGCACGTCGGCGCCGGCAATGACGACGCCGTACGGATGGATGGGATAGGCCGGATTCGGCACCAGCACGACATCGCCCGGGCCCAGAGTGGCGAGCGCAAGGTGCGCCAGGCCTTCCTTGGAACCGATCGTGACGATCGCCTCGGATTCCGGGTCCAGATCGACATCGAACTTGGTCTTGTACCAGTTGCAGATGGCGCGTCGCAGCCGGGGAATCCCGCGGCTTTGCGAATAACGATGGGTATCGCCGCGCTTGGCCGCTTCGACGAGCTTCTCCACGATATGCGGCGGCGTGGGCTGATCCGGGTTGCCCATGCCGAAGTCAATAATGTCTTCGCCACGGGCTCGGGCCGCCTTCTTCATCTCCGTTACGGATGCCAGAGCATAGGGAGGAAGGCGTTCGATTCGCGGAAAGACCGTCTGCATGGGGTTTGACCCGTTGGTGAGGGAAGAATTTAAGCCCAACAGTATAAGGGACGGCCCCGGTATAACGGTGGCTTCGCCCGCAGGATCACTCTCAACCGGGTCGTTGCAACCACGGCAAAGGATCAACCGGCTGACCTTTGCGACGCACTTCAAAATGCAAGACCGGAACCTGCCCTGGCCCCACACCGGAACGGGCGATGACCTGCCCGGTGCGTACCGTCTGCCCTTCACCGACCAACAGTTCGGAGGTGTGGGCATAGGCGCTCATGACTTCATCGGCGTGCTGCACGATGACCAGCAACCCGTAGCCCTTGAGCGCACTGCCCCCGTAAACAACCTTGCCATCGGCCACGGCGCGCACGGCTGTACCCGGCGCGACTTCAATATCAATGCCGTCGCTACCGTTGCCGAATCGACGCGCCAGCTTTCCCTCCACCGGCCATTGCCAGGCGCCACCGCCTGTGGCCGCCGGAAGCATGGCCGGTGCCGGTTTGGCTGGGCTCCGGGCAACTTCGGTCGCCGGGCGTGGACGTGGTGTGGGCTGTACGACGATGGCGGCCGAGCCAGCGCGCGGCGCTTCGGGTTTGCGGGTTCCCGCTACCACCGCGCCGCCATGCACCGGATGCAGCTGCCCCGGAAGCGGCGGGCGCAAACGCAGGTCGTAACCGGCGATGATGCGCGCGTCACGGCCTATTCCGTTCCATTGCGCAAGAGCCGCCGGATCGAGCTGATACCGAAAGGCGACCTGATGCAAGGTGTCACCAGGTTTCACCTGGTACGCCAGCGGCACATCCTCAAACTGCAGCCAGGGCGTACCGCAGCCGGTCAGGAGTGCGACAAGCGCCAGATGACAAATGCAACGCCACATACGATCAGTGTGCCCCATCCGATGCGGTCCGCGTATTTCTGCAGGTGCGGCTCAATCGCAGGGCCACCCCAGCGCACCAGCCCGGCAACCATGAAAAACCGGCTGGCCCGCCCCACCAGACTGGCAAGCACGAAGAGCGGCAAGGCCATCCCGGCCGCACCCGCAGCGATGGTGAATACCTTGAACGGAATCGGCGTGAATCCCGCGGCGAACACCGCCCAGAAACCATATTCGGCGAACCATTGGCCCGCGGTCTCGTAGGCATGCACATAACCGACGGACTCCAGCAACGGCAACACGGCATCGATGAGCCACAGACCAATTCCCCAGCCAATGATTCCTCCGGCAACCGAACCGAGTGTGGACAAAGTTGCGAACCACCACGCCCGCTCGGGACGCGCCAGCACCATCGGCGCGAGCATCACATCCACCGGGATCGGAAAGAATGAGGATTCGGCGACCGCAAGCGTGGTCAGCCACGCAGGAGCACGCCGGTGACGTGAAAGATTCAAAACCCAGACATACAGCCGGGAAAAAATTTGCATGCAAACAAACCAGGGTGGGTTAGAGAGTTTCCGGAAGGAGCGGAACGAAGGTCACCGGATCAAAACGCCCGACACGCAGCGTCTCGGCATCATGTCGATCAACCGTCATCAGGATCTGCTTGCCCGCCGGCCCGACCGGCATCACCAGACGGCCGCCGATTTTTAACTGTTCGAGCAATGCTGCTGGCACCGCCTCGGCCGCGGCCGTCACCAGGATGCCATCAAAGGGCGCGTGCTGCGGCCAGCCTGCAAACCCATCGCCATGCTTGGTGTGGATCCGCAACATGCCCAGCCGATGCAGCCGTTCACGCGCGGTAGTCGCCAGCGCGGCGATCCGCTCGATGCTGTACACCCGATTGCAAACACCGGCCAGCACCATGGTCTGATAGCCACATCCGGTGCCAATTTCGAGTACGTCTCCGGGATTTTCGCAGCCCTCGAGGAGCAGGCTGGTCATACGGGCAACCACATAGGGCTGGGAAATCGTCTGCCCATGACCGATGGGCAACGCACTTTCCGCATAAGCCTGCTCCAGATCCCAACCTGGCGGCGCAAATTCATGCCGGGGCACGCGCTCCATCACTTCGCATACCTGCTCGGGTATGCCCCGGGCGCGCAGACCGCGCACCATGCGATTGCGCAGAAACCCAGCGGATAGCCCCCGATTGGTCCCCTCGGTCATCGACTCATCCTGGCGCGTCGATCCCGGCGGCCGGGCCCGCCAACCACCGCCCCAGCTCGGGAAGCGCATCACGATGGGTCAGATCAGTATGCAAAGGCGTGACGGAAACAAACCGATTGGCGACAGCATAGAAATCTGTGCCCTCGCCGGCATCCTGTTCCTCACCCGCCGGACCGATCCAGTAGATCGGGCGCCCACGCGGGTCGGTATCGGCGATGACGCCCTCGGCGACATGCCGGTTCCCCAGCCGGGTGACCTGGAACCCCTGGATCTCCTGCAGCGGCAGATCCGGCACATTCAGGTTCAGAATGGTCTGCGCTGGAACCGGGTGTGAATCCAGCTGACCAATCAGCCGGACGACCATTTGTGCCGCCGTCGCAAAATGTTCTGCCGCATGGTTGACACTCGAGACCGCAATCGCGGGCAGGCCCAAAAAGCGCCCCTCCATCGCGGCGGCCACGGTGCCGCTGTACAGGACGTCATCGCCCATGTTGGCGCCGTGATTGATTCCGGACACCACCAGATCCGGCGGATCATTGGCCAGCAGCGAGGTCAAGCCAAGGTGCACGCAATCTGTGGGCGTGCCGTCGACGGTGTACTCGTTCTCGGCCAACTGGGTCAGACGCAACGGCCGCCCCAGCGTGAGCGAATGACTGGCCCCGGAGCGATTGCGATCGGGAGCAACCAGCGTAACCCGGGCGATTTGCCGCAGGGCGTCCGCCAGAACACGGATTCCCTGCGCATGGATACCGTCATCATTGGCAAGAAGGATATGCATGCAGGGCCAGCAAAAAGCCGCTATGTTAGCGAAAAGCTCATCGCGACATGCAGCTCTGATGGATACTCCCGGGCACGACGACAAGACCCTCTGGGCTGCGGCCCTGGATGGTGTCACACCAATCGAACAGCGCCCGCGTCTCAAACGCCCGCCCGCCCGCGTCAAAGGTGCGCAGCAATTCGCCCAGGATGAATCCCAGGTCATGCCAGACGCGATGGCGACCTTTATCGAGCCGGACGAATTCGATGCTGGCGATGAGGCCGAGTTTCGCGCCAGCGGGGTCAGTCGTCAGCAGGTTCGCAAGCTGCGGCGCGGCGAATATTCGATCCAGGGAACCGTCGACCTTCACGGCCTGACCCGGCTGGAGGCCGCCAACGAAGTCCGCGACCTGCTGCAGCGCGCCGAATGCAACGGCTGGCGATGCATCAAGATCATCCATGGCAAAGGATTGCGCTCCCCCAACGGACGCCCGGTACTGAAGAGTCGCGTGGAAACGGCCTTACGCCGTAGCGACCGTGTACTCGCCTATGCGACCGCGCCACCATGGTCCGGCGGACATGGCGCCATGCTGGTGCTGTTGCGCTCGCGATAAAGCCAGATCATCAGCGCCGGCGCCACCACAAAATCGGCAGCCAGCCCCAATGCCATGATTAAGGAGGTCAGGTTCCCGAACAGGGTGACCTTTTCAAACTGCGAAAGGAACAACATCTGCCACCCCACCACCAGGACCATGGTGGTGATGAACATGGCCCGGCCCGAGTCCATCAGCGCCTGCCGCGCGCTGAATTGCGCATCGCCACTCACCTTCAGGTGCCGGTGAAAATCCCCCAGAAAGTGAATGGTGTCATCCACCACCAGCCCCATGGAGATCGACACGACCAGCATGCTCAGCATGTCCAGGGACAAACCCACCCACTGCATACCGGCCAGCACGAGCGTGACCGGCAGCAGATTGGGAATCATCGCCACCAGGCCATCGCGCAGGCTGCGCACATGGATCACCATCATGCTGAGGATGGCCAGAAAAGACAGCAGATAGCTGCTGAATGCGGATTGGGTCAAAGCGCTATGCGTTTTGGCCAGTATCGGCACCTGCCCGGTGAGCGTAGCCCGATAGGGCATAGCAACACGCTCATGGATACCGGCCTCGAGCATGGCCATGACCGGCTTGTAATCCGCGCCATCTCGCAGCGGCATGCGGATCTGCACCCGTGCATAGCGCTGATCCGCGCTGATCACGGTACTCAGCAGTTCCGGCGCAACCAGCTGCAGGATGCTCAGATCACGCTGCAGATGCGGACCGGCATTGTTCGCGTTTTGTGGCGTCGGGAAAAAGGCTTGCAACGAGGCCGCAACGCGCTGCAGGTGGTCGTCCGGCGACAACACCAGCCCGTGCGGAACGGCATCGATTGGCCACTGATCGACCAGCCCGCGAACGGCGGCGACAGTCTGCATGAACTCCGGCGCACGCACACCACCGGGCTTCCCGCTATCCAGCAGAATTTCGGCACTGATGGCGGCGCGAAAATCACGGTCAAACCGCTTCGTTGCGACGGACAAACTCCAATCCGCCGGCAACCAGTCCGCCGGCTGATGGGTGAATGACAGCCGAGTGGCATACCCCGCGCTCAGCACAAGACCCACGACCGCAAGCATCGAAATGGCCCCGGCATGCCGCGCGGCAAGCCTGCTGGCCAGGCGAATAGCTGTGTTGATCGACCCGGCAAACCAGCCGCCCACATTGCGACCGGGCGCCAGCGGTCGTAGTGGCACAAAGCGGACGTACAGCGGGGCAACAACAGTAATGGAAAGCAGGAGCATGGCCGTCCCCGCCGCGCCGAATACGCCGATCCGCGCGATGGGACTGACCGAGGCCGTCGCAAACGAAAGCATGGCGATTGCCGTCGTCAGCGTCGTCATGATGATCGAATGCCCTTTACGCTCGAAGGCACGCAGCAATGCGCTGCGCTTGTCCATATTCGCGCCATAACCATCGTAAAACGCCGTCATTATGTGCACGCAGGTGGCGATCCCGATGACAATCAAACTGGGCGGGATCAGCACGGTCGGCAACTGAATCGGAATATGTGACCGCCCGATCGCCCCCATCGTGATCACCAGTGGCGGCGCGAGGGCGAGTACGGGCAGCACCACACCGGAGCGTCTGCGAAACATCAAAAACAGCGCCAGAATGCTGATCCCGAGCGCTGCGGCAGGAAGCAGATAGATGTCCCGCAGGAGTACCGCATGCAGCACCCCCAGAAATGCCGCCTGACCGAGCACCTCGACGTTGAAGTCAGCGCTGTTATGGGACTGGATCAGCACCTCAATCTGCTGCATGATCTGGTGGTACTGAGCGGGACCTACAGCGGCCGTACCACTGCCCTGCAGCGTCAGCATCAGCAGGGTGGTCTGCCGGTCAGCGCTCAGCAATTCCGATTGCTGCGGGGCCGCGGCAAAAAATGCCTGCAGTCGCTGATCAAATTCATCCGGCGTCTGCGGCCACGGGTCAAACGCGGTCGCCAGCAAGACGGCACCGTCCTGTTCACGGACCAGCGGCGTGTTGATCAATGAGGTGACCTTTGCCACGCCAGGGACGTTTTGGGAGAGGTCGCGGTGCAATCGGTCCAGCTTGCGAAGCCCGGCCTCGGTCAGAAAGTTCGGGCTGCGGGCAGCCACCGTAAAACCCTCATCGTTACCAAACAGTTCGACGAAGCCACGATAGGCCCGAAAATCCGCGGTCTCCTGCCCCAGCAACCCCTCCATGCTGACATCCAAGGTCAGAAAACGGGAGGCCCACAAACCACTCATCATGACCAGCAGCAACAACAGCAATAGCGGCAGACGCGGCCGGTCATAGACTCCTGCAACCACCCGGGTGAGAGGTGTCATGGCAATCTCCTCGGACTTGAAACGCGGATGCGGGCGGCACCTTTGAATGCCGCCCGCACGCAGTCTTAATGTGGTGATCAGTAGATCGGCAACTGCTGGAACAGCATGTTGATGGTCTCACCCAGCTGCTGCTCGGCGTTGTCACAGTTCAACGAAGTCCCCAGCGGCTCGCCGTTGACGTTGATATTCACCCGCAGGGTTCCTGCCACCGGGGTTATCTGCGCGACGGTATCGTTCCCACCAACCAGCTCCACCATGCCGCCGGTGACTTCACCATTGCCCAGGTTGACCTGCAGTGGCTGACCAACCGGCGTGCCCACGGACACCGTTTCACCTTCAGGATTGGTATACCGGCCACCGGTCACGTCGACGGTAGCGCTGTTGCCACCCACCCGCACCAACTCAACATTGTCGAGCTGATGCACTTCGTTGCGGGTGGTGTTGGTGATCCGCACGCGGTCCACCGAGCTTTGGTCCGGCGAATCGGATGTGGGAGCATCGGGCGCCCAGGTGCTGGGGTTGCCGTATGAGGTCCGCGCGCCTTTCACGCTCACCAGCAGCGTATCGCCAACATCCCCATTCGGTTTCACCTCCAGGTTTTCTGCCTCCATCCGCAGCTCGGAAATCAGCGGACCGTTATCGGTTGGTGTGCCGATTTCCTTGGCTTGAACCTCGCCGTTGTAAAAAGCGTTGCCGTTGGGGCCTTGCGAGCAATAGTTCGCGAAAACCAACTGATACTCGGTCACACCATTTTCATGCTCGGAAGACACGGTGGCGCTCCCCGGGGTGCCGCTGCAGCTGCCACTGACTTTGGATTGCACCTTGATCTGGGCTTGCTTCTGATCCACGGCCAACGAGCGCGACACCGTGAGCAGATCACCCATCAACTTTGCGGTGCCGACGAAGGAAGCCTTTTGGGCGGTGGTGGAGCATGTAGGAACGACCTCTTCAATGCTGTCGAGCGTCGCCACGACTTTATCGGGGGTGATCTCGGCCTGCGAGGAACCCCCGCCACCACCGCCACCGCACGCGGCAAGTAGCAGCACAGCAGACCCGGTGGTCAGCATCGACAGGGGACGGAAGCAACGTTCGGGCTTGTTCATCATGAAATCTCTCTCCGTGGGCACTGCGTGCCGTTGACATGCACACTGGAAAGTCACTGCGCAATGGCATCAACTCTCCGACTGGACACAGTGTTTGCCACCGGCATTTTTCCGAAATTGATCTGGATCAAGTTCTGTTTCGGGCCATCGATGAACCAGGCGATCAACAATATCCACAGATCTGTTCTGGCTCTGAAATACCCGGGTTTACGCGGATTTCGGTGGCAGCTGCAGCCAATTTCCGCATACCTGTCCGTGGCTATTCCCAAGCGACTTCCGGAACTACCGCAGTAAACTTGCGGCTTGTACGTAATCGTTGCGAAGACGCCGTTTCAGAAGGTCGGCAGACCCGGTCTCAGCGACGACGTGCGCCTGGCGCTCACGCTTTTTCCAGCAGCGCGACGGCCATCGCCGCCAATCCTTCCCGGCGCCCGGTGAATCCCAGCTTTTCGGTGGTGGTTGCTTTCAGATTGATCTGCTCGACGGTGACGTTCAACAGCTGTGCAACCCGCTCGCGGATGGCGTCACGGTAAGTACCAATCCGGGGGCGCTCGCCGATGACCGTGAGGTCGGCGTTAGCCAACGACCAGCCCTGCCGGCTGATGTCCGCCCAGACATCCCTCAATAATTTCCCGCTGTCCACGCCCGCGTACTGCGCGTCGGTATCCGGGAAATGCTGGCCGATGTCTCCCATTCCGGCCGCTCCCAGCAGCGCATCGATCAACGCATGGAGCAGCACGTCACCATCGGAATGGGCCAGCAGACCCTGATCGTGCGGGATACGCACCCCGCCCAGCATGACGTGATCGCCCTGCGTGAAGCGATGCACGTCGAAGCCCTGCCCCACCCGAATGCTCACCGCCGCACTTGCCCGGCCAGAATCAGGTCGGCCAACGCCAGATCCATCGGTGTGGTCACTTTGAAATTCGGATGCCGTGCCGGCAACAGATGCACCGGCACGCCTGCGGCCTCCAGAGCTCCGGCCTCGTCGGTCAACATGCCACCCGCACTGACGGCGCCTTCCAGGGCCTCGAGCAGTGTGGCGAAACGCGCAGCCTGGGGGGTTTGCGCCTGCCACAGGGCGGTGCGATCCACCGTACCGGTGATCCGCGCCTCCTGATCGGCACTCTTCAGGGTATCCGCCACCGGTGTGGCCAGAACAACCCCCTCATTGGGATGTTCGGAGACCGCATGAATGACGCGGCGTAGATCCTCGGGATGAATCAGCGGCCGGGCCGCATCATGGACCAGCACACAATCACTCGCATGCGCCTCGGAGCGCAGACTGCGCAATCCCGATAGCACGGATTCCGCCCGTGACTGTCCACCCGCCACCCGACGCACCCGTGGCGTGCCGGCATAGCTCAGCTGGGCGAACTGCTGGTCCTCCGGGGCAATCGCGACGACCACGCGGTCGATTTCGGGCAGGGTCAGCAGTTGGTGTAAGGTCCAGTCGAGCATGCTGCGCCCGGCCACCGGCAGATATTGCTTGGGCGTGTCACACCCCATGCGCTTGCCGCAGCCGGCAGCGGGGACAACCACCCAGATGTTGTGCGATTTCATTGCGGAATCAGGTAGAGGGTTTCACCGGGGCGCACCAGGTCAAGGTCCTCGCGCGCCTGTAACTCAATGCTGTCTATATCGGTCTCCAGCAAGCGCACCCAGGACTCCTCCTCGGCATTGCGCTGGGCCTGCATCTGATTCTGCAGTTTCAACTGCTCCAGTGCGGCTTCATTCTCCCAGACTTCCCGCAGGTTGCCCGGCATCAGCCACAGCCGGGCCTGCAGATACCCCAGCGCCAGCAGGGCTATGGCGACCCACAAACGCGCCATGCCCCTCTCGCTGTACTTGCTCGATCAGCCACGCTGTACCGGGAACGCCGACATTCCGGGATACCGTGCCCGGCTCCCCAGCGCCTCTTCGATACGCAGCAACTGGTTGTATTTCGCCATGCGATCACTACGGCACAACGAACCGGTCTTGATCTGCGTCGCGGTGGTCGCCACCGCAAGATCGGCGATCGTGTTGTCTTCTGTTTCACCACTGCGGTGCGAAACCACCGCCGAATAACCGGCATCGGTCGCCATGCGGATCGCGGCCAGGGTTTCGGTCAGCGTGCCGATCTGGTTCACCTTGATCAGGATGGAGTTGCCGATCTTCTTGTCGATACCCTCGCGCAGAATTTTCGGGTTGGTCACGAACAGATCGTCGCCCACCAGCTGCACGGATTCTCCCAGTCGCTCGGTCAACCCCTTCCAGCCTTCCCAGTCGTCTTCGGCCATCCCGTCTTCAATGGTGATGATCGGGAAACTGCCGACCAGCTCGGCCAGATAGTCGGTGAACTCCGAGCTGTTGAACTTGCGCCCTTCCGATTCCAGGTAGTACATGCCGTCACGGTAGAACTCGGAACTGGCGACATCCAGCCCCAGCAGTACGTCCCGTCCCAATGAATAGCCGGCCTTTTCCACGGATTCGGCGAGCACCTCAATCGCGGCCGCGTTGGACGGCAGATTGGGGGCAAAACCGCCCTCATCGCCCACCGCGGTATTCAGCCCACGCGAGTTCAGCAGCTTTTTCAGCGTATGAAAGATTTCGGTTCCGGTCCGCAGCGCTTCGGAGTAGCTCGGCGCGGCCACCGGCAGAATCATGAATTCCTGCACATCGATGTTGTTATCCGCATGCTCGCCGCCGTTGATGACGTTCATCATCGGCACCGGCAGGGTGACCGCATCATCACCGCCCAGTGCCGCCCACAGCGGCAACTTGCGATGGGCGGCTGCGGCCTTGGAATTCGCCAGCGAGACCGCCAGCAAGGCATTGGCGCCCAGGCGGGATTTGTTTTCGGTGCCGTCGAGCTCGATCATGCGCTGATCGACAGCGGCCTGATCCAGCGCGCTCATGCCGCCCAGGGCCTTGGCAATTTCGCCGTTCACGTTGGCCACGGCGTTGCGCACGCCTTTGCCCAGATACCGCGAGGCGTCGCCATCACGAAGTTCCACGGCTTCGCGGGTACCGGTCGACGCACCCGAGGGAACGATGGCGCTGCCAAAGCTGCCATCGGCCAGCGTGACTTCGGCTTCAACGGTGGGATTCCCGCGCGAGTCCAGAACTTCACGGGCGTGGATTTTTACGATGTCACTCACAGCTGTCGTCTTCTCGTCAGAGGTTGAGGCGATACGCGCGCTTACAGCAGCGTTTCTGCCAGAGGTTGGGCCTTTACCGCCCGATCCACGGCCACCAGACTCTCCAGCAGCGGGCGGATCAGCGCCAAAGGCCACGAATTGGGTCCATCACACAGGGCTTCGTCGGGCTTGGGGTGGGTTTCCATGAACAGACCGGCAACACCGGCACCGACAGCGGCGCGGCTGAGCACCGGGATGTATTCACGCTGCCCGCCACTGGCCGTGCCTTGCCCACCGGGAAGCTGCACCGAATGCGTGCAGTCAAACACCACCGGACAACCGGTTTCGCGCATGGCCGCGAGACCGCGCATGTCGCAAACCAGGTTGTTGTAGCCGAAGGAAAAACCCCGCTCGCACAGGAAAATGGGCGTTTCCGGCGCCACTTCCCGCATCTTGTTCACAACGTTCGCCATTTCCCAGGGCGACATGAACTGGCCTTTCTTCACATTGATCGGCTTGCCACAACGCGCTGCGCGTTGCATGAAGTTGGTCTGCCGGCACAGGAACGCGGGCGTCTGCAGGACATCCACCACTTCCGCGACTTCTTCAATCGCCGTGTCTTCGTGCACATCGGTGATGACCGGCACCCCGATCTGCTGCTGCACGGCTTGCAGGATTTTCAGACCCTCATCCATGCCCGGCCCCCGATAGGACTTGTGGGAGCTACGGTTGGCCTTGTCAAACGACCCTTTGAACACGTAGGCGATGCCCAGTTCATCGGTGATTTCCTTGACGGTTCCGGCCACTTCCAGACACATCTCCAGGCTTTCCAGGGTGTCCGGACCGGCCAGCAGGAAGAGGGGCTGGTCCAAACCGATCGGTTTGCCGGCGAGGGTCAGTTGAGTCATCAGGCGGTTTCCTCGGGAGCTGTGATGGCCTGCTCACGTGCCGCGGCGATGAAGCCCCGGAACAGTGGGTGCCCGTCGCGCGGTGTGGAGGTGAATTCGGGATGGAATTGGCAGGCCACGAACCAGGGATGGTTCGGAATTTCAATGATTTCAACCAGATGATCATCCGGCTGCTCACCGGCAAAGCGCAGGCCGGCATCAGCCAGCCGCTGTCGGTAGGTGTTGTTGAATTCGTAACGGTGGCGATGGCGTTCAACGATGTGCTCGCTGCCATAGAGGTCATACGAACGCGAACCGGCGATCAGATTGCAGCGCTGCGCGCCCAGACGCATGGTGCCACCCTTACGTGTCGTGTCCGCGACCACCACGGACCCATCGTCGGCATCGTGCCACTCGGTAATCAGCGCGATGACCGGGTGCGGCGTGTTCGGATCGAATTCCGACGAATGGGCGTGTTCGAGCCCGGCCACGTTGCGAGCGTACTCAATGGCGGCGACCTGCATACCCAGGCAAATCCCCAGATACGGAATCCCTTTCTCACGGGCATAACGCACCGCCTGAATCTTGCCCTCGACCCCGCGCTCGCCAAAGCCACCGGGAACCAGAATCGCGTTCACGCCTTCGAGCATGCCAACGCCTTCGCGCTCCAGCTGCTCGGAATCGATGTACTCGATCGTGACGCGGGTATGGGTGTGAATCCCGGCGTGGTACAGCGCCTCGTTGACCGATTTGTAGGCATCGGCCAGGTCAACATACTTGCCCACCATGGCCACTTTGACCTCGGCGGTCTGGCGTCCCGGCGCTTCGATCACATGGGCCCACTCGGACAAGTCCGCTTCCGGTGCCTCGATGCCGAAATGGTCGACCACGATGTCGTCCAGCCCCTGCTCATGGAAGTGCGTCGGGATGGTGTAGATGTCGCTGACATCCTGTGCACTGATGACCGCACGGTCCGGCACGTTACAGAACAGCCCGATCTTGCGGCGCTCGTTGGGCGGCAACGCCCGATCCGAACGGCAGATCAGCATGTCCGGCTGAATCCCGATACTGCGCAGCTCTTTGACCGAGTGCTGCGTGGGCTTGGTTTTCATTTCCCCGGAGGACGGGATGTACGGCACCAGCGTCAGGTGCATGTACAGCGCGCGCTCGCGCCCCAGTTCAACGCCCAGCTGACGAATGGATTCCATGAACGGCAACGATTCGATGTCGCCGACCGTACCGCCGATTTCCACCATGCAGATATCGGCGCCTTCGCCGCCCTGCAGGATGCAACGTTTGATCTCGTCGGTAATGTGCGGGATGACCTGCACTGTACCGCCGAGGTAATCCCCTTTGCGCTCCTTCTCCAGCACGGCCGAATAAATCTGACCGGTGGTGAAGTTTGAGTGCCGCGAAGTCTTGCTGCGCAGGAAACGTTCGTAGTGTCCCAGGTCGAGGTCCGTTTCCGCGCCGTCCTGGGTCACGTAGACCTCCCCGTGCTGGAAAGGGCTCATGGTGCCGGCATCCACATTCAGGTAGGGATCCAGCTTGATCATCGCAACCTTGAGTTTGCGCGATTCCAGCAGAGCAGCGAGCGATGCCGCAGCGATGCCCTTGCCCAGCGAGGAGACGACGCCTCCGGTTACGAATACATAACGAGTGGGTGCGTTTTGCTCCACGGGATACGGTCAGATGGGGTTTGGCGAATTCTAGCGGAATGCCCTGGCTCGGGCTCTATCCAGCCAGGGCTGAACCCACCCCGGCGCCTGCAACCAGCGGAAATTGCTCACATCTGCCGGCCAACTGGATTCGATCTCCGCGACCGCAACCACCTCTCCCGCGCGCAACATTTGGGGCCAATAGCTGCGAACCCAGACCGGAACCCCCATTTCCTGAAACAGCTTGGACAATGGTTTGTGCTGCCCATTGTTCAGGCTCAGCACAGCTCCGGTTTGCCCGCCGGCAATCACCGTGGGTTCCTCTGATGCACAAGTGACGCGAACCTGCCCGCCTGCGGACCACGGCACGTCGACATGGGATTGCGCCGAGAGTGACTGCGAGGTCACCGGCAGGGCCGGCAAAGGCGGCAGTAAAAACAAGCGCTTGCGGTACAGGCGCAGGCTCCATCCCAGCCACTGCAAGCATACCGACGCATCATCACGGGCATTGCGTAGCTGTTCAGGCAACTGACGCAGCACCCCGGCCGGTGGCGGTGGCGCCCCGGCCTGATCGGTCATCCGGCGCAGAAACATGCCACGCACATCGTCCGGCAGGTGCAGCAGAGCCTCGGCCCGCCAGGCATGGGGAATGCCACCAGAGATCTCCTCGGCGTAGGCGTTCAGCATGACCGCCCAATGCTGCTGAACCTGCGCCCACTGCGTGGCCGCACGGGCGAGGTTCGCCGGTGCTTCCGCTTTCCACGCCGCCAGCACCGGCATCACATCGTGGCGCAAGCGGTTGCGGTCAAAACGGGCATCACTGTTGCCGATATCCGACACCCAGACGTCGACCGCGGGGTCCAACACGGATTGCAGTTCGTCCCGGGAAATACCCAGCGCCGGACGCGCCAGCCAGCCCACGCCGAAGGGTTGCAGCTCCACCATCGCCCGCAGGCCTGCGGGCCCGCTGGCTCGTGCAGCAGCCAACAGAAAGGTTTCGGCCTGATCGTCGCGGTGGTGCGCGGTGAGGAGTATCTCTCCAGGCTGCAGCAACGCGGCCAACGCCGCGTAGCGTTGTTCACGCGCCCAGTTCTCGAGGTTGGACGCAGGGGGCGTCGGCAATGTCCGCGTTTCAAGATCGCAGTGGTACCGCAGGGCCATGCGCTCGGCGGCGGTTTGCATTTCGGGCGCTTGTGGCCCCAAGCCGTGATTGATGTGAGCACAACGCAGTTCAACCCGTCCCGCGAGGATTTTCAGCAAGGCGGCGGAATCACCGCCACCGCTCAGTGCCAGCAGGTATCCGGGGCCTTGCGGTATCGCCGCGAGTATGCGCGCGATCAGAGACTCGGAGGTCGCAGCAGGCTCAGGCGATTTCGGCATACTCGCCGAGTGAAAGCAGGCGCTCCCGACGACGTTCGAGCAATTCCTGCCGCGGGCGTCGGGTGGCCGCACGCAGCGACAGGCGCAAGCTGTTGCGGAACTGCAGATACATTTCCGCACGGTCCCGGTGTGCACCGCCCGCGGGTTCGGGGATGACCTCGTCGATCAACCCGCTCTTGAGCAGCGAGGCCGCCGTCATCCCCATCGCTGCCGCGGCCTCCTCGGCGTGTTTGGCATCCTTCCAGAGAATCGACGCACACCCTTCCGGGGAAATGACCGAATACACGCTGTACTGCAGCATGGCCACATGATCACCGACCCCGACGGCCAACGCCCCGCCCGACCCGCCCTCGCCGATCACGGTGCAAATGATTGGCGTACGCAGCGTGCTCATCTCGAGCAGATTGCGGGCGATAGCCTCGCTCTGATTGCGCTCTTCGGCACCAATCCCGGGGTAGGCGCCGGGCGTGTCGATGAAGGTGATGACCGGCAGACAGAATTTTTCCGCCATCTGCATCAATCGCAAGGCCTTGCGGTAGCCTTCCGGGCGCGGCATCCCGAAGTTGCGCGCCACTTTTTCCTTGGTGTCCCGGCCTTTTTGATGCCCGATGACCATGACCGGCTTGCCGTCAAATCGCGCCAGCCCGCCGATCAGTGCCTGATCGTCGCGAAAGTGCCGGTCGCCATGTAATTCGGTGAACTCGGTGAACAGGGCATCGATGTAATCGAGCATGTAAGGCCGCAACGGATGCCGGGCGACCTGCGTGACTTGCCAGGGCGTGAGATCGGCAAAGATGTCACGGGTCAGCGTATCGACCTTCTTCTCCAGCTTGGCGATGTCGTCGGTCAGGTTGACCACGCTGCCATCGGAGACCTGGCGCAATTGCTCAATCTTGGCTTCCAGATCCGCAATCGGCTGTTCGAAATCGAGATATTTTAAGTTCACGCGGCGGCCTCAATGCTGTCGCTGTTCCATTCCGGCCGTCGATATAACGGGCGGATCGATTGTACGTCAGGGTGCCGTGACAATGCCTCGAGCAGTTCGGGCGCCAGGCGCACGTTCCACTCATCCGGCAGAATCACCTCGCCCCGGATGGCATCGGCGATGACGTCCACACTCACCTGCACTCCCTGTGCATCACGGTATGGTGCCAGCAACGTCTTCAAAAAGCCGGTCGCCACACCTAGCTCGGGCTTGATCCGTAAACCGATCGCGTGTTGATCCCGCAACGTGCGCAGATCGAGAATGGTCTGCGGTGACAACCGGAAGCTATCGTCGTACCCATCGAGCGTCAGGCGGCCGTAGATCAGCAACGGCTGTTCCTTGACCAGCAGATGACGGAAACGCTGCAAGGCTTCATCAAAAAATGCCAGGCTGAACTGACCGCTGCCATCATCGAGCGTGGCGAATGCCCGTCGGTCTCCGAGAATCCGCAAATCCGTCAGCACACCCGCGGCGACGACTTCCTTGCCTTTGGTGCGACGCCCACGCTCGGCGCTCGGGGCGCCGTTCTCGATCATCTTCCCGATCCGGTTGGAGGCCAGCGGCAGGAATTCCTTTTCCCACGGATCAAATGGATGCACCGTGAGATACAGACCCAGTGCCTCCTGCTCCATCCGCAAGATGTCCGCGGGCATCATGGGCGGCGCGGTAATCAGCGCAGGCGCCTGTGCGGCTGGCTCTGCCGAGGCCGCTCCAAAAATATCGATCTGCCCGTTTTCACGCTGTTGCTGTTGCTGCTCCGCCCACCCCGTCGCCAACTCCAGGCTGGCCAGCAGTGTTTTGCGGTTCGGCTCGAACTGATCCAGCGCCCCGGCTTTGACCAGTGATTCCAGCACCCGCTTGTTCAGCTTGCGGCTATCGCAGCGGTTCACGAGGTCAAACAGCCCGGTGTAGGGCCCACCCCGCTCCCGCTCTTCGATGATTTCCTCCACCACGCCGCGCCCGACACCTTTGAGCGCACCCAGTCCGTAACGGATGGTCATCGGCTTCGGCACGGTAAAGGTCAGCGCGGAGGCATTGACGCAAGGCGTCAACACCGTGATCTGCCAATCCTTGCAGTCGGCGATCAACGGCACCAGCTTCTCGGTATTGTCGAGGTCGGCCGTCATCGTCGCGCACAGAAACTCGGCCGGGTAATGCACCTTGAGCCAGCAGGTCTGATACGCCACGTAGGCATAGGCCGCGCTGTGCGATTTGTTGAAACCGTAACCGGCGAACTTTTCGATCAGGTCGAAGATATCGCCGGCTAGCTTGCCATTGACGCCGTTGGCTTCCGCGCCTTCGACAAACTTGCCGCGCTCGGCCGCCATGACCTCGGGTTTCTTTTTCCCCATCGCCCGGCGCAGCAAATCGGCGCCGCCCAGTGAGTAGCCGGACAAAACCTGGGCGATCTGCATGACCTGTTCCTGGTACAGGATCACGCCATAGGTGGGCTTCAGAATCGGCTCCAGCGAAGCATGCGGGTAGGAAATTTCCTGCTCGCCATGTTTGCGCTTGACGAAATCTTCGACCATGCCGCTCTGCAACGGTCCCGGACGGAACAGCGCGAGCAGCGAGATGATGTCTTCGAAACAGTCCGGACGCAGGTCTCGAACCAGGCGCCGCATCCCCGCCGATTCGATCTGGAAGCAGGCGGTGACCCGACCGGAGGCCAGCAGTTCATACACCGCCTGGTCATCGATCGGCAGCAGGCGGATATCCACCTCGTCCTTGCCTTCCTTTTTGCGCCGGCGGTTCACCAGCGTCGCCGCCCGATCCACAACGGTGAGCGTTTTCAGGCCCAGAAAGTCGAACTTGACCAAACCCACGGCTTCGACATCGTCTTTGTCGAACTGGGTTACCGGGTTGCCTTCCGGGTCCACGTACAGCGGCGTGAACTCGGTCAACGCACCGGGAGCGATCACCACGCCGCCCGCATGCTTGCCCGCGTTCCGCGCCAGGCCTTCCAGCTTCAGCGCGGTATTGATCAGGTCGGTGACTTCTTCCTCGTTCTGGTACCGCGCGCGCAGCTCTTCGGCTTCCTGCAAAGCCTCGCTCAGACTGATTCCCAGGGTGTTCGGAATCAAACGTGCGATGCCATCGACAAAACCGTAGCCATGCCCTTGTACCCGGCCGGTGTCACGCACCACGGCCTTGGCCGCCATCGAACCGTAAGTGATGATCTGGGAGACCTGATCCCGGCCGTATTTCTGCGCCACATAGTCGATGACGCGGTCACGCCCCTCGATGCAGAAGTCCACATCGAAGTCCGGCATGGACACCCGTTCCGGGTTCAGAAAACGCTCGAACAGCAGTTCAAACTGCAACGGATCCAGGTCGGTAATTCCCAATACCCAGGCCACCACACTGCCGGCACCGGAGCCCCGCCCCGGACCGACGGGCACGCCGTTCTCGCGTGACCAGCGGATGAAGTCGGCCACGATCAGGAAGTAGCCCGGGAAGCCCATCTGGTTGATCACGCCCAGTTCGCGCTCGAGGCGGGCTTCGTAGTCCTCCCGGCTGGCGTGAAGCACACCGGTCGCCAGTCGTTGCGCCAGCCCCTCCCGCGAGAGCGTGACCAGGTAATCATTGGCCGACTCCCCCGACGGTGTGGGGAAGTCCGGCAACACGTTCTTGCCGAACTCCAGCTCGAGGTTGCAGCGCTGGGCAAAAGTCAGCGTGTTGCTGATGGCTTCCGGCAGGTCCGCAAACAGCTCGGCCATCTCGGCGCTGGTCTTGAGGTACTGCTCCGGTGTGTAGCGGCGTGGACGATTGGGATCATCCAGCCGTTCACCCTGATAGATACAGACCCGCGCTTCATGGGCCTCGAAATCCTCGGCATCCAGGAACCGCACCGAGTTCGTCGCCAGCAGCGGCAGTTCATTCTCCAGCGCCAGATCAACCGCGCCCGCGACCACGGTTTCGTCAGCGGGTCGCCCCAGGCGCTCGATGCCCAGCCAGAGCCGGCCGGGGAACAGCGACAGCCACGGATCCAGCAACCCGCGCGCCTGCGCGCGATCGTCACTGGCCAACGCCTTGCCGAGGTCGGCATCGGCCGTACACAAAACGCATTCAAGGTCGGCTGCGGTCTCCTGCAACCAACTGAATTGCGCGGTGGGGTTGTCCTCGTCGGCGCGTCCTTCGAGATGGACCCGGGTCAAGATCTGCGACAGATGCCGAAATCCGTTGCGATTCCGGCTGTAGAGCAAGGCCAGAACGTGCTTGCCCGCCTCCATTTCGAAGCGGACTTCCGCCCCGCCCAGCGGTTTGATGCCGCTGCCCAGCGCGGCCCGGTAAAACTTGACCAGCGCGAACACATTGCTGGCGTCGGCCAGACCCACCGCCCATTGGCCAGCGGCGTCCACCGCTTTCATCAAAGGTTTGATGCGCACCATCGAATCGCACAGCGAGTACTCGCTGTGCACACGCAGATGCACGAACTGACCGCCCTCGCCGCTCATAACGCCATCATCCGTTGCGCGACCGGCGCGAAACTGCGACGGTGATGTCGACATGGCCCCAGCTGCTGCAGCGCTTCAAGGTGCATGGCCGTGGGATAGCCCTTGTGCTGGGCGAACCCGTACCCCGGGAACTCGGCTTCCATCTCCATCAACAGAGCGTCGCGGGTGGTCTTGGCCAGTATCGATGCCGCGGAGATTTCGGCGACCTTGCCGTCCCCACCCACGATCGCCCGGGCCGGTGCCGCACAGGCCGGCACAAACTTGCCGTCCACGACCACCTCGGTGAATTGCAGGCTCAATTTTGCTATCGCTCGACTCATGGCCAGCAGTGTCGCATGGTGAATATTCAGTGCATCAATTTCTGCCGGACTGGCCATGCCGACGCCGAAATCCCGGGCCTGCTCACGGATTTGCAGCGCCAGCGCATCGCGCTTCTTTTCCGAGAGTTTCTTGGAGTCATTCAGCCCGGGGATCACCCCGTCTAGCACCACTGCCGCCGCCACGACCGGTCCGGCCAACGGGCCGCGACCCGCTTCATCCACACCCACCAGAATCATGCTTTCACCAGCGCCAGTACCGCTTCAGCCGCGCGCTCGTCGGTGGGCTGGTAGAGCAGCTCACTGGATTGCGCAAAGGCGTCCAACTGGGCCTGCCGCGCTCCCGCATTATCCAACAGCAACCGCAGGGCGCGGACCAGCGCCGGAACCTCGGCCAACTCTTGCAGAAACTCGGGCACGACCGCGCGATTCGCCAGCACATTCGGCAACGACACGAATCGTGTTTTGAGCAAACCCATGGTACGCAAAAGAAAATTGGTGAAAGCCGAAGCCCGGTAAACCACGGCCATCGGCGTACCCGCCAGCAGGGCCTCCAACGTGGCCGTCCCGGACGTCACCAGGGCCGCATCCGCCGCTCGCAACGCCAGTCGCATGTCGCCATCAATCACCTTGACGCGCAGCTGTGGAAAATCCGCCAGCAAGGCATCAATCTGTGGTCGCCGTTCTGCGGAGGCTGCCGGCAAAACAAAGTGCAGATCAGGCCGCTTTTGCTGAAGCTCCGCCGCGGCAGCGAACATAACGGGTCCCACACGGGAAATTTCCCCGCCCCGGCTTCCGGGGACCAGAGCCACCAGGTGCTGCTCTGCGCCAAACCCCAGTTGTTCCCGCGCCGCCAGCGGCAGTGGCAAAGCGCGCATCGCTTCGGCAAAAGGGTGCCCAACAAAACGCGCGTCGATAGCGACATCGCGGTAGCAATCGGGCTCGAAGGGAAACAGGCAGAGCACGGTATCGGCCGCTCTGGCGATTTTATTGACCCGCCCGGCACGCCAGGCCCAGACCGTGGGGCTCACGTAATGCACGGTCGGGACGCCGTGCTTTCGCAAAGCCGTCTCCAGCCCCAGATTGAAGTCCGGGGCATCGACGCCAACGAACACATCCGGGGGATTGGCCAGCCAGTAGCGGATCAAACGCTTCCGTAACCGCCACAAACGGCGGACTTCGGGGAGCACCTCGGTGATTCCCATCACGGCCAGTTCGTCGGCATGCCCCAGTAACTCGCAGCCCACTTCCTGCATCCGCGGACCGGCAACGGCTTCAAACTGTATATCCGGCACCTGCGCACGCAGCGCTCGCATCAGACCGGCAGCAAGCTGATCTCCTGACGCTTCGCCGGCAACGATGGCAACCCGCATGCTTCGCACCACCCTCAGCGGATGATGGAACGCTTGGAATCGCTCAGAAAATCGGTCAGCAGGGCGATATCGCCATCGGGGTCCGGCATCGCTTTCAGCCGGGTCACCGCCTCTTCCAACGCCAGATCCTGACGATAGAGAATGCGAAACGCTTCACGGATCGCACGCACACGCGCCGTGGAGTATCCCTTGCGTTCCAGCCCCACCTTGTTGATGCCACGGGGACGCTGCGGATAATCCGACACCATCACGTACGGCGGAACGTCGCGCACCACGGCGCCGCCGTGGCCCAGGTAGGCATAAGATCCGATGCGGCAGAACTGGTGCACCGCGGTGAAACCACCGCAGATGGCGTGATCGTCGATCCGCACGTGCCCGGCCAGGGTTGTGTTGTTGGCCAGCACCGTGTGATTCCCCACCTGGCAGTCATGCGCGATATGCACATACGCCATCAGGAAGTTGTGACTGCCGATGCGCGTCACCCCCTCTTCCTTGAGCGTGCCGCGGTTGAAGGTCACGAATTCGTAGATGACATTGCTGTCGCCGATTTCCAGCGAAACCGGCTCGCCTTTCCAGGTGAGGTCCTGCGGGTCGCCACCGAGCGATGCGAAAGGATGCACGGTGTTGTTGCGTCCGATGGTGCACGGCCCGCGTACGGCCACATTGGCGATCAGTCGAGTGCCGGCACCAATCTTGACCTCGGGACCGACATAGCAGTGCGGCCCGATCTCGACCCCACCCTCGAGTTCGGCGGCGGGGTCCACGTAAGCCATAGGGCTGATCGTGTTGGTACTCATTTGCGCATGCTGTCGATCTGCTGGATCGCACACATCATTTCAGCGGAGGCCACCAAATCGCCATCGACGGTGGCCTTGGCATCGAATTTCCAGATATCACGCTTGTTGCGATTCACAGCGCATTCAAAGATCAGCTGATCGCCAGGCACCACAGGGCGTCGAAAACGCGCCTTGTCGATACCAGCAAACACCAGGATGACGCCCTGCTCCGGCCCCAGCTCGTTGCTTTCGGAAACGATGATGCCGCAGGCCTGCGCCATCGCCTCCAGAATGAGCACACCGGGCATGATCGGGCGCCCGGGAAAGTGGCCGTTGAAGAATTCTTCGTTGGAAGTCACGTTCTTCAGCGCCTTGATGCGCTGACCGCTCTCCAGATGCAGCACCCGGTCAATGAGCAGAAACGGGTACCGGTGAGGTAACAGCCGTCGGATATCGTCCAGATCGATTTTGACTTCCATTCTTACTGACGAACCGCCTTTTCAAGTTTTTTCAGTCGCGGCTCCAGGCTCCGCAACAGAACGACGAGGCGCCGAAACGCCCCCACGGGAAGTAATGGCACACCGGAGCCGTAATGCCCGGGCGTATCCACCGATTGATAGACCACTGCGCCGCCATTGAGTATGACACGGTCGGCCACGCGGATATGGCCATTCACGCCCGTCTGTCCACCCAGCATGCAGCCGGCGCCGATCTGCGCGGAACCCGCGATTCCGACCTGCGCCGCCAATGCCGTCTGATCACCGATGACCACGTTATGGGCGATCTGGCACTGGTTGTCGATGCGTACATTGTTCCCGATGACGGTGTCACCCAACGCCCCGCGATCGATAGTGGTGTTGGCGCCAATCTCCACATCGTCACCAATTACCACGCCGCCCACCTGGGGGATTTCTCGCCACATGGTGCCATCGTGGAAATTGCCGAAGCCCCGACTGCCGATCACGGCACCAGGCAGGATCAGAGCGCGGGCACCAACCCGGCAGCGTTCCTCGATGACGACCCGTGGAGCAATTCGGCTTTGCGCTCCGATTCGGACATCCGCACCGACCACCACACCGGCGGCCAAGCTGACCTCGTCACCAAGTACAGCACGCGGGCCCACATACACATGCGGCCCAATCCTGACATCGCGCCCGAGGCTCGCACTGGGGTCAACAACGGCACTGGGATGCACGCCGACCGGTGGGCGATCATCCGGCGCAAATCGGGCAGCGATATGGCTGAACACCACCTGAGGCTTGTTGACCACAACACCGTTCGGTATCTGTCCGGCCAGCGCCTCGGGCACCAGCACGACGGCGGCTTGGGTTTGGGTAGCGTCCTCAAGATACTTCTCGGAGCCGCACCAGGCCAGCCTTCCCGGCTGACCAGGGCGGAGTTCACAAACGCCGCCGATCTCGGGATCGGGGGCGCCGGACGTGACCGGCTCCCCTAAAGCCGTGAGCAGTTCAGAGAGTTTCATCGGCGCGGATTTAGCGCTTCTTCTTCAGTCTTTCCAGGATCGTGTCGGTGATATCCACGCCCTTGGCGGCGTACACCGGGTCCTGCAGAACCAGGTCGTACTTGCCTTCGATGGCGACCTTTTCGATCACGGCCTGAAATTCCTGCATCAAACCCTGGGTCAGTTCACGTTCGCGGTTCGACACGTCTTCTTTCAGCTTGCGCTGGTTGTAGGAGATGTCGATGCGGCGGGTGTTCAGGTCTTTTTCACGCTTGGCGCGCTCGGCGGCCGACATGATCTCGGCATCCTTCTTGAACTTTTCCATGTCTTCCTGCAGTGCGCGCCCTTCTTTTTCCAGGGCATCTGCACGCGACTGGAACTCCTTCTTCATGGATTCACCCGCGGCCTGGTACTGCGGTGATTCGGTCAGCAAGCGAGCAGAATTGATCACGGCGACGCGGCTTTGTGCCAATACGGCGGTGGAAGTCAGCAAGCCGGCCAGAACCAGCAGAGCAATACGGAACATAAACAATGTCTCTCTCAACTATTTAAAAAATCAGAACCCGGTGCCGAAATTGATCTGGAAGCGATCTTCGCGATCGCCATCCATGATCTCAAGCGGCTGGGCGTAGGACAATTCCAGCAATCCGAGGAAGGGCGTGAACCACTCGAAGGACACCCCGAAGGATGACCGCAGTTCGCCGGCATCAAAGTCGCCGGGGCGAGCGAACACCTGACCCACGTCGTAGAACAGGGACAGACGGGTGGTCTTGTTATCCGATTCCAACGGCGTGGGCAGCACAATGTTGGCCTGCAGGGTGGTCCGCAGGTTGCCGCCAAACGAGAACCCGTTGGAATCACGCGGCCCCAGAGAGCCCGCACGGAAACCACGCACGGAACCCGTGCCACCGGCGAAGAAGTTCTCATACGGGGGCACGACTT
Source organism: Oceanococcaceae bacterium (assembly GCA_041603255.1). Lineage (GTDB taxonomy): Bacteria > Pseudomonadota > Gammaproteobacteria > Nevskiales > Oceanococcaceae > MS8. The sequence continues at coordinate 130,377 of JBFIER010000003.1, read as the reverse complement.
TGGTATCGCCGTAACCATCCACCAGACCGATGGAGGTGTTCAACTCGGTAAAGATGCCGGCAAACAGCGGGGCGTACTGCTGCCAGGTGTAGAAGGCCTTGTAGTACTCGATGTCACTGCCGGGTACGATGAAATCAAAGTTCAGACGGTGCAGCGCACCCCGGTTGGCGAAGAATGTCCGGTTCCGCGTATCCCGGGTGAAACCGGTGCGCAGTTCGTAAGTCGTAAACCGGCTCCCGTTGCGGGCAACGAAATCGAGCACTTCATCAGCGGTGGATGTGGCAAACGTGGTGATCGCAACCTCTTCCACACCCAGACCTGCACGCAGGCTGGAGTACTCGGAAATCGGCAAGCCGTAGGTCAAAGACCCGGACAAGGTGTTGGAGTCGAAACCTGAGGAGAAACGGATGACGCCCTGGGATTTCCGGTACGACGCCGCGACGGTCCGGCTGATGCCATCCGGGGTCGCGTAGGGGTCGGTCCAGCTGACACTCACGGTATCCGAGACCTGGTTGTTCTCGAGTTGCAGAGCCAGGCGGTTGCCGGTTCCCAGGAAATTGCTGTGGGTCAGGCTGCCGTTGACGAGGAAGCCCTGCGAACCCGAAAAGCCGACGCCAAACTGCACGCTGCCAGGGGCCCGTTCCTCGACAGTGAAATTGACATCGACCAGGTCTTCAGAACCCGGGACCGGATCCGTCGACACCTGCACGTCCTGGATGAACGGCAGACGGGCCAAACGGGTCCGCGAACGCTCAACCAGCGCCTGCGAGAATACCGCGCCTTCAAACTGGCGCATTTCCCGGCGCAGCGTTTCATCGTTGGTGCGCAGGTGACCGCTGAAATTGATGCGCCGTACGTAGTTCCGCGGACCCGGGTTAACGACGAAGTTCAGAATCACCTCGTCATCAGAACCTTCTACCGGCTCCGGAACCGGGTTGACCTCGGCAAAGGCGAAGCCGATGTTGGCGTAGGCGCCGGTCATCCGTTCGGCCGCATCGGTGGCCTTCTTCAGCGAGAACACCGAGCCTGGCGCGATCGGGGCGAACGCGCGGAGAACGACCTCCTCCACGATCAACTCACCGGCGAACTTGATTTCGCTGACGCGGTAAACCTGGCCTTCGACGACGTTGATCGTCACGTAAATGGACTGCCGATTCGGTGCCAGAGCAACCTGCACCGAATCGATATCCATACGCAGGTAGCCGCGATCCTTGTACCAGGAGTTCAGCGACTCCAGGTCACCCAGCAGTTTTTGCTTGGAGTACTTGTCCGAGGACTGGAAAAACTTGTACGCGTTGGTGGCTTCCAGCTCGAAGGTTTCGAGCAACGTGGCATCGTCAAAGGCCTCGTTGCCGACGATATTGATGTCGCTGATCCGGGCCTGTTTGCCCTCCGTCACGTTGATCTTCAGGCTGACACGATTGTTCGGCTCTTCGGTGACCTGAGTTTCCACCAGCACGGAGTAATAGCCATTGGCGAAGTACTGGTTCCGGATCTCTTGCTCGACCTGGTCCAGCAACAGTTCTCGGTAGACCTCGCCTTCAACCAGGCCGGACTGCCGCAGCGCTTTGTCGAACTCATCGCCGCTGACCTTGTCGTTGCCTTCAATCTCGAAGGATGCAATCAGCGGGCGCTCGCTGATTTCCACCACCAGGGTTCCACCGTCACGGCGAAAGACCACGTTGTCGAACAGACCGGTGCGATACAGGGCGCGAATGGCCTGACGTGAGGACGCGGCATTCAGCTCATCCCCCGGCGCCAGAGGCAAATACGAATAGATCGTGGCCTCTTCCAGCCGGACCAGGCCCTCGGCACGGATGGCCTCAATCCGAAACGGCTCCAGCGGGGGCGCAGTCGCTGCAACAACCCCCCAGCTGGTAAGGCCCAAAACAGCCACAACCAGAAGGCGCAGCAGCAGCAACTGCCGCGGAATTCGCAATGTCATCAGCAAAATTTTTCCCAAAGAAAAGCCACCGGCCGGTCGATTACTCGACTAGCCGAGAAGCCGATTCAAATCATTGAACAGGGCCACACTCATCAAGCCAAACAGCAGGGCCATACCGACACTTTGCCCCGCCTGCTGAGCCCGCTCGGACAAAGGTGATCCGGTCACCGCTTCGATGCTGTAATACAGGAGATGCCCCCCATCGAGTACCGGCACCGGCAGGAGATTCAACACCCCCAGACTGACGCTGACCACGGCTAAAAAGCCCAGAAACGCGACCAAGCCCGCAGCAGCCGAAACCCCTGCAAACTCGGCGATGGACAAGGGGCCGCTGAGATTGCGTACCGAGACCTCACCCATCACCATGCGTCCGAGCATTTTGACCGTCAGCAAGGACACATGCAGTGTCTGCTGCGCACCGGCAACCAGGCTCTGCACCGGCCCTAGCCGATACTCAAACGTGAAATCCTGCCACAGTTCGGGTTGCTCAGCCACGCCGGCCCCAAGGCGGCCAATGCCGTCAACCGCTTCCAGCGTCACCGGCACGGTCAAAGTCTCGCCGGCCCGCTCAATTTTCACGGCGATGGTGGCTCCGGGGCGCGCCCGCACCGCTGAGACAAACTGGCTCCAGTTCGCGATCAATTCATCGTCCAGGCTGATGATGCGGTCGTCGCTGCGCAAACCTGCGCGAGACGCCGGGCTGTCCGCGACAATCTGCCCGAGCAGCGGCTGCAGCTCTACCCGTGGGGGCAGCAGTCCCAGCTCGGAAAAAAACAAAGCCGGTTCCGTGGAAATGCCGGAGGCGTCGATTTGAGCCGTTCCCGCGCGAATGCCGTCGCCTGTCGACTGCAGATGAATGATCCCGTCGTCCATTGCCGCATCGAGCAGCGCCAGCCGCAACTCATCCCAGCTGTAAATGCGGTGATCGTCCACGTGGGTGATCGTGGCTCCGGCCTCAAGACTCGACTGGGCCGTCGGTGTGTCCGGTGCAATCGCGCCGACGATGGGTTTGACTGCGGGCTGCCCCAAAGCAAACACCCCGGTGTAGAGCACCACGGCAAGCAGGAAATTCGCGATCGGGCCGGCGGCGACTATCGCCATGCGCTTGCCGACCGATTGATTGTTGAAGGCCCGGGAACGCTCCGCATCGGGCACCGGCCCTTCGCGCTCATCCAGCATCTTGACGTAACCGCCGAGTGGGATCATTGCCACCTGCCAACAGGTTCCATCGCGCCCCTGGCGCTGCCAAAGCGGGCGCCCGAATCCCACCGAGAAGCACAAGACCTTGACGCCCATGCGTCGCGCGACCCAGTAATGGCCGTACTCGTGAAAGGTCACCAGCACCCCGATGGCGAGCACAAACCCCCAGATGGATTGCACGAATTCAGCCATGTTTCGGCTCCCAGTCCATCGCCTGAGCGCGTGCACGGCGATCGATGGCAATCGCGGCGTCCAGGTCCTCAGGCTGCAATTCCCAGGCGGCGGCCTGGAGCATGACGTCTTCGGTCAAGGCCGCAATATCGGTAAAGGCAATCTTTTCTTCCAGGAAGGCCGCCACGGCGACTTCATTGGCCGCGTTGAAAACAGCAGGCATCGCATTGCCCGCCTGCAAGGCTTCGCGGGCCAGCCGCAGTGCCGGGAACCGTTGCTCATCCGGTGCGCAGAAATCCAGCCGGCCCAAAGCCACCAGATCCAGACGCGCGGCCCCCGACTCACCCCGTTGTGGATGCATCAGTGCATGCGCAATCGGGATTTTCATGTCCGCCGAGCCGAGTTGGGCAAGCAGGCTGCCATCCACGAACTCGACCAGGGAATGGATGATGCTTTGGCGATGGACCACCACATCCAGCTGCTCCGGGCCCATGCCGTACAGATACGCGGCCTCGATCAGCTCCAGGCCTTTGTTCATCATGGACGCCGAGTCCACGGAAATTTTCCGCCCCATTTCCCAGTTGGGATGCGCTATGGCTTGCGCCGGTGTCGCGGCTTGCATTTGTTGCCAACTCCAGTCACGGAAAGGCCCGCCCGACGCCGTCAGAATCATTCGACGGACACCGGCCGGAGCCGACCCACAGATGTAATTCGTGGGTAGACACTGAAAGATGGCGTTGTGTTCACTATCGACCGGAAGAATTTCCGCACCGTGATCGCGCACCACGTGCATCAACAGGTTCCCTGCACTCACCAGCGCTTCCTTGGTCGCCAGCAGAATGCGTTTGCCCGCCTGTGCAGCAGCGAAGGTCGCCGGCAAGCCGGCCGCCCCGACAATGGCAGCCATGACCGTATCGACATCGGGGTGGGCGGCGATTGCGGCCAGGGCCTCGGCCCCGTCGAGCACTTCGCAGTCGAAGCCCGAAATTTGCTGCCGCAATGCTGCCGCTGCCTGTGACTCCACCATTACGACATAGCGCGGGCGGTGACAGGCGATGAGCTCGCGCATCCCGTCAACATCGCAGCGCGCGCTCAGCGCCACGACATTGAAATGATCCGCATTGCTGGCGATGACCTCCAGCGTGCTTCGCCCCACGCTGCCGGTGGCACCGAGTACACAAACCCCGCGCATCAGAGCGTTTTGAACACAAGCCAGCCGGCCAGCATCAGCGGCATGGCGGCATAGGTGCTATCCAGTCGGTCCAGCAGACCACCGTGGCCGGGCAATAGGGCTCCGGAATCCTTGATGCCGGCCTGGCGTTTGAACATGCTCTCGGCCAGATCACCGAGTACCGAAATCATCGAGACGGCGACACCCAAAGCGGCGAACACCCCCATGTCGAAGCCTTGCAATGGCAAAACAACATTGGCGGCGACCAGGGCGACGAGCAACGCCAACAAGGCACCGCCCCAAAATCCCTCCCAGGACTTGTTCGGGCTGATCTGGGGGGAAAGCTTTCGGCGGCCGAATCGCTTGCCGAAAAAATACCCGCCCACATCCATGGCCCATACCAGGACCAGCGTGATCAGTATCAACAACCGGCCATACTCGACCGTCGCCAACTGCAAGGCACTGGCGGCAAACAGCAGGAGGACACAGGCACCGACCAGCAACCGCAGGGGCGCCTGGCCCACACCACGGACGAAGCCCTGTGGATAGCGGCCGATCCAGATTGTCATGGCCACCCAGCACAACACGCCACCGGCGGGCGCGACCAGCGGCATGCTGCCGGTAAGCACCGGCAAGCCACTAACCGCAGCGCCGCACACCAGGGCGTACACAATGCGCGCCGACTGGCCAACTACGGCGAACTGCGCCCATTCGTGGGCAGACAAGGCCACCACGGCGCCGAGCAGGACCGTCAGCCCCCATAACGGGAGGGCCAGCACCGCCCACACCACCAGAGGGATGAGCGCGAGAGCGGTCAGCACACGGGTCAGGAGCATGAAGAGGCCTCGACCAAGCCGAATCGGCGATCCCGGCCACGATACCAGTTGATGGCAGCATCCAGATCGTCCGGGCTGAAGTCGGGCCAGTAGCCCTCCGTAAAGTACAGCTCGGTGTAAGCCAATTCCCAGAGCAGGAAGTTGGACAGCCGGGATTCGCCACCAGTGCGGATGAACAAATCCACGGGCGGCTGCCCACCCAGTGACAGCCGTGATTCAATCATCACCGGGGTGACGCTGCTGGCCTTGATCTTCCCGGCAGCGATGTCTTCAGCGATCTCGCGCACCACACGGGTGATGTCCTGCTGGCTGCCGTAGCCCACCGCGATGTTCAGCAACAAGCCGGTGTTGTCCTCGGTGAGCTTTTCCGCGTCCTGCATCTCCCGGATCAATTCCGGAGCGAAGCGCTGGCGCTCCCCGATAAAGCGCAAGCGTGCGCCGCGGCGATGAAACTCCTTCATCTCCTTGCGCAGGGTGCTCAGCAGCAACTCCATCAGCAATGACACTTCACTCGCCGGCCGCTGCCAGTTTTCCGAAGAAAAGGCGTACAGCGTCAGCGCCGGCAGACCGATGTCACTGGCGTGTTCGATGATCCGGCGCGCCGCCTTCCCACCGGCGCGGTGACCAAAACCACGCGGCCGGCCACGGGCCTGAGCCCAGCGCCCATTGCCATCCATGATGATGGCCACATGCTGCGGGCCACCTTCGGCGGAAGCAGCCATCAAACCGACATCATCTCCTGCTCTTTGGCATCCAGCAGCTTGTCGACATCGGCGACGGCATCGTCGGTGATCTTTTGCACTTCGGCGCCGCCACGTCGCTCATCGTCCTCGGAGATCATTTTCTCTTTGACCATTTCCTTGAGCTCGTTGTTGGCATCGCGGCGAATGTTGCGGATGGCGATCTTCGCGTTCTCACCTTCATTGCGCATCACCTTGACCAGGTCGCGCCGGCGCTCTTCGGTGAGTGGCGGAATCACGATGCGCATCGTGGTGCCCGCGGTGTTCGGGTTCAGGCCCAGATCAGACGACAGAATCGCCTTCTCGATCTTGCCCACCATATCGCGCTCCCAAGGCGTGATGCTGATGGTGCGGGCATCCTCAGCCACCACATTCGCGCACTGCGACAGCGGAGTTTCGCTGCCGTAGTAATCCACGGTCACGTGATCCAGCAGAGACACATGGGCCCGGCCGGTCCGCAGTTTGGAAAGTTCGGTTTTCAGGTTTTCAACGCTCTTGGCCATACGCTGGCGAGCGTCTTTCTTGATGTCTTCGATCATTTTTCGCTTGAGCTATCGACACGGGTGGCAACACTGGCGTCGCCTCGCAGAATGCGTTCGAGGTCCCCCGGACGGGTCATGTCGTAGACCATCAGCGGCAGGTTGTTGTCCCGCAGCAGCACGATGGCGGTCTGATCCATGACCTTGAGGTTGTCACGTAACACTTCATCGTAGCCGATTCGTTCGTATCGCTGGGCTTCCGGGTTCTTGACCGGGTCGCTATCGTAGACCCCATCGACCTTGGTCGCTTTCAGCATCAGGTCGGCATTGATTTCCACCGCGCGCAATGCGGCAGCGCTATCGGTGGTGAAAAACGGATTCCCGGTGCCCGAAGCAAAAATCACCACCCGCCCCTTGTGCAGATGGCGCACCGCGCGCCGACGGATGTAGTCCTCGCAAACCTGGTTGATCCGCAGTGCCGATTGCACACGCACTGCCACCCCGGCCTGCTCCAGGCCATCCTGCAGGGCCAGCGCATTGATCACCGTGGCCAGCATCCCCATCTGGTCCCCGGTCACCCGGTCCATACCACCGCCTGCCAGGCCTGCGCCGCGGAAGATGTTCCCGCCGCCCACAACCAGTGCCACTTCCACACCGGCCTCCACCAACGGGACGATTTCCCCAGCAAGATAGCTCATGACGGCAGGGTCGATTCCGTAATCCTGATCCCCCATCAAGGCCTCACCCGACAGCTTGAGAAGGATGCGGCGGTAGGCAAAACCCGCGGCTTTTTCTGAGGACGATTTTTCTTTTCGACTTTCAGCAGTCATCGGCTACTCCAGAACTTACTCAAACAATTCAGCGGATCAAAAAAAGGCCCCGGTCAACGGGGCCTTTTTGATCACGCGAGGAACACGCTTACTTGGCTGCAGCTGCAGCCTGCGCGGCAACTTCGTCAGCGAAGTTGCTTTCTTCCTTCTCAATGCCTTCGCCCACGACCAAGCGTTCGTAACCGAACACGGTGGCGCTCTTGGACTTGAGCAGCTTCTCAACCGAGAGGTCGGGGTCCTTCACGAAAGGCTGACCCAGCAGGGTGATTTCACCCAGGTACTTGCGCAGACGACCTTCGATCATCTTCTCGATGATTTCCATCGGCTTGCCCGAGCCTTCGGCCTGAGCGATCAGCACGCGCTTTTCCTTCTCGACTTCTTCGGCCGGAACCGACGATTCATCCAGGAAGGCCGGGCCACTGGCCGCGATGTGCAATGCCAGATCCAGACCCAGGTCGGCGTCGCCACCCTGGTAGGAAACCAGCACGCCGATACGGCCGCCGTGGATATAGGTGCCGATTTGGCCATCGGTTTCGACCACAACGGCGCGACGCAGCGTCATGTTCTCGCCCAGCTTGGAGATCAGCGCACGACGCGTCGCATCCAGGGTTTGGCCGTTGATTTCGGTGGCGAGCAACGCATCGATGTCGGTGCTGCCGGAAGCCAGAGCGGCATTGGCGGCAGCATCGGCCAGCGCGAGGAATTCCTCGTTCTTGGCCACGAAGTCGGTTTCACAGTTCAGTTCAACCATCGCGGCCTTGCGACCATCTTCGGAGACAACCGTGCGGATCACACCTTCAGCAGCGACACGACTGGCTTTCTTGTCGGCTTTGGCCTGACCGTCAGCCCGCATCTTTTCGATGGCGGCATCGATATCGCCATCAACGGCTTCCAGTGCACGTTTGCAGTCCATCATCGCCGCGCCGGTGCGCTCGCGAAGTTCTTTTACCAGTGAAGCAGTAATTGCCATGGTGGTTTTAGAGTCCTTGTCTATTTAATGGGTTCAGGCCGAGGCCGGGGTGTCGTCGGCGGCGGCGGCCGGTGCGGCTTCCGCTGCCGGCGCAGGCGCTGCAGCAGGGGCTTCCGCAGCACGCGGAGCTTCGGTCTTCACGCCCTTGGCGTCCAGAATCGCGTCAGCAATTGCCGCGGTGTAAACGGAGATGGCACGGATAGCGTCATCGTTACCCGGGATGACGATATCCACACCGTCGGGAGAGTTGTTGGTATCAACCACGCCAATGACCGGAATACCCAGTTTCTGGGCTTCGCGCACGGCAATGTTTTCGTAACCAACATCAATAATGAACAGCGCATCCGGCAGGCTGGTCATGTTTTCGATCCCGCCGAGGCTGGAGTGCAGCTTTTCGTACTCGCGGGTCAGCGTCAGCTGTTCTTTTTTGGTCATGCGGAACTTGGTCTGGCTTTCGTCCAGACGCTCACGCAGTTCCTGCATACGCTTGATGGAACCCTTGACCGTCTTGAAGTTGGTCAGCATGCCACCCAGCCAGCGGCGATCCACATACGGCATATCGCAACGCTGGGCTTCACCGGCAATGATTTCCTGTGCGGCGCGCTTGGTGCCCACAAACAGAACTTTGCCGCCGTCGTTAACGACACGGCCGGCAGCATTGCAGGCTTCGCGCAGCAACGGCAGGGTGTCTTCCAGGTTGATGATGTGAATCTTGTTGCGTGCCCCAAAGATGTAGGGACGCATTTGCGGATTCCAGTAACGGGTACGGTGCCCGAAGTGAGCGCCGGCTTCGAGCAGCTGACGCATCGTGACTTGTGCCATTTTGTAACTCCAATTTTTTTGGGGTTGAAACAAGTATTGATCCCCCTCTTTCGCTCCCGATGTAACGGAAGACCCCGAAAGAGATATGGGCGCCCCGGCAAAAGGACTGATCAACACGGGAATTTGCCCCCAATGCGGGTCGACACGACTGGCATTGCGAGCAACGCCGGCAGTGCTGCGTTGCAGCGAGGGCGCGCGCTTTATACCATAGCGGGCTGCCCAACTCAAAGAGGTGCGGCCTTCTGTCGCCCTCTCACCCCCCGGAAACTATGCCCGTACCCATCAAGACCCCCGAAGAACAGGAGGCGATGCGCAGGGCCGGTCGCCTTGCCGCCAGCGTTCTCGAAATGATCGCGCCGCACGTGCAGGCCGGCGTGAGCACCGAAGAACTGGATCGCCGTTGCCACGACTTTATCGTCAACGAGCTGGATGCCATTCCTGCGCCACTGAACTACCGGGGCTTCCCGAAATCCATCTGCACCTCGGTGAATCACGTGGTGTGTCATGGCATTCCCGGCCCCAAGCAGCTAAAGAACGGCGACATCATCAATATTGATATCACCGTCATTAAAGATGGTTTCCACGGGGATACCAGTCAGATGTTCTTCATCGGCGAACCGCCGGTGCGGGCTCGCCGCCTCAGCGAGGTTGCGCGCGAAGCCATGGTGGCCGGCATCCAGGCCGTGCGGCCGGGGCTGCGTCTGGGTGATCTGGGTGCGATCATTCAGCAGGTTGCGGAGTCGCAACGGTTTTCCATTGTTCGCGAATACTGCGGGCACGGCATCGGGCGCGAGTTCCACGAAGACCCGCAAATCCTGCATTACGGCCGTCGCGGAGATGGCATGGAGCTGGCCGAAGGCATGTGCTTCACCATCGAGCCCATGGTCAACGCGGGCCGCCGGGAGGTGAAGCTGCTGGCCGACAACTGGACGGTTGTGACCCGTGATCGTTCCCTCTCCGCGCAGTGGGAGCACACCATTCTGGTAACCGCCGATGGTTGCGAGGTGCTGACTCGGCGCGAAGGCGAAATCATTTGAGCGGGCTGGCAACGGCGCGCGTTGTCGCCGCGCGTGACATCGATCAACGACTGGGGCCGGCCGACGCCCCGCTGAACCCGGCGTCGATTCGGGAAACCCTGCGCTGGGTACGTGACCAGCACTACACCGCGTTTCGCGACCAGGCAGACGCCGTCGAACTGGTGACCGAGTACACCGACATCGTCGATACCGTGCTGCGCCGGGTCTGGGAGGGTGTCATCTCCTCCGCCGATTGCGCCTTGCTGGCCGTAGGAGGCTACGGCCGTGGTGAGCTGCTCCCGCACTCCGATATTGATGTGCTGCTGCTCACACCCGACGAAATCGATGACGGCACGGCGCGTGAACTCGAGGTGTTTGTCAGCAGCTGCTGGGACTGCGGTCTGGAACTGGGCCACAGTGTGCGCTCACTCGCCACCTGCGCGGAAGAAGCCTGCGGTGACATCACCATCGTCACCAACCTGATGGAAGCCCGCCACCTGTGTGGCAGCGAAGCGCTTTCGGCCGACCTGGCCACGGCGGTGGCACCCGACCGCTGCTGGCCGGCCCGCGCCTTCTTCGATGCCAAGCGGCAGGAGCAACGCGCCCGCCACGCACGTTTCGACGAAACCGCGTACAAACTCGAACCCAATGTCAAAGAAGGCCCGGGTGGCCTGCGCGACCTGCAGACCATTCTGTGGATGACGCAACGCTTGCACGGCACCGGCCGCCTGGAAGATCTGGCCAACCGGGGCTTGCTCAGCTCCACCGAGGTCAGCGATTTGCGCAATGGCCGCAACCAGCTCTGGCGGGTGCGCTTTGCACTGCACATGCTGACCGGCCGCCGCGAAGACCGACTGCTGTTTGACCATCAGGTCCGGATTGCCGAGTTATACGGTTACGCCGACCAAAGCTCGAACCTCGCGGTCGAGCAGTTCATGCAGCTGTACTACCGCACGATCAAAATGCTGTCGGTGCTGAATGACATCTTCATTCAGCTCTTTCAGGAACAGATCTCCGAAGCGCCGGCAATGGAAGTTGCGGTGGACGATCATTTCATCCTGGTCGGGGGCTACCTGACCGCCCGCAGCGATGAGATCTTTCGCGATGACCCCCTGCAGTTGCTGCGGGTGTTCAAGGTCTGGACACGGTGCGAAATGGTGCAGGAAGTCCAGGGCCTTTCTGCAGGAACACTGCGCCTGCTCCGTCGCGACCGCAACTTGATCGATGCGGGATTCCGCAGCCGCCAGGATGCCCGCGCCATGTTCATGAACATCATCCGCGCCGAACGCGGGGTGACCCACATGCTGCGGCGAATGAATCGCTACGGCATCCTGGGCCGCTACCTACCGGCATTCGGACGCGTGATCGGCCGCATGCAGTACGACCTGTTCCACCAACTCACGGTGGACGAACACACTCTTTTTGTCGTACGCAATATCCGCAGGCTGGCCCTGGAACAGTTCCGCCATGAGTTTCCCGACTTTACGGCGCTGTATCAGGAACTTCCCCGCCCCGAGCTGCTGGTTCTGGCAGGCCTGTTCCACGACATCGCCAAGGGCCGCGGCGGCGATCATTCGGAACTGGGTTCCGATGACGCGGTCACGTTTTGCCGCGAGCACGGCCTGTCAACCAGCGACCAGCAAACCGTGGCCTGGCTTGTGCGCAATCACCTGCTGATGAGCCTGACCGCGCAGCGTGAAGATGTCTCCGACCCGGATGTCATCAACAATTTCGTGGCCAAGGTCGAATCGCTCAGTCAGCTGCAGTACCTGTACCTGCTCACGGTGTGCGACATCCGCGCCACCAACCCGAAGTTGTGGAACGGTTTCAAGGCCGGTCTGCTGCGCAGCCTGTATTTGGCCGCACAACGCTCCATAGTCGAAGGCGAACCGGCCAAGGAAGCCGACCTGATCGCGCGCCGGCGGCGGGAAGCCGAAATGCTGTGCGTGGAATTCGGGCTTTCCGACAATCAGGTTGAAAAAATCTTCAACCGCTTTGATCCGGAGCACGTGCTTCGGCATACGGCGGAGGAACTGGCCTGGCAGTGCAGCATCCTGAATCATGCCGATGGCACCACGCGGGTCGCCGTACGCGCCATTCCCCAGCGTGGCGTCATGGTCTTCATCCATGCACCGGATGTATCCGGCATGTTTGCCGTCACGACGGCTGTCCTGGCGCGCATGAACTGCAACATTCTGGACGCCCGGATTTCGAGCACGCGTGACGGCTGGACGGCTGACAGTTACGCCATCAGCGAACCCAACGGCGCCGATATCACCGACCCGGCGCGACGCGAGGAGATCCGCCTCTCATTGCTCAAAGCGCTGAACGACCCGGAAAAGGCGGACACCCGCGTCACGCGCCGATTGAGCATCCGCGAACGCCATTTCGACACGCCCACGCAGATCTTCTTTCGCAATGATGTGAAGGGCCGGTTTTCGATCATGGAACTGGTGACCAACGACCGACCGGGTCTGTTGTCACGGGTGGGTGACGTGTTGCGCAGACACAAACTGAACCTGCAGTCCGCAAAGGTGGGAACCATCGGCGAGCGGGCTGAAGATATCTTTCATTTCACGGACAGCAGCGGCAATCCACTGAGCGACCCGGCACTCTTCCACAGTTTGCGCGACGACCTGGTCACCGCCTTGTCCGACAATTAACAGCCTTGAATCACGGAACCAGCACAGGGAGTTTTCCGTTTTGACCGATTTGCAGCACATCATCAACCACGCCTTCGCCAATGCCGCGGAGTTATCACCATCGCGCGCGCCCGATGAGGTGCGGGAAGCGGTGAACACCGCCCTGCTCCAGATCGACAACGGCAGCTTGCGAGTCGCCGAGCCGGTGGCCGGGGGCTGGCAGGTCAATGAATGGGCAAAAAAAGCCGTACTGCTGTCGTTTCGTCTGAATGACAACCGCGTGGTTGACGGTGGTAACACCCGCTACTTTGACAAGGTCGACAGCAAATATGCCGGCTGGAGCGCCGAGCAATTCGCCGCCCAGGGGGCCCGCGTGGTTCCACCGGCAATGGTCCGTCGTGGCGCTTACATCGCCCCCAATGTTGTGCTGATGCCGAGTTACGTCAACATCGGCGCCTATGTGGATTCCGGCAGCATGGTGGATACCTGGGCCACCGTCGGCTCCTGCGCCCAGATTGGCAAGAACGTGCATCTTTCCGGTGGCGTGGGCATTGGCGGCGTGCTCGAGCCGCTGCAAGCCAGCCCCACCATCATTGAGGACGATTGTTTCATCGGCGCTCGCTCGGAAGTGGTCGAAGGTGTCATCGTGGAACGCGGCAGCGTCATCTCGATGGGCGTGTTCATCAGTCAGAGCACCCCGATCTTTGATCGTGAAACCGGCGAAATCCTCTACGGCCGGGTCCCTGCCGGTTCAGTCGTCGTGGCCGGCTCGTTGCCGAAAAACGGCCCCGGTGGCGTCTACAACCTGAACTGCGCGGTCATCGTCAAAAAAGTGGACGAGCGCACCCGCGGCAAGGTCGGCATCAATCAGCTGCTGCGCGAGGCTGCCGAGGCGTGAGTGCCACCCTGGGCCTGCTCGAAGAGCTGATCCGGCGCCCTTCCATCACTCCGGAAGACGCCGGTTGTACCGAGCTCCTGGCCGACCGGCTGGGCGCACTGGATTTTCAGTGCGAGCGCATGGACCACGAAGGGGTGACCAACCTGTGGGCCACCTGGGGCCAGAGCGGGCCGCTCACGGTGTTCGCCGGGCACACCGACGTGGTGCCACCCGGGCCACGGGACGCGTGGACCTCCGACCCCTTCGTCCCCACGATCCGCGACGGGCTGCTCTACGGGCGCGGCGCCGCCGACATGAAATCCGGCATTGCCGCGATGGTGGTTGCCGTGGAAAACCTGCTGCGAGACCAGCCGGAATACCCCGGCCGTCTGGCCTTCCTGCTGACCAGCGATGAAGAAGGCCCCTGCCGGCACGGCACCCGCCATGTCGCCGAATTGTTGCGCAGCCGGCAGATTCGACCGGACTACGTGATCGTGGGCGAGGCCACCGCCGTGGATCACGTCGGCGACCGCTTCATCATCGGCCGCCGCGGGTCACTGGGTTGCGAGCTCAAAGTGCTGGGTATCCAGGGCCACGTCGCCTACCCGGAGCGTGCCGACAATCCGATCCACCGGGCCCTGCCGGTATTCGCCGAGTTGACGGCCCGGCAATGGGATACCGGCACCGCTGAATTTCCGCCGACCAGCCTGCAAATCAGCAACTGGCACAGCGGCACGGGTGTCAGCAATGTGATCCCCGGCCATGCGGATGTGATGTTCAATTTTCGCTACTCACCCGCGGTTACCGCCGAAATGCTGCGTACCGCGGTGACCACGGCGCTCGACACCGCGGGTTTGCGTTACGAAGCCCAGTGGGCACATTCCGGTGAACCCTATTACACCGCGCCGGGTCGGCTACGCGAGGTGACGGCCGCTGTCCTCGCGGAGCACCGTGGCAGCGACGCCGAGGAATTCACGGGCGGCGGCACCTCCGACGGACGCTTTCTGGCCCCGCTGGGCTGCGAAGTCGTGGAACTGGGCCCGGTAGCCCGTAGCATCCATAAGATCAATGAGCACGTAAATGTGAGCGAACTGGAAACGCTCACCGTGATATATGGACACATCCTCCGCCGCCTTGCCGCTTGAATGCCCGCCCGCGCTGCGGCGCACCCCGCAGTGGGGGATGCGCAGCGCGTTCATGCAAAGCTTCCTGGCCAGCTTCAAGCTGCGCCGCTTGTTGAACAACCGCCGGGTTCCGGGGCTGGAAGCCAGCAGCACCGCCCATGTGATTGACGCCGGCGACGGCGTGCGTTTGAGCTGCCATATCTCCAGCCAGCCCGACAACCGGGACGCCCCCACTATCGTGCTGGTGCACGGCTGGGAGGGCTCGCATGAGTCGATCTATCTGCATAGCCTCGCCTGCCACCTGTATGAGCGCGGCTGGCAAATTGTGCGCTTCAATCTGCGCGACCATGGCGACACCCACCACCTGAACCCGGAACCCTTCCACTCCGCACGCATGGCCGAAGTGTTTGGCGGGCTAAAAGCCATCCAGTCGATGCTGGATTGTGATTTCGATCTGGCCGGTTTCTCGCTGGGTGGCAACTTCGTGCTGCGTGTCGCAATTGGCGCCCCCGAGCACCAGCTTCGGCTGCGTCAGGTCATCGCGGTCAACCCGGCGGTTAACCCCCTGGCGACAACCCGCGCGCTGGACCAGCAAAAGATCTATCTGCCTTACTTCATGCGCAAATGGCGCAAAACCGTCGCCGCGCGCACCTCCGCCTGGCCGGAAGGGCCGGATTACGCCGACCTGCTGCAAGACGCTGCACTGCTGGATGTCACCGAGAAATTCGCCACCCGCTACTGCGGATTTGAATCCGCCGAGGCGTACTTTGCGCACTACTGGCTAACCCCGGAGCGGTTCCAGGGTCTGCGGGTACCCACCACCATCATCACCGCCGCAAACGACGCGCTCGTGCCGGTAGCGGACATCCGTGCGCTTAGCGATAGCAGCCCCCACCTGCAGGTGGAAATCAGCCCTCACGGTGGGCACTGTGGTTTTGTCGCCAACTGGGCTATGCAATCCTGGCTCGACCCCTACATCACGCAGAAGCTCGACCAAAACCATGCGCCCCAACCCCATCGCGATACTGCTCCTGCTGGTTGCTAGTCTGGCGCAGGCCCAAACCGGTGATGCCATCCTGGGCACCTGGTTAACGACGGATGAAGACGGGCACCGCGACTCGGTGGTGGAAATCGTGCGCGAGGGTGATTTTTACACCGGCCTTGTTCGCTGGGTGCGATTCGAGACCTACCCGGCGGGCGATCGTATGACCGGGCAGCCGTTGGTCGACCGGGAAAACCCCAGCCCCGACCTCCGCACACGCCCGGTATTGGGGCTGCCGGTACTGCAGAACCTGCGCTTCCAGAACAACCGATGGGGTAATGGCACCATTTACAGCGTACGCACGGGAAAAACCTATCGCGTACACCTGACCCTGCCGCAACCGGACACTCTCAAACTGCGCGGTTATCTCGGCGCCCCGCTGTTTGGACAGACCGTGTACTGGACCCGCAGCACCATTCCCCCGGCGGATGCTGACGCTACCCCGCCGGGGTCCGAGTAAACCGCCATGACGGATCGATCCCGCGGCGCCCAGGACAATATCCGGCACCGGTTCATGTCACGCGAGGTGGAAGCGGATACCGGGGGCTGGGATCTGCCGGAGTGGCTGACCGAGGATGCCCCACGGCTGCTAACCGAAGTGACAACCGTCAGCCCCCGCAGCGTCATCAGCCGGAATCAATCCCCGGATATCCCCTTTGCGCAATCGATCAATCCCTACCAGGGCTGCGAGCACGGGTGCGTGTACTGTTTTGCGCGCCCCAGTCACGCCTACCATGACCTGAATCCCGGTCTGGATTTCGAAAGCCGCATCATCGCCAAACCGACCGCCGCGGAAGTGCTCAGGCGGGAGTTGGGAAAACGCGGCTATCAGGTGCAGCCGCTGGCAATCGCGCCGAATACAGACGCCTGGCAACCCGTGGAAGCGAGATTGGGCATTACCCGCTCGATATTGCAGGTGATGGTGCAAACCCGGCACCCGTGCGTAGCGATCACCAAAAGCCGCCTGGTGCTCCGCGACCTGGATCTGCTGCGCGATCTGGCACAGGACAATCTGTTGCGCATCATGGTGTCGCTGACCAGCCTCGACCCGGCGCTGAAACGCAGCCTCGAACCGCGTGCCGCTGGACCCCAGGCGCGCCTGCAGGTGATCGAAACACTGGCGGACGCAGGAATTGCGGTCGGTTGCCTGCTGGCGCCGGTGATCCCGGCCATCAACGATGGCGAAATTGAGGCCATCCTCGCCGCCGCACGGGATGCCGGCGCCAATCGCGCCGGCTGGATCCTGCTGCGCCTCCCTCACGAGGTCGCGCCACTGTTTGAGGCCTGGCTGCAACAACAATTCCCGCAGCGGGCCGAGCATGTGATGAGCCTGATCCGGCAATCCCGCGGCGGTAAAAATTACTCCGCCGAATTCAGCCAGCGGCAACGCGGCACCGGTGTCTATGCACAGCTGCTGGATCAGCGTTTTCGGGTCGCCTGTCGGAAACTGGGTCTGGACAGCGGCTCCTACACCAGCGATGACCTGTGCACCTCTCTTTTCCAGCCACCGCGCCCGGACACACCGCAAGGCTCATTGTTTTAATCGTATTTTGGCCCCCGGGCGGTACCGGTTTAGCCCGGGGTTGGAGCCGGAAGGGATTGCTTCAGCGTCTCGACAATCGGCTGCGCGTAGTACAGATACGCCGACAAATCAAAATTGCGCCCCTGGCCCGACACAAGTTCCTGCCACAAGTATTCGGAGCGCACAGCACCCGAAGCCGGGGCGATCAAGGCAGTCAGACCCTGCACACAGCGCTCAACGTGATGTGCGGTGAGAGAGGGAACCTGCGTTACCAGGCGTAAAATCATTGGCTCCAAGCACAAGTGCGTGTCGGCGTTGCATTGGGCCGAGTAGCGATAGTTGGCGTGTACTTTCAGCATGCATGCGACATCCATAACGGCAATTGCAGCGGAGATGTGCGCGAGGTCTGCGACCTTGCCGCCAATCTGCCGGCGTACCAAGCGCCGATTCAAGTCATCAAACCATGCCGTATAAACCGCTTTGAGCAGCGCATTGGTCGCGATCAACGGGTTACCGCGCGGGTCCGGCCTCAGAACGGCAAACTCATTATCGAAATTGAGCAGTCGCAGTTCCGCGGCAGCAGGCTTGGATGGCGAGAAAGCCTCCGGTTCATCAAGCGCAATAAGCGTGAGATCGGCTGGCTCCGGGGTGTCGTCATCCAAAAACTCTGAGTACGGGTCGGAGTCCATCGAATTTGGGGTTGTGCAGCATGGTCGCACGACATGCTGCCCGCCTTTTCACGCGGCGACAACTTTTTGATCAGCGCGGTTCGTCAGCCCAGGATTGCCTGTAATTCCTCGCTGGCGTAGAAATCATCCAGCAGGCGCTCCAGCATGCCGCGCAGCACGCCGGCTGATTCGAGATTCTGCAGCACCTCGGGAAGGATCTGTGAGAGCACGGTGCGCCACAGATCCGGGGTCACACCCACTTCGTCGAGAATGACCGACACCGGGTTCTCGGCGTGGCGGGTATAAAATCCGTCGACGGCCGCCTCGAGCATCGCGGCCATGAAATCGCTGGCGCGAAATTCGCGCCAGAATGCGGTGCCGAGCATGGCAATATCTTCCACCTGCTGTACCGACACCAGATTCCGGAAATCGGCCAGGGGCCGGTCACGCATGTGCTCCCAAACCCGCGAAGCCCCTTCACGCACCGTGTTGCCCTCGAAGGCCTCATTCAGAAACTCTTCGCTGGCGGAAAGACTGGATTGCATGTGCTTGGTCACGAACTTGCGCAGCAAATCCTCACCATTACTCTTGCCCGCGGTGGCCCGCTTGACCAGACCTTTGCCCAGCTTCATCGCAGACTGCGCACCCGGCACTTTGTTCATGCCGGTGCTGCTGGTGACAAAGTCGCCGATACCTTGCAGCAGCAGATCGCTCACCAGGCCAGCAAATACCGGATTGTTCACCAGCTCCTGGATGCTGGCGCGGCGCAACTCCTCCAGCCCGAGCAATTGATCGAACAGAACCTCGAGCGCCACATCCGGAAGGATGTCGCTCAGCGTGACTTCCCGATGAATGGGGTCGTCATACATGTGCCGCGCGATCACCCCGACCAGCTCGGCCAACTCCGGCCCGAGGTCGAGTTTTTGTACGGTGATCACGACCACGCTTTTCAAGGTATCGACATCCACCAGAGACTTCAGCGTCAAGGGTGAGAGGTCCGTGATGATTCCTTCCACCTGCAGACGGATCAGCCGACGCAGCGCCTGCCCGCGGCATTGCTTGAGCAGAAAGTCCACATGGGCGTCGCGCAAGGTAAGCGCTTTGGCTGAAATTGTCGCAGTCATCGTCTGTTCGGTCCCGGTCAGCGTTGCCATCAGCAAAGACAGGGGCGCTAGCGTAGCAAGGCTGGCGCGGAAAAAGTCCGACCACAACAAGGATTCGGCTGCACAGCTTGGGCGCGACGCTTATTCTTGCAGCACTTCCCACAGGCAATGGCTCCATGACCGACGCAAGCGTCCTCACAATCAGCGGATTGCACAAAAGATACGCGTCGGGGCTCGATGCACTCCGGGACATCAATCTGGAGATTCGATCCGGTGAAATCTTTGCCTTGCTGGGGCCAAATGGCGCTGGAAAAACCACCCTGATCAGCACCATCTGCGGCATCGTCAGCCCCAGCAGCGGGACAATTACCGTGGGCGGCCATGATCACCGGCGTGCCTACCGCGAGGCCCGCAAATTGATCGGCCTGGTGCCCCAGGAGCTGCATACCGAGGCCTTCGAATCGGTGCAGCACACCGTCGCCTACAGCCGCGGCTTGTTCGGCCTGCCGCCGTCCCCCGCCCATATCGAGAAGGTGCTGCGGGATCTCAGCCTCTGGGACAAACGCGATGAACAGATCCGGCGCCTTTCCGGTGGCATGAAACGTCGCGTGATGATTGCCAAGGCTCTGGCCCACGAACCCCGCATCCTGTTTCTGGACGAGCCTACGGCCGGTGTGGACGTGGAACTGCGGCGCAACCTCTGGGACCAGGTCCACCAGCTTCGGCGCGATGGCGTGACCGTCGTGCTGACCACCCACTACATCGAGGAAGCCCAGGAAATGGCCGACCGGGTCGGCGTCATCAACCAGGGACATATCATTCTGGTGGAGGAAAAGCAGGCGCTGATGCGCTCGCTGGGCAAACGGGTACTGCGCCTGCACCTGGAGGCGCCGCTGGCGGAAATCCCGGCGGAACTCGCCGACTGGTCGCTGGTCCTGGAATCCGAAGGCCAGGAACTGGTATTCCGGTTTGACGCCGCACAAGGCCGCCAGCGCATTCCCGACCTGCTCAACCGGGTGCACATGCTTGGCATCACGTACACCGACCTGAACACCAGCGAAAGTTCGCTGGAAGATATTTTCGTGGAGCTGGTCTCCGCCCCCAAAGACAAGGCAACAGCATGAACCTGCGTGGGATCTGGGCGATATACCATTTTGAGATGTCGCGATGGAAACGCACCTTGTGGCAGAGCCTGGTTGCGCCCGTCATGACAACAACGCTGTACTTTGTGGTGTTCGGCGCGGCCATCGGCGGGCGCATGAGCGCGGTTGATGGCGTGTCCTACGGGGCGTTCATCGTGCCCGGGCTGATCATGCTGACGGTTTTCACCCAGAGCCTGTCGAACGCCTCTTTCGGCATTTACTTCCCCCAGTTTTCGGGGACCATCTACGAGATTCTGTCGGCGCCGCTGTCGCCGCTGGAAATCGTCATCGGCTATGTCGGCGCGGCCGCCACAAAATCCATCCTGCTCGGTTTGATCATTCTGGTTACGGGGTCATTCTTTGTCACGCTGGACATCCATCACCCGGTCTCCATGGCCCTGTACCTGGTGCTGATCAGCCTGACCTTCAGCCTGTTTGGTTTCATCATCGGCATCTGGGCTCAGAACTTTGAGCAGCTGCAGTTCTTCCCCATGCTGGTGGTCACACCGCTGACCTTCCTGGGCGGGGCTTTCTACTCCATCGACATGCTGCCCGAGAATTGGCAAACCGTCGCGCTGTTCAACCCGGTGGTCTATCTGATCAGCGGTTTTCGCTGGTGCTTTTACGGCTCTGGCGATGTCGGTATCGATATCAGCCTGTTGTGTACCGCCGGCTTTCTGATCGGCGGGCTGCTCTGGGTACGCTGGATCTTTCACACCGGTTATCGGCTCAAACAGTGAGATCACCGCTATGACATGGGATGCCTGGGCTGCCACCGGGATTGTCGTCCTCTGCTTCGGAGGGCTAGCCTGGGGCCGTTTGCAACCTTACCTGGTGCTGTTCGCCGGCCTGACTCTGATGCTGATTCTGGGCATTCTGCAGCCGGCGGCCGCATTGGCCGGTTTTGGCAATCCCGGCATTGCGACTATCGGCGCCCTCTATGTGGTGGTCGCCGGTTTACGGCAAACCGGCGGTTTGACCCTGTTCGCCCGAGGCGCACTGGGCCGCCCCAAAAGTGTGGGTCGTGCGCGTTTGCGACTGCTGGCACCGGTGATGGGGGCCAGCGCATTCATGAACAACACCCCCGTTGTCGCCATGCTGATCCCGGCAGTCACTGAATGGGCGCGGGCGCTGAAGCTACCGCCTACACAGCTGCTGATCCCGCTGTCGTACTTCGCGATCCTGGGCGGTCTGTGCACGATGATCGGCACCAGCACCAATCTGGTGGTCAACGGGTTATGGGTCGATGCCGGAAATGCCGCACTCAGTCTGTTCGAAATCACCCCGCTCGGGTTGATCTGCGCGGCCAGCGGCGCCGTCTTTCTACTCCTGCTCTCTCCGTGGCTGCTGCCCAACCGCGGGAGCGGTGACCAGTCGATCCGCAACCCCCGCGAATATGCGGTCGAGATGGTGGTCTCCCCGAATGGCCCCCTGCCCGGTCAGACCATCGAAAAAGCCGGCCTGCGCCATCTGCCACAGTTGTATCTGCTTGAAATTTCCAGGCGCGGCCAGACTCTGCCGATGGTCAGCCCGCAGGAGATCCTGGAGGCGGGCGATCAATTGGTATTTGTTGGCGTCGTCGATTCGGTAATCGACCTGCAGCGGACTCCCGGCCTCGAAGTCGCCACCAATCAAGTGTTCAAACTGGACTCGGATCGCTCGGCGCGAATTCTGGCGGAAGCCGTGGTGGCCCCCCAATGTGCCGTGGCCGGCAAGTCGATTCGCCAGGGGCAGTTCCGGACCCGCTACAACGCGGCCATCATCGCGGTCTCGCGGAATGGGGAACGTCTCAAAGAGCGCATCGGTGACATCGTACTGCAGCCCGGCGATGCCCTGCTGGTGGAATGCCTGCCCTCTTTCGTGGTCAGCATGCGCAACTCCCGCGACTTCTTCCTGGTTTCCCAGGTAGACGGCGCGGCGCCGCCCAATCGTGACCGTGTGGGGATCGCCGCCGCGGTGCTGATCGGCCTGGTGATCTTCGCAGGCAGCGGTCTGCTGAGCATGCTGGAAGCGTCGATGGTAGCGGCTGGACTGATGATCCTGACCCGCTGCTGCAGTCAGCGCGCCGCACTGGCACAGATCGATTTCCCCTTGTTGCTGACGATTGGCGCAGCCTTTGGCCTGGGTCGCGCTCTGCACGAAACCGGCGCCGCCGGCGAACTGGCTCATGGACTGTTGGGTCTGGTCGGCGCAAATCCTTGGCTGGCGCTGGCCGCGATCGCCATCACCGTTTCGTTGCTGACCGAATTCATCACCAACAATGCCGCGGCCGTTATTGGCTTTCCCATCGCCATGGCGACAGCCGAGCAGCTGGGCGTAAACCCAATGCCCTTTGTCATGGTGCTCATGATTGCGGCCTCGGCGAGTTTCGCCACCCCGCTGGGATACCAAACCAACCTGATGGTTTACGGCGCTGGGCGCTACACGCTCAGCGAGTTTCTGCGTATCGGAGTGCCGATGAACATCCTGATCGCCGCAGTTTCCGTCGCCGCGGCCCCACTGATCTGGCCTTTCTAAGACCGCAGTGCGATCGGGCGCTGTGCATAGGGCGTCAGGAGGACTGATGGAATTCATGGAGTACCAGCTGCATCCGCTTCGGCACAGCCAATGTCGATCCGAGGTCATTCTTTTCATGATCCATTTCCCCTTAACAACAATGGCAGCCCTCGTGGCTGCCATTTCTTTTGGTGTCCTTTCCGGGTGTTCGGAGCCGCGTGATTTACCCCGGGATTTGAAGACAAATTACACATGGCAGTCCTCCCAGGATCTCGGTGATGCAGGTGTGATTGTCGATATGGAGTTCGAGCAACCCGCTTTATGCGACATGACGACGCATATCGAAGGCTTTGTGGGCGGCGAACTCGGCCTCAGCTATGTCATGACGCATATTCTGGATGGCCAGTTCAACTGGCAGAGTGGTTTTGTGGGTTCCTCATCCGCGTTGGTTGTCGTTGACTCTGATGGCGGAACCTCACCCCAAGGACTGGACCAGGGGTATGTGATCACGCAATCACGCCACGGTGAATTCATTAACGAATCCATCTCGCTGGCCGTTTTTGGCAAGGGCATTCGGAGACTCCCCCTTCCCGACAGGGACCTTGATGCCAGCGTGATGGTCTCGCTGGATTGCGATACGCCTTTTACGGTGGTGCAAGAGCGTGTCAGTGAGCATGCCGTCCTGCTCAGTCTTTTTGACCTCTCTGGTGGAGGCGGGGTCTATCAGCCGGCGACCGGGGTGTCCGTGGTTTCCGGGTCTCACGAAGAGATGTTGACCGGTGAGGGGAGCGGTTTACTGGCCGGCGCACTCAGTAGCCAGGTGGGTGTCACAACGATCACCTCACCCGAGGGCACTGTGACCAGCATCCTCAGCCTGAGCACTGGTGAAACGCCCTTGGGAGGCTTTCAGCGCATTGACGCGGGCCCCGGCCTGTACGCGATTGATGTTCAGGGAGCATCGGCGAACAGCATCCTCTGGGCGGTCATGTACGACGCACCTTAAGGCGAATGCTTAATCTGGCAATGGGGCGATTGGCTCATCCATAGTTGATGAGCAAAGAGCTTTTTTGGTTCATCGCGCTTTAGTAAAGTGCGACGCCTCGTCGCAACTCATCACGGGATGGCCGGAGCTAGCAGGACGCGCCAGCGACCGGGTCGGGGCATCCTGTAGCCGGTCGGTCTTGCGCCGCTACGCGGTTCCCTGTCGGTCACTCCGCTTGGTGGGGTCGGCTCTACAAGACCTCCTGTCTTGATAGAGCCTCGATTCGCCGTCCTGGCGAATCGCCCCCAGTCGCAGCATGCCCGTCAGGCGCAAGCCCCGACGGCCCGGCCACAGGGCGCCCCGACCCTGGAGGTTGCCCCTAAATTCATCGCTTCGAGCGGCGTGCAAAAGAACGCACCAGGCTGCCGCTGGCAGGCCCGCGGTCCGGGGCGCTGACCGGAGCCATCAGGCGACCCGCCGGGCACCGCTGGTGCGAATGGGGGCAAACGGACAGGAGTCCGTTTGAGGGTCTCCACGACAGGACGTCGTGTAGACCCGACCCCACCGAGTACCAGCGGGGACCGGGTACCGCGCAGCGGCGGGTTGACAGGCCCGGTTGGCGCCCCGGACAACGGACCCCGCACATCGTTGCTCCCGACTTCAGGCTCCTGACTCCCGATGTTCACGCTAATCCGCGATGAGCCTTTTTTTTGCCTCTAGCGAATACCAACTGAAGACGGCGCTAGGCGGCTTCGTCCGGCAACTCGGTCATCAATGCCTGCAAAGCGGCAACGTCCAGGCGCTGCACCGGCTTGCCGTCGATCGGCGACACCGGCGCCCAACGCGTGGAATCGCCGCTGAACACCTGCAGTTCCACCACCACACCTTCGGGAGTATCCAGCCGGCAGATCGGGACCAGCATTTCGCGCCCGTCAGGGTGGCGCAGGCGTAATTCCCCATCATCGTATTCCCAGCCCAGGTCGGACAGATAGATATCCACCGCCTCCGGGGGATCCGCAAACAGATGGATTTCAATGGGGGTGAATTCCGTCATCAACCCGTTTACCAGCGCGCCCACAGCGCGAGGCTGAAAACTCTTCAGGGCCTTCATGATGCGGAGCGCCAATTCGCGTCGCTGCCCCAGTCGAATACGCGTTTCATCGGGCGCGAACAGCTGCAGCTGCTCGGCCAGGGCCGCCGCCACCTCGGCATTGGATGGCACTGCCGATCGCCCCAAGCCCAGGCGCTGTGCGGCTTTGCTTTTGGCCGAGGCCCAGTCCACATAGCCTGACTCCGCCATCAAGCGTGCCGCCTCTTGGGCAATCAGGGCACGATCATTGTTTTGCGTGGGCATATTGAGCGCACTCCTGGTGGTTCAGTAAAGGTCGTCGAGAACGTCCTGCGACTCATTCGGATTGACGGGTTCTCCCTGCTCTCCATAAGCGGTGGCGTTGGATGCCGGGGAAGCCTCCGGCAGATACCCCTCCAGGAACAGCTCGAACTGTCCCTGACTGGAGAGCAAACCGGTATCCGGGTCGATACGGGCCGTCACGACCCCCGCAGGTTGCTCCGGAAACTTCACCGGCAGGCGTGGGAGCGCTGCAGCCATGAAATCCATCCAGATCGGCAGCGCCGCTCTTCCGCCCGTCTCACCCCGCCCCAGGGGCTCCAGATCGTCGAAGCCAATCCAGGCCACTGCCACCATATCGGGGTGAAACCCGGCGAACCAGGCGTCACGCTGCTCGTTCGTCGTACCCGTTTTCCCGGCGATATCCTCACGCCCCAAAGCCCGTGCCTTGCGCCCGGTTCCGCGGCGAATGACATCGCGCATCATGTCCGCGACGATATAAACGTTTGCGGGGTCTACCGCGCGTGGAGCGACACGAATTGGTTTTTGTTCGCGCTCAGCCGTTGCGGGGGATGCCTCGTCGGCAGCCTCCTCGCGCGCCCCGGGGGATTCCACTGCTGTGCCTGCGAGTTCGGCGGTTTGGCGTTGCTCCTCTTCCCAGCAGCGTGGACAAACGACAAGGGGGTCCGCCTCCTCGACGACCCCACTCTCGGTGGTCACCACCTTGCTGATGAACCAGGGCTCCACTTTCCAGCCTCCGTTGGCGATGACGGTGTAGGCCGCCGCCATATCCTCGGGCGTATAGGTTCCGCTGCCTAACGCGATGGAGAGATCACGTGGGAGGTTGGTCGTCGCCAGGCCAAAACGAGTGACATAGTCGCGGAACTGCGCGATACCGACCTCCTGCAAAACCCGGATGGAAACCAGGTTGCTGGAGCGCACGAGCGCATCGCGAACCCGGGTCGGCCCGCGGAAGCGGCCATCGTAGTTTTCCGGCTTCCAGGCCCCGCCCAGTGCCGGATCATTAAACACCACAGGGGCGTCGTTCATGATGGTGGCGGCGGTCAACCCCGCATCGAGACCCGCCGAGTACAAAAACGGCTTGAAGCTGGAGCCGGGCTGGCGTAAGGCCTGGGTCGCACGATTGAACTTGCTGACAAAGAAATCAAAACCGCCGACGACGGCCTGCAAAGCGCCGTTATTGGGGTCAATCGCCACCAGCGCCGACTGCACCAAAGGCATTTGTGCGAGCAAGCGCTTGCCGTCACTGGCGCGCGTCCGCAGGTAACTCACACTGCCCGGGGACAGCGCACGCGCATCCGGCCATGCGATGGACTCGGAACTCAGCACGACCACCTCCCCCGAGAGGCCCAGCACCGTAAGCCCCTTATCGTCGCTGGCGATGACCACCACCGGCTGCAATGCCGCCGCACTGGGAATGTCCTCCAGCAGCTCCTGCGCAGCCTCGATGCGCGTGGCCTCCTCCGCGTCCACGAGATCTGCAAGCGCCCCCCCGGACTCGAGCGCCCGCTGCGCCACAGCACCCCGCCATGCGTGGCGCGCGTCGTAATCGAGCACCCCCTCGCGGACAGCCGTTGTCGCAGCCCGCTGCAAATCAGCGTCAATGGTGGTGTACACCTCCACACCGGCCGTGTAGATCGCCTCGCCGTAGCGGGAGTACATCTCGGCGCGCACCATTTCGGCAACGTAATTGGCTGACAGCGTGACCGGCGCCGGCGCGAGTTTGGCCAGCACCTGCACCTGTTTTGCCGCTTGTTCTTCGGCCACAGTAATCGTGCCCAGTTCGCGCATCCGGCGTAGCACATAGTCGCGGCGCAGACGGGCCCGCCGTGGATTGGCCACGGGGTTGTAAATGGAGGGGGCCTTGGGCAAACCGGCAATCATTGCGGCCTCGTCCAGCGTGAGCGCATCCACCTGCTTACCGTAGTAGATGCGTGCCGCAGCGGCAACGCCGTACGCCCGCTGCCCGAGGTAAATCTTGTTCAGATAGAGCCGCAGGATTTCGTTCTTCTCGAAACGACGCTCCAGTTCCAACGCAAGCAGGATTTCACGAATCTTGCGCACGTAGCTCTTTTCATTCGAGAGAAAAAGATTGCGCGCCAGCTGCATGGTGATCGTGCTGCCACCCTGTGCTTTGTCGCCGGTGGTGACCAGCACCCATACCGCACGCAGGATCCCCTGATAGTCGACCCCGGGGTGGCTGTAAAAACGGTCATCCTCCGCGGCCAGGAAAGCGTTGATCAGCACAGGCGGGACATTTTCCCAATCCAGGGGTTCACGCCGCTCCGCCCCAAACTCGCCAATCAGCTGACCGTCCTGCGCGTAAACGCGCAGCGGCTGATGCAATTCGAGGTTCTGGGCCTGCTCTACGGGCGGCAAATCGCGGGAAAAATGCAGCAGCACGCCGGCAGCCGCGAGTACACCGAGCAGCCCCAACGCCAACCCGGCGAGTACAAGGGATTTGAAAAATCGAGCCATTTACCTGCCAAATTCAAGATGAGCAACGCGCGCTGTCACGATCAGTCCATCACTTTGGACACGAAAACCGGCTCGAACACCCGTCATCTGCGGCACATATTTACTGAGGGCTGTGCACGCAACGCACATATATATTACCTTTGGAGTCTGTCGTCGCACAGCAATGACCCTCTGCCTGGAGACCCTATGACCCGAAGCTTTAGTCTGTTCGGCGACAAGTCCAGAACGCTGGTCGGCGTGGACATTGGCGCATCCACCGTAAAAGTCGCTGAAATGCGATTTGACGGCAATGGTTTCACGCTCTTGGCGTGCGGTCAGGACCAGCAACCCGTCACATCCATGAACGACCGCCAGGTCACCGAGCCGGAAGAAGTGGGCAAGGTGATTGCGCGTTTGCTCAAACAACTCAACATCAAATCCAAGCACGCGGCGATTGCGGTGAGCGGCAGCCCGGTCATCACCAAAACCATCACGTTGCCGAATCATCTCTCGGAGCGGGATATGGAGGAACAGATCCGACTCGAAGCGGATCAATACGTTCCCTACCCGATCGACGAGGTCAATCTGGACTTCACCATTCTGGGCCCGGCGCCGCACGGCGACGGAACCAATGAAGTGCTGCTTTCGGCCTGCCGGAGCGAGACCATTGACGAACGTCTCGCGGCGATCGAGTCCGCAGGCTTAACCGCCACCGTGGTCGACATCGAGGAATTTGCCCTCGAAAACGCGGTCTCCAACCTGGTACTGGCAGGCGAGACCCGTGGGACATCCATGCTCTGCGAGATCGGCGCCACCCGGACATTGCTGTCCGTATTCGAAGGCAACAAGTCCATTTATCGGCGGGAACAGGGCTTCGGTGGCCGTCAGCTGACCGAAGACATCATGCGTCACTACGGCATGTCCACCGAGGAAGCGGAGGCGGCAAAACGCTCGGGCAATCTTCCTGAGGATTACTCTCGTGAAGTCTTGCCCTACTTTATTGACGATCTGGCGCAACAGATCGACCGCGCTTTGCAGTTGTTCTTTGCCAATTTCAATGAATACTCCAACCTGGACCGACTCATTCTCTCCGGCGGAACGGCCTGCATTCCAGGTATCGCCAAAGCCATTGAGGAAAAACTGGGAATCCACACGGAGACCGCGGACCCGTTTGTGAACATGAATATCGGTTCCAATGTGCGGCAATCTGTCATCACCACTCAAGCCCCGGCGATGCTACTTGCGATCGGACTCGGACTACGCTGTAGTGATACCCAATGAGTAGTACTCCAGAGAGCATGAATCTTCTTCGCGTAAACCTGCTCGACTGGCGGGAAAAACGGCGTGAACAGCGGAAAAAGCAATTTGGCATCTTGCTTGGAGGCGCTGCCATTTCCGGTGTGCTTGTCTGCGTAGGCGTCATTGCCTATTTCAACAGCCATCTCGCCGATCAGAACGAGCGCAACAACCGCCTACGCAGCGAGATCAAGCTGATGGAGGCAAAGATTGCGGAGATCAAAGATCTGGAAAAGGTGCGCGAAAACCTGATCGCCCGCACCCAGGTCATCGAAAAACTGCAACAAAGCCGTGCCGAGACGGTGCACTTCTTTGACGAGCTGGTGAAAACGGTTCCTGACGGTCTGTACCTGACCCGGGTGGAACAACGCGGCACGGAAACCCAGATTGATGGCGTGGCGGAGTCCAACGGCCGGGTCTCCACCTATATCCGAAATATGGAATCGGCGGAGTGGCTGCACAATCCGCGATTGGTCTATATCAAGGCGATCACCCGAAACAACCGCCGGCTCTCCGAGTTTTCGCTTCGGGTCCAGGTAGGCCCGTTGAAAGCGCAAAGAACAGATGAAGAGGTCATTGTCGAATGAGTGAAAGCCCCGACAAATTTGGCCTGCAGGCACGAATCGACGAGCTGCGAAATCTCGATACCTCGGATGTTGGCAGCTGGTCAGATTTCGTGTTCCGCTTCTTTGCGGTCATCGTGTTTCTCGCGATCGTTGGCTTGGGCGTCTACCTCCAGGTGAAACCGATACAGCTGGAGATCGAAAGCGCTCAGAATCAAGAACAGCGACTGCGCAAGGAATTTGAGGAAAAGCAGCGAAAAGTTGCCAATATCGACGCTTATCGCGAACAGCTCGCAGAAATGCGCAGAAGCTTTGCCGGCTTGCTGCGGCAACTACCCAGCAAAACCGAAGTTGCCAGTCTGCTGAATGACATCTCGCAAACGCGAGTCGCCTCAGGACTCGAAGAAGAGTTGTTCCAGCCCGAAGCGGACCAACCTCGCGAGTTCTACGCGGAAATGCCGAACAAGATTGAAGTCGCTGGCGATTTCCACGACATCGCGACTTTCGTCAGCCGGGTGTCTGCCCTGCCACGGATTGTGACCATTCATGACGCCAAGCTGGCTCCGCACCCGACGAAGACCGGTCAACTGAAAATGACAGCGGTGGCCAAAACCTACCGCTACCTGGAAGAGGCGGAGGCCCAATGAGCCGGCTCATCATTCCCATTGCCACCGTACTGGTTATCGGCGGGTGCGCATCCGATCACAGCGATCTGAATGCCTACATCGACTCGGTCAAAGCGAGAAAGTCCACGGTGGTCGATCCGATGCCGCAGGTTCTGGTTTACGAGCCTTTTCGCTACAGCCAATCCGATGCGCGCAACCCGTTCCAGCCCTTTGCAGCATTCGCCCCGGAGAAATCCAACGAGCTGGCTGGAAGTGGCCTCAAACCGGATTTCAGCCGCAATCGCGAAGCTCTCGAATTCTTCCCGCTCGAAGGCTTGCGGATGCGCGGCACCCTTTCATTTCGCGGTGAGCTGTTCGCCGTGGTTCAGGCACCAGATGGCGTAGTCCATCGCGTTCAGGCAGGCAACCACATGGGTCAGAACTTTGGCCGAATTGTCAAAATCAATGATGCAGAAATCATCCTGGAGGAAATCGTGCCCGATGGACTCGGCGGCTATGTCAAACGTGACGCCAGTGTGGCACTGCCCGGAGACGACGCGTGAATAAAAACATCATCAACGCCCTTGTAGGGTCTCTGGCACTGCTGGGTCTGAGCACGAATGCACTTGCCAGCTCCACCCTCAGCGACATTTCCATCGAACAGACCGGGGAACAGGGTCGCATTCAGGTGCAGATGCGCTTTGATGGGGACGTACCTGACCCCTCCAGCTTTTCGGTGGAAAACCCGGCGCGGATTTCCATCGACCTTCCTGATACCCGGGTCGGACTGGGTCAACGCAACCAAAAGCTGGATCGCAGTGCATTACGCTCCTGGATCGTGCTCGAAGACTCCGAACGGGCACGGGTGGTACTGGAACTCGATCGCTTGCACCCCCACGTACTGCGTCGCGACGGCGACCTGCTGATTGCGGATATCTTCGCGACCAACGCATCGCTACCGATCCAGCAGGACAACACCTCGAATACAACCGCCCGGATCTCAGGCATCGACTTCCGCCGCTCCGAAAAAGGCGCTGGGCAAATTCAGATTTCCCTGTTCGGCCCGGTATCGAATGTTGATGTACGCGATGAAGGTGGCCTGGTTGTCGCCGACTTCCCGGCTACGGAACTGGGCATCGACGCGCAAACTCTGGATGTACTGGATTTCGCCACTCCGGTAAATACCGTTGAAATCAAGCGGGTCAAGAATGGCGTCCGATTGACGGCACGCCCGGTTATCAATGCGCGTTTCGAGCGCCTGGCGTACCAGGTGGGGGACCAGTTCACATTGGAATTGGCCCCACTCACGCAAGAAGAAATTGCCCGTCGCGAACGGGAGAAGAAGGAATACAGCGGCGAACGCATCAACTTCAGCTTCCAGAACATTGAGCTGCGCGCATTGCTGCAAATCATTGCGGACATCGCCGGAAAGAATCTGGTCGTTTCCGACTCGGTAACCGGTGATCTCACGCTGCGGTTGGAAAATGTGCCCTGGGATCAGGCACTCGATATCGTGCTGAAAACCAAAGGCCTGACCAAGAACATCGACGGCGACGTGCTGTGGGTTGCTCCGACAGCCGAAGTCGCCGCCAACGAAAAGCAAGAGCTGGAAGCGCTGCAACAGCGTGAGGAACTCTCGCCGCTGGTTACCGAGGTCATCCAGGTCAACTATGCCAACGCCGGCGACCTCGCAACGCTCATTGGAAACACCGATGACGGCAGCTTTCTTTCAGAGCGTGGCAAGGTCAGTGTCGACGACCGAACCAGCGTGATTATTGTCCAGGACACCCGTGAAAAGTTGGCAGATATCCGCGCATTGGTGCAACGCCTGGACATTCCGGTCCGTCAGGTATTGATTGAAGCACGCATCGTCGTTGCCAACGATGACTTCCGGCGCTCAATCGGGGCCCGGGCGGGCATCACCGGTGCAACTGTCAACAACAACACCCTGTACTCGACATCAGGCACAGTGTTTGACGCGGCGCAGATCACCACCGGCGTGTATGAGAACGGCGGGTTGAATGCGAACGGGACCGTGCCGGTGATACCCGATTTGACTCTTGATGACGCATCCCGGCTGAACCTGAATTTTGCTGCTGATAACCCTGATGGACTCAATCCCGCCGGGATCGCATTGGCCATCCTCGGGAAGGACTACCTGCTGGACCTTGAACTCTCGGCGATTCAGGCTGAAGGCAAAGGCGAGGTGGTCTCATCACCGCGAGTCCTGACCGCGAATGGCATGGAAGCCTACATCGAGCAAGGGGAAGAAATTCCCTATACCTCCGTCACCGCTAACCGGGTGACCACCTTGTTCAAAAAGGCCTTCCTGGCCCTACGTGTCACTCCGCAGATCACGCCCGATGGCCGCGTCATCATGACGCTGGACATTTCCCGGGATGCTGCGGGTCGCTTCGTTCCCCAAACCGGCGGCGGTTCCGTCCCGGCAATTGATGCCCGGCGTCTGAACACCCAGGTGCTGGTCAACAACGGCGAGACGGTCGTACTGGGCGGCGTATTCGAACAAACCGAAAACGATTCGATAACAAAAGTGCCCTTGTTGGGTGACATTCCTCTCCTCGGAGCTCTGTTCCGCTACAAGGCCAAGAGCAGTCAATCACGTGAGCTGTTGATTTTCGTGACCCCGAAAATCGTCAATGACCGCATGAACCTGCGCTAGCGTTTCAGGCGCCAGCCATAAAAAAGCCCGCACCAAGCGGGCTTTTTTGTGGCTTGCAGCTTAGGCTTGCATCAATTCGAGCAATCGAGGCTGCAAGGCCGCATTCCCGGCCACCGTGGAGCGCGTCTCCAACCCTATCGGGCGACCATCCAGGTCGGTAATCACCCCACCCGCCTCGCGCAATATCACGGTATTGGCGGCGATATCCAGAATATTCAGATCCGATTCCAGGACAGCGTCGATACGCCCTGCACTCAGCAAATGGTAGTGATAAAAATCGCCATACCCACGAATGCGATGGAGCTGCGGCACCAGGCCGCCGAAAGCCTGCCAACGAACCGGGTTTGCGGCCAGACTGCCAATGTTGCCGGTAGACAGTGTGGCCTGCGCCCACTGCGAAATGTCACTCACCCGCAAGCGTTCATCGTTCAGCCAAGCCCCCTGCCCGCGCTCAGCCCAAGCAAGTTCGTCGAACAAAGGGGCGGAGGAAACACCCAACACCAGATCTTCACCGCGCATTAATGCGATCTGCGTCGAGATGAACGGATACCCACGGACGAAGCTCTTGGTACCGTCCAGCGGGTCCACCAACCAGACAAACTCCGAATCCATATCGGACTTCCCGGTTTCCTCGCCGAAAAAACCATAACCCGGGCAGGCGTCGCTCAGAATCTCCCGGATGCGGTGCTCGCAGGCCACATCGACCTCGGTCACCGGGCTGGAGTCTGCCTTGATCTCCACCGCAACATGGGTGCGGTATGCGGCACGAATGATTTCGCCGGCTGCACGCGCGGCGGCGATTGCGGCAACAAGCTCTTTGCTTTGGGTCATGGTTCCTGATCGTGAATGGGCGAAAAACCCAGGAATGGTACGCAAGCCCCTATACTCGCGTCTGCATTACGGTGCTCCGCAGTCATTTCGCGGAGTGAAACGGGAAGTCGGTGCAAACCCGACACTGCCCCCGCAACGGTAAAGGAAACGGAACTGCTCACAGGCCACTGGCGTCACGTGCAACACGGCGCTGGGAAGGCGAGCGGCTCTTTGTCCTGAGTCCGGAGACCGGCCGCAATGCGCTTTTCGTTCACTGGTCTGCGGGGATGCAGACCCCATCGGAGTACCCATGCGTTTTGCACGACTCGGCCTCGTGGCCGGCCTCTTACCCACCCTTCTCTGCGCACAGTCGCCTTCCACGCTGGACACCCTGACGGTCGTCGGCAGCCGCAACCCGGTGGAATCCAACCGACTGGCAGCCGCCATTCAAATCATCACCCGTGAAGACATTCAACGCAGCGGCGCCACAAATCTGGCCGATCTCCTGCGCGGAGCGGCTGGCATCGAAGTCATCGATGCCTACGGCGATGGCAGCAGCGTCATCATCGGCATGCGCGGTTTTGGCGAAAGTGGCGCCTCCAACACCCTGATCCTGCTCGACGATCAACCCCTCAACAACAGTGACATTGGTGCTGCCAGCGTCGGCCGGGTGGATCCCTCTCGCATCGAACGCATCGAAATTCTGCCCGGTGGCACCACGCTGTGGGGTAACCAGGCGGTCGGGGGAGTTATCCGCATCGTCACCCGCAAAGACGCCCACACCAGCGCCAGGCTGCGCTACGGCAGCTTTGCCGACCAGGGCATCGGGTTGCGTGCGGGTACCGGCAATGAAAACTGGTCGGTCTTTGCCGACGGGCTCCACGAACGCCGCGACAACTACCGCGATCACAACCGCCTGCAGCGCGATCAGGCCGGTGCCGGGTTGCGCTGGAATGGCGAGACCGGCCAGGCCTACCTGCAGGCGCGTTGGCTGGATGAAATCCTGCTCACACCCGGCGCGCTGTTTCCCGCTGAGATCGACGACAACCGACGCCAATCGGCAGCTGATTTCGCACGCGACTTCAGTGCACTCAAATCCTGGACAGCGACGAGCGGCCTGGGTTTTACCGTTCATGATTCCTGGGAATGGGCAATTGACGCTGGACTGCGCCGCGACGACGGCAAGTTCCGTTTGAGCTTTCGCGGTTTTCCCACCGAGCCCGCAACACAAGATCGCGACGTCGTCAACCTCAATCCCCGCTTGATCTGGCGAGTACCCGGCCCGCTGGTGAATCAGTTGGCACTGGGCCTGGATTACCAGCAAAGTGAGTATCGGCTGCGCACCCAGATCGGGCCGCAGGATAACGATCAGGAAGTCCGCGATTTGTGGATGTCGCTGCGCACGGAGCTGACATCAGCGGTCTCACTGAGCCTCAGCGGCCGGCAATCACGCCTCACCGACAAGCTGGACGACGGTGGTGCCTCCACCGGCGGAAAAACTGAAACGCGAACTTACGACCGTACGACCGGCGGTGCGCGACTGCTCTGGCAATCCACCCCGTCCCTCGCGTTGCACGTCGCCGCAGATGAGATCCTGCGCTACCCAAAGGTGGACGAGTACTTCGGCTTCGATGAGAACTTTGCGCCCACCGTGCTGGCGTTGAAACCGCAAACCGGCATCAATACCGAAGTCGGTCTGCGCTGGCAGGAAGGCGGGTTGCGCGTCTCGGCCCTGGTCTGGCGGCTGCAACTGCGCAACGAAATTGCCTATGACCCGAGTACCTTTCAGAACACCAATCTGAATCGGACCAAGCGCCAGGGCGTCAGCCTGCAGGCCGATGCGCCCCTCGGCCCGCTATGGAGCGCACATGCCGAGTGGCATCAACAAACCGCCACGCTCGAAAACGGGCGCCGCATCCCTCTGGTCGCTCGTACCAGCGGGCTGTTGAGCCTCGTGCACACCCCCGCGCCGCAGGCATCGGTGCAGGTGGATCTGCGCGCCGTTGGACCACGGCAGCCTGGGGGCGATTATGACGCTTCACAGGAGGCGCTCCCGGGCTACGCGCTGCTCGGCGTGGCATGGAGGAACAGGCTATCCAGTGGCGTCTCACTGACCGTTCGTGGTGACAACCTGCTGGGCAAGAAATACGCCGAAAGCGCATACGAGGACTTCAGCGGTACCACGGTGTTCTACCCCATGCCCAAACAGCATTGGCGCCTGGAGCTGGGCTGGGAGTGGTAAGCAAATGCCACGCACTCGTGGCAGCATGTCGGGCTTCACCCCGGATTCATGCGGCATGAAAAGCATCTTCATCACCGGCGCGGCCAATGGCATTGGCCGCGCTACTGCGGAACTGTTCTGGCAGCAGGGCTGGTTTGTCGGGGCTTACGACCTGGACGCCGAAAGTGTTGGCACCTGGGCGCAAAACAAAGGTGAACGTGCCATCGGCGGCGCTTTGGATGTCACGCAGGTCACCCAGTGGGAACCCGCCATACAGCAGTTTCTTCAGGCGACCGATGGGCATTGGGATGTATTGCTGAACAATGCAGGCATCCTCGCCGATGGCCTGTTCGCGGAGATCCCTCTGGCCAGGCAACATGCTGTTGTGGACGTCAATGTTAAAGGCGTCATGAACGGCTGCTACGCCGCAAAACCCCACCTGAAAAAAGGGGCACGCGTCATCAACCTGTGTTCAGCGTCCGCACTGTATGGAGCCGCGTCGGTCGCCACCTACTCGGCCAGTAAATTTGCCGTACGGGGCCTGACCGAAGCCTTGCGGGTGGAATGGCATGCCGACGGCATCCATGTGTGTGACCTGATGCCGATCTTTGTTCGCACCGCGATGGTCACCAACATGACCCAGGTGCAGTCCACCAAAACACTGGGCGTACACCTCACACCGGAAACCGTGGCGCAAACCATTCTGCGGGCTGCAACCGATAGCCACCCCCAGATTCATTACCTGGTTGGCGCACAGACCAAGCAGTTGCAATTCGCCATGCGCTGGCTACCGGAGAGCCTGCTTTCGCTGGTGATGCGCAAAATTTCCGGGTTCTGATCGTCCCTGCTCAGGAATCGTCTGCAGGCATTTCCTTGCGCGGCAGATGATCCAGCATGACCGAGAGCCGATCGCCGAGCTGGTTCTCCAGCGCCCGGTGCATCGCTCTCGCCACCTCGGGCAATACCGCTTTTTCCACCAGTGGCCGCAAGTTCCAGATTATCTCGGCGAAATCACCCACTTTGCCCGTGGGCGGTAAACCGCCTTGCCACTGCGGGTCGATGATGTGCTCCGCAATCAGTTCGACCATGCCGTCTGCGACACGCTCAACATTGGCGCGTAATCCGCTAATCAGATCCAGCATGCGCTCCATGGGGATGCCATAAGAAGCCAGCTCGCGGCCCGCCGAGAGCAAGCGTGGGCTGGGAATCTCCAGTAACTGCCCCTTCATCCGGATGATGTCCAGCGCCACCGCTTTACTCAGTGTCGCGGGAGAGAAGTCCCCACCAAATTGCTCCCGCAGCTCGCGCAGTGTCGTGGTCTCGGGCAGCTCTTCGGTAAATGGTCGAGTGACGGCGACTTCCAGACCCAACAACTCGGTCAGGTCGCGGCCCTCCTGCCACGCCTCCATCAGCTCGCCGATGGAATTCAGCGTATAGCCCCGCCCCAGCATGCCGGCGATGATGCGCAGACGCGCCAGGTGGTTCTCGTTATAGAAACCGGTACGCCCCCGAATCTCGGGGGCCGGCAGCAAACCACGGTCCTGATACGCACGCACATTGCGGACGGTGGTCCCGGCGACACGTGCCAACTCATCCACGGTAAATTCGCGGGGATCCTGCCCTCCAACCGTGGCTTTGCTGTTGTCTGTCGCTGGTGCCTTCATCGGGCAAATGATAGCGGGTTTGCGCGGGCTTACCGCGACGACGTCGGCGAGGTCAGCGCGCGTTCCAGAGCGGCCAGCGCTGTGGGCAAATCATCATTCACGATGCGCAGATCAAACTCATCGGCGTGACTCATTTCCGACTCCGCCTGTGCCATCCGGGCGTCGATGGTCGCGGCGTCATCCTGCCCCCGGCCCTCCAGCCGACGCCGCAGTTCCGGCAGCGAGGGTGGCTCAATGAAAATACTGCGCACCTCCGGCCATTGCGCCCGCACCTGCCGTGCGCCCTGCCAATCGATATCCAGGATCAACCAGTCATTTCTCGCCAGCATCTCCTCGGTTGCGGCCCGGCCCGTTCCATAGCTGCGCCCGAACACGCCTGCGTGCTCGAGAAACTCACCGCGCTCCACCATCGCGCCAAATGTGGCGTCATCCACAAAGTGGTAGTCAACACCGTCCTGTTCGCCGGGGCGCGGCGCGCGTGTGGTGTAGCTCACCGAAAACGCCATGCGCAATCCCTGCGCCGCCATGCGCTTGGCCAGCGCATGCGCCAATGTGGTTTTACCCGCCCCGGAGGGTGCGGAGAGGATGATCAGCTGACCACCGCCAGGAAACTGTGCTGTCACGAAGACGACGCCTTGGAAGTCGAAGATAGGCGGTGTAGTTTAGACCGACCCATGCATAGGCTCCTCGCCCCATTTTGATCCGGCCCCTGAACCCGACGCACCCGCGCCTCGCCCTGCTCTTGCCGGCGATCTGGCTGCTTGCCCTGACATCCAACTCGGCTGCGGCGGAAAATGACCGGAGCGTCAGCGTACCGGCCCCGGAATTTCGATATTTCGCCTGCGACCAGCAGTATTCGCAAGACAAGGATGTCATCGAAGCCACGCGCGAGGGGCTGGACGAACTGGTTTGCGAAGCCCACCTGTGGGTAGATGGCCTGTTCGGCGATTCTGCGGATGTCTACGCGGCGCGACGTAGCAGCGGACAACTGTCGCTGTCCACCGCGTTTTCCGAGCGCGAGGGCTGGGACTACCGCCTGCGCTTGCGCGTGCGCGTCACGCTGCCGACGCTGAAAAACCGCCTCTCCGCCTTTGTCGGTCGGGAGCCGAATGATGATTTCATCTCCGGCCGCGGAGACAGCCTCGCCTTGCGCGAGGAATTCCCGGCACTGGAAGACGAAGACCAGTGGCTGGCGGGGCTGGGATACGAAATTCCCGCCGGGTATCGCCTGCGGTCCAGCTTCCGTATCGGTGCGCGGCGACTCACCAACCCCGAAGTCTTTGTTCGCAACCGCTTTTACTGGAACGCCCTGGTCTCCGAGTCCTATGTCTTCAACGTGCGTCTGATCCCGTTCTGGACCAACAAGGATGAATTTGGCCTGACTGCGGGGTTTGACTTTGCCATGGCGCTGTCCGACCTCACCTTGCTGCGCTGGGATCTGGTCGGCACCGACTCGGCAGCCACCGAACAGGTCAGCTGGCGCGCTGCCAGCATCCTGTATCGCAGCCTACGTCCGGAGACGGGCCTGGCGATCGAGTTGTACTTCAACGGCGACACTGGCGAGGACGAACCCTTAAGGGAGTACGGCACCCGGGCGCTGCTGCGCTTTCCCCTCTCCGCCAAGCGCTTGTATATGCTGCTGTCGGCCGGGCCGGCCTGGTATCGCCCCGGTGATGCATCGCTGCCCCGGCGGCGCTACTTTGTTTCTCGACTCACACTGAACCTCCCCTTTGGACTCTAAATTTCCCGCTCTGATGCTCAGCCTCGCGGCGTTTACGCTACTGCAGGCTTGCGAGGCCGACTCGCTCGCGCCGCAGGTCGCAAACGCCCCGGTCTGCGCAGAAGCGCCGCTGACGCTGAGTTACGACTACACCCCGGACCAGACCAAAAGCTACGCCTACCTGCCGTTCACCGTGCCCGACGGCATCCAGCGGATCGAGCTGCAGTACAGCTGGACTGATCTCAGCGCGTTACCGACCACTCCGCTCAACGGCACCACCGTCGATTTGGGGCTGTGGGACCAGCGCGGCCTGCAGCGGGGTTTCCGTGGTTGGGGTGGCAGTCGCCAGGGGCGTCTGGACGGCGATACCGGGCCGGTATTCATCGAAGCCAACAATGCCGACCGCGGATTTGAGCCCGGCCCGATTCAGGCCGGGGTCTGGAATGTGGAACTGGGCCTCGCCGCAACCGGTGATGCCGGCGCCGAAGTCTCGGTGGAGGTTCGCTGCCTCGAAACCGCCAGCGACAGCGTGCGCGCCCCGGGCGCGCTGCTGGACCCGGACTACGTGGCCCGTAACGAAGCGGGCTGGTTTGCCGCAGATTTCCACATCCACGGCTACCATTCCAACCCGCATGCCCCGGATTATCCCGCGGTGGCCGAGCAGGCCCGGGACGCGGGGCTGGATATCCTGATGCTGACCGACTACGTCACCGCACGGCACCATCGGGAGTTGATGGATACCCAAATTGCGAACCCGGACCTGCTGCTTTGGCCGGGCCGCGAGATCATCACCTATTTCGGCCACGCCAGCCTGCACGGTGAAGTTCCTGGCGTACCGGATTACCGTCACGGCTACGACGGGATTTCTCTGGGGATGTTGCAGGCACAGGGAAAGTCCGCCGGTGCGCTGTTTCAAATCAACCATCCCACCACATTCCCGCCGCCGCTGTTTTCCAACCTGTGCCGCGGCTGCGCCTTCGAACTCGACGATGCGGTGGATTTCTCCCAGGTCGATTTGATCGAGGTGGTCACCGGTCCGCCCATCGTCAGCGGCGCTGAACTGGGATTGCCAATCCCCGGAGAAATCGAAAACCCCTTCATCGCCACGGCCATCGATTACTGGCTCACCAAGCTGGAGGCCGGTTACAAGGTCACCGCCGTCTCGGGCTCGGACTCCAAAGGCGTCGATGCCCCGGAAGACCGCGCCAGCAAAGGCTATGGCAGCTCCGCCACCATGGTGTACGGAGCACAGCTGTCACGCACGGCGATCACCTCCTCGCTGCAGGCGGGCATGGCCTATGTGCGCGTGCGCGGTGTCCACGATTCGCCCACCGTGGAGCTGACGGCCACGGCCGCGGACGGCAGCCGCGGCACTTTTGGCAGCACCTTCCAGAGCGAATCCGTGACCCTGAACCTGCGTGTGCAGCAGGCGGCCGGCCAGATTCTGACCTTTTACAACAGCAGATTACCGTTGCTCAGCATCCCGGTCCCCAGTGATGATTTCACGCTGGAGCAGTCGTTCAACCGTAACCCTGTCACCGAAGGGCCGCTGGGCACCATCTGGCGTTTTGAGCTACGCGATACACAGAGCCGGACGCTTATCAGCAACCCGGTATTTCTGCAGGCGCCCGGCGCCAACGGCCAGAGTGCCGCCACTGCGGCCGAGATGGCTCGTTAACGCAACGACCAGTTGAACTCCACCAACCCGGTCACCGCGGTGGGTTTGCCATCCACCGTCGCCGGGTTGAAACGGCACTGGCGCAGTGCACGCAAGGTGGTGCGATCCAGCTCTCGCGAGCCACTCGATTGCTGGATTCGGCCATCTTGCACCCGGCCGTCAGCGTCGATGTCCAGAGCCAGCGTGACCAGCCCTTCTTCGCCGTTCATCCGCGAAGAGCGCGGATAGACCGGCTTGCGGCAGGAATCCCAATCCACCGTGGCGCTGGTGCGTACCGGCTCGGCGACCGGGGTCTGCCGCGAGAATTCCGCTGCCAGACGCTTGCGGCGCGCTTCCAGCTCGGCCTGCAGACGCGCCACCTTTTCTTCGGCCAGCCGCTGTTGCTCCGCCAGCTCGGCGGCCCGGCGCTCTGCCGCGGCCTGCCGCTCCAGTTCCTCCTGGCGCTCGCGCTCCGCAGCCTCGAACTCCTGTCGGCCTGCAGCCTCCACATCCTGAAGACTTTGCCGCAGCTGATCTTGCAAGGCCTCCAGCGCAGCCTGTTCTTCCGCCAGTTGCTCTTCGCTCACCTCGACATCCTGCGCGGTTTGCGCCGGTGCCACGATGCGGATCACGCTGTCTTCGTCGGGCGAGTCCGCAGACCCACTGAACCAAACCGCCAGCCCCACCACGGCGCATACCAGCAACAATCCCAGCGCCACGACATATTCTGCCGAGCCGGAGATGGCCCGACCGACCCGTGCTATGGAGGATTCTGAAACCTGAGTGCTATCAGACATCTTGTGTTCAACCCTTGATCATTTCGGTGCCGCGGAAATCCGCTACCACCCCAGAAAACGGCGAATGCGGCTGAAGACGGTGGCGTCCTGTTGAGCCGCGGGTAAAACATCCACGCTGCCTTGCGCGCGGCGAGCATGGCTCGGGTCGGACATCATTTGCAGGTGCCGACGAGCCGCCAGCGTCACCACTCCCCGCAGCACGCTGGCGCGCAACGGCTTGCGCAGAACCCGGTAGATCTGACCGTAGTTGATGAGGTCAATGATGTGACCGGCATCCGGCTGGTGCGTGAGAATGATGTAAACCAGTTGTGGGCGCGCCTGCTTCAGGCCATTGACCAGCGATGTGACCGCACCGCCTTCGAACACGGATTCGGTAATCACCACGCCGATATTCGGATGACGCTCCATCAAATCCAGAGCCTCATCGATGGTGCCAGCGGCATAGGTCGGCCACGATGCCCCCAGGGTCAGTTGCAATGCCTGCTGCTCACTGGGGTTGGAGTCAAGGACCAGAATTCCGGTGGCGTTCTCGGGGGTCTCCTCTGCAAGGTCCGCCGATTCGACAGCAGCACTTGCCGACCCCTCAGAATGTGACTCGTCCGACTGCGGCGTTATCTGAACCTGACGAGCCAGGCGCACGGCGGCCGTCATGGTCTTGCTCAGGTCATCGCGCCGCCAGGGCTTGGATACAAAACGAAACACTTCGCTGTCGTTCACCGAGCCAATGATTGCCTCCAGATCGGAATAACCGGTCAGCAGTACCCGGGTGGTCTGGGGGCGGATCTCGGCAGCTGCCTTGAGCACTTCCACCCCGGTCATTTCCGGCATCCGCTGGTCGCTGATGATCACATCGGCGTCCCAGTCGCGAAGGATCTGCAATGCCTCATCCCCGCTGGTGGTGGTCCGCACCTCGTAGTCGTTGCGAAATATCGATTTCAGCGAAACCAGAACCCGTCGTTCGTCATCCACAAACAGCAGCCGAGGCCGCTGGGTTGCCTCGGCTACGGGCCGCTCCATCTCCATCGCGGCGGTTTCAGACACCCGCCACCTCCTCTTCATCGTCCAGGATCACGGCGCTCTGCGCAGCGGCCTGCACGGACGGGGGCGGCGTGGTTCTGATCGGCAGACGGATACAGAATTCCGTCCCGGCGCCTGGCGTGGAATCCACCGTAATCGTGCCGCCGTGATCTTCGACAATCCGGAACACGATGGACAACCCCAGGCCCGTACCTTCCCCGACCGGCTTGGTTGTGAAGAAAGGCTCGAAGATGTGTGCGCGGGTCTCTTCATCGATACCACAGCCGCTGTCACGGATGCGCACGTTGATGAATTCGCCGTCGCGTTGTGTCGTCAGGGTGATGGTTCCAGGGCCGTCAATGGCCTGGGCTCCGTTGTTGATCAGGTTGAGAAAGACCTGATTCAGTTGCGACGGAGCACAGAGGATTTCCGGCAAGCCTGGGGCGTAGTGCTTCTCGATCTCGATGCGGCCCTTGATCGTGTTCTGACAAATCTTCAATGCGGTATCCAGACCGTTGTTCAGATCGAACAGCTCCGTGTGGGAGCGATCGACGCGGCTGAAGTTTTTCAGGCTCTTGACCAGCTCATCGATCTGGCTGAGGCCGTGCATGGCGTCCTCCAGCAGCACATCGGCCTCTTCAAGGCGCTCCGCCGCATCGTCACTCAAGCCTCCGGCGTCGCTGACGATTCCCAACGACTCCTTGATGGTCTCGACGTTACTGGTGGCGTAACCCAACGGCGTATTGATCTCGTGAGCCACCCCAGCAACCATTTGTCCCAGCGAGGCCATTTTTTCCGACTGGATCAGGTGGGCTTGCTGCATGCGCAACTCATCCAACGCTTTGTGCAGATCCGCGGTGCGCTTCTGCACGACTTTTTCCAGATCGGCATTGATGGCATCCAACTCGGTGAGGCTGCGCTGCAGGCGCAGACCGATCAGCCCAAACACCAGCAGCAACGCGCCGGCGTACGCCGCCAGAGCCACCGTATAAGTGTCCAGACTCCGTTCCTGCTGTGCAAGACCGTCACGTACCGCGGCGTCGAGTCTCTGCAAGTCGTCGGTGAATGCCAAACCCGACCATGCGCTCAACGTCACCTGCAGAGCATCCTTCGCCGTCTGCAGTGTGTTGGCGGCATCCCTCAGGCGGCTGAAAGCGGTTGGAATGCGACGCAGCA
Organism: Oceanococcaceae bacterium; assembly: GCA_041603255.1. GTDB lineage: Bacteria > Pseudomonadota > Gammaproteobacteria > Nevskiales > Oceanococcaceae > MS8. The sequence continues at coordinate 86,567 of JBFIER010000003.1, read as the reverse complement.
GCGTATCGATCGTCTCCGCGTTGTCCGGCCGGCTTTGCAAGCTGTAGCGCGCAAGCTCCTCGACCAGACGGGGCACCAAGCGCTGCACGTCGCCATCGGCGCCGGCCAGCACCATCTGCTTGAGAGTGGCTTCGGCCTGGATACGAAAGCCCGAAAATGCCGAAACGAAAGTGGTTTGCTCCTGACGAAACTGCTGCAGGAGTGATTCCGCATTCCGGGTTGCATCGAGGTAGCTGTTGAGGCGCACGGCCATGGCCCGCGGCCACGCCATCTCGGGGCCCGACAGTTGCGCATTGGCCCGCTGCCAGGTGGTCATCGCCAGATCCAGCACGGAGTAGTTGGTCTCACGCTCCACACGCAGCCGATTCATTTCGGAATCGATCTGCTGGTAGGCATGCTGAGCCCGTTCCAGGGCGAGCAACTGAGCCGTTGCCTGCGTGACCGAGTAATCGCGTTGTTGGGTCTTCCAGACCAGCACAGACAGCACAAACAAGGATGCCAAAACGGCGATCCAAGCGACCCCAGTACGCAAGCGCATATTTTCCTTCCCCAGCCGGATATTCCAGCGACGCGGCTTTGCTCCCGACCTGCCCGCTGCAGCTCGCGCAAAACTCGATTCATTTGGTGATCAGATTTTCATCTTCAGGGCCCGTGCAGCCCTGTCACGCCCCCAAGGCGATGGGGTGAATTTAGCAATATTCGCGCCAATAATCACCCCACGCCATCGAAGACCACTGCGTACTCAAACCTGCCGATCCGAGCAGACCTTAAACCACCGCGCGAAACGGCTCCGGAATGAGCACTTCGTAGGTCACACCGGTCCCCAGTCCTGCCGCGCCGCTCAGAGGATTCAGCAAAGCCTGCGCACCGGGAATATTTGGCCCTCGCTGGGAGCTGAAATACAAACGACTGCCATCGGGCGAGAAAGCCGGTCCGGTGATCTCCGAACCGGCGTGATGCACTTCCACCAGGACCTTGGCGGGTGCATTGGGCAGCACCACCATGATCCGAATGGCCCGCCCACTCTCGGTCAGATCCTCGGCAACCAGGATGTCGCCCGCCGGACTCACGGTAAGGTTATCCACGTCAGAAAAACCGGGGCTGATCTGCTCGTTATCGAAAATCAATTCGACCAGATCATTTTCGATGTCGTAAGCGAAAACCCGGTTGTCACCCTTGGTGGTGAAGAAGACCAGTCCACGCGTGGGCGCTTGTCCACCCGGCGGAACGGTGCGGACTGCAGCTGGCAATTCGTAGTGCCACAGGCCTTCCCCGCCACGAAAACGCGTGCCGGGCGCACTGTTTCCCAGGCTGGCGCGAACATCCACCTGGGGTTGCCCGGGTTCGACCACGTCCACCCAGCTCACCGCACGCAGCGTACGAATATCCGCAGCATTCTCGGGATAGCCTCCATCCTCAAAACCGGCGATGGTCATCACCTGCAAGCGGCCCTGTTCCAGATTCAAACTCTGGCTGGAATCGGAATAGTCGGCAGCATCGGCGACCCAGCGATAGAACCGGCCATTGCCGTCATCCTCGGTCAAATAAACCGTCCGGTGGCGCAGATCCACCACCGCAGCCTCATGCGCAAACAGACCGAGTGCGGGCTTGGCGACGGCGCCGACCGCACCGTAGGGATCGGTTTGCCAAACCAGTCCGGAATCGGTTTCCTCACACGAGAGCCAGGTATTCCACGGAGTTTTTCCACCGGCGCAATTGGAACTGGTTCCGCTCAGGATCGAGTAGGCATCGACCACGCTGCCGTCCGGGTCGAATACCAGGGCGCCGGCACCGCCGAAACCGGGCACCTCGCTGTTGCTGGTGTAAATCCAACCCCCGTTGTCGCGGGGGAAACAGGCACCACCGTCAGGGAATATATGCCAGGGATAAAGGCTGCCCACCGCCGGCGGTGTGCCGTGACGCGCCACGGGCCGCACGCTGAAGCCCGCAGGCACCGCTACGCCTTCGAAATCCGGTTCACCCACCGGCCCGATCTGAGCCAGTGGCCCCGTGGGGATGTACAGCTCTCCGCCGGCGCCATCCGCAATGGACGTGCTCGGCAGAGCACTTTGACGCCCCATACAGGCGTTCAGTGCGGGCCCGACAACGGCCGCCGTTCCGCCCAGAAACACTCCGCGCAGCAGGCTGCGCCGGGAAAGTGAGGTGGATGCTCTTGCTCGCATTATTTATTCCTTTCCTTGAATCCAAACCGGCGCCAGATAGGCCACGGACTCCCCGTCGAGATCGTCCACGCGGACGAAATACCAGCGCTCGGTCTGCATCGCGACCGGCAGCATGAATTCGGCACGGCTTCCAGTCTCGCTCGCCAGCAGTTCGCCGCCGTTGGTGAACAGGTTGTAACTCCCCGCAAACGGGCGTCCGTCCAGGTCGGCAACCGCCACCTGCAGGGGCACGCTGCCAGCCCCGCAAGTCAGGCGCGCCCCCATGGGGGCATCGGGCCCTACGCGTAGTTCTGCGCGCAGATGCCGACCGGGGGAAAGCGCATAGGTCCGGCGCGCCAGCCAGGCCTCACGGAACCCGGCTTCGCTTAGCTCGGTCGCCAATGTGACGGTCTTGGGTCGGTGCTCGACCGCATATTCGGCAAAGTGCTCGTCTTCAGAACCAACCGGAGACAGATGCCAACCCTTGTCGAGCGCGTCAGCGTAGTACGACAGATAGCGATCTCCCCGATTACTGTCGTTGTAGAGTTCCATGCCGAACATCCGAGGTTCCGCCTCAGGCACCAGTTCGTAAGCATTCCAGTCACACCAGCCTGCCGTCAGGCCGGTGGGGTCGTCTTCGGTCAGGCATTTGTCATGCGGATGATTGAAATGCGCCAAACCATCAGCGCCGCCACCGAGCGGCACTGGTGAAGACAGTGACCCGGTCAGCCCCGGAGTGTCGGGATCCCGCGTAAACCAGTCCCAGAAGGTCTCCATCGTGAGCGCATAACCACCATCGGTTTTGGCGTTGGTGAAGTTCTGCGAGAAATACACGTTGATGTGGCCGAATACATCCGAGGTCCACTCGAAGCCGCGGATTGCGAGATAGCCGGCGTCGGTCGCTGCCGTCGCCTGCTCGCCATAGGCCAACCATTTCTGCAGCTTGTCGCCCGTCGGGTTGAGAAAGCAGTACTCCACCGACTGCGGATCAAACCGATCATTGGTCGGGTCGCAATAGGCATGCAAGGTCACGAAGTTGCCGGCGTCCAGGCTATCGGAATGTTCCGCACCCGCCGTGAAGTCGTAGCCGTTTTCCTTGCCAATGCGGAAGTAATCCGCCGGGATGAAGTTGGGATGCCCATCGGAGTAAGAGGAGTGCTCGTGGGTCATGCCCTCGTAGTGCTGCAGCTGTGCCAGCTTCGGCCCGGTGTAGGCTTCGCACTCCGCCACCTTGGCCACAGGCGCAGCCGGGGCATTGCGGCCCTGTATCCCGCCGGAAAAGTCGCAGGCAGCAAGCGGGGCCAATGCCAGGGCGGCCACGCAAAGTTTGAAATTCATGGGTAGCTCGGGTTCAACAGCAAAGCAGCACGGGTGACGACTGTCGCAGCGGGCAGATGCCAAAACGACGCGCACCGAACCGCGTAGTGTAGGAGCTCAATATGACAAAGCGTTTACGCGGCGCTGGTGAAACATCCTCTTGCTGCGGGTTCTCGTTGCACTGCGCTGCGGCCGTGCACACCGTTACGCCATGCGCTGAGGGAGGCCTTTGATGTCACAGGCTGCGCCGCGGTCCCTGCCTGCCCCGGCGCGGCAAAAGCTGTGGCCACAGCCATACGCGCTCGAAGCGGGCTTCACCGGAAAAAGGGCAACCGGAAACGCACGGATGAGGGTCGGCGCGGAACATATCGTGGAGAAAATCGTCGCGACGGGAAGTTCAGATCGCCCTCTTCGTCCCGGAGCAAGTGGTGGCCCTGCTCCCCGAAGCAACAGGAGCCGGGCCAAATGTTATGGAGCCCTCTTCGACGCATCCCGCCGAAGAGGGCTCAAATAACGCATCGCTATGCGCCTGCGCGGGGATCAACCGATGCGCACCGGCGAACTGGTCGCCGATATCAGGGCCTATCTCCAGCCGATAACCTGATAGCCCTTTTCAGCCATGCAGCGTTCGATAAAGCTGCGGGTCAATGGGTCTGGCTTCTGCTGACGCAGGCCGCTCAAGAACCCGGAAGACCCTCCCTGCGCAGCGCCGGCTTGGGCGCCGGTTTTGGCATCCCCAAACACACTGCCCGTGACCGCGCCGACGAAGGCTCCGCTGGCGGCACCACTGGCGGTTTCACCGGCGACGGTGGAAGCACCGTTTTCTGTACCCGCCTCTTTGGCCATGGCTTCGCAACGCGCTTCGTCGGCCTTGGCCGCTTCCTTGCCCTTGGTCTGGTATGTCTCGTTGGGGTACAGCACCGGATGCGTCGTGGTCGCGCAGGCGGTCAGCAGCAGTACGGGTGCCAGTTTGAAGACAGAGTGCATGGAGAATCCCCCGAAATTCCAAGTGATAAGTGTCACACGCATTTACGCATATCCGGCGCGTGAAGATCAACGCATCTACCGACTACAGGCTGCGCCGGAACTTCAGGATGCTGCCACCAACGATGACTGGCACAAACGCAGCCAGCGCAAGATACGAGGGCAGCAAATCCGCCAAATCCGTGTGCTTGATGAGCAGACCACGGATGACATCCACAAAAAACGTGAATGGCAACAGGTAACTGACGGGACGCACGATGGGGGGCACCGCCTCCAGCGGAAAGATGAAGCCGGACAGCAGCACCGACGGCACGATGATGAAAATGGCGATGAACATGGCCTGCTGCTGGGTTCGGGAAATCAGCGAAATGAGCAGACCCAACGCGATCATCACGGCCACATAGGTCAACGCGAGCAGCAGCAGTAACCCTTGCGACGAGGGCTGGGGAAGGTCGAAAAGCAACCAGCCGGCGCCCAGGATGAAATAGAAATCCAGGGTCGCGATCAGTACGTAAGGCGTCAGCTTGCCGATGATGAATTGGGTCCGACTGATGGGCGTGACCAACAGCTGCTCCAGCGTGCCCTTCTCGCGCTCCCGCACCACCGAGATGCCCGTCAATATCAGCGCCACCTGCATGATCAACACCCCGACGACACCGGGCAGGAAAAACCAGACCTCGCGTTCATCCGGGTTGAACAGGATGTCGGTGTCGATGATGAAGGGGTCCGGAGCGATCACCATGTTGTCCGACTCGGGGTCGAGGAAATACATGTCCGCCGTCACGTCTTCCCCGGTTGCGCTGTCGGAGTGATATTTCATCGCCGTGGTCAGCGAGGGCATCGTGCCATCCACCAGGAACTCGATGTGCGGTTGCTGGTTTTGCGTCAGCAAGTCGGAAAAATCGGCCGGGATGTACAGACCCGCCTTGGCCCGACCGGCGCGAATTTCATCCACGATCTGTTCCCGGGAGTCCACCGGGTACAGGTCGAAATAGCCATCGGCCCATAAACCGGTCCGGATCATGTTGCTGAAAAACGACGCATCGGCATCGAAATAGGCCAGGCGCACGTTCAGCGGCTCCAGTTTCAGCGCCACGCCGAACAGCACCAGCATGGCCATCGGCATCACCAGAATCAGCGCGATCAGTCGCGGGTCACGCCGCAGCTGCAGCAGTTCTTTGTAGATGATGGCGCGAATCACGAGGACGGCTCCGCGCGACTGGTCAGCGCGATGAATACATCTTCCAGGTTGGCCGGCACCCTTTCCCACGCCACCGGTTGGGCATGGAGCTGCTGCGTCTCGGCCTCCAACGCCTCGAGCAAGACCCCGGCATTGGCGACCACCCGGAGTTCGTCACCAAACTGGTTGACCAGTTCGATCCCGGGAAGCCGACGCAAGGCCGCATGCACGGCCGGGTCGTAGGAAATTTCTGCCCGGTACACCTGCGCCCCGTGCAGCGCGTCGCGGATGGTACCCGGCGTGCCCGCCGCCACGACTTCGCCGGCCGCCAGAAATGCCAGCTGATGGCAGCGCTGGGCCTCTTCCATGTAGTGCGTTGTGACCAGCAAGGCCTTGCCTTCGGCGGCAAGCTGGTAGAAATCGTCCCACAGCAGTTTGCGGGTCAGCGGATCGATGCCCGCCGTGGGTTCGTCCAGGAACAGCACCTCGGGGTCGTGAGCCAGCGCGCAGGCCAGCGCCAGCCGCCGCTGGTATCCGCCCGACAGGGTTCCCGCCAGATGCCGTCTAAAGCGTTCCAGGCCGTAACGCTCCAGCAGATCATGGAGGCGCTGACGGTCATGCACGCCGTACATCCGGGCGTAGAACTGCAGGTTTTCCCAGACACTGAGCTCCTCGTACTGGCCAAAGTGCTGCGCCACATAACCAAAATGCGAACGCGCTTTCTCCACCGACGCCCCCGCAATCTGCACCGCTCCCGCGTCATGCGGGAGGATGCCGCAGAGCATGCGAATGGTTGTGGTTTTCCCCGCGGCATTCGGCCCCAGCAGCCCGAAGATCTGTCCGCCACCAACGCTCAGGCTTACGCCTTTCACCACCTCGCGCCCGCCAAAACTCTTGTGCAGGCCCTCGGCTTCGATCAAGGATTGAGCCGTGGTCGACAACGCTAGCAAACGTCAGGCGGACGCCGACCGCGCGCCCGTCTCCGCGCACTGACCAGGCACGCGATGGCCAGAAGCACCAAACCGCTTCCACTGATCGCGCCACCCCCTCGCAGCGGGATCACGCGTGCGGATGCCTGGGCCGACAGGGTCGCCGGAGCCGCGCTGTCATCGCCCGCGAACGACACGGGCGGCAGTAACTCCGCCGCTTCGACACAACCACGTAGCGCGGTAATCCGTGTGTTCCCGGCGCGATCAACCAGCGGCTTTCCCGGCAGACCCAGACCGTTGTCCGCGTTCTGCAGACAGAGACCATCCCCGGTCGCCACCAACATCGTGGGAACAGGCCCCACCAGCAGCGCTCGCGCCAACATGGGTTGATTGGTCTGCACGCCATCCGCCCCGATAACCCGGGCGCGCAGTATCTCCGCCGCTTCGTTCTCCACCCCTTCGTCGTAGGCGTGTGGCATCAACAACGCGCAGCCATCGTGGATGGCCGCAGCGGCCTCGGGGCTGAACTTCGCCAGCTTGGAGCCGAACACACTCGCAACCTGGGTGACCGGGAACAGCGCCGCGGGCGGCTCGTTGTCGAGCAGGTTGTAGATGAAGCGCCCTTCCGGAACCAGTGCACGCAGTACCAGCGATACCGGTGGCGGCAGATTGATGATGGAACGCCGAAGCGTCTCGGGGTATTGGTTGACCAGATCGGCAAAGGCCACAAAGTCCGGCGTGGGCAAGGAATCCAGCGCGAACTTCATGTCGAACTCGATGCCGTGCCCGTAGGTCTGGGCCAGGTCCAGAATTTCCTGCAACGTAGCCATGCGTGAAGGGTCATAGATCGTGCCGGCCCAGGTATCGTTGGCGGCCACATTCAGCGCCAAGGCCTGATCCAGCGTCATCTCTTCCAAGGCGCCGCTGCCATCGGTTTTGTTGCTGACGTCGGAATCATGAAAGGCCACAAAGTGGCCATCGGCCGTCTGCCGCACGTCCACTTCGATCAAGGCGACCTCGTAGGCCAGCGCGTATTCGTAGGCCAGCAGCGTGTTCTCGGGCGCCAGATGAATAGCGCCCCGGTGGGCTGATATCAGCGGCTCACTGCGTCCGATGTCCGCTTCGCCCGCATTCAGCCACCGATTCGGCTCCGGGACTTCCGCGCACACCGCCTCGGCATCGGGAATATCCGGCACCTCGGCCCAGGCCACAGATATCGGCAAGAAGCCCAGGAACAGCAGGCGCTTGATCATCAGCTTGAGAATCGCGAGGGCGAGTGGTTCATTATGGGCCAACATCCGGAGCAACTTCAGGTCATGACAGCGACACGTATCGAAACGGATTCCCTGGGTCCCGTGGCAGTACCCGCGAACCAACTCTGGGGGGCACAAACGCAGCGCTCACGGGAAAACTTCCCGATCGGCGACCAGCACATGCCGGCCACCTTCATCCACGCTCTGGGCCAGGTCAAAGTCGCCTGCGCCCAAGCCAACATGCAGCTGGGCAACCTGGAAACCCAGCTCGGCGACGCCATCGTCACTGCGGCGCGCGAAGTCGCCCAGGGCCGGCACGACGCCGAGTTCCCGCTGGTAGTCTGGCAGACCGGCAGCGGTACCCAGACCAACATGAACGCCAACGAGGTGATCGCGAACCGGGCCAACGAGATCCTGGGCGGCGTGCGCGGCGAGAAATCGCCGGTGCATCCGAACGACCACGTCAACCGCGGCCAATCCTCGAACGACGTCTTCCCTACGGCCATGCACGTGGCCGCCGCCATGGCGATTCACACCGACCTGCTACCGGCACTGGTCGCACTGCATGGCGCCTTGCGGCAGAAGTCCGAGGCCTTTGCGACCATCGTCAAGATTGGTCGCACCCATCTGCAGGACGCCACCCCGCTGACGCTGGGTCAGGAATTCTCCGGCTACGCGGCGCAACTGGATATTGCCAGTCGTCAGCTGAATCACGCCCTGAGCGAATTGATGCCGCTGGCACAGGGCGGCACGGCGGTCGGCACGGGCCTCAATGCCCCACTGGGTTTTGCGGAAACCGTCGCGGAAAAGCTGGCGACCAACACCGGGCTGCCCTTCTCCTCGGCGGCGAACAAATTTGCCGCGCTGGCAGGCAACGAAGCCATGGTAATCGCCAGCGGGGCCTGCAAAACCCTTGCCACAGCCCTGCACAAGGTGGCCAATGACATTCGCTGGCTGGCCTCCGGGCCGCGCTGCGGAATCGGGGAAATATCCCTGCCTGCAAACGAGCCGGGCAGCTCCATCATGCCGGGCAAGGTCAACCCGACGCAGTGCGAAGCGCTGACCATGGTGTGCGCCCAGGTCATTGGTAATGACGCCGCTATCAGCTTCGCCGCAGCCCAGGGCCACTTTGAGCTGAACGTGTACAAGCCGGTGATGATCTACAACCTGCTGCAATCGATCCGCCTGCTTGCCGATGCGATGAACTCCTTCCGCGAGCGCTGCGTGGTGGACATCACCGCCAATCCGGAGCGCATCACCCAGAACCTGAATCAATCACTGATGCTGGTCACCGCCCTGAATCCGCACATCGGATACGACAAGGCCGCCGCCATCGCCAAGCATGCGCACGCCAACGGACTGACGCTGCGCGAGGCCGCAATCGCCAGCGGCGATCTCAGCGCCGAGGAATTTGATCGCTGGGTACGACCGGAACGCATGCTGGGAACAGCAGCCAGCTAATCCGGGCCAGACCAACCCATGACCGAGCTCTACCCCGCGCTGAAAATGCTGCACATCGGCTGCGTGCTGGTATCTGGCATCGTGTTCGGCCTGCGTGGGGTCGCCATGCTGGCGCGTTCCCCCTGGGCCAATCAGGTCCAGATCAAACGCTTGTCCTATGCCAACGACAGCGTCTTGCTCGGCGCGGGCCTGCTGCTCATGCTGCTGACTCATCAATACCCGGGCGTGACGCCCTGGCTCAGCGTCAAATTGAGCCTGCTGGTGGTCTACATCGTGCTGGGTATCTTTGCCTTGCGCCGCGCTCGAAGTTACGCGCGGCGCGCCGCTTTCTTCGTGGCCGCCATTGCCGTGTATCTGTTCATGTTTTCCATCGCGCGAACCCATCACCCGCTGGGGGTGCTAGGTCTCCTCTGATACACAACAACCGACTCCCAGGCTCACATCCTCACGAATGTCACGCTCTGGAGCCACTGCTTGCCCCGGCCGGGGGCGTCACCGGTTTAGCCGAAAGGTTTGGTCTGCGCCGGGGTCTCCTGCACCTCCGGCAATGCACCACCACCGTGCTGACGTTTCAAAAACGGCAGCCCGGCACCGCTACCGCAGGTGTTGACATCGGGGTTGGCGAACTCGGCCACCACCTCATCGACCCAGCGCATCAGCAGTTCCACGGCTTCATCCTGGGCCACGCTGCGCGCCAATGGCGGCATTTTGGCACCGCCGGTTGTCGTGCTAACCCGCAACGGCAGGATGGACTGCGCGGCGTTTCCCGGCTCGATATCGTAGTTACCAAAATCCGCCGCCTTACCCGCCGCCACCGGCGGTTTGCAGATGCCGTGGCGTTGGCCCATCGGCTCGGTAAAGGAATCCAGCACCAGGCCGGAGTTCTGCGCATTACCCCCCGGATGGTGGCAGTGGTAGCAGTTCACTTCGATGAAAGCCCGCGCCCGCTTGTGGATATCTTCCGGGGAATCGGGCTGGGCGCCGCTGGAGCCGGGAACATCCCATTTGGGCAAGCGTTCCAGTTCACTGGGGTCGGCCGGCAGATCCAGCAACCCCTGCATCTGCATGTAGGCCAGCTGGTTCATCGTGCCGACACCGGGATAATCGTAGTCACGGTTCAGGTTGCGGATTTTGGGCCCGATCGGCGGGGCACCCGCCTCCAGATCATCACCGTTGTGGCAGAGCTGACAGGACGCCGCATCCGGAACCGCATATTGCTCCGTGGAACCGGTGTAGTGACGACGCTGACCGTTGGCATCCACCACCTCGGGGTCGGGGTCGTCATAGTCCCAGGTCACGGACTCGGTCGAACCTTCGATCTTCAACACCGCGACGCGTTTTCCGTTGGCGTCGGTCTGCCACAGGTACGGCAGTCCAATCCAGAACGGCGTGCCGTCCGCGCGCTGACGCTTGATCAGGAGCCGGGTTTCCACCACATTCTCCGACGCGCCATCCTTGAACGCGAAGGTCTTGGCCATCACCGTACCGACCGGGAATTTCAGGGTCGCGGTGTAGCAGTCATAGATGTTCAGCGTTTCACAGGTTTGTGAATCCTGGAACACGGCTTTTTGCGGCACGCCCCCGTCGCCCAGCGGCAGGAACATGAAGCGGTACTTGCTGGCGTAATCCGAGAACAGGATGCTGTTCAGGTCAAAGGGGATGCCGGGTGCTGTCGGCCCGTTGCGGGGGTCTTCCGGGTTGCTGAACAGCCCGTACTGATCCAGGCGTGGGCAGTTGTAGTTGAGCAGCGCATTCTGGTTCACCTGCCCAACGGATCCGGCCTCACAGGCGGCGACAATCTGCGCCTCGGTTGGTCGCGGGTCCGCGTTGGGGTTGGGCTTGAACTCGGGCAGCACCGGCACGAACTGATCCAGCAGCGCCGGGTCCACGGTCGGGCAATCGGAGGGCGCCGTGTTGTCCGCCGGTATCAGGTTGTTCGGGTTGGTCGGGTCCGCGGTGGAAAAATGCACGTTGGCAAAATCGTCAACCAGCGGGTTGATGGTGTTCTCGAAGCTGTTGTTTTCGATACACAGGCCGTTCGCCGGTTTTTTCAGCGCACCACTGTCATCGAATTTCCAGGCGTTCCATTTGCAGACCGGGATGGGGTCGAACTGATAGAAGTTGGGCCGCCCGCGTTCATCCACGCGGGGCTCGGGCCGTTCGGTTTCCGCCGGGTTGGGTTGATTCAGCGGAATGCCATCACGGTCCACCGGCACCTGGTCACAATCATTCGGCGTGTCTTCGCCACCGTCCCAGATGATGTGCGCGCTCTTGCCGGCATTCTTCACCTGCAGAATCAGAGGCAGCACGGTGGCGTTATCGGCCAGGCACTCGGGATTTTCCTGCAGCCCCGGCAACCCGACGATAGGAATGCTCGGGTCACCCTGACACCCGCTGCGCTCCAGATCGGGCAGCGCCGGGTTATACCCGTTGTTGCGGAAGGTGTTGTTGTAAATGTGCATCCCTTCCGGATAGAAGTCGTAGTTGGTCGCCGGCTCGGAGGAATCGGCCAGCCCATAGTTGACGATGGCCAGGCCGACGGTTTTGTTGTCGTAGATCTCGTTGTCATAGATCTCGACCTGATCCGCCGCCGCCACCAGCATCCCGGTACCGGATGGAATCACCGCGACGATGGAGCCGCGCGGCGCAAATTGCGGAATGTTGTTGTTGTAGGTCACATTGCGGTGAACGATGTTCTTCTCACCGAACTGCACCCGCCCCGGCAAATCGAACACCAGAAAGCCGCCCACATTGTCGTGCGCAATGTTGTCGATGTACTCGGCGCGGTAGGTGTTTTCGAACTCGAAACCCGCCACGTTATGGAAGGCCTCGGTGCGACGCACCAGGATGTCGCTGGACTGGCCGATGTACACGCCGGCATCCGAAGAACCGACGGAAACCGAGTCCTCGATCAGGATGTAGCGCGAGACCACCGGGTAGAACGCATAAGCGCCGTTCGCGCTCCAGCTCTCCATGCTGGCGTCATAGTTGGGAGAAACCGGGTCGGCATTGGACCAGCCGATTTTGGTCCGCCGGAATACCACATGCTCGGAGCGGAAAACCCGCACCCCGTTGCCCTGGGCGTCGTAAACCGTGAGGTCTTCAATCGTGAAGCCCACCGTCTGATTCACATTGATGCCGTCCTGCGCGGGGCTGCTGGCGAAGCTGAGGATCGTCTTGTCCATACCGGCGCCACGCACGGTAATGCCCCGCTTGCCGGTCAGGATCAGTCCGGTGTTGAAGTCGAATTCGCCCTCGCAAAATTCGATGACGTCGCCTTCCCGTGCCTCGAAGAACGCAATCAATGCCTCATCCTGGGCCCGCGGGCCGGGACAGATCGTATAGGTGCGCGCAACGCCTCCACCACCACCGACCCCCGGCGCTGAACCGTTGCTGTCACGCCCCCCCTGACAACCGGCCAGACTCAAAAAACAGACCAGTCCGAATAACGGTGCCCAGATCGCGCGCATGATGTGTCCCCCTCGGTTCAAGGGCATCAATGTACCGCAACTGGCCGCCGATCAGAACCGGGCCGGAATTGCGGGTGGAACCTTAGCCGGCAGCCGGTGCTACCGCGGCCAGCTGGCTCCGATCCGGCTGCGAGATTGCACCGTGCTCGGTGACCAGCACATCGATCAATTCCGCTGGCGTCACATCGAACACCGGGTTCCAGGCCACGGCACCGGCCGGTGCGATGGGCTGGGCGCCCAGCCGGGTCAGTTCCTCACCCGGACGCTCTTCGATGGGGATGTCCGCTCCGGATTCCAGCGTGCGGTCGATGGTCGCATCCGGCGCCACCACCATGAATTTGACGCCCAGCGAGCGCGCGAGCACGGCCAGGCTGAAGGTGCCGATCTTGTTCGCGGTATCGCCATTCGCGGCAATCCGGTCGGCCCCCACGATGACCCACTCCGGTCGCAACTGGCGCATCGCCCAGGCCATGGCCCCGTCAGCCAGCAGTCGATACGGAATCTTTTCCTGCTGCAACTCCCAGGCGGTCAGGCGGGCGCCTTGCAGCCAGGGGCGGGTTTCGCCGGCCAGCACCTCGGCAATTTTGCCGGCGCCGTGCGCTACCCGAATCACCCCCAGAGCGGTGCCCCACCCCCCGGTGGCCAGCGCGCCGGTATTGCAATGGGTCATCACCCGACTGCCCGGCGAAATCAGCGCCGCGCCATGCGATGCCATCGCGAAGTTGAGCTCCGCGTCCTCAGCGTGCAATTGCTGCGCGTACTGCACCCAGGCCTGCGCATCCTTGCCGGTGCAGCGACTGCGCATGGCCTGAACGGCCCAGGCCAGGTGTACGGCTGTGGGGCGCGCGCCGCAAAGCATGTCGGCGCGATCCGCCAGATCTTCACTCCGCAGAGCGGCGATGGCCATGCCATAGGCACCGGCCAGACCAATCGCAGGCGCCCCGCGAACGGCCATTCCGGCGATCACGTTCACCACGTCGGCCACCGTGTCACAGCGTATCCAGCGCTGTTCCGCCGGCAATGCCCGCTGGTCCAGCACCAGCAAGTGATCATCCATCCAGCGCAAAGGCGTCAGCATCGTCGCGGCCATCGGTACAATTCCCAGAACATTTTTTCGCATTGTGGCGCAGTACTCACAACCCATGGCAGAAAACCTCATTCTTCGCGCCGGCTGGGTCGTCCCGGTGATCCCTCGCGGGCAGGTCATACGCGATGGCGTCGTGGTCATTCGCGACGGGCGCATCGTGGCGGTCGGTCCGGCGGACAGCGTGGACCCGGGTCAGGTCACGGAGCACCTGCCGCAGCATCTGCTGATGCCGGGCCTGGTCAACGCACACATGCACCTGCCGATGACGCTGATGCGCGGCGTCGCCGATGACCTGCCCCTGATGACCTGGCTGCAGGACCACATCTGGCCACTGGAAGGCAAACTGGTTTCCGCCGAGTTCTGTCATGACGGCGCCCGCCTCGGCCTGGCCGAATCGCTGCGCGGCGGTGTGACCTGCGTGAACGACATGTATTTCCACCCGCAGGCCACCAGTGCGGCACTGGACGAACTCGGCATGCGCGGCCGGGTCGGGATGATCGTGCTCGACTTCCCCACGCCTTACGCCGACACCCCCGAGCGCTATTTCGAGCTCGGGGTTGAGGTCCACGACAGTCTCAAGGGCCATGACCGGATTGGTACGATGTTCGCCCCGCACGCTCCTTATACGGTGGGCGATGACAACCTGAAGCACATCCGCAGCCTGGCGGATCAGTTGGGTGTCCGCGTCCACATGCACGTGCATGAGACCGCGCACGAAGTGATCGACGCCGAACAACAGAGCGGCAAGCGTCCCCTGGCACGTCTCAAAGCTCTGGGTCTGCTCAATGAAAACCTGTCCGCGGTCCACATGACCCAGCTCAGCGCGGAAGAAATTGCGGCGGTGGCCGAAGCCGGCGCCAGCGTGATCCACTGCCCCGAGTCGAACCTGAAGCTGGCCAGCGGCATGTGTCCGGTTGCAACGCTGGGCGATGCTGGCGTCAATGTCGCGCTGGGCACCGATGGCGCTGCCAGCAACAACGACCTCGACATGTTTGGCGAAATGCGCACCGCCGCCTTGCTGGCCAAGGGTGTGGCCAACAGCGCCGAAGCGGTTCCTGCGGCGGTCGCCCTGGAAATGGCAACTCTGGGTGGTGCCAAGGCGCTGGGCTTTGAGGACAGCATTGGCTCGCTGGAACCCGGCAAACAGGCCGATCTCATCGCCATCCGCATGGACTCCCTGGAAGCTCAGCCCGTCTTCGACCCGATCTCCCATCTGGTCTACGCCACCGGTCGACACCAGGTGGATCACGCCTGGGTGGCTGGCAATCGCCGCTTGCACAACCGTGAGATACGCGGGCTTCCCCTGAGCACCCTTCTCGCCACCGTCCAGGACTGGCAGGAACGAATTTGTCATGAGCGAAACTGACACACCGGTCTCCCCCCGCAACGTCGACCCGGCGGAGCTGGCCCAGTTCAATGAGCTGGCCGCCCAGTGGTGGGACCGCCACGGTCCGATGCGCGCATTGCACCTGATCAATCCCTTGCGTTTGCAGGTCATTGACGAAGTCGTCGCCGTGCGCGGCCGCAAGGTCTGTGACGTGGGCTGCGGTGGTGGCATCCTGGCCGAGGCCCTGGCCCGCGCCGGCGCGGACGTTACCGCGCTGGATCTGTCCACCGAGGTGCTTGAGGTCGCGCGTCGTCATGCGACAGATGCCGGGCTGGCCATCGACTACCGCGAACAGGCCGTCGAAGAACTGGCGGCCGAAATGCCGGAGCAGTTTGATGTGCTGACCTGCATGGAAATGCTGGAGCACGTACCCGCCCCGGAATCGGTAATCGCCGCCTGCGCCAAGCTGGTTCGGCCCGGTGGGTATCTGGTGTTTTCCACCCTGAACCGCCACCCGATGTCGTTTGTGCAGGCCATTGTGGGCGCCGAATACGTGCTGAAAATGGTTCCGCGCGGCACTCACGAATACCGTAAATTCATCCGCCCTTCCGAGCTGGCGCGTGGCTGTAGAGACAACGGTCTGGATGTGCTGAGCACCCGCGGGCTGAGCTACAACCCGCTGACCCAGGCCTTCACGCTGAACCGGGATCTGCGCGTCAATTACTTTCTGGCGGCGCAAAAACCGTGACACGTGCTCGGGTTTGGCTCTTCGACCTCGACGGCACCCTGGTCGACACCGCGCCGGATCTGATCGGCGCCATCAACGACATGCGCGTGGATCGCCATCTCGCGCCGCTACCGGTGGCCGAGCTGCGCGGTGAAGCCAGCAACGGGGCACGGGGACTGCTGCGTGCCGGCCTACAGCTGGAGCCGGAGCATGCGGACTTTGCCTCCGCGCGGGAGGAATTTCTGCAGCGCTACGCCGCACGCATCTGCGAGGAAACGCGGCTCTTCCCACATATTCCCGCGTTGCTCCGCGACCTGGAACAGCGCGCGCTGCGCTGGGGTATCGTCACTAACAAACCCATCGCCCTCACCCGCCCGCTGGTCGCCGCGCTGGACCTGCGCCCTGCGGTATTGCTGGGCGGCGACAGCGCACTCAAACCCAAGCCGGACCCGGGCCTGCTCTGGTTGGCCTGTGCACACCTGGGCGTCAATGCCCACGACTGTGTGTACCTGGGCGACGCTCCACGGGACATCGAAGCTGGCCGCGCCGCCGGGATGAAGACCATTGCCTGTGGCTGGGGGTACGTCGAAGACGGCCCGGACCCGGCAGACTGGGGCGCCGATCTCTACGCCCGGGAAATCCCCGACCTGAACCTATTGCTCGCATGACATCCACCGCACAGGCACTGACGGACGGCTTTCGCGCACCGTTGGAGGGCTTGCTGGCATTACGCCACGGCAAGCTCTGGGGGCTGGCCTGGTTTCCCGCCCTGCTGGGGATCAGCTGGTCATACAGTGCCTGGACCGCGCAGGGCTACTTTGCCGAAGGCGGGGTTCTGGGCTGGGTGGCCGGCGCCGGGCTGATGGGCCTGGTGGTGTTCGTACAACTGCTGCTGGCCTTGTTATCGCCCTTGCTGGATTCACTCTCCGAGCGCGCCGAGCCCTTGTGGCGTGGCGCTACGAACCTGCCCAAGGAAAGCTTTGTCGCCGGCGTGATCCGTGCCCTCGAAGAAGGGATCCGCCTGCTGGTCTGGAAGCTGGGTCTGGTTATTCTGTTTTCCCCTTTTCTGCTCTTCGACGCCGGGAAATACATTTGGATGCCCCTGAGCGGTTTTCTGATCGCCGTGGACTTTCTGGATTACCCCTTGTCGCGTCGACGCCTGCCCTTCTCGCAGCGCAAACAGCTGTTCCGCAGCCACGGCGCCTCGATGCTGGGGTACGCCATCATCTGCAACATGCTGCTGCTCACACCCGGCCTGGGAGGGCTGGCATTCCTGCCATGCATGCTGGGCGGCACCTGGCTGGTCCTGCGCTGTCTGGCCCGCGACGCCGCCAATCTTTCCTCATCCCCCTCTTCATCGAACTAGACATCCATGCGAATTCTTTTGACCGGCGCCACCGGCACCATTGGCCGGGCGCTTGCCGTCAACCTGGTGCAACAAGCCCCCGACACCGACTTGATCCTGCTGGGACGCAGCGAAGACCGCTTGGCGGGCGTCGATGACCTGATCCGGAAAAATGGCGGCAAAGCGCCGCTGCTGGTCCCGCTGGACTTTGCCAGCGCCGGCTCACCGCATGTCAAGGAATTGATGCAGAACCTGGAGCCCGACGGCTTGGACGCGCTGGTACTGGCGGCAGCCAACCACACCGGCCTGCACCCGCTGGATCACCTGAAACCCGTGGACTTCGACAAGATCATGCGTGTGGGCCTGTACACCCCCTACTGGCTGGTGCATCACTTCCTGCCACTACTGAAGAGCTCTACCAACGGCAAAATTCTCGGCGTTTCCGACGACGTCGGCGCCCAGGGCAAACCCTTCTGGGGCGCATACGGAATGGCCAAAAGCGGCTTAGATACCTTGCTCGAACAGGTCCGTCAGGAAGCCGAGGGCCGCGTCGCCGTGCAGCGGGTGGTGCCGCCACCGGTCGCCAGCCCGTTGCGAGGGATGGTCTACCCCGGTGAAGACCCGCGCGGGCTCACCCCGGCATCGGAAGTCACAGCCCCATGGGCCGCCTGGCTGCTGGCGACAGACTGATAGAAAAAAAAAATCTATACTGCCAGTGGACTCAGAGGACACAAACTGGTGGATAACAATGCCCGCGTACTCATCGTAGACGACGATGAGGACATTCAGGATTTGCTGTTTGCCGCGCTGGATGACGAAGGCTTCATTGTTGACGTCGCCGGGGATGGAAAGAGCGGGCTGCAGCTGATTCAGGACAATGAGTACGACCTCGTCGTTCTGGATATCAATCTGCCGGGCCTCAATGGCTACGCGCTATGCCGCGAGCTTCGTAATCATCTGCACGTCTCGGTGCCCATTCTGATGCTTACGCTGCGCGCCTCGGTGGATGAGCGCGTGGAAGGACTGGATGCCGGTGCGGATGACTACCTGACCAAGCCCTTTGAAGTGTCCGAACTGCTGGCCCGCATGCGTGCGTTGCTGCGTCGCGGACGCCCCACAGCCGGCAATGTGCTCAAAGTCGGGGATCTGGAGCTGGATATGGAAAGCAAGCGCGCCAAACGCGCCGGCAAGGAAATCCATCTCTCCCCCATTCACATCAAACTGCTGGCTACCCTGATGCGGGATGCACCCAACCTGGTGAGCCGGGACACGCTGGCCACGCAGATCTGGGGTGACGAGCCACCGGACTCTGACGCCTTGCGGGCGCACATCCATACGCTGCGGGCCGCCATCGACAAGCCCTTTGAGGTGCAGCTGCTGAAAACCGTGCCGAAACTGGGTTATCGCCTCGGCTAACAGACCCCGAGCTGGCCATTACTAACGGCCCGGGCCTGCGCTCACGACAAAGACAGGAAGCTTTTAGCGCCGACGCGGATCTTCGGCGCGCTTGATGGCGCTGACCGGAACTTTGAGGTCCACGGCCTGATACAGCGCCTTGAGTTGCTCGGTGTCGAGTTCCTTGCCCCGGCCGCTGGGCACGCCTGAGGGGATTGTGATCGGCCCGTAGCGAACCCGCATCAATCGCGAAACCTGCCCGCCGACAGCCTCGATCAGGCGCCGTACCTCGCGATTACGACCTTCGGAGATCACGATGTTGTACCAGAGGTTGGCGCTGGTGCCTTCATCGCGTTTGTCGTGCTTGATGGCCACCACTTTGGCCAGACCATCTTCCAGCAGCACGCCCTCGCGCAACTGTTTGATCGCTTCGTCGGTCAAGCCACCGAGCACGCGCACGGCATATTCCCGCTCAATCTCGTAGGACGGGTGCATCAGACGCGACGCCAGTTCGCCGTCGGTGGTCAGCAGGAGCAGACCAGAGGTGTTGATATCCAGGCGTCCCACCGCAATCCAGCGCCCACCCTGCACCCGGGGCAAGCGCTTGAAAACCGTTGGCCGGCGTTCCGGGTCGGTGCGTGCGACCACCTCCCCGACCTGCTTGCGATAAGCCAGCACCCGCGCGGGTGCTTCCTTGCGCAGGATGATGGGTTTGCCGTCCAGGGTGATCTGGTCGGCCGGCGACACACTGGCTCCGGGCTCGGCGGTTTTGCCGTTGACCTGTACCCGCCCTTCGGCGACCCAGCCTTCGATCTGGCGTCTGGAACCCACCCCATGTCGAGACAGCAGTTTCTGGATGCGTTCAGGGGCGGCGTTTTCCAGCACCCGCGCGCCCGAGCGCCCGGCGTTTCTGCGCGCCGGCGGTAGACGGCTGGCAGGGCGCTCCTCGGAACGGCCGGTTTCTGCGGGGTTCCCGCGGCGCGTGGAACGCGGAAATTTATCGCGGGACATCGGTATCACTCATGAATTGGGGGGAGGCTTCGGCTTCGGCTTCGGCTTCGGCTTCGGCTTCGGCTTCGGCTTCGGCTTCGGCTTCGGCTTCGGCTTCGGCTTCGGCTTCGGCTTCGTTATCAGTATCGGCCGAAACCTCGGCCTCGGCGGTGGGCAAATCCATCTCGATTTCGAGGGCCTTCAACGCGGCCTCCAACCTTTCCGGGTCGTCCAGATCCGGCAACGAGGGCAGTTGATCCAGGCTCTGCAGATTGAAATCATCCAGAAACTGACGGGTCGTGGCCAGCAACGCCGGCCGACCGGGGGCTTCCCGGTACCCGACTTCCTGCACCCAGCCACGTTCCAGCAAGGTTTTGAGAATATTGCCCGACAAGGTCACGCCGCGAATTTCTTCGATATCGCCACGCGTCAAAGGTTGGCGATAGACCACCAGCGCCAGGGTTTCCAGCAGTGCCCTCGAATACTTCTGCGGCTTTTCCTGCCACAGCTTGCGCACCCAGTCGGTGTAGACGCTGCGGACCTGGATACGATAGCCACTGGCGACCTCCGACAGCTCCAGGCTGGTGACTTCCATTTCGACCCGCAGAGCATCCAGCGCTTCGCGCAACTGCGCGCGATCGACATTCATGCCCTCGCGCAAAATGTCGAGCAGACGGGACAGGGACAAAGGCGTATCGGACGCGAGCAACAACGCGCGGACGATTTCCTTCAGCGTGGGGGTACTCATGAGGAGGGGGCTCCGGCCAGACGCAACTCGATCGGCCCGTAAGGAACCGGCTGCACCACATTCAAAATGCCATTGCGGGTGAGTTCAAGCACCGCCAGGAAAGTCACGATTAGGCCGCCACGGCCTTCCTCGCGTACCCACAGCTCGAGCAGACCGCTGCTGCGCCGTTCGCGCAGAAACTCCAGCACCCGGCTCATCCGTTCACGCACCGACAGCGGCTCGCGGGAAATGGTGTGCGCACGCAACAGCTCGGCGCGCGACAGCAGATCCTGCAAGGCGACCAGCAGTTCACGCAGCGGCGGTGGCGCGGGTTGTGGCGCTTCGTAGTCTTCCACCCGCGCCGTGGCCGGCCAGATGTCCCGCGCGACCCGCGGAAGGTTGTCCAGCTCGCGGGCGCCGATACGCACCTGGGCGTAGGCCTGCAACCGGCGCGCCAGCTCCGCGCGCGGGTCGTGTTCGTCGCCTTCCTCATCGGCCATCTTGGGCAGCAGCAGACGTGATTTGATCTCCGCCAGCCAGGCGGCCATCACCAGATACTCCCCGGCCAGCTCCAGCCGCAGCGTATCCATCAGCCGGATGTATTCCAGATACTGGGCCGTGATCATCGCCACCGGGATATCCAGCACGTCCAGGTTTTGCCGGCGGATCAGATACAGCAGCAGATCCAGTGGACCTTCAAAAGCATCCAAAACAATCCGCAGCGCCTCGGGCGGGATGTACAGGTCATCCGGCAGGATGTCCATCGGCTCGCCGCGGACGCGGATCGAAACTGCCGTCTCCGCGGAATCCGCCGCCGACGCAATCTCGACAACGTTGTCGTCGCTATCGCTCACAGAAATCCCAAGGCCTCGTGCACCCGGGCGACGGTTATCTCGGCACGCTCCCGTGCATTCTGGGCGGCAGCATTGAGGATGTCTTCCAGCGATGCCGGGTCAGCCTGAAGCTGCGTAAACCGCTGCTGAATCGGGTCGAGCAGGGCCACGGTGGCTTCGGCCAGGTCGCCCTTCAACTTGCCGTAACCGGCACCGGCGTACTCTTCCACCACGGCATCGATAGTCCGATCCGTCACCGCCGCGAAAATCTGCAGCAGATTGCTCACCCCCGGCTTGGCCGCGGGATCGTAGCGAATCTCACCGTCCATATCGGTAACGGCGCGTTTGATCTTGCGGGTGGTGGTATTGGCATCGTCGAGCAAGTACACCGCGTTGGTCGGTGCATCTTCGGATTTGCTCATTTTCGCCGTCGGCTCCTGCAAACCCATGATGCGTGCGCCCACCGGAGGAATGAAGGGCTCGGGTTTGGTGAACACCTCCCCATAGAGCTGATTGAATCGGTCGGCGATGTCCCGCGTCAGTTCCATGTGCTGCTTCTGATCATCACCGACCGGAACCAGGTTGGTCTGGTACAGCAGAATGTCGGCCGCCATCAGCACCGGGTAGGTGAACAACCCCGCGTTGATGTTGTCGGCATGCTTTTTCGACTTGTCCTTGAACTGGGTCATCCGGTTCAGCTCGCCCATCTGCGTATAGCAGCTGAGAATCCAGGCCAAGTGCCCATGCTCGCGCACATGCGATTGCGCGAAAATCTGGCTGCGCTCGGGGTCAAGCCCGCAAGCGATGTACAAGGCGAGGAAATCGCGGCAACGGCGGCGCAGGTCCGCGGGGTCCTGGCGCACCGTGATCGAGTGCAGGTCCACCAACAGGAACAGGCAGTCGTAATCGTCCTCCAGCTTGCGCCAGTTACGGATCGCACCGATATAGTTCCCCAGGGTGAGCTGGCCAGAGGGTTGGATACCGGAAAGCAGGACGGGTCGCGTCACGGGAATTCGCCTCGAAAAAACGACGCATTATAGGCCCTGCGGGTGTCACCCCCCGCATCCGCGATGCGGATATCTACAGGCCCAGTGGCCCCGGGTCACCCAGACCTTCACGGATCAATTCCGGCGCCGAGCCGTGCATGTCAACCACGGTGGTGGGCGCGTGCTGGGTCTCCCCACCGTCAACCAGCAAATCCACCTGCCCGCGTGGCAAATCAGCAAAGTCCTCGGCTTCCGTGCAGGGTAAATCGCGCCCGGGAAGGAAGGCCGTGCAGGCCAGCAAGGGCTCACCCAACTCGGCAACCAGCGCCTGGCTGATGGGATGTGCGCAAACCCGCACACCGACCGTTTTCCGGCGATCGCCCTGAACCCGCCGGGGCACCAGGTTGCTGGCTTTGAGAATGAAGGTGTATGGCCCCGGTGTGCCCGCACGCAGAATGCGGAAATGCCAGTTATCCACCCGCGCGAATTGCGAGATGCTCGAAAGATCCGGGCAAATCAACGTGAACAGGTGATCTTTGCCCAGCCCGCGCAACCGGCGGATACGATCTGCCGCGTCCTTGGCGTCCAGCGCGCAGGCAAAGGCATAGGTACTGTCAGTTGGAATGGCCAGGACCTGCCCCGAGCGCAGGGCCTCTACGGCCTGACGGATCAGACGGGCTTGCGGGTTCTGGGGGTGGATTTCCAGGATCTTCACGACGGCGGCTTAACGAGGTTAATCGCGCAGTGTCCCTATAATTGGTCCATGCGACAACTACTCGACTCCGCTCCGGCGCTGGTATTCCTGGCCGGCGTCTTTCTCAAGGACATCTACACGGCGACGCTGTGGCTGATGCTCAGCCTGGTGGCGTTGGTGTTGTACTACCGGCTGGTTGAGCGTCGCTGGCACCGCACCCATGTGATCACGGCCATCGTGGCCGTCGCGCTGGGCGGTCTGACGCTGGCGATTCGGGATCCGCTGTTCATCAAGTACAAGCCCACGGCGATCTACGGCGGTTTTGCCATCGCCTTGCTCGGCAGCCATTTTGTGGGCGACAAGGTACTACTGGCGCGCTTTCCGCAAAAGCTGGTGCAATTTCCTGAAGCCTTGTGGCGCAAAGTGAATTTCGCCTGGGCGATGTTTTTCGCGCTGAGCGCCGGCGCCAATGCCATCCTGGCGCAGATCCTCAGCGACGAAGACTGGGTACTGGCCAAGACCTTCGGCTTTCCCATCGCGTGGCTGCTGTTCGTCATCGCACACATGCCGTTCGCTGCTCCGTATTTACAATCCGACGACGACAAAACCGAGAAAAAACCTGATGTGGTACGCGATCCTGGGGCGTGACGTTCCCGACAGCCTGGAAAAACGCAAAGCGGTGCGTGAAGCGCATCTGGAGCGCATTCAGAAACTGGTCACCGAGGGCCGTGTGCTGCTGGCGGGCCCCTTTCCCGCAGTCGACAACGATGACCCGGGTCCGGCCGGCTTTACCGGCAGCCTGATGGTGGTGGACTTCCCCGATCTGGCCGGGGCCGAGGCCTGGGCGCAGGCCGACCCCTACGTCAGTGGCGGCGTCTTCGCTTCGGTGGAAGTCAAACCCTTCAAACCCGTGCTGCCATGAGCGCGGAGCGCGTCGCGCGGATTACCCGCCTGCTCGAAGATCAGTTCCAGCCTACGGAAATCCAGGTGCGCGACGACAGCGCCCTGCACGCCGGTCATGCCGGAGCTGCCAGCGGCGCCGGGCATTTTCACGTGCGTATTCGTGCCGCGGCTTTTAGCGGCATGCCCCCTCTGGCGCGGCATCGCGCCATCTACAGCGCTGTCGATGAAATGATGGGGAGCGATATCCACGCCCTGTCCATTGATGCGGCCGCTCCGGAAACCCCGTGAAAAAACCCATCGCCCTCGCCGCCCTTATCTCCATCGTGGCGTTTTCCGCAAGGGCGCAACTGGATGAACCCCAAATTCCCGATCCCGAAGACAAGGTGCTCTGGAATGCCGGCCTGGGCCTGGCATCGCTGGTCTACCCCAGCTGGCGCGGTTCGGATGAAAGCAACACGCTGATATTGCCCGCGCCGGTCCTGTCAGTGTGGACCGACCATTCCGAAATCGGCCGCGGGGGCATCCGCGCTCAGTTCAACTTGACCGACCGTCTTTTGCTCCGCGCCTCGTTTAGCGGTTCCCTGCCGGCCAACAGTGACGATTCCGCCCTGCGCGACGGCATGCCGGACCTCGACCCCACCCTGGAAACCGGCCCCGCGCTGACCTGGCTGTCTCCCCGCTACGGGGCCTGGCAGTGGCGGGCGGAAACATTGCTGCGCGGCGTGTTCACGCTGAATTTCCGCCGCCCGGAGTGGCTGGGACTCACCGTTCAGCCGCGGGTTTCCCTGTTCTGGCTGAAAGGCAACCCCTGGACGCAGAACATGTGGCTGGCACGCGTGGCTGCAGGCCCCATCTGGGCCAGCAAAAAGCAGCATCGCTACTACTACTCGGTCACCCCCGAACAGGCTGATGCCAATCCCCTGCTGACCGCCTACGACGCCGGGGGTGGTTACAGCGGCACCCGAATCAACGCCACGTTCACCTGGGTTCGCGGCAAGGTCAGCGTGTCCTCCTATGTGGGTTACGACAACCTGCGCGGCACCGTATTCGAGGACAGCCCGCTCCGTCCGGAAGCTGATTACTGGCTAGCCGGCGCGTTCATGAGCTGGCGATTCTGGGGCCCGACGCGGCCACTGGACCTCGAAGACTGACACCGCCACAGCGGCTAATCACATTCTGCGCCGAAGCGCAGATCCCGCACCCGATTGCGGTTGTCGGTATATATCGCGGGTACGTAGCTCGTTAACCGCCTAATGGCAGCTGCAATCGCGTCGAACGATGCGGCTTGGGCTGACCGCTGCGCCCGGGTCGCCCTCAAGGCAGAGTCAGCTCGCCGCGAAAAGTTGCTGCATTTGGCCCTCGTCCCAGACTTCAATACCCAGGGATTGCGCCTTGGTCAGCTTGGACCCCGCCTTTTCGCCGGCGATAACCAGATCGGTCTTGGCGGAAACCGACCCGGTGACCTGGGCCCCGAGTGCCTGCAGCCGCGCCTTGGCCTCATCCCGCCCCATGCTGGAGAGAGTGCCCGTGAGCACGATGGTTTTTCCGGCCACCGGGCTCTCAACGGCCTCCACGGGCCGGGCATCTGGCCAATGAATGCCAGCCGCCAGCAGGGCCTCGATCTGCTGCCGATTCGCCGGCTCGGCAAAAAACTGATGGACATGGGCCGCGACGATGGGACCGACGTCAGGCACAGCTTCCAATTGCTCCGGAGTGGCCTGCATGATCGCGTCCAGCGTGTGCAGGGTCGTCGCCAAACGCTGCGCCGTTACCTCGCCCACTTCGCGAATGCCCAGAGCGAACAGAAACCGCGGCAACGTGGTGGCTTTGGACCGTTCCAGTGCATCCAGCAGGTTCTGCGCGGACTTGGCGCCCATACGCTCCAGAGACGCTACCCGCTCCAGATCAAGCGCGTACAGATCCGCAGGCGTCTCCACCCAGCCCTGTTCCAGCAGAACCACAATCAGCTTCTCACCCAGGCCATCAATATCCATGGCCTTGCGCGAGACAAAGTGAATCAACGCCTGGGTGCGCTGAGCCCGGCAGGCCAAACCGGCCGGGCACCGAATCGCGGCTTCCTCTCCGGCACGCACCACGGGTGTGGCGCAGACGGGGCACTGCGTGGGTTCCTGCACCTCGAGAGCGTCCTCGGGGCGCAACTCAGGCTGCGGTTTGACCACTTCGGGAATTACGTCACCCGCGCGCTGCACAATGACCGTATCGCCCACCCGTACATCCTTGCGCCGGATCTCATCCATGTTGTGCAGCGTGGCATTGGAGACCACAACCCCACCGACCTTGACCGGGCGCAACCGCGCCACCGGTGTCAACGCGCCGGTACGCCCCACCTGCCAGTCCACCGCCTCCAGCACCGTGCTGGCCTGCTCGGCAGCAAACTTCCAGGCGATCGCCCAGCGCGGCGCACGGGCCACGCTGCCGGCAATCTCGCGCAACGCGAAATCGTCGACCTTGATGACCAGGCCGTCGATGTCATAGGGCAAACGGGAACGCTGCTGCTGCAGGTGGT
The DNA here is from genome assembly GCA_041603255.1 of Oceanococcaceae bacterium. Lineage (GTDB taxonomy): Bacteria > Pseudomonadota > Gammaproteobacteria > Nevskiales > Oceanococcaceae > MS8. The sequence goes on along the minus strand of JBFIER010000003.1, from coordinate 60,270 downwards.
GATACACCTCCACGCATGCGTCCGCGGATGCGGCCGGGCGGATGTCATCGGCCACCATGAATCCCCAATCCCGGCATTGCTGCAACAGTTCGGTCTGGCTCTGTCCGACCGCGACGCTACTGCCACCCAGGCCGTAGGCGTAGAACTGCAAGGGCCGCTGCGCGGTGACGTGCGCATCAATTTGGCGCAAGGAACCAGCGGCGGCATTGCGCGGGTTGGCGAACGCTGGCCGACCCTCGGCTTCGCACCGCCGGTTCAGGTCAGCGAACTGCGCATGGGTCATCACCACTTCGCCGCGGACTTCAATCCATTCCGGCGGATTGTCCGCATGCAGGCGCAGGGGGATGTTGCGAATGGTGCGTACATTCGGCGTGACGTCTTCCCCGGTGGTTCCGTCCCCGCGAGTCGCCCCCTGCACCAGCACGCCATGCTCGTAGCGCAGCGACATGGCAAGGCCATCCAGCTTGGGCTCGCAAAGGTAGTGCGGCCGGTCACCCACAAGCTTGCGCAGCCGCGCGTCGAAGTCCCGAAACTCGGTCTCATCAAATACATTGGCCAGACTCAGCATCGGTAGCGCGTGCGTTACCGGAGCGAAGCTGGTCTGGACCGGGCTGCCTACGCGCTGGGTCGGCGAATCCGGGGTTTGCAGGCCGGGGTACTGCGCCTCCAGCGATTCCAGCTCGCGCCGCAATGCATCGTAGGCGCCATCGCTCAACTCCGGCGCGTCGGTAACGTAGTAGAGGTAATCGTGATGCCGCAGCGCCTGGGCCAGCTGCGTATGGCGCTCCGCCGCGCTGGGCGGAATCTCCTCAGCCAAGGACGCGTGTGCGCACGCTGTCGCGCAACGCTTCGAGCCCTTCGATGGTCAGCGGTTGCCGGTTGTTGTCCACCAGTTGGGCGTCAAACTTGGCGCCCAGGCTTTCCGCGGTCATCAGCACATCCTCCAGCACCGAAACCGCCTTGTCGCCAAGATTGTCCAGCTCCATGTAGAAGATCAGCCCGGGTGTTCGCAGCCCATCGGCTTCGTCCGGGTTCAGCGTGCCCGGCTTGGTAATGGCGCCGACGCTGTACAGGTTGGTCCCATCCACGGCGCGCTTGTGGTAGTAGCCAAATTCACCAAAGCTCAAACCCGCGGCTTCGAGCGCCGGGTGAAGCGTGTGTGGATCCAGCGGAATGGCTTCAACCTGGTGCAGGGAGACGGCAAGGATGCCCGGGGGCATGCTGCTGATCGCCGGTTCGTCGCCCACACTGGGTTCACGCCGGGCTCCGGCCTTGCGCGGTTTGCCGACGCCCACGTCGTCATCGAACAGCGGCATCTGCGTTTCTTTCGGCCGCTCGCGCCACACGGCCTGCTGATTGCTACGGCGACGCGCCTGCCAGTAAATGCCGGCCACAGCCAACACGGCAACACCCAGTAATACGATTTGTAGTTCGTTCATACCTGCCTCAAGCCGGTTCTTCGGTCATGGCGACCGCCGCACTGACATCCACCCCAACAAGCCGGGATACCCCTGCCTCCTGCATGGTGACGCCGTGCAATGCGTCAGCCATTTCCATCGTGACTTTATTATGCGTGACGACGATGAATTGCACCTGTGCGCTCATCTCTTTGACCACCTCGCAGAAGCGAACCACGTTGGCGTCATCCAGCGGCGCGTCCACCTCATCGAGCATACAGAACGGCGCCGGGTTCAGTTCGAACAGCGCGAATACCAAGGCAACCGCAGTCAGGGCCTTCTCCCCACCAGACAACAGCGCGATCGACGCGTTGCGTTTTCCGGGCGGTCTCGCCATGACCCGCACCCCCGAGCTGAGCACGTCATCGCCGATCAGCTCCAGGCCCGCCTCGCCACCGCCGAACAGGCGTGGGAAGCGCTCCTTGAAGCCGTTGTTGACGTCATTGAAGGTCTTGCGGAACAGCGCCCGGGTTTCCCGGTCGATTTGCGCCATCGCTGTTTCCAGCTGATCCAAGGCATCTTTGAGATCAGCATCCTGATTGCGCAGGTCTTCCGCGCGTTTGGACTCTTCCTCGAATTCCTCAACGGCGGCAAGGTTCACCGGCCCCAGTCGCGCGAGCTTGTTCTCCAGCGATTCCAGTGCTTCCTGCACACCCGCAAGCGTTTGACCCTCGACAATCGCATCGATGGCCCGCTGCGGGCTCAGCGCGTGCTCATCCATCTGCTCCACCAGGGAATCCTGTCGGCTTGCCAGCCGTTCGCGTTCCAGCTTGAGTTCCTGCACCGCAGCGATGGCCGCCTCGTTGCGGTTTCGCGCCTGATCCAGAGCCTCCTGCGCTTGCGTTCGCAACTTGCTCGCTTCGGCGATCTGCGCCTGCGCCTGATCCCTGCGCTGCGATTGCGCCTGAAATTCAGCAGCCGCCTGCTCGCGTTTGCTTGAGGCGATGTCACCCGCAGGTAATTCGGCCAGGGCCTGACGCGCCCGCTGCATACCCTGCCGCACCTGCTCCAGGCCTTGGTTGCGTGAGGCCACGCTGGACTCGGCAGCCGCCCGACGACGTGCCAGCTCTTCGCGCTGCTGGCGCAACTGCCCCAGCTGCCGGCGAAGGTCCTGGGCACTCTGCTGCGCCCGCGCATTCTCGGATTGCACGGCCCGCCAACGTTCCTCGGCCTCGCTGGCCACGCGCCCGGCCTCACCGAGGATGCTCGCGCTTTTTTCCAGCCGCTGCGTGACCCGCTCGATCTCCTGCTGGATATCGCCGGCCTCGGCGTTGATTGCCGCCACCGCTTGCTCGGCGTCGGCGAGGCGTTTTTGGTAACGCTCCAGCTGCGCTTCGGCGCGGGTCAATTGCTCATCCGCACGGGCCCGCTCACGCCGCAATTCATCCAGGTTACGGCCGGCGTCCGCCCAGGCCTTCTCGGCCTCCTGTTGCGCCGTACGGGCCTGCTGACGCGCGAGGTCGGCGTTGTCCGCGACCTGCTGTGCGGCACGGAATTCCTGCTCCGCCGCTTCCAGTGCTTTCTGCCGCAGCAGCACCCCGGCGCTGGCGTCGTCATCGCGACGCCCCCGCGTCGCCCCCGGCCAGTAAATGTCCCCCGCTACGGTAACGGCCGCCTGAGCCTGCGCGATCGACTGCAAGGCCGAATCCACATCCGCGCAAAAGTGGAAACCGGCCAGGAACTGCAGTACGGCGGCGGGCGCCCTGACCTGCCAGGAAAGATCCTGCGCGTTGTCGCCTTGTGCGTCCTGAGTCGGCCCCACCAAAACTGCACTCCCGGCAGGCAGCGCCTGGCCGGGCAGCTCGGACACCAAAGGCGCCCGCAGCCATTCATGGAGAACGGCTTCCACTGCCGCCTCGCGCCCTTCCGGCACCCGCAACTGCTCGCCGAGGACCCCGGTGATGGCTACGCCCATTTCCTGCAGGCGTATTTTTAGGTCGGCCTCATCGGTGCCCAGACTGCGTTCCTGCTCAGCCTGCAAAACATTGAAGCGGGCCCGGGTCTGGGTCAGCGTTGAGGTCGCTTCACGGGCAGCGTCCTCGGCCTGCTGAACCTGTGCACGCGCCTGCGTCAGCTCCGTGGATGCGGCATCGACAGCAGCCTGCGCCTGCTCTTGAACCTGCTGTGCGGCTTCCGCCTGCTGCTGCAGCGCTTCCAGGTTTTCCACCGGCGGCTGCGAACGCAGCTGCAAAAGCTCCGCATCGACGCTTTTACGTTTCTGCTCGTAGCTCGCCTGCTGGCGCAACAACTGGTCGCGCTTGGCCTGTTCACGGGCCTGTTCGGTACGTGGCTCTTCCAGGGCCTTGCGTGCATCCAGCAGCTGGGTCTGCGCCTGATTCAAGGCCTGGCCAGCTTCCTGCTGACGGCTGTCAGCTTCGCTTTCGCGACCGGTAAGTTGCTGAATTTCGCTATCGATACGGGTCAGCTTGCTATCCGCATCTACGTGATCGGTACGCGCAGTTTCGAGCTGTTGCTCCAGCCGGGTCGCCTCCTGCTGCAGCTGGTCCAGTTCTTGCTGTCGTACGGCCCGCAGCTGCTGCTGATGCTGGAGCTCCTGATCGATGCGCGCCAATTCCGCCTGGCTGGCATAGAACGATTCATCCGCGGTCCGTCCCAACGCTGCCGCCTGGGCCTGGGCCTCTTCGGCCGCCTGTTGCCGCACCATGGCATCCGTAAGCTGGTGCCGGGTCTGGGTCACGGCCGTTTCCGCGGTCGCCACTTTCTCATCCCCGGCACGCCGCAACTGGGTAATTTCCTGCCAGCGCAGGCCAAACATGGCGGCGCGTAGTGCACGCTGCTCGGTCCGGTATTCCTTGTAGCGCCGCGCCGCGCTGACCTGTCGCTTCAGACGCGCGATGCGCTCGTCGATCTCGCTGATCAGGTCATTCAGGCGCTCGAGGTTTTCACGGGTATGCCGAATCCGGTTCTCGGTTTCCCGCCGCTTCTCCTTGTATTTGGAGACCCCGGCCGCCTCTTCCAGCATTTGTCGCAAATCTTCCGGCTGTGCTTCAACCAGCCGAGAGATGGTGCCCTGCTCGATGATGGCGTAGTTCGCCCGCGGCCCCAGACCGGTGCCCAGGAACAACTCGGTGACGTCTTTGCGCCGGCAGCGCTGCCCGTTGATGAAGAACACCGACTGCCCATCGCGCGTCAGTTCACGACGCACCGCGATTTCGGCGTATGCGCCCCATTGCCCTTGCAGCTTGCCTTCGGAGTTATCGAAGACCAGTTCGATGGATGCGCGACCCACGGGCTTGCGCGTACGCGAGCCGGTAAAAATCACATCTTCCAGTGAGGTCCCGCGCAGCTGACGGGCACTGGATTCGCCCAGCACCCAGCGCACGGCGTCGATCAGGTTGGACTTGCCACAGCCGTTCGGACCGACAATGGCGGTCAGGCTGCTGGACAGGCGCAACTCGGTGCGGTCAACGAAAGACTTGAATCCGGCGAGACGGATAGCCGTGAGGCGCAAACGGGTCTCCCTGCAAAAAACGCGCTAGTGTAAATTAGCGCGCCCCACGCGACATCGTCTTTCGCCATGCCAAGCATGCCCAGCACCGATCTTGAGACTTTCGACAACCCCAAACCGGGTCGCGACTACGTGATTCGGATGCGGATGCCGGAATTTACCTGCCTGTGCCCGAAAACCGGCCAGCCTGACTTCGCCACGCTGTATCTGGACTACATTCCGGATCTGCGCTGTGTGGAGCTGAAGTCGCTAAAGCTGTACCTGTGGTCCTATCGCGACAAAGGCGCTTTTCACGAGGCCGTCACCAATGAACTGGCGGACAAACTCGTGGACCTGCTTTCGCCCCGATTCCTGCGTCTGCGAGCGGAATTTTATGTGCGCGGTGGCATTTATACCGATGTGGTTGCCGAGCATCGTGCACCCGGCTGGGAACCTCCGGCAGCGGTTGCGATCTGAGCCTGCGGTTCGCCGGTTTGCACCGCCAGAAAAACTGCGCACACCCGCCCATTCATTCGCACATTGATATCGCTATACCCGACTTTCGTTGCGTCGCAGCTTGCCTTGACGAAAATTGTCTGATACCAATGCGCGGTTTCCACTTCCCCACTGCATCAGATAATTCATGAGCAGCAGCCAAGCCAACCCCGAACTCGGACAGTTCACTCCTTACCAGTCGACCGCCGACGAGGAGTACATGAGCGCGGGGCAGCGCCAGCACTTTCGCGAAATACTCGAAACGTGGAAGTCCAACCTCATGGAAGAGGTAGATCGTACTGTGCATCACATGCAGGACGAAGCGGCCAACTTCCCCGACCCTACCGATCGCGCCACGCAGGAGTCCGAGTTCAGCTTGGAACTGCGTACCCGTGACCGTGAACGCAAGCTGATTCGCAAGATCGAAAAAACGCTACGCCGACTGGACGATGACGAATTCGGTTATTGCGAAAGCTGCGGTTCCGAAATCGGCATTCGTCGCCTTGAAGCTCGCCCCACCGCCGATCTGTGCGTGGACTGCAAGAGCCTCGAAGAAATCCGCGAGCGCCAGCTCGGCCGCTGATTTTCGCGGCGAATTACGTGGGGCGCTTTGCGCCCTCTCCCTCCGGCCCGCTGCACGCGGGTTCGCTGGTTTCAGCGCTGGCCTCCTGGCTGGATGCCCGGGCAAACAACGGGCGCTGGCTGTTACGCATCGAAGACATCGACAGCGAGCGCTGCCGGCCCGAATATGCCGAGGTGATTCGCCGGCAGCTGGGCGCACTGGGTCTGACCTGGGATGCGGATCTGCCCCCGCAAAGCCGGCGCCGCGATCACTACCGTGAGGTGATTCAGGATTGGCTTGGACAGGGCTTGGCCTATGCCTGCGCCTGCACCCGTCGTGACCTCAGCCCATTTCGTCGTGATGGGGAGACCTGCTACCCCGGCACCTGCCGCGAGCGCCGTCTGGAGCCACAGGGCCAGGCGATCCGCTACCGCCTGCCGGATGAGGCCGAGGTCCGCTTCATTGATCGCCGACACGGCCCTCAGACACAGAATGTCACCGCCCAGTGTGGTGATGTGGTGCTTCGGCGGCGCCAGGGTGATTACACCTACCAGTTCGCGGTGAGTGTTGACGATGCCGAACAGGGCATCACCCATGTGGTTCGCGGTGATGATCTGCTGTCATCGACCGGCCGCCAAATCCTGCTGATGCGCCAGCTTGGTCACCCACCGCCCACCTACCTGCATCACTCTTTGTTGATCGATGCAGACGGTCACAAGCTCAGCAAATCCACCGGCGCCGATGCGCTAGATCTGACCCAGCCTGGGGCAGCAATCGCGGCCGCTTTGCGCCAATTGCCCCTCACCCTTCCCGATCTCGCTTCCGAATTGCCGCCGCAACAGTTGCTGGATCAGGCTCTTGCCGCATGGACCCTGCTGATCCAACCTAGTTCTGGCAAAATGGAGCTTTAGTGCATCGCAGCAGTTGAATGGCAAAGGTACTAAGTCGTCGCGGGGGATCATCGACAGTTCGACTGATCAACAAATATCCCAATCGTCGTCTGTACGACACCGTTATCAGCCGCTACATCACACTGGAAGAAATCCGCGACCTGGTCATCGAAAACATTCCCTTCCGGGTCGAGGACAAGCGCACCAAAGACGACATCACCCGCAGCATTCTGTTGCAGGTGATCATGGAGCAAGAGGAAAAGGGCACGCCCATCCTCTCCAAGGACGTTTTGCTGCACATCATTCGCTTCTATGGTGACTCGATGCAAAACAGCGTCAGCCACTACCTGGAGCTGTCACTGGAGCTGTTCTCTGACCAGCAGGCACAGTTCAAGGACCAAGTGAAGCGACTGGTCGGCAGCGCCGGCAACCCGCTGCACGCGCTCAGCGAACTCGCTGATGAGAATCTGCCTATCTGGCGCAAGGTTCGGCAGGAATTTCTGTCCAACCTAGGCCGCAAAAAAGACGACGGCACGCCCGGCGATCACTCCTGATTCGCGCGGGAGTACTCCCGCCGCATCGCGTTCACAGGCACGTTTTTCCCGGTTTCAAACTCTGCGCTTATGCGTTTTTGCGACGCCATAGGGAAAATTTGTTGCATTGCACTTGCGCACTGCACCAATTCCTGTATACTGCACCGCAACATGAGTCGAAAAGCTCATACAACATGACTTCGCAGCCATTGGCGCAAGCGTGTTAAACCGAGTCTCCTCCAGAAAGACGCAAAGTCTTTCTCGCACCTTGACCCCCGGCATCAAACCGGGGGTTTTTTATTGGGGAACCGAAACCGGCAGCAGGCTGAACACCCCTGCTGCCGTTTCATCAGTTGACGGGAAACGCCGTCCAACCCGTCAGCCAGTTGCGTGAAACTCCGGGGCGCAGCGCACCAATGAAGTTCGCACCCTCGTCCCAAAATTCATCCTGCGGCACCGGGGAAGCGGCCAGCGGGAGGTCGACAATTGAAGGCGTGAACGCATCGGCGTTTGACGCCAGCACGTTGCGCACCTGCATGCCGACATTGCTCACCCGAGCCGCGCGCTCTGAGGAAAAATACTGCTCCTCGGAAAATCCGGCATCGTCGTCAGCTTCACCGGTTTCGTCGTCAAACCCGTTACGCCCCGCCGTGCCATTTTCATGCAGCAGAATCCCCGCAAAATCCAGCTCGCCGCTGCTGATCAACTCCTGTACGCCATCCCCACGCAAATCCACGGCTTCTCGGTTAAAGCCTGATATCAGGATATTGTGGAACTGACCTGCCGTACCTCGACGCAAGGTCATGCCCCGGTGGACGTGCGTGGAACTGGGATCCGCGAGCATCGTGACGTTGTAGAACTCGGGTGCGGAACGCGGCTGGATATCGTTGTTTTTCTTGTCGTTATCGCCTTCAAACCCGTTGTCACCGATATCCGGATACATTAACAGCACAATGTACTGCGCACGCCCGCGCCACCCCTTGTCCCAGTCAAAAGCATCGTCTCCAGGGCCGGAAACGACCACATGACTGAGATTGGCGGTACCTCCAAACAGCTCAATGCCGTCATCCAATCCGCGATGCACCTGAACATGCCGCACCACGGTGCCGTTACCGCAGCCGGCCAGAGTCAGACCATTGAGCTCGTTGTCGCGGGAAATCTCGTAACCGGCGAACTCGATCCGCACGTATTCCAGCACCCCGCAACTGCCCTGCACATTGGTGCCGCCGTAGAAGGCACGCGTTTCACCACCTGGCAATCCCTCCACCTGCGGATTGTCCTGATTGACCGGTGCGTCACCCAGCAACACCACACCGCCCCAATCTCCTGAGCGCCGGGTACCGACAGCTTTGGAACTGGTAAACACGATGGGTGCGTCCAGCGTGCCGCGCGCGTGCACTGAGGCGCCGCGGGTCACAATCAGGGCCGATCCCGGCGTTCCCTGAATCTCTACACCCGCATTGATGGTGAGCTGCGCACCGTTCTCCACATAGGTTGGGCCGGTCAGACGATAAATCTGGCCGGCCTGCCACGTCGTGTTATCCGCTATGTTGGATGTCACCGCGACGACCTTGGGCGCCCCGGCGTCCTCCGGGGCGTGCGGCCTGAGCACCAGATAGGCCAAACCGACGATGGCCACCAGCGCCACGCTGATCAGAATGACGGGGTTGAGGCTGGATCCCATGGCCTGACTGGGAATCGACTGCACCGGCTCACGCTCAGGCTGCCGTACCAGCTCTTCCCCCGGGGCGCGCCCGAGCGGCCCTTCGATTTGTAGCGCCCGGATCCCTGCGGCTGCGGCACGCAGAACCGGATCACCAGACTCCTCCGCACGACGCAGGATGTCGTCGCGGTACACCGGGTCGGCCAGCATCATCTTGAAATGCACCATCGGCAGGTTCAGGTGCCTTTTTGAATCGCAGAGGTTTTTGAATGCCCAGATTTCGTTGACAGCGGCCGCGCGGCCGCTCGTTTTGTTGCTCATGGAATCGCTCGTTTACACGCAGATTCCGACAACAATAGGTGGGTAACATGAACACTTCGTTGCGCCATTCAAGCAAGAAAAACGCCACCCATAAATGGATGGCGCTTTCTCCGGCGATTTCGGCTATCGCACCTTGTCTGACACGTACCAGGGCTCGCCTTTTTCGTTCAGGTACATACGTGCCATTTCGTCTTCGTTGAACGGCCGCGAACCAATGCGGCCGAAGACGGCGATCTGATGGCCGTTCTCATCCACACCGCGGTCGCGGTCCAGACCTCGGCTCAGAGACAAGGCCGGGCGGCTGGTCACATAACGGGCGATCAGTTCCGGCTTCGGCTCAGGCGAGAACCCGTAGAAATTGGGCTGCGAATCCGGGCTCGTCAGCTGGACCACCTTCAAGCCGCCCTTGCCATTGGCGACGTAGGCAAACAGGGACGCATTGGTTGAGCCCACCACCACATCGCGCGCATCGGTCAATTCGCCACCCGCGGTAAACCGCATCAGCAACTTTGGCTGCTCCGGCTTTTCGATATCGATGATGGCCAGACCGTCCGGTCCCGCTGCCACGTACGCATAGGTACGCGCCAGATAGACCCGGTGGCCGGCCGCCAGTGCAACCTTCGCTCCCGCCACCATTTTCGGCTGGGTCGGCTGGGTGACATCCACAACCTGCAACCCGCTTTCGGTCGCGGCAAACAGGTAACGGAACTGAACCGCTGTCGCCTGCAATCCCGGAATATCCAGCACCGCTGCCACTTTCGGCATCAGCGGCTGATCCAGATCGACCACCACCAGGCCCGCATCGGCCGCGATATAAGCCATGTGACCAGCCACAGTGATATGTCGCGCCCCTTTCAGTGCGCCTTCGCCATCCCAGGTCAGCGCCCGAGACAGGAAGTTGTTCCGTGGCTCACCATCAGCCAATGAGTTCACATCCACCAGTATCAGACCTTCGACCCGGTCACTGATCAACGCATAGTTGTAGATCGGGTGGAAAGGCTGTTCCTGGTTGGTTTCCCGCATCAACTCGCCTTCGTTGCGCGGCGGGTGAATGGGCTGATTGGTTGGCAGCGCCACGCAGGTGGCGTCCTCGGTGGACACATGTGTGTCGTGGCCCAGCGCGGAGAATGGTGCGCTGATGATCCGCTGTGAGAAGCCCTTGTTACCGATGCTGGCGACGTCATAGGCCTCAAAACCCTTGCGACCCTGCGCGACAAACAGGTATTCACCGCGCAATTGCAGGCATCCCACCGCATCTCCGGTGCCATGACTGTGTGCCGTGGTCAGGTGACGGTCTCTCTCCAAGTGTTCGGCGTACCAGTCGGGGTAAGCGTATTTCTGCAGATAGCTGCCAATGACGGCTTGTGGTTCCTCCCACTCGGTGACCTGAACCGCATCGAAGGCGCCATCGCCCCCCACCCAGGCGTTGTAGCCGATGAAGTTGACGAAACCGGTACCTTGCAACAGCAGCTGCGCCATGATGGCGTTGTTGTCGTTGTCCTTGGATAAGTGGCAATCCGAGCAGGTTTTAGTTTCCGTTTTCCGCACCGTGTGCGGGAAGTGCGGAGCGAATGCCTGCGAGGAATATCCACTGGACGCAATCGGTGGCTGCTGGACGTAGATCTTCTCGCGGTTGATGTTGGTTGACGACAACACCAATGCCGATGACGACCGGACCGGCGCGACCCGCCCGCCCTTCGCCGGCCCGTGTTTGCCGAGCTGGAACATCTGGTCACGAACAACCTGCGGGTTGTAGGTCGCGAAGTTGCGCGTCTCCCCGCCTTCATAGTGCTGGCGCTCCGTTTTCCAGTTCGCCTCCACCGGCAGGTGACACCCGGCACAACTGGTGGTCCAGGACAAATGACAGGTGTAGCAGGTCATTTCTTCTTCGCCGTGCGCCCACTCAGCGGAGTCAACCTTGCTACCCCATTTCTGGTTTTTGGTATCGCGCGACATCGTTTTGGCGCGAGCGGCCTTGGCGTTGTACTGCGAATGCCCAGGGGTTACCGAATCCTTGACCAGGCTCAGCTCCCATTCCAGGTTGGGGTCGACGTTCGAGCGCTGGTAAAGCTTCTTGCCCACCCACTCAAATCGCTTACGCCCATCCGGTGTCCGCGCCACCCGCAGGTCGTTGCCACCCGGAGGCGCAGCGGGGCCGGAGGTGACCAACTTCGGATAGGACTTCGCCGTTCCGTGACAATCCGAGCATTCAATTTCGATGGCTTCCGCCACCTCGGCCATCATGTGGCCATTGCCGTGCACGTCCTGCGAGAAATGGCAGTCCACACACTGCATGCCCACGTCCGCGTGCACCGATGACATGTGCACGGCCTTCTCAAATTTCTTCGGATCATCCCGGGAGACGACTTTGCCATCGGCATCCAGCAGGTTCCCCTTGCGGTCCTTTTTGAAGATCGCGCGGAAGTTCCAGCCGTGGCCGTGATAATCGGCAAACTGCGTGTCATTCAGCTTGTCATTCAGATCGCTGACGTTCTCCAGGAACTCCTTGTCGGACCACAAACCACGCGGCGCGGCCCCTTCGGGGTTGCGCTGGTTGACCTTGCGAATGGTCTCGGCATCCGGGTAACGCTGCTCCTTGGGCCACATGGCCGGCGCATCCGATTCGTAATCCCACATCGTGTAGCCGTAGTAGCTGTTCACGAAGATGTTGGGCTGGTGCATGTGGCAGGTCATGCAGGTACTGCTCGGGATTGCCGACGTGAATGAGTGCGTCAGCGGGTGGCCGGACTCATCCTTCGGAATGGTCGGGTCCACTGTCTGAGTCTTCCCGGTATGCCCGAACTTCGCATAGGGCCCCGAATGCTTGGGTGTCCGGTCATTGGCATAGACCACGTGACAGGAGGAACACCCGGATGAGCGGTAATCACCCGGCTGATCGTTGGTACCCAGAAACCACATCAACGGATCGTTCAGACGGGTTTTGTGAATGTTCAACACGGGTACGGAAATCCGCAAACCGGTTCCGGGTCCGCGGTTGGACTGCTTGAGATCGGGCCGCCCCGGCTCATCCAGCAACTGGATGTTGCCGATGGCATTCGGATTGGCGGTTTCCGGGAACAGGTTGGTGATCACCCGCCCCCCGCGCTCGAACACGCGGAAGACATCGCCCGGTGGTGTGGTTTCCCACGACGGCAGTGGAAACAGCACATCCACCACGCCTTTGGCTTCCATTTCGGGTGTGACTTTCACCGGCCCCAGCAACTTGGCCGCTTCACCCTCGCGGGTATAGCTTTCACCCAGCACCGGACGCTTGAACGGCAGGATTCCATTGTTGTAGGAGGCCCCCTGCCAGAACATGGCAGCCGTCGCCATCAAGCTGCGCTTGGCGGCTTCAACGGTTTGCTGGTGACAGGCGCCGCAGGCTTCTTCCGCCACCCGCAAATCGCCCGGGTTGACGAAGCGCACGTATTCCGGGGATTCCTGGTTCAGCAACGCATAGCTGTGCTCCGGGTTTGCCGAGGACGGCCAGTCCCAGGTGTCCGGATAGCGTGGCAATACGTGAGCCCGCTCCAGCGTGGCCATGTACGCCGCATCCTTTTGCGTCACACCCGCTGGCAACATCACCTCGGCCTGCCCGCCGTGACAATCCGTACAGCCCAGCAGAATGCCGGGCTGACGGTGCATGGTCAGCTGGTCGGTGTTGGTATGGCAACTGATACAACCCGCACTTTTGGCGTCGACTTCGGCACGGGTCTGCGATGCCGGTGCAGGCGGCGCGGTCTCGTAACGGATGTTACGAGGTGATTCACCCCCAGACGCAAAAGCCGCGAGGGAACTCAGGCTGAGTGCCAGCAACAGGGTTTGGTAAATGTGTCGCATGATCAGTAAGCCAGTATCAGGTTGAGCAGAACGGAATAACCAAGCTCGTCGCCATAGAGAGCTTTGTATCCCGCACCGGGTACCAGAGCCGCCGCCGAGGCCCGCATGATGATGTTCTGAGTAAACAGGGGCCGATAGATACTCGAGATGGAAATATCGGTACCGATGGACTCATCAATATTGGCTTGCGCCCGCGCTTCCTCGATCACTTCCGTGGTCGCGAACCACAGCTGATTCACGTTCAACGACAAGCGCCATTGCGGCATGAAGTCAAAGTCCGCCCCGACGCCCAGCAGCATCGTGCCCGGGTTGGTGAAGTTCGACTGCCCTTCCTCTTTAGAGCTGCGCAGATTGTTCAGCACGCCATCCAGCGTGGTGAGCTGCACCAGGCCACCGCCGATAAAGGGAATGGCCTGGCCAATCCAGTAGCTGGTGTCTGCACCGGCGAATAGCGGCTCTTCGAATACAGCATCGAAACCCGTTTCGGTATCGTCGAAGGGATCTTCGTCACCCGTGGCGTACAAGGCCGATACCCGGTAGCGGATCCAGTCGCTGTCGAAAGAGGCCTCTGCCGCCCAGAATCCGGCAGAGATATCGGTTTCCCGCTCTACAAATACACCGCGATCGGTGCTGCCAAACGCGAGGTAGGAGGTCGCGCTGAGGTTCAATCGACCGAAATGCCCATCCCCGGCCACGCCAAGGTAGAGCACGTCGTAATTGCGGGGTGACTCCAGACCGATCGATGCCGGGCGTTCGATGAAGCCGTTCTGGTTGTAATAGTTCTCCCCTTCATCGCCTTCCTTGTTGATGTTGTACAGGGCGATCAATTCCCCGGTGAAACCCAAGGTCCAGAAATCCTGGAAGTACAGGTTGGCGACGAACACATCGTCTTTGCGCAATGGCTCATTCAGCGCATTCAGGCCGGAATTGGTGTCCTTCTCAATCCGCCGGAACCAGGCCAGGTTGTAGAGCAACTTGTTGTTGAACCGGTTGCCGAACAGACGCACACCCAGTTGCTCGTCACGGAACAGGAAGCCCCGGAAATCTGCATTGAACGGCTGAATGCCGACCCGGATACTGGTGAAATCATAGCGATCGGATGCGTCATACAGGTGCTTGTCGACAAACAGCTCCTGAATCCCCATGTGGCTGTCCTTGCGCACGGTGCCCTTACGCGGGTCGACGTAGAGCGCACGCTCCTGCTGGGCTTCCGCCCGATTCAAGTTGAAGCTGGGGGTAAAGCGGAATTCCCAATCCGGCGGCCGGAACGTGGTATCGCCCTGGTAAAAAACAAAACCCGCCGTGAATTCCTGGATGGCCACGGTGACGTCACCTTCACCGATCACGTCCAGGCTGCCAGGGCCGTCTTCAGCCTGCGGCCCGGTGGGGATCGGGATCCGGATGGCCTCAAAGATGCTCTCCGAGATCAGCGCCAGATTGAAGAACCAGTTGCCGAATACCGGGCGATCAGCCTTGAGCGTGTTCTGGTTGTACGGGTCCCACCAGGGGTTGTTGGTCAAACCGAGGTCTTTGGTCAGCTGCCAACGATCCGGGATTAGCTCCGAAGCGTACACAGCGTCGGCCGGTGCCGGCTCGAGGCGGGCCAGGCCCGAGGCAGCATTGGGGTTGGGCTGACCGGCGACCGACCGCCCCCGTCCACTGCTACGACTGGGTTTGCTGGTCTTCAGCACCGGCGTGCTGCGTTGAACGGGCCGCGTGACCGGTTGGGTACGCGGTACCCGTGGCTGGCGCACAATCGGTGCCACGGGTTCGTTGACAACCGGCTGTGTGCTCTCCGCAGGCTGGGTGCGGGGGATGTCACGTCGAGCGGGCTGTGGGGTTTCGACCACCGGTTGCATCACCGGAGCCGAGTCCGCCGGTTCAAGGTCGGGCTCGTCCGCCTTGACCGGCGTCATGGTCGGCTCATCATCCACAGGGTAGGTTTCTTCCTCCCCCGCGGTGGATCGCTGCCGGCCGCGGCGGCTGCGCGATGGCACCTCATCCACGTCCGCCTGGGCGAGCAGAATACTGGGGGCCAGGGCCTCGATGTCGACACCCGAATCCGGTGTGACGGCCCCGGCGGCCGCCAAGGGCACACAGGCCGCGGTGAGCCCCCAGGTGAGTAGACGCATCGGCTTACAGTCCTTCACAAGCGGCCTCCTCATCAGAATTCAGGAACGGTGCTTGCGGACAGATCACGTAGCGCAGGTTCCAGTCGTCGAATCGAATCTGATCCGAGCGGATGTCCTTGGGTGCGTTATTCAGGGTGCTGCCACTGAGCTTGCTGACCGCATCCAGACCCAGGAACGGAATCATCCCGTCCTGGTCCGCACCATCTCCGGAAGATGCCAACCCGCCCACCAGCGTGTTGCCCCGGTAGATCGGAACGGCGCCGGGGAAAATGGTGAAACCGTTGCGCAACTCGGGAAACTGCCCGGCGGATACCGTAAAACCATCGCTCAAGCCACTGATGCCGGTGCAGTTCTGCCCCACATCGTCGGGGACCAGGCCAGCGACAAAGGCAATGTGATTGATGAGGGCGTTATAGATGAGATCCAGCTCGGCCCCGGTGGAGAACAAGCTCCACTGCCCGGCCGGTTTGCTGAAAGGCCCCGCAGGCGTGCCGGATATCCCGTCAGGGAAAAACGGCCTCGACAGCAAACCGATCGAACGCAAACTGTAGGCGAAGGCTCCATCGGCAAACGCCGAGGGTTGATTCAGAACCGCACGCGCATCCTGAATATAAGGGAACAAAGGCGACTCACGCAGGCTGTTCACCTCGGTGCCGGGCGCCAGGTATTCGGCCGGCGGAACATTCTGGAACCGGTCTGCCGCCTTGGTTGAGGCGAAAAACGCGACCGAACGGGCTTTCTGGATGGTGACATCGATGGCATCCACCAGAGTGTCTTCCGCACGCAGCAATCCCAGGACCACGCCGTTGGTATCGGTGACCACCACGGTCAGTCGCGAATAGTCACCCACGGGACGTCGCACCTGACTCCGGGAGCGGTTGCCGACAATCAGCGATTCCCGAAGCAGGTCCACCACTTCCTGTTGGGTCAGCAGGCCATCCGTGCCGGCACGCGGAGGAAAACGGTTGTTGTCGTTTTCGTCCACGACCACGTAGGCATCAAGGCCGAGAAACGGCGACGCCGGACCAACCGGCCGCACCCCAGATTCCGGGTGTCCGAACGCGGTTCCGGTGGAAACGCCCTCACCGCGATAACCACGGACCGCGATGAAACTGCCGCCTGATGGCGTGGCCGGTGCCTGCTCCGGATTGGTCGCGAGGTCCTCAAAATCCACGTCGGCAAAGCGCAGAGTCTTGCCTTCAGCCGTTACCCGGTCGGCGCGACGGTCACGCGGCGCGGAGTAGCCGAAGCTGCCGGCAACGGCGATCAGTTCGTCCAGGTTGCGATCCGGCTCGAACAAGGACTTGTCCAGTCCGTAAATCCCATCGGCCATGACGCCGATCGCCCCAACCGGCGTGCCGTTCTTGTACAGCGGGATGCCGCCGGGGTCCGCGGCAAACCCCAAGGGCGCCCGGTGCGACCCCTGATCCGGCCCGACACCGTTATAACGACGTGAAATGTCCGAACAGGCCAGCTGGCTGAATTGCACGCCAAACAACGGGCCGCTGGGCGCATTCAACTCACCGGGATTGAAATTCTCCTGAATGATCTGATTGGCCGTGCGTGTCGTGAACGCCTGCCCTTCGGAAGAGAAGTACGCGGCCGTGAGAGCCTTGGAAATCGCACCCAGTTCGGAGGGAATAAACGCCAATCGCTCCAACCCGCCATCGATAACGCTGGATTCGCCGTCGGTCGAGGTGACCGTGAGTGTCGTATCGGCACCGTCCATGCGGAACACACCCAGCACGTTCCCGACCCGGTCCACGACCGCGATCGTCGCCGGCGCACCCAGGGCGGAAGCCTCCACCGCGGCTCGTGCGACGACCTGACGGACGTCGTCCGCCGTCAGCCGTGTGGGTGTGCGTTGACAGCTGCCATCGCAAGGAACGGAACCGATGCCGATACCCCGGGTATCATCATTTCGGTCACCCGACGAGCACGCCGCCAGAATCCCTACCAACGTCAGCACACAGAGCTGACGCAACCCTCGAACCTCCATCACGGTCATACCCCCTCGACCTGATTGTGACTTCGAACTGTCTCGGCACACCGCCGGCTGTTGCATTCCTCCGGGCGGCGACCCAGCCATCCTAGCAAAGCCCCCTCGTATTCACTACCGCTACTCGGACGGTGAATCCGCACTTGGCAGTGGGTCATTGATTTTTTCCCCATCTGCCATCGATGCGGCAACCGTGCCGGGCAGGTCCACCGTCGCCGGCATCTTCAACGAATCTGCGATATGAAAACCGTGGCAATCCACACAGGTGGACGGCAACAAACCGGCTTCCGCGTGGCTACCGCCATGACAGCTGGTGCAGGAAGCCCGCCCCGGCATCAACACATCGTCGGCGGAGGCTGAAGTCGCTGCCTGATGGCAGGCCGCACAACCCACCGTCTGATGCGGTGCATGATCGAAGCGCGCGGCAGTCATCCAGACCGGGCGCTGCTGGAATGGCACCACATCCCACTCGGCTTCACTGGTCGTTGACACATCGACCTGATGGCATTTTGCGCAGAGTCGCACCCGCAGGGATTCGTCGATGGCATCCCGTGCGAACGCCTCCGCCTTTTCCGCCAAGGTGCCACGTTTACGGTTCTCGCCGGTACTGCGACCGCGGCCACGCGGACCACCCGGGGCGACCAGCGGTTCGTACTCGCGCCCCTCCAGCACGGCGCGGGCGAAATAGCCGCGCAGGTCGTCGAGCACCGCCTGCGTGCTGCCGTGTGGCACCTCACGCCCCGGGTTGGCGGGATCGAATTCCAGGCTATGGCAATCCTGGCAGTGTCGCGCGAAGTTCACCGGTTTGAACCGCACCTGCCCCGCCTGATATTCATGACAGGACCCGCAGGTCAGGATCTGTACCTCACCGCGTCGGTCTTCAATCCCGGCCACGTCCAGGTGCAGGTCATGCGGGAAGATCAGGCTGGCCTCCTCCTGCAGTCGATTTTCCCAGGGAGTGGAGACATCCTGACGCTCATCATCCGCATCGCGCCGCCAGACCTGCGGCGAAAACTCGGGGTGATTCGCCGCGAAATCCGCCGCGGCCAATAGCGCCGAACCGGGCAACTTCTGCTCAGGGTCGGCATGGCAGGTGGTACACAAACGGGGATGATCCAGGACCAGACCGGCATCGCCCTCATGTTCGTGGTGACAGGACGCACAGCGCTGGGTGTCCAGGCCCAACTCCTGCATCACCCGGGCGTCATCCGCATGGTGCAGGACATCCTTGTGACAGCTCGAGCAGGCGCGGTCAGGCGTCATCTCGAACGGCGACAAATGACACAGCTCGCATTTGCTGGCGATGCTCTGGTGCGCCGATGAAATCGGTCCGGAACTCCACAGGTCATCCTGCAAAGCCGGGGGCAACACCTCGGCCCACGGCCCCGGCAGATAGCGCCCCGCCAACGGGATCAGGGCACCGAAACCCAATACGATCAGAAACAGCACCCAGCTCAGACGCCGCTTGTTGGCACGGGTTTCTGTCAGCGCGAGGTGAGACTGTGCGCGTAGCAGGACCGCGGCCTCGTCCTTGCCGCGACGAACCTCGCGGATCTCGATGTAGATACGATCATCGAGCACCCGGAACGTGATGTCGGTGCCGCCAATACCAACCGTGTCGCCATTGGCAAGCCGCCCACCACGCGAGGGTGCACCGTTGAGCAGTACCGACCCGGCATCTTCCTCCACGAAGAGGCTGAAGCGGTCGTTCTTGTCGATGCGAACCTCGGCGTGTTCCCAGGCCACCCGCGAATCGTTGATCAGCACATCACGATCGGCGCCGCGGCCGATGGTCAGTACCGCACCATCCAGTTTGCGATCAACAATCGTTTGATTGTTCTCGCTGCCCCGCAGCTGTCGAATGACAAAAATCATGGGCTTACCAGTAGATGAATACCGCCAGCGCGTGCACGAGCAGGCTGGCGATCAGAGCAATGGTGAGAGGCACGTGGAAGTACAACCACAGCGTGAGACGGGCGCGGCGGGTGACGTCGGCGTTGAGATTGCTGACCAGCGCTTTTTTTCGCGAAAACAGGTCCAGCAGCTTGCGGCGGGTTTCGCGTTGCTTGACATCCTGCTGGCCCGAAACGAAGGCATCGGCGACAAACATCATCGTCGCATTGCCCTCGTTGGTTGGCGCCGTCGCGGTCATGGCGGGTTTGCCGGCGATGACCGGTTTGTTCAGTTCCTCACGCAGGCGTTTGACCAGCCCCTCCCCGGTGGCTTGGTCCGCGATTCCGCGTACCTGTTGCCAGAACGATCCCCCCAGGCGGGTCCGGGCGATGGATTGCAGCGTGCGATCGTGAATGTCCTTGCCCAGCTCCGACGCCACCAGCACCAACTGCCGGTCGAGTTCGGCGATTTCTCGCAGCATGTCCTCTGCCGGAAGCGCTCCGCGGCGATCGGTGATGATGTTCGGGTAGCGCTGGTAAGCGAAGACACCCCAGAGCCCGGACAGAATGACCAGCATCATCAACACCCAGGCCAGCGTGTGCACGTTGAGACCAAACTGGAAACCGGTGTGTAGCGTGCCGACCACGATCAACGCCAGCCCCAACCAGACATGCGCCGAGGTCCAGCCTTTGACGGTACCCAGCCGCGAGCTGTAGCTCCGCTTGCGAACCCCCAGCAGTGCCAACCAGAGGATCAGCATCAACCCCAAGGTACCCAGACCATACCCCAGCCAAGTACCGCCATTGGGACCGGCGGTGGGGTCGTGATAGATGTACAGCCCCACCGCGATCGCACACAGCAACAGGGACAGTTTCAGCCAGCGGCTGTTGGCGTGGGTCAGAAAGGATTCGTGCAATACCATGACCTAGGCCCGATCCGCCGCAAGTTCCATGAATTCCTCCGGGCTGAGTCGCAGCGCCGCGCCCGTGGGGCAGGCGCGGACACACGCGGGCCCGCCGGCAAGGTCCTTGCACATGTCGCATTTGACCGCTTTCTTGGGCACACCGGATTCCTTGTCATAGGGCACTGAAGTTCCGGGCGCCAACCCGACCCCGGTGAGAATCCACTGCCACAGCTTGGGCTTTTCCTGCGAGACCGCCCCCATCTGGATCACCCCATAAGGGCAATTTCGCTCGCAATTGCCGCAACCAATACAGCTGTCGTTGATAAACACCTCGCCATTGGGCGCACGGTTGATCGCATCCGGCGGGCAATCCTTCATGCAATGTGGGTGCTCGCAATGGCGGCATGACGTCGGCACATGCAGGCTGGCGTAGGTTGGCCCGGCCTCGCGGTTCAGCCGGGAGACGTTCCCGTGCGTGCTCGCACACGCTTTTTCGCAATGATCGCAGCGCACGCAGAGCGACTCGTCGATCAGCAACACATCGGTGGCCTCGCCCAATCCCTGGCTAACCAGAAATCCGATCATCGACCCATTCCGGCTGCGGCTTTCGGCCGCCGCATTGGCGACCAGACGGTCCTTGTACTGACCCTCTATGCTGGCCCGCACATCCGCCGACATCGCCATGAGTTCCTTGAACGCCTGGCCTTCCAGGCGCAACGCATCGCAGGCCACGGCCGCGGTGACCGTCGCCATACGTGGCAGATCAGAGATCAGCGCCATCTCGCCCACATAATTCCCGGCAGCGACATACGCAACGGGGGTGCTGCGCCCGCCCAGATCTCGCGAGACGGTGACCGAGCCGGAACGCAGCAGGTACAGCGCATCACCTTCGTCACCCTCGTTGAACAGAACCTCGCCCGCCTTGAAGTGGCGGAGGGTGGTTGACGCCGCAACCGACTGCAGCTTTTCGGCGGGCACCCCGGGAGCGATCTGCGTCTGCAGCGCCCGCAGAATGAATGACTGATCGATGACCTGCCGCACGGCGTCCACCGATTGCAACAGCTTGTTCATGGACCGCCGCGGCGTCTCCACCAGCAAGGTGTCGTTCCCGACCGCACGGACTGTCGCGCTGCGTCGACGCCCCGAAATCAGGCTCATCTCGCCAAAGAATTGCCCGGCAGCCAGGCGGATTCCCGAGGAGGGATCATCCGGATCGATCTGAACCTCGACCTCTCCGGCGAGGATGGAATAGAAGCTGTTGGTGTAATCATTGAAGGCGAAAATCTCTTCGCCATCGGCTGGGCTGTGGACTTTGCTGTCGAGCAGAAACTCCCGCAGCTGCAGCGTGGTCAGCGGTTCCAGAACCGGGACCACCTGCTGAATCAGATCCAGGTTCTCGTCCACGCTGAGACCGAACGGAATCTTCCGGAAGACTTCCTCCAGCAGCGGCTCATCGGCGGGCTTCACATCCCGCCCGGCGATGAATTCGATGACCTCGTAGCCCTGGTTCATCGCCTGTTTGATCAGCGGATACCCGGCGAGCGCACCGACGATGTACATCCCTTCCACGTTCGATTCATAGCGCGGGGAGACCGCGGGGATGGAGGTGATATCGGCGGACGGAAACTCAATGCCACAGGATTCCACGAACTTGCGCGGTGGAATCGCGCCGAGACGGGCGATCACCCGGTCGCAGTAGATTTCGGCCTCGCCCTCCTTGCAATCCAGCACCAGCCGCAGCGGCTTGCCGCTGGAGTCACCCGGAGCCAACTCCTCGACCATGCGCGGGCTGGCATCGTAATAACAACCCAGGGCTTCATCTTCGATGGCGGCCAGAATTGCGCTGTTGTTCCCGTCCTTGGCCCGCGAAAACTCATCGCGGCGATTGACGATGCTGACGACGTTACCGGCCTCAGCCAAGGCCAGCGCATTTTCAATTGCGGCATCACCAGCACCCACCACAATGATCGTTTCGCTGCCGTAGGCATCCGGATCATCCAGCTGGTATTGCACCCGCTCCAAATCTTCGCCGGGGACCCCCAGTTTGCGCAGGTTCCCCTGCACACCGATCGCCATGACCACATGCCGCGCCTGAACCGTTTCACCGCCCTTGAGGGCGATGCTGAAATCCCCGCGGCTACCGGATATACCCGTGACTTCCGCGCGGAAGCGCACGTTGACCTTGAGATCCGTCACCCCGCGATTCCACACATCGAGGATGGCCTCCCGCTTGCCCTCCTCAAATCCGATGGGGCTGCGCAAAGGAAGCACGGTGGGTTCGGCCATCACGCGCTTGCCCTTCTGATAGCGAAAAATCGTGTTGGAGAGATGCGGCTCGGCCTCCAGCAGCACATGCGTCATGCCGGTTTCCGCCGCGCGCGCGGCCGCGCTCATCCCGGCAGGGCCGGATCCCACGATTGCCACTTCAAAGACCTCGGCCAATGAATCCCCCTGCTTTGGATCACATGATGTGCGCCCCGGAGCCTAGTTCCGTCGCCAGCCCAACGCAATACCCCGGTTGCGAATCGTCCCGATAATGGCACTATGCTGGCGAATCGATCCGGGATGCATTCGAGGGTAAAACAGGATATGAGCTACCGAAAAACGCGTATGGCCATGTTCGTGATGACGCTGGGCGTGCTGACGACCGGCCACGCGGAACTCCGCCTTCCGCACCAGGACGGTCAGATTCATGAGGGCGTAGCCACCTGTGCCGGCTCCCAGTGTCACGGCGCCAACACCGCCAAACCCGGCGCCAATATCCTGCAGAACGAGTACTACCTGTGGAGCCGCGAGGATCGCCATGCCCAGGCCTACAAGACCCTGCTATCCGATGCCTCCAAGACGATCGGTCGGCGGCTGGGCATCCAGCCGGAAAAATCCGAACAATGCCTCACCTGCCACACCGATTATGTTCCGGAAAAACAACGCGGGAAGCGCTTCCGTCTGAGTGACGGTGTCGGCTGCGAAGCCTGCCATGGTGGCGCCGAAAACTGGCTGGAAAGTCATGTGGAAAAGGGCGCGACGCATGCGTCGAATATCCAAGCCGGCCTGTTTCCGGCTGAGCAGCCCATCGCCCGCGCCGAGGTCTGCCTGAACTGCCATCTGGGTGGTCCCGATCACCCGATCGACCACCGCATCATGGGTGCCGGCCATCCGCCACTCGGTTTCGAACTGGACACGTTTACGGCCATTGAGCCCGCGCATCACGAACTGGATGCCGACTATGCGCAACGCAAGGGGATTCGCACTTCGCTGCAGGTGTGGGCCGTCGGGCAGATGGTGAGCGCCAAGCGCTATCTGGATGAGGTCGCATCCGAGCGGATCAAGGATGGCACCTTCCCTGAGCTGGTGTTTTTCGACTGTTACGCCTGCCACCACGAGTTGTACGACAACCGCTGGGACGCGGAAACGGCGCCCGGGCTGGGCGTGGGCAAGGTCCGGCTGCATGGCGTGGCCTTGCTGATGGTCGATGAAATTCTGGCGGTCACCAACCCGGCCGCACAGAAAAAGTGGGATCAGGCGGTTCGCGAGTTGCATGCAGCGTCCCAGCGCAGCGTTTCCTCGCTGCAAAAGGCCGCCAGCGCGGCAAGTGCTTTGGTCGACGGACTGTTACCCGGCTACGAAACGCGGGCCTACAGCAACTCCGAAGCCTGGAAGCTGATGGCAGGCATTGCCGACAAGGCACGCAAGATGCCGGACTTCAACTTCGCCGAGCAAAGCAATATGGCCCTGGAAGCCCTGTTCCTCACACTCAGCGACGCGGGCCAGATCAACAAATCCACTGCCAAGCGCATCCGCGCGGCCTTGGACAAGGGTTACGACTACACCAACAAATCGAGCAAGTACAGTGTTCGCGGCTACGCCACAGTCGCCAGTGAGATCCGCAGCGCCGTTCCGAGCAAGTAGTACCGATAGCAGGACACGCCATTTGGTACCTGTTGCCCAAAGTTGGCCAAACTCACTTAAACACAACACGCTCAGGGTGGTCGGTTCTGGGGGCGGACGTCACGATCCCCATCTTGCCACGTAGAAGCAGTCCACCAAACTGGAGAAAGTCCAATCGTGAAAACCGTCACACAACTGGACAACTCCGCTCATGGAAATGGTCATGGCAAGCAACGACGGCAGTGGGCGCAGTGCAGACCCCGAGCAAGGCGGACAGTTGGTCGGCAACCGACCCTTCTCGGACATTCAGCATCCGGTGCTCGGCCAGTGCCAGATCCAGAATGCTGACATTCAGGCGCAGCCGAGCTCGTCCGGGCAGGACCAAGAATCTCGTTGCAACCCTTACCGAGGAAGGTAAGGGTGAAGCGAGATCGGATCAGCATGTGCGGCGCAGGCGAAAGAGTATGCGCACAGTTACCAGCGCCACCGGCCCGAGCAGACGCTGCTCTACATGCTCGTGGAGGAACACTACCCGGCGTTTGCTGAGCGGATGGCCTGTGAAGGCAGGGCACTGCCGGACTATGAGCGTAGGGAATTTGATGAGTTTCTGAGCTGTGGGCGGCTTGAGCATGGATTCCTGCGGGTGCGCTGTGACAGTTGCTACGCGGAGCGCCTGGTCGCATTTTCTTGCAAGCGACGAGGTTTCTGCCCGAGCTGCGGCGCCAGGCGCATGGTGGAAGCGGCAGCACTTCTTGCGGACGAGGTCTTTCCAGAGCAGCCAGTCCGTCAGTGGGTCTTGAGTTTCCCCTATCCACTCCGCTTCCTTTTTGCCGGCCGACCCGAGGTGATGGGAAAGGTGCTGGGCATCGTCTACCGGGCGATTTCTACGCATCTGACTCGATCAGCAGGCTTCACACGAGAAGGAGCGCACACCGGTGCCGTCACGCTGATTCAGCGCTTTGGCAGTGCGCTGAATCTGAATGTTCACTTCCACATGCTGTTTCTGGACGGTGTGTATGTTGAGTGTCCGGATGGACGGTTGCGCTTTCGTTGGATCAAAGCACCGACCAGTGCGGAGCTGACGCAACTGGCAGACACAATCGCGCGCCGGGTGGGGCGGTATCTGGAGCGGCAGGGGCTTCTCGAGCGTGACGCCGAAAGCAGCTGGCTGGCCGGCGAAGATGTCGACGATGACCCCATGAGCAGCGTGATGGGGCACTCAATCACGTACCGTATTGCAGTCGGGCCCAATGCCGGGCGCAAGGTGATGACGCTGCAGACGCTGCCGGCGGATGATCCACCATTTGGTGAAGAGGCCGGCAAAGTCAGTGGCTTCTCCCTGCACGCGGGTGTCGCTGCGCGTGCTGACCAGCGCGACAAATTGGAAAGGCTTTGCCGCTACATCAGCCGGCCAGCCGTGTCCGAGAAACGCCTGTCACTTACGAATAACGGCCTGGTGCGCTACCAACTGAAAACGCCTTATCGGGACGGGACCACCCATGTGTTCTTCGAGCCGCTGGATTTTCTGGCTCGGTTGGCGGCGCTGGTTCCGAAACCGCGAGTCAATCTGACGCGGTTCCATGGGATCTTTGCGCCAAACAGCAAATTGAGAGTCCAGGTGACACCAGCCAAGCGGGGTAGTGGCCGTCAGAAGTCTGGCATCGAGGTGGAGGATAAGACGCCCGCCGAGAAGCACGCCGCGATGACATGGGCCAAGAGACTGAAGCGCGTCTTCGATATCGATGTTCAGACCTGCGAAGCCTGCGGTGGGGCCGTCAAGATCGTTGCCGCGATAGAAGATCCAGTCGCCATCAAGAACATCCTGGATCACCTGGAGGAGCAGGGAGCGATGCCTCAGGCATACCACCGGCCCGCCGTGCGTGGCCCGCCGCGACAGTAGAATTTGGGGCATCTGTAGAAGTGGCGGTTAAGAACGTCGTGCTGCCAAGGGCGGCGGGCTTTCGTTCGACTTGATGTCACGCGAACGCCCCATTGGAAGCCTTCGGAGTGCGAAACAGCCCAAAATCGTATGAGCAGACCGGTCGAATCTCTCAGCAACTGACCAAAGTTCGACCAGCAGCAAGGATGCGGCTACCCTCGCATGCTCGACATATGGCGTTTATCTTTCCTATCCTCGCTTGCCATTTGAGGTATCCACACTTACAATATTAAATCCTCTTAAGCCCACTAGGCTTTTGTTGGCTGGAGAACAAATTCATGAATATAAGAACAGCTATCCTTGCTTGCGTTTCGGCTGCGCTCGTTGCCGGCTGTCAAAACAGCTCTTTGTCGCCTCGCTTGCAATCAAGTGACAGCAAGGCATATCCAATTATAGACGACGGCAGACCCCCATATTTGGCTGGCGTAACAGAATTTCATTGGGCCACCTCAAACACGTACGAAGAAGTTGCGATTCGATTTGCGCTCCGGTTTCATAAATCTCAAACTGTTTGTCAACGAACCATAGCTGCCTCTGGCGAATACGAGCCCGAAGGTTATGCAGCGCTAGTGATTGGCTCCCTTTTCGGAAGTGAACCGATTAATTCGGAGAGCACTTATGATGGCGACGATATCATATCAGTTACCCGGGGAGACATCTCCTACAGGGTTCCTGTTGCATCTGGCGGTGATCGCAAGTATCGCTTATTCAGTGATGATTCCATTATTTATACCAACATTCCAGAACTACCTTTTCTAAGTGAGATCACAATAATCGCCCGTGGCTTAAAGGCGGTTGAGGGCAGTTTTTCTGATGGGTATAGCGCAGCAATTAGCATTTCGTGCGACTCTCCATTTGATGTGGTGGGTGGTTACCTAGGCGACCAAGTAGGAATTTACGACGTGCGTCGCTCTCCTGGCGACTCAGTGCAGGTGCTCAATACAATTGACCTAGGGGCAACGAGCGGCTCGTTGACGACGGATGATTTTCGGTTTGAAGTGGCCATGTTTACATCACCAATGATTGACGGAACCATCTCATACACATGTGGTGAAAGTGCTTCTAGTTACAGTGGAAATACTGCTGGCAGACCGCTGATGATTAGAACAATTGCCATTTCAGGAATTTCTGCGTGTTCATTTAAAGCACGCCGTATAGCTGATCCATTGGCAATTAACCAAGACGAATCATGGTTTGCAATTTTTTCCGCCATTAATCCACTATCTATTGATGAAGGATTGTTGGCAGAATCTGCGATATCGAATTAGCATTTATATTACGCTAGTGAGATATTATTTACAATTAGGAGGAAATAAATAGTGATAATTATCAATAAATGCACCTGGTGTGCAGCCATACTAGGCCTGGCGCTGGTGTCAAATGCAGAAGCTGGTGTGTACCAGGAACTTCCAGACTTAGATATACCATTCGTTAGTAGTGAGATAATCGAATTAAATGGCATCGATGAATCGGGTTATTGTAGATTTATTTTAAAAGATGTCGTTACAGTATCTGACGAAGTGAACGACGAGTATGACAAAGTTTATGCATACCGGGAATTGGACCTTGATGACTGTCGCGCAAAAGTTGAAGTCGGGATGATACCCGCCTCAGCGGCAGCAAATTCAGCGGTTGCTAGCATTCCCGCATCCACTGTCCTGCCGCTGCCGCCAGCAGTATCTATTACGGGCCCAGCGGGCTCGACGGTTGGAAACGAAGGCATAACGCTAGTGGATCTGGCAGAAGCCCTGGGGCTATCAGAACGAGCACTGAACGTAGAAGACTCGGTTGCAGCTGCGACCGACACTAAGAATTTATGTGGTTACCAAGTGGATGCCGTAAGCAATAAGGCTACCTATGGGCACAAGTTACCAAGCGGTGATACGGGCCCCTTACGCAAAGTTGTTAGTGGACTTGATATTAAAAATTCGCACTTCGAGTGGAATTCATTCTGTTGGAATGGCGGGTACTATGAACCGCTCTCTGAATCCACATCATCCACCGATGCCGACCATGAGTTCGAGCCTGCCCTGCTTTGGTTGCCGGTTGACCCTGATGGTGATATTAACTTTGAGGAAGTGCCTGCGTCCGGCTCTGCAACACTCTGTTCCGGCGAATTCAGTAGCGGCGGTTACAACATAATGGGCCTCGGTGGCGCATTTACTATCCACGCTCAGATCCAGGAGATTCCAGCTGTTTACAATTGTCCCTCGACCGGAAAGCCAATGGTGCTGGGGTGGATTGGTGGTTCAATTGTTTATAAGGATGATACGTACGGCGATCCCAGACCTAAAATCGTTAATTTCATGGGACATGACTTCCTTAAGACAAATAGAAGTTGCCTCGCTGGGAATTCAATTTGGCTTCCACCCAAAACATATATCTCTAGCAGCTGCTTTTAGCAATCAAGCCATTCCAATTATATGATATGACTGTATATTCTACTGGGTTGGTGCATGGCGCCAACCCAGATTTGCAGTTGTTTCAAACACCCGGCAGCCAGATGGATAAAGATTTCCTAACCCATGAGAGTCGAATTATGAGGTGCTTGTGCTTAATTCCCAATAAGGTGTCTTATATTTAATTCTGGCATCCTATAACAAGTCACGACGAAAAACATGCTGATTGCAAGTTTCCATGTCTCTGGGAACGCCCGGCGCCAGAATCACGGCAACATTCAAGCAGCATGCCTCCAACCAACCATTTAGTCAGTCCTGAAGAACCCCCAAGCCATAGATGTAGAATAGGAATCATCGATGATGATGCGGCTGAAGCTGCAAGAAACCGACTGTTTCAATTTCGGACGTCAAAATGGGGCGACAAGGCGATACAGGGCAGCGGGACATGTTTCAGTCGAGACTGCTGGATCAGCAGATCGATTTGAGTCATCCGTTGGTCAAGCTCGCCACGTTGATCCCCTGGGACTGGTTTGAGTCGGAGCTTTCGAGCTTTATCGATGATCAAGTCGGCCCGACGATGGCGACACTGAAAGCGCCGCCTCCTGGTCAGGCGAGTTTTGTAGAAGGTGACGGCACGCGTCGCTTCGATGGAAATGCCGACCAGCCTCGAAAGTCACTGCGTTTGATGGATAGCTTGCGATCTCTCATCCAGCCACTGGTACTAACGCCGGGGAAAGGTCACTACTATGCCGAATGTCCGATGCTTCAGGGCTGACAATTTAGCGATTCAATTCGGCGAATACGGTGCACCAGCACGGATACATCTCTACCTGCCCACCTCCGCTTCCGTGCCGCCTCGCTATCTTAGCTGAGCGTCATTGGTAATCAGGTATCTATTAGTGCATATCATTCATTGAGTATGTTGCGTGACTTCTTCCGTCATGGACCTCCCATACCGCAATTTCACACCCACTCATTATTGCGCTAGCCAATAAATGATTCACCTCAGCCTGCAAATCACCTTCTACACTCCAGCTTTGTTCGGAAAGTGATTGACCGCGCACCTCCCAAAACCAGCCATCGTCGGCCTTGGAGACTTCCGAATCATACTTATCAATTAACCGACGCGATAATGCATAGCCATTACTTTTAAGGGAGCATTGTGCTACAAAACTTAACGAGAGCATGTTTGAGGCGGTAGTGCCATCACCTTTCATTCGATTCCAGATGGCTGCCGTCTTTGCCAAAAGTACAGCGCCTTGCGCTGCGTAATAAACTGATTGATAAGATTGGACACCGCCAGCGCCCGCAGAAGGGAGTCGAGGCATATTGATGTGAAATGACTTGCAGCCGGGCACAAAGACGATTAGCGCAGCAACACTAATTAATAAATAAGTAGACATGAATACTCGCGAGAGAATGCCACTTCCTCTGGTTGTCAACGAATTCCCCGGCATCTGCGTAATACGCTGCGCAAAATACCGTTCATACAATTAGTAGTATTCACTATATTATGATGGTTTGCATTTATCGCCTAGTTCAAGAGCGCGCCGCTGATGTCTTCCGGGCCGTTATCGCAACGAATCGCATGCGGCTTGCCACGCCATTAGATGTTCTGCTCCAGCGTCCGGATCACTCGAGTGGTTGGTAGCCCGACGAGTCGTTGTTACCGCGGATGAAATCCATCACCGGGTTGCCCATGCTGTGCGCGATCACCCAGAAGGTGCTGCCCTAGCTGTAGGTCTGGCTGCAGCAGTGGCCACCGCCATCGGTAGTGCCGTTGGTGGCCGCAACGATTTCATTCGCCACCTCACCGGCGGCCTGGGAATCCCAGTACGGCCTGGTGCCGTTGTAGCCCGCAACGTAGAAGGAGCTGCTGAAGTTCTTGCTGGCCGTTTTGACCAGGTCGTCGGGAACCATCGACCCAGTAATTGCGAGCGTTGCTGTAGCTGGTGTAGGTGCCGGTGTCCGTCTGCTTGCAATGAACAAAAATCAAACACGGTGCAGCATGTGACAGACCAGCCGTTGCGAGCAGCAAAAACGCCAGTGTCGCGCGAACGCGAATTGGTTTCATGTCTCCCCCGAATGCTAATAATGACTGGCCTTGATGGAGGCCAGCCGGCGCACACAGCATGCGCGGGTGGGATTGTCCCCGGCATGATGATTCGTGCAGCCCGGCATCAAGATTTCTCGCTAAGCCTGTAGTGATTCCCCTACGGCAACGCACGCAAGGAAGAATGAGCGCGGCACGCATATCGTTCATCAAATTTATGACCAAGCGCAGGTCTGCCTTCGCCGACCTGGCCCGGTACTCGCATCCAGCCACGTAATTTGCGGGCCATTTTTGACCTCAAGTTTTCGTGCAACAGATGATGCGGACAGGACCCCTTGTTCGATGCGCCCGACCGTCGGTGTAGCAGCTCGGGAGCCGACCAATTCCCCGCGCCCATGCTTAAATGCACGAATGCAACCAGAAAGTTGCCGGCATGATTGACTTCGTCAGCAAGCCGGTATCCGGGGACAACCTGATGAATGTTCTCGCGAAATACGGCCCTGCCTTATCACGGGCCAGGGAGTGCATGACGGCAACAATATCTCCCGCTGAGACCTCGCATAGTCCTTTGACCTTTCCCCCAAGAATGTGACCACGGGAAGGATGAGATTTCCAGATAATCAGGTGATTCGGAGATCTCAGAATGAAGAAGCGTTACAGCGAAGAGCAGATCATCAAGGCCATCAAACGGCATGAGGCGGGTGCAAAGGTCGATGACATCTGCCGAGACTTGGGCATATCGACAGGTGCGTTTTACAACTGGCGCAGCAAATACGGTGGGCCCGAGATCAACGAGGCCAAGCGGCTGCGGGAGTTGGAGTCGGAAAACACGAAGCTGAAGAAGCTTCTAGCCGAGAAGCTGCTGGAAGTGGAGGCCATGAAGGACGTGCTCTCAAAAAAGTGGTGAAGCCCGCCCGGAAGAAACCCATCGTGGCGCGGCTGGTAGAGCACTTCCAGTTGAGCGAACGAGCAGCCTGCCGATTGGTCGGGCTGAGCCGGACGGGCTATCGCTACCGAGCCAAGCCCCAAGAGGATGAGGCTCTACGACAGCGCATGAAGGTGCTGGCAGCGGAGCATCCCGATACGGGTATTTGAGGCTTCACGGCCTGCTCAAGGCCGAGGGTTTGGTCATTAACCGGAAGCGGACCTATCGGATTTACACCGACGAGGGGCCTCAGGTGCGGACCAAGAAGCGCAAGAAACTCCAGCGACCTCGACTTCCGATGGACGTGCCGACACGGCCCAATCTGCGATGGTCGATGGACTTTGTTTCGGACCAACTCAGCAATGGCCGTCGATTTCGCGTTCTGAACATCGTGGATGATTACTCCCGAGAAGTTGTCGGCCAGCTCGCTGCCGTTTCCATATCGGGCCGCCGCGTGGCCCGTTTTCTCGATGAGCTTGGCTGCCGCCGCCCCCTTCCCCCGTTGATTGTCTGCGACAACGGGAGCGAATTCACCAGTAAGGCCATGTTCTTTTGGGCCAAGGAGAACAACGTCAATCTCGGCTTCATCCAGCCCGGAAAGCCCACACAAAACGCCTTCGTCGAGAGCCTGAACGGCAAATTCCGGAACGAGTGCCTCAACCAGCACTGGTTTCGGTCTCTGGACGAGGCCCGGCACGAAATTCATCAATGGCGTCAGCACTACAACCAGGTTCGACCCCACAGCTCCCTGGGCTATCTACCCCCAGTGGAATTCGCAAAACAGGCCGCTTAGGCTATGTCCCATCTCATCCAGCCAGTGGTACTAACGCTGGGGAAAGGTCACCTCTTCGACGGCGAGATCGCGGGTTTTGTAAATCCGCTTCTTGATACGCTCCTTCTTCGAGCTGCTGAAAAAGGACTCGGCAACGGCGTTGTCCCAGCAGTTTCCACGGTGGCTCATGCTGGGCTCGAGCTTGTTGGTGCGACAGAACCTTCGCCAATCATCGCTGCCGGAATGGGGAGCCGTGATCTCAATGAATGATGGTTCCATTTGGCTTGCGTTGTCGTGCCGCCATCAATATGGCATCGAGTGCCAGTTCTCGACGCATCGTTTGGCTTGTGGCCCAACCAACCACTTTTCTGGAGAAAAGATCCAGGATGATCGCTACATATAACCAGCCCTCCCACGTGCGAACGTAGGTGATGTCAGTCACCCAAACCCGGTCAGGCTTCGACACATCAAATTTCCACTTGACCAGATTCGGGATAAGCTCCGCCGGTTTGCCGGCAACATAACGGCGTGTGCGATCTCCGGCCAGAGCGCGTATCCCATTTTCTCTCATAAGTCTCGCTACCCGATGCTTGCTGCAGGTTTCTCCAGCCTCACGCATGTCAAGGAAAACGCGTGGGGACGTCAGATGCATTCCGCGTCCTCGAGGGTTCTCCTAACTACGTGTAGCGTCCTTATACGAACTGTAGTGGTTAGCGATTTCGCTTCTTAGTCGGGGGGTGCGAATCGGCGAAGATTTTGGACAGCCCATCATCCTCCCTGATTGGATCGACGAGAACCTTTGAATGCTTGCGCATACAGTCCACTAGCCGTTGGTTTGGTGACGGAGGATTTGTGAGCGAATCGAGTATTTCTCGGTAGCCTTTCGCTGTTGTGGTGATTGTGTGTTGCCTGTCCATACCGCGATTCTACGCTTTCGTTGTTCTGCGCCCCGACTGAGTACGTCCCTAAGTTAACCCACTATTGAGTTGGCGCGAGAGATTGGCTAGCCTCGGCGTTGGTAGATCTCCCCGAAGGCTAGACTGCTTCCCGCTTTGCGACGCGGATGCGGAAGCATGGCTCAATTGAGCGCTCGAATTCCCATATGTTGATTTCAATAGTCGAATGGGGATAGGTTAGCGAGCGGATTTTTGGAGGAACAATAATGATTAAACAATTGGGGATACTTGCGATTCTTGCGTCTGGTGCAGCTTCTGCCGTGGACCTTGAGCCCTATGAACTGGAATTCGACCAACTAGGGAGCGATGAAGCTCGAAGTATTTCGCTGGGTGAAAAGACGGCGATTAAGGTCACGGTGAAGAACAGCTGTGAGTTGTTTCAACTGGATGTTGCTCAGGTTGCTATTGATCTAAACCCTCGCGTGGCAGAAGCTAGCGGCGGTAAATCGAATAACCGGAACGAAGGTTCAAGCAAAGTAACCAAGTGCGGAAGTTTCATCGGCATTGACTCCGATATTGATAGGCTTCATGCCGCCATACGAGAGCTCCCAGACTGCACATTGAAGAATGTGGTGATAACTAGCCCACAAACGGCCCCGTCAACAGTGCATACCATCAAGTTGGAAACAGACCGCGAGGGCCCTGTGTATGGGATCGACCCAAATCGCTGGCAGGAATTCGCCAATGACCTGATCGAAAATCATTGTGAGGTAATCCAGGCTGAGGGTGAGGCACCGACATTCCGACTTCATGGTGAGACTGATTTTGAAAAAATCAAGCGGGCCGTGCGTTCAAGCGCAGAGGAAGGAGGCCCGCTGAAAAAGCTTTCTGAACGGACGTTTACTATCGTCGCTAGCACTGAAATGCCTAGCCTATACCGGGAATATTCCGTTGGTCCCGGGTTCTCCAGGCTGACAGATCGGGTTTATTACCTTGAAGAGCAGGAGGCGACCACTGAAGAACCGAACCCGTCACCGGTCATTCGACGCTCGCGCGGCGCGCAAGACGCATGGCGCTTTAACATGCTGGCGATGGCACACTTTGTTCCTTCAGAGACATCGTCGGCTTGTCAGTTAGGGTGCAAACTTCTGTGTGGACGCCTCGGCCTCGCTGCTGGCATTGGAACGGATTCCGGAGAGGATTTTGACTTCTTCTTCGGGCCAACACTGCGATTGGGTGGCTACATGTTTCTGTCTGCTGGTTGGCACTCTGGACAAACTACTCACCTTCCTGCGGGTGACCGAGTCGGTAGCGAGCAACGGTCATCGGTAGCGCTTTCTGATTTACCTACGCGCCGTAGTGATGCGTTCTTTATGTCAGTGACTTTCAATATCGGTGGCAACTCTGCGAAAAACGGCTTCGAGCAGAAGTTTGCATTGACGTCGGTTTCCAGCACGACCGCATCAAACTGAGATATCGGCCCTGAATCGAAGCCGATAAGTGGACTCCCGCAGTGAGGGACTTATGCGTCAAGTGGACTTGGCTGTTGTATAGCGATGGCGTGGATAGCCGGCGTTGGACCAAGGGGTACTGCGAATGAAGAAGACGCTCACAGGATGGCGCGATCTGGTAGGCGCATTCTTTCGACCTGCCGTGAAAACACTGGGACCTATCGGTCCACAGCTGGTGTTACTGGGATCCACTGTTAGCTACGTTGTGTCCGTAACGTTTGACTGGCTCGTAGATTTCCAGTCGTTAATGCTCATGGGCGGCGCCGGTGGGTATTTCACGTGGCTCACAAAATCAGCTTTGTTTCGCCAAGTATTGAGAGAGGAAGTAATCAACGCGCACCTGACGCCAAAATACCTGAGACAGCAGACGGTTGAGGCGCTGCAGGAACAACATTGGCGTGTGATCGCTGCGCTTGGAGTGTCTGAAGAAGTTGCCAAATTGGCACACCGATCGGTGATGGAGCGACTATGGCGACCTGATAAGCCGTTTTTTTATCGGTATATCGTGCGTGTTCATACACTGAAATGGATTGATGAGGAGATGGGGCTGGTAGATGTACACACCCGTTACAAGTCAACCGTCGTTAATACACACCCGGGTAGCGAAGTTGTGATCGGGCAGCGGCTTTTTCCCATCCTCGGGAGCGATCAGCCAGAACCAAAGTTGCTCCGTTGCTTAGCAAAGGAAAAAAGTACGGCCAACATCATCGCCAGTGTGGAGGGTTTTTCACGAGATGATCATGCGGATCAGCCGGTGTTTTCGGCGGTACTGAAAGTACCTGGTGACCATGTTGAGTTCGATCTAGATGTTGAGTGGACCTACTGCAAAAATATCGACGAAGACAGCGTTATTAGCTATGAATGCCAGTCGTTCTGCGAGTCGTACATGGAGGTCGAAGTGCTCTATGAAACCGAAGAAATGAAGGTCTCGTTCGAGACTATTGGTCCACTCACAATGGTTGATAGTCGGCTGACTGATGTGCCAATTCAGAAGAAATCGGAGGGTTTGATCATGCCGTGGAACGGATATATACTGTCAATTCAAAGGTTGAAGTCGCGATGCGACAAGGAGCAGAGAAGCTCATGAAAACAAAAGAATGGGCCTAACCCGTCCGTCAATGAATTCACGTACAGAGCCCGCTTTTGCGGGCTTTGTCGTTCTTGAGGGCAGGTTTCAGAGCCTCAGGACGGGGGCTGATCGACTTCGGGCGCGTAGTGAAGTGGCTGGGTGTTTGTCGGCTTGCTCCTGACGTCCCCCCGAATTTGAGTAGCACTCGCATTTAGAGTCCAATCCCTCAAGAACAGGAGATTGGACGTGAAGAAGCGTTACAGCGACGAACAAATCATTGGCTTCCTTCAGGAGGCCGAATCAGGGATTCCGGTGAAGGAGTTGTGCCGCCGGCATGGCTTTTCACAGGGCAGTTTTTACCTTTGGCGAAGTAAATTTGGCGGCATGTCGGTACCGGACGCAAAGCGCCTGCGGGAGTTGGAAACGGAAAATGCCCGGCTCAAGAAAATGCTGGCCGAGTCACTGCTTGAGCAGGAGGTGACGCGGGAGGCGCTGAGAAAAAAGTGGTGACCGCCCCAGCCAAGCGGGATCTGGTGCGGCACTTTCAGGAAAAGGGGCTGAGCGAGCGGCGCTCGCTGTCCATTGTTCAGATGAGCGCCAGTGCGCTGCGTTACCAGCCCCGTCCGGATCGAAATGCCGAGCTGCGTGCTGAGATCATTCGCCTGGCTCATCGTTACAAGCGATACGGCGCAGGCATGATTTACCTCAAGCTGCGTCAGCAAGGCCGGCAGGTGAATCACAAGCGCGTCGATCGGCTCTATGCGGAAGCTCAGCTACAAGTGCGCCGTCGCAAGCGCAAGAAAGTGCCCGTAAGTGACCGGCAGCCGCTGGCTCGCCCGAAAGCGCCCAATACGGTCTGGTCAATGGACTTTGTCTTTGATCGTGTGGCTGGGGGTCGTTCAGTGAAATGCCTCACCATCGTGGATGATGCGACACACGAATCGGTTGCGATTGTGCCTGCCCATGCCATCGGAGGGGCTCAGGTCGCTCGTGCGCTTGATGCCGTCGCATTGCATCGTCCTCTGCCCGCGATCATTCGTTCTGACAATGGAAAGGAATTCATCGGCCGAGCCATGCTGGAGTGGGCACATCATCGAGGCGTGGATCTCAAGCAAATCCAACCCGGGAAGCCCCAGCAGAACGCGTACATTGAATCGTTCAACGGTCGTTTTCGGGATGAATGCCTGAACGAAAACTGGTTTGTCAGCCTCGATCATGCCAAACGGATCATTGAAGCCTGGCGCGTGGAATACAACCGCGAAAGACCCAAGAAATCTCTGGGCGGGCTGACGCCCTCACAGTTTGCAAGAAAGCTCGCCGAGAAATCGGCTAATTTATCCTCGGACTCTAATGCCAAGTGCTACTGATGACGGGGGGACGTCACTCCGTTACCAAGTGAGGGCTGCCCTAGGCCTTGACCCCCACCCCAGACGAGGCACGACTAATAGTTGATGCTCTTGATACAGTCTGTTAGTTTATTGCTGTGGCCGTACCAGCCAGTAGCTCCTTGCGGGGTAACGTCCACGCCGCCTAGAAATAGGTCCGCACCTTGAGTGGGATATTAAAGAGGCCTGGCATTTTTTTTTAATCAACTCGGGTATCTGCGCTTATCGGGTTTCGCGAATGGCCCATTTGAATGGAAATAGCTTGCTCGACGAGCGGAAGTTATCACAGGGCATCGCACTACTTCCACCAAGTATTTCAATATTCTGATTGTCTTGCAAAAGTGTCGTGTGGTTCGTGTTCCGATTAGAGGGTGTTTGTAACTCGCTCATCGAAGTCGTCAGGTTCTCAATGCCGCAGGCGAATCTACAGGACAATATGCCCCATGAAAGAATAAATGCATGGGTGAAACGGCGACTTCCTCATCGGGAAGTGAGAAGAGCGAGTTCACCATGAGTGGAACCAGTCTGAAATGCACGCCCCCCAAGCTGAGTTTTCTTGGTTAACTCCGGTGGGCCGATCAAGTAGTTTCAGCGGTCCGTTTGCCAAAGCCTCACGCAGTAAAGACATGTTCTTCTTCGTGTCATCCAGATTGTGGATATCTAGCACAAGGTCAGTTAGTACCTGTGCAAGCGCCCCGAAAACATCGAGTTTGGGAGTGGGAATACGTATTCGTGAAGCGGCCCGGTACTTTTTCGCTACTTGGCTGGCGTCAAAACTCTTGTCAGAAAACGGGCGATAACCGTTCGTCCACGAGTTAGCTTCGTCCAAGAGCTCAGTTATGCAGGGTGTTGTACCGCGTTGAGCGTGGAACAAAGGGTGCGGGCGAATATCCCCAGTGTTCTCACTTGCGTGATAATCATAGTGCCAAGAATCAACCACGTGAATGTCCTCAGCCTTTGGTATATCGTACGAAAAAATTGTCGTGTTCGCCCCATAACTCATGAGCTGCTCTTGACCACCTATCTGCACTACGTCGTAATGCCCGGTAACAAGTACGGTCAACCGGTGAGTCCTCGACTTGCGATACCCAGATATGTCATTGAGGTTCGATAGGAGAAAAGGCTCTTTCAAAGATATTCGAGAGCTCTCCGCATGGTCCGTACTTTCCAGTTTCGCTCGCTTAAGACAGGTGGGTGTCCTGCATTCGTTAGCACAGCGTTGAACTACACTTGTAGTCTTCTGTAAGGCTAACCTCGCGCTCTCCCAAACTTCATAGGCCATATTAGGCTGCGCTCCTACTGGCGCATCCAAGGTGTGAACATCTGGTGTATATCACGCTTAACGAAGCTTAGAGCAGAAGCCTTAGGAATCCAATTTGGCCTCGCATAAGCTCCGTCAAATGGCGCTTCAGTTACTACGCAATATCGAAGTGCTTCTGGGTCATTATCGTCCGAAACTTTCGCGCCAACTAGTCTAAGAAGATCTGATAATTCACCGCTATTCTCTATTACATCAACAACGTCATAATACCAATATGAGCAAAACACCTCAGAAAAAGGCCCTTTATATTGCGCGTGCTCCAGGAGTTTTAGAAGGTTATTATTTTTCTGCAATACATCGGTTGAACTGATGCCCATTTGTGCCGCTGTAGCAGGTGCGTTTATTATCGGCCCCGGAAATGGTTGAATCGTATTGCACAACCAATACCCCAGTTGAGCTGCCAAAATTCGCAAGAAATCATGTTCACCTCCGATCTCTTTTAGCTCTTGCTCTCTGGGTAGCTCACTGAAGTAGGCCGAATAGGTATCGGAGTACGCCTCAAACTCTCCCGTTAGCTCCGGCTTATCAAGAAGCGTCGCTAGCAAATCGGCTGTACCCGCATACTTGTGTACGTTCTCCGTTCCAAGTTTCAACAAACTTTGATGGATGGATTTAAACCCATTAGCGTATTGAATGGCTGATTCTGACAGATCAGCTAAAAAGTCGTCACCCGAACTACGCCATGTTGGGAAGGAAATCATGCGTGACCCTTCTGCGGTCTGTGTGGCACGGTACTTATATCGGGCTAATTCTGCATTTCCTTGTACCTTCTTTTGGTAAGACAAGATAGGAATCCCACGCCTGTTTAACGCGGCCCGGATAGACGGCGCGTCATGTGGTGCGGAGATATTTCCGTCGGCCGCAAATCTTATCAATGTTCTATCGACAATTGCCAAGTCAAATAGTGAACCTTTTTCAGCTCCTTTCAGGTACTCATACACCTGATCTTCGGGCGCCGAACCTGAATCAATAGCGATATGGCATTCCGTTAGGTCATCAACATGAATGTCATCCGAAATATTTTCAAGCTTTTCTTTGATAGTTTCGTACTTATCGCGCTCATCTTCGATGAGAAGTAGCCGGAACCCCATGTCTTACCCCAGTGGCAGTGTAACTTCGAACGTAGATGCGAAGCCTGTTGCGGGAGGCTCCCTCAACTCAATCTTTCCACCTAGCGTATTGATTACTCGTTGAGTTAGCGATAGACCTAGGCCCATACCACTCCCTAAGCCGGTATGATCTTCAACTGACCGGGTCGTCGTAAACATCGCGTCAAATATTCGATTTCTAATTGTTTTTGGAACCCCGATCCCTGTGTCTGACACCGTCAGAACCAAACCCTTTGCGTTTCGGATCAAAGTAATGCGGATCCGCTCGTCTTGCAAAGCATGCTTTGCGAGTATTGCCTTCAACGCATTTGTGTAAAGGTTCATAACAATCCCGGAAAATGCAGCGACTGGCACGCCATGAATATCGAAATCATGACACTCCTCTAGATCCACGGAAATTCGTTCGCGATTAGTGAATCCCGCAAAAGTTGAATCAACCACAAATCTGATTTGGCTCAGACCGGAAAACTCTCTCGAGTTAGTGGTGCCGGCTTGTTCAACCATAAGGCGGCTGTAGTCCATGTAGGACCGGAGTAGATCAAATGTTGACTCGAGTGCGTCGACGGTCGGCTTGGCATGCGGGTCGACGAGTGCATGCTGTTTTATTAGGCGAATTCCATCTTCCAAGTGAAGCAATACCTTCTCAAACTCATGCGTAATAAAACCAGCCATCACACCAAGAAGTGAAATTTCTGAAAGCGCCTCCAGTTTTTTTGACTCATATGTGCGCGTATCTCGCACTCTCTCTTGTGCCTGAAGCAACTGAAAAACAATTTGCTCCCTCGCCATCGGCGCAATAGAAGGCGACATCTCAACGGTGTGGATCGCTTCCTTAAAATCCTCAGAAATCTTGGAAAGATTGTCCTCGTATATGCGTTGTTCTCGCTCTAATGCGAATTTTTTATCGAATTTCGCAATGAGCTCGAGGGAAAAGCGGGCTATCTCATACAAGTCCGTAAACGCCCGGTTTCTCACGTAACCCTCGCGATTGATCGAGGGGATTAGATCAGTGGCATCGTTCCCAGACGAATGACTTCGGGATGCCACCATTACTGCGCCGACGACCTGCCCACGGCTTGGAAGGTAGAGCGCGGGATTCTGCTTAGGCTGACTCTTTTCTTCGGGTGACATTGGAAACAGTGACCTGGCGAGCTCGGTGCGCCATGATCGTCGTGATGTAGATTCATCGAGGTTTTGATCAAGCCAGTCGTCACCAGATTGGCCAAAAGGTGGAACGCGAAAACCTGAGTCGATGACGGCAATGCCACAGTTGTCTGCAACCCAACTACGAGCGACCACTCCATCCACATCACCTCCAGAAAACGTTCCCTTTCTCACTGGGAAGTATCTGATATCAAGGAGCAAAGGCGACGACAATGAATACTCGGGATGGATTTCGCGAAGAGGCAGGGAACGTTCAAATACCTTCCCTTTGTTTCGCCAGTGCAATTCAACTTTGGCTAGGCCGTTGTTTGCCTCTATTCGAGCCCTCGCTACAAAGTTCTCCATAACCAGAGACTGCAGCTTTTTAGGGCTATCATCAGCATGCTTACTTTTGCCATCGCTGGTTTGGAAGTCACCCCCCAAAGTGATTTCAAAGCCTGGATCAACGTTAAATCCGCCTCCCTGAGTGGTCGACGACAAGTTGAAGTTCGGCTGCTCTAGCGCTCCGTATGGATCCGTCAATTTTAGGACCTGGGAGGCGACATCTTTGCGATCTTTTTTAAGTTCAGCAGCCAGCTCGCACTTAGATATCACCAATGTGGTACCGCATTCCGCACGCTGCCAAGGTTCTACTGTGTAGAACGCCTTGAAATCTTGTACATCTCCTCGGGATCTGGTGTCTCGATTCCAGATGAACCGCGCCCTAATGCGCTGAAATCCACCCCCTTCTGTGCGTGAGATACTGATGATGGTTAATCGATCACCAAGGAAGCGTGATGCAAATCGTCCAATCCCCTTGGATCCAGCATACGGCCGCCCGTAAACCGGCGACTCTCGAGCGATTTCCTTGTTTCTGGTTCCGATCTTCATCCATTTGTGAACAAAATCAGCTTCTGAGATTCCAGTCCCCTTGTCTCTTACAACTAACCGCTTTTTCACGACGTTGAGGTCGACCTCACATGATGGGGAGTCAGCATCGTGTGCGTTTTTAATTAGCTCCGAAAGTGCAATGTCAGGCCTGCTAACCAATCGTTCCCCCAGCTCCTCAAGCAGGGCAACGTCGACTGAAAACTCCGCATGCTTTCGCGCTTTCGAGGTTTTCTTATGGCTATACATTGCCAACTACGGGCCGAAGAACCTGTTGAAGTATTGCATTCATCTGGTTTACTTCCACTTTAAGCAGTCCTTTTGCGTGACTGATCAGGCCTTGTCGAAAATTATGAGCTCTGAGGGCGCATAGTAGCTCGTCGATGGAAACCTGAGGATTCTCAACGTGTAAGCCATGGACGCCCCCGAGCGGAATGGCTCCCAACTGGTTTTTGATCATCTTGGGTCTCTGCTCCCTGAAACCAGAGGCTACCATCGCAATGGGAGCCTTTGGCATAACAAATTTCCACCAAATGTCCCGGCGAGTACAAGTGGAGTACATTTTCCAGCGCTCTGGTGGGAGGTTACCAAGATATCTAAGCACCCTCTCAGAGGGATGGTCAGTTGTGGATTTTATGAGCCAGCACCTTCGGCTTTGGAGCACTAGGTTTTTCTCAAATGTATCCGCATTCAGTGTGGTTTGTTCAACGGGCCAGTCGCGCAGTGACGTGATGCAGGGAACCACATCTAGATTTCGTCTCAAGCTGTGCAGCACCCTCTCTTCCTCTGTTAGAACGAAGATGTCTTGTCCGCCCGGGCTAAGACCACGCTGACAATAAACACCAGGAAGCTGATCTCTTTTTGAATATTTAGTCACTCTCCTCGCTTCAACAGAAGGAGCTCGAAGCTTTCGGACTCGCATTTGTGGATCAATTCGATTGTAAAGCCACCCCCCCCGGTGTGTTAAACCTTTATCGATTATGGTGATACATGCTGTCGTCAGCACGCGCTCGAAGATACTTGAGTCGAAGCGAAATACCTCAACTCGCCAACCATGATCATTGATGAATGATCTCAGGCCACCAGCAGACGGACGTGCCACCCATTCGTAGGGCACAAGCTGTACTACGAGTCCGTTGCTGTTGGTCTTCAGGAGCGCTAAGGCCATGAAATATAGGAAAAGATTGGCGTTCCCGGCTAGATCAATGCCACCTTTTGATAAGGCTCGCTGTGCCTTCTGACGCCACATCGGCGCCATAAAACTTGCCTTGACATAAGGTGGGTTTCCAATAGCCAAATCGAAGTCACACCCGTTCCACGCAAAAGCGTCTTCCCTCACAACTTCGGCGTTTGGGCGTAAGCATACTGATTCAACGTTGTCATCCAGCTCAACGCCCGTGTAGCTCTGATAGGCGCCTACGGAAGCGAACCGGGAGTCGCCAGCTCCAAGATCGACAACAGACTCGATATTTTCACGTCGATCTTTCACAAGCCCCCACATGAGCTTGACCACTTCATGAGGAGTTGCCACTTGACACCGCTTTAGACCATCAGAGGATAAGTGCCATTGACGGATATTATTATTCATGGACATAATAATATCATGCCCCGACACAAACTCAACGCCACCCAGCGCCGCGAAGTAGCCGATCGGTTGAGAGAATTTGTCAACGACGAACTTCGGATTCCGATTTCTGAGCTCTCCACAAAGATGGGCTATGCAACCCCAGACACCCTGCGGTCTGCAGTGAATGCGAGGACGTATTTGTCTCCTCCTATGCTTATCGCTCTTTGGAACGTTAGTAGGGAACACGGTGCGGCAATCAATTTGCACTGGCTTCTCACAGGCGAAGGAAACCCTGTCGCTTCGGCTGGGATTGCGGCAACCTGCTCCGCAGAATCCATCATGACGAGAATCGATACCCTCTCAAGAGCACACAGGCAAGCAATCCTGCAAATCACGAATGGTCTAAGCGCCCGCTCAAACCACTAATGCAGGGCTGCTTTCCCCTTCACAATTCATACAATGATTAGCAGGACCTCCCTATGCCGAGCGCTTCTTCATAGGGAAGATCTACGGCTTTGTCTTTGCTCGCCTCAATGCGTTTGTTGCATTCTCGTTGCCACTACGCGGAGGTGGGCGTAGCGAGATCGCTTCAGCTCCGCCACCAATCGCACTGATTTGAGTCAAGGGTGCGCCCGACGAACA
Source organism: Oceanococcaceae bacterium (assembly GCA_041603255.1). Lineage (GTDB taxonomy): Bacteria > Pseudomonadota > Gammaproteobacteria > Nevskiales > Oceanococcaceae > MS8. The sequence continues at coordinate 16,626 of JBFIER010000003.1, read as the reverse complement.
TAGCAAAACCTCCATGTCGGCAGCCGCCTTAGTGACTGGAAGATCGATACAAATCCCGCTGAAATACACGCGGCGCCAGAAAACTCTCTCAATGCACGTGAAAAGCGTCGGCCAAGCAGTGAAGAGCTGCGTGTTGTCGATCATGACGCGAGTAAAAATATCAAACGCACTAGCAACGGCGATGTAGTGACCCTGATGGTCCTCGACAACTTCCGCTTTTCTAGCGAGCGCTAATAGAGCCAGAAAAGCCTCTAGGGTCCTTAGGTCGCGTAACTCAATAAGCCGGTCACTGATCGGGTATGCAAATGAGACTCCATATTGCCTAGGCTCGGCACCATTTATCCCCAAGATGTGTCGAACAGTTCGCGGCGTCGACAGCAAAATGTCGTGGAGTCTTGGAATTGTCGGTGGCTCCTTAGCCAACAGTTCCCAAAGCGGTAGATCACGCCAGTATTTCAGGTCGACTGTATTTCCCGAGCGTTCGGAAACGAACCCTATTGATCTGTTGCTAGGCAGGGCTTTGCCTTGTCGCCACCTCCGGTATTTGTTGGATATCGACTCATCACCGTCGTTTTTATACGGGGCGTTTCGGTCGATCCGTTGTTCAAGCCTTTTGGGTGAATCTGTACCGAAATGTCTTGCAACAGCTGTGTAACACGCAGCACCACGGCATCTTTTCAGATCTTCTGCATGTGTATGCCAATCAGCCGCAGACGGTGCTGGTGTTCTGTATGCAAGAGCCATTCACAAATTTTGGCGCGAGAACCAGCGAATGTCACGCCTAGTCCGGGTGGACAAGTTTGGCGAACTTCGTCCACTTTGCAGCGACGCAATTCCAGTCATAGGATCTGTTTAAGCAAATTTCCCGGATAGTCACGTGATGCTCGATTCGCAAGATCCGCACAAACAGCCAATTGACTCGATTGATGACTATGAAGATCGGTTGCTGAAGTCATATGGCGCCGTTGTCGGCGGATCCGCACTGACGAAAGTTCTCGGCTATTCGTCTCAAGATGCATTTCGCAAAGCGTTTCAGCGCCAATGCATTCCGGTGCCCACCTTCGAAATAGAGGGGAGGCGCGGTAGATTTGCAACCACCATTGACATCGCCCGGTGGCTATGGCGCCGGCGTCAATCAGCTCCAGCTCAAACCCCCGAATAATCTGGGGGCACGATATCCGCGGAGGTAATCATGACGTAACGCAATTTGAAGGGCGTATAAAAACGCAGGGCCCGAACACCTTGGCTGAGGTGAGCGAGCCCTTTGTCGTACAAGCTTGCAGCGCCTGTGCGTCAAACTATGTGTTTGCTGGTCGCGATTGTCAAGTCGCAAGGGTTCCCTATGGGCTCTTCGCACCAAACCACGACCAGCTGCGCCCGCCGGCCCACGGCCGGTAGTGGCACCTCTACTAGACCTTAGGCACGCGCAACGCTTAGCTCGCGCGCAAGGAGGTGCCTTGTCCGAACCTAAAAAGGTATCTGAACAATGGCGCAACCGTTTTCACAATCGAAGGCGTACCGAGACCTCAATCTCTTCACACTTACAGACCTTACAGAAACCCAGGCAAGAGAGCGGTTCGCTCTCATGCGCTGGGGAAGCCTCACAGAAATGCCATGCCCCGACTGTGGGGTCATCGATAAACACTACGTACGTAAACGAAGAAACCAATGGCGCTGCAAGCACTGTGAGCGTGTTTTTAGTGTGACAACTGGAACGCCATTCGCAAATCGAAAGCTGCCATTTCGCAAGCTGCTCATCCTGATTTACGAGTTTGTTAGCTCACCCAAAGGGTGCTCTGCAAATGCGCTTCACGCACGCCTGGGAATCACCTGTCGAACCGCTTTCCACAATTTAGGGAAGCTTCGCGAAGTGCTCTTCGAGCAAATGGACCTAACTCCGCTCAAGGGCACTGTCCAAATTGATGGGTGCCACGTGTGCGGCAAGCCGCGGCGACCTCGGCGGCGCAGAAAAACGTCGTCATTCGCAATCAACAACAAGCTTCGAAATCGAAAGGCTGGCATGAACCCGGATCGATCTGCGTTTTCCGAGCCCTGGAACATCGAAAAATTAAAAAAACGGCGAATCGTCTTGGTCCTTCGGGAAGTCGCACCAACCGTGGGACGTGGCAGCGTCCGCACAATCGCCCGCGTTGTTCGAGCGGAAACTGCGAAGGAAGTATTGCCTCTCATTAAAAGGTATGTAGATCGCTCATCGAAGATTCAAACGGATGATGGATACGCCTATTCAAACTTGACTGCATGGTTCGAACACGAAACCGTTTGCCACTCGACTGAGTACTGCACCGACTCTGGCGTTAGCAACAACCAGGCAGAGTCTTTCTTCGGGCGCTTGCGGAGAGCGGAATACGGAACCTTCCATGGTATGCGCCCACAGTACCTAGCGTTCTACGTTGCTGAAATTGCATGGCGAGAGGATGAACGGAGGACATCTCTAGCCGAGAAATTTCGAATAGTGATCAACAAGGTCTTCGCTAGTTCGCTGTCGAACGCGTGGCGTGGCTACTTCCAAGGGCGCCGACTAGGTTTTGAGTACCTTGGATAGATGAGACCTGGAGGGCTAGGCAGCATTCAAGCTCCACAAGCCTTCCGAGTTACTATCGGGCGCGTGGTGCCTCTGCAGCAAGCCTCGTCGGTACAGTCGTTTCACGCAGTCATGCACGGAGCGATTCAATCGGGTTTTGCTGACTCGCTCGGAAACCAAATCGCCGTGACGGGCAACGACAAAAGCGACAATTTCTCTCATGCTGGTTATTTCACCGTCCCTTAGTCGAAGGCACAGCAACACAGACCTTGTTAGTTCCCCCCGAGGTAGGTTGATGCGGACATAGTGGCTGCGCACCGGGGGAATATCGTCAACATTGACGCGAATCTCGTGCAAGCGCGTTGTGCGGTCGATTGCCGCGAGCTCCGCTTCCAATTCCGCCAGTTCGCTCATGAGCTGTTGCGCCCGTGTGAGCGATGCTCGCGTTTTTTTGATCTCAGCATCGAGACGAGCGCGCTTGTCAATCAACCATTTTAGGGAAGAAGGGATCTTGGATGACATCCGTCCAAGATCCCAATTTTCTTGGTTGCCTTCAAGGGCAACAAGTACCAAATGGCGGCAGGACATAAAAAACCCCGCCTTGGCGGGGTTTCTCTACCTTATTAAAGCCGTTTTTATTCGGCTTCTGTCTCTTCCAGCAACGCTTTCATCGACAGCCGCACGCGGCCTTGCTTGTCGATTTCCAGCACCTTGACGCGAACGACATCGCCTTCGGACAGCACCGAAGAAACCGACTCGACTCGCTCATTGGAAATTTGTGAGATGTGCACCAGGCCATCTTTGCCCGGCATCAGCGTCACGAATGCACCGAAGTCCATGATGCGGGCGACTTTACCTTCGTAAATCGCGCCCACTTCGATGTCTTTGGTCAGTTCATCAATCCGCTTGATCGCTGCCTGGGCGGCCACGCCGTCAACGGCGGCAATTCGGATCGTGCCGTCATCATCGATATCAATCGTGGTGCCGGTCTCTTCGGTGATCGAGCGGATCGTTGCGCCACCCTTGCCGATGACATCGCGGATACGATCCGGATCGATTTTGATCGTGGTGATGCGCGGCGCGAAATCGGACATTTCCGCACGCGGCTGGGAGATGACCTTGGCCATTTCACCCAGAATGTGCAAACGGCCTTCGCGAGCTTGCGACAGCGCCTGCTCCATGATTTCACGGGTGATGCCGGTGACCTTGATGTCCATCTGCAGTGCCGTAACACCGTCCGCGGAACCGGCCACTTTGAAGTCCATATCGCCGAGGTGATCTTCGTCGCCGAGGATGTCGGTCAGAACGGCGAAACGATTGCCGTCCAGGATCAGGCCCATGGCCACACCGGCAACCGGCGCTTTCATCGGCACACCTGCATCCATCAGTGCCAGCGAGGTGCCGCACACCGACGCCATCGAGGACGAACCATTGGATTCGGTGATTTCGGAAACCACGCGCAGCGTGTAGGGGAACTCACCGTCCAGGCCCGGCAGCACGGCGGAAATACCGCGACGTGCCAGACGCCCGTGACCGATTTCACGACGCTTGGGGCCACCCATGAAGCCGGCTTCGCCGACGCAGTAGGGCGGGAAGTTGTAGTGCAGCATGAAGGGGTCTTTGTATTCCCCTTCAATCGCATCGATGATCTGAGCATCACGACCGGTACCCAGGGTCGCGGCAACAATGGCCTGCGTTTCGCCGCGGGTAAACAGGGCGGAACCGTGAGCACGCGGCAGCACACCGACTTCGACGCTGATCGGACGCACCGTGCGGGTATCACGACCATCGATACGCGGGTTGCCATCCAGGATGCGGCCACGAACCAGGGCTTTTTCCAACTTGGAGAACACGCCCAAAACGGCGCCGGCGTCGTATTCCGGCGTTTCACCACCGCACAGCGCTTCTACCAGTTCAGCCCTGACCACCGACAGTTGATCCTGGCGGATCTGTTTCTCGGCGATATCGTAAGCAGCTGCCAGTTTGGCGCCAGCCAGTTCCTGCACCTTGGCGACCAGCGCCTCATCGGTGGCCGGAGCTTCGAAAACCCACTTCTCTTTACCGACTTTGGCGGTCAGGTCAGCGATATTGTCGATGATGACCTGCATGGCTTCGTGGCCAAACAGAACCGCACCCAGCATCACTTCTTCCGACAGCACTTTGGCTTCGGATTCCACCATCAGAATGGCGTCTTTGGTGCCTGCAACGACCAGATCAAGCTCTGAAGTCTTGAGTTGGTCTGCGGTCGGGTTAAGGATGTAAGCGCCATCGGCATAGCCAACGCGCGAGGCGCCAATTGGCCCCTGGAAGGGCATGCCGGAAATCGACAGCGCAGCCGATGCGCCGATCATCGCGATGATATCCGGGTCGATCTGCGGGTCCAGCGACATCACCGTAGCGATGACCTGAACTTCATTCATGAAACCTTTGGGGAACAGCGGACGCAGCGGACGATCGATCAGACGCGAGGTCAGCGTTTCTTTTTCGGTCGGACGTCCCTCGCGCTTGAAGAAACCACCGGGGATCCGGCCGCCTGCATAAAAACGCTCTTGGTAGTTGACCGTCAACGGGAAGAAATCTTGCCCGGGTTTGACGTCTTTGCGGCCTACTGCCGTAACCAGCACCTGGGTATCTCCCATGCTGACCATCACGGCGCCTGTTGCTTGACGGGCAATCGCGCCCGTTTCCATACGGACGGTTTGATCGCCCAGCTTGAATTCCTGAATCGTGGCTTGCACTTCTTATTCCGTTCCTACTGACTTTATCGACTTAAAAACGCAAACCCCCGCATGAGCGGGGGTTTGTGTATGAACTGTGAGGTCTTAGCGACGCAGACCCAGGCTCTGAATGAGTTCCTGGTAACGCGTGAGATCCTTGCTTTTGAGGTAATCCAGCAGCTTGCGGCGACGGTTTACCATGCGCAGTAGACCACGACGGCTGTGGTGATCTTTCTTGTTGCTGGAAAAGTGCGGGGTCAGGTCGTTGATCCGAGCGGACAGCAGCGCGACCTGAACTTCCGGCGAACCGGTATCGCCCGTACCCCGAGCATATTTGGTGATGACTTCGTTCTTGTCGGTGGCATTCAGCGCCATGAAAATTCGCTCCGAAAAATCGTTGACCGGCCTCGGTTGAATGTTAAGAGGCGGCACAAAAGACGACGAATTATAAAGAAGGTCCTTGCGGATTACAAGGGGTCTAAGCCCCGTTTTTCGCAGAACCGCAAGGGGTTTGCATTGCATCCGCTGCGAAGACCTGAACCGGCCACCACTGGGCCTGTTTTCCCCGCACAATGGCGATGACCCGCCCCTGCGTATCGAGCAACAATCGCTCGGCCCCCTCGTCCGGCAGCGCCCCCGTGGGGTCATCCATCGGCTGACCGTGGCGCACCTGGTGGATCGCCTGCTCGTCACCAACAAGTTTGATAAGACCGGGAACCAGGACATCCACGGGTTGCAGATACGCGTCCCGTTGCGCCGGTGTGAGTTCGCCAAGAGCATCCAGCGTCACCAAGGGTTCGGCCAAACCCGCGGCCATCGTGCGCCGCAAATAGAACAGGTGGGCACATTGTCCCAGCGCCGTGGCGATGTCCTCGGCCAATGTCCGCACGTAAGTGCCCTTGGTAACGGTGGCGCTCAACCACGCCCGGGAATCCTCGCAGCGATCAAGCTGCAGGGCGTGCACGGTAATCGCCCGCGGCTCCCGCACCACCTCCTCGCCTTTGCGCGCAAGCTTGTACAAAGGCTGACCATCCCGCTTCAGTGCGCTGTACATCGGAGGAATCTGCTGTTGCGGCCCCAGAAACTGCGGAATGACGGCCTTGATCTGTTCTGCCGTGGGTATCGGCGCGGAACAGGTCTCGACGATCTGTCCATCCGCATCCCCGGTATCCGTCCGCGCACCAAACTGCATGCCGAACTGATAGGTCTTGTCTCCGTCCAGCGCGCGTTGGCTCAAGCGTGTAGCGTCGCCGAACAGGATGGGAAGTACCCCTTCGGCCATGGGGTCCAATGCTCCGCCGTGCCCCGCCTTGTTGGCGTCCATCAGCCGCCGTAGCTGTTGCATGGCCTGGTTGGAACTCAGACCACGCGGCTTGTCCAGCAGCATCAACCCACACAGATTTCGCCCACGTTTTTTCCGCGCCATGCGTCTTCAGGCGTCTTCGCTGTGACCGGTATCGTCGGCTGGGTCCGGGCTCTGTATACGCGCCGCGCGCAATTTCGCCTCCAGCGCAAAGGCTTGTTCCTGCAGACGATCAGGAATGAAGTGCAATCGCGGTATCCGCCGCGCATGGACTTTCTTGGTCAACTCGTGACGCAGATGCGGGGCGGCCTTATGCAGCGCAGCCACGGCCTCGTCCAGGTCCGCAGCAGGGTTCAGGTGGCTGACCCGAATGGTCGCGTTGGCGAAATCCGGCGAGACATCCACTTCCGTGATGGTCAGCAAACTGAGCCGGGGGTCTCCAACGCCGCGCTGGAGGACTTCCGCCAGCGCGCGTTGCAGTTCTTCACCGAATCGTTTTGACCTGCCAGTTCCCGGCTTCACGCCTCGGCCGACTCCTCAAGCGTACGCGCAACTTCCACGCGCTCGAAGCATTCGATGCGATCGCCTTCGCGAACGTCGTTGTAGTTTTTCACCGCAATACCGCACTCGGTACCGGCCTCGACCTTGTTGACATCGTCCTTGTGACGACGCAGCGACTCCAACTCGCCCTCGAAGATCACCACGCTGTCGCGCAGCACCCGAATCGGCAATCCACGACGCACCGAGCCTTCTTCGACCAGACAGCCGGCAACTGCGCCGAAGCCGGAAGAGCGGAATACGTTGCGAACCATCGCGACACCAACAATCTGCTCGGAGGTTTCGGTTCCCAGCAAGCCGGAAGCCGCAGCGTGGACATCGTTGATCAGATCGTAGATGACCGAGTAGTAACGCGGCTCGATTCCGAGTTCACCGGCACGGCGACGCGCCACGGCGTCGGCGCGGGTGTTGAACCCGATCAGCAAGGCCTGCGAAGCATGCGCGAGATCAACATCGGACTCAGAAATACCGCCGACCCCGGAGCCCACAACCTTCACCAGCACCTCATCCGTGGAGAACTTGGTCACCGATTCGGTAATCGCTTCCACACTGCCCTGGACGTCGCCCTTGAGGACAATGTTCAGCACCCGCTGCTCGGCGGCGCCCATCTGCTGGGTCCAGTCACCTTGCAGACGACGCTCGTTGGAGCGGGCGCGTGCGTCACGCATCTTGTTGGCACGAACTTCGGCAATTTCTTTGGCCTTGCGCTCGTCCGCAACAACCAGAACTTCATCACCGGCGTCCGGCGTTCCATCCAGACCCAACACGCGAACCGGAACCGCTGGCCCGGCTTCGGCAACAGGCTTGCCCTGATCGTCGAACAACGCGCGCACACGGCCAACGAATTGCCCGGCCAGCACCAGGTCGCCCTTGCGCAGGGTTCCTTTGCGAACCAGCACCGTTGCCACTGAACCGCGACCGCGTTCAACCGAAGATTCCACCACCACGCCTTCGGCCGGCGCTGTCGGACTGGCCTTCAGCTCCAGCACTTCGGCCTGCAGCAGCACGGCTTCCAGAAGCTCGGGCACACCCATACCGGTAATACCGGACACCGGGATGAACGGCACGTCACCGCCCCACTCTTCCGGAATCAGCTCCAACGCGGACAGGTCGTTCTTGACGCGATCGGTATCGGCGTTTTCGCGGTCGGCCTTGGTCATGGCCACCACGATCGGCACACCGGCAGCGCGCGCATGGTTCACCGCTTCGCGGGTTTGCGGCATCACGCTGTCATCCGCAGCACACACCAGAATGACCACGTCGGTTGCCGCTGCGCCACGTGCCCGCATCCGGGTGAACGCGGCGTGACCGGGCGTATCCAGGAAGGTGATCGTGCCATTGGGCGTTTCCACCCGATAGGCGCCGATGTGCTGGGTAATGCCACCCGCTTCGCCGGCGGCTACACGCGCCTTGCGGATGTAGTCCAGCAGCGTGGTTTTGCCGTGGTCGACGTGACCCATGATGGTGACGACCGGCGAGCGTGGCTGCAGGTCGGCAGCGTCGTCGGTCTTCAGCTCATCCAGCAGTTCCTCTTCACGGTCCTGGCTGGCAACACGTTTGACGCTATGCCCCATCTCTTCGATGACCAGCTGCGCGGTATCGGTGTCCAGCGGCTGGTTGATGGTCACCATCATGCCCATGCCCATCAGGACCTTGATGAGTTCACCGGCCTTGACTGCCAGCGCGGAGGCGAGCTCGCCCACGGTCATGTTGTCGTGAACTTCAACTTCCCGGATCACGGGAGCCGTAGGACGCTCGAACTTGTGCGTGGTTTCGACTTTGACGTTGTCGCCACGACGACCACCCTTGCGACGGCGACCGCGTTTGTCGGCAGCCACATGCAATTGCTCGTTCGCACCGCGACGACCGCCAGCCTTGGCTTTGGCCTTGGCCAACTTGCCGGCGCGCTCACGCTCGCGTTCCTGTTCTTCACGGGCCTTGTTCAAGCCCGCTTCCTGCTCCTGAGCCCGGCGCAGGTTCTCCAGCACCCGACGGCGCAGCGAACTGACTTCGGTGCGCAGTTCTGCGGCTTCGCCCACCGGCGCAGCCACGGCGTCCGCACTGGCCTCTTCCGGCACTGCATCCGGCGTCTCTTCCGGCGACGGCTCAGCCGCGGCCTCAGGAACCGGGGCCTCTTCTGGAGCGGGCGGCTCCTCAGCCGGCGCCTCGGCGACCGGGGCCTCTTCTACCGGTGGTGCCACATCAGGCTCAGCTTGCTTCTCCGGCTTGGGCGCAGGAGCCGCTTCCGGCTCAACCGCCGGCGCGCTTTCGGCGACCGGAGCCGCTGCCGGCGTTTCGACTTTGGGCTCGACAACCGGCTCCACCGGAGCGGTCGGGACCTCTTCGGCAACCGGGGGCGCGTCAGCAGCCTCGGCTGGCGGCACAACCACACGCTTCTTGCGCACTTCAACCGCAATGGTCTTGGTGCGCTGCCCACGCCCGGGCGTGACCTTGAGTTCGCTCTGTTCTTTACGCTTGACCGAGAGCTTGCGACCAGCGCCCACTTTCAGTGACGCGCGCTTGCCCTGCAGGTGTTCCAACCACTTGCGCTTCTGTTCATCGTCAATCTGGGCATCGCCATCGGCAACATCCAGACCGGCCTCTTTGAGTTGGGCCAATAGGCGATCAACCGGCGTTTTGGTTTGTTCGGCCAGTTCTTGTACTGTCGTTACAGACATGCTCAATCCTCCGCATTTGCAGGCGAGGCAGTGTCTTCTTCCTCTTCGAACCAGTGGGCGCGGGCCGCCATGATGAGCTTACCGGCCGCTTCCGCGTCCAGACCGCCCACACCCTCGATTTCATCCGTGCCGGCTTCCGCAAGATCTTCACGATCCGGGAAGCCTGCCTCAGCCAACGCTTCAGCCAGCTCTGGTGTCATCCCTTCCAGGCCGAGCAGATCCTCGGTCGGGGGTTTGATATCACCATGCTCGGCTTTCACGATGGCGCTGGTCAGCAGCGCGTCACGCGCGCGGCTGCGCAGCTCTTCGACGATGTCCTCGTCGAATTCTTCAATTTCCAGCATTTCTTCGACGGGCACATAGGCCACTTCATCCAGGGTGGTGAACCCTTCCTGGACCAGAATCGTCGCCAATTCTTCGTCGACGTCCAGCTGCTCGACAAACAGTTCGAGCACCTTGCTCGCCTCTTCGTCCTGACGCTTCTGTACATCTTCAGCAGAAAGCACGTTGAGCTTCCAGCCGGTCAGTTCGGACGCCAGGCGAACGTTTTGCCCACCCCGGCCGATGGCCTGCGCCAGCTTGTCCTCGGCAACGGCGATATCCATGCTGTGGCTGTCTTCATCCACGATGATGGATTCCACATCGGCGGGCGCCATGGCGTTGATGACGTACTGCGCGGGGTTTGGATCCCACAGCACGATATCCACACGCTCACCGGCCAGCTCGTTGGTGACCGATTGCACACGCGAGCCGCGCATCCCAACGCAAGCGCCAACCGGGTCGATCCGGCGGTCTTTGGCCTGGACGGCGATCTTGGCGCGCGAACCCGGGTCGCGTGCCGCGCCTTTTAGTTCGATCAGACCCTGGCCGATTTCTGGCACTTCCAGCTCGAACAGCTCCATGATCAGTTCAGGGGCCGTGCGGCTGACAAACAGCTGCGGGCCGCGCACTTCGGTGCGAATTTCCTTGAGGTAGCCGCGAATGCGGTCATGCGGACGCACCGGCTGACGGGGAATCTGCCACTCGCGCGGCACGATGGCCTCGGCGTTGTTACCCAGATCCAGAATCAGGTTACCGCGGTCAATGCGTTTGACTTCACCGCTGACCAGCGTGCCGATGCGCTCGCCGTACTGCTCGGCGACTTTGGCACGCTCGAACTCGCGAATTTTCTGCACCAGATGCTGCTTGGCAGCCTGCGCGGAAATCCGACCGAAATCGATGGATTCCAGTTCCTCTTCGATGTAATCACCGACCTGAACGCCGTCCTTGAGCTGCTTGGCACGCTCGAGCAGAACCTGCCGCACGGGGCCTTCGAACTCGGGATCTTCGTCATCCACTACCTTCCAACGCCGGAAGGTGTCGTAATCGCCGGTTTCACGATCAATCGTGACCCGGATGTCGAAGTCTTCACCATAACGCTTGCGCGTGGCGGCGACCAACATCGCCTCCATGGCCAGGAAGATTTCTTCCGGCTCGAGATCTCGCTCGGCCGAAAACGCTTCCACTACTCTTAGTACGTCCTTACTCATGACAAGGAACCTCGACTTCCTACGACTTGCCCCGGCCAGAGTCATCCGGCACCAAACGGGCCCGCTCGATCTCTACCAGGGGAATAACAAATAATTCGCCGTCCACCTCAAGGTGAACCGCATCGTCTTCAAAGGCACGGATGCGCCCCCGAAAATTGCGCCGATCAATGATCGGCAAACCTGTCCGGATCTTGGCTTCGCTACCAATGTACTCGCGGAAATGATCCGGCTTGGCGAGGGGTCGATCCCAACCGGGCGAAGACACTTCCAGGCGGTAGGCGCCCGCGATGGGATCATCGATCTCCAACTGCGCACTGACCGCCCGGCTCACTTTCTCACAGTCATCGATGCCGATGCCTGTTTCGCTGTCAATGTATAACCGGAGCAGCGTGTCGCCGCTGTCCTGGCCCAATTCCAGGCAAAGCAATTCGTAGCCCAAACCCTCAACGGTGGGCGTCAGTAAAGCTTCTATGTCATTGACCAAAGACACTTTTCGGTGATCATCCATTTGCGAAGGCAACAAAAAAGGCCCTCTGAGGGGCCCTTTTTCTCGCTTTCGCGAAAAACTTGGTAGCGGGGGCAGGATTCGAACCTGCGACCTTCGGGTTATGAGCCCGACGAGCTGCCTGGCTGCTCCACCCCGCACCGGAGGTCTACTGAAGTGTTTGCACACGTCGGTAGGCAGACGCGCACTATAGCGGGAACAGGCGCCACAGCGCAAGGCAAGCACATGACAATCAATCATTTCATACACTTACAACCGCCACCTTGTTTGGCGCTGCGCAGGACCTTCTGGACACCACGCCCCGGAAGCCTCAATGACGCTGTCCAATTTTCGCATCAGATCTGGGATTGAGACCGTATTGCGACCATATTGCGACCACAATGGCTGGGTTGCGATGACGTAACACCAAGTCTTTGACCGTCGGGTTTATTGGTCAGTCGTCTTCAGGGACAAATTCAGCAAGGTCACCCAGGCCGCATTCGAAGTAGGCACACAGCTTGTCCAACGTGTCGATCCCAACGTTGTAGCGCTTGTTGTTTGCCAGCTTGGACAGCGTTACTCGGTGCACACCCGTCGCCTCAGCGATTTCCTTCAGTTGCACGACCCTGCGCTCGCGAAATTCTTTATTCGCGATCTGTTCTTTCAGCTTGAACTTAATAGACACGTTGCGTACACGCTACATAGGTAGTTGCAGAACATCCCAGGATGTGCATAATAGGTTTTGCATGATGCGTATTCGCTACATGCGAAGTCATTCAACTGCATAGGAGTGTACTAGACCATGACCTATCTCACCACCAATGAGCTGTCGAAAAAGATCAAGTACGACGCTCGCACAATTCGCGAACGCCTCAAGGATTCTGTACTCCTTGAAGGCAAGCACTACTTCCGTCCTTTTGGCGGCCGGAAAATTCTCTACATCTGGGAAGCCATCGAGGCAGACATGCAACTTGCCACACCCAGCGTCATCGCCATTCCTATGGCAAGTGGAGGTGTTTGCCATGGCTAGCATTAACAGCCGAGGCGAGTTGCTCTTTTTCGACTTCCGCTATCACGGCAAACGTTGCCGGGAGTACACAAAGCTTTCGGACACACCGGCTAACAGGAAGACCATGCAGAAGGTGCTCGACAAGATCGAGGCAGAAATCACGCTGGGCACTTTCGACTATCCGAAGTACTTCCCCGGCAGCAAGAACGCCGAGAAGTTTGTCGATGCCGTACCGACAGCAACGGTGATCGAAGCCACTCCCTCAACACCGCGCTTCGATGAGTTCGCCGAAACCTGGTTTGATCAGTTCAGCATCAGCTGGCGCCGGTCGCATCTGGCGACGGTGCGCTCCACGCTCGATCGCCACCTGATCCCCCACTTTGGGGAAAAAGAGGTTGGCCAAATCACACGAGCTGACGTTCTCAATCTCCGGACCGCACTCGCCAAAGTCCAAGGCCGGAATGGGAACAAAACGCTATCCAATAAGACCATCAACCGGATCGTGCAAATCTTGCGACAGATCCTTCATGAAGCGGCCAACCAATTTCACTTTAGCGAACCCGTGGGGAAACTGAAATACCTCAAGGTTCGCAAGCCCGATGTCTTCCCCTTCGCTATCGATGAAGTCTGGACACTTATTAATACGGTGCGTGCCGACTATCGCGACTATCTGATCGTCCGTTTCTTCACTGCCATGCGCAGCGGAGAGCTCAACGGGCTCAAGCGCAAGTATGTCGATTTCGACCGCCGTCAGATCCTGATTCGGGAGTCCATCGTCCTGAATGAGGACGATGACGTAAAGACCGAGGAGTCGGCCCGCGAAATCGACATGAGCCAACCGGTCTATGACGCCCTAACGCGCCAGATGGCGAACTCCCACGGCCTGTCCGAGTACGTCTTCTGCAACAGCCAAGGCCATCCCATTGACTTGAACAATTTCACCAACCGGGTCTGGTATCCCCTGCTTCGTCATGTCGGGCTGGAAAAACGCCGTCCGTATCAGACGCGCCACACAACAGCGACACTCTGGCTGGCCGCCGGAGAGAACCCGGAGTGGATTGCCCGACAGATGGGGCACGCGAATACGGAAATGCTGTTCAAGACCTATTCCCGCTACGTCCCCAATCTCACACGACGGGACGGGAGTGCGTTCGACGTCCTGGTTTCGGGTGCTCGCACGACGGAGGTGACTCATGCCCATTGATATCAAGGCGCTCGAAGCCTCGACCCGGCGGATGGCCTATTCGCGCCAAGTCAATCAATTGGCGGATGCGCTTTCCTACGCACTCAACATCCAGCACGGGACGGCTCTCGTTCCGTTCCTGGCTCCACTCAACGCACGCGACAACCGAGAGGCTGTCGCCTGCTGGGTGTCCCAGGAGCTTTCCCGGCCCGATATCGAGCTCTCCCAGCATTGCGTGCAGATCCTGCTGCCGCGCCTGGAAAAACGTCTCAGCGAAATTCAGGAGGTCTGCGCATGATTGCCATCAAGCAGTTCCCGGATCACTTTGGTCAGTCTGTTTCCTGCGCCTGCCGAATCTTCGGCCGGCGCGACACCTGGAACGAGAAGTTTGGGCGTCTGAACTATCAGGTCCACCTATCGGACTTTTCGGGCGAGGCGCACGTCCTCATTGCTCCAGCGATACAGGACCGTGCTCACGAGCTGAAAAGCGGGATGGTCATTCAGGCCGACATCGAGCCCCGTGCCTTTGGAACGCTTGTCGGGGGAATCCTGCATTCCTGGTCCCTCGGTGAGATTCCCGAGAACATTGCCCGGGTTTTACCCCACGCTCAGTGTCCATCCGCCGTTCACGCGAGTCTGCAGAAGTTGGTAGATCTCATTGATCGCATCTCGGTTCCCGCCGCCCGACGCTGTCTGGCCGACATCCTCGAAGAGTGTTCTTCTCAGTTCCTTACAGCCATGGGAGGCTGGAAGTACCACCACAATTACGCCGGCGGACTGCTTGCCCACAGCGTGTCGGTTGCGCTTCTGGCCGAAGAAAATGCCCGTCGCATTCACCCCAATGATTCCGCACGGGTGGACGTCATCATCGTGGCCGCCCTCCTCCACGACATCGGAAAAGCCCTTCAAGTTCAAAAAGGCCCACGTGGAGCCGTGACGACGGTGTTGAGGCACGAGCCCCTGGCGCTCCCGATGACATTCCACGCAATTAACCGCATGGGGAAAGAGTGGCCTGATGGAGCATCACGCCTGACGGAAATCCTGAGCTGGCTGGCGCTACCGAAAATCTTTCGACGGCAGTTTCCCGATGCCCAGTTGGTGCATCACGCCGATGCCACCGACGTCATGATCGACCGGGCTCGTAACGGTCGTCTTGATGATGCCGCTTAGGGGGAGTTGCCATGCAGAACGTTCCGAACACCGTTCCGAACGGTTCCGGTCGCAAGGCCAAGCTTTCGGATGACGAGCTGACCAGCATTGTCCTCACCCTTGCCCGACAAGATGGAGAGCTTCCGACGCTGACGTCCATCATTGAAGCCGCTGGTGGATGCCAGCGGTCTCGGGCTGTGGCCGCTCGCAAAGCCGCTCGAATGGCCCTGGCCAGTGATGACCTCGAATCGCATGTCCGCCTTCCCCCGGAAATTGAAGTGCGCTACCGGGGGCTATTGAAAGAGTGGATGTCATTGTCCCGAAAGCAGCTGCAACCCGTGCTGGATTCCATCGTTGAAATGGCCGATGAGCAGGTCGCTAATGCAGAGCTTGGCGCTCAGGACGCTCGAAACCGGGTGGAGTTGCTTGAACAGCAGATTGCTCACGTCTCAACAGAACTATCGGAAGCCCAATCTCTCGTTCATGAGCTAAGGCAAACCGTGTCAAAGCTCACCACATCTGAAACCCATTGGAAGGCACTGGCCACTGAACGTGCTGATGTCATTCGGCGGTTAACGGAATGGCCCGAAAAGCCAAACGATTCTGCCTAGAACCGACGTCCATCGGCTGAAAAAGCCGAGAAGGCGAATTATCGCCTTCAGGCTGGATCAGGCTCGCGAAATGAGCCGGCGCACCAGCACACTGATCAAAGAAAGAGGAATCCTCAATGCCTGACCATATTCTGTGTATTGATTTTGCGGGAGCACTTCCGTTCATGTGAACCGAAAACGCAGGGCCATCATCCAGGGTCACTGGAACGGAAACCGCGCACAGCGAATCAAAACGCGATCCATTCAACGATCACTTGCCACCCGCTTCAAATATATGAAGAAAATCGAACGGCACAGCAAGTCACCAAGGTTCAAGCGCCCTGAGCACGAATAAAGCAACCGTATCTGACTTGCGGGCATTGGTCGGGCCCCTGCACGGGTCGAGCTCCCCGCCGTCGAATCAATCGCGTTTGCATGCCAGATCGCCCCATTGGCCCCGTACCCAAAACCGACCCGGCTCTTGATGCGAATTTCCGCAGCGGGAGTGAACTCGCTAAGAACGTCAATCCAAACCTTGATAACCGAGATATTGATGAGTCGGATGACTGACGCTGGGTGAAAGGAACAGATCGACGTTGAACCTTCACTTCCGTCCACCAACCGACATCCGCCTGATCGGCAGCCTGATCAGCAAGATTAAGAAAACTGATCTTCAGCACTCCAACGGCAGCAACCTGCTCCAGACCAGCCGCTCACGTCGAGCCGTCTACGCCTGAGTTGTGCCGATGCTGTTGAAAAACTCGCGGCCAATCGGCGCGAGGCTTCGGCGGAATGGAATTTCAGCCGGCCAAAGTTTTCCTTGATGCCCTTTGCGGTGGCATCACTTCCGGTTTTCGGTGCTTCTGGGTGGAAATTCCATCATT
>JBFIER010000002.1:0-379544 GCA_041603255.1 Oceanococcaceae bacterium | reverse complement strand
TGGCGGCAATGGAGCACTGGAACCACCCGATCCCATCCCGAACTCGGAAGTGAAACGGTGCATCGCCGATGGTAGTGTGGGGCTTCCCCATGTGAGAGTAGGGCACTGCCAGGCATTTATCCCAAAAAAGCTCGACCTTAAACGGTCGGGCTTTTTTTTTGGCTCTTTGCGCATTACCTAGGGATGGGCAAAACGGCCCAGAGCCAGATTGAGCAAATTTGTCGGGTCGACGTGATGAGGAGCGTGTCGATCAACGGTGCGAAACCATCCGAGGTAGTGGTTGAGGTAGCTGGTGGCGATGCCTCGGAAGCGACGAATCCAGTTCTTGAGGCGTGAGTGATAGGCGTTGACGTTCTGGATGTGCCAAGGGCCGCGTACACGCTTACCGGTTGTCCCGACCAGGGCGTGGTGCTCAATGCCCAGATGAGCAGCGGCACTGGCCATGGCCGAGCTGCCATCGGTGCAAAGCACCGCGTCGGATGCGAGCACCGGAGTCAGCGAGGCGAGGATTTCCTTCTTGCTGCAGCGGTACAAAATGAAATCCGTACTGCTGCCGGAACGATCTCGCGCCACCAGTATTGGCACGTGGTCGTCACCGGTTCCTCGGGTGCGGGCATGCCCGCCGCGACGACGCGGCTTTCGCCCCGTGACTTTCTGGCCCTTGCTTGAGCGCAATAGGAAAGTTTCATCGGCTTCGGCAATGCCGCTGAGGCGTGTCGATTTCACCTGATGCGCGGCCCGTAGGAACCGGTGCCGCCAACGAAAGGCTGTGCTGCGGGCAACCTGCAGCCGTTCCGCTGCCTGATGTACCGTGAGCCCTTCGTCCAGAACGCGGGCCTGGGCATGCCATTTGTGGCGCTGGCGAAGGCGGGCTAAGGGCGTGCCCGTCAGGGCATTGAAGGTCTTGCCACACGCCCGGCATTTGTAACGCTGCAGGTCATTTGCCTGCCCATTGCGCACCAAACGCTCGCTCGCACAGTGGGGGCAACAGCGACCACTCGAACCCGCCGATTCAACCTGCTCCAGAACCTGCTGACCCTCGTTCGGGATATGCAGCTGCTCCATGACAGATTGCCTCTGCCTAGGGCTGAGATCCTGCAATCCCTTCAGCCAGTTCTTCCATTCGTGTTCGCGCATCGATCTTCTCCCGTGACGAGCCGGCGAAACGCCGGTTACGGTCGACAATCGCAGCACACAGGCTCATTCCACGAGCCTGTCATCACTTAACGCGCAAAGAGCCTTTTTTTTGGGGGGTCAGCGTTTTACCAAGCGATTACCGCATCTCTTTGCTCACGAGATAAGCGATGCGTGTTTGTCGGCGATGTCGTGTTGTGATCAGGAATGGTGGCGCGTGATCCTGACCATGCACCGGTGCGTCGCTATTGCTGATCCTAGTTGCTGATCAGCACCCGTACACCGGCAAAACGGACCGTTGCCTGACTGACCGCTGTTCGTACCTGGTTGATGACTTCCTCAAGTTGGGTGACTTCGACCTCTCGCACATTTGGGTTCACGGTCTTGAGATAGCGCAAGCGCTCCAACTCCGGGACCAGTTCCTGGTTTATGCGTGCATTAGCACGGGTAACCAGATCCTGGAGCTTCGGTGCGACTTCGGAATGGGCCATTTCGAGCATGCGGATCAGTGTGGCTTTTTGAGCCAGTAACACCGGTTTAACGCGTGCCAGGGCGATGTTGTGGGTTTGTCCGCGTATTCCGTCAAAGGGCAATCGTTCTTCAACGAAACGCAGCTTGTGGTCAATGACCAGGCGTATCAACTGAGGCGGAAGATAACGGCCAATTTGCAGTCGGCGCGGTGCGACGACACTGGCCTGGAACAGGCATTCCAGCATCAAGGTACCGGGTTCTACAGCAGTGCCCTGGATAACGCCCAACGCGGTGTTGCCTCGATGCCCACCGAGAACGCGATCAAATGATTCGGTGATGAGCGGGTGTTCCCAGCTTAGGAACTTGAAGTCTTCCTTTGCCAGTGCGGTTGCTCGATCGGCGGTAAATGACGTTCCATCTTCGCTGATGTCTTTGAAGCCTTCTTCATACCCTGTGGTGGGGCGCAAAACCATGCTGTGCGCGTCGAGTGGCTCGGTTTCGATACCAAAGCAATCGCAGAGCATGTCCAGGTAGCGCAGTAACGCCGGGTCATCATTGGCGTCAATCAGCTGGTCACGTAGCGGATGCGCGATGTCGTCCCGGCAGGAACTCAGTTCCAGCAGGCGGTCGCGTCCATGCTCCAGTTGCTCGGTGAGTTCGGCATGTTTCTGCCGAGTGTCCTGAATCAACGATTCCAGATCGACGCCAGCGGGGTCCACCAAACCGGCTTCAATTTGTGGGGCATACATTGACCGCAGAGAACTGCCGGCATGGCTGAAGCGGGTGAAGGCTGAGAGTCCTTCGTCATACCAACGGAACAGCAGCTCTTGCGGCGAGCTTTTCAGGTAGGGAACGTGGATATGCACCGTGCCGGTCTGGCCGATGCGATCAAGCCGCCCGATGCGTTGCTCCAGCAGGTCGGGTTCGGTAGGGAGATCGAACAGAACCAGATGCTGAACAAATTGGAAGTTGCGACCTTCGCTTCCGATTTCGGAGCAAATCAAAGCCTGCGCGCCATCATCCGCGGCAAACCAGGCTGCGGCGCGATCACGTGCAAGCAGGCCCAGCCCCTCGTGAAAGGCGGCGCTGCGGATGCCATTCTGAAAGTGAAGATAGTGCTCGAGCGCGGTTGCCGTGTTCTGGTGCGCGCAGATAACCAGGGCTTTTTGTTTGGATTCGCGCAGCCAGTTCAGTAGCCAGCGAACGCGGGGATCTGTTTCCACCCAATCTGCAGAGGCGTCGGTTTCCGGATGAAGTGACCATTCCGCGTAGGGATTGTCCAGCGCGTAGCCTTGCTTTTCTCGTCGAGCAAAACCTTTGACATGCATGCGCGAGTTGCGGAACAGCACCCGGCCGGTGCCGTGGCGGTCCAGCAAATCGCTCACTTCCGAGTCACGGCCCTGCTCGAGAAGGGCGTCAACTTGTTGCGCGGCCTCGACAAAATGCGCCTGCTCTGCGGTGAACTGTTCAAGACTTTGAAAACGATCGGGGTCTAGCAAACGCAGCCGTGCGAAATGGCTGGCATAGCCCAATTGCTCCGGAGTTGCGGTGAGCAGCATTAAGCCCGGAATGGTTTCCGCAAGGCTTTCAATCAACCTGTACTCGGCGCTGACGGCGTCGGGGTTTTCTGACCACCGCAGATGATGGGCTTCATCAACAATCAGCAGATCCCAGTCGACCGTGTGCAACTGTTCTGCCCGCTTTGGGTGACGCACCAGGAAATCCAGGCTGCACAGCACCAATTGCTCCGAGGCAAACGGATTATCTCCGGTAGACGCTTCGGCTTCAGCACAGCGCTCTTCGTCAAATATGGCTGCGTCCAGGTTGAAGCGACGCATCAATTCCAGCACCCATTGGCTGATCAGAGGCTGCGGAACAACAATCACGGCGCGTTGAGCACGTTCGGTGACCAGCTGGTGATGCAGGATCAAACCGGCTTCGATGGTTTTTCCCAAACCGACTTCATCGGCCAGCAAGACGCGGGGGGCATAGCGATGCGCCACCGTGTGGGCGATGAACAGCTGATGAGGTATGGCGGAAATGCGTGCTCCCAGCAGGCCCCGCAGTGGGCTCTGTTCGAGCTCAGCACGATGCAGCATGCTGTCATGGCGAAGCTCGAACCAGGCGTTGCTATCAAATTGATGGGTAAACAGTCGGTCGCTGGGCGCGTTCACTTGAACGTCATGCGCCAAACGGGTCTCCGGAAGCGTCGTCTGTTCTCCAGTGTCGGTGCGGACGCCTGCATACAGTGCCAATCCGGCGTTCTCAGCGATGCTCTCAATCGTGAGGCTCCAGCCATCTACGCTCTGTGCCTCGTCTCCGACGGACAGCAGCAACCGGCTCAGCGGGGCACCATTTACGGCATAAGCACGTTCTTCATCGGTGGCGGGGAACAACACCCGGACCAGACGCTCCTCGGCTTGAATGATTAATCCGAGGCCCAGGTCGGGTTCGGCATCGGAGACCCAGCGTTGGCCGGTGGCGTATTCGTGCAGGCTCAATGGACTGTGCTTGTCGACTGTTGGATGTGCGGCGCCGGATTCTACTCTTGATTGACATCAGGGTGCCCTGATTCCACGCAGTTGCATCCAGGTGGCTGGTGCTTAACCCTCGCTGGAAGGGGATGTGGGCTGAGAAACCGGAGCTATTTGCTCCCCGTCAATCCTCCTGCAACTCGGGGCGCTGCCGGAAATGTTCGAGGGCCTCCGGATTGGCCAGTGCATCGGTGTTCTTGACCGGTTCACCATGCACGACATTGCGTACGGCGAGCTCGACGATCTTTCCGCTGATCGTGCGGGGGATTTCCGGCACCGCCAGCACCTTGGCCGGCACATGGCGTGGTGTCGTATTGCTGCGAATGGTGGCCCGGATTTGCGTGATCAGCTCATCATTCAATTCGATACCGGGGCGGAGCACGACAAACAGCACCACCCGCACATCGTCTTTCCATTGTTGACCAATGACGATACTGTCGAGAATTTCATTCAGCTTCTCGACCTGACGGTAGATTTCCGCTGTCCCGATGCGCACTCCGCCGGGGTTCAACACCGCATCACTGCGGCCGTGAATGATGATCCCGTCATGTTCGGTCAGTTCGCCATAGTCCCCATGCGCCCAGACGCCGGGGTATTGGTCGAAATAGGCGCTCTCGAACTTGCGATTGTCCGGGTCGTTCCAGAAACATACCGGGCATGAAGGGAAGGGAACCGTACACACCAGTTCGCCCTTTTCGCCGACTACGGGCTGGCCGCTGTCGTTCCAGAAACTCACCGCCATACCCAGACCGCGACATTGGATTTCGCCGCGCCATACCGGCAACAGCGGGTTACCCAGGACGAAACAGGAAATGATGTCGGTGCCACCGCTGATGGACGACAGACACAGATCGGATTTGAAGTCGCGATAGACGTACTCAAAACTCTCATGGCTCAACGGCGAGCCGGTGGAGAGGATGGCTTTCAGCGAGTCGAGCCGGTGAGATTCCCGCGGCTTGATGCCGGTCTTTTCCAGGGCCGCGATGAACTTGGCGCTGGTGCCGAAGATGCTGATGTTTTCACTGTCGATGGCGTCGATTAGAAAGCGGCCGTTGTCCGCAAAGGGTGAGCCGTCGTACAGGACCAGCGTGGCCTCACAGGCCAGCCCGCTGACCAGCCAGTTCCACATCATCCATCCGCAGGTGGTGTAGTAGAACAGCACGTCATCTGCGTTCAGGCCCACATGCAGGCGGTGCTCCTTGATGTGTTGCAGCAGCGTTCCGCCAGCACCGTGCACGATGCATTTGGGCACGCCTGTCGTTCCCGATGAATACATGATGTAAAGCGGGTGATCAAAGGGTAGCTGGGCGAACGTCAGCGGTTGAACTAGAGTCTGGTCAACGAATTCGGAGAGGGTCCAGGCGTTGGTGAGCGCACCGATATCCGGGCTGCCACTCAGCAGCGGGATAACCACCACGTGCTCGATAGCCGGAATGCGCTGGGCAATCTGCTGCACCCGTTGCAGGCTGTCGCAATGTTTGCCTCCGTATACATAGCCATCGGCGGTAAACAGCACCTTGGGTTCGATCTGACCAAAGCGGTCCATTACGCCGTTCAGGCCGAAATCCGGTGAGCATGAGGACCAGATCGCGCCGATGCTTGTGGTTGCCAGCATGGCAATGACGGTTTCCGGGATATTGGGCAAAAAGCCTGCGACACGATCACCGGCCTCAACGCCAACATGACGCAGCGCGCTCGCCAGTTCCTCCACCCGCCGATAGAGTTCGGCGTAGCTGATCTCCACACGGGGCGCATGCTCGGTGAGCCCAATCAAGGCGGGTTTGTTGTCGCGGCGGCGCAGCAGGTTTTCCGCGAAATTCAGGCGGGCTCCTTCGAACCAGCGGGTGTCGTAGAACTTGCTGCCGGGCTGCATGATGGATTCAGGCTGTTGCCCAAAACGCACTGCGCCAAAACGCGCGACGGCGTCCCAGAAATCGGCCGGATGGTCGATCGACCACTGATACAAAGCCTGATACCGCGCTACGGTGTCATCACGCTGGTCCGACGGGTAGGGCGCGGGTCCATACTCGGCCATGAAGTGGTAGAGCGGTGTGGATTCCTGTTGCGCGGGTCGCGGGGACCACAGCGGAGATTCCAGGGTGTGCTGCTTGTCGTGGATGTTCATGTGTTGGCTACTCTCACACGCCACACGCGCCGATGGCATTGCCTACGCGTGAGTTGTTGCGTCGATTCAGGGTGCGCGAAATCCAATGTCCGATATCGACCAGCGCGCCCAGATCGATTCCGGTTTGCACGCCCAGTCCATTGAGCAGGTAAATCACGTCTTCCGTGGCGACATTGCCGGTCGCGCCACGGGCGTAGGGGCAGCCGCCAAGGCCTGCGATGGAACTGTCGAAACTGCTGAGGCCGTGCTCCAGCGCTGCGTAAATATTGGTCAGCGCTTGCCCATAGGTGTCGTGGCAGTGCATGGCCAGATTGCCGGCGTCGAAGCTTTTCAGCATCACATCGAGCAGGCGTTTGACATCGCCGGCGGTTCCCACACCGATGGTGTCTCCCAAAGACACTTCATAGCAGCCAAGATCCATCAGCTTTTGGCTGACCAAGCGTACCGCCTCCGGTGCGATGTCGCCCTCGTAAGGACAACCCATGACGCAGGACACGTAGCCACGGACGGGGACGCCCGCATCGGCAGCGGCATCCATCACCGGCGCGAAGCGTTCCAGGCTTTCATCAATGCTGCAATTGATGTTTTTCTGCGAAAAGGATTCGGAGGCGGCGGCAAATACCGCAACTTCATCCACCCCCGCAGCTAGCGCGGATTCCAGGCCACGCAGGTTGGGTGTCAATGCCGTGTAGCGCACGTCCTGGCGGCGTTCGATGTTGGCGAAAACCTGGGCGGAATCCGCCATCTGCGGTACCCATTTGGGGCTCACAAAACTCCCGGTTTCGATCACAGGAACTCCGGATTGTGCGAGCCGGTTGACCAACGTGACCTTGTCGGCGGTGCTGATGGGCTGCGATTCGTTCTGCAGGCCGTCGCGTGGACCGACCTCAATAATTCTTGCCTGCTTGGGTAGCGCCGCCATTACGCATTCTCCGTGATGGCTTCAAAGTCGAGCAACAAGGCGCCACCGTCCACCAGCTCGCCGGCGGCGTAGTGGAATTGTTTGACCACGCCAGCGCTGGGGGCATGGATCGTGTGCTCCATTTTCATGGCTTCCATGACTAGCAGCGGACTGCCTTTGGTGACCGCGCTGCCCACCTCCGCAAGCAACGTGACGATGACACCGTTCATCGGGGCATTGAGTGCAGTATCCGATGAGTTGTCCTCATCCCCGGTGTCCGGTTGTACCAGCGAGAAGTGCAAGACATCATGCGCCGTGTGCATGCTGAAGTTGTCGGCATGCCGGTACAGATGTACCGATTGCCGGTGGCCATCAACCTCCACCCGAAGGGTCCAGGTGTTCGGTGCTGCAGCTTGCAGGTGACCACGAGCCAGCCAGCTCTGTTCGCCCAGCACGACTTTGTAGCGTAGGCCGTCGGCATCGCGCTGTGGGTAGGTCACGAACTCGAACTCGTCCTCACCGATCCGTATGGCCAGCCGTTGGCGGTCGTCCTGATTCATGCGCCAGCCGGTGGAAAGATGCCACGGTGAGCCGGGTTCAGGGGATTGACGTGCCCGATCTTCCGCGCGTTGTTTTTCACTTAATGCCAGGGAGAGCGCGACCATCGGCAGCAGTTCCGGGTTGCGCTGCGTGGGAGTGACCAACAGGTCATCCAGGTGGTTATCGATATAGTTGGTATCGACATCCCCGCTGCGGAATTCGGCGGTACCGGTCAGCCGGTAAAGAAAATCCAGGTTGGTGTTCAGCCCCTCGATGATGGTGTCGGACAGCGCGGCATGCAGACGAGACAGCGCCATCTCCCTGGTCTCATCCCAGACGATCAATTTGGAGATCATCGGGTCATAGTTTGCGGTTACGGAGTCACCCTGACGAACCCCGCTATCGATACGGACATGGGTTCCGCATTCGGGCTCGGCGAGGTAATCCAGACAGCCGGTCTGCGGAAGGAACCCTTGCTCGGGCGATTCCGCATAGATCCGTACTTCGATCGCGTGCCCGTTGATGCGGAGGTCTTCCTGTGCGCAGGGCAGAGCCTGCCCGGCAGCGACCCGAAGCTGCCATTCCACCAGATCCTGGCCGGTGATCATTTCGGTGACCGGATGCTCAACCTGCAGCCGGGTATTCATTTCCATGAAGTAGAACTGGCCATCGCGGTCCAGCAAGAACTCCACGGTGCCCGCGCCGCGATAGTTGATCGCCTGAGCAGCCCGCAGGCCCGCTTCGCCCATGGCCTGGCGCAGATCCGGTGAGATCCCCGGTGCCGGCGCCTCCTCGACCACTTTCTGGTGCCGGCGCTGCATGGAGCAATCACGCTCGAACAGGTAGACCCCGTTGCCATGGTTGTCACAGAAGACCTGGATTTCGACGTGGCGCGGTGTGAGCAGGTATTTCTCAACCAGCATGTGCTGATCGCCGAAGCTTGCCGCGGCCTCGCGCATGGCCCCGGCCAGTGCCGCGTCGAATTCGTCCGCGCTATCAACGCGGCGCATGCCTTTGCCGCCACCACCCGCAGCGGCCTTCAGCAGTACCGGGTAGCCCATGGCGTCGGCCGCACCCTGGAGCACGTCTTTGCTCTGATCATCGCCGTGATAGCCGGGAACCAGAGGGACGCCGGCTTTTTCCATCAGAGATTTGGCGGCGGATTTGGAACCCATGGCTTCGATGGCGCCGACTGGCGGGCCGATGAACACCAGACCCTCGGCTTCGCAGCGTCGGGCGAACGCGGCATTTTCCGAGAGGAACCCGTAGCCCGGATGAATCGCCTGCGCACCCGTGCGCTGGGCGGCGTCGATGATGCGGTCGATGACCAGATAAGACTCACGTGCGGGCGCGGGGCCAATGTGCACGGCTTCGTCCGCCATCTCGACATGCATCGCGTTGCGGTCGGCATCACTGTAAACGGCCACGGTCGCAATTCCCATGCGTCGGGCGGTGCGAATGACCCGGCACGCGATTTCGCCGCGGTTGGCAATCAGTATTTTTGTGAACATCGTGAATGCAACCTGTTTACATGCGGAACACGCCAAACTGCGTGTCTTTGATGGGGGCGTTCAGGGCCGCGGATAAGGCCAGACCCAGCACCATGCGGGTATCGGCCGGGTCGATCACGCCATCGTCCCAGAGACGGGCCGAGGCGTAGTAGGGGTGGCCTTGTTGCTCGTAGGTATCCAGATGCGGCTGTTTGAAGGCGGCTTCTTCTTCAGCGCTCCAGCTTTCACCGGCGCGCTCTTTCTGGTCTCGTTTCAGCTGCGCCAGCACTCCGGCGGCCTGTTCGCCGCCCATTACGGAAATGCGCGCGTTGGGCCACATGAACAGGAAACGCGGGTCGTAAGCGCGTCCGCACATCCCGTAGTTGCCGGCGCCAAAACTGCCACCGATGAGTACGGTGAGCTTTGGAACCTGGGCGCAAGCCACAGCCGTAACCAGCTTGGCACCATGTTTGGCGATACCGCCGGCTTCGTATTGCTGGCCGACCATAAAGCCGGTGATGTTCTGCAGGAAAAGCAGCGGAATCTTGCGCTGGCAGCAGAGCTCCACGAAGTGCGCACCTTTTTGTGCCGATTCGGAGAACAGGATGCCGTTGTTGGCAAGGATGCCCACCGGCATGCCGAAAATGCGGGCGAAGCCACAGACCAGCGTGGTGCCGTACAGCGCCTTGAACTCGTCGAACTCCGAGCCATCCACGATGCGTGCGATGACCTCGCGTACGTCATAGGGTTTGCGTTTGTCGCGCGGGATGATCCCGTAGATTTCTTCGGCCGGATACAACGGATCCACGGAGGGGCGGAAGTCCATCTGCTGGGGCTTCTTCCGGTTCAGGCGACGAATGCAGCGGCGTACCAGTTTCAGGGCATGGGCATCGTTATGTGCATAGTGATCCGCGACACCTGAGGTGCGGCAGTGCACGTCGGCACCGCCCAGGTCTTCTGCCGACACCACTTCGCCCGTTGCGGCCTTCACCAGCGGTGGCCCGCCGAGGAAGATCGTGCCCTGCTGACGCACGATGATGGTCTCATCTGCCATCGCCGGCACATAGGCGCCACCGGCGGTGCAGGACCCCATGACCGCCGCGATTTGGGGAATGCCCTTGGCGGACATGTTGGCCTGGTTGAAGAAGATACGTCCGAAGTGTTCACGGTCCGGGAACACTTCATCCTGCCGTGGGAGGTTGGCGCCCCCGGAGTCGACCAGATAGATGCAGGGCAGGTGGTTCTGCTCTGCGATGGTCTGCGCACGCAGGTGCTTTTTGACCGAGAGCGGGTAATACGAACCGCCTTTCACGGTCGAGTCGTTGACCACGATCATGCATTCCACGCCGCAGACCCGGCCGATGCCGGCGATGACACCTGCGGCGGCAACATCCTCTCCGTAGACATTCAGAGCCGCGAGCTGGGACAGCTCCAGGAATGCAGACCCCGGATCCAGCAGGTGCTCGATGCGTTCACGCGGCAACAGGCGACCGCGGTCGCGATGACGCTGCTGATATTTTTCGCCGCCGCCCTGTTCGATTTTTGCGATGTGTGCACGCAAGTCGGCGACCTGCTCACGCAAATTTTCGGCGTTGGCCTGAAAGTCGGGGTCGCGGGGATTGACCGCGGTTCCTAGGATGGGCATGTCAAAGGTCCTGTTGACGAACGATCTCGCCTATCGGTGGGATGGCATCGCGTGCGGGTGAAGCTCAGGCCGACTCGCCGAACAGTTCGCGACCGATCAGCATCCGGCGAATTTCACTGGTGCCGGCGCCGATTTCGTACAGCTTGGCGTCCCGCAGCAGACGGCCGGCAGCATATTCGTTGGTGTAGCCGTTGCCGCCGAGGGCCTGGATGGCTTGCAGCGCGGCCTGCGTGGCGCGTTCTGCGGTGTACAGGATGACAGCAGCAGCGTCCTTGCGGCTCTCTTCACCGCGATCACAGGCTTGGGCAACCGCATAGAGGTAAGCCCGCGAGGCGTTCAACTCGGTGTACATGTCCGCGACCTTGCCCTGCATGAGCTGGAAGGTGCCGATCGGGCGGCCGAATTGCTGGCGTTCATGGACGTAGGGCAAAACGATATCCAGACAGGCCTGCATGATGCCAATCGGACCACCCGACAACACGGTGCGCTCGTAATCCAGCCCGGACATCAGTACGCGGACACCGCCACCTTCCTTGCCCAGGATGTTTTCTTCCGGAACTTCGCAATCCTCGAATACCAGCTCGCAGGTGTTGGAGCCGCGCATGCCCAGCTTGTCGAGCTTCTGAGCGCGTTTGAAGCCGGGGAAATCGCGTTCGACGATGAACGCGGTGATACCACCGGACCCGGCGTTGACATCGGTTTTGGCGTAGATCACATAGGTATTGGCATCCGGGCCGTTGGTGATCCACATCTTGTTGCCATTGAGGATGAAGCGATCGCCTTTACGGTCGGCGCGCAACTTCATGCTCACCACATCGGAGCCGGCATTGGGTTCCGACATCGCCAGGGCGCCGACATGCTCGCCGCTGACCAGTTTCGGCAGGTATTTGGCCCGTTGGGCGTCGTTGCCGTTCTTGAAAATCTGATTGACGCAGAGATTCGAATGCGCACCGTAGGACAGCGCCACCGAAGCCGATGCGCGGCTGATTTCCTCCATGGCCACGCAATGCGCGAGATAGCCCATGTTGGTGCCGCCGTATTCCTCGCTCACCGTTAGGCCCAGCAGGCCCATGTCACCGAACTTTTTCCACATGTCCATGGGGAATTCGTTGCTGCGGTCAATCTCTTCGGCGCGCGGTGCCAGCTCGGCCTGACAGAACTGGTAGACGCTGTCGCGCAGCATGTCGATTTCGTCGCCCAGGTTGAAATTCAATGTGGGGTAGGGAGTGTTCATGGGTTCGGTGTCTCGTTGGGCTTGAGCAAAGCCGGGCTAATGAATGGGCAAGGCGTCGAGTGCATCCTGAGCTCGCTGTTCGGCTTCGGTCAGTTCACTCAGCGTGATCTTGATTTCTTCGAGTTGTTGCGCGAGGTCTTCGCGCCTTTTCTGGATGCGGTCTATGAGGCGCTCGAGCTGCGCGCGGTTACTGGAACCGGGTTCGTACATGCGGATCAGATCGCCACTTTCCTCCAGCGTCAGTCCCAGGCGCTTGCCGCGCAGGATCAGCTTCAGGGTGATGCGGTCGGCGGCACTGTAAAGGCGGGTCTGTCCGGATCGGCGCGGGGTGAGCAGGCCTTTCTCCTCGTAGAAGCGAATCGCACGCGTGGTGACATCAAACTCGGCGGCCAGCTCCGAGATGGTGTAATCGCGTTTGGTTTTCACGTCTCGCTCCGTCATGATGCCTTGCGGATCTTACGTTAACGTCAACGTAAAGTGCAACAGGGGGATCACGCTTCCGTAATCGGTGACTCAGCATGGCAAGGCGGCAACGAATTCACTGCCATGGAGCGAATTCTGCTGCAAACATGCCGCCCCGTCTTTACGGGGCCGTGCCGATTTCCGTTGGTGGTGCAAGGCCGTCCAGTGCGGTCAGTGCGCTGCAGTTTGCGGCTTGATCGCCGGCGGTGAAACCGATGGCCTCCGCTGCGTTCTGCAAGGTGCAGACGATGTGCTGGCCGATGGTGGGCGATACCATCAAACTCCAGTGATCCGAGCAGGCACCGTCATATTCCTGGCCGAGCGGGTCGTAGATGTATTCCTGCTCCGGGCAGCCGGCAATCCAGGTGGCGCCGGTGGCAAAGGTTTGCTGATAGGTCTCGTCGCGAAAGGTCATGTAGCCGAAGAAATCATTCGCCGCGCCGAGCAGGAAATGCTGACGGGGGCCCTGCACGCCACCGCCGCCATTGAGCGCGTATTCCAGCTCGCCGAAAGGCTCTCCGGGGAAGGTGGAAATGAACAGGTCGCCGATGCGGATGGCCGATACATAGGTGCCGAACAGCGCGCCCTGCAGGAAGGGCGGTGTCAGCGCGCGATCGATGCGAATGTCCTGGTGTTGCAGAGGGCTGTCAGCGCTGTCTGTCGGGGCACGCGGTTTGTAATTGGCCAGCAGCACCGGTTGTGTGATGAGCTCCCGGATGAAGACGGATTCAATCTGCACCGTATCGCCGGTCACGGTTTGCAAATGGTCCTGAGCCGTGCTGAGCAGCAACCGTAAACGCTGCCGGGCTTCGCCCTCGCGTTCTTCGGCCTCGCCACCCACCTTGTTCCAGTCCGTGGAGCCCACGCTGCCAATCGCCGCCAGACCGAAGCCGCCGAACAACGCTTCGGCTTCCTGCGGGCCCCAGGCCGCCCAGTCGCCGGATACCTGGTCTTTGGCGACGCCGTTGATGACTGTGGCGTGGGGGCCATAGTTCATCAGTGTGAGCAGGCGTTCGCCGCTGTCGGCTGCGTCCGCGACCAGCACGCGAAACTCGTTGCTCGGGTTGCCATTCGCCGGATCCAGTCCCGGTGCCGTGTTGTAGGAGGAGTCCAACCGTGGAACGCCGGGGACGGGGTTTTCATTCTGATTGATGGCGGCGGCCCTGAGGATGGCCGGCTTGCGGCCGGTATAGGCGCGGATGGCCGCATCGACAACGGCATCGGCCGTGATGGCCTTGTAGTCGGCGTCTACGCCGCCCCAGATACCCACGGTATCGGGGCCGTTATGCGAGTGGTCGCTGACGACCACGATGTGGGTCGAAGGTACGCCGGTCGCTTCGGCAATGCGCAGGCGCATGTCGTAGATACCTGACCCTGCGCCTTCCCCCTCTTTGTAGGCCAGGAAATAGCCGATATTGGTGGTGGTGATGAGGATGAATGTCTGGTCGTTGGAGCCGGTAATGGCCATGGCGCGCGCCCACAAGGTGTCACGGATGGCGCCGGGTGCGACGGGGTCCACCTTGCGCCCGCAAAATGACGCGCCCCCACCGACACACAGCGGCGCCTGCGGGTCATGGTTGGATTTCGCCGTGCCAACCAGGAACGGGGCCGGGGCGGAGGAGCGCGCAATCCGAGCCGTGTCCGCCACCTCTGGCCGTCCCCCATCGCAACCCGCGATCAGCGTGCTGATCAACGCCAACGTGCAGAGACCCAGTTGACGCATTAGCGGACTTCCAGGCTGAAGGCTTCCGCATTGGTCTGCCCCAGGGCATCGGTGATGTCCCCCGGGAGTACGGCAACGGTATCGCCGGTTTGCGGGGCACGACCAAAACGTACTTGCCAGGCCGTTTCGCCGAGAGCAGAGGCCTGACAGCTGCGCTCCACCACATCGCCGCCGCGCACCAGGGATGCGCAGACTTCGGCGGGTTCACCCACATTGATCCAGGGGCGGAAGGTGCAGTGGTGGCAGTACACCTGATCATCCTCTTCACCCTCCTGGTAGCGCTGCAGGTTGCGCTCTTCGCGAATCCAGGGGAATTCGGTGACATAGCTGTCCGGGTAGTCGATGGGGCCGAAGACACGGGGTGTCGCCACCTCGATTTGCGGGCGGTCATGTGGTGTCCCGTCGGTGAACGTTGTGTAACTGTTCACCGGGCCCACATCGAAGCTCAGCGCATTACCCGCTAGCGTCAGGTTGGAGGCGGTGATCGGCGCGGCGTTGCGAACGGTAAAAACGTCGCTGGTGAGCGTGTAGGTGCCGCTGCCACGGTGGTTGCCGCTGATACGGAAGCGGTAGTTGCCGGCAGGCGTCAAGTAGGGTTGCGTGGGGCGGGCAGTGCTGGTGGGTTCGGGCAGCGGCAATTCAGAGGCAAAGATTTCGAAATTCGCTGTCCAGTTCCATTCAAAGCCACCGGATGCCCATTCCACCAGTTCCGGGACATCCGGAATCGAGAAGCCACCCTCCTGGTCAACCAGTTGGGTGGAGGCCGGGAATTGAACGTGAAGCTGAATCTCGCCGTCCAGCGTGCCCGCGATCGCCCAGCCGTCAGCGGTTTGTCGTTCGACGATCACTTCGGGAAAACCCTCGTAGGTCGAGCCGCCAATCCAGCTGATGGACGCCGCGTCAAAGCGGGCGATTTGCCCACGGGGCTGGCGCGTGATCGCGGGAGTGCCGCCGTCATTCGGCAACAGGGATTCGTAAACCGGCGTCACCGTCGCGGCCAGCTCGCCCAAAGCCTGGGCAACCAGTTCGGCACGGGCCGATTCGGCAGCGAAGGCGGTATCCAGAATGTTCAGCGGCTGCCCGGGGTGGCCGTTCAGCGAAGCGGCAAGACGACTCAGGCGGGTCGCCAGAAAGTCCGCCCCATGCGGACCCAGCCCGTTCAGGGCCTTGCGGTAGTGATCATGCGCGCGGTACTCACGGTAGGCCGG
Organism: Oceanococcaceae bacterium; assembly: GCA_041603255.1. Classification (GTDB taxonomy): domain Bacteria; phylum Pseudomonadota; class Gammaproteobacteria; order Nevskiales; family Oceanococcaceae; genus MS8. Next base: position 364,077 of record JBFIER010000002.1, on the reverse strand, counting down.
CATGTAGCCCCAGTAATCATTGGCCATACCCACCGGGATCACCAGTCCGTAGCCGTACTCGGTGAGTTCTTCGTGGGTGAAATTGCCCTTGATTAGCTCCGGGTCCTGGGGCTCGGATTCCATCGTCAGGATATTTGCCAGGTCATCCCAGCCGGCGGCGTCGTTGTGAATCTGCGCCTTCATGCGGGCGAAGGCTTCGCCGCTCATCGTCAGCACCGAATCATTGAAGGCGTGGGGGTGGGGGCAGCTCCATTCGTCGTCCCCGGATTGCCAGCAGCTGGTGTCGCCGCTGTGGTCCAGCGCGGTGGGTTTACGCAGGTCATCCGGATAGCCCAGGTCCCAGTCCCATCCGAGGTGCAGGTCTTCCGGCACCCGGTTCAAGCGGCTGATGATGTTGAGGGCGGTGTCGGTGAACTGCTCGCACGGGCAGAAGGTGAGGGCGACATCACCGAGCTTGAAGGACTGCACCGGGACCACATCCTGCTCTTCGAGCACCAGCAACGAAGGGCCACTGATGGAAGTCGGCAGCGGCACACCCAGGTCCAGCAACTGATCGGTCAGCGTGCCCAGCAGCGTCTGCGGGGCGACCGGACCCAGCGCCATGAACGGTTCGACATACTCCCCGAGTGGGTATTGGCAGTCCGGGAAGCCGATGATGGGGACCCCGGGGTTCAGGTCGTAGTACAACGAGTCGGTGTTGCAGTTGGACACCCCGGGATAGGGGCGCGACGCGGAAGGAGCGAATCGCTGATGGGCGTAGTCGACCGCAAATCCGGTCGTCATCGGGGCAAACTGGGTGCGATCCCAGGGGCGATTGCCCGCGATACCTTCCAGGGCGGCGTGCACATTGTCGGCAAAGATGCGGGCGGCCCGGTCGGCGCCGGCCAGGTTGGACTCCTGGAATTCGCGCCGCTCGGAACCGCGATGCGCGCGCTCGTCCTTGTGCGGCCCGGAGGTCCCGGTTTCTGATTGCGACATCAGCGTCACCGCACCGGTTTCACGACCCAGAATGCGCATGATCGCGTGGGTGACGTCACCATTCATGATCTCTTCGCCCCAGACCCATTCCGGGTGCACGCCCAGCACAATCCAGTTGGCGAAGTTTTCCCCGGTATCGGCGTCGTCAAAGCGCAGCACGTAGGCCTGACGGGTGGTGTAGTCGTGCGGCTGGCCGGCGGGCGTGCCATCCGGTGACACCTTCGGCCCGTAGGTGTGGGAGCGAATATCGTTGGCATAGAAGGCGGCGCCCCCCATGCGTGCGGGGCGCATGCTGTGCGCCGCTTCAATGATGGCGGTGGCCATGCGTTCGGCCATGTACTCGTAAAAGCGAATGTCCATCACGTCCTGAAAAATCCACGGCCCGATGGCCGGGGTGGAATAGAACGGTGAGGTATGGCTATGCGAGACGGTCAGGGCCAGATTCTCGATACCAATGCCGGTGCTCCCGTCGGCTTCCAGAAGCTGGGCAACGCGGCGCCGCAACAGATCGTTGGGCAGGTAGAGGTCCGTGGTGATGATCGCGATCCGTTTGTCATTGCTTCCATCAACGACCAGCGCCCGGGTGGTAATCCGCGAACCCAGGATGTCGGATCCGACCTTGCGCACCGCGTGGGTGTAGGGGTCAAACCCCCGGCCATTGTTGATCCCGATGCCGGTATCGGCGAACTGACCGGCGGAGGCACCGAAATGCCAGCTGGCATCTACCACGGCCACGCCGGCGCGCGAGACATCTTCGGCGCGGGGCATGGCGGGGGCATCGGTTGGTGAGGAAGGGCTCTGTGGCGTATCGCGCGCGGCGTTTTCGGGGAGTCGTCCTCCTTGGCAGGCGGACAGCAACAGAACAAGCAGGCCAAAAGCGGCCAGGCGCGAAAACGGCATTGGGTGTCTCCTCATGGTACAGCGGCGCAAGGTTGCGGGCGCGTCCGGGTTCCTGCGGCTCCCGGCTAGCTGGCTGCTTAAGTTAAAGCATTTGCAGAAATGTGACAGTCGTAAAAATTCTGTTTGTGGATCAGGGCGGCAGTGCAATCTGAGCCGATCTCACGCAGAATCCCGGCAAAGCTCACCTCAGAGGAAATACCCGATGGACCGGATTCCCTATACCCGACTGGTGCTGGCTGCCGCAGTTGCGTTCAGCGCCTTCCCGTTCGGTGCGGCGCAAGCCGATGCTTATACGGATGCTGCGGGGGCGGCATGTGAGCGGATGAAATCGTGTGCACTGGAGCAGATGGGCGAAGTGCCGCCGGAGATGCGGCCGATGATCGAGGCCTCACTGGATGGGCTGTGCGTGCAAATGCAGCACCCCGAGAACTACGCCGGCTTCTCGCGCCAGCATCCGCTGTATGACCCCGCCACCGCGTGCATGAAAAGCATTGCCGGGCTGAGCTGCGAGCAGATGGATCAGCAGGGTGGTGAGACGCCGGAGTGCAAGCGCCTCAACGAGTTGGCCAAAGAGTACGAGTAAACGCGTTCGCCAACTCGCTGGAGTTACTGTTCTAACAGTGTTGCCGGCACCCGGATCGGTGTCGCCAGCAGGATCTGACCGTAGGCCTTGCCCTGTGGGTCGTTGCGCAGGCTGGCCACGCCGCCACCGCCCAGCACATCCGTGAGTACGAAGTTGATGGCCTGGCTGCCGGGTAGCCAGTACCGCGTCACCTCACCTTCGAGAAAGTGGGCAAAGCGTTCCGCGACCACCGATTCGGTCAGCGCAGACCAGATCCAGAGGGCGTATTCCGGTTTGCGCGCGATGATGCCGATGTTCGCGCGATTGCCCTTGTCGCCACTACGGGCATAGGCCAGCTGAATCAGGGGCACCTCCGCCAATTCGGCGTCGGAACATTGCGGCGTTGCCGGCGGAGCCGGTCGCACCGCGCTGCCATTCGGTGTGTGCCCGGGAGGAACCGGCGCGGGCAAAGCGATGGCTTCGTCTTCCAGTTGCACCTCGACCTGAACGGCGCTTTTATCGAGCAGGAAGCTGAACAGGCGGACCACCGGCTGCGGTTTGGGGCGGCCGTAATTGAACGGCGTGAGCCCGGGCGGCGTTGCCAGGCCCATACCGGACATTTCCCGCAGCAACAGCCCGCAGGCCAGTGCATTGTCGTGCCAGACGGCCATCTTCAGATAGACCTCGCGTGTGGGGAGGTTCTGCGCGAAAGCCCCGTACTGGTCTTCAGCCCCGATGACCTCGATGCTGGTGTCCCGGTAGTCCGGGGCGCCCATGGCCTTGATCACTGCGCGCGCTCGGTTCAGCGCCGCTTCCCCGAAACGGCGGGCCTTGGCCGAAGCGTCAAAACCGCAGAAACCAAACAGGATGCCGATGCGGTAGCCGTCAGCGTAGGTTGTCGAGACTTTGTAGGTGTGGGTGCAGGGGCGGCCCGTGGCGTTGGCAACACGCACGCGATCCTCACCGGCGGTCGTGAGGGTGACTGCGGAAAAGTCTGCAATCACATCGGGCAGCAGGTAATTCTGCGGGTCTTCGATCTCGTAGAGCATCTGCTCGGAAACAGTGCCCACCGTGACCAGGCCTCCGGTACCGGCGGGCTTGGTGATGACGAACTCGCCGCTGGCTTCGACTTCGGCGATGGGGTAGCCAATGGTTTCCAGGTTCGGGCTGCTCTGCTGCCAGTCGGTGTAATTTCCGCCGGTGGCCTGCGGTCCGCATTCCAGCAGGTGCCCGACCAGGCTTCCGGCAGCCAGCTTGTTCCAGTCATCGGCCGCCCAGTCGAAGGCGTGCATGCACGCCGCCAGGCTCAGTGCGCTGTCGGCGCAGCGGCCGGTGATGACGATGTCCGCGCCACTCTCAAGCGCGGCGCGTACCGGGCCGGCACCCAGATAGGCATTGATGCTGGCGATGCTGTCCGCGGCGGGGAAATCCGTGCCGACGAACATTTCCTGCGGCGCCCGGCCGGCGAATTCCGCCCGTTGATCCAGCAGGTTGTCGCCCCGAACTACCGCAACTTTGAGATCGAGCCCGACTTTACGGATCAATTCTCTCACCGCGTCGGCGCAGGCATCAACGTTGACGCCTCCGGCATTGCTCAGCACCTTGGTGCCGGTTTTGGCGATGTTGCTCAGGTTTTGACGCAGCGTGCTGGTCACGAAGTCCGTTGCGTAGCCCTGCTGCGGATCTTTGGCCTTGGCGCGGGCCAGGATCGACATGGTGATCTCGGCCAGGTAGTCGTACACCAGGTAATCCACACCGTCGGCGAGCAGCTGTGCTGTGGCCCCCGCCCAGTCCCCCCACATGCCACTGGCGCCAGCAATTCGTACGGTTCGGGACATGATCTCGCTCCTGCCATCAATGTGGCGTGGTCGGGGGTTGGGCGGCCCAGTCTAGGGTCAGTGGTGGATACTCAGAATGATATTTCCGGTCGGCTATCTGATAAATCCGGCAGAATCCCCGTCCATGGAACTGCGTGTACCGATCATTTACCTGCAACAACTGGCAGCCCATCTGCAGGCCGAGGGGGTGGACCCTGCGCGCTGTCTCGAGGATACGGCGCTGAATCTACCGCTACTGCAGGACCCCGCGGCTACGGCAAGTCGCAAGGACTGCCATACCTTCTTTGTGGCAGCCGCCCGCCTGACGCCACAACCGGGGATGGTGTTGCGTGCGGCGCGGAAATTGCGGCCTACCGATCATGGGTTCCTGGGCCACGCCATGATCTGCGCCCCGGATCTGCGGACCTCGCTGAAGCTGCTGGAGCGCTTTGCCAAGACCCGGGCCATTCCGCTGTCGTATCACCTGCAGCCCATTCCGGGCGGGGCGCGGTTGCATATGCAGCTCACCGCCTACATGGGCACCCTGAAAAGGGAGTACACAGAATGGGGTCTGATGATCGCGCTCTCCACCAATGCGCCGCAGGTTGAAGATGCATTGCTGCGCCCCAGCCGGATCGTGCTGGATTATCCGCGGCCGGCGTATGGCGAGATCTATGACGAATTGCTCAAATGTCCGGTCGAGTTTGGCGCGGCCAGCTGCTACATGGACTTCAGCGATGCGGCGCTGGACCGGCCGACGGTCAATTCCAACCGCGAGTTGCAGCATTTCTGCGAGCAGCGCTGCGAGTTGATCCTGCATGAGCTGCAGGACTCCGGGGATTTTGTGCAACGGGTTCGTGCCCGGTTGCTGGCGGGTCCACCGCCGTTTCCCGATGCGGATGCCGTCGCAGCCGGCATGCATATCAGCAGCCGCGTGTTGCGACGCCGATTGCAGGAGGAGGGCCGTAGCTTCCGACAAATCGTGCAGCAGGTACGCGAGGAGCTGGCCCGGCAATATCTGACCAAGGCCGACCTGACGGTGGATGAGGTTTCCACCTTGCTGGGCTACAGCGAGGCGCCGGCGTTCAGTCGTGCGTTCAAGTCCTGGACGGGGCAAAGCCCGGAGCGATTTCGCGAAAGTTTGCTGGCGGAACCCGCCGCCAATCCGTTGCCGGTTGCCAGTTGACTTAAAACCTTCATCCGGATTGGCGTAGAATTCGCTAGAGAGAACCTGAATTCACATCGCTGGGGCCTATGGCCCGGAGCGGAGGCGCGGGATGAACAAATTCGCAACGATGGGCGTAATGCTCTGCTTGGGCATGGTTGGCTGCGGCGAACAGGATGCCCAGCTCACGGGTAAAGACGCCGTTCTGGCACCGGAACTCCAGGTGCCATTCCTCAGCAGTGACACCTTTGTGCGTACCGGTACGCGGGATGCGCAGTCCGGGGATTGCCTGTTTGATGATGATCTGACGGTGGATCGCGGCGAACTGGCCCCCGGCGAGACCAAAATGCGTGTTCGGCGCGGCTATGACCCGGTTTTGTGCGAAGAGCTGGTGGAAGAAGGCATCGTGCTGGAATCGCTGACCGCCATGGTGGAGCAGGTTCCGACCGTGGTGACCGCAGGGCAGAGCTACAGCGCCACCGGCAAAGTCGCCTACCTGGATACCAAGAGTCTGATTGGCGCCATCGTCAGTCCCTTGCTGGGCGGTATTGATGTCAGCCACGTTGGTGCCACCATCAACCTGACCAGCGGTGATTGCCGCAACTCCGCACCCAGTGCGAGCGTGGGTTTCAATATTGGTGCGCAGTCGTTGCTGGGATGGTCCACCTCCATGTCTTCGTCCTGGAGCCAGGTGACCTGCACCAATGTGGTGGGCGAGGCCTTGGTTGTTCACGCCAACAGTGGCAGCCAGCCCTTGCTATATGACTGCAGCGAAGGTGCAAGCATCGAATACAACACCTTTCGCATGACCATGAGTATGGCCGGTCAGGCCAAGATTTCCAGCTCGGATCGCCTGCGTGGTGACAAGGACATGTGCGGCGAAAACCTGGTTCGGGTGGTTTCGCTGAACTGAGTATGGGCCCGTGTTTACGCGGGCAACTCTTCGGTTTCCGTTGCGGCGTCTTCGCTAGCGCTGTCGAGGCGAATCAAAATGTCGTTCCCGGCAACTTGCTGGCCGACAGCAACCCGCACTTCCACGACCGTGCCGGCCACGGCGCTGAGCAGCTCATGCTGCATCTTCATGGCTTCGAGTACCGCCAGCGGTTGACCTTTGGTCACGGTGTCACCCTCGGCAACATGCACTTCCAGCACCACACCATGCATCGGTGCGGCCACATCGCCACTGCCGACCGCAGCGGCAGCAGATTGCGGAGTGTTCAACACATCGACAAAGCGGTGTTCGAGACCATCCAGCGAGATCCAGACATCGGCGTAGCCCATCCGCTGGAACTGCAGGACGACCTTGTCTCCGTCAACCCGGTACTCCGCCCGATCAGAGTCCGCCGTGACCGCTGTCAGCGCGGCGATGGCCCAGGTGGTATCGCTGCTGCTGACCTGATACTGCGTGCCGCGGGCCTGAATCCGCAGCGTGGGGGCGTCTGCATCGGCACCAAAACGGGCGGAATGCGTGGGCGCGAAGCCGCTGCTCCAGTTCAGCAGATCAACATTGTTTGACAGGCTGGCCTGGAGATGTTCGCTGGCTTGCAGTTGCAGCAACAAGACCGCGGCGATCGCCGGCAAGCGGCCGTCCTGCGGCGGGCTGAGGTCGCAATCAAAGTTTTCCCCGATAAAAGCCGTCGTGGCTTCGCCAGCCGCGAATACCGGGTGCTCGAGAGCGCGAATCAGAAACGACTTGTTGGTGCGCGGGCCGAACAGCGCGGTGTCCTTCAGCGCTTTGATCAGCCGCCGGCGGGCCATGTCCCGTGATGGCCCGTAGGCAATTACCTTGGCCACCATGGGGTCGTAGAACGGGCTGACATCGCTACCACTGGCGATCCCGGCGTCAATTCGTATGCCTTCGCCCTGGGCGGGCCGCCAGCCATCGACGTGGCCGGTTGCGGGAAGGAAGTCCTCTGCCGGATCTTCGCAGTAAAGCCGCGCTTCGATGGCGTGCCCGGCAAGTGAAATCGCTTCCTGCTCGCAGGGCAAAGCTTCGCCCTGGGCTACACGAATCTGCCATTCCACCAAGTCCTGCCCGGTGACCAATTCGGTGACCGGGTGCTCGACCTGAAGGCGGGTGTTCATTTCCAGGAAATAGAAATTCTTCTCGGCATCCAGCAGGAATTCCACGGTGCCCGCACCCCGGTAATTGATGGCCTGGGCCACCTTTACCGCAGCGGCGCCCATCGCCGACCGTAGCTCCGGTGTCATGACCGGGCAGGGTGATTCCTCCAGCACCTTCTGGTGCCGGCGCTGCACGGAACAGTCACGTTCGCCCAGGTGTACGGCATGGCCGTGGGTGTCTGCAAAAACCTGGATTTCCACGTGCCGAGGCTGGAGTACGGCACGCTCGAGTATCAATTCATCGGAACCAAAAGCGTTCAATGCTTCGGAGCGCGCCCTTTGCAGCGCACCCAGCAGCTCTGCGGGGTCGTGCACCAATCGCATGCCGCGGCCGCCACCACCCGCCGCGGCCTTGACCATCAGCGGGAAGCCGATGCGTTCGGCCGCCGAGATCATGGTTTCGTCGTGTTGATCCGTCCCTTCGTAACCCGGGATACAGGGAACACCGGCCTCGATCATGCGGCGCTTGGATTCGGCCTTGTTGCCCATGACCTCAATGGCATGCGCGTCGGGTCCGATGAAGCGGATTCCCGCGGCGTCGCAAGCGGTTGCAAAGGCCGCATTTTCCGACAGGAAACCGTAACCCGGATGGATCGCGTCGGCGCCGGTGGTGCGTGCCGCGTCAAGGATCGCGTCAATGCGCAGATAGGACTCGGCTGCGGGCGCCGGGCCAATGCGGACGGCTTCATCCGCCATGCGCACATGGGGGGCATCGGCGTCGGCGTCGGAGTACACCGCCACCCCACGTAACCCCATCGCGCGCACGGTGCGCAGAACCCGGCAGGCGATTTCTCCGCGGTTGGCGACCAGCACGGTATGGATCATGGACATGCTCAGTTTTCCAGCCAGCTGGGTTTTTTCTTCTGCAGGAACGAGGCGAAGCCCTCCTGGCCTTCGCTGCTGACCAGACAGTCGGCGAAGATCTCGGCAGCCGGCCCGATGAATTCCTCGATCGCCAATTCGTTATTCATACGAATAACCTTCTTGGTGGCGGCGACGCCACCCGGTGCAGCGCGTTGCAGTTGTTTACGAATGCCGGCTTCGGCGCTGGCCAAGCCTTCGCTGTCTGCAGCGAGTTCGTCCACGATGCCCATGTCAAAGGCTTCCTGGCCATTGAAATCGGCTCCCAGCAGCAACAGGCGTCGGCCACGCGACAAGCCCACCCGGGGGATGACATAGGGCGCGATCTGTGCCGGGGTCAGGCCGATGCGGGTTTCGGTCAGGGCGAATCGGCAATCGGGTGTCGCCACCACGATGTCCGCAGCGCACGCAACGCCGAAGCCGCCGGCCATGGCGGCGCCTTCGAGCAGGGAGACGGTCAATTGCGGTGCCGTGGAAATCAGCAGAAGAATCTCGGCGATGCTGTGGCTCATTTCCACCGCCATTTGCCGTGCGTCGGCACCGGCCTGGCCGATGCGCTGGAACTCTTTGAGGTCACCGCCGGCACAGAACATGCCGCCATTGCCGCGCATGCTGACGCCGCGAATTTCGGTGTGGGTTTGCAGCGCGGTGAACACCGCGCGCAGCTCGCCGGCCAGTTCGTTGGACAGGCAGTTACGGCGTTCCGGCTGGTTGAAGCGAATTTGCAGCCAGCTGCCATCGCGAACCAGTTCCAGGGCCTGGGTTTCGGGGAGATTGCTCATGCGTGAGTCCCGGTTGAATAGCAAAAAAGATAAAAACGAAACCTTACATCCGGGCCACGCCGAAGCTGTTGGGTTGCACGCTGCGGGCGGCGGCCTCGCGGCAGGTTTCGAGCAGAAAGGCGAGCACTTTGCGGCTGTCCCGGGGATCGATCACACCCATGTCCAGGCAGCGTCCAGAGGTGTAGAACGCGCTGGACTGGCCATCGAACTTGTCGATGATCGCTTGCTCCTGCGCGGCGAGGAATTCGTCGGGGATGTTTTGCCCGCGGCGTCTGGCAATTTGTTTGGCCACGTGGCTCATGGTCTTCGCGGCCTGTTCTCCGCCCATGACGCCCGAGCGCGAATTGGGCCAGGACAGAATAAAGTCGGGGTCGTAGCCAAAACCGGACATTCCGTAGTTCCCTGCACCAAAGCTGGCGCCGATATGCAGCGCGATACGCGGGACGCGGATGTTGGATACCGCCTGGATCATTTTCGAGCCGTGCTTGATCATCCCGGCGTGCTCGTATGCGGTACCCACCATGTAGCCGGTGGTGTTGTGCAGGAAGATCACCGGCAGGCGTGCCTGATCGCAGAGCTGAAGGAACTGGGCGACTTTGGTGGCGGCGTCCGGGTCGATGGGGCCGTTGTTCCCCACCATGGCGCAGGGCATGCCATGGATATGCAGGCGGGTGCAGATCGTATTGGCGCCATAGCGGGATTTGAAATCATCCAGCTCGGAACCATCGGCCAGTCGCGCCATCACTTCATGCACGTCGTAGGGTGTGCGGTAATCCACCGGCACGGCGCCGGCGATCTCTTCCGGGTCGTAGAGCGGAGCACGCGGCGAACGTTGCGGTGCGGGCATCGTGCTGTGAGCGTTCCAGTTCAACCCGGCCACCACCTCACGCGCAATGGCGACGCCATGGGCGTCGTCTTCCGCCAGGTATTCGGCCAGACCCGACACGGTGGCATGCATTTCGGCGCCGCCCAGTTCCTGCTCTTCTGCGACTTCGCCGGTGGCGGCATACAACAGCGCCGGGCCTGCCAGTGCCGCCATACCACGACCTTTGACGGCAATGGTGTAGTCGCTCATGCCTGGCATATAGGCGCCGCCGGCGGTGGAGGGGCCATGCAGCACGGCGATGGTGGGAATGCCGGCCGCGGAAAGCTGCGCCAGGCGGCAGAAAATGCCACCGCCTTCGGACCACAGTTCGACCTGATACTCCATCAGATTCGCGCCGGCGCTTTCCACCAGGTGAATCAAGGGCAATTTCTTTTTCAGCGCGATACCCATCGCACCCATGCCTTTGGCCAGCGTTTTGTGCTTCATCGCGCCGGCATCGATTCCGCTGTCGTCCACCATGATCATGCAGCGCACCCCGCTGACAAACCCGATTCCGCAGATGGAGTTACCGCCGGGAACACTGCGCGCCGCGTCTTTGGTGTCGACCAGGAAGTTGGCCATGCCATACAGCTCCAGAAAGGGCATTCCCGGGTCCAGCAAACGGCTCAAGCGCTCGCGCGGGGTTAGCTGGCCGCGTTCCTCGAAGCGGGCCCGGCGCTTTTCGCTGGCCTGTTCCGCCCGCGACAGAATCTCCTGGTGCTCGGCGATCAATGCCAGCATGTCTTCCCGGTTTTTGGTGAATGCGGGTGACTGGGGGTCAATCTTCGAGTGAAAGGTGTTCAGGCTCATGGCGACCAGGATTTCCTGCAGGGGCGGGTGTCGATACTCGCGACGGAGTATGGAGTGCGGACCCGGGTCCCTGAATGATGCTGCTGGCCGCAGGAATGATAATTCTGGCCGCATCGCGCCTGACAGAAACAGCGTTCGTGCGCTTATGCTGTCCATCCCTCCCAGCTGGGGCCGTCCACTGAACCACCGATATTTGATGGCTATGCGTGCCGGGTGGCGCGCGTGCTGAATTCCGTTTATCGATTCACCGCCATGGGCAGCCCTTGCGCCATCCAGTTGTGCGGACTCGAGGGGACATCGAGGGATGTCCTCCTGGCCAAAATGCAGGCCCGGGTCATGGAGCTTGAAGCGCGCTACACGCGCTACCGTGACGACAGCCTGACCGCGCACATCAACGCGTTGGCCGGTGAGCCGGAAGCCGTTGTGGTTGATGACGAAACCGCTGCCTTGCTGGACTACGCCCATGCGGCCTGGGAACAAAGCGAGGGCCTGTTCGACATCACCTCGGGCGTGTTGCGGCGGGCCTGGGATTTTCGTTCCGGCGTGGTGCCCACCGCAGAGCAGGTCGACAAGATCCTGCGGCAGGTCGGCTGGGGCAAGGTCGAATGGGAATGGCCAACGCTTCGCTTGCCGCTGGATGGGATGGAACTCGATTTCGGCGGTGTGGTGAAGGAATACGCCGTCGATCAACTGGTGCATCTGGCGCAGAAACAGGGTGTCTCGAGCGGCTGGGTGGATCTGGGCGGTGACGTGGGGATCATTGGGCCACAGCCGGATGGAACCGCCTGGCGGATCGGGCTGCGCAGCCCGGAAGGCGTGAACGTTGCAGCGCAGATCCTGCATCTGCACGCAGGTTCGGTTGCCAGTAGCGGCGACTATGAGCGCTGCATGGTGGTGGGTGGCAAGCGGTACGGCCATGTATTGAATCCCCATACCGGGTGGCCGGTTGAGGGCGTACGCGCCGTCAGCGTGGTTGCGCCAAATTGCCTGATCGCCGGCACCGCCAGCACGGTGGCCATGCTGAAAGGGAAGGATGCCGAGAGCTGGCTCGAGGAGCTGGGCTTGCCCTGGTTGCTGATCGCCGCGGATGGGCACGTCTCAGGCCCGTTGGCGGGCCCAGAAAATCCGGCGCTTTGATATGCACATAGTTGCATATGCAAAAACAGGCTTATAAACTCCGGGCCATCGTCAACAACCCCGAGACCGACTCATGGCTCTTCCCGAAATCTTCAACACCCTGCGTTTGCCTGCCGTGGCTTCGCCCATGTTCATCATTTCCAACCCGGATCTGGTCATCGCCCAGTGCAAGGCCGGTATCGTGGGTTCGTTCCCGGCGTTGAACGCGCGCCCGGCTGAACAGCTGGACGTATGGCTGACCAAGATCAACGAGGAACTGGATCGCTATAACCAAGCCAACCCGGACTCGCCAGCGGCGCCGTATGCGGTGAACCAGATCGTGCATCGTTCAAATAACCGGTTGGAGCACGACATCGAAGCCTGCGTCAAACACAAGGTGCCGATCGTCATCACCTCACTGGGTGCGCGCACCGATCTGAACGATGCGATTCACTCCTACGGCGGAATCACGCTGCACGACATCATCAACAATCGCTTTGCGAAGAAAGCGATTGAAAAGGGCGCGGATGGTCTGATTGCGGTGGCGGCCGGGGCTGGTGGTCACGCCGGCACGATTTCACCGTTGGCGCTGATTTCCGAAATTCGTGAATGGTTTGATGGCCCGCTGCTGCTGTCCGGCGCAATCAGCACCGGTGACAGCATCCTGGCCGCTCAGGCCATGGGCGCCGACCTTGCATATATCGGCTCGGCGTTCATCGCCACCGCGGAAGCCAATGCGGATGAGCGCTACAAGCAGGCCATCGTGGATTGTTCCGCGGCGGACATCGTGTACTCGAACCTGTTTACCGGGGTGCACGGAAATTACCTGCGTCCGTCGATCGAGGCCGCCGGGCTGGACCCGGACAATCTGCCGGAATCCGATCCTTCGAAAATGGACTTCGGTTCCGGAGGCAACAGCGATGCCAAAGCCTGGAAAGACATCTGGGGCTGTGGCCAAGGCATCGGCGGGGTCAAAGCCGTGCTGCCGGTGGCCGAGATGGTGGCGCGCCTGACCGCTGAATACCAGCGCGCCCGTCAGCGTCTGCAGCTGGCTGCCTGAAGCTAACGGTGGCCCTGTCGCATGCCATCCTGGTCACCTTGCTGGACAAACCGCAGAGTGGCTATGAGTTGGGCAAACGCTTCGACAAAACCGTGGGGTTTTTCTGGCGAGCCCGGCATCAGCAGATCTACGCGGAACTGCACCGGATGGCGGAGAAGGGCTGGATCAGCAGCGAAACCATCGCCCAGGAGGATCGCCCGAATCGCATCGTTTACTCGGTAACCGATGCCGGGCGGTCCGCCTTGCAGGACTGGGCGGCAACCTATGTCGCCCAGCCCTCGGTCAAGGAGGAACTGCTGGTCAAGCTGTTTGCGCTGGGTGAAATCGATGCCGATGTGTTGATCAACCAAGTACAGCAAAGGCTGGAAGAGCATCAGCAGACGCTCGCGCACTATCACCAGGTGATGGCCGAACACTATCCGGATCTGGCCGTGCTCAAGCCGCGCGCACGAGGGCGCTATCTGGGACTGCGCAGCGGCATCCTCAATGAGGAAAACGCCATTCGCTGGTGCGAAGAGGCGTTACAAACCCTGCGCATGCCCTATACCGAGAATCATTGATGACCCTGCCTCCGGGCACTGCGAATTCAGGCGGCCGCCACCGCCGCGGCCAGCAGCTTCCGTAATTCGGGAACGCAGGAGCCGCAATTGGTGCCGGCTTTCACGCAGCTGCCGACGGCCTCCACGGTTTGCAGGCCCTGATCGTCGATGGCGCGCAGGATGGTGTTGCGTCCGACACTGAAACAGGAACAGACGGTCGGACCGGCATCAGCCGCTGGGTCGGTGGGGCGACCCACCAGCAACGAGATGCGATCCACCAGGCTCAGCTCGGTTTTGGCATAGAGCCCGGCCAACCATTCGCGTGAGGGCAGGTCCGGTTGCGGGGACACGAAGACGCAGGATTCAATGCGGTCGTTGGCGATCAGGGCTGCGCGGTACAGGTGTGCGCTCTCATCCAGGTATTCGACGATATCGGCATCGTCATCGGCTCCCAGCAGCACGCGCGCCCAATGCCCCCAGTCGGAAGGCGTTTCCCGACCCGCCAGTTCATAGCGAGCAACAGAGTCGCCGGTGGCGCGTGCCCACCAGGCCAGATCATCGGTGCGAATGGCGGCGCGCGTGAGGACGAAGCCATGCCATTCCACGCTGAACGGTTCGATACTCGCCGGCGTGTGCTTGTATTCGGGTTCTCCGGAGAGGGGGTCGACGACCGGATTCACCAAGGCGCCGATCCGGGCGTCTGACGCGGTCTGATCATTCCAGTGGATCGGCACGAACAGATGTCCGCGCTGCATTTCTGCACAGGTGCGTACCCGCATCACCACGCTGCCCCAGCGACTGCGTACGCGGGCCAGCCCACCATCGCGGATGCCAGAGGCCATGGCGTCCCGTGGGTGCAGTTCCACAAAGGGTTCCGGCATGTGGTCCGAGAGCCTGGCCGCCAGTCCGGTGCGGGTCATCGTATGCCACTGGTCACGAATTCGGCCGCTGTTGAGCACAAAGCCGAATTCGCTATCGGGCAGGTTGACGGGTTCCCGATAACGCACCGGCACAAACTGGGCGCGACCGGTTGCGGTAAAAAAACGCTTCTCACACATCCGTCGTGTGCCCACCGGCGGGCCGTTCTCCGGGCCGGATGCCGGCACCGGCCATTGAATGGGTGCCAGATTGTCGTAACCGTGCTGCCCGAGACCGGTCAGACCGCCGATGTCGAAATCGCGCTCGCCGGCGTTGCCGTAAGCCGATAAGCGTGCGTGCTCGTTGAAGATCTCTGCGGCGCTGGCAAAGTCGAAACCGGCGTAGCCAAGCCGTTTGGCCACCTCACACAGAATCCACCAGTCGGCGCGGGCTTCACCGGCGGGCGGTAAGAACCCTCGCTGCCGGGAGATGCGCCGCTCGGAGTTGGTGACGGTGCCATCTTTCTCTGCCCAGCCTGTGGCGGGCAGGCGGATATTTGCGAGCTTTACCGTATCGGTGTCGGCGCAGACATCGGAAATCATGACCAGTTCGCAGCGCTCAAGCGCTTCCTTCACGCGATTCGCATTGGGCAGGCTGACCACCGGATTGGTGGCGATAATCCAGACCGCCTTGATACTCCCGGCATGAATCGCTTCGAACAGCTCCACCGCTTTCAGGCCGGGGGTGTCCGCAATGGTGGGGCTGTCCCAGAATTGCTGCACCAATGCTCGGTGTGCGCCGTTCTCCAGATCCATGTGCGCCGCCAGCATGTTGGAGAGGCCGCCCACTTCGCGGCCACCCATGGCATTGGGTTGTCCGGTAATCGAGAACGGCCCCATGCCCGGTTTGCCAATCCGGCCGGTGTACAGGTGACAGTTGATGATGCTGTTGACCTTGTCCGTACCCGCGCTGGACTGGTTTACCCCCTGGGAGAAAATGGTGACAACTTTTTCCGTGCGTCCAAAGGCTTGATAGAAACGGGTCAGCTCCTCAGCTGCCAAACCGCAAACCTGCGCGGCTTCTTCAATGCCGGTCTGGGTGAGGGCGAGGGTGTCGGTCAGATGCTCGGTGTGCTCGGCGATAAATGCGTGATTCCCCAGGCCTTGCTGATGCAGGTAACTGAGCAGACCATTGAATAAGGCCACATCGGTGCCGGGCTGCAATGCGAGGTGCTGGTCGGCGATGTCGCAGGTGGCCGTGCCGCGGGGGTCGATGACCACCACCTGCAAAGACGGGCGGGCTTTTTTGGCCTGTACCAGGCGCTGGAAAATAACCGGGTGACACCAGGCTAGGTTTGACCCGGTAATCACTACCAGGTCGGCCTGCTCAATGTCCTCATAGCAACCGGGAACCACATCGGCGCCGAAGGCGCGTTTGTGGCCTGCCACGGCCGATGACATGCACAGGCGGGAGTTGGTGTCGATATTCCCCGTGCCCAGATACCCTTTGACCAGTTTGTTGGCGATGTAGTAATCCTCGGTCAGCATCTGCCCGGATACGTACAACGCGACGGACTCCGGGCCGTGGCGCTTGATGATGGCCTGCAAACGGCTCGCCGCCGTGTCCAGTGCGGTATCCCAGCTGACCCGGTCCCCGTCCACAACCGGATGCAGCAGGCGGTTGCTATGGGTCAGCGTATCGCCCAATGCGCTGCCCTTGGAGCACAGCCGGCCAAAGTTGGCGGGGTGACTGTCGTCACCACGGATATCGACGCTGCCTTCTGCATTCACGCTCGCGATCACACCGCAGCCCACACCGCAATACGGGCAGGTGGTACGGGTATCCTGACGTGGCTGAGGGGCCGTGGTGTGGGTGGCGTTCATGCAGCCTGGGTCTCCGCAAAGGCGCGGCCGAAGATCAGCACATCGCGCAATTCCGCGACATCGGCGCCGGCGATCATCAGGTCGTAGTACCAGGAGCCGTCGCCGACATCGCCGTACAACACGGCGCCGGCAATTTTCTGATCCCTTACGACGATCTTTTTGTAAACGCCCCGGCGTAGATCACGAAACACGATTTCTTCATCGCCGTCCTGCGCGATGAAGTCACCCGCCGAGAACAGGTCGATTCCGGTCACCTTGAGCTTGGTGGAGATCTGCGAGCCGGGGTAACTGCCATAGCCCAGGTTGGCGAGATGATTGGCGCAGACCCGAGCCTGCTCCCAGAGCGGGGCGACCAGGCCATAGATGGCCTGCCGGTGCTGCACGCATTCGCCCACGGCATAGATCGCCGGGTCGTAGGTCTGCAAGGCGTCATTCACCACAATCCCGCGCTCGCAATGCAACCCGGCCTCTTTGGCCAAT
This sequence comes from Oceanococcaceae bacterium, assembly GCA_041603255.1. Lineage (GTDB taxonomy): Bacteria > Pseudomonadota > Gammaproteobacteria > Nevskiales > Oceanococcaceae > MS8. Next base: position 347,277 of record JBFIER010000002.1, on the reverse strand, counting down.
GCGATGTTGGGACGTATGCCCACCGCCATTACCACCAGGTCCGTGGCGAGTTCGCTTCCGTCCTTGAAGCGAATTCCCGTCACACGGCTGTCTCCCTGGATTTCTTCGGTTTGTGCGCGCATCACAAAGCGAATGCCGCGATCTTCCAGCGCCTTCTGCAGCAGATCCGCCGCCGGCTTGTCCAGCTGTCGCTCCATCAGCGTGTCCATCAGGTGGACCACGGTGACCTCCATGCCTTGCTTCTGCAGGCCGTTCGCGGCTTCCAGGCCCAGCAGGCCACCGCCGATCACGACCGCGCGGCGGTGGGTGCGCGCGGCGCTGAGCATGGCGTGGACATCCTTGATGTCACGGAAGCTGATCACGCCCGGCAGCTGATGTCCCGGGACCGGAATGATGAAAGGGTCGGATCCGGTTGCCAGCAGAAGGCGGTCGTAAGGCACCGTCAAGCCGGAAGCTGCCACGACTTGTTTGCGGCGGCGGTCAATGCGCATGACCGGATTTCCCGCGTGCAGGGTGATGCCATGCCGCTGATACCACTCCGGCGTGTTGATCATGATTTCGTCGAGGGTTTTCTCCCCGGCGAGCACCGGCGACAACATGATGCGGTTGTAGTTGCCGTGGGGTTCGGCGCCGAACACCGTGATGTCGTACACCTCGGGTTCGAGTTTGAGCAGCTCTTCGACGGTGCGCATGCCGGCCATGCCGTTGCCGATGACGACCAGTTTCTGCTTCACGCCGCGTAACCCAGCTTGCGTTCTACGCTCACTTGAATTTTGCCGTTGCGAACATCCACCTCATAGGCGCTGACGGATTTGTCGGCATCTTCCAGGCAGACGCCATCGGCCAGCCGGAAATGCTGCTTGTAGATGGGGGACGCCACGACCAGTTCACCACCGATATCGCCGACGATGCCGCGGGCGAGCACATTGGCCTGACTGTGGGGGTCATAGTTGTCGAGTGCGAAGATGCGATTGTCTTCCAGTCGAAAAATGGCGACCTGCTGGCCATCAACCAGCGCGCCCACACCGGTGTTGGGAACGATGTCGTCGACCTCACATACAGCTGTCCAGTTCATCGGCTTCTCCTTTTGCTATTGATCTCTTTCTACGCCGCTTCGGATGTGCGGCGTTCGGCCGGGGTCGCCGGGCGAATCTGCCCGCGCTCCTGGACGAACACCACGTTGTTGTCATAGGCATCCGCATTGACGAAATGCCGGAAGCGCTTGAGCTTGTTTTCATCCTCAAGGGTTTTCTTCCATTCGCATTCGTAGGTATCCACCAGCGACTGCATCTGCGACTCAAGTTCTTCGCCCAGGCCCAGGGAGTCATTGATGATGACGTCCTGCAGATAGGAGAGGCCGCCTTCCAGTTCATCCATCCAGCGTGCGGTGCGCTGCAGGCGGTCCGCGGTACGGATGTAGAGCATCAGAAAGCGGTCGATGTAACGGATCAGGGTGGCGTCATCGAGATCCGTCGCAAACAGGTCTGCATGCCGGGGTTTCATGCCGCCATTGCCGGCAACGTAGAGATTCCAGCCGCGTTCGGTCGCAATCACACCCACATCTTTGCACTGGGCTTCGGCGCACTCACGGGTGCACCCGGATACCGCGAACTTGATCTTGTGGGGCGCACGAACCCCGCGGTAGCGTTCCTCCAGCCGGATCGACATGCCGACCGAGTCCTGTTGCCCGTAGCGGCACCAGGTGGAACCGACGCAGGATTTCACCGTGCGCACGGCCTTGCCGTAGGCATGACCGGATTCAAAACCGGCATCGACCAGTTCCTTCCAGATCTGCGGCAGCTGGTTGACCTGCGCGCCAAACAGATCGATGCGCTGGCCCCCGGTGATCTTGGTGTACAAGCCATATTTCTGGGCCACCTCACCGATGACGATCAGCTTCACCGGCGTGATTTCACCACCGGGGATACGCGGCACCACAGAGTAGGTGCCGTCCTTTTGCATATTCGCCATGAAGTAGTCGTTGGTGTCCTGCAATGGCGCCAGGTGCGGCTGCAGCACATGCTCGTTCCAGGTGGTCGCCAGAATGGACGCTACGGTGGGCTTGCAGATATCACAGCCCCAGCCGCTGCCGTGGGCGTCGCGCAGGGATTGAAAGCTGCGGTGCTTTTCCACCCGAACCAGGTGCTCGAGTTCCTGCCGCGAGTAGGGGAAGTGCTCGCAGAGGTGATTGTTCACCTCGACGCCGGATTTGATCAGCTCGGCGTCGAGTATGTTTTTGACCAGGGCGACGCAGCCGCCACACGAGGTACCGGCCTGAGTTGCTGCTTTCAGGTCGCCGATGCTGGCGCAGCCTGCCGCCACGGACTCGCACAACGCGCCCTTGGTGACATTGTTGCAGGAGCAGATGGTGGCGCTGGCGGGCAGGGCATCCGCCCCCAGCGCCGGTGCGCCGCCTTCGGACTGCGGCAGGATCAACTGCTCGGGGGTGCCGGGGATGCGCAACCCGTTCAGCATCATCTGCAGCAATGAGCCATATTCGGCGGCATCACCGACCAGCACTGCGCCGAGCACTTTCTCCCCGGCTGCATCGGTGACCAGTTTTTTGTAGACGCCGTTGTGTTCGTTGACGTAAATGCTGACTTTGGCGCCTTGCGTTCTGGCGTGTGCGTCGCCAATGGACGCCACATCGACCCCCATCAACTTCAGCTTGGTGCTCATGTCGGCGCCGAGAAATTCGGTATCGCCATCCAGCAGGGCATCAACCGCAACGCGGGCCATTTCATAGCCCGGAGCGACCAGCCCGAAAATCTGCTGGTTCCATAACGCACATTCGCCGATGGCGTAGATCGCCGGGTCGGACGTGCGGCAGCGATTGTCGATGACGATGCCGCCGCGCGGTCCGCGTTCCAGTCCGCATTGTTCGGCAAGCGCATCCTGCGGCCGAATCCCTGCAGAGAACAGCACGATGTCGGTTTCCAGATGTTCGCCATCGGCGAATGCCATGCGATGGCGACAGCTCTCGCCGTCTTCGATGCGCTGGGTGTTTTTTTCGGTGTGCACCGTGACACCCAGCTCCTCGATCTTCGCACGCAGAAGACGCCCCCCGCCTTCATCCACTTGCACCGCCATCAAGCGCGGTGCGAATTCCACCACATGGGTTTCCAAACCCATATCGCGTAACGCTTTGGCGGCCTCGAGGCCGAGCAGGCCACCGCCGACAACCGCACCAACGCGAGCCTGCTGACCGGCTGCCATGATCGCTTCCAGGTCCTCGATGGTGCGGTAAACAAAGCAGTTTTCCCGATCATTGCCGGGGACCGGTGGCACGAAAGGGTAGGAGCCCGTGGCCAGGACCAGCGTGTCGTAGCCGTGTTCAACGCCGGTTTGTGAAATCACACAGCGACGATCCCGGTCGATGCGCGTGACGGCTTCCTCAAGATGCAGGTCGATGCCACGGTCGCTGAAGAACTGTTGATCGGTCAGCGCCAGGTCTTCGGCACTGCTGCCGCTGAAGTACGCCGATAGACGCACACGGTCATAGGCCGGCCGAGTCTCTTCGCAGAAGACGGTGATCTCGTAGCGATCACGTGTGCCGTCGCGGTCCAGGGACTCGCACAGTGTTTCCAGATACTTCTGGCCAACCATGCCGTTGCCGATGACGATGAGTTTATGAGTCATGTGATGCTCCAATATCCGGGTTCTGGCAGGTCGCGTTAACGCCGGTAATCGACGGGTTTCCTGAAGCCTCAGGCCGTTGCGAGTTCACCGCGCGAGCCGAGCGCGTCTTGCAGACGTGCGTCTTCTTCTTTCACGGTGTCTTCGGAAAAGCGCACCGCAAGCGCGCAGAAAGAGGCGGCGATGACCGCAAAACCCAGGTAGAACAATCCTTGCTGGTAGCTGATGCCCTCCGCCTTGAACAGAAACCCTGCGGCAACGGCACCGGCATTACCGCCAGCGCCGACGATTCCGGCGACCGCGCCCAATGCTTTTCGATTCATGAACGGGACCAGCCCGAAGGTGGCGCCCTCCGACATCTGCACGAACAGGCTGAACAGGATCATGGAGGCGACGGCCAGTGTCAGAACGGCCATCTGTGAGAACAGGATCAGGGCCAGCCCCTCGCAGAACAGCACCAGGAACAGAAACTGCACGCGGCCTTTCAGACCGCTCTTGAGGGCGAACCGGTCGGAGAAAAAGCCGCCCAACGTGCGGGCGAATAGATTCATCAGGCCGAACAACCCGGCGATGATTCCGGCTGTCTTCAGGTCCAGGCTGAATTGGTCGAAGTAGTAGATGGCCGCGATGTTGTTGATTGTCAGTTCGACGCCGAAACATGCGGCGTAGACCACAAACAATGCCCAGACCCGGTAATCACCGGCAGCCGACAGGAATGAACGGCTGGCGGAATGATCATTCTTGGCCTCGGGGATCTGGCCGGCGGCGCGAAGCTCGGAGTAGTTGCCGTCCGGAGCGTCCTGGGTCAGGAAGAAATAGGCGATGCCCATCAGGAACAGCACCACACCGGGCACGACCATGGCCAGACGCCAACCCACGGCTTCGCTAACGCCAAACATCATGACGGCGGCGAAGATCAGCGGCATGACCATCTGGGTGACTCCGCCACCCAGGTTGCCCCAGCCTGCGGTAGTCGCATTGGCGGTTCCCACCACATTGGGACCGAACATCACCGAGGTGTGGTACTGCGTGATGACAAACGAGGCACCAATGGCGCCGATGCCCAGCCGGAAAAGCAGGAAGGACTCATAGCTGTCAGCAAAGCCGATCCCCATCACCGGCAATGAGCCGAGCAGAAGCAGAGCGGAGTAGGTTTTTCGTGGCCCGTATTTGTCGCACAGCGGGCCGATCAGCAGGCGGACAAAGATCGTGATGGCGACTGAGGCAATGATGGTGTTGCCGATTTGCGCCTTGGTCAGCATCAGGTCCTCACGGACCACGGCCATCAGCGGCGCGATACCAAACCAGCCAAAGAAACACAGAAAAAAGGCCAGCCAGGTCATGTGGAAAGTCCGCATCTGGACAGACTTGAAATCAAACAAATTGATGCGCGTAGCTTTGTTCGCGACTTCCATAGGTCAACTCCTGAAGGTAGTGACGACGATTGATGGGTCAGCCGAAGCTGAAACACTTCTTCATCGACGCACTCGTGCCATTCAGGAGGGCCTGGTCCACGTCTTGGAAAGTTCTGCTACATATTCCGTGCCAATTTCATAAGTGCCTGTCAGGGCGCATAAAAACCTTGCGCGACGTCGCGTTGGGCAGAGTGAAAGTGATGCAATGCACAAAAACAGTGCGCAATTGCACCACGTGGATGCAATCGGGCGGGTTTAGTGAGTCTGACTGCGCAGCGCGCGATCGTAGATGTCGCTGCGAAAGGCACGGCGACAGATGTTGTCGGGTGCGATGTCTGTTTGCGGATTACCCGTGGAGAGACGAATCTGATCCAGTAACCAGGCCGCGTGCCGTTGATCCGGGCGGTTGATGCCGTCGAATACGACGAACTTGCCGCACTGTGTCTCGTCCAGCTGCGGGACCTCGTCAAGCAAGGCCTGCGCTGCGATGACCGGGTCGATGTTGAGGATTTTCGCCAGCACGTCCCCGGCTTGACGCCGATTCTCAGTGCTTGCCAGCCAGCGACAGGCGCGATCCAGGCAGCGGATCAATGCCATGTGCTCTTCGCTGTTCAGCCAGCATTCCTGTACTGCCAGCACTTTCTCGGTGCCGGGCAGGCCCAGTGCGCGGCTGTTGCTGACAATTCGGCCCACGCCATGGCTGACGGCCAGCGAGTTCCACGGCTCCCCGGCACAAAAACCATCGATGCGGCCAGATTCCAGGGCTTCCGCAACCAGCGGTGGCGGTATCACCACCAGCTGTAGCTCCGTGCCGGGTGTCACGCCCAAGGTGCGTAGCCAGTATTGCAGTTCGAATTCGTGTTTGGAGACCGGAAACACCGAGGCAAATGTCAGCGGGCGGCCGCGGGCGAGGGTGCTGTCGGTCAGCATGCGCAGCCGGGCACCCAGCTTTTCCAGAGTCACTTCGTCGTCGATCATGCGGCGGTCCACCGTGATGGCGTTGCCGTAATGGTTGAGCGTGAAGGCGGTCGCCAGCCCGGGGGCGCGGCCATACAGGCCGGCTTGAGCCGAAAGCGGAATGCCGGGCAGGCAATGGGCGGCATGCACCTGACCGGTCAGCAGGGAGTCGCGAACCTGTGCCCAGGAGCCCATGGTGATCAGGTCCAGGTGAATGCCTTCGGCCTGATCGAACCCCATCTCTCTGGACATCAGCAACGGCAGGGCGTCGGTCAGGGGGACGTACCCCACGCGTACGGCATTCATTGTTGTGCATCCTTGCTGTCGAGCAGACGCTGCGCCGCCTCGGCGATGCTGCACCGGCTGTTCATGGCCATGGTCTTGAGCGCTTTGTAAGCGGCTTCTTCGTTCATGCCGTGCTCTTTCCAGAGCACACGCTTGGCGGAGTCGATTCGTTTGCGCTCGGATAAAGTCCGCTGATTACGGGCCAGCTCACGGCGCAGCGAGTGAACCTGCTGCGCATGGCTAATGGAAACCTCGATCAACGACTTCATGGCCGCCGGCGTCATGCCTTCGGTCACGTAGGCGCTGATTCCGAGTTCCAGGGCCTGGCGACTGGCTTCCGGGTTGTGGCCACCCTGCAGCAGCAACGCGGGCTGCGGGTACTTGCGACCGAGGGTGGCCAAGTGCTCCAGGGTGTCGCGGCTGGGTGAATCGACGCCGAGCAGTACGGCCTGCGGGTGCTGTTCCGCAAAGGCTTTGTAAATGTCGTCCGTTTCCTGAACGGTAACGACCTGAAAACCTGCGTCCTCCAGCGAATGGATTAGACCGGGCTCGGGGCCGATGAGCAGTACGATACTTTCCGATGGTGTCGTCATTGCTCGCTGGGTAGCAAGCTCCGTGCCCGATTTTGCCGATTACACTGTGCGCCATGATTTCCTCCTCTGCCATCACAGCGGTCATCCTCGCAGGAGGTGCCGGTAGACGCCTGGGTGGTGTGGACAAAGGCTGGCTGGAGCTGGGCGGCAAGAGCCTGGTGGAAAGCATCCTCGCAGTTCTGCACGACCAGGTGGCCACGGTGGTGATCAGCGCCAACACCAATACGGAGCGATATGCCGCCTTGGGGTATCCGGTGATTGCCGATCCGCCCGGAGACGCTGGTGGGCCGCTGGCGGGGGTTGCTGCGTGCTGGGATCAGGTGCGAACACGCTATCTCTGGTTATTGCCCGTGGATGCGGCCATCGTGCCGGAGCAGTTGCTATCGGCACTGAATACCGGCCTGCTGGACGCTGACGCCGCGATTGCCAGAGCCCGCATGGGCGCTGACGTGCACCCCACCTGCGCGTTGATTGATCGTTCCCGGGTCGCACCGCCCTCACAACCCGGGGGGAGTCTGATGGGGTGGCAGCGACGCTACGCCGTGGTGGATGTTGCCGTGGGGCCCGGCGCCGTGCTTAGCGTAAATACGCCTGAAGAGTACTCTGCGCTGACAGCTCGATCTGACCAGACGGAAGCGGGCTGACCTCAGGCGGCAATTTTCTGGTCGAATTCGGCCAGCTGTGCGAGCAGGTCACGGTTGTCATCCTGCCAGGGGTGGAAACCCGGTTTGAAATAACGCAGCAGCGGGCCGGCAAGGTTACGGAAAACGCCATCCTTGCCGTACAGGAAATGGCGCAGCGTCTGGATTTCCTGGTGGTGATCCACATCCTGCTCTTTAAGGCTGGCGCGAATGAGGTCGCCAATGTCGGACCAGTAGGCGTACAGCATGAACAGCAAACCGAAACTGCGTTCGAAATAGGCGCGGGGTTTGCCAGCCATGACCTGCCGCCACACATCGAAGGCCACGGCCTTGTGCTCGGTTTCCTCGAGTCCATGCCAGCGCAACAAGGCCACATAACCCGGCACGCTCTTTGCGGCGCCGTGGCCTTCCAGAAACGCCGTGTTCCTCAGCATGAAATCGCCCAGCACCGCGGTGACATGTTCGGCGCCGACCGTCATTGCCAGCTGGGTGGAGCGGGGAAGGTAGCGTTTCCATCGCGCAACCCGACGGTTCAATCGCTCGTTGATGGCGCGTGTATCCGGTGCGCTGGCGAAAATGGCATCGTTCCAACGTTCGTGTTCGCGCCCGTGCATTGCCTCCTGACCAATGAATGCGGTGACGGCTTTTTTCATCGCGGGGTCGGTGATCTGATCGCGAAACTGGCGCACGCTGTGGATGAAGAAACGCTCTCCCTCCGGGAATGAAACCGACAGTGCGTTGATGAAGGCGGTGACCGCCGGGCCATCACCATGCCAGTCCAGGATGCGCTCGGCAGGCAGGTCGAAACTGAGATCGCGACGTGTGGGTTGCATGGTTTCTACCGTGATGTGAGAGTAAGATCATGCTAAAGCGATAAATTGTTCGCATACAATTCGCAAATGAGAAAAACCCCACAGCAGGCGCGCTCGCGGGCCATGGTCGAACGCATTCTGGATGCCGCCGGTATGGTTTTGCATGCCCGCGGGCTGGCTGAGTTCGGTACCCGACAGACCGCTGAGGCCGCGGGAATCAGCGTCGGATCGCTATATCAGTACTTTGACAGCAAGGAGGCGCTACTCCAAGCGCTGGGCGGGCGCATGATCGGCGAGTTCCAGACCGAGATTCAGCAGGTGATCCCGCGCCTGAATCAGGCCCAGCCACGGGACTTCATTCGCATTCTGATCACATCTGCATACACGGTTCTTGACCGCGATGGGGGGCGGAATCTGACTTTGATGCGACATTGGAAGGAGCTGAACCTGTCCGCCGATGTCGCCAGCGTGGAGCGGGTTCTGATGCAGTACGTGGAATTGCTCTCCAACTCGCAGCCCTTGTTGCGCTCGATGCCCGACAAGCAGCGCACCCTGTACATCGGCATCAATGCCGTGTTCTTCAACCTGATGCGCTACGCCAGCGAGCCCAGCCCGTATTTCTCACGCGATGAACTGGTCGAAGGGCTGGTGGAGATGCTGGAGCTCTACGTGCAGAGCCGCATCCTCAATGTCACCGGGGCGGGAAAGCCAGCCGGCGATAACTGAGTGTATTGCCGCGGCCCATGTAGATCAGCTGCAGCTGCTGGTCATCGACGGATTGGATGGCATAGCACAGTGGCGGCGGGTCACGATTTTCCGGCGTGGTGCGAAGCAGCAGCGGGCCGGCATCAGGAGGGGCATCCTCGCAGGAATCGCCAATCTGCAGAAAATCCAGACCCCGGAACTGGCCGTTATAGGTATCGCGCATTTCGGAGCCCATGATTTCGATCTCGGCCAGAGGGTCGTCCCGTGATTGCCAGCGCCCTTGCAGGCGGGCCCGGATATCCGCGTAAACATCGCCGTCCGGGTCCTCTTTCACTTCACCCAGGGCAACTTCCACGGTGATGTCGCCGTAACTGATCGCATCGCCGGCAAAAATCAACGGCGTATTGACGGGGATCTGGTCCAGCGCATCGAGCAGGACACCCGGGGTCGGGCCACCCCGATAGGCATAGTATTTCCAGCCATTGGCGTGAAAGGCGCAGTAATCGGCGCCATCCACGATATCGCAGCCCTGAAAGAGCCCGCGTTCGCGAATGATTTCACCATAGGTTCCCGGCTTCCAGGGCCTGGCTTGCAGGAGCAGCGGTAGCCGCGCCGCCGTGGGCGCGGCGGCCTGCGTGGTTGCCGATGAGGGCTCCGAACCGGCGCGCCATACGCAGGCGCTCAGGCTCAGCGCTGTGCCCAGACCGGCGATGCCGCCCAAGCGCGAAAGAAGTGCAAGCATCGTTAGGCTTCGGCTAAGCAAAACAGCAGGCTAGGTATCCGCCGGGACTTTCGCAAGTTCGGGTGTGGTTGCCACCGGGCTGGGTGGTGCGGTGTTCCAACCGACCAGAAGCAAGGTGGCAACAACACCGATCGCCAATCCCTGCCAGGGCTCGAACAGGGCCAGGGCCATGCCCGTCAGCAGGACCACGCCGCGCTCGGTGGCATCCCGCGGTATCGCCATCGCCACGTAGGCGCAGGCGAATCCGGTGAGCACCAGCGTGAGCGACAGTGCGATGCCCATCAGCGGTTTCAGCCCGGTGAGCATCGGCAGCAGGAAGAACATGAAAGGCAGGCCCATGACGTAATAGCTGGCCAGCCCGGAATACAGGCTGGGCATCGCCGCCGGTCCCTGCTTCCAGCGGTGGACCACCACCACGTGCACGCCGGTCCACAACGCGCCCTGGGTGGGGAAAAACGGCGCCGTGATCGCCATCAGCACATTGCGAATGCCAATGGCCAGGTGCGAGCGGTTGACGTCCTTTTCTATCGGCTCATCCGGACGTTGCGGCTGCGCTTCGTTGAGCATCTCGTTGCCGGTAATCAGGTCGCCGAACAGGATGATGTAACCGACGATCGCAAGCGGCAGGCACTGCAGCAGCAGCTCAATGCTCGGCCAACCCACGGCAAAAGGTGAGGCGATCGCAAAGACCTCGCCGATGGGTGGGATCAGAAAGCCCCATTGGATGTCGTACTGAATTTCACCGGTCAGCGGGCCAACGATGGCCGCCAGGGCAAAACCTGGCAACAGCCCCAGGCTGGCGATGAAGGCGATGGTGCGGTTACGTTCGCGCAGACGGATCAGCGGCAAGGAAAAGGTCAGCACCAGGCAAACGGTGCAGGCCAGAGTCGTGGAAATCGGCTGACTGAACAGATACTTCTCGGCGTCATCCAGCAGTACGCGCTTGAATGCGGCAATGGCGGCGCCGAGGATGATACCGGCCTTGAGCGCGGGGGGAATCCACACCATGAAGCGCTTGCCCAGGCCGGTCACGCCGAGCACGATCACGATGGCGGCGAAGTCCAGCGACAGTGCGGTCATGGCCTGCCAGCGTTCGGCGGGTTCGGCAAAACCGCCGATGACAAAGGTCAGGACGAGCGGGAGGGCCGGAGTCACCCAGCCCGGCGCATAGGGCTCACCAAACACCAGAATGGCCGAGGTGATCAGCAGCGAGTGGATGAAGCTGGCGGCAACGGCTTGTTCAAAGTTGAGTCCGAAGTAGCCCATGAACACGGGAACCAGTGCCAGGCCGGTTGCGGCAGCAACCAGAATGCCCTGCAGGGCTTCCGGCCATAACCATTTCACATGCAAAAACGGAACCCGGGCCGTAAAAGGCCCCCAGCGCCAGCCGTTTGCACGGCTGTTGTGCAGGTTGCTCATTGGTGTCTCCCCAAGCGGTGTATCGCCACAGATGGTCAGCGCAGTGTGCCCAGTTCCAGTTGATTGCTCAACCGGCTTGCGGCGGGGGCTCAGGCCAGAAGAGGGGCCACGGACGCTGTGGGCGGATGCTGTCCGATCACGACCAAGGCGCGCAGGCGATGGCGACCGAACTGCGACATCTTGTCGAAGTCGGCGCGCGCGATCGGCACGTACTGGCAATCCATCGACGTGTGCTCGCCGGTGCTGGGGTCGGGATCATGCACGTACAGGCACTCATCATCGACGGCGGTTAACACGACCCAGTGCGGTGCCTTGCGCCGGTCCATGCGGTAGGTGCTGATCAGCGCGATGACCAACTGATTGTGGCGAATCCAATCCTCGATCTGCTGCTGGGTGGCATCGCTGTAGTGCACGGCGACGCCTTCGGCCTGGGCTTGGTGCAGAAAGTGGTCGTGTACCAGACTGACGATCTGCTTCTTCTCGGGGTCGCGGACGCCTTCCACAAAGAGAGGCGCGCTGCGGTTCAGGTAGACCTCGGCAACGAATCCTCGCTTGGCGGCCGACAGGGCCAGGCCCACCGGGTGGCAACCGCCATGCCCGGAGGTCATGTAAATGGTGGTGGCCTCCCGCCAGAGATCGAGTTCGAGCGCACGATTCATGACCAGCGTCGGTTGCAGGGCCGCCATGGCCATCATGGTCGCCGCGGGGCCACAGGTGAAATCCGTGGTCTGCTGGTACCAGGGAACCTGCAGATGCTGCAGGTTCTCGGGGACATAGCGGATGCGCTTTTGCATGCGCAAAGCGGCTTGGTGATCTTCGTAGTAATCCGCATAGCGGCCAAACACCGCGTAACCCAGGCGGCGATACAGATTTACCGCCGCATGATTGTCCTCGGCCACTTCCAGGCGCATGTACAAACGCCCGCGCTCGGCGGTGGCGGCTTCCAGGGCTTTGAGCAGCGCCTGTGCGAGTCCACGACCGCGAGCCGCAGCATCCACGGCAATGGAATAGAGCCGTGCCAGACGGGTGCCGCGATGCAAAAGAACCAGACCATAGCCGAGCAAACCCTCCGGGCCTTCGGCAATCAGGAATACGCGATTCCGGGCGCCGATCCAGTGCTTGAAGCGGCGTCGGCTCAGCCGGTCGGTAGCAAAGCTGGCATTTTCCAGCGCGCACAGCGCATCCAGGTCGGTCTCGCGCGCAGCGCGCAGCGCGAAGTCAGGCGTCTGGCCCGAAGCATCCTTGCGACTCAGGGGCGGTTGTTCAGCGGCCACGTTCTTCCAGCCGGCGAACAAATTCGCCCATCAACTGCATGTACAGCTCGTCTCCGAGGAATGCGTCCTCCACGCCGTGGTCAAGACTCGGGTTGTCGTTGACCTCGATGACGTAGACCCGGTTGCCCTGCTGCTTGATATCAATGCCATACAGGCCATTGCCGATGACATTGGCCGCCTTGAGCGCTGCATCCAGGACCAGCTTGGGGACCTCGTATGTGGGCAGGGTTTCGAAGCCGCCACTGCTGTTGCCTGTGGCGGCGTGGTCGTAGATTTGCCAATGATCCCGGGCCATGTAGTAACGACAGGCGTAGAGCGGTCGATGGTTGATGACTCCGATGCGCCAGTCGTATTCGGTGAACAGGAACTCCTGCGCGATCACCAGATCGGACTGCTCCAGATACACCGCCAGTTGATGCTCCAGTTCCTCGCGGTTGCTGACCTTGACGACGCCCAAGGAAAAGGCGCTGTTCGGGATCTTCAACACCATCGGGTACTCAAAGGCCGCTTCGAGGGCATCCAGCTCGGCGGCCGACCGGCCCGACACGATGTGGGTCTTGAGGGTGGGCACGCGCTGGTAGGCGAAGGCATCCTGCAGGAACACCTTGTTGCAGCAACGCAGGATGGAGGTGGGGTCGTCGATGACGACCAGACCTTCCAGTTCCGCCTTGCGCGAAAAGCGGTAGGTGTGGTGGTCAATCTCGGTGGTTTCCCGGATGAACAGCGCGTCAAACTCGCCCAGCCGTGCGTAATCGCCGGGGTGGATGAATTCGGTGTGGATGCCAAGCTTGAGTGCCGCACGCTCCATCCGCTTGAGGGCCTGGGCGTCGCTCGGTGGCAGTTTTTCCTGTGGATTGACCAGAATCGCCAGGTCCCAGCGGCTGGCCTTGCGCCGGCGCGGGCCGCGCCACATGCCCTGGGTGAATGTGAGCACACGCTCGTGAAAGGATCGGGTTTCCTCGGCGTTGAGGTCGGCGTAGGCACAGGCCCGGATTGACGCGATCTGCCACTGTTCCCGCCAGACCAGTTTGACGTCGAGGATGGGGCAGGGAAACCGCTCGAACAACTTGCTGGCGATGCCGCGCAGGTCGGGTTCGTCGCAACGCCCGAAAAACACCCGAAACGAGATTTCATCGGCAGAAAACACGCCCTGACGCTTGCGCGAGGGGGCGGGCAGCGTGCCTGATTGCAGCAGAGCCAGCTCTTCATTGCCCAGGTCAATCAGCGTGTTGACCGAGGGAATGACCTTGTGCTCGCGGGCCTCTGCCAGCAGCGAGCAGTAATAGCCCTTGCTCAGGTAGCGGTCGGTACGGCAGAGGTTGATGATGCGCGTGCTGCGCTCGCCCTTGACCGGGAAATTCGCCAGATAGGCATCGAAGCTGAGCACGTTGTCGGCCGGGACGATCTCCGCCCAGGGAGCGGGATCATCGACAACGAGATAGGTTTTCGACATGGGCATTGCGCTCCGGTATAGGGATGCCGCCGGTTACCCGGTCGTCTGCCAACGACCGTCCAGCCGACTGGCGGTCAGAGGGCGTGGCCGGCGCATCAAAGCAGGTCTGTGCGATTCCGGCAAGTACTTTACGGGGCACCGAGTTGCAGGGCGTGATGCTGCAGATGATCTTCGACAAAGCTCTGGATGAAGTAGTAGCTGTGGTCGTAGCCTTCATGCAGGCGCAGAGTCAGTCTTTGCTGCGATTCCGCGGCGGCAATCTGCAGCGATTCGGGGTGCAGTTCCCGTTCGAGAAACTGATCATTCAGCCCCTGGTCGACCAGAATTTCGCCGGGGTGCGGGCGGGTTTTCATCAGTGCGCTGGCGTCCCATTCCCGCCATTGCGCTCGATCAGCGCCCAGATAATGAGAAAACGCTTTTTCGCCCCAGGGAACAGCTGCAGGGTTGCTGATCGGGGCGAAGGCCGAGACCGATTTCCAGCGGTCGGGGTGCCGCAGTGCGCTGACCAGGGCGCCGTGTCCGCCCATTGAGTGCCCGAAGATTCCCCGGTCTCCGGTGCGCGCAGGAAAGTGCGTTTCAATCAACGCCGGAAGTTCGTCGTTGATGTATTGGCCCATACGGTAATGCGCCGCCCACGGCGATTTGGTGGCATCGAGATAAAAACCGGCGCCGGAGCCAAAGTCCCAGTCGGCATGCTCGTTCGGCAGATCCAGACCCCGTGGGCTGGTGTCGCAGGTCACCAGCATCAGGCCCAGTTGAGCGGCAATACGCTGTGCGCCGGCCTTGATCATGAAGGTTTCTTCGGTGCAGGTCAGGCCGGCGAGGTAATACAGCGTTGGTACCGGTTGGGATGCCGCCGCCGGGGGTTGGTACACAGCGAAGTTCATCGTTGTGCCGGTTGCCGCAGATGAGTGGCTGTAAAAACCCATCACGCCGTCGAAACAGCGTTGTTCGGAGCGGACCTGGAGCTTGGCCATCAGTACACCACGACCGAGCGAATGGATTCTCCGCGCTCCATCAGCTCAAACCCTTCGTTGATACGTTCCAGGGGCAGTGTGTGGGTGATCAGGTCGTCGATGTTGATGCGCCCATCCATGTACCAGTCCACGATTTTGGGGACGTCGGTACGGCCACGGGCGCCACCGAAGGCCGAGCCGATCCAGCGCCGCCCGGTCACCAGCTGGAAGGGGCGGGTGGCGATTTCGGCCCCGGCAGGTGCCACGCCGATGATGGTGGATACGCCCCAACCCTTATGGCAACACTCCAGCGCTTGGCGCATCACGTTGACGTTGCCGATGCACTCGAAGCTGTAATCCGCTCCGCCGCCGGTCAGCTCCACCAGGTGAGCCACCAGATCCCCCTCGATATCCTTGGGGTTGACGAAGTGCGTCATACCGAACTGGCGCGCCATGGTCTCGCGTCCGGGGTTCAGATCCACCCCGATGATTTTGTTGGCGCCAACCATCTTCAGCCCCTGGATCACGTTCAAGCCAATGCCGCCCAGGCCGAACACGACGCAATTGGCGCCGGCTTCCACTTTGGCGGTGAACAGGACCGCCCCGATGCCCGTGGTGACGCCGCAGCCGATGTAGCAGATCTTGTCGAAGGGGGCGTCCTCACGCACCTTGGCCAGGGCTATTTCCGGCATGACGGTGTAATTGGCGAAGGTTGAACAGCCCATGTAGTGAAGAATGGGTTTGCCATCCAGCGAAAAGCGGCTGGTGCCGTCGGGCATGACACCGCGGCCCTGCGTGGTCCGGATTTTCTGGCACAAGTTGGTCTTCTGCGAGGTGCAGTAGTCGCATTCCCGGCATTCCGGCGTGTACAGCGGAATGACATGATCGCCGGGCTTGAGCGACTTCACGCCCGGGCCGACCTCGACGACGACGCCGGCTCCTTCATGGCCGAGAATCGCGGGAAACTCGCCTTCCGGGTCGGCGCCCGACAGCGTGAACTGGTCGGTATGGCAGATACCGGTGGCCTTGATTTCCACCAGAACTTCGCCTTCACGCGGCCCGTCAAGTTGCACGGTTTCGATGCTCAGTGGTTTTCCGGCTTCAAAGGCGACAGCTGCTCTAACATCCATGGTGGATCCCTATGCGCGAGGTGGGTTGTATGGGTATTTATGCTGAGTCCATATCCTACGTGAGCCGGTCGGGGTTCTGCCGGAGCCTTACGGCGCAACGCATTGGTGCGTAAGCGCACCGGTATTGTGCGACGCAACATAAAGGGGCAGGGTCAGACGGGTTTCCAATCACGTCATAACCATAAAAAACAACAAGATAGGAAGTTGGCACGCAAATTGTTACCACTCATGCCAAGACGTTGACCAGGCCTCCTGTTGGGTACGAGTGCGTCGATGAAGAATTGTCGCGGCAATTTGCCGACGCATGACTCGTCGTCGCGTACTACAGGAGCGAGCAATGGAAGTTGCGATCAAAGCCATACGCAGCCAACGTCTGTCTTACCCGGCTGCACCAGAAGGCGATATGCGTATCGCCACGATACCCCAAGCCATCCTTCACACGGATTGCACCATTGACTGCGAGTGGGGGGCAAACCATGATTAAGCTGATGGTGGTCGACGTGGGATCGCGCCGGACCAGCACCGTATGTGCTGCACTTCACGACGCCGGAATGAGTGTTGTTGGCGTGCTCAGCGCTACCGATGACCTGCTGGACGCGGCCAAGCGCTTGCAGCCTGACATGATTCTGGTTGCTGCCGCCTCCTGCGGCAAAGATTGCATCCGGCACATCGAGCCCTTGCAATCCAAGTTTTCCGGTCCGCTGTCAATCGTGCTGTCGAATGACGACCCCAAACTCTATGACGCGGCGATGGCGGCCGGGCTCAGCGTCTATGTGGTGGAAAGCGTCTCTCCCGCATTGATGCGCACACTGATCCAGGTCACCGTCATGCGTCACGGGCGGGAAAATGAGTTGCGCGACGAGTTGCGCAAACTCCGCAAGAAGCTGGATAAACATCAGGTCGTGGATCGGGCCCGTTGCCTGTTGATGGAGCGGCATGGGCTGACCGAAAAAGACGCCTATCAGCGGCTGCGCTCCGCCGCCATGAATCGGGGTGTGGCGCTGGCCGATTTGGCTCGCTACATCATGATTGAGGCGGCGTGATCAGGGCGGCCGGAGTGTAACGACTCAAGGTCGAGCTCGGCTCCGAGCCCGGTTTATTGCAGCGTGGCCCGGCGGAAAAGCTGCAGGCTGCGCTGCATATCCACTGCATTGCGAAACGTGGTCGGGTCCACCGGGGCGTAAGGCACATCAAACAGTCGGGGGGGGCGGTCCGTGTCGCTGGCCGCTTCCTCATGCCAGGGGGCAATAAACAAACCCACCGCAGCCTCTGGTTCACCGAGCACACGGGTGCCCAGACCCTCGGTGACAGCCGGAACTTCAGCTGCCGCCAGCACCTGCAGGCTCAGCAGGCTGGCGATACCCGTTGCGGTCATTCGTTTTTTCATTGCGTACCCTCCGCCATGGCGGTGTGCTTCAGCCGATCCTGCGTCGCGCGCGCCCAGGCTTCGACGATCAGTGACTCGCCACCGGTCAGCTCCTGATAACGGCGGTAATGTTCCAGAGCCGCTGTCGGGCGATCGAAATTCACGTCGTAGAGGATGGCCAGGTTGCGATGCGTGCCGGCATCGTCGGGATCGGCCTGCAGCGCGGAGAGGTAAGCCTGTTCCGCGCCGCTGAGATCGCCTGCGAGGCGCAGCTGTTGCCCCAGCCAGTTCCAGGCGACGGCATTGCTGCGCTGACTTTGGGTGGCGCGGCGAAGTGCAGTAATGGCGTTCTCGCGTTGGCCGAGATGCGCCAAAGAAATTCCCAGGTTGGTCCAGGGTCCGGAGCGTTGTGGGTATAGGCGAGTCAGTTGTTGCAGTTGCTCCGCCGCCGCGGCGTAGTCCCGCGCCTGCATGAGCGCCCGCGCGTTAGCGCTTTGTTGCTCAAAATCTGCGCGACTCTGAGTGTTGAGCCGGGGTGCTGAATCGCTGATGCTGGGGCGTGGCGCCGGCCCGACGCTGCATGCGCTGAGCAGGCTGGCGAGAAATATCCATTTAGCTGGCGCCATCGTAGTACTCCGCAAGTTGTTCCCGTTTGGCGTATTTGGCAGGCACGATTTCTGCCAATGCTTGCGCGCTGCGATGAATCCAGGGGCCCCAGATGTTGGCGCGAAGTTGCTGCAGGTTGCTTTCGTAAAGTGCGATTGCGCGTTCCTCCAGCGGGTATGCCTGCTCTTCGAGCAGCACGGCGAAGGCTTCCGCTTCCAGCGGTGGCAACCCTGCGGGAAGTTGAGCGTTGATCAGTGCCTTTGCCAGGTCCGCGTAAGCCACACCCAGTGCGTAGGTGGCTGCGGGGCTGATGCCCACAATGCGGGCGTCTGCGGCTTTTTGCAGCCAGGCCAGCGCGCGCTCCGTCTGCTGCTTGCGGCTGATGATGCTGCGTTCGATCGGGGGACGAATTTTCAGGCTGCTGGCTCGCGCCGCTTCCAGTCTCCCCAGCTCTAGAGCCGCCTGCGCGGCACGCTCGCGGGAGGAGTCATCCCGAAGCCCCCCCGCTCTTTGCTCGGTACTGATGATTTCCTCCAGCCAGCGGCTGTAGGCCTGCATGTTGCCGAGGGCGTCGCGACTGAGCTCGGCGAGGCGACCGCGGGCCGCCAGGGCGTTGTCCAGTGGCACCGGATAAACACGCACGTAGGAGGCATAAGCGCTGGTGGCCGCTTCGGGCTGCCCGGCCTGGTCGAACAGGCGCGCCGATTTCCATGCGGCTTCGCGCCGCATCGTGGCGTCGAACCGGGGATCTGAGGCGACCCCACTGTAGGCCGACGCGGCGGGACCCAGTTTGTTCTGCTGCTCGTACACGATGGCCAGACGCCGGCGGGCCTCCGACACCAGCGGGTTTTCAGGATCGCGCCAGACCACACTTTCCAGCACCGGCTCGGCGGCCGCGTAGTCGTCCAGCGAGAGCAGGGCTGCGGCAGCGTTGAATTCCGCATCGGTGCGCCAGCGCGATTGTGGCGTGCGTTTGGCGATGCGCAGGAAATGGCTGGCGGCGGCGCGTGGCTGGCGGGCTTTGACGGCGGCTTCGCCCTGGCGATAAATGGAGACGGCCACGCGCTCCAGCGTTTCTGCATTCTGCTGTGCGTCCCCGGTGCCCAGCAGTTGCGCATACGCATCTTCGGCTGCAGCAAAGTCGCCGTTGGCGAAGAGGGCGTCGGCCAGCAGGATGCGGCTTTTCGCCATTATGTCCGCATCATTTCCGCTGCGGTCCAGGATCCGCCGGGCAACGATCACGACTTGCTCCCAGTTCCCCAGCTGCGCCAGTTCCTCGGCCGTCCGCAGCATGACGGGGTTCCATTGCGCGTGGGTAGGGAACTGGTCCGCCAGTTGCAAACTGGCCTGAATGGTCTGGCGACGAAGCGCTTGCTGGAGCGCCGGCTGGGTTTCGTCCTGCACCAGCTTTTGCAGCAGCACGATGGCCGAGTAGGCCGACACGGCGGCTTTATCAAACCCGGGGTATTCATAGGCGGCGCGCAGGAAATGCCGCGCCGCCTGGTCGTTACGCTCGGCTGCCGCGTAGCTTTCCGCCAACAGGTATTCGGTTTCCGCGGCGACGGTGTCCTGCGGGAAAATGTCGAGAAAGCGCTGGTACCAGCGAGCAGCGGCGAGATAGTTCGAGCGGATGGCTGCGGGGCTGCCATCCGTGGCCGCCAACTGTTGCGCCGTGCCATGAAAATGCCGACCCAAGGTGCTGAGATATTCGCGCAGCTCGGTCTGGGATTGGGATGTCGGTTCGCGGTCGCTCCAGTAAGGCGCACCGGGTGCATAGCGCTCAACAAAGCCCATCATGGCCTCGGCTGTCGCCTGCACAAACCCGGCGTTCTGATTCACCGCGATCTGGTGACTGTGATACTCCGGGGCCAACGGGTGGCGGGGGTGGCGCTGCGCGAAGTGGGCATAAGCCTCGGCGGCGTCGCTGTATCGCTCCTGTTCCAGGAGCTGTTCTGCCAACGCGGTATACAGCAGCGGGGCATAGCGCGGTTCCTGCTCCGGGGGGCCGTAAACCGACGCCAGTGCAGAGCCGCCGCCGAGTGCCGCAAGGGAGAGGCTGGTCACTTTGAGCGCGTCGCGAACCCAGGGCAGACGACCCGGCTCGACAACCTGCTCCAGTTGTGCGGTCCGGTGCGGAACATCAGCCCCCAGATCCTGTTCCAGGATCTCACCGAACAGGCGAATAGCCTCTCGGTAATGGTTCTGTCGGTATTCCGCCCAGCCCAGCTTGTACCGCGCCATTTCATGAAAGCGGCCTTGCGGCCCTCGACTGAGAACGTTGCGGTAATCCGTTGCGGCCTGCGCATATTCACCGCGGAGAAACTCCAGTTCGGCCAGGCGAAATACCGCGTCGTCAACCAGGGCCGAGGTCGGATACCGTTGCTGCAGAGTGCGCAGGGCCGATTCCGCCTGTTCGGCATCGCCCATGACCTGATAGGCGCGGGCCAGTTGGTACAGCGCCAGATCATTGTTCGGGTCGTCCGGCATGTCGCGTAGCAGGCGTGAATAGCTGGCGATGGCGTCCGGCAGCGACTGGATATCGGCAGTTTCCTCGGCCTTGCGAATGCGCAGATAAGCGGCTCGCCGCAAGGCTTCGGACTGGCTGGCGTGATCGGTCGCCGTTCCGGCAATCGCATCGTAGTTTGCGATGGCGATTTCGGTGTCGGCCTCGATCCGCGGGGATTCGGCGTAACGCAGCAGCGTGGGTGTGGCGGCGAGCAGGACGTTACGGTTGCCGGGGATTGCCGCGTCCGAAACGCGTCCCAAGGTGCGAGGCTCAGAGTGCCCAAAACCCACGCAGGCCGCCAGGTAGAGACACATTCCCCCCACCAGCAGAGTGCGTTCGGTACGCATCAGCGGCGATTTGCAAAGGCGACGGCAGCGGGTGTCACATCGTGCAGCCGCGCCAGAGCCAGCCGGGACTCGGCCAGGTATTTGTCCACCGTGCTGGCCCATTCGGTGAGGATGCTGAGGGCCGTTTGCTGAACCCGCTGTCGGCACGCGGATTTGGCGACCGTCAGCGCAGACAGCAGCGCCTCGCGTTGGTTGTCATCGCGGTTTGTCGCCAATGTGTTCAGCAGTTGAATGGCGTTGTCGAGGTCGGTGCAATGCGACAGGTCCGTATTCAGGCTGCCGGATTGCAGTAGCCGTTCCAGATAAAAGGTTTCCGGCAGCTGCGACTGGCGCCACCAGCGCGAACCGCCTGTGCGGGTAATTCCCGGGGTCCAGCCCTCCCAGCCGTTTTGCTGGCCATCAACGAGCGTGCTGCCGAGATCTTCGCGGTTCTGCGCGGCGCGAAGATGGCTCGCCAGCGTTTGCAATGCGCTGGTGCTGTCGTTCAGCCGCTGCAAGGCGTCTTCGTGCGCGCCCAGATGGGTGAGGGCATAGGGGATGGCCAGCATGGCCTCCTGAACCGAGGGATCGAGCGGGTCCGCGCCGATCATTTCTGTCCAGGGGATCAGCGCGCGCTGCAGGCGCTCTTCCAGCGCACCATTGGCGACCCCGTGGGCGGTACGGAACGGGGTGCTGCGGCGGGCTTCCGCGAGGGCGTCTCCCTCGCGAGGGCGCAACAGCTGACCCAGTTCCTGCGGGAGCTGTGGTGCGCTGCCCGGGTTGCTATGGCCAGGGCTGATCTGCGCCCAACCCAGCCCCAGTCGGCCCGCGTTGGCAGCGGGTCCGGTCAGTCGAATACGGCTGAAGGCCGTTTCCGCTTCTGCAGGCTGCTGGTTGCGCAAATGCCAGTAGCCGAGCACGAGGTTGGCCTGATCCCGTACGGCCCATCCACAGGGGTCCTGCATGGTGAGCTGGCCCAGACGGTCCAGTAACAAACGGTTCGCCGGGTTGGATGTTCGCGTGGCCAGGTTGAAAGCCGCCAGCGCCACAGGGCCGAGGCCGAGCGTACTGTCGTCGAGCTCGTCTACGCCGGGCCCGAGGCCCAGGCTGAGCGCGAGCGCAGTGTATTCCGGTTGTGTCGCGGAGGGCAGGTCGCTGCCAATGCCCTGAAACCAGCGTTTTGCCGGGTTTGCATTCCCCAGCAACAGGGCTTCCTCTGCCAGATAGAGGCGGGCCTGACTGCGCAGCGGTCCACCGCTGTTGGCCAGCTTTTCAAGCCGTCTGTTGGTGTCGAGATCGAGTTCGTGCAGTGTTTTGCTGAGCGCGAAAGCAGCCTCCGCTGAAAGACCTTGTCGAGACTCGATTCCCAGCAGCTGAGCTGCCGCCTGAACTCGGTTCTGTGTCTTCAGCAAAAATTCAGCGGCGTCTGACTGCAGGGCGGCGGTGTCATCCACGACCTGCGCGCGAAAACGCGTTCGCCAGGGCAGCCACCCACCGGCCTCCAGGCTCAAAACGATGGCGCCGCCGGGTTTGGGGAGTCGGCCTTTGTGAGCCCAGCGCCAGGCTCGCGGTGTTTCCGCCAGAGGCGCATGCTCGGGGTAGGCGAGCAGATCTACCTGCAGTGCATTCGGCGGTTCGCTGAAATTACCCAGCGGCATGACCCCGCCGGCCGCCAGTGCCTCCGCTTCATCCGGGCTGGGGTAACGGGTGGTGACGCCGGCCGAAGACGTGCGAATCCGCAGCTGGAGTACCCGCAGCTTTGCTGTTGGGGCTTGCAGGTAGAGCGCGTAATCGGTGGTTTTTACGCGAGGCTGGTGTGCCTGGTAGTACTCCAATGTGGACAGGAGCAACGCCTCGGTGGCGCGTGCGGGCAGCATTCCGAAACCGAAAAACACGAGCAGCACCAGCGCCGCACGGACCCCACCGCGACGCACAAGCGCCGTCATGGGGAAAACCGAACAGTGCGGGGTGCCGTTCATCGTGTGGTCAGCCGGCTCGCTGCCGCCGCCGCCGGGCAGTGGACCAGTAAATCCAGATCCCGCTGATGCCGAGAAAAATGGCGGCAATACCGACGGTGTTGATCACCAGTGGGCCCGCACCGCCAAACAGACGGCCGCTGTGGGCATCGATCAATACTTGCTCCAGAGCCATCGTGGGTCGGGCAAAGGGCAGTACCTGGTTCTGCATCTGCGGCTGCAGCCGCTCCGGGGTCGACCAGCTGACCGGTGTGCCCAGTGGCAATTCACGCCAGTCCAGCCCGTCGGTAGTCACATAGATGTCGAGGTCCTGGATTGCGACCTCCCCGCTGGGCAAGGAGCCGATGCGGCGGATGGCCGATACCGGAAGGGTGTAGTCGCGCAATTCATCCACACGTGCACCCTGTGGGGTCACCACAACGACGCGGTCGCTGGAAGCGATGAATAACAAAGGTGTGGCGCTGGTTCCCCCTGCAGCCATGCCCAGCGGTGAAGGGATCATTTCCTGCAGGGGCATGCCGTTGAGGATCGTGCGTTCGCTGGTCTGCGCCAGCCAGTTCTGGCCTGCGTAGTAGCCGGTTTTCGGGGGCTCCGGATGCAGGCCGTACATGTTCATCAACCAGCTCGCATCGAGGCGTATTGCATCCAGCCCCCAATCGGCGCTCTGGTTGAGGGCGAATCCACTCGCGCCGAGCCAGATCATGAATACACAGGCGAACAACCCTGCACGTTGGTGCCACTTTCGCAGCACCGGGGCCATTCCGCCGCGCCGGTTGCGGGTGAACTGGATCTGCTGATAACGCCACTGGTTGGTGCGCGCATGCAGGCTGCGTCGACGCGGGCGGCTGGGGTCCAGATCGGGTGTGGCGGTGATTTCGGTCACGTTGGCTTCCTTCAGGGGACCAGGGTGTTGAGTTCAATTGCGGTGCGGGCCATTCGTTCCATCATCTGTACCGACAGCGTCGCTCCCGAGATGCTGTCGATCTTGCGGTCAAGATGCGTGCCATTTGCGCCGGCCCCGAGCAGCTTTTGCAGGAAGGAGGGTTCGCCAACCTGTTCGCCTCGGGACTCGCGGTAGATCAGTACCCGCAGGTGGTCGATGACGCCGTCGCGAATGACAAAGCCGCAGGTGGTGGGGACGTAGCCCTCTTTCCCGATGTCATCAAATATCCAGGCGGTCTTGCCGCCTTGGCGCCAGTAGCGCAGCCGGCTTTGGGGGAACTGACGCCCAAAAACGGCAGAAATCCGGTTTTGCTCATTGGGCCCGATGCTCAGCACCTGAGGCTCTGGAGGGTTTCCGTTGAACACCTCGGCCAGGAAGGCTTCCGGTGTTTGGAAGGTTTTGTACAACTCGAAGCCGTAGGCAACCGTCACGATTGCCGCGATGCACCAGATTGCGATGACCTGGAAGACCACCACTCGGATGCGTGAGCGGATCCACCGCGTAGATCCCGAAGACCGGTGGCATCCGTCATCGTAATAGGGGTTGAGCAGCGAGTTATCGGTCATGTGGTGCTCCGGTATGCAGGAGTGATATGGGTTCGGGTTCAGGACAGAAAGGCGTAGGGGCGGACAGATCGGGGTCACGCCGGTGAGGACAGAACGAGGTACGCTTGGGAAGCAGCGTTGGCGCCGAGTACGATCCCGTCTTGACGTCCGCCCCTACGCGGACAGCAGTGGGCCTATTTGGTCACGATGTCATCGGTAAACGGGGCCAGCGCCGCAATCAGCAGATTGCAGGTGTAATAGGTCACGTTCACCCGTTCACACGAGTTGTAGGCGGCTTCCACGACGGCATTGAACTGTTCCATCGTGATCGCCAGATCCGCGTGGGCCGCAGCCATGCTCGCCCCCTGGTACTCGGTGGCTCCCCCGAGCACCAGCTGTTCGAGCTGCGTGTTCAAGTAGATCTGCCGCTCGATGTTGCCGAACTCGCGGAATACGTGATTGATCCGGTTGTCCAGCATGATGTAATAGAACAGGCCTTCGACCCAGTTGCGAACGCCTTCGGGGCCGCCAAAACGAGCCACAGCGGAAGCCGGAATGCCCATGATCGGTTTGGTCTTCTGTTCGGCGGCGTGGACGGATTGAAAAGAGCCCAGGCTGATCAGGGCCGCAATGATGAAGGTATGGAGGGTTTTCATTCGATTTCTCCCATAGAGACGAGTGAGAATGTGCGTGGCTTACCAGGTCGCGTGCATCGAGAAATAGAAGCCGTGCTGATCCGGTGTCAGCGTGATGTTGCCGAGCATTGCGTACGCCACTACCAGCGAGAGGTTCTTGTTCGGGAAGTAGGCGAAGAACGCGTCGTACCAGTCGTCTTCATGCAATTGGGTCAGCGTGTCGCCGGTTCCCAGGCCGAGGCTGCCGAGCAGACCCGTTACCGGCGAAAGATCAAGTCCTGCGGCTTGAACGCTCCTCCCGCCCAGGTTGTCGCCGTGTTGCTGGTACTCGAAGCCAAACGCCGTGTTTTTGGCCAGCAGGTGGGCGACGGAAGCTTCAAAGCGCATTTCCTTTTCGTTACCGTCCGGCCCCCCGAATCCGGTCAAGCCGGTCTGGTTGGCGGAGGTATAACGGCCGGTGACACTAACCAGCGTGCTGATCGGGAAGAAGACCTTGGTGGCGACCACGTAGGCCTCCCAGTCTTTGCTGTCCGCCGCCTGCAGGGTGGTCAGAAGTTTGCCGTTCTTGTTCTCTTTCCAGAGTCCACCAACGGCGACCTGGGGAATCCAGCTGTCCGAGGTGTAAACGGCGTCACCGAACAATCGCAGTTTGGCGCCGATGACGTCCATCTTGATTGTGGTGTTGAACGGCTCAATGCCCAGGTCCAGGCCGGCAGCGTCTGCGGCCAGCCCCACGGTATCAAAGGTGCTTCCGGTCGGCAGTACGCTTTGGGTATAGGACAGCTCCAGTCGGTCGAAAAAGCCGGCGGTGAAGCCGTAAGAGTTGAGTGAGTAATCGGGCAGGTATACCCATGTGTAGTGCAACCCGCCGTTGATCCCGTCCCGGGTTTCGTATCCGGAGATCGTTGCCCACGGGGTGATGCCCCCACCGCCGGCGCCGTCTACGGTAATCACGCCCCCGGTCGCGAGGACTTTGCCGCTGTTGATGATTCCGGCGCTAGCGTGCCCACTGAGCAGCAAGCCGGCCATGAGTAATGCTGGTTTGATAGTCAACTTTCCACTCCCTGTAAAAATGCTCATGCTTCAATCCCTCAAGTTTTTGCCGTGTTTGCTGGCGACCCGCCCCTCGCTGGTCGCCAGGCCTGTGTCTCCTCCAGGACCCGTATGAACAGATCGACGCCAAATCCGGAGCAAAAAAAAAGGCGTCCACACCGCGAGTCGTTGACTGCTGATGCGAACACCTTTGTTCAATGAGTGGGTTCGAAGTCGAACTCACCCAGCTCTAAATTGTTGGCGCTTCTTCGCGCTCTGACTCAGTGGTAGCAAGGCATGTGCCAATTCGCTACGAACCAAGGTTTACTGAGGTCTGGAGGAATCTGGTCGCGTTTCGTTGGGGCTTAATCCTGCGAAACGTGCGTCTGTGGATCCCGCCTGTGGTGCGTCATTGCACTGTGGCGGTGCGGTTCGTGCGTTCGGTTAACCCTCCGTTACCACTACGGTGCCATTCATATAGGTATGGATGCCGCAGTGGTAGCTGAACTCACCCGGTTCATCAAAGCGCTTTTCGTAACGGGCGCCCTTGAGCAGCACATCGCTTTGCTCCGTGCCAAACACCAGCATATGCCGCGAGCCGTCATTGTTGATCCAGTTAACCACCGTCCCGGCCTTCACTTGCAGCCGTTCCGGGTGAAAAGCATGGGAAACGATGGTGACCTGACTGCCGGCTTCCGCAGCGCCACCGGTCGGGGGCGCTACGCTTGGCTTCATCATCGTATGCTCCGTGTGCATCGGCATGGCTGTTGCGGAGGTGCCACCGGAGTAGGGCTTTTCGGTTTGTTTGGCTTTGTAGGAGGATGTGGTCTGGCCCGCGTAGGCCGGTGATTCCGTCTCGGTAATGACCTTGACCGGGGCCAGAACATTGATCACCCCGTTCACATCCTTGTGCACGCTGCAGCGGTAGCTGTACTCGCCGGGTTCGGTGAAGGTGCGACTGGCGGCCGCGCCCTTCCAGGGGCGAGTCCAGATACGGTCTGTCTCCTGGTCCGAGAACGTCACATCGTGGGAGATCTCGTCGTAGTTGAACCAGTTCACCGTGGTGCCTACCGGCACAGTCAATGCGTCCGGTTTGGCGTGAAAGGTGGAGATGTAGACATTCTGTGCTGGCGGTGGCGCAGCGGGTGCGACTGCGGGCGTCAGGGTGCCGATAATCATCAATTCCACACGCCGATTCTCAGCCAGCCCCGCAGGCGTGTCGTTGGCCGCTATCGGTGTGGTTTCCCCATAGCCCTCCGCCTCCAGTTGCTCCGGGTTGACGCCAGTCGCGACCAGATAATCACGTACCGCTGCTGCGCGGCTCTGCGATAACTGCATGTTGTACGCGGCATCGCCACGCGAGTCGGTGTGCCCTTGAATCCCGACTTTCAGCGTGCTGTTGCTCATCAGTTCCGCTGCGACTGTTTGCAAAAACGCGATGGAAGAGGGCAGCAGGGTCGCGGTACCCGTATCAAAGTTGATTTCCCTGAGGATGAGACGGTCGCCCGCCATGCATCCCCCCAATTGCAAGGACTGACTGGGCCCGGGTGCGGTGCAGGCAGCATTCATCGCCGTTGCTGGCGCGACCGCTCCGCTTGCTGCTGCTACCAACAAGATATGTCTAAGTTGTTTCTGCATGGGACCTCCTGAGGTCATTCGATGCCGGCCAACGCCGGCGCGCAAAAAAAAAGCCCGCGCTGCCGGAATGGGCAGGACGGACTACGTTGTCGTCGGATGTTGACTTGTGTTGTGCTACGAAGCGCCCTGCCTTCACCGGCAGGACCGAAATGAGCGTGCAAAAAGTGTGCCTATCCTTGACATCGTGGTCTGATGCCGAGGCGTAAGCCGGTGCTCACTCCCATCGGCCGCTTGGTACATCGATCTTCTTGCGCGTTGCCCTACACGGGGGGACGTGCGGCAGGTTGGTCCCATTGTGCGATATAATTGACAAACGTCATAAAACGTATATGGTGTCTTTGGCCAAGATCAAGCCAGAACTCGGTGCGTTCTGATTACCGGCGTGCTGGAGGAGACAATTTTGAACAGGACACCCGTGAAGAAACATCCGCGTACCTGCATCAGCAGGGGCACTTCAGTACCGGGCGCGTGGTGCGGGCTATTTGGCGCGGCGCTGCTTTCGCTGCTCACGGCCTGTAGCGGAGGTCGGCTGCCGGCTTCGGATGCAGCACGCGATTGCGCGGCTGCCGGGTGTGATGCTGCTGAGGCAAGGGTGGATTTAACCCAGTTCCCGCTGTTGGGCGAAGCCCGTGGTGGCAATCGCTGGGCGAATTTCTGTGCCGACAAACCGGATGAGGCTGCACTCCCTCAGGACCCCCGCGAGCGCGTTCTTCCGGGGGTAAGCGATGGCAGGGCGGTGGTATTCAACGCCTATTGGCGGCAGTGCGACAACAAGGTGCCTCGCCCGACCACCTGCGGCGAGATGCGGGATCAGGCAGCCCTGGGCCTGTTTGTGGCGCAAGGCCAGGGGCAGCCGGGCACCCCGGTGCAATTCGCGGGAGGTCAGGCGGTACCGGCCGGGTTGGACGCGGAGCAGTACAACAGTCTGTGGCAGATCTGGGGGCTGGACCAGCGCCCTGATAATTTTGACGCACTGGTCGCGGAACGCCATGGCTCACCGCAAAGCATCGGTCGCAACCCGTATCCGCTGCCGGGTGAAGATCCGAATCAGACCGATGGTGGGTCCGGTCAGTTGCCGATGGTGTATACCCAGATCCGCGAGCCGGATGGCACCTGGACCGGCCAAATTGGCGTCAAGGTGTGCGTGTTCTGCCATAACGGGCAATTGGGAACCGAAGCCGATGGGCCCGGGCTGGGGCCGCAGTTGGGTGGGGCTGGCAGCATCGGCGATTTCACCTTGGGCGGTTACGATTTCGATCAGGCCAACGGGTTCTTCTCCGCGCCGAGCGCCACGTCCGTCATCACGATTTCGACCAATCGTGGCACCGGGGCCATCGACTTCTTCCAGTTGGCCTACGTGCTGTTCAGTGGGGGTGATCCGGAGCTGTTGCTGAATGAGAAAATCGTCTTCAGCCAGGCCATCGGCAACATCAAAAGCCCGCCCTGGTGGAATCTTGCATACCGTCCGCAGAAATTTCACGGGGCTGTGCTGCCCACCGATTCCTCCCGCATCGACCTGGCCGCGTATTACGACCTGGTCAAAAGCATGACGGGAGGCGCGGATGAGGCCATCGACTGGGTCGATGACCATGCGGGACCTTTCCAGACCTGGGCGGAAAGCCTGCCCACACCTCGGTATCCCTTTGCCATCGACACCGGATTGGCCGAGCAGGGCGCCATCCTGTTTCACGTCCTCGATCTGTGGGGACGGGCAGACAACCCAGCGCCGCGCCCGCCGGAGGGCAATGGCTCCTGTGCCAGTTGCCATGGTGCGTATTCGCCGCGTTTCGTTAACGACCCTCAATTTCTCGAGTCGCCGGAGCTGGCCGGCATTGCGGCCTATGCCGTGCC
Organism: Oceanococcaceae bacterium; assembly: GCA_041603255.1. Lineage (GTDB taxonomy): Bacteria > Pseudomonadota > Gammaproteobacteria > Nevskiales > Oceanococcaceae > MS8. Next base: position 317,835 of record JBFIER010000002.1, on the reverse strand, counting down.
GATGGACATCGTCGGTACCGACCCGGTTTACGCCGATGCGATTCAGAGCATGCGGAATGCGGATGGCTCCTACAACCAGGCGATCGCGAAACAGGATGTGCTTTATTGTGGCCTGGGGGAGGCTGGCGAAACCGAGGACAATACGCCGGTGATGCTCGCGCCGCCTTTGTGGGGGATCTGGGCGGCCGCTCCGTATTTCCATAACGGGTCTGTGCCCAATATCTGGGGCGTGTTGGACCCGGATCACGAGCGGCCGGACTTTTGGCGTCGCGTGTCGACTCCTGCACGGCCCGACCAGGAGGGCCGGGTGGTAATGGGCTTCGATACCAATCTGCAACGGGCCTATGACACCGACAAGCTGGGGTGGAAATACGACACGCTGCAGTGCGGTGACCCGGGAACGCAGCCGCAGATCGCTTGCGACCCGAACAACCCCGGTGAGCAGTCTACGATTCAGCGCCTGCTCTCGGTGATCTACACCCAAGTTGGTGCGACCTGGAACCTTCCGCGCCCCGAAGCGATGCGTATGAATCAGCAAGATATCGAGAACCGCAAGGTTTACAACACCACCTTGTACAGTCAGGGCAACCAGGGGCATGCGTTCACGGCGGTGCTTTCCGACCGGGAGCGGCGCGCCATCATCGAGTATCTGAAAACGCTTTAGCGGGTTCTCCAGCCCCGAGGCCGGCTCCTGCCGGCCTTTTTTGTGGCTCTTTGCGCTACGGGCAGCAAAGATTTTTCTATGCGAAGCCGGTAGGCATCGATACAATTTGTGCACCGCAATCCGCGGTTTTTGGGGGTTCCAATGCGTTGTTTGTCTGCGTCTGCGTCTGCCTCTGCTTCTGTTGCTGGAATTTTCGGGATGGTTCTCGCGGCTGCCGGCTTGCCAACGGCAGTTCAGGCCGATTCCGTTGTCCATGTGTACAACTGGTCGGACTACATCGCCGAGGACACCCTGGCGAATTTCACCGCCGCGACCGGCATCAAAGTCGTATATGACGTGTACGACGCCAACGAAACCCTGGAGGCCAAGCTGTTTGCCGGTCAATCGGGCTATGACGTGGTTTTCCCCACAGTGTCTCCTTTTGCCGCCCGACATGTGAAGGCCGGTCTGTATCAACCGGTAGACAAGGCTGCACTGGGCAACATCAAGCATCTGGACCCGGTGCTGATGGACACGCTCACGGCCAAGGACCCTGCCAATGCCCATCTGGTGCCTTACATGTGGGGGACCACTGCTCTGGGCATGAACCTGGTTGCGGTGCGAAAACGACTCGGCGCGGACGTGGACCTGGCGGACTGGAAACTCCTGTTCGACCCAGCCACGGTCTCCAAACTGGCCGATTGTGGCGTGGCCGTGCTGGATGACCAACAGGAAGTCCTGGGTGCGGCTCTGCTGTACTTGGGCAAGCCGGTCAGCAGCATGGTCAAGGCCGACCTGGACGCGGCCGCCAAGACTATCAACGCCATCCGGCCCCATTTGCGTTATTTCCACTCTTCCCAGTACATCAACGACCTGGCCAACGGTGATCTCTGCCTGGCGCTGGGCTACTCCGGTGATGTGCTTCAGGCCCGCGACCGCGCTGCCGAAGCAGAAAACGGCGTCGAAATCGCCTACCGCATTCCGAAGCAAGGGGCCATCCTCTGGGTGGACGTGATGGCGGTGCCCAAAGACGCACCCCACCCCAAAGCGGCGCATGCCTTTATCAACTACATGCTGCAGCCCGAAGTGATCGCCGGGGTAAGCAACTACGTGGCCTACGCCAATGCCAACAAAGATGCGACTCCCTTGCTGGAAGACGGCATCCGCAACGACCCCGGCATTTACCCCCCGGCGGAAGTAATGCAACGCTTGGTGACGACAGAAACCCTGGGAGACAAGGATCAGCGGGTGCGCACGCGCCTGTGGAACAGCATCAAGACGGGACGATGAGCATCAATCTCCGCCATCGGGCCCCGCAGGAGCGGGAGCTCGCAAAATGGTGAGCAAGCTGCAAGCTTCCGAGCCCTGGCAGGACCCGGAGGCACAGCCTTTTGTGCGTATCGAAGGGGTCACCAAAACCTTCGGCTCGGTTTACGCGGTGGATGCGGTCACCCTGCATATCTACCAGGGAGAGTTGTTCTCCCTGCTGGGTTCATCGGGTTGTGGCAAGACCACGCTCCTGCGGATGCTGGCCGGCTTTGAAAAACCGACCAGCGGGCGCATCTACATTGATGGTCTGGACGTGACTGACATGCCGCCGTACGAGCGGCCTGTCAACATGATGTTTCAGTCCTACGCACTGTTTCCACATCTTTCCGTCGCCAGCAATATCGCCTTTGGTTTGCGTCAACAACGCATGCCCAAGGGCGAAATCAACGATCGCGTGCAGGAGCTGCTGGAACTGGTGCGATTGGGGAACTACGGCAAGCGCAAACCGGATCAGCTTTCCGGTGGCCAGCGCCAGCGGGTTGCGCTGGCCCGGGCCCTGGCCAAAAAACCCAAGCTGCTTTTGCTGGACGAGCCTCTGGGGGCTTTGGACAAGAAACTGCGCGAGCACACCCAGTTTGAGCTTGTGGGCATTCAGGAACGCCTGGGCACCACTTTTGTGATGGTGACCCACGACCAAGAAGAGGCGCTGACGATGTCCACGCGGTTAGCGGTGATGCACGAGGGCAGGGTGTCGCAGATCGGCACGCCCCAGCACGTGTACGAGCAGCCGAATTGCCGCTTTGTGGCGGATTTTCTCGGCGCGGCCAATCTGCTGCCAGGGCGTGTGGTAGGCGCTCGGGACGAAGGCATCGAGGTCGCCATTGAAGGCCTGGACGAGCCTTTGATCGCGGGCGACGGCACTGCCGGGGTGGAACCCGGGATGGAAGTCACCGTGGCCATCCGGCCGGAAAAGATGTTGCTGGGTGACAAGGGCGAAAACAAACTTCGGGGGGTGGTTCAGGACATCGCCTATCTGGGCGACATATCCATCTACCACCTGCGCCTGCCCAGCGGACGGGTAATCCAGGCCCAGGTCACCAATCGGGTCCGAGGGGGCGGTGCCCATCCGGTCTGGGATGACGAGGTGACAGTCAGCTGGAATGTGGACAGCGCCACGGTGCTCAGCAGCTAATGCACAAGTCGAACCCGCACGCACTGCCGCTGCCGGTGGGCGGCCGTGTCTGGCGTTGGCTGTTGCAGTGGTGGAGGGTCAATCCACTGATCGGACTGGCGGCCTGGATTCGCGGGTGCAACAGCGTGATCCTGTTGCCGGGCCTATGGATGGCTGTGTTCTTTGCGCTGCCCTTCCTCATCGTGCTGAAAATCAGCCTGGCCGAGGCTCAGCTGGCTCAACCTCCCTATACAGCGCTCTTGTCCTGGGCGGAGGAGGGGGTGTTGCAACTGCGGCTGAATCTGGCCAACTTCTCGCTATTGCTGAGCGACAGCTTGTATTTGTCGGCGTATCTGAACTCCCTGCGCATCGCCGGCATCGCCACGATTTTCACTTTGGTGCTGGGCTTTCCCATGGCCTATGCCATGGCCAGGGCCCCCGCCCGCTGGCGGCTGCTGATGTTGATGGCAGTAATTCTGCCGTTCTGGACCAGCTTTTTGATCCGCGTCTACGCCTGGATCGGCCTGCTCAAGCCCAGCGGTCTGCTCAGCAGCTGGCTGCAAGCACTCGGCCTGCTGGATGGCCCCTTGCAGATCCTGAACACCGATGTGGCCGTGTATATCGGAATTGTGTACACCTATCTGCCTTTCATGATCCTGCCGTTGTACGCCAACCTGTTGCGGCTGGACCCGACCTTGCTCGAGGCGGCGGCGGACCTGGGTTGTCGGCCGATTGCGGCCTTTTTTCTGGTCACTCTGCCGCAGGCGGTGCCGGGTATCATTGCGGGCTCCATGCTGGTCTTCATCCCGGCAGTGGGAGAGTTCGTCATCCCTGATCTGCTCGGTGGGCCTGACAGCCTGATGATCGGCAAGTTGCTCTGGAGTGAATTCTTCACCAACCGGGATTGGCCAGTGGCTGCTGCCGTAGCGGTGTCTCTGCTGCTGATGTTGGTACTGCCTATCTTACTGTTCCAGCGGATACAGGATCGCCAAGCGGAGTCCAGGGACTAATGCACCGCTGGTCGCTATGGACCGCCGTGGCCTTCGGCTACGCCTTTTTGTATGTGCCCATTATCGTGCTGGTGGCGTACTCCTTTAACGAGTCCAAGCTGGTGACCGTATGGGGGGGCTTTTCCACGCGCTGGTATGCCGAGCTGTTCGCCAACGAGAAGATCCTCAGCGCAGCCTGGCTCTCCTTGCGGGTGGCGGCGCTTTCGGCCACATTGGCGGTCGTGTTAGGCACCTGCGCTGGCTTTACCCTGGCTCGACTGGGGCGGTTTCGTGGGCGCTCGGTGTTTGCTCTGATGCTGGGTGCTCCTCTGGTCATGCCGGAGGTGATTCTGGGCTTGTCGGCACTCTTGTGGTTTGTGGCTTTGCAGGATGGGATCGGCTGGCCCGGTGGGCGGGGAATGCTGACCATTTCCATCGCTCACGCCACCTTCTGCACGGCCTATGCAACCGTGGTTATTCAGTCCCGCCTCAGCCAGATGGATGTCTCCCTGGAAGAGGCCGCGTTGGATCTGGGGGCGCCTCCGTGGAAAGTGTTTTTCCTGGTGACTCTGCCCATCATCTCGCCGGCTTTGGTGGCGGCCTGGCTGCTGGCCTTTACCCTGTCGCTGGATGACCTCGTGGTTGCCAGCTTCACTTCTGGCCCCGGGGCCACGACCTTGCCAATGGTGGTGTATTCCAGTGTGCGTTTGGGGCTCAGCCCAGAAATCAACGCTCTGGCGACTTTGCTGATCGCCTTTGTCGCCACGGGTGTGGGGCTGGCCTGGTGGATCATGCGCCGTAGTGAGCACCGCGACGCCGGCTAAATCCAGCCGGAACGCAGCGCGAAATTCGCTTAATGCGGGAGATTCTCGGCGCGTCCAGGGGGTTTCCACTTTTCGTCCAAGCGATTTTCATGACGCAGCAGCGTATCCGCGGAGTTGAGCTGGCGTCCAAATCCATTGCAAAAGCGCAACGAGGCACATCGGCGAAATCTAACTGGCACTTTGTCGGCGGACGCATCCTGAATATGTCATCCGTCTGGCGAGTATGCTGTAGGTACGCAACCCGTTTTCACTGCGGCAGATAGAGGAACCTCCGTATGGGCGGGGATTCGGCGTCAGGACGCACGGTACGTCGCATTTGAACCCGCCAGTATCGCTGGTTTGCAAGAAGCACCGTGGGCAAAGGACCCAATGGACATACAGACATCAGACTATGTGGCGTGGGTGGGAATCGCCTTTTGCCTGAGCCAGTCGGCGATGTTTTCCGGCCTCAATCTGGCGCTGCTCGGGATCAGTCGACTGCGACTGGAAGTGGAGTCGGCAGCGGGGAACGAAGCGGCCAAACGCATTCTGCGTCTGCGTCAGGATTTCAATTTTTTGCTGACGACAATCCTGTGGGGGAATGTCGCGATCAACGTTGTTCTCACGCTGATTTCGGATTCGGTGATGGCCGGTGCATCGGCTTTTGTCTTCTCTACGGTCATGATTACCTTCTTTGGCGAAATTGCCCCGCAGGCCTATTTCTCCCGCCATGCGCTGCGCATGGGGAACCGGCTGTACCCGGTACTGCGGGTGTATCAGTATTTGCTGTATCCGGTAGCCAAGCCCACCGCGCTGCTGCTGGACCTGTGGTTGGGGAACGAAGGGATTCGGTATTTTCGTGAACGCGACCTGCGCACGGTGATCCAGAAACACATCGATGCGGATGACACTGATATCGACGAGCTGGAAGGGATCGGCGCGTTGAATTTCTTGGCCCTGGATGATGTCAGCGTCAGCGACGAAGGGGAGATCGTCGATCCACACAGTGTTCTCAGCCTGCCGGTCAGCGGGGGTGCCGTTCAGTTTCCCGAATATTCCGCAGATGCAGCGGACCCCTTTCTTCGCCAGGTGGCACGTTCGGGGAAGAAATGGCTGGTGATAGTGGATGCGGCCAATACACCCCAACTGGTGCTGAATGCGAATGCGTTTTTGCGGGCAGCGCTGATGTCTGAGGAGAGACCGGACATCGCCAGATTCTGTCACCGCCCGCTGCTGGTATCCGACCCGGCTACCTTATTGGGGAATGTTTTGTCTACGTTGCGCGTACATGCGGAAAACGATAGCGACGATGTGGTCGACAACGACCTGATCCTGCTCTGGGCCGAGCAGAAGCGGATTATCACCGGTGCCGATCTGCTGGGCCGGCTGCTACGGGGGATCACGGCACGCGACTTGAGTCGCAGCCGTCAACGTGGCGGATAACCGTCTTTCCCAATCCCGACGCGCTGCGGCAGAATCAAACACCGAACGAGCAGGTAAAGGAGCACGCGCGTGGAAATGTTTGGCTCCCTGATTGGTGGACTTGGGCTGTTTCTGCTCGCCGTCGGAATGATTACCGATGGTTTGCGGATGGCTGCAGGTGAGGCGCTGCGGGATCTGCTTGGGCGCTGGACCCGCACCCCGCTGCGCGGTATCGGCGCCGGGGCGCTGATCACCGGCATCGTCCAATCCTCCAGTGCCATTACGGTGGCGACCATCGGCTTCGTCAACGCCAACCTGTTGAGCATGCACCAGGCACTGGGTGTGGTTTATGGCGCCAATATCGGCACCACGATGACCGGTTGGTTGGTCGCTGCCGTCGGCTTCAAGATCAAAGTCGAAGTCTTTGCGCTGCCCATGATTGGCATCGGCATGATCTTGCGTCTGACGGGTGGCAATAGCCGGCGTGCTGCTATCGGTGGTGCACTCGCCGGTTTTGGTCTGTTTTTCATCGGAATCGACGTACTGCGAGCAGCCTTTGAAGGGTTGGCGCAAGGGGTTGACCTGGCCGGGCTCGCTACCGAAACCCCACTGGGGTTGCTGCTGTTTGTCGGTATCGGCATTTTTATGACGGTGATGACGCAGTCCTCAAGTGCGGCGATTGCGATCACCCTGACCGCGGCGACTGGTGGCGTTGTGGGGGTGCCAGCGGCCGCAGCCATGGTCATTGGCGCCAATGTAGGGACGACCTCCACGGCCATTTTTGCGGCCATGGGCGCAACCGCCAACGCCAAGCGGGTGGCAACGGCGCATGTGCTTTTCAACCTGCTCACCGGCATCGTTGCGCTGGCATTGCTGCCGGGACTGTTGTGGCTGGTGCATCAAACCGGTGAGCTGCTGCAGATGGAGGCGATTCCCGCCGTCGCCCTGGCCTTGTTCCACACCTTGTTCAACCTCCTCGGTGTGCTGCTGATGTGGCCGTTTACCAGCCGGCTGGCGGCGTTTTTGCAGAAACGCTTCGTGACCGCGGCCGAGGATCTATCGCGTCCACTCTATTTGGACAAGACCACTTTTGCGACACCGCTGCTGGCCCAGGACGCAATGCGGCTGGAACTGCGCCGGGTGCTGGACATGGGGCGTGAGTTGGGCCTGCTGGTGCTGACTCGGCCGGTGAACAACGCCCAGATCGAGGCCCATCACCAGGCTATCGTGCTGCTGTGTGAGCGCCTCGATGACACCGTGGCGCACATCGAGCGGTCGCGCCTGACCGAGGCTGAATCCCGGGCGCTGCCGGGTCTTTTGCGTCTGGTTCGACGCCTGCGGGAAGTGGCCGAAGCTGCGCGACAATTGTTCTCCAGTGGTCTCGATTGCCCGCAAGCACAGGATCTGATCGCCGCAGCCCGTGAGCAGCTGACCCGCTGGCAACCGCAGCAGCACTTGTATGACGCGGCGCTGAATGAGGGGTTCCAACGGCTACGCGATCAACACGACGGGGCCCGAAAGGCGGTGCTGATGGCGACCGCAGCGGGCCAGTTTCAACCGGCACGGGCCAACCAGTTGCTGGACCAGCTGCGCGCGCTGCGTCGGATGACCGAGCAGTTGGAAAAAGCCGGACGTCAACTCGATAAGCAAACACGTGCGGCTGCACTGCCGGCCGAGCAAGTCCGGTCCAGCCCATCGGTCGAGGCTGGCTAAAACGGTGACAAAGCTGTTGCCGATTCGCTACTGTGCACAGGACGGCGACATTCCTTTGCACCGAAGGAGGCTCCATGGTCGAGGATGGGCGGATATCCGAGCTGGGTAGCGCGCTGCAGCAGCTGGTCCAGTCGATCTGGTCATTCCTGCCGCAACTGCTGGCGGCGGCACTGCTGCTGCTTGTTGGTTGGCTTGTTGCGCGTCTGCTGCGTGCACTGAGCGCGCGCCTGCAGGGGTTCGCCGGACGCATCCTGGATAACTTCAGCCCGCCGCGACTGCACGCCGTTGGCAGACGCCTGTCACCGCAACTTTTTCCAAACCTGGTGTTTTGGGTGGTGCTGCTCGCTTTTGTTGCGGCCGCCACGCAATTGCTGGGTTTATCGCTCTTTGCCGACTGGCTGAGTGCATTGCTGACCCAGGTGCCCGGTCTGCTAGCTGCTGCCCTGGTGATTTTTGGCGGCATCGTCACCGGACAGCTCGCCCGCGATCTGGTAGTCGGGGCGGCTGCATCTGCTGGGCTGCAGCATCCAGGGCTGCTCGGCGGGGCGACTCAACTATCCCTGCTGGCGCTGTCGGCTGTCATCGGCCTGGAGTTGATCGGCCTCGATTCGACCTTCCTGACCGTGATCGCGGGCCTTATCGTTGGCATGATCGGCGCCGCAATTGCCTTGGCCTTTGGCCTGGGCGCACAGGACCAGGTCAGCAATCTGCTTGGGGCCCGCGAGGTGCGCGAGCACTATCGCGCCGGGGATCGCATCCGGATCGATGACTGGGAAGGCACAATTCTCGACATCACCCCTCGCGCGGTGTTGCTGGATACGCCCGAAGGCCGGGTTAGACTGCCGGCGCAGCTGTTTGCTGACCGGGTTTCGGTGTTGCTGGCCACCGACGATGAAGGCTGATATCAGCTCACTGGCGCAGGGTATTGCCCGACGTCAGCCGGAGTTCACCGCACAGGTGCTGGAAGGCTTGAGTGCTGAGCAGGCCCGGGAGTGGTTTGTGAGCTTGCCGCCACCGACCGCTGCCAGCGTGCTGGCCTGCATGTTGCCGCGTCATGCGTCGGCCTGTGTGAAAGGGATGAGTGCCAAGCAGGTCGGGCCGATCGTTGCCCGGCTGCGGCCGACGGTGGCGGCCAGTTTTTTGCGTCTGCTCAGCGATACCGAGTTGCAGGGCCTGCTGGCGGATCTGCCCGAACGGACCGCGCTTCCTCTGCGTTATCTGTTGCGTTACTCACAGACCATGGTTGGTGCCTGGATGGAGGCTGGCGGATTCCTGTTGCCGCTGGAATCCACCGTGGAAGAAGCCCGCGAGCGGGTCCGCCGCGACGACGGCAACCTGGAGCGCATGGTCTTTGTTGTCGACCGTGAGCAGAAGTTGCGCGGAGCGGTGCCGGCTACCGTGCTGCTGCGTGAAGAGCCGGAGCGTGCGCTCGGCGAGTTGCTGATACGGGTGCCGTTCTCGTTGCGCGGTCGCGCCGAACTGCGCACCGCCATGGATCACCCGGGCTGGCAGAACTGGGACCCGCTGCCGGTGATTGACCGTGAAAAGCGGGTGGTGGGTCTGCTGCACTACAGCGAGTTGCGAGCCGGGCTGCTCAGAAATGCCCGTGACCCCGACGATCTGGTGCAGGTCGATGCCTCGGTAGGAGAGCTGCTGGACCTGTCCTGGCAGGGCCTGGCGGACCTGCTGGACGGCGCGCTGTACCTGGCCCCACGCGCACGGGCAAACCGGCAAACCTCCGGGGCTGATCATGGCTGAGGTGCTGAGCGCCGGGCAGGCGTTGGTCGACCAATTTCTGCGTCAGCGCCCGATTGAGGCGGCGCTCGAACTGGAGCGATTGCCGGCAGACGCAATGCAGGAGCAATTTGCACGGCAACCACGAGCGGTGCAGGCCCAACTCTGGGAGCAATTGTCACCGGACCGTGCGGATACGCTGCTCGGAAATCTGGACCCTGCCGACGTGACCGAGCTGGTGCCGATGCTGGACGCCGGCCTGTGTGCTCGGGCGTTGACACGGCTGGACAATGAGAGCCGCTCCCGCATTCTGTCCGGTCTGCCAGCAAGTTTTACGACCGAGTTCGAGCGTTTGATAAGTTACCCAGCTGGTAGTGCCGGGCGGGCGATGGACCAGCGCCCGGCAGCATTGCGCGGTGAATTGAGCGTCGAGGAGGCGCGCAGCCGGCTGAAGGGATATGCCCGCGGGCGCTTGCGCCAGATCTATCTGCTCAATGATGATGGTGGCGTCGATGCCACCGTGGATATTCAGGACCTGGCCCTGGCCCCGGCGGACCAGCCGCTGAGCACCCTGGGGCGGGTTTTGAATGCTTCGGTCAGCGCCATCGATACCGGTGAGGAAATCAGCGCGGTGATCGAGGCCACCGGGGTGGAAGAGTTGCCGGTGCTGGATGTGCAACAGCGCCTGGTCGGGGTCATTCACGCCCGCGCCCTGATGCGTTCGCTGAAAGATAGCGCACTGGCCGACATGCAGACCATGGTCGGCGTCAGCCAGGAAGAACGTGCGCTGTCGCCGGTGTTGTTTGCCGTCAAACGGCGCATTTTCTGGATGCACATCAACCTGTTGACCGCGTTTCTGGCAGCCTCGGTGGTGGGCTTGTTCGAGCAGACCATCGCCCAGTTCACGGCGTTGGCCGTATTGCTGCCGGTGGTTGCCGGGCAGTCGGGCAACGCCGGCGCACAGGCGCTGGCGGTCACGATGCGCGGCCTGGCGCTGCGCGAGATCAGCATTCATCAGTGGCTGCGCTTGCTGAACAAGGAGGCCTTGACGGGCTTACTCAACGGGGTGGCGGTTGCGCTGAGTACGGCGGTCGGCGTGTATTTCTGGAGCCGCAGTACCGGGCTGGCCCTGGTGATTGGTGTGTCGATGGTGTTGTCGATGACCATCGCCTGCATGGCCGGGGCCCTGGTGCCGATGATCCTGACTCGTTTGCGTCAGGACCCGGCAACCTCCTCGTCCATCGTGCTGACCACCGTGACCGATGTGGCCGGCTTTTTCTCCTTTCTGGGGATTGCGACAGCTCTGTCGGGTCTGTTGGTGGCACCGTAGCTACGGTGGTTCAGAACCAGGCGCGCAGCAGAGTCCACAGTAACCCAACCGTCAGCAAACCCAGAAGCAAACCGAGCAGCTGAACTCGCCCGTCACGTTCAACCAGTCCAAGTCCGAGCAGAACAAGCACGACCGAAGGCGGCAGGTTGGTAAACGGCGCAGGGATGGTGATGATCATGCCGAGGGCCATGACCACCAGACCCAGGCTGCGATCGACAATAGGTGCTTCGGTAAAGTGCCAGCGCGGGAGTATGAAACGCTCCAGCCGGGTGATCGTGGGGACAGCCTTCAGCAGTGCTTCGGCCGTTCCGGGTGACGGGAGTTCCAGCGCGCACAGTTTTCTTGGAAACCAGGGCCGACTGATGCCCAGGGCCATCTGCAAGCCCAGCCCGGCGATCACGGGGCCGGCGACCATCGAGAGCAGGGGCACGATATTGATTGACGCCAGGATGACCAGCAACAAGCCGTAGGTGCGGTCGCCCAGGCGGTGCAGCATGTCACCAAAGGTGAAGGGTGTCTGCATCGCAGCGGCAGCCAGTTCCCGGACCACCTGCGAGCTCCGGCTGCGTTGGGTCTCGGGTGGTCGAAAGAGTGGAGTCATCCGATCGTCTTTTTGCACCGCAGGAAGATGAGCGCCCGGATGGTGGGCCGATGAACTACGGCCACACCTGCGCCCAGACAATGTCACCCGTTCAGTTTTCAATCTCCCGCTCTTTGGCGTAGACCATGATGGAGCCAATGCGTAACGCGCCCAGGACAAAAAGAAAAGCGGAAAATGCATAGAGCATGTCGGCATTGACTTCATGCTTGAACAGGGCGATCAGAATTTCGCGCAACACAAACACAATCGCAGCATCGACGATAAATGTCAGCTTCAGCCGATTTGAGTGGAAATAATCGACGAGTGACCGGGACAACTCGATCAGAACGTACAAGGTCAGCACATCGGTGATGATTCCGATGTAGTGCCCAGTGATGCCCTTGAAGGCCAGCAATTCCCAGGTCGTAAAGAACAGCTGGGCGGTGCCGATCGCGATGCTGACAATGATGAAGAGCAGGATCACGCCGAAGACGAGGTCGACGGCCTTGTCAAAAACGGACTTGATGGGGTGACTGATCATGGAGTGAAGAAAGGCGGCTGGGCCGACGCCGAGATGGTAGCACCGCTGACACGCGGCCCTGATGCTGCAGCCGTCCGAGGAGAATTAACCCTGGACCGACTCCCGTCACACCAGTCGTTGTTTGCGCGTCGCGACGTCGTTGCACGCTTGCAGGGGGTGCACCAAAATGGCTGCTTCCGACCGGACTCTGCCTGCCTTCGATGTTAATCAAGCTGATTTCTGTGGCGCTTTGTGTAGTGGGCTACTTCGTCAGCCGGGCGTTTCTGGTGCGTGTGATCCGGCGCTTGTCGCAGCACAAAGAGGTCCAGCCCGGGCGCACGGCCTATGTCATGAAGACCGTCAGCATGGGGCTGTTCATGGGCTTCTTCAGTATTGCGTTGTTGGCGGTGGGAATCGGCTATGGGGAGGTTTCGGTTTTTCTGTCTTCGGTCTTTGCCATCGTCGGCATTGCCTTGTTTGCCACCTGGTCCATCCTCAGCAACCTGACGGCAAGTCTGATCATCTTTTTCGCGTTCCCTTACCGTGTCGGGCATCGCATCCGGGTGATGGAAAAAGATGAGGACATGAGCGGTGTGATCGAGGAGATTTCCCCTTTTCACGTGCTTATTCGGCGCGATAACGGCGATTTGATTACTTACCCGAACAACCTGATTTTGCAGAAAGCGGTGTTGCGGGTGGACGCGGCGCCCGCGGTTTCGGCGGAACCGGCGCGGACCAGCGGGGCGCTGCCGGATCCTCCAAGTGACAGCGGCCCCGCGACGCCGCGTGTTGCTATACGCCAGCGCTCGCGGTTTCGGCGTAATGGGTTCAAGCGCGGTTAGCCCTCTGCGGCGGATGGGTTTGGGGCGCCGCTAGGGGGTTCTGGATCTACGCTGTGCCCACACCCAACCGCCCCACCAAGGGGGTGACCGCGGCCCGCACGGTTGACAAGGCTTCGGTAACTGTCATTTGCTCGAAAGAGGGCGTTTGTTCGTCCTATACCCAGAGTACGCTGGTGAGGTGCCATCTTTCGCGGACCATTCAGCGGTGGGCCAAATGTCATTTTTTGGTTGGCAATGCAATTGCGTTGGCCTGACCCAATGGCCTGAGCCGGTGACGCGGCAGCAGGATCTGACAGCATGACGTGGCTGCATGACTTGACCCAGGCCGATACGGGGCAGAGCATGTATCCATGCTGTTTACATTCCCCCTTTGCAAAGCTCGTCTGTGGTTACTTGGCCTGCCCGCATTGCTGTGCGTGGCTTGCGGTGGGGCCGGAAACGGCGAGATCCCGACCCTCGAACGGATTGATCTGGTCCCGGCAAATACCGTAATTGCCAGCGGTTCACGTCTTCAGCTCAGCGCAACCGGCATCTATTCGAACAGGCGAACCCAGGATGTGTCGACGCAAGCAGCATGGACCTCATCGGATAACAGCGTGGTTCGGGTCAATGCCACCGGGCTTGCGGATGCCATCAGCCCGGGAAGCGCGCTGCTGACTGTGCGCCTGGACGATGTCTCCGCATCCACCTCCCTGACGGTTGCCGCGCCCATGGCCGGCGCGCCCAGCGTCTGGACTTTCAGCAACCCGACGCAGGCCCTGGTGCCCGAACGCGGCGATGCAGAATTGCAATTCCACGACCCGCAGGCCAGCGGGTGGGGTAGTCAGAAAACCCGTTTCGCGAAAGCCAGCGTCTTGGGGCTGCCGTTGATGAACGGCGAAGACCCCGATGTGATGGCCTTTCCAGCGACGACGGCGGCGGAGGGCTACCTGCTGACGCATCGTCGCAGCCCGAATGGTGTGTTTGCGGATGACGGCTTTGTATCCAACTACACCTTGGTGATGGATGTGCTGTGGCCCGCAGAAGGGAGCGCATCGTTTCGCAGCCTGTTTCAGACCGACCTGCAAAACACCGATGACGCCGACATGTTTGTCGCCGACGTTGCCGGGGATGCTTTGGGGCTCGGCGTAAACGGGCGCTACAACAATTACGCGGCGATGACGTCCGACCGGTGGTACCGGATTGTGGTCTCGGTGCAATGCGCACTGGGCTCCGGAGGCACCGGACAAATCCGTAAATATGTTGATGGCTTGTTTGTTGGTGGGCAGTACACACCCGGGCAGGGTGCTGAAGCGTCTCGGTGTCGCTGGGCCCTCGACCCGGCCTTGCTGTTGTTCACCGATAACGATGGGGAAACCGGTGCGGGTTACGTGAGCAGCATCTTGTTCATCGACCGTCTGTTGACACCGGAGGAAATTCTTCAACTCGGTCGCGCCCGGGCGGCCGGCGCCGACGTGCCCGGTCCGGCTGCAGCCGAGCCGCCGCAGCGGGCAACGCGGCGCGTCGAAATTTTCGGTCACCGTACGCAGGGCGGCTTCGTTCCGGAAAATACACTTGCGGGGATTGACCAGGCCTTTTCCGCCGGAGCCGACCACATCGAGGCCGATGTCCGCATCAGTTCGGATGGAACGCTGATTCTGCTGCATGATGAAACCGTTGATCGCACCACCGATGGTTCGGGATTGGCCTCCAGTTTGAGTCTGGCCACCTTGCGTGGGCTGGATGCCGGAAGCTGGTTTGACCCGGCTTATGCCGGGGCTCAGGTGCCGACCTTGACCGAGGCGTTGATGGCGGCCAACGGTCGTGGTCGGTTGCTACTCGATGTGCGGGTCACCAATCAGGGCGCGGCCATCCGCGAAGCCGTCGATGCTGCGGGTGTGGCCCAGAACATGATCTGGCTGGCGCAGAACGATAGCCGCAGCGCCGCGGCCGATTTCCAGGCGAACCTGCCCGATGCGCCCTTGCTGTGGGGGGTGGTTCCGGACAACACCGACGCGGAAACCTTTGATGAGCTGAAAGCCTTGGGGGTGGTCGGCTTTGAGGTCGATTACGAAACCGTCAGCCCGGAATTCATCCGCGCTGCGCAGGAAAGCGACATGCGCATCATTGTTTTTACCGTTCTGGACCCGGACACCATGTTGCGGATGATCGATTGGGGTGTGGACGCCATCGAGACCGACTACCCTGCTGTACTCAACAGCCTCATGCCTGCTATACGCTAAGTGCGCAGCTGGCGACAGCGCCAGCGCCGGTGATGTTGAGCGCGATGTTGTTGTTCCGAAACCAGGCTTCTAACGGCATGCGCAACGCTGTATGGCGCGCCGACATCAGTATCGGCGCCCCATCTATGCATGGTGATAACTTTTCTGTTGGCACCTTCAGCGCATATGCGGTGTGGCCTCGCTTCCGTTCTTTGGCAACAGCGGCGGGGTGGCGATAGGCTCGGGTGCCACTGCGCTTACTTATTTGTCCGCAGAGAATTTTCATTGCTTACACCGGACCCTGAATGGGCGAGGGCAGGAAGCCCGAGTTATTTGACACGCGTCCATGGGCTGTTCATGCCATGCTGCCGATGGCATGAACAGGTTACCCCTGCCTGCTCAATAGAGGACGTATGTCTTATCTGTACTCCAGCACGGATCAGGCAATAAATATACCGTGAGTGCCTGCAACAACCCAGACTGACGCACAGAATGGGACGCGGCCCAAGCCTTGCACTTTGACGTTTTTACCAGCATCTGGCCGTCAGTCCTCGCGGAAGAGGGGCGGGACCGGGTTCGATTAATCTTCCGCTGTTGACGATAAAAGACAATGCTGAAACATCGATCCTGCCGGGCAATTGCCGTGCTGACGTTGGTAACGCTTGCCTGTTTTGCCGGGAATGTCCACGCCGTTGCTCAAGCGGGTACCTTTTCCCGTGCGCTGTCGTTTGCCGATATGGGGTTGAATCAACCCTTAAAGCTGGTCGGTGTCGACAGTGAAGTCTCCCTGCCGTTTGGAATCCGCAATGATGAGGCAGTGGTTGATGCCCGGCTGGAGCTGGGAATCGACTTTTCCCCGGCGCTGCTCGCCCGACTTTCGCATGTGGTTGTGCGTTTGAACGGCGAGGTGGTTCAGACCATTCGCGTGGACGGCGAAATGACAACACTGGTCATGCGCAAGGTCATGGCGGTGGACCCGCGGTTGTTCACCGACTACAACCATCTGAGTCTTCAGTTTGCCGGTCACTACACGCTGGAATGTGAGGATGCGAGTCATTCCTCGCTGTGGGTCCAATTTTCCCTCGACAGCATGTTGCAGTTGCAGATGGTCCCGCTGGAGCAACGGGCCGGACTGGAGCGATTGCCAGAACCGTTCTTTGACCCGCGCGACAACCGCCCACTGGTGTTACCCGTGGTGTTTGCACAGCGTCCGGAGCCCGAGCTGGTGGAAGCCGCGGGTGTGCTGGCGAGCTGGTTTGGCAACCTTGCGGACTACCGGGGCGCCAGTTTTCCCGTCGTGCTTGACGAGTGGCCGGAGCGCCACGCCGTCATGCTGATGACCAACGGAAACATACCCGAATGGCTGGATGTCGAACCGACGCTTCAGCCGAGGGTGTTTTTGCGGCGGCATCCGGACCGGCCTCACCACAATTTGCTGGTCTTTCATGGCCAGGACGCCAGCCAGTTGCGTCAGGCTGTGCTGGGCACGGTATATGGGCACCCGCTGTTGAGTGGCGATTCGGCGGTGATCGAATCGGTTATCGCCCCCCCCGAGCGAACAATTTATGACGTGCCAAAGTGGATACGCACCGATCGCCCGGTGCGCTTCGCCGAGCTGGTCAATCATCCCGAAGAGTTGCAGGTGCGCGGACGTCGGCCGTTGCCGATCCGCATCGGAGCCCGAATCCCGCCGGACCTGTATACCGGCTACGAGCGGGTCGTGGATCTGGACCTGCGCTACCGTTATTCGAAACCGTTGCGTACGGATAACTCCAACCTCGCGGTATTCATCAATGACCGTTTTATCCAGTCCATTCGGCTGGAGTCGGAGGAACAGACGCAGGGATTCAAGATGCGCGTGCCGGTTCTGGAAGCCAAACGCTACGAATTTGAAAGAGCGCTGGAAATTCCGGCTTTGCAAATCGAAAGCAACAACCAGTTGCAGTTTCAGTTCAGCCTGGATTTCCACAGTAACGACCTGTGCAAAGACACGCCCTGGGACGATGTTCATGCGGCGCTTGACCCGGATTCCCGAATTGACCTGACCGGATTTTCCCACTACGTGGAAATGCCCAACCTGGCGCTGTTCGTCAATGCGGGTTACCCCTTTACTCGCTATGCCGATTTGTCGCGTACCACCCTGGTTTTGCGCGACGACTATACGAATGCGGATGTGGCGGCGGCCTTGACGGTGATTGCGCGCATGGGCAGCCAGACTGGGGTCACCGCCTCGCGCTTTCGCGTGGCAACCGCCAGTGATCGCGGGGATGTGGAACGAGATCTGTTGCTGATCGGGAGCCAAGAATCAGCTGCGGCCGAGCAGGCCGATCAAGCGGATTCGAATCGGGCCAACAGTCAAAGCCGGTCTTTGCTGTTCGAGAATGCTCGCCGCCAGCTCGCCGCCCGGAATAACCCGCAAGCTGCTAATGCGCCGGTGGAAGCACAGGTCATCGCCAACGGCCCCTTGGGTGGGATTGTCAGTTACGAGTCAGCTGAGGCCAAAGGGCAGACGGTTGTGGCCCTGCTGGGAACCAGCGCCGACTCGCTGCGGCAGGTGGTGAATGCCCTCAGCGACCCGGGGCGGCGCGATCTGGTCCGCGGGGCTGCTGCCATCATTGACGAGAATACGGTGCGCGTTGTGGATAGCCGTACCAGCTACAGCCTGGGGAACCTCGGCTGGCGCGACCGCCTGCGAATATTCCTGGCCAAGTACCCCATCGTACTCAGTGTGCTGGGGGTAATCGCGGCCGTGCTGCTGGCCATCTTCACCTTCCAGGCGTTACGTCGTATCGCCGTGCGGCGGCTCGAACAGGACTGAGGCGTGGTCGCAGCACCACCCGATCGCTTGTCCCTGCGGAGAACAGTTTTAGGCGTACTGACCTGCTGCCTTCTGATGGCCGGGTGCCAGTCCGCTGAACAGCGCGAGTCGACCGGAGCGCCGCAATACTGCGATGGCTGGCCCCACTGGGAAAGCTTCAAGGCATCACTGATCAGCGACGACGGACGTGTCATCGATTCCCAGGCCGGTGATCGTACGGTGTCCGAAGGCCAGGCCTATGCCTTGTTTTTTGCACTGGTGGCCAATGATCGCCCTCAATTCGACATGCTGCTCAGCTGGACTGAACGCAACCTGGCCGCTGGCGATTTGAGTGCACGCCTTCCCGCATGGCTTTGGGGACGCGACGACCAGGGCAATTGGGGTGTGTTGGATACCAACCCCGCCAGTGATGCCGACCTGTGGCTGGCTTACGTCTTGCTCGAAGCCGGTCGCTTGTGGCAAATCCCGCGCTACCAGGCCTTGGGCGAGCTGCTGGCCGAGCGCATTTTGCGGGAAGAAACCGCCGTGCTCCCAGGCTTGGGGCTGGTGCTGCTGCCGGCACCGTTTGGCTTTACGCCCGAGGAGGGTGTATGGCGCCTGAACCCCAGCTACGTGCCGCTCGTTGTCGTCGACCGCTTGGCTGTGCTGCTGCCCGAGAGCCCCTGGCCGCGTCTGGCCGAAGATGCGCGGGCTTTTTTACTGCAATCACTGGTCGATGGGTACGCACCGGACTGGGTCAGTTATCGGGTGCCGGGCGGGATGCAACGCGACGCGGATACCACTGGGCGAGGCAGTTATGACGCGATTCGGGTTTACCTATGGGCCGGCATGTTGCCCAGCCAAAGCGACGGTCGGCAAGAGCTTCTCGACCGGCTTCGTCTGATACACGATTTCATTCGTGCGACCGGCTACCCACCTGAACAGTTCACCCCAGCGGGCCCGGAGGGTGTAGGTTCTGCCGGATTTTCGGCAGCCGTCCTTCCGTATCTGGAGGCAAGTGGCAACCGCAGTCTGGCCCGCGGACAGAGTATGCGGGTCAGCTCCTATGCAGCGTGGGAACAGAGTTACTACCAGCAGGCTTTGCGTCTTTTCGGCTATGGCTGGTATTCCGGTGCATTTCGGTGGGATTCCGCCTCAGCCTTGCTGCCATTCTGGCTGGTGTCAGAATGTTGACGGCGAGCGTCAAACGCACTGTCGGGCTGGCACTGATGCTCTTCAGCCCGCTGCTTTTGGCCGCCCCCGGTTTGCAGCAGCTGGTCGAAAATGCCCGTTATTGGGAGCAGAACGGACGCGGCGACCTCGCCCGCGCTGCGCTCGAAAAACGCCTGCGGGTGGAGCCGGACAACGCCGCGGTTTACTACCAACTGGGCATGACAGGCATCCGGATGGGAGAAGCTTTTCGTTGCCCGGATGTTCTCGCGCGGATGCGAACTCGTCTGCCGGCGCATGAGCTCACAAACGCATTGGCACAGGAGTGTCGCGCTGCAACCCGCTATCGCGTTGACATGGCGAAGCTGCAAATCCTGAAAGATGCCGAGCGCTTTCAGGAAGCCTTCACCTTGTTCCGGGAGCTGTACCCCGAGGGCCCGCCTCCGGGCAGGCTGGGGGTGGAATACCTGTTGCTCGAACAGCAGAGCGGGGCTCCCACCAGTTCCTGGCAGGCGTTGCATCGTTACGCCAACCAGTACCCTGAAGATGTCGACTTTCAGCTGCGTTATGCGGAGCTTTTGACCACCACGCCCCAGACCGCCAGTCGGGCCGAGGCCCTGGCGCGTAGTTTGATTCAACGGCCTCAAGTTGAGCGGCAAACCGTGCTGGAAATCTGGCAGGCCGCACTGGAACGACTGGGTCCGGAACGGGTGTCTGACGCGATGTTTGCTCGCTACCTGCAGTACGACCCGCGCAACGATTCCATTCGCAGTCTGCGCAATACCCGGATTCGGCAGACCGCGCGGGAGTCGGCCAGCATCGCACTCAGGGCTGATACGCCACCGTCGTTTTCGACAATTGATCGGCTGCGTGATGCGGTGCGGCGCTATCCGACCGATCCCTGGGTGCGCTACGACCTGGTACGCCTGCTATTGCGCCGTGGTTTGCAGAACGAAGCCATCGACCAGCTTCAAGCCGGTCTGCGGGCCGCCCCGCGCGATGCCGAAATGCGTCGAATGAGCGCGCAGGTTTATGCGCAGCTGGGAATGAGCCGGCAGGCGCGAACCGTGCTCGAAGCCGTCTCGGAGGACCAGCAGACGCGTGCATCGCAGTTGCAATTGTTGCGTTTGCAGGCACAACAGCAGGCCCGTGAGGGCCGATCCGCGGCGGTGCGTCAGACCTACGCCGCCGTGCTTGCCCACCCGGATGTACAAGCCGGTGATTTTCGTGACTATGCCCGTTTTCTCGAGCAGCACGCGACAGCTGACAGCGTGCAGGTACTCCGGCGCGGGGTTGAACGCTTTCCCGATGATGTATGGCTACACCACCAACTGGCGCGCCAGTATGTTACGGGCGGTCATCAGGCGAGGGCTGTCGCGCTGATGCTGGAAGTGATGGACGTTGCCGGAAATACACCGACTTCCTTGTATGCGCTCGCTCTGATTCAGGATGCGGCCGGGCGACCGCTGGCAGCCCTGCAAAGTCTGCAAACCATCCCCGAAGCCCATCGCGATGATGCGCAACGTAACATGTTGACGCGGTTGAATTTCGAGCGCTGTTTCGCCATTGCCGAGGAGGCCGAAGCACTGTTTTATTGCAGCCAATACACCGAAAATGTCTGGGAGCGGCATCAACGGATTGCGCTGGCACGACATCGCTTGGGGCAAACCCAACAGGGATGGAATGGATTCAGCCGGTGGGCAGCAACGCAAACCCAGACCCCGGAAGCGCTGTTACGGCGGCTGGACGTGGCACTCGACATGGGCTTGCAGTCGGAAGCGCCGCCATTGATTCGCACACTTCGTCAACTCGAAACCCGCATCGGTGCCGATGGTGATCTAGCAACACCCGACTTCCGGCGGCAGCTCGACACCTTGGAAATACGTGACTTGCTGGATCGCGAACGTACGCCGGCGGAACAGCGACGGCTGCGGGCATTGAGCGAGCGACTGGCCCAGCAGACTCAGGGTAGACCGCCGGAGGGCTCTGCGCTGCGCGTAATGGCCCGTGCCTATCGGGCGCTGGGGCAGCAGGACGAAGCCGTCTCGGCCATGGCGCAACTTATGGCCGAAGCCGACGCGCGCGATACGGACACGCTCGATTATCTCGACCTGCTGATACTCCAGGGTGACTACGGCCGAGCCGAGGAGGTGCTGCGGGAACGCTGGCCGGCTGCGCCTGTAGCCGCCCGATTGGCATTGGCAAAACGCTGGTATCAGATCAGTCCTCAACAGGCACTGGATCAGCTCAGCGCTTTACAGCATGACCCGGCAATTCGCGACGCGGATGCCGACCCCGATACGGCGCTCGGTGTGCAGTTGCTGCTCGCGCAATATCAAACGGACTTTGGTGAATACGAGCGTGCCGAGGCTCATTTCCAGAGCGCCTTGGCGCTGGCACCCGATGCCGAACGACGAGCGCAGGTCGAACAAACGCGAAAGGCGGTGCGCGAGGGACGTTACAGCTGGATGGCAGCGGGTGTGGAACTCGCTCGTATTCCGGGGACCGCTGGCGTGTCTCGGGTTGACCTTAAGCAGAGTAGCCTGGAAATGTATGCAGCGCCGGAATGGGCCCGCAACGCCTTCGTCAAAATCGACCCGACCTCGATTGCCGCAGGTGCGCTAGCCCGTGCGGATGCCGATGATTACGCACAGTACGCCAGCCTGACAGAGGATGCGCGTGCAAATGCGCCTCTGGGGCCATACAAATATGCACGCGGTGTCGCCGTGGGTTTTGGGGCGCGCGTTGCACATTGGAGTGTGGATTTTGGCCTGACTCCACTCGGTTTTGAACGTCAGCAGTGGGTCGGCGGTGTGTCCTACTCCGGGACCTGGGCTGCACATGATCTGAGTCTGGGCTTGCTGCGTCGGGCCATCAGCAGCACCTTCCTTTCCTACGCGGGTGATCGCGACCCGGTTTCGGGGGAGTTCTGGGGCGCGCCGCTGGCGGAGGGGTTTCAGTTCCGCGTAGCGCGTTATCAAGCCCGCCTGAGCTATTTTCTGGACGCAACTTTTCAGCAGGTCAGCGGGAAAAACGTTGCAGCGAATAACGGGGTGGTCAGCCGTGCCGGGGTGGATTACAAATGGGTGGACCGCCCGCATTGGGAGCTGTTTGCCAGTCTTGGTCTGAGCTACTGGGCTTACGAGAAGAATCTGCGCTTTTACACCTTCGGGCACGGTGGCTATTACAGCCCGCAGTCCTATACCAGTGTGTCTTTGCCAGTTGAAGTTCGAGGCCTGCTGACCGCGCGCTGGAGTTATCAGCTACAGGCGCGTGCTGGCTATTCGTGGTCACGCGAGGATGCCGCCGACTACTTCCCCGGGCGTCCCGATCTTCAGCAACAGGCCCGCAATCAGGGGATCGAGCCGGTGCACGCCGGCGGACGGGGTTCGGGTGCGAACTTCAGCTGGCGTGTGGCCACCGAGTACCGCCTGGCAGAGCATTGGGCGGTCGGGGCAAGTCTGTCCCAGGACCGCTCGGCGTTCTACGAACCTGACTTTGTGCAGATCTATCTGCGGCGCAGTTTTTCCTTCAGCCGCAGTCCACTGTACGTACCTCCGCGCCCGGTCGAGGCTTACCAGTAAGCGTTCCGATCTCGGTGGCAGTGGATGTCGGCCGGGTGAGTCGGATGAAGCACTACGGCGCGAAGAGCGGCGACGCCAACATCACACGCTGCCCGGTGTTTAGCCGCGGCATTCTTCGCGGTCGTGCGCCGAAACAGAATTAGCGGGCCGAGATGACCTGATCGTAGCGGCCCTTGCTGGCCCCCAGACTTTCCCAGTTGCCTGCCGGGTCGCGTTGCAGAAACCGGCCCTGGTTACGCATGACAACAAGGCCAGCGTTCTCGGAGACAAAGCGGGTTTTGGGAAGCTCGGTGGTGTAGCTCGACAGCGCCGGCGCATCGTCCGAATAGGGGCTTTGCTTGATAAAACGTGCAAGCAGTTCGGCGATGGCCAAATAACTGGTGGGGCTATCGACGATGACCGGATCCGTGCTTGCGGAGAGCCCGGTCAGGTAGACCAAGGCCGGGACGTGCGTGACGGCCGGTGTGGGCAGTTCACGCAGGCCGGCGATGTGGGCATCGTCACCCCGTAGCGCCGCCCCGTGTTCGGCAACGAGGATCACGATGGTGGGTCGATTGCGGCTTTCCAGTTCATCCAGAAACTGGGTGATCTCTGAAAACAGACCCTGAAGCCGGAGCGGGTAACTTTCGATGCTACCGAGCCGAGGGCGCTGCTTGAGGCGGTTGCCATCATGCAGGCTGGTGCTGTTGTAGTACAGAAATTCCGGTGCTTGCTGCTGTGTCGCAGCCCAGCGTTGCAGCACGGCAAGGTCGGAATAGATGGGGGAGCCGTCAAACTGCCGCATGGTTTGTGCCAGGCCCGTGTTCGGGATCATCTGCGCGCTGCCCGCACTGTTGTTGGTGATATCGCTCAGAAAATCGCCGAAGGTCCCATCATGATTCAGCGCAATTCGGGTGGAATACCCCACCTGATTGAGCTGGCTCAGCAACAAGCAGGAGCTGCTGGGAGGGCTGTAGAGCGCGTCGTGACTGCGCTGCCCGCACGACGCCCGCATCAGGCGGATCGCTGCCGGTCCGCTGTAACTGGCTGCCGAATTGAAGGCGGTCAATTGAATGTCGGCGCGTTGCAGCAGTTCTGCCTGGGCCTGCCCAAGCAGGTCGAGGTCGTCCCAGGCCAGGGAGCACAATTGCAGGATCGCAATATCGAACGGTGCTTCACCGGGCAGGGGGGGGTCGAAGCGGGTTTGCCGCAGGCTTTCTTCCTGGTAAAAATCCGACAGCAATTCTTCGGGCGTCTGCGGGCCGCGCAATGCGGCCTGCTGCAGGACCGGAACGGTCGTCGCCGGTTTGGTCAGAGTCTGCCAGGCGGCATGGGCGGGGAGGATCAGGATGCCCAGAATGGCAAAGCTGCCCATGCGGAATTTGCAGGACAACATCCAGTAGACCAGGCTGCCAACCAGCAAACCCAGCAATAGATGCAGGCTGAACAGGCGTCCCGCCAGTTCCAGCAGATAGTGGTTATCGAAGCTGGCAATCGCGCCCCATTCAGCGAGCACACGGCTCAGCGGTGGAAGGCTGCTTTCCATGTACATCAACGCAGCACCCAGAGGGATGGCAATCAGATTGCGAGCGACGACCAGCCCGCGCGACAGCGGGATGCTGATGGCCAGCGCAAAGACCAGATTCAGGCGCCAGTCCATGAACAGGCTGCCCTGCAGATGCAGGCCCAGTTTGAGCAGGAAGTAATAACTCCAGAGTCCCATCAGCGTTCGACCTGAAGCGTGGCTTGACGCTCGCCGCGGAGCGCCTGGTTGAGGTTGTTTTTCATTTGCGTGAGTAATGTCAGATAGCCCTGCAAACCGGTCCGCCAAACCACCAGCAGGCTTCGCAATTGCGAAGGGCTGGGGGGTGGGGATTCGTCGCCGCGCCAGGCGTCGGTGCGTCCAAATGTGGAGCGGATCAATGCGGCCTGCGCCGGCATATCCAGTTCAAGAAATTCCAGTGCCAGTTCGCTGCCACGGGCGGCGACCACGCGCATCGGAAATTCGGCGATGTCGTCGTTGTCGGGCAGCACCAGCGTGATCGATGTACCCACAGCTAGGTGCATCGGCGCACACAGATGCAGACGTACGCCACCGAGCGAAATGTTTTCGGTGCGTGCCGCCACCGGTGGGGCATTTTCCGTGTGTACTTCGACCGGTAGCTCCCAGTCGACCCGATGGGTATGCCGGACCTGCCGGCTCTCGTAAGCAACACCGATTGCGGCGCCCAGGATCAGCAGGTTGTAGAGGGCCCAGATCAAGGTAATGACGACGGTTGCCGTCTCGTCACCCTGCCAGATAAATAGGCGTGCGAAGCCGGTGATGACGCCCAGCGTGCATAGCAAGGCTAGGATCAGCAGCGGTCGCGACATTCGCCAGTCAAAATAATCTTTGCTGATGCGACCGCCTTTGTGAGTCACGTTGAAACGTCCAAATTTGGGGGCGAGCAGGGCGAGTGTGGTCGGGATCGCGACATACCAGGCCAACAGCGATTCGTAGACCTCTGCCCAATACGCATGCCGGACTTTGGCCTGGATTTGCGAGTTGGCCATCACCGCCTGCAACAGGTGGGGAATGACATAAGCGGCCACCATGACCGCGTCGGCGTTGAAGATGTGCAAACCGAAAAACAGAAACGCCAAAGGCGAGGTCAGAAATACTATGCGTGGCAAGCCGTGGAAGAAATGCAGCATCGCGTTGCTGTAGCACAGACGTTGCAGCGCACTCAGGCCCTTGCCCAGCAAGGGGTTGTCGGTGGCGAATATCTGCGCCATTCCGCGAGCCCAACGGATGCGCTGGCCAACATGACCGGCGAGGCTGTCGGTTGCGAGTCCCGCGGCGAGGATCTTGTTGACATAGGCGCTGTTGTAGCCGCGGCGATGCAGTTTCAAGGCGGTGTGGGCGTCTTCGGTCACCGTTTCGACGGCGATGCCGCCGATTTCCTCGAGCGGTGCACGTCGAAGTACCGCACAGGAACCGCAAAAATACGATGCGTTCCACAGGTCATTCCCGTCCATGACCAGCCCGTAAAACAGGCGCCCCTCGTTGGGAACACGATGGAAGGTATGCAGGTTGCGTTCGATCGGGTCCGGTGAGAAAAAGTGATGCGGGGTTTGCACCAGTGCACATTTGGCATCTTGTAAAAACCAGCCCATCGTTTCGGTCAGAAAGCTGCGCACCGGGATATGGTCGCAATCAAACATGGCGATGAATTCGCCCTGGCTGCGTGGCAGGGCATGGTTCAGGTTGCCGGCCTTGGCGTGGGTGTTGTCGTCACGGGTGAGGTAGTGCGCCCCGACCTGGGCGGCAAACTCCTGCTGCTCGGCTCGCTTGCCGTCATCCAGCAGATAGACGTTCAGCTTGTCAGCCGGCCAATCCAGGTTGAGGGCGGCCAACACCGTCGGCTTCACGATATCCAGCGGTTCGTTGTAGCTGGGAATAAAGACGTCGACGGTCGGCCATTGCGTCCGATCGGTGGGCAGCTCCGCACGCGGGCGGCGCAGTGGCCAGGCTGTTTGAAGGTAACCCAGCAGCAGAATCACGAACGCATATAACTCGGCAGCAAACAAGCCCATGCCCAGAAACATCTCTGTGCTGGTGTCCAGGTCGAGTGTGTGGTTGATCCGCCAAAAGAAGTAACGCAGCGACGAAAGCAATGAAAAGTAAATCAGCAGAATCGAGATGAAACGACCCTGATAACGTCGCAGAATGATGGCCAGGCCGAGCATGCCGGCGCTGAAAGCGGTTTGCGTCTGCCACTCCATGGGGGTGGTAATCACCAGGTAGGAGAGACCGGCAATCAGTACAAAAACCAGCGCCAGTATCCAAGATGGCAGCTTGAGCGGGTGTGGTACATGCGCATCGACACCGTTGGGCCTATGAAAGCCCAATCGTTGCGCGACAGCTTCACCGACAAGGTGCTTCCAGAGCGATCCCCGGCGGATAACTTCAGCTGAGAACACGGCAAATGAATGCCCGCTGACCTCGTGCGAGGGGCGTACAAATGCCAACAGCAACCATCCCCAGAGGGTGGTCGGCGCCTCCAGCCCACGTTGTTCGAGCTGTCCGGCCACAAATTCCTGTAAACGGCAGTCGAGGCTAAAAGGCCAGGGCCGGCGTTGCTCAGGGGGCAACAGGAATAGCGAGATGAAGCCGTTCACGAGCGAATTAGACCGTGTGGTCTTGCACCGGCCAGGACGTCGCTATCGCATGGGCCAGCATGGGGTCGGATTGTTGGAAGGAACAGGGGATGCTCATGGCGGTGTCCCTTGCAGGTTTTGTTCCAGCAAGAAGCGCCTGAGCCGTAGATTAGGTCGGTGCGGGACAAGAGCAGTTCGCAGGATAGCTGCAAAATATCTATGTCAGCCAGGTTCAGAGTGGATTATGGGCCGCAAACGCAATGGACGGCGGTCGTTGTCCATCGGTTGGCGCGACACGTTGCGCCAGCACATTGATGAAGACTTGGGAGCGTGCAGCCGAGATGGGCATGCCCTGCTGTTTACGAGAAATCTTGCACCCCTGAAAAAATTCCGTGGCCCGCTCGCTGTTGCGGCCTTCGCGAACAAAACGTTGTTCGCCAAAATAGTTCGGCGCGCCGTGTTCGCCATCGCCGCTGGGGTTGAAGCCCGGGGTTTCATCAATGATAAATCTTCCGGCTTTGTGCGGAATCGGGCGTACAGGGGCGGACCCCCAAGGGCGAATGGCAGCCGTTGTCACGGCGGAGACGGTTTGGTGTTGGGGGCTCAAACTGCTGCGGCAAAACGGCGCACCACATCACCAGCGGTTTCCACCCGGGTGATATTGCCGATGCCTTTGCCGGCCTGCCAGTAATGCGCATAGCCCGAGTCCAGCGCCACTTTCTTGTAGCGTTGTGCGGAACGCAGCAGCAGCAGCATGCGGGTCAGCTTTTTGGTTCTACGGTTCTGCAACAGCCGGCTGGTGATCGGGCCAACTCGCAAGCCCAGTTTTTCCATATCCGGCGTGCGAATCACCGAGGAGTTGGTGCCGACCAATTTGTTGGTCCAGACGATGTCGTCTTCGCCGTGCGCGACAATGGCCTGTTTGTACGCGTCGGGGATCTGACATTCTGTTGTGGCCAAAAAACGGGTGCCCAACTGCACCCCAGCGTATCCCGCGGCCAGCATCCGCTGGCAATCATGCTCGTCGCCGACGCCGCCTGCACAGACCAGCGGCAGCTCGAAGTGCTGCAGTTCTTCCAGCATCTGCTCGGGAGAAGATTGCCCGGTCTGGCCGCCCGCACGATTGTTGACACAGTTCAGGCCGTCGACACCGGCATCCACGGCTTTGGCTGCAAATTTCGCCGTCGACACATCGTGGTAAACAACGATGCCGTTCGCATGGGCGATTTTGACAATTGGCTTGGGGTTGCCCAGAGAAGTGAGGAAAAACCTCACCCCTTCTTCCATCGCAATCTCCATCCATTGCCGGTTGCGTTTTTCGTAGGCCCTGACTCCATCCATCAAGGTGAAATTCACGCCGAAGGGTTTGTCGGTCAGGCTTTTAATCAGGCGCAGCCCGGCGCGAAAGTCATGTTTGTAAATATGGGTCAGTGAAATGGGTTGGACCACGCCCATGCCCCCGGCATCCGATACCGCAGCGATCAGTTCGGGATTGGAGCCGGGGTACATCGGCCCGCAAATGACTGGCACGGTTATACCGAGTTGGTGCTTCAGTTGCTCTGTCGACTTGCTCATTTTTCGGCGATGGGATTTTGTATCGCAGGGGCCATTCTAAGGAAGCACTGATCGACTCACATCGTTGGGTCGCCGCGCGTTTTTTTCCAGGACCAGGCGCAGCGGCGCGAATGGGGTGTCCTTGCTTTGGCTAAGGTGAAGGCCAAAAGGCGGAGCAAAAAAAAGGCGTCAGTGATAAACCACTGACGCCCAAATTTTGATGGCGGGCCCGGAGAGATTCGAACTCCCGACCTTCTGGTTCGTAGCCAGACACTCTATCCAACTGAGCTACGGGCCCGCATTTGCCAATGCAAGGTATCAAGATGCTTTAGCAAGCTGCGCATTATATACCAGCTGTTTTGGTCGCGGTATGCCTTTGGTTAAAAAATTTTAAAAATTTTGTGAAGAAATCCACCTAGCTGGTGAGTGACTGTACGTAGAGCACCGGTCCGGTGGGCAGGCCTGTGGGCGAGCCGCCTGCGGGTTCCAGACTGACCGCGAACCCGGTACCCGAGCGCAGCGAGGCTGCAGCATGGACCGAGATCACCGCACCGTTGCGCACTGGCAGCAAGCCCAGAGAGACCGGAGGCTGATCGTTGTCACGCAGCAGCCACAACTCCATGGCTTTGGCGCTGTCGACTGCGACGTCACCCAGTGCCGTCACGACCAGGCGATCATTGCCGGTATCCGCTTCAACCTTCCACAAGGGCCCTTGTGACTCGTCGACGAACGCGACTTCAACATCCGGCAGGAACAGCAGATTCTGTCGGATCGGTTCTCTGAGCAGAACGCCGCTGACAATCAATAGCAGGGCGAAGCCGGCCAGAGCCGGACGCCACGACCACCAGCTTTCGCGCTTCACTGCGGGCTCTTCAAAGCCGAGGCGGGCGCTCAGTGCACGCCAGGTGGCTGCAGAGGGCTCTACCGGGGTGATACCAGCGGCCAGGGGCTGCAGACGCTGCTCCCATTGCGCGACTCGCTGCTGCAGATCGCTGTCGTGGCGGAGATAGGTGCTGAAGCGCTGTCGCGCAGCACCGGTCAATGTGCCCAGAACGTATTGGGCGCACAGCTCGTCACGCAGTTGTGGGTTATTCAATTTCATCGCTCAAGGCACTCCTTGAGTTGGTTCAGACTGCGTCTGATCCAGCTCTTGATCGTGCCTAGCGGCGTATCCAGGCGCGTGCTCAGCTCCTGGTGCGAATACCCTTCGACAAAGGCCAGAGTTACGCACATGCGCTGACTCTCGCCCAACTCGTCCATGCACGGTTCGAGGTTGGGCTCCTGGTCGGCGTCGTACCACACGGTGGATTCAGGTAGTGCACTTTCCTGGATCTCATCCAACGGGGTTTCGCGACCGGTGCGGCGCACCATGTCCAATGCACGATAGCGAACAATGGACGTCATCCACGTGCTGGCGCGCGCTTTGGCGGGGTTGAAACTGCTGGCGTTCTGCCAGATTTGTACGAAACCATCCTGCAAGGCCTCTTCGGCTTGTGCTCTTGAACCGAGAATACGCACGGCAGCGCCAAGTAGATGCGCTGCGCTGGAATCGTACAAGGCCTGAAAGGCGTTCCTGTCGCGAAGCGCAACGCGTGCAAGCAGGTTTTCAATGTGATCGTTGTCGATCATTAATAAGGTAGTGAAGAGAATGGTCGGATCATGCCGGGGATTTCACTTTCTCGCAATTTCTGCATCTACTTTGTAATCTGGCCCGTAATGGCTGGTGAACTTCAAATAATCGGGGAATGCAATGCGGGTAGCAGTCATCGGCGGCGGGGTCTCCGGCCTAGTTAGCGCATATCTACTGCGTGACCAGCACGAGGTCGTGCTGTACGAGAAAGGCGAGGCAGCGGGCGGTCACTCATGGACCGTTGATGTCGATGTGGACGGCCAGACCTGGGCCGTCGATACCGGTTTCATCGTTTACAACGAGCGCACCTATCCGCATTTCATCAGCCTGATGGACGAGCTGGGCATTCAAGGTCAGCCCACCAACATGAGCTTCAGCGTGAGCGACCCACTCAGCGGTGTGGAATACGCCAGTGACGGGCTTGGTGGCATATTCGCGCAGAAGAAAAATCTGCTGAACCGCGAACATCTGCGCATGGTGATGGACATCCTGCGCTTCAATCGTGAGTCCACCGCGCTGCTGACCCAGCCTTCCGGTCTGAGTCTTGCGGACTACCTCGCCCAGGGCGACTACTCCAAAGCATTTGTTCAGCGTTATTTGATGCCCATGTGTGCGGCGATCTGGTCGGCGTCGCTGGAGGATTCCGGTGAATTTCCCGCCGATCATTTCGTGGAATTTTTCAGCAACCACGGTCTGCTGACGGTTTCCAACCAACCGCAGTGGCTGGTGATACCGGGCGGGTCACGCGAATACGTGCGGCGGTTCGCCGCGATTCTGGGCGATCGCATCCGCTGTTCCCATGTGGTTGAATCGGTAACACGCCATGCCGACCGGGTCGAAGTGACCTGCAATGGCGAAACGGCGTCTTACGATCAGGTGATTTTTGCCTGTCACAGTGACCAGGCGTTGCGCATGCTCAAAGACCCCAGCTCGACCGAAAGCGAGGTGCTGGGCGCACTGCCGTACCAGGCCAATGATGTGATTCTGCATACGGATCGGCGTCTACTGCCGCACACGCGGCGCGCCTGGGCGTCGTGGAACTACCGCATCGATGAAGATCGTTCGCGGCCAGCAACGCTGACTTATCACATGAACCGCTTGCAGGGCTTGCAGGCGCCGGTGGAGTTCTGCGTCACCTTGAACCAGCGTGACGCGATCGACCCCGCAACCATCCGCGGCGAATATGTCTATGACCACCCGGTGTACACCTTGGCGGCTGATGCCGCGCGTCAACGACGCCAGGAAATCAGCGGCTCGCAGCGCACGCACTATTGCGGGGCTTACTGGTACAACGGCTTCCATGAAGACGGGGTGCGCAGCGCTATCGACGTGGCGCGGGCACTGGGTGTGAAGCGATGACCGCTGCGGTATTGCGCGGAACTGTCATGCACGCGCGGTTGAGTCCGCCGGTGCACCGGTTCCGCTACGGCATGGGCATGCTGCGGTTGGATCTGGATCATCTGCAGGCCACTCTGCGGCCCTTCCGACTGTGGTCGTACAACCGCCGTAATCTGGGGATGATCCGCCGTAGCGATTATCTGCGCGGCGGGGTCGAAGATTTCGCCGAGGCGGCGCGGGATACGGTTGAGGCACAGCTCGGGCGCCGGCCTGAAGGACGCATCGAGCTACTGACGCAGCCGCGTTGCCTGGGCACCGGTTTCAATCCGTTGAATCTATATCGCTGCCACTCCCGTACTGAGGAATTGATGGCCGTGATCGTCGAAGTGAACAACACCCCCTGGGGAGAGCAGATCGCCTATGTGCTGGCGGTGCCGGAGGGTGATGAATCCGATCTGCAACTGCGCTTTGCCAAGCAGATGCATGTGTCGCCGTTTCAGCCCATGGATTTTCTCTACCAGCTGCGCTGGCAGCGGACCGGACGCGACGAATTCATCCACCTGGAGTGCTGGAAAGACGGCGAGCGGGTTTTTGTCGCGGCCATGCGTTTGGCGATCAAACCGTTGAGCACGCTAGCGCTCACCGGCCTGATGCTGCGCAACGGACTGATTCCGGCTCGGGTTTTGCTGGCCATCCACTGGGAAGCCTTGCGCCTGTGGCTCAAGCGTGCCCGCTATTTCCCGCATCCGGGTCAAACGGATGCCTCCAAACAATCTTTGTCTTCTCACTGAGTTCATTCCATGAGTACACGCATCACGACCTTCGCTGAACAACTGAATTCAAGCACCAGCCCGTCGTTCATACAGGGCATTCTGCGCCGCAATTTGTTGAACAAGCTGGCCGATATTCGCGATGGGGCGATTCAGCTGGAGGAAGCCGGCAATGAGCCCATCGAGCTCGGCGAGCGCGTACATGGCCAGCCGCCGTATCGGGTGCAGATCACGGATCCGGCGTTTTACGATTACGCCTGCCTGGGTGGCTCGGTGGGCCTGGGCGAAGCCTGGGTACTGGGACTGTGGCAGACCGATGATCTGGTCGGTGTGTCGCGGTTGATGGTGCGTAACATGGACCGCCTGGATGAATTGGACGAAGGCCTGGCGCGCCTGCGATTGCCCTTGCTCAAGCTGTTCCAATGGCGCCACCGCAACAACCGGGACAACAGTCGGGTCAATATTGCGGCGCATTACGATCTGGGGAACGACTTCTTCCGGCAGTTCCTCGACCATGACATGAGCTATTCCTCCGCAATGTATCGCGAGGGTGCGGATACGCTGGAAGCGGCCCAGGAGCGAAAGCTGGATGCGATCTGCAAAAAGCTGGATCTTCAGCCAGGCGAGCACCTCGTTGAGATCGGTTCGGGCTGGGGCAGCATGGCCATTCATGCCGCAACGCACTACGGGGTGAAAGTCACCACCACGACGATTTCCGAAGAACAGCATCGGCTGGCGACGGAAAAGGTTCGTGCCGCCGGCTTGAGCGATCGCATCACGGTGCTGCTCGCGGACTATCGAGACCTCAACGGCGTTTACGACAAGGCCGTCTCGGTGGAAATGATCGAAGCCGTGGGAGAAGAGTATTACCCGGTTTACCTGCAGACCATCCAGCGTCTGCTGAAGCCTTCCGGTCAGGCCCTGATCCAGGCCATTACCAGCGCCTGTCAGCGGTACGAGCAATATCGCACCGGTTCGGACTTTATCCGCCGTTATATTTTCCCTGGCGGGCACCTGCCATCGATTTCCAAGTTGTTGGAAGTGGCTGCGGAGCACACCGACCTGCGACTGTTTCACCTTGAAGACTTCTCCCAGGATTACGCCCGCACCCTGGCTGATTGGCGTGCGCGCTTCTGGGACCGTGAGGCGATGATTCGCGAGCAGGGTTACAGCGAGTCTTTCATGCGCATGTGGGATTTCTACCTGGCCAGCTGTGAAGCCGGGTTTGCCGAGCACTACACCGGTGTGGTGCACCTGCTGCTGACGCGCCCCGAATGCCGCCGGGAGTCCGTGCACGCATGAACCGCTGGGTGAACATCATCGCCTACCAGGTGCTCTGGTTTGCGTTGGTGGTCGGCACCGGCTATGGCTGGGACTGGCTGGGGCCGGTGCTGTTGCTGGCCTGGCTGCCTTGGCACGCGCGGTTGACCGATTCTGCGGAAAAGGATTTCCGCCTGTTTGCAGTGCTGATCGTCGTCGGACCGTGGCTGGATACGCTTTTCATCCAGACCGGTCTGGTGAGTTACCACGGCAGCGCGCCGGTCGAGGGGTTTGCTCCCTATTGGATCATCGCGATGTGGGGCACTTTCGCGTTGACACTTCGACACTCGATGCGCTGGGCGTGGTCTAACCCGATGGTGGCCCTGGGTTTCGGTGCCATTGGCGGGCCTATCGCCTATGTTGCTGGGACACGTCTGGGTGCGGCGGATTTCGGGAGTTCCACCTCGGCTTCGCTCGCGGGCATCGCCCTGGGCTGGGGGTTGTTGATATCCCTGCTTTGTCTGTCGTTGAGGAGAAATCTCCAAGGAGTTCCGGCATGAAAAATCGAACCCGTACAACGACCGCTCGTGTGGTCGCACAGACGGCCCCAATTCCGCGTGCGGTGGTGTGGGGAACAGCGCTGATGTTGCTGCTTGCGAGTGCGTGGGTCAGCGCGAGCGCTGACGCCGCGGATCTCGTGGGCTACGCCTATGATCGCGAGAGCGGCAAGTTGGTCTACACCGAGCAGCACGCATTCAAGTACGAAAATGAACGGCTGGTCAGTCATCAGGTTGACTACGTGGCTGCCGACGGTGCAGTGCTCGCCAAGAAATCGTTGAGCTATCGCAACCATCCGTATGCGCCGGAGTTCCGGCTCGACGATCAACGGGATGATTACGTCGAAGGGGCGGAGTACACGGATGAGGGTTACCGCCTGTTTCGTGAGCGCGACAGCAAATCCGGCGACAAGGTGCTGAAGCGCGATCTGAGTCTGGTGGCGGATGCCGGCTTCGATCAATACGTGCGTGATCACCTGGACGAGCTGCTCAGTGGCGAGCAGCAGAAGTTTCATATGGCCATTGCCGGTCATCTGACGGAGCTGCGCTTTCGCATCCAGCTGCTGGATCAGGAACCGCTATTCGGCGTGTCTGCCGCCCGTTTTCGGGTCGAGCCGGCGTCATTGCTCCGGTTCATCGCCGACCCGATTGAAATTACTTACGCCACCGAGACTGGCCGCCTGTTGCGGTACGTCGGTGTCACCAATATTCGAAATGCTGAAGGAAAACGCTATGACGCGCGAATTGACTTTCCCACCAACGGAAATCCCGAAGAAACCGCAGCCGGCTCTCCGTGATGGCTGGGTGATACGCGCCGCCGAGGCGCGGCTGATTCCGGATGCGCTGTTGCGGATGGGAATTCGGCACCTGTGTGCCCAACGGTTGCGCGAAGAGCATCAGGGTGGCCCTACGGCCGTGGCTCAGCGGGCTGTGGAGTACCTGCAGGATTGGCAGGCGGGTCCGGTAGCGTTGGTGCCCGAGAAAGCCAATGAGCAGCACTACGAGGTGCCGCCACGCTTTTTCGAGCTGAGCCTGGGCAAACATCTCAAATACAGCTGCTCGCTATGGGATGCCGGCACCGAGACTCTGGATCAGGCCGAAGCGGCCATGCTGGAGTTGACCTGCGAACGCGCGCAGCTTCGGGATGGGCAGCAGATTCTGGAACTCGGCTGTGGCTGGGGATCGCTGAGCCTGTGGATGGCGGAGCATTACCCGGGCGCCCAGATTACGTCGGTGTCTAACTCGACCCCGCAACGGGAATGGATCGAGCAGCAGGCACGGGAACGCAACCTGGGCAACCTCCGCGTGATCACTGCCGACATCAATGATTTCGACACCCAGGAACATTTCGATCGGGTGGTGTCGGTGGAGATGTTCGAGCACTGTCGGAATCATCAACTGCTGTTCCAGCGCATCCAGGGCTGGCTCAAGCCGGAGGGCAAGTTGTTCACGCATGTGTTCTGTCACCGCGATCTTTATTACCCCTACGAATCGAAAGGTGAGGGGGACTGGATGGCCCGGCATTTCTTCTCGGGTGGGGTGATGCCCAGTTTCGACCTGTTCCTCAAGGCGCAGCAGAGTCTGCGCCTCGAAACCCGCTGGTGGCTGGGCGGTGAGCACTATCAGAAAACCAGCGAAGCCTGGCTGCAATTGCTGGATGCCCATCGTGCCGAGGCCGAGCAGTTGTTCGCCGCCCAGGGGCAGAATGGGGCGCGAGCTGTTCAGCGTTGGCGCATGTTTTACATGGCCGTTGCCGAAATGTTCGGTTATGCCGGTGGCGTGGAATGGGGCGTGGGCCACTACCTGTTCCAGCGCGACTAGCGCCGGCCTTAATCGGGCGGGTTGGGTATCTCGGCGCTAAAGCGCATGCTGGCGTAATCGGCGATGGCGGCACCGCCGGAGTTGTCGGTATCCGTCATGATCGCCACCCCTTCGATTTGGCTAACATCCAGACCGAAATAGTGGCGAAAATCCTCGACCACATTGCGCCGCTCGAACCGCCAGATTCCGGGTTCACCGGCTTGGCGCAGAGGGATCATCTGCGCTTTGTCGGTGAATGGATTCGGCCACGAGGTGCCAACACTTTCGCTGTGGGACCAGACGTAATTCAGCGAGCGCACCGAACCGGGCCAAAAACTTGACGCAAAAACCACGTAAACCCGGGCGCTGAAGTCATCGCCGGACTTGCTGCGCTCGTCGTCAGGCGCGACCGGCTGAACCAGCCTCCAGCGCCAACTCAGCCACGGTGTTGCGCCAACGTTGATCGTTTGTTTGCGGTAACGCGCGGACGCGGCGCCCTGGCTGTCCGCGCGAACGAATGGCCCGGAGGAATCCTGCATCAGCGTGTACTGAGTCTGGCCCTCGAAGCTGCGGCTTTTCCAGGTGAAAAAGTTGTCTGCAGACAAGAGGTTGGGGCCGCCAGGACGATCTTCCGCATGCGCCGCAGTCGTGCTGAACAAGGCGAGCACGGCGATGATGCCCAGCCGACCCCAGTCGTGCTTCTTGACGGGGCCTTGACGGGATACCGGGCAGGCTAGCCCGCAACTCCTCTTGTGTCTCAGCACGCGCACCTATGGAAACCGCCAACCCGATCCATTCTACGGAGAGTCTTGAAGAGGTCTATAGCCTTGGTTTGGCGGGGCTCGCCAAAGACGCTGACAAGACCGGTATGTTTCAGTACCTGCAAAAGCTGCTGGACACCGATTTGGCATCGGTGGTGGAGCTGCTGAAGTCCTCGCGCGGCCGCCTGGTGAGCTTCAATTCACGCGACGACGCGCGTAAACATCAATTGCGTTTGGGTGACATGGGGTGTGTCACGTTGATCAATTCCGGGTGGCGAATTGGCCGCTGGGTGGTTGATAGCGATGTACCCGAATTGATTGAACGCCGGATCGATGAAGCGGAGGCCCAAGGCGCGCCACAGGTGATCGCCTTGCTGCGGACCAGCAACGCCATTGTCGATGCCGATCCGCAGGCGATATGTGCCTCGGTCACCGGGCAGGAATGCATCCGGGTGGCGCCACGGGAGTTTCTGGTTTTCTGTGCCAACGAGTCCGCCAAAGGCGCGGCCAGTTGGCTGAAAACCATTGCCAGCAAGCTGAGTCTGGCGTTGAAGGAATCACCCAAGTTCACCAGTCATGTGTCGCTGTTCCCCGAGGATGGGCGCACATTGGCCGAGCTGTATGAGAGCTTCAACGCGCCTGCGCAGGGGCGTGATCGTCCCGCGACGCCGGACATGAAAAATTTTGCGGTGCCGGCCAACCTGTGGCCCATCGCGGGCACGGCCTGGCGGGAAGTTCTCTCGGTGGGTGAGAGCAACATGGTCGGTGCCGCGCCAGCACCGGTAGCCCAATTCCTCAAGGCGTATTGGCCGGCTGACCCCGATGCACTGAGTGCATTCCGTGTTTCCAATGGCACTGCGGGTGAGCAGCAAGGCCGCAATATTCTGCGTAACTTCTCGTTGAGCACGGATGCACGGCGGCTGATGCGCGGACGTATCTTGCAAAAGGTGCGCTCGATGCGCGAGCTGCCCACCTTGCCGGTCATGGCGATGCAGGCCTACCAGCTCGCCCAGTCCCCGGATAGCAATGCCACTGAGTTGGCTCAGTTTGTCGAACGCGAACCGGCGCTGAGTGCGCGAATACTGGCCGTCGTTAATTCGCCATATTTCGGCTTGAACTCACCGGTGGAGTCCATCAAGCATGCCCTGGTGCTGCTGGGATGGGAGGAAATCGCCCACCTCTCCTTGTTGCTGAGCAGCAAGGCTGTGTTTTCGCGCATGAGCACGAGCATCGGCCAGCAGCTCTGGCGACATGCGGCGCTGTCTGCGGAAGTCGCGCGGCATCTGGCGGGGCGGGTCCCGGATATCAACGTGTCGCGCATGTACACGGCGGCTTTGCTGCACGATGTCGGAAAGGTGTGTTTGTACCTTGTGGCCGGGGATGAGATGGAAGACTGCAGCCGGCTCGCCAAGGAGGCGCAGGTACCCAGCTACGAAATGGAACGCGAGCGCCTCGGGCTTGACCATGCGGAAGTCAGCGGCATGCTGTTGCGGCACTGGGGTCTCCCCGAGCAACTGTGCAGCGTGATCGAGCGACACCACGGATGCTGGCCGGGCGAAGACAAGATTTCGCTGGAATGCGCACTGCTCGGTCTGATAGATCATATTACCCATCGGGTCGAAGGCAGCGAAAAGCACGGTGATCTGATGCGCATCCATCGGGTCCACGCCACCCAGCTTGAGCCTTACTTCGGTGAATACTCCGTTGTTGCGACCGACCTGCTGGCGGATGACCTGCAGCCTTCATTGCGTTCCATCGCCGCCTGACGGACCTCAGGCCTCGCGGCCCAGCCTGGGCCAGCTGACGTAGTACGATCTGCCGGGCAACACACGGTACCGGGAGATTGCGTGCAGAACACGAGTAGGAAACTGGAGCGGCTCAAGGCCAGCTTCGTTGGTGCGGTTCCGCACAGCCTGGACATGGGACATGAACTGCTGGGGCAAAGTGCAGATACGTTGGTGCTGCGACAGCCCTATCGGGAGAGCCTGCTGGGAAATGTGGAGCAGGGCCTGATCCATACCGCGGTGCAAATCAGTCTGCTGGACTCGGTATTCGGTGCCGTCGTGATGGCCGAACTCGGCTATGAGGAATCGATTGCCACACTCGACCTGCGTATCGACTATCTACGCCCGGCCGTACGGGATCGGGATCTTTACGCCAGCGCGGTGATCGAGCGCAAAACCCGGCAGATCGTGTTCGTGAGTGGTCGCATCTGGCAGCATTCCGAAGACGCGCCGACAGCGATCGGGCGCGCCAGTTTCATGCGTGGTGCGAACGCCTTGCCCGCCGTACAGCCGGAGCAATCGCATGCCTGACAAAGCCTTTGCACGGATCGTCGAGCAGGTACCTTACGCCGGTTTCCTGGGTGTGCAGTTGCATGAGTCCGGCGAGATGCTGGAGCTGCCCTTCCGCCAGGAGCTGGTCGGTAATGCCCGGCTACCCGCGCTGCATGGCGGCGTTGTCGCGGGGTTCGCGGAAGCCTCTGCGATGCTCTGGTTACTCCTGCGGGAAGGGGAGATCAAGGTACCCAACCCCATCGACTTTTCCGTGGACTATCTGCGCTCGGCCCGCGCGCAGACAACTTTTGCCGCGTGTGAGGTTTTGCGCCAGGGGCGACGCGTGGCGCAGGTCTCGGTACGCTGTTGGCAGGATGACCCTGCGCGACCGGTTGCCGTCACGCGATCGCATTTCCTGCTGCAGCCGTTGACCTCGGTAGGACACACGAACCCGAAGCCTGCGGAGAACTAGGCCCGGTCGATCAGGGCTTCGAGTTGCTGGTGGCCAACCAGGCCGGCCTGCTGCTGAACGGCCTGACCGCGTTTGAACACCGCGAAGAAGGGAATGCTGCGGATGCCGAATTGCGCCGCCAGTTGCTGCTCGATCTCGGTATTGACCTTGATGACCAGTGCCGAGCCCGCTTTGTTGCGGGCCACTTTGACCAGTTCGGGGGCTGCCATTTTGCAGGGACCGCACCAGGGGGCCCAAAAATCCACCAGGACCGGAACCGGCGATTGCCGGATGATGTCACCAAACTCCGTGGCATTAACATCCAGCGGCGTATCCAGTGGCGGCAGCGGCTGGTGGCAGGCGCCACATTTGCCGGTGTCTGCCAGATGTTGGGCGGGGATACGGTTCTTGGCGGCGCAGTGGGGGCAGTTACGGATCATGGTTGGTGCGTAGTTGGGGGCCAGGAAATGACAAATGCTCCGCGCAGATCATCAGCGGCAAACCCAATCGCCTGGTCTTGCGGGTACAGGACCTTGATGCGCTCCGCGAGTGCGGCATCAATATGGGTTCCGTGACAGGCCATGCAAGGGGCCTGCTGCATGGGAATGGCTTTCATGTACAGAGCCGAACCATCTGTATGCTCGACGAAGTGTTCCAACCCGGAGGGCGGGGTGCCGCGGGCCATCGCGGCGGAAAAGTTTTCCAGCACCGACAGCTGTTCCGCAGACGGGGCATTGTTCGGATTGCGCACACGCAGAGCGGTGCGCCCGACTCGGACACCCTGTTTCGAAAGAGTGGCGCCAATCTCGGGCGCGGCGGTATGGCATGCGTTCAGCGCATTCACCGGTCCGCCGGCCTGTAATGCCGTTTTCAAGGTGGCTTGCAACGAGGTGCCCAGCTGACGGGCCAGCTCGCGCGACGCCTGTTCGCGATCGGGAACAGCCTCCTCGGCGAACCCGCTAAGGGGAAGGGTAGCGAGGCTGAACAGCCCCACCACACCGGCGACCCAGGGTTTTGCCATCAAGACTCCTCGGTGTGCTGGATGCGGTCTTTGAGACGCACAATCCCCATCGCTTTCAGCACGTATTTCTCGTAGATGGGTTCGGTATTTCCGGTGCGCATCTTGCGCATGAAGTACTTCTCGAATGCAACCTTGCCCCAGTGCACCCACTTGCCTTTTTTCGCCCAGGTGACGTTGCGCGGCGGTATTTGCGGGAGCGCGATGAAGGCGGCGCCGGTATCGCCCATGTCGGCCAGGCACAGAGCGTTCCAGGTGGCGAGATGGGTGGGCTCTTTACCGGCGATCGCATCTTCGATGTTGTGCGTGATCGCAGTCACCATCGATTCGATCATGTAGCCGGTTTTGGGCGCGCCGGTGGGTACCGGCGTCGCTTCGACCGGTGGAATGGCCACACACACGCCCGCCGAGTAGATATTGGGATACTTGGGGTTACGCTGGTATTCGTCGATCAGCACGAAGCCACGCGGGTTGCACAAGCCTTCGACCTCACGCAGCGGCGCAATACCACGAAAGGCCGGGATGAACATGTTGAATCGGCTGGTGATTTCGTGCTGTTTAAGGACCTCGCCAGTGTTGGTCATCTCGCTGACCTTAACTGCATCGGCGCCAACCTCATCGATCTTCGCGTTGGTAATCCACTTGATATGGCGTTGCCGCATTTCCCCTTCAAGCAGACCCTTGGAATCGCCCACGCCACCCAGGCCCATATGGCCCACATAGGGCTCGCTGGTGACAAACGTCATCGGAACTTTGTCACGCAATTTGCGTTTGCGCAGGTCGGCGTCGACGATCATCGCAAACTCGTAAGCCGGGCCAAAACAGCTCGCACCCTGCACGGCTCCGATCACCACGGGGCCGGGGTTTTTCAGAAATTCTTCATAGGCCTTGCAGGCATCCCGCGCGTGGGGTGTCGTGCACACGCTGTGGGTATGGGCTTCGGGCCCCATACCAGGAATCTCGTCAAAGGCCAGTTCGGGGCCAGTGGTGATGACCAGATAGTCATAGTCCAGCGTTTGCCCGTTGGCGAGGGTGATCTGGTTGTTGGCCGCGTCGAGCCTGGTCAGCGGTGAGGCGATGAACTCGATCCCGCGCTTTTCCACATGCGGGCGAATTTCGACCAGAACCTCGTTTTCTTCGCGCCAGCCTACCGCGACCCAGGGGTTGCTTGGCGTGAACTGAAAATGTTCGGAAGTTCCGATCAATGTCACCTGGTGCCCGGCACCCAGTGCTTTTTTGACGTCATACGCCATTGGCATCCCGCCAACGCCTGCGCCGATTACAACGATCTTGGCCATCAGTGTCTCCTGTGGGTCGGGTTGAATTCGAACACCTGGGAACTATATATTAGAAATATCTAAATAACCAAGCGTTCGTAAACGAGCGCTTACGGTGTCACGTCATTTCTACCACCAC
This sequence comes from Oceanococcaceae bacterium, assembly GCA_041603255.1. Classification (GTDB taxonomy): domain Bacteria; phylum Pseudomonadota; class Gammaproteobacteria; order Nevskiales; family Oceanococcaceae; genus MS8. The sequence continues at coordinate 276,117 of JBFIER010000002.1, read as the reverse complement.
AATCCGGACTTTCCCCCATGTCTACGAATATTGATCGCTGGGTTTTTCGCTTCGCCGGCATCTTCGTGCTGCTGTCGCTGGCTCTGTCCCAATGGCATAGCCCGTACTGGCTACTGTTCACCGCGTTTGTCGGTCTCAATCTGCTGCAGAGTTCATTCACCGGCTTCTGTCCGTTGGCGTTGATACTCAAACGCCTGGGCGTCAAACCGGGTAGTGCTTTTCAGTAACGCTCTGCGGTCTGGCGCAGGCAGTCTGGGTGCCGGTGTCGACCTGCCACATTTCTGTTTTACTTTAGGTTCTCCTGAAATCCGGGAAGTTTTCATGCGCATATCCAATGTCGTTTTCTCTGCTGCGCTGACCGTCGCTCTGCTATCGGCTTGCACCGCTGGTGACGAAACCGTTATGGCTCAGCGCCAGACTGTTGATACCACGTTGCCCACCGCCAATGCGGAACTACGTGAGGTGGAGCAGGAATCGCAATTCGATGGGGTGATCGAGGCCATCAGCCAGTCCACCGTTTCGGCGCAGACCAGCGGACGCATCATCACCTTGCCCTTTGATGTCGGCGACAGTGTGGCGGCAGGTGATGAGATCGTTCGGATCACCAGTGCGGAGCAGGGTTCGCGTGTGGATGCGGCGCAAAGCGCACTGGCCGAGGCGATTGCCCGGCGCAAAGAGGCGGACCAGGCTTACGCGCGGGCCGAGGATGTGTATAACCGCAAGCTGATTTCCAAGGCCGATTTCGACCGTGTATCGGCAAACCGTGATGCCGCACGGGCACAGGTTGAATCGGCACAGGCTAATCTCAGCACGGCTCAAGAAGCACTGAAATATACCGTTGTCCGGGCGCCGTACGCGGGTACGGTGCTCGAGCGTCATGTACGGCTCGGCGAAGTCGTGGCCCCGGGGACGCCACTGATGACCGGTGTGTCGCTGGATAACCTGCGGGTGGTGGTGAACCTGCCACAGACGCATGTCGCGGTGTTGCAGAGCGAGCAGAAAGCCCGTGTTGTGCTCAATGACGGCAGCGTGATCGTGCCCTCGGCGGTCCGGATCCCGATGGCAGCGGACCCCGGGACGCACAGTTTCCGGGTGCGCCTGGAACTGCCGGATGACGCGCCTCCGGTGCTTCCTGGCGCGCTGGTCAAAGTGGCCTTCACCGAAGGACAGAAACAATCCATCGTGGTGCCTGAGCCCGCAGTAGTCCGGCGCGGCGAATTGACCGCGGTCTATGTACGCCAAGACTCCGGTGCGTTGCGTCTGCGCTATGTGCGACTGGGCAGTACGCTCGGGGATGGCACCGTGGTCATCGCCGCCGGCCTGGATGCCGGTGAATCCATCGTGCTGGACCCGGTTCGCGCGGCTGCGGCCTACAAGGCCCAGGCCTTCATCGGTGCCGCAGCGGCCGAGGGCGCAGCTCATGAGTAACGCACGCGACTCCGTTGTCGGGGAAGCGCTGGGTATCTCGGGGCGCATCGCCAGGGCATTTCTGAATACCGAGATCACGCCGCTGCTCGCGCTGAGCGGTCTGCTGCTGGGTTTGTTCGCGGTGATGATGACACCGCGCGAAGAAGAGCCGCAGATCAACGTGACCTTCGCCAACGTGTTCATTCCCTTCCCGGGGGCGAGCGCACAGGAGGTGGAATCGCTGGTCGCCATTCCGGCGGAGCAGGTGGTCTCGGAAATTGAAGGTGTCAAGCACATCTATTCCGCATCCCAGCCCGGAATGGCTGCGCTGACGGTGCAATTTAAGGTTGGCGAGCCCCGTACCGACGCGATCGTGCGTCTGTACAACGCCTTTTTTTCCAACCAGGACCTGCAGCCGTTCCCGGCTGGAGTGGGGCAGCCGCTGATCAAGCCCAAGGGCATTGATGACGTTCCCATCGTGGCCGGTACGCTGTGGAGCGAGAACCCGGACATCACGCCATTCGATCTGGACCGCATCGCGCAGACGATGCGCGCCGAACTGCAGCGGGTGCCCGGAACGCGCGATATAGAGGTGATCGGCGGTCCGGATCGGGTGGTGCATGTGGAATTCGATCCACAGAAGCTGGCCGGCTACGGCCTTGCCCTGAGTGATATCCGCAGAGCTCTGGGCGCCGCCAACAGCTCGCTGGCTGCCGGTGAGGTGACCGAAGACGGGCAACTGATCCAGGTGCAAGCCGGTACCTTGCTGATGCGTCCGGAAGAAATCGCGGAGCTGGTGGTCGGTGTTCGCAATCAGGCGCCCATTCTGCTGCGCGATGTGGCGACCGTGACATTGACGGCGGACCAGCCCACACAGTTCGTGAAACATGGCCTTGGGCCGGCATCCGCAATGGGCGGTGCCGGACGTTACCCGGCTCTGACCATCGCGGTATCGAAGAAACCAGGCGAGAACGCCGTGGATGTGGCTAAGGCGGTCATCGAACGATTCGACGCTTTGCGCGGGATCAGCTTTCCCGACGGTGTACACGGAACCATCACCCGCAATTACGGCGCCACCGCACAGGACAAAGCCAACACGCTGATCAAAAAGCTGATCTTTGCCACCCTGTCGGTGGTGGTCCTGGTGTTATTCGCTTTGGGTCGTCGCGAAGCGTTGGTGGTCGGCGCTGCAGTGGTGGTCACTCTGGCGATGACGCTGTTCGCGTCCTGGGCCTGGGGCTTTACGCTCAACCGGGTCTCGCTCTTTGCCCTGATTTTCTCCATCGGGATTCTGGTGGATGACGCCATCGTGGTTGTGGAAAACATTGCCCGGCATATGCAGATGGGCGGACGCACCCTGCAACAGGCCGTCCCCGCAGCGGTGGATGAAGTGGGTGGCCCCACTATCCTGGCGACCTTTACCGTTGTAGCCGCCTTGTTGCCGATGGCCTTTGTCACCGGGTTGATGGGGCCGTACATGATGCCGATCCCCATCAACGCTTCGACCGGGATGCTGATCTCATTGGCGGTGGCTTTCATGTTCACGCCCTGGCTGTTCCGGCGCATGTTCGCCGGGCGGGAGATCGCGCATGCCGATCACGACGCGGATGCGGGCATGCACCGGTTGTTTGATCGTGTGATGCGGCCGTTTCTGAATGGGCGTCAGGGACGTGCCGCCCGGGTTGGTCTGTTGGTCACGCTGATCGCTCTGATTGTCGGTTCGATGGCCCTGGTGGCGACCCAGTCGGTGATCATGAAGATGCTGCCGTTCGACAACAAGAGCGAATTTCAGGTGGTGGTCGACATGCCCGAGGGTACGCCGGTGGAGCAGACTGACCGCGTGCTGCAGGCGCTGGCTGACCACATCGAAACCGTCCCTGAAGTCACGGACTACCAGCTGTATGCCGGGACCGCTGCGCCCATCAATTTCAACGGTTTGGTGCGACAGTATTACCTGCGTTCCGCGCAGAACGAGGCCGACATTCAAGTCAATCTGGTCGACAAGCATGAGCGCAGTCGCAAGTCACATGACATCGCCATGAGCCTGCGCGGGCCGTTGGCGGAAATCGGCGCGCGTTATAACGCGAATGTCAAAGTGGTGGAAGTGCCGCCAGGTCCACCGGTGCTGGCGCCGTTGGTTGCGGAAATCTACGGCCTGGATGCGGCGGGCCGGCAGCGTATCGCCGAACAGGTGCGGGATGTCTTTGCCCAGACCCCCGATATCGTGGACCTCGACACCACGATTGAGGCGCCGCAGGAAAAGGTGCTGGTCAGCGTCGATCGGGCGCGCGCCGCCTACTGGGGGGTGTCACAGCAATCGGTCGTCGCGGCCGTCAACGCGGCTCTAACTGGCGAAGACATGACGGTGTTGCACGACCCACAGGCGCGGACCGCGATACCGGTGCGGGTGGAATTGCCCGCGGCCGCCCAAACCCGGCTGGATGTTCTGAAAACGCTCAAGGTGCGTTCGGAAACCGGCGGATTGGTGCCGCTGTCCGAAGTGGCGAATCTGGTCCGGAGTACCCGTGACCAGACCATCTATCACAAGGATCTGCAGCCGGTGGTTTATGTGACGGCGGATGCCGCCGGGGCCACGGACAGCCCCATGTATGGCCTGCTGGCGGTTGCCGACCAGTTGGCCACGCAAACGGATATTCAGCAGTTCTACACCAGTGCGCCGGACAACCCCTTTGACTGGAGCCTGAAGTGGGACGGCGAGTGGCAGGTTACCTACGAAACCTTCCGCGATATGGGCATCGCCTACGGCGTCGGGTTGATTCTGATCTACCTGCTGGTGGTGGCGCAGTTCCGGTCTTACGCGGTGCCACTGATCATCATGGCGCCGATTCCGCTGACGATGATCGGAATTCTGCCCGGGCACGCGCTGCTGGGGCGCCAGTTTGGCGCGCCATCAATGATCGGGATGATCGCACTGGCGGGCATCATCGTCCGCAATTCCATCCTGCTGGTGGATTTCATCCAGCTGCAGGTGAAGCAGGGGATGAGCCTGCAGGAAGCCACCATATCGGCTTCTGCGGTGCGCGCACGACCCATCGCGCTGACAGCGGTGGCGGCGATGATGGGCGGATTCTTCATTCTGGATGATCCGATATTCGGTGGCCTTGCGGTCTCGCTGATCTTCGGCTTGCTGGTATCAACCTTGCTGACCCTGCTGGTCATTCCCATCGTCTACTACGCCTACAACTACGCATCTCACGCGGTTGCTGAGGCAGACAATGCGAAAGAAATCGCTTAAGCTGCGCGCCATGAGTCAAATCGCCCACATGTCCTGGACGTTTCTAAACCGCTGTGTCAAGCGCGGTGCGGCCGTGTGTGCGAGTCATCATCTGACCTAGACTCAACCACTTTTTGAAGCCGCCCGTTCTCGCAGAGCCGGCGGCTTTTTTTTTGCCTGGAGTAAGAGCAATGCCACTGATATTGGCTTACATCGGGGTGGTGCTGATTTGGAGCACCACGCCGTTGGCCGTGAAAATCAGTACCCAAACTTTAGCCTTTCCCGCGGCCGCGCTCGGGCGCATGGCGCTGGCGACGCTGCTGTGCGTTGGCCTGGCCGCCCTGTTGCGTGTGCGTATCCCCCTGCATCGGCAGGCAATCTACAGTTATGCCTCCTCGACGCTGGCCACTTTTGGCGGCATGTCGCTGACCTATGCGGCGGTGGCCTATATACCTTCTGGCCTGGTCTCGGTGATTTTTGGCCTGGCGCCCGTTTTGTCCGGGCTGGCCGCCCGCTGGTTGCTGGCTGAACGCAGCCTCACACCTCTGCGATTCGTGGCGCTGCTGCTGGCTTTGCTGGGGCTGGGTGTGGTGTTTAGCGGGACCTTGAAGTGGCAGCCGGAGGCCTGGCCGGGGCTGTTGCTGACGCTGGCGGCGGTTTTTCTGTTCGCCATCAGCACGGTCCTGATCAAGCGATTTTCTCTGGGGCTGAACCCGATTCAGCACACCAGCGGATCACTGGTACTGAGCTTGCCTCTGTTCGTGCTGAGTTGGATGGTGCTGGATGGGAAACTCCCCACCGAGGTCAGCAGCACCAGTTTGTACTGCGTGCTGTATCTGGCGGTGATCGGCTCGGTGGTCGCGTTTCTGCTGTACTTCCGTGTGCTTAGTCAGCTCAGCGCAACGCAAGCGGCGCTGATTCCGTTGATCACGCCGCCACTGGCCGTGATTTTCGGGGCCGGATTGGCCGGCGAGCCGGTGCCGGCGGAAACGGTTTTTGGCGGCGCCATGATTCTGCTGGCGCTGGCGGTTTACCAATTCCACGAGCGTATTGCGGCTTTGGCCAAACCGCGCGTGGTGACGGAGCGGCCGGTCGTTTAGGGAAGTACTGATTTAATCAGCGAGCGAAGTGAGGTGCGCCGCCGCCGGAGTGCAGCGAATAAATCAGTGCTTCCTTAGACCGGCTGCCTCCTTTTCGGGAGCCTAGTTCGATTCGTTCTCGCAGTCGCATTCTTCCTGACGAATCTCGTACCACATTGCGTTCAGGGTGGCGAAGGTCAATGCCAAGCCCAGTCCCAGTATCCAGGTGAAGTACCACATCGGTTGAGGTCCTCGCTAATCAGTAAATATCAGGTTGCTGGCGTACATGCTCCAGCGTGACACGACCACGAAGCACGCGGAACACCCAGCTGGTATACGCCAGAATCAGCGGCATGAAGATCAGGGTCGAAATCAGCATGATCTGCAGCGTCAACGCACTGGAAGAGGCGTCCCAGACGGTCAGGCTGCTGGCAGGATCGGTTTTCGATGGCATGAGGAACGGGAACAGCGAAAAGCCGGCTGTCAGAATGACGCTGGCGACCGCCGTCGCGCTGCTGATGAAACCCAGTCCCGGACGATTGGCGCTGAGCAACAGTATCGTGATTGCCGTAAACACGTACGCCGCTGCCGGGGCCAGCAGCATCCATGGGTAGATGCTGTAGTTGCTCAGCCAGGATCCGGCTTCCACGGTTTTCAGCAAGGGGTTCGAGGGGCCGGAAGTCCGCACCTCGCCGGTGATCCGCAAACCCTCAATCCCCATGGCCAGCCACAATCCCGCAAGCGTAAATGCCGCCAGCATGACCAACGCGGCGCGCTTGCCCACGGCGCGTGCACGTGCGGCCATCGGGTCTTCGACCTTCAGCGCTGCATAGGTGGAACCGTGCATGATCAGCATGCTGAGGCTGACCAGCCCCGCCAGCAGGGCGAAGGGGTGCAGTAGGTCGAAGAAGCTGCCTTCGTAGACGGGGCGAGCCATCGAGTCGATGTGAAAGGGAAGCCCCAAGAACAGGTTTCCGAACGCCACGCCGAACAGCAGGGCCGGGACCGCGCCGCCACAGCACAGCGCCCAATCCCATACGTTGCGCCAGCGGCTGTCGGTCAGCTTGTTGCGGAACATGAAGCCCACCGGGCGCATGATCAGCGCCAGCAAGAGCAGCAGCATCGCAAAATAAAGACCGGAGAAAGACGCCGCGTAGAGCAGGGGCCAGGCCGCGAATACCGCACCACCGCCGAGAATGAACCACACCTGGTTGCCATCCCATACCGGTTCAATGGACTCCAGCAAGGCCCGCCGCTCTTCATCGGTTTTGCCGATGAAGCGGAAAATGGCGCCGACGCCCAGATCGAACCCGTCCATGATGGCAAACCCGATCAGCAGAACTCCGAGCAGCAGCCACCAGATCACACGCAGTTGTTCGTAATCCAGCATTTCAGACCCCCGTGTTCAGTGCGACACCGGGCGCGTGGGCCGGTGGTGCATCCGGATCGTTATCAGGCCAGTACCCCAGACCATCCGGTCCGCGGCGAATCATCCGCTGCATCAGGAAGATATCGACCACCAGCAGAGTGGTATAGAACAACACGAACCCCGCCAGGGAAAGCCAGACATGACTGGCCTTGTGCGCGGAAACGCCGAGGAAGGTTGGCAGCACCCCTTCGATCGCCCAGGGCTGGCGCCCGTACTCGGCAACAATCCAGCCGAACTCCGCAGCAATCCAGGGCAGCGGGAGCGAGAGGAAGGCGACCCACAGATACCAGCGCTGGGAATCCTGACGACACTTCGACGACAGGTAAAAGCCTGTCGCAAACAGCAGGATGAAGAAGAAACCCAGGGCCACCATGACGCGGAAGGTCCAGAACAGCACCGGCACGTTGGGCATGGTCGACCAGGCGGCGCGGTCGATGTCCTCTTCGGTGGCCAGCGCCGGGTCTTCCACGTAGCGCAGCAGGAGCAGTCCGTGGCCGAGGTCGTATTTGTACTCCTCGAAGGCTGCGCGGGCAGCCTCGTCGGTGCGGTCGGCACGCAGGCGTTCAAGGGCCGTGTAGGCCTTGATTCCACCGACGATGCGTTCCCGGGCATGCTCGACCAGAGGCAGAATTCCGGGAACTTCCGTGTCGAGCGAACGGGTTGCGATCAGCCCCAGGGCCCAGGGAATACGGACTTCGGCATGGGTTTTCTTTTGCTCCACGTCCGGAAAACCAAACAGCGTGAAGTCGGCGGGTGGTGGTTCGGTTTCCCACATGGCTTCCAACGCGGCGATTTTCATGCGCTGGTGTTCAGTCATCGTGTAACCCGATTCGTCACCCAGAACCACGACCGAAAGTGACGCTGCCAGGCCGAAGCTCGAAGCCACCGCGATGGAACGCTTGGCAAACGCCGTGTTTCGGCCCCGCAACAGGTACCAGGAGGAAATGGCGAGGACGAACACTGACCCGGTGACGTACCCTGCGGCCACGGTGTGGACGAACTTCGACTGGGCCACCGGGTTGAATATGACGTCCGCGAAGGAGGTCAGCTCCATGCGCATGGTGTCGATGTTGAACTCCGCACCAACCGGGTTCTGCATCCAGGCGTTGGCGATCAGAATCCACAGTGCCGAAAAGTTGGAGCCAATCGCCACCAGGAAAGTAACCACCAGGTGGCCAACTTTGGATAGCCGGTCCCAGCCGAAAAAGAACAGGCCGACAAAGGTGGACTCGAGAAAGAACGCCATCAGGCCCTCGATGGCCAGTGGCGCGCCAAAGATATCGCCCACGTAGTGGGAGTAGTAGGCCCAGTTGGTGCCGAACTGGAACTCCATGGTGATGCCGGTTGCAACGCCCATGGCAAAGTTGATGCCGAACAGCATGCCCCAGAATTTGGTCATGCGGCGCCAGATCTCGCGCCCCGTCATCACGTAGGTCGCTTCCATGATGACCAGCAGCATGGACAAGCCCAGCGTGAGCGGTACGAAGAGGAAGTGATACAACGCGGTGAGCGCGAACTGCAGTCGCGAAACATCCACTACGGAGAGATCAACCATCGGGCAGCTCCTTTGCGGTCGAGGTTGGCGCGTCTACGCCAAGCGCGCGGCCCATGCTGTGATCGGTGACATGGACACGGTGTTCGGGGGAGAAAAACAATGACCACAAGGTAATTAATGCAGCCAGTTTGACGAGTAGCAGCACGCCTATGCGGCGTCGCAGGGCCGATTTCCACGAATCGCCGACATCGGCTCCGCCGCGGGGATCGCTGGAAAGGGATGTGCTCACAGCGCGGTTAGACCAGCCGGGAGATAACCTGATTTTCTGAAGTCAGCGTGCGGTGCACCGGGCACCGATTGGCAATTTCCAGCAGGCGCTGACGTTGCTCGGAGGTGAGTTCATCGCCGACCAGCGTGATATCCCGCGTGATGCGGTCGATGGTCCCTTCGCGCGTTTCGCATTCGGCACATTCTTCGGCGTGGATGCGCTCGTGGGAGAGGTCGACCCGGACATGGGCGAGCGGGATCTTTTTGAGGTCCGCATACATGCGGATGGTCATGCTGGTACATGCGCCAAGGCCCATCAGCAGCAATTCATAAGGGTCAGGGCCGCCATCGTTGCCGCCCATGTTGGTCGGCTCATCCAGCGTCAGTACGTGATCGCGGGCCGTGCCCCGCTGCATGTACTTGCCGCTGAGGGTTTCCTCCACACTCGCCGTCGTGCGCTTACCCTGAGTCATCCTGTCCCTTTGGAATATGCGTATACCCTAATGTAAAGCGAATTATGTTGCAAAGCAACATAAACGCACTCAGCATTCGGCCAAACCCACCGAAATATTCACAGCAAGCCCCGCCTGGCTGGTTTCCTTGTAGCGGCTGCTCATGTCACGAGCGGTTTGATCCATGGTGCGGATGACGGCGTCCAGCGAAACGCGCGCGGAATCCGGGTCACTGACCAGTGCGATCTGCGCGGCATTGACGGCTTTGACCGCCCCCATCGTATTGCGCTCGATGCAAGGAACTTGCACCAACCCGGCGACCGGATCGCAGGTCAAACCCAGGTGGTGCTCCATCGCAATTTCCGCAGCCATCATGGCCTGACGTACGCTTCCCCCCAGAATTTCCGTCAGCGCCGCTGCGGCCATCGACGAAGACACGCCGATTTCCGCCTGGCAACCGCCCATCGCCGCCGAAATGGTGGCGCCTTTCTTGAAATGGGAGCCAATCTCACCGGCAACCAGCAGAAAATTCGGCACATCCGCAGGTTTCGCCTCGGGATTGAAGGCCATATGATGGAGCAGCACGGCCGGGATCACACCCGCGGCGCCATTCGTCGGTGCCGTGACCACCCGGCCGAGATTGGCGTTCTCCTCGTTTACCGCCATGGCAAAACAGGATAGCCAGCGCAGCCCATCCGCCAAACCGGGCGTTTGCTGGCGAATCACCTGCATCCAGCGCTCGAAGTTTTCCGTCTCTGCATAGGCGTCACCGAGCAGCTTCCGGCAGATGCCCGGCGCACGCCGCAGCACATGCAGCCCACCGGGGAGCTCACCGCTGCTGTGGCAGCCGCGATGGATGCCCTCGAGCATGACGGTCCAGATGGCGTCCAGGGCTTGATCGATTTCCTGATCACTGCGCCACGCGCGTTCATTTTCCCGGGTGATCGCCGCGATACTTTGCTGCTGCGCCGTGCAGTGGGCCAGCAGTTCGCTGGGTTTTTGTGCCGGAAACGGCAAGCTGACCGCGGCGGTATCGCCAGGGTTTTCGCCTTCACGCACGACGAAGCCCCCACCGACGGAGAAAAAGTCGGTGTGCTGAATCTGCCCATCCGTGAAGCTGGCTTCACAGCGCAGTCCATTCGGGTGTGCCGGCAGGGCTTCGTCTTCGTGAAAGACGATATCGTGCGAGGGGTCGAATCGGACGGTGCGCGACTGAATTCGGATCTGTTTGTCGGCACGCAAAGCGGTGATGCGCCCTGCAATGCTGTCCACATCGATCGTGACCGGGTCCTCGCCCAGCAGGGCCAGACAGATGGCGGTGTCGGTGTTGTGGCCGCGGCCGGTCAGCGCCAGCGAGCCATACAGGTGGATACGAACCTGGCTGACAGGCCGCTGATCGATTTCCTCCCGTAGCCAGCGTTGCACGGCTCGCCACGGGCCCAGCGTATGCGAGCTGGACGGTCCGACGCCGATTTTCAGCATGTCGAACACGCTGATGGTTTCGGCGGAGGAGGAGGTCATGTTCGCAGTGTCAGAGGACGTCGCGCGCTTGGGCAAAGGCGTCGAGCGCGAAATCGATGTCCGCGTCGGTGAGTGCTGCCGACATCTGCGTGCGGATCCGAGCCTGCTCCTTGGGAACCACCGGGAACGAGAACGCGATGACGTACACGCCAAGTTCGAGCAATCGCTCGGCGAGACGCGTCGCGCGGCGTGCATCATGCAGCATGACCGGGATGATGGCGTGCTCGCCGGGCTTCAGCTCGTAACCGAGCTTTTCCATGCCGCTGCGGAAACGGCTGGCATTGCGATTGAGTTGGGCAAGCAGGTTGCCTTCTTCGATCAATTCGATGGCTTTGATGGCGCCGGCGACCGCCGCAGGTGCAACCGTGTTCGAGAACAGGTAAGGGCGTGAGCGTTGGCGCAGCAAAGCGACGATGTCGGCGCTGGCACTGGTGAACCCGCCGCTGGCGCCACCCAGGGCTTTGCCGAGGGTGCCGGTGATGATGTCGACGCGCCCCATGACGTCACGCAACTCATGGGTGCCACGGCCGTGTGGCCCGACAAAACCGGTTGCGTGGCTGTCGTCCACATGCACCAGCGCCTGATAACGATCTGCCAGTTCGCAAATGGCATCCAGCGGTGCGATGGTGCCGTCCATCGAGAACACACCGTCGGTGGTGATCAGCTTGAACCGGGAGCCGTCCCGGTCCGCTTGCTGCAGCTGGCTTTCCAGTTCCCGCATGTCACAGTTCGCATAGCGATAGCGGCTCGCTTTGCACAGGCGCACGCCATCAATGATGCTGGCGTGGTTCAGGGCATCGGAAATGACCGCGTCTTCCGGGCTAAGCAGGGTTTCGAACAAACCGCCATTGGCGTCGAAGCAACTCGGGTAGAGGATGGTGTCGCCAAAGCCCAGAAAATGGCTCAGCTTGCTTTCCAGGTCTTTGTGCAGGGTTTGCGTGCCGCAGATGAAGCGCACCGAGGCGAGCCCGAAGCCCCATTCCTTCAGCGCGGAAATGGCCGCATCGCGTACGTCCGGATGCTGCGCCAGGCCCAGGTAGTTGTTGGCGCACAGATTGAGGACCTGCTGGCCATTCTTGACCGCAACATGCGCGCCCTGAGGTGACGAGATTTCCCGCTCGGTCTTGTACAGGCCCGAATCGCGGATCGACTTCAATTCCGCTGCGACGTGCTTGGTAAAATCTGCGTTCATGCATGCTCCCAGTTCAGCACGACCTTGCCAGCTGTGCCGTCTTTCATGGCGCGAAACCCGGTTTCGAATTCTTCGAAGGGCAGGCGATGCGAAATCACCGGGCTGACATCCAGGCCGCTTTCGACCATGACACTCATCTTGTACCAGGTTTCGTACATCTCCCGACCATAAATCCCCTTGATCGTCAGCATGTTGAAGATGACGATGTTCCAGTCGATGGCGACGTCCTCGCTGGGAATGCCCAGCATCGCAACTTTGCCGCCATGGCACAGGTTGGCCAGGAGGTCACGAAATGCCGAGGCGTTGCCGCTCATTTCCAGGCCGACGTCAAAGCCCTCAGACATGCCGAGCTCAGCCTGTACATCGGCCAGCTTTTCGTTGCGGACATCGACGACCCGGTTCGCACCCAGCTGGCGAGCCAGCTCCAGGCGCTTGGGATTGACGTCCGTTACCACCACATGCCGGGCGCCGGCATGGCGGCACACGGCAGCTGCCATGACCCCGATGGGGCCGGCGCCGGTGATCAGAACATCTTCTCCGAGCAGGTCGAAGGACAGCGCCGTGTGCACGGCGTTGCCCAGGGGATCGAACATCGCCGCCACATCCAGATCGATGCCAGGACGGTGTTCCCAGACGTTGCTCATCGGCAGCGCCATGTATTCCGCGAAGGCTCCAGGGCGATTGACCCCGATCCCACTGGTGTTGGCGCACAGATGACGACGACCCGCCATGCAGTTGCGGCAACGGCCGCAGACGACGTGGCCTTCACCCGAGACGATCTGCCCGGGTTCGAAGTCGACCACGTTGCTGCCGACATCCACGATCTCGCCGACGAATTCGTGGCCGACCACCATCGGCACCGGGATGGTTTTCTGGGCCCAGGCATCCCAGTTGTAAATGTGCAGGTCGGTGCCGCAAATGGCGGTGCGGCGGACCTTGATCAGCACATCATTGATGCCGATCTTCGGCTCGGGTACGTCGTCCAGCCACAGACCGGGTTCAGCCCGCTTTTTGACCAAGGCTTTCATGGGGTGTCGAAGATTCTCAGGGAATGCAGGAGTTCTTTGTCGAGGTAACCATCGGGGATCAGGCCGTTCTGGATCTGGTAATCCCGAATCGCCCCGCGAGTTCCAGGGCCAATTATGCCGTCCGGCTTGCCCAGCGCGAAGCCCAGCGCATTGAGTTTTTCCTGGGCCCGTTGCACGGTTTCCAGGCGAATGGCGGGGGTGTCGCCCTGTGGGGCGCGCACCAGGGGCGGGGAGCCGACGATTCGATCGGCCAGATGACCTACGGCCAGCGCATAGAAGTCCGAATTGTTCCAGCGTTTGGTCACCGCAAAGTTCTGATAAGTCAGAAATGCCGCTCCACGGTGCCCCGCCGGGACCAGCAGCGCGGCATCGAATGCGGCGACCGGCAGCGGCGCGCCGTTGGCGTTGCGTACGCCCAGGGCTTTCCATTCCGCCAGCGGGCGCGTGGTGCGGCCGTCGGCCAATCCGTAATCAAAACGCTCGGGAAGTTGCACCTCGCGGCCCCAGCGTTGTTCGGGCAACCAGCCCAACTGATTCAGAAAGTAGGCCGCAGAGGTCAGCGCATCCCGCGTGCTGGCGAACAAATCAACCCGGCCATCGCCATCGCCATCCTTTCCGTAGCGCAGATAGTTCGACGGCATGAACTGCACCTGACCCAGTGCGCCAGCCCACGAGCCCACCAGATTCTGTGGGTCCAGCCTATGCTTTTCCACCACGCGCAACGCGGCGAGCAGCTCGGCCCGGAAGAAATCGCTGCGGCGGGTGTCGCACGCCAGGGTGGCCAGCGCATCCAGGCTGGAGGTGTTGCCCAGGTAACCGCCGTAGTTGGTCTCCAGCCCCCAGAACGCGACCAGATAACGACCCGGCACGCCGTACTGTTTCTCCAGTGAGTCCAGCAGTTTGCGGTTGTCGCGAAAGACTTTACGGCCGGCCTCGATGCGCTGCTCGCTGACCGCGCGGGTGAAATAGCGATCAAAGCTGAGGGTGAATTCCGGTTGCCGCCGATCCAGTGCAATGACTTCCGGTAGCCACTTCAGCTCCGGGATGATGTCGGCGCGGGTGCGGCTGTTGATGCCTTGCCGGGCCGCTTGCTCAGCGATTCCTGACAGACATTCGGGGAAATTCGCAGGAGCGGGATACTCGGACCCGCCGGCGGGTTGTGCTGTACTCGTGGCGGAGTAAGCCAGGGTGGCGGCGACAATGAGGGCGGACAAGGGCTTCATGCGGACACCATGCTGAGGGCGAGTTCGAGGGCTTGTTCGGCGTTCAGGCGAGGGTCTACACGGCTTACGTAGCGGTGTTCGAGGTCGGCGGGCGTAAGTTCGCGCGCGCCTCCGGTGCATTCAGTCACGTTGTCTCCAGTCAATTCAAGGTGTACACCGCCCAGGTGACTGCCGGCGTCACGATGGATTCTGAAGGCCAATTGCAATTCCTGCTGAATTTTGGCGAAAGGACGGGTTTTGTAGCCGTTCGGCGTTGATTCCGTATTGCCGTGCATCGGGTCGCAGATCCACAACGCATGCCGGTTGTGGGTGCGCAACGCATCGATCAGGGGCGGCAGCAGCTCGGCGATGTTGGCGGCGCCAAAGCGGTGGATCAGGATCAGTTTGCCGCTTTCGTTATCCGGGTTGAGTCGGGCGCACAGGTCCAGCAGCCGTTCCGTGTCGGTTTCGGGGCCGATCTTGATGCCAACCGGGTTGGCAATGCGGGAGAAAAACCCGACATGGGCGCCCCCAGGGTCGGCGGTGCGCACCCCGATCCAGGGGAGATGGGTCGAGAGCAGCCAGTCCTTGGCGCCTTCGTTGACCCGCTGGGCATTCTCGTACTCGAGCAGCAGCGCTTCATGCGAGCTGTAGAGGTCTATCCGGTCCAGTCCGTTGCGGTTGGTCGGGGCCAGGCGCTCCACAAAGCGAACGGCGTCGCGCACACCTTGCACCCGACGGCGGTATTCCTCCGCCTGCGGGCTGTGCGCCATCCACGGGAACTCCCAGTAATCCGGGTGATGCAGGTCCGCAAAGCCCCCGTCAATCAAGCCCCGCAGGTGATTCATCGTCATGCCGGCCAGCATGTGCCCGCGCAACAGCCGCTGCGGGTCGGGTTGGCGTGCCAAGCGGTCAAACTCCAGCGAATTGACGTTGTCACCCCGGTAGCTCGGGAGCGTCACGCCGTCGCGTGTTTCGGTCGGCGCGGAACGAGGTTTGGCGTACTGGCCGCCAATGCGGCCGACTCGGACGATGCCTTGCTCGCGTCCATGAACCAGAATCAGGCTCATCTGCAGCAGGATTTTGAGCTGGCTTTTCAGCCTGTCACTGGTGCATTCGGCAAAGGATTCGGCGCAATCGCCGCCTTGCAGGACAAATCGGTTGCCTTGCTCGGCGGATATCAAGGCCTTGCGCAACTGACGAATTTCCGGAACCGTCACCAGGCTGGGCAGTTGCCGAATGTCCCGCAACACCTGTTGTAACGCGGCCGCGTCGGGCCATTCCGGTTGCTGTGCCGCCGGTAGTTCGCGCCACGCGTCGTGGGGTTGGGTCATGCCGAGGGTCCCGGGTGATTCAGATGAAACTCCAGGATGGTATCGCGTACGAGTTCGGGGCGATCCCAGATAATGAAATGCCCTTCATTCTCAATCCTCAGGTCCACCAGCGGAAGGCCCGCAGGAAGCCAGCGTTTCAGCTCGTCGGGGCTTGCTGGATTCACCAGTTCGTCGTCGCGGCCCTGGACACTCAGCACTGGTGCGCGCAGCTTCGTGAGCTGCGGCATGAGTTTTTCGAGTTCGGCCTGCAGGGCCATGACTTCCGCATTGGATCGCAGAAGAACGCCGGGTAGCAGGCGTTCAGCCAGCCAGGTATCGGCCCAACGGTTGAACCAGCGCGGCTGCTCCAGGTCTGGGGCAACCGAGCCGGCAAGCAATGCGACCCCGGTAACTCTTTCCGGGACCAGCAGGGCGATCCACAGTGCGATGGGGGCGCCCAGCGAGTGGCCGGCCACAAATATCGGCCGGTCGCCGGGGAAGGCCGCGAGGATGGATTCGGCTTGTAGCCGGAGGTCGGGAACCGCGACGTCACCGCTGCCGCCAAACCCGGGCCGATCAACCGCAATGGGCGCAAACTGCTGCTGCAGGCGCGGGTCCGCGAGGTACCAAAGGAAATTGGTCCAATCCCCCGGGGTGCCGTGGATGAGCAGGAGTATCGGACGATCCGGATGCGGCGAGTGGTCGGCGGGTTCGACCCGCTGGATGCCATGAACCCGATGCGACTGGGTCTCGAAGCCTTCCCCAACGGCTGGAAAATCCGGACCCATGACACAGCCGCCGAGCGCGGCGGCAATGGCCAGTGGGTACAGCCCTCGGATCACGGCGACGCGGGGTTCAGATAGGGGCGCAGAAATGCATGAATGTTCTTCCACTCGTCGTCGTCAACCAGAAAATTGGTGATGTGGCCGCGGCCGAATCGCTCTCGCAACTGATGCGCGACATGTACTCTGCCCAGGGCAGAAGCCAGATCACGCGATTGATCGATGCTGACGGTGACATCCCAGGTGCCGTGCCACAGGTAGGTAGGGGGCGTCTGGCCGTCCACATCCAGCAGCGGCGAGGCATCCGCGTAGATTTCCGGACCGACGATGCTGGGTGGGCCGCCGAGGAAGGTCCGCACCAGAGGGGATCCGGTGTAGTTGCGTAGGTCGTAAGGACCGGCGCCCAGTGCCAGTGCCACCGGGCGCGGCACCCGGGGATTAGGGTCCGTCCCGGCGACCAGGCCCAGGTGAGCTCCCGCCGAGTACCCGAGGACGGCGATACGGGTCGCGTCTATGCCGAGTGCGTCGGCCCGCTGTGAGATGTCCGCGAAGAGCGCGTGCATATCTTCACGCTGGGCCGGCCAGATCGCGTCCGGTGCCAGACGGTATCCCGCGTTGATGACCGCCCAGCCCGAACCCAGGATATGCGGGGTGAAACGTTCCATCTGTTCGGGGTTGCCTTTTTGCCAGCCACCGCCGTGAATCAACAGCACCGCGGGAAGCTTTCCGGTGCCCGGTGGTCGCGTCACGGTGTACGTCGTCAATGCGGAGCCCACCGCAGGTTCGTAGTTGAATGGCCCGGAAACCGCCGACGGAGGCTCCGGTGCGTGGGTGGCGCAGCCTGCCAGGGCGGCAACCAGCGCCAGAAGACCGGTTCGGATGGCTGGCGTGAATTTCATGGTGTAGCCCTCGAGGTGCTCGGGTAAGTCGTGATGGGCAGGCTCAACATTTGAGCCCGCAAGCGGTGACAATGGGCGAATGGACATTCTAGGGAAAATCGGCCAGGACCCTCTAGCAATGGCCCTGATGGGTCTCATCATGGGTTTGTTGCTGGGCGGCATTGGCCTTTTGTTGATGCGTAAAACCTTTTACGCCTCGCAGCGCCGTGCGGATGCGCAGCAGATGGAACTGGTGGCGCAGCTTGAGGACGCGCGGACCCGGCTGAGCCAGCACATTCATGAACTGGCGCAGGCTCAGATGCGCGCCGCGCAGGCCGATCAGCTGGCGCAGGAGCTGGCGGGTCTGCGTGAAGAGTCGGCACAGCTACGCGAGCATCGTGGGCGAATCGAGATGCAACTCGATGCCGAGCGCAAAAACACCGTGGACAAACTCAAGTTGCTCGAGGAGTCACGCGAGACCCTGGTTCAGCAATTCCGCCTGTTGGCCAATGAAATTCTGGAAGAAAAAAGCCGCCGCTTTACCGAGCAGAATCAGCAGAATCTGGGGGCCATTCTCGACCCCTTGAAGCAGCGGCTGGGTGATTTCCAGAGCAAGGTGGAGAAGTTTTACGACACCGAAGGCAAAGAACGCAGCGCATTGTCGGCCCAGGTGCGCGAGCTGTTCTCGCTGAATCGCAGCTTGTCCGAAGATGCCAAGAATCTGACCCAGGCGCTGAAGGGCGAATCCAAAACGCGCGGCAACTGGGGTGAGCTGGTGCTGGAGCGCATCCTCGAAAGCATTGGGCTGCAGAAAGGCCGGGAGTACGAAGTGCAGGTCTCCGGCACCGTTGACGGCGACCGGCTGCAGCCCGACGTGGTGATCCACCTGCCGGATGATCGTCACATTGTTGTCGACTCCAAGGTGTCGCTGGTCGACTGGGAAGCGGCCTGCAGCGCCGAGGAGGAGACCGCTCGGGTCGCGGCGATGCGCCGCCATCGAGAGAGCCTGCGCAACCACATCCGGGAGTTGTCGGCGAAGAACTATCAGGCGTTGTACGGAATCCGGTCGCTGGATTGCGTGGTGATGTTTGTGCCCATCGAACCGGCGCTGCTCAGCGTGGTCGCAGAGGAAAGTGGCCTGTTCCAGGAAGCCTGGGAAAAGCACGTCTTGCTCGTCAGCTCCAGCACGCTGTTTTTCGCTTTGCGAACCGTGGCCTATCTGTGGCGGCAGGATGCGCAGAATCGCAACGCACAGGAAATCGCCCGCCGTGGTGCCGAGCTGTACGACAAATTGCAGGGTTTTGTTGCGGAAATGGAAAAACTGGGTGAACAGCTTGAGCGAGCGCAACGCAGCTACGCCACCGCAAAAAGCCGTCTGGTTGAGGGGCGCGGCAACGTGATCCGGCAGGCCGAAATGCTGCGCGATCTGGGCGTAAAACCCAAAAAATTGCTGCCCGACGAACTCCGGGAGATGGCTCTGGAAGATGACCAGTCCTCGCCCGTGGAATTGCTTGCTTCATCTGCGGATGAACAGGGACAATCGAACCCCCGCAAGGAGGATTCCGAATGATCGAGTTGTTGAACGCCGAGGTTGCCTGGTGGCACTGGATGGTTGCGGGGCTGCTGCTGGCCTTGGGCGAGATGCTGCTGCCGAGTTTCTTCCTGCTTCTGCTCGGCGTCAGTGCCATGGTGGTTGGCGTGCTGCTGCTGGTGATGCCGATGGCATTTACGACCCAGTTATTGATCTGGGCCGCGTTGAGCGTGGCCGATGTCATCGCCTGGTTTGCGGTAATCCAACCCCGCATTCCCGATCGCACCCGGTCCGGTATGGCCATGGAAGCCCTGGTCGGACAGATCGGCACGCTGGTGGACACCAACAAAGCCTCACAACGCGGGCGGATTCGCTTCCCGGCGCCGCTGGTGGGCAGTGATGAATGGGAATGCATTTTGCAGGGTGACCTGCAGACGGGGGATCGCGTCACCGTCCTGCAAATCAGCGGGAATAAACTGGTAGTCGGCCCGCAGTCGGCCGTTTGATCGAAACCATACGCATCGATGCCTGCCGAAACGGGCTGCTGCTGAATTCAACGAGGGAATACGCATGGACGGTTTGATTGTTGTCGTTATTTTTCTGGTCGTACTGGTCACCACGCTGGCGAAAGGTATCCGCCTGGTTCCACAGGGTTCCAAGTGGGTGGTGCAGCGGCTGGGCAAATACCACCAGACCTTGAACCCCGGCCTGAACTTCGTGATCCCCTATGTGGACACCATTCCGTACAAGGTCACGACCAAGGACATCGTTCTGGATATTCCATCGCAGGAGGTCATCACCGAAGACAACGCAGTGATCGTGGCCAATGCCGTCGCCTACATCAACGTGGCCAGTCCGGAGAAGGCGGTCTATGGCGTGGAAGATTACGTGCTGGCGATCCAGAACCTGATCCAGACAGCTCTGCGCTCCATCGTGGGCGAGATGAGTCTGGATGCCGCGTTGTCCTCACGGGACCAGATCAAAGCCAAACTCAAGGGCATGATTTCCGACGACATCGCGGATTGGGGGATCATCCTCAAAACGGTGGAGATTCAGGACATCAATCCATCGCCTACCATGCAGCAGGCAATGGAAGAGCAGGCCGCAGCCGAGCGTCAGCGCCGGGCCGCGGTGACCAAGGCCGAGGGTGAAAAGCAAGCGGCGATTCTGGAAGCCGACGGGCGCCTGGAGGCTTCGCGGCGGGATGCGGAGGCGCAGATCGTGTTGGCGCAGGGGTCGGCGAAATCCATCAGCCTGGTTGCGGAAAGCATCGGCAGCCAGAACGAGCTGCCGGTGGTCTATCTGCTGGGTGAAAAATACGTCTCGGCCATGGAGAACCTGGCGCGCTCGAGCAATGCGAAAACCGTCGTTTATCCCGCCGATCTGATTCAGTCCGTGCAGGGGCTGCTCAGCCGCAAGGGCTAAGCCGCAGCTTCGACCATCGGCGCATTGCCAGCAGGCGTGCGCCGAGCGAGGATGGGGCACCTGCTGATTTCAGCACCCCACGGAAGAGACAATGAACTACCGGGAGACCCTGGCCGCGTCGTTGCGTGAGCCCGAAACATTCTGGGCCGAGCAGGCCGCCGCCCTGGATTGGCAGAAGCCCTGGGAACAGGTGCTGGACCGTAGCACGGCGCCGCTGTATCGCTGGTTCGCCGGTGGTCAACTGAACACCTGCTACAACGCCCTGGATCGGCATGTGGAAGCCGGGCGGGCTGATCAGGCGGCGCTTATTTATGACTCGCCGGTCACCGGCACCACGCAGCAATTCACCTATCGGGAGCTGCGCGATCGGGTCGCCCATTTTGCCGGAGGCCTCACCAGCCTCGGAGTCAAGAAGGGTGATCGTGTGGTCATCTACATGCCGATGGTGCCGGAAGCCGTTATCTCCATGCTGGCCTGTGCTCGGATCGGCGCGGTGCATTCCGTCGTTTTCGGCGGTTTTGCGGCCGCCGAACTGGCCAAACGCATCGACGATGCGACGCCCCGGTTGGTGATATCCGCCTCCTGTGGCATCGAGCCAAATCGGGTCATCGAATACAAGCCGTTACTCGATACCGCGCTGGACATGGCCGAGCACCCGGTCGAGGCGTGCGTCATTCTGCAACGCCCTCAGGTGGTGGCCGCGCTGGTCGCGGGACGTGATCATGACTGGGCGGCGATAGAAGCCCATCCCGCCGCAGCCGAATGCGCGGTGATCGACGCTACGGATCCGCTATACGTGTTGTACACCTCGGGAACCACCGGGAAGCCCAAAGGTGTAGTCCGTGACCACGGTGGTCATGCTGTTGCGATGGCCTATTCCATGCGCGCGGTGTACGGCGTGAAGCCGGGGGACGTGTTCTGGGCCGCGTCCGACGTGGGTTGGGTCGTCGGGCATTCGTACATCGTTTATGCGCCATTGATTCACGGCTGCACGACTATCCTGTATGAAGGAAAACCCGTGGGCACACCGGATGCGGGCGCCTTCTGGCGGGTGATCGAGGCTTACAAGGTGAACCTTCTGTTCACGGCTCCAACCGCTTTTCGCGCCATCAAGAAAGAGGATCCGCAGGGGGCTCTGCTCAAGAAATACGATATTTCCACGCTGCACAGCCTTTTCCTCGCGGGCGAGCGCTCTGACCCCGATACCATTGCCTGGGCACAGGACCAGCTCGGGGTTCCGGTCATCGACCACTGGTGGCAAACCGAGCTGGGTTGGCCGGCAATCGCCAACTGCGCCGGAATCGAGGCCCTGCCCGTGAAGCCGGGTTCAGCCACGGTGCCGGTGCCCGGTTTTGATCTGCAGGTACTGGACGAGCAGGGCGAGGCGATGTCAGCGGGCCAGATCGGCAACCTTGTGATCAAGCTGCCGTTGCCACCCGGGTGCCTCAGCACCTTATGGCAGAACGATGCCGGCTATCAGGAACACTATCTCGACCGATACCCCGGTTATTACCTGACCGGAGATGCCGGCATGATCGACGCGGACGGTTATGTCTGGATCATGTCGCGGATCGACGACATCATTAATGTCGCCGGACACCGCCTGTCAACCGGGGGTATGGAAGAGGTGCTTTCGGCCCATCCTGCCGTTGCCGAATGCGCGGTCATCGGTGTGGCGGACTCCCTCAAGGGCCAGGTTCCTGTGGGGCTGGTCGTGCTCAAAGCGGGGGTGACACAGGATGATGCCAGCGTGGTTCGTGAACTGGTGGCGCAGGTACGCACAGAGATCGGCGCGGTGGCCTGTTTCCGCCAGGCGACGGTGGTGACCCGTCTGCCTAAAACCCGCTCCGGCAAGGTCCTGCGTAAAACGATGCGGCAAATTGCGGATGGGCAGAACGTTGCAGTTCCCGCGACCATTGATGACCCGGCCATCCTGGATGAGATCAGTGCCGCGCTGACTCAACTGGGTCTGCCTCGATAGGTCGATTTGTTCTGACAACAACGCAGCTGGCAGGGTAGGCTGACGGTTCCTCCAGGTGCCGTTAGGGCGACTGCATGACGCTGCCACAGCCTGCTTTTCTCATCGTCGCGATGATGATGACCGGTACCGGGTTGATTTTTCTCACTCTGGACCGTCGCAACGCCTCGACAAGGGCGATTTCCATCTGCGTAATTGCGATCGGCTTGCGGGTATTTTTCAGCGGGCCGGAATTTCAGCCGGGGCCACCCGACGTATTTGCCAACGCAACCTTCGCACTGCTCGAAGGAATCGCCATCCTGGCTGGAATTGGCTGGGGCAAGCGAATCGCCATGACCGGAACCTATTCCGCGCCGCGGTGGACAGTGTGGATGTTCTGGGTGGGTCAGGGCGTGGTGGTCATCTTCATCATCATGCGCTTCGTCTTTGTGATTGCCTGGCCGGAAGCGGCAGTCAACGACGATCAGGGAATCAGCCGCATATCCGGCTTGGAATGGGCCATTTTCGGGCCGATCCTGGCGGTCGGCATTGTCTGCGTGGCCATCGCCATAACCGGTTTGCGCGTGGTGCAAATCGACGCGGCCGAATTGGTTCGATTTCAGTCGCTGTCCTTGGCCGGCCCATTTCTGCTTTCGGCGCTGTTTCTGGCCCAACCGTTGATCCCCATCACGCTCACAATCGGTCTGTTGATATTTCTGTGGGGGTCCATGCGCTATCTGATGCTGCAAGGAAAGCGCGGGCAGTTCATGCGCCAGTTTCTGTCGCCAGAAGTGGCGCTGATGGTGCAAACCGAGGGCATGGAGCGCACGCTGCAGAGGCAAAAGAAAATCCTGAGCGTGGTCAGCTGCGATTTGCGCGGGTTTACAGCGTTCTCGCGCAACCGGCCCACCGATGATGTCGTCGAACTGCTCGAGCAGTACTACGAGTTAGTCGGGGAAATCGCAGGACGCCATGGCGGGACCATCAAGGATCATGCGGGGGATGGTGTGCTGATTCTTGTCGGGGCGCCGGTGAGTTATGAGGATCACGCCAAACGCGCGATATTGATGTCGCTGGATATCGTCAGCGAGGTCCAGCGCCTGCTTTCGGAGCTGGCCCCGGAGCTGGGTGTCGGCGCCGGTGTGGCGACAGGACGCCTGACGGTAGGGGCCATTCATGGTGCAGGGCGCCTGGAATACGTGGCGGTGGGCAATCCCGTCAATTTGGCCTCCCGCCTGTGCGATCGCGCGCTCAACGGGGAGGTGTTATCGGACCGGCGGACCATTGATGAAGCGTCGGACGGCGCGGGAACGGAATTCCATTTCGAAGAACTGGCTCCGGAACCGCTCAAAGGCTTTGACGAGCCCATTCCCGTGTGTGGTGTGAGCGTCGACCCGCTGCCGGATGGCCGGGTCGCCAAGCGGCGTCGACGCAAACGTCGGGCCGCATTGCGAATTTCCCGGGGTTGATCAGCGCTCGGTCTTGACGGCGTTGCGGCGCATGTGGGGCTCGATCAGGAACAACCCACCGGCAATGTAGACCGTGAAGGCGGAAAGGATGGCGATGGCGGCGTCGATAGGCATGGTGCTACTCCTTGGTGACGGTTGCTTGTCAGGTGCAGATCCTGTGCCACCGCGTGTCATGAAAATGAGAAATTCCGCTTCGTCATTTTCCCGGCGCCCGGTGGCTTGGGGCTCAGATGGCGAGGTGCCATGCTAGGGATATCGGCGGATGGCCCGTTCGCATGAGGGTTTTGGCGGAGCCAGACACGAAAAAGCCCCGTTCAACGGGGCCTTTCTGTTGCTGTGGTGCGAAGGCGAGAATCGAATAAGGCAGAAAATGCGCAAAAACACGGCGCCAGGGAGGCCTGTTCCAAATTCGTACCGCAAACCGTACCGCAATAATGTTGGCTAGCCGGGTGAGTACGGATACGCAACCCTGAGGAAAAACCAGTCATGCTGCGCGAAGGTTCGGTTCCGTTATGAGCATAAAATCCGTTCACAACCCGCGCTTTCGGGGGGCAAGGATCCATGACGGAATCACCAAAAAACTTCAAACCAAGATCTGCACTTTCTTGGAGCAATAACCGCATGCTCGATATGAGGCTCTACTTCACGATTGTCAGAGCTATCGTCGACACGCTTCGTAGCGAATCAATGTTGCTTCTTGCAGTGACGCTGGGCTTCTCCGCAGGACTTCTGGTTATGGCCCTCGTATCTGTCGCGGCCATTTCATGGGAGCCAGCTTGGGTGCAGGCGGTTGGCACCTTAATGGCCATGGGGATCGCCGTCGCATTGTTCCGACTTGAACTACGGGAGCGTAGGGCGCAGCGCGAAACGCGCGAAAGGTTCGCACTTCTCCAGATACATGAGCCTCTGAGCTGGGTGGCAGTTAGGGCCTCAGCAGTCTGCGACGGTACTTTACCGATGCCAAAAAACTTTTTCCCATTGGGCTCTATGGACCCGGAAGTAGCAATTGAGCAGCTTTGGGAGTACGACGCTCGTCGCCTGGGTGAAGTCGAAACAGTAATCGGCAAGTACGGGGAACACCTTTTTTCAGAAAACACCGTTGCGATCGCCGAGGCCGGGTACTGGTGCCGAGAGCTTCGCCGTTTGTTGAACGAAGATATACAGCACGACAGGAAGGCGGCAATTTGTAAAATTGGTAGAGGCGGGCACCCGCGAGCGGATAACAGGGAAAAGCGAATCGCAGATGGGTTCCGCGCCTGCACCTTAGCGATTTTGGAAGCTCAATTTCAGATCGAAGTGTTGATCGGCCGGAAATATGCGGGCGGCATAGACCTGGAGCGGTTTATGTCTGGTGGGGTTCGAATCGATCCAATGGGTGAGCGCGTTTAATTTCCAACACTCTTGCAGCGCACCCGAGTGGCGATGCGGGTTTCGTAGTTCGCAATCCGCCGTATTTGGGTAAGCGATACGCGATTACCAAACCGCTTTACCAGCCGCTCGTACCCGAATCCCTCGTCTTCGTGAAGTCGTCGGATTTCGTCGACATCCTCGTCTGAAAGCCTGGCATTCGGGTGATCCTCTCCAATGATGCGGCAGGTCTCGTCCACCCAGACCAGGCGCCCCCTGCTCACGGGTCACTTCCCGGCGGCGTTTGAGAGGTCCGGGGGGCGATCTGGCAGCAACTCCCCAGGTTCCCACCACCAGTCCTGGCCGTATTCTTTGACCGAGCGGCTTCGCATTGTGGCGAGGTAGCCAGGTGAAAGCGCTTCCTGGGCGTTCTGGAAGATGATGTGGTTGGTCGCGGCGCGGGTGTACCAGAGGTTTTGCGCTGGGATGAATCCCTTGGCCTGGCGCAGGACTTTCGCCGCCAGGTGCGTGTCCTTGCCCTCCGAGAGCGCGTTCCCGGCTTGCACGGCGGTAGTGACTGCCGTGGCGGCGCTACCAATCGTCGGCCCTGCTACGGCCTCCAGGGGGCCGGATCCGTACCGCGTTGTCGCGTCCGAGCTGAAAAGGAAGTCGCCGTATATGCCTAGGGTGCCGCCTTTCAGGGCTGCAGCGACCCAGAAGCGCCAATCATCCATAGGCCGGGGGTCTTGCCCTGAAAGCAGCGACTGGGTCTGCAGCATCATGGCGCCAGCAATGGTCTGCAAAATGACGACCTGGCCGAGAAATTGAACCTTTCCGCCCGTGGTGGGCCGTGAAAGACCAAGATCCAGGATTCGGGAGAACTGGGTAATGGGGAAACTCTTGAACTGCCAAAAGCTCCGCATCAGCTCGTCACGCACGCGGCCCGGTTGCAGACCGCCCATCATCATCGCTCGCTCGTTCCACCCGGGTTCGATGATTGCAATATGAGATTCAGAGTGCAGGGCGCCAAGGTACTTCACGACGGCTTCCCGCCGCACGTCTTGAGCGACCCGTGCATCGGCGGTGTCCGAAATCATCCCGGCTTTGCGTAGTGCCTCATCCGGAATGCGGGCGATTGCCTCGGGGGTCAGCATTTGGCTGTTCCCGTGCCCGAAGTCTTCAACCTCGGCGAGCTTCCAGATATTCCAATCCTTCTCGCTTACACCAAAGGTGTCCAGCAAATGGATGTCTTGCTCGCCAATCTCTGCCCAGGATTTCGAGCGAGTGTGCCGACCTAGAGCATCCATCATGGTGAGCCCGAAGGCACCGCGCCGCCAGTCGTTGATCGCGTTCATGCCCGACAAACGCATGACGGCGTTGGCTGCTTTCCCGGTCCAGGACGAACGCCCCAGGTCTTCGCCAAAGCGGTGGAGAGTTGATCGCATGTGGTCCAACATCAGCGACTGCTGGCGTAGGAGGTTCCGCTCTCGCACGTTCGCTGGATTCAAAAGGCGGATTTCGTTGTACCAGTTCTGAAAGGTCGGCAGCTTGTTGATTCGTGCTACGGCATCGAAAAGCACCTTGTCGCCGTAGAAGCTCGCCCAAAATGCCGAGCCGAGCTTGCCTGCAACATTCAGATTCCGAAGGGCATCAAAAACGCCAGAGACGGTGCGATTCGCAACGGGTTTCATGTTCCCCGATGCGTATTCGTAGAGGTTGTCGAGCTGGGTCAATTCCTTGTCGATTCGACCAATTTCGAGGGGATTGTCGAGCTTGGCTCGTTTTTCCGCGGCATCACGCAAAATGCGAAACGTCCCATTCGGGTCCGGCCCAAAGTGCTCCAGGAAAGCGATGTCCTTGGCCATCGTTTCGATATGCCCGAACAGGATTTCGGGCAGCGTCTTCTCGCCGTACTTGGCCCAATACCCCAGCACCGCATCTTCGTCCTTGAAGTGAATCTGCCGCTCGTTGCGGTGGCGGTTTGCCCGTGCGCCGTGGCCGCGATACTGACCGGGCTCGATTTTATTGGCGCCGTTTGTTGCGATGCTCCACCACGCCTCAGTCAGTAGATCGCGAATGGCCTCGTCGGTCATCGGGCGCCCCGCAATGTCGACGTACCGCTCATAGTCGATTGCGGGTATCACGTCGGCGAGCCACCGCTCCAGCCCGGCACGCGCGACCAGCTCCTGGCTGTGGTGCTGGGGAAACGCCCAGTCATCGAGGTGCCCAATATCACCGCCTTTCTCGTTGAACCACTGGCGGGCTTCCTCAGCCGTTTTTGCCCAGGCCCTGGCGCCGTCACGAGCCAACGCGTTACCGGTGTCCTCGCCCTTCATTTCGCGAATCAGGAGCTTGATCTTTTCCGGGCTTTGCACGAGACCGAGGAAGTCATTGCCGAGCGCGTCCCATGTTTGGGTCAGTTTGGAGCGGAGTAGGTGAGAGACTCCCAGCGCCCGAGCCTCAAGAGAGAATTGGTTTGTGCGCCCATCGGGGTCAGTAGCGAGCAAGCGGCGCACCCCATCCACAGGCCCAACGCCTGCGCCTTCCATAGCGTCTAGCTCGCGTTTTCGATTTCCGTAGGCATTTACACGGAGCAGGACATTCCGCTCCTGGCGTGCGGCCTCTGACGCGATATCTTCGGCAGCCTGCCGTGCCGCTTCGTCGATGATCTCCTCTGGAGAGGAGGGATCGCGATTCTGCTCCGGCGTGCGGCGCTTGCCTGAGGCGTATTCACGCGCACGTTGCTGGATGCGCTCTAAAACCTCCTGCGCCTCCTCATCCGAGAGCTTGCGGCCTGCCGCTTTGTTGATGGCGGCAATACATCGAAACGGGCTAGCCATTACGCGGTCCTCTTGAGGCAGTCGGCGGCAGCCTGGAAAATTTGCGTCGAGCGTTCACCCCAAAACGCTTTGCGCTCCCGGGCTTCCTGAAGCAGGTCTGCCACGCGCACGGTTACCGGATTGCCGTCTGCGTCAAGCGTGTCGGTGCTCATGCGCAGCTCGGGCTCGCGTAATAAAACATCATCAGCAAAGGCGGCTAGGGGGTCTGTGGCATCCGCTCGGATCTCGGCTTCAGCAACCCGCACGGGTTCCACTGGGGGTAGCTCCTCCGCAGCGAATAGACTCATTTGATCGGCTGTGTCGTCATAGTGCTGGGCACGGGCAAAATCAGGGTGCGAGTCGACGTAAGGAGTAGAACCATCGACCCGCACCCTTTCCCCACGCAGGAGCTGATCCACTGCGGTACCCATCGCATCTACATGCGCGCTGGTATCAGCATCCGAGGCTGGTTTGCCGGGCATGGTGTCTTGCTCCATGTGCCTGGCTTGATTCGCTGTCAGCAGTGCGTCTTTTTGTTCAGCAGTAATCTCAGGTGCCCTGCCAGCTTCAATGTGGGCGAGGCCGCCGAAGGCGACGCCTAATGCCACGTCCAGCACCCGGGCTCGCAAATCGAAAGCATCGAACTGCTGAGCTTGCTCGCTGTTTCCGGTTGCTGAGAGCACGGCGCCCGCGGCGCCCTCCGTAGCGACGCCCTGAGCGACGTTCCCAGCAGCACCAGTAGCCACGCGCTTTGCGAGAGTGTCGCCAAGGAAGGGCAGCTTGACGCCGACTGCAGTCCCGGTGCCTATGATTGACCCCACGGCGGCAGCCGTTCCGGGATCAACGCCACTTCGCGTTAAATCTTCCGCGGCGGTCAATGCCTCTGTGGCGACCAGCAGCGCCGGACTGACGATCGCCTGAAGCGCTCCGCCGACGAGCTGGCCAGTAATCTCGCCGGCCACGCCGACATCGCCCGGCGCGGGTGTCCAGTGCTCGACTGCGCTTTGGAATATGCCGTCGTGTGCCTCGAAGTACGCATCCTGCCGCACGGTGCTCCCAGTTAGCGCGTCCACGGTGATCGGGATGGCTGCACCGGCCAAGCTGATTGCCCGCGCCGTTTCGGCCAGAGAACGCATGGCATACTGGCCTGTGCCGGAAGCAAACCCGTCAAACGCCGAT
This sequence comes from Oceanococcaceae bacterium, assembly GCA_041603255.1. GTDB lineage: Bacteria > Pseudomonadota > Gammaproteobacteria > Nevskiales > Oceanococcaceae > MS8. The sequence continues at coordinate 247,110 of JBFIER010000002.1, read as the reverse complement.
GCGTCAGGCGGTTGTGCAGGGGTCACTAACGCATTGGCCTGAAGCTGCTCATTCTCCCGCGGCACCAGCTCAAACATCAGGTTCCCCCACCGCAACGATGAGTGGGCGGCCCTGCGAGTCGTAAACGTAGCCCGCTCCCCGCATCACGAAGTAGCGACCATCGCCGGCATTTTGCAGGGGAAGGCGCATCAGATCCTCGGGGGCGATATCTGTTGCCCCCGCCCGATTCAGTACCTCAAACCCGAGACGCAGAGACTGCTGAAAATCGCGCTTGGGCATGCCATAGGGCGGCACGACTTTGTGCCCGTTGTGGGCGATTAAGCCGCCGGTCGCGGCCTCGATCGCATCCTTCCAGCGGCGCGTGTCGATTACGCCCGAGTAGTCACCCTCCTGGGCACTTCGCGCTGCATAGATGGCACGTGCGGATTGCATAAAGACTTGGTTTGACTCGGGCCGACTCCGAAAAGCGTCGCCTGTTTCGCTGACCCAATAGTCGCGGAGTAAACGCTCCTCGGGCATTTTTACCAGTGACTGTGATCGGCCAAGATCAGGGGGCGGATTTAGAGCGGCGTGCCCTTGTAGGATCAGCGCAGACACGTTTGCGCCGTCCACGGTTTTGGCATTCTTCAGCGCGTAAATACCCGCAGCCGCGATCGTTGGTTCATTGGGCGCAATCTGCTGCATGACACTGCGGAATGCGTCGCGCGGAAGGTTTGTCCGCATTTCCTGCAGTAGCCGTGATTTTTCCTGCACCGTGGCAGTTTTAAAGCCAAAGGCAACGCGCTCGGCTTCACCATTGGACAGCATGCGTAACGGCGTTCCAAAGTCATCAGCCAGGCGAATAGCAGTGCTTACGCGGCTCGCCAGTGCCGTGGCGACATGACCAGTCTCAGCCGGCAAACGAGTGAGGCCGTAGGGGTTGCCTTCCAGCGTGCCCGCGAAATGGATCGGGTCTTCAGCACGCGCTTTGAGTACCGCTCCTGCCGCGCGCACCAGTGCGTCGTGGCCTTTCGCCCGCTCAGCAAACCCGGACCCTGGGCGGGGCGCGCGGTTTTCGAGAATCTGCTGAATATCCTCGGGTGGCATTAATTGGAATTCACCAATCAATTCGCCCCGACGCTGGTGGTCTTTGAACGCCTCATGCCGGCGCTTGCCTTCCTCGGTTCCGTACACGCGAGTAAAGTCGCTGGGGCGTGGGAGGTCCGCAGGGATTAAGCCGCGGTCAAATGCAGCTTCAGCATCCCGAACGGCGGCAGTGAGGTGGCTTGCCAGCTCCGCGCGCTCGGAACGTCCACGGGATTCGGCCATGTCGATAACCTTTTGCCGAAGGGGACGGGGCAAACGGTCCACAACCGAGTGTCCGGTGGGGCTATCAGCGCTGCGCCCCTTAGCCAGGACCACAACCCCCATTCCCAAAAGTTCATCGGCAAGCTGTGGCCCTGCATTTCGGAACACCGCAGACGTAAGATCTTGGCGAATGGTCGGGTCGATCTGCTCCAGGGCTGAGGATAGGTGCTCCAAGGCAGACACCGGATCAGAAACCGCCCACGCCTCATACCGTGCCGCCTGACCCCGGTTGATGTACTCCTGCATTTTGCGGGTGACTGTTTCTTCGTCCCAGCCATTTATAGCGCCCTGGGTTTCGGCCTCGTTGCTGGCTACGAGCATGGCGGCAGCGAACCGCTCCTCGTTCTCGTAGTCCTTAGCAGCCGCCTCAAAGTTGGCCCAGGCGCGCGTGTCTGATTGCGTGACCTCATAAACGCGGCCTTGGCGCGCGCTGTGGCGATTCATTTCGTTGATCGCAACTGCCAGCCGCCGGTCCAGTGCATCAGTTGCCAGTTTCCGAACGCCCGGGGTGCGGGCTTTGGCGGAGATCTGCAGCCGTTGGTCCTTTAAACGCGCAATCGCGTCGTCATAGCCGTGAACAGCATTCCCACCGAGTTGGTTTAGGTATCCGGTTTCCGGCTCCCACAGAATGCTGTCTGCGGCCGCCATAAACTCGTTTTCCAGCTCCTTTGTTGCGGCGAGATCGGCCCTTTGCTGAATGACGGCCATCGCTTCGCCGGCTGCCGTTAACCCTTCTCCGAGCTTTTCTGCAGTAGCACCAGCAGGCTGCGGCGATTGTGGCGCCTGAAGCGCGACCACGCCAGGACCGTAGGAAGGGAGAACACTTGGGCCATTGAGTGCAGGAACTTTCGGCATGGGTAGGCTCGCTATCGCCGCGCGAGCTGTGCGAACAGCTCAACGATATCCGGGTGATCTCCTATCCCCGAGCGCCCGAGAAGGGCAGCGACCCGGGGGTCACGCTTCGCAAGTTGGGATGCAGCCTGGCGGGCCTTCCACATGTCTTGCGGCCCGTAGCGCTGGCGCAGACGCAATTCCGCCTCGGCTCGCCAGTCCGATCGCTGCTGGGCGTCCGGCGGATTGCGGGAGGCCTGTTTGTGCAGTACCAGTAGCTTGGCCATTTCACCGCGCTCCATACGCAGGTCATCAGCAATGTGACGCAGTTCGTGGATTTGAGCCTGGCGCTCCTCAGGTGTGAAGTCTGTCCCGTCCAGCAGGTCGTCGGGTACATCCTCGTGCCGGTGGGGCATCGTCGGATACATCTGCCGTTCCGGAGTGTTGCGAAGTTCGGCGATTTCGGGCGTTGCAGGTGCAAGGCCTGCCGGTGGCGAGCTTTGTCCCCCATAAAGCGCATCAGCCATCGCGGAGAGCTGGTCAGTCATCGGCAGTACCTGCCAGGATCAGCCCCAGTTTTTGAGCGGCTGTTGTTGCAAGCTCAATTGACTGCTCAGTGGCCTTTTCCACGTGATTGAGAGCGCGGTTTTCCGCTCGCGCCAAGGCCTCATCCACCCCGCTCAGTAAATCACGGACGGAATCTGCATACCCCATGACGGGATCTCCCAACGCATTATTGCCGTGTGCCAGTTGCAGGCGTCGGTGTCCTGCCAGGCAGTGCGTGTCGTGTCGGTGAGAGAGCTTGTAGAACGAAACGAGCAGGTTCTCAAACGTGCTTTTCTCAGCTTGCAGCTCGGTTGCTGCCTTCGCCAGGAGCGCACATGCGGCGTCCAGTTTCTTAGCGGCTTTTAGCGTCTTGCCTTGCTGGCTTGGCAAGTCAACTTGCAGAATCTTCCGCGCGGTTTCGGTCCGACGTTTGCCTGCTTCGCTTTCCAGCTCGGAGCGAATGTCGTTGATTTCGTCGTGGATAGCCTCGCGCTCGATATGCAGTTCGCGAATCTCGCCAGCTATTCGACTGACAGCCTCGCGCGTTGCCGCGGTTCGAGCCTCCCCGAGGCGTTTATTTGCCTGTTTCTGACTCTCTTTCGCCGCAGCTATTTCGTCCTGGATTTGGGCGAGGCGGGCTTCGAGTTCTTTCAGCTTGATGGACATATCGGGAATCCGTGAGGAGTTCCCGAAAGGGTCTCAGTGGCGAGGTGGGGTGGCTATGGGTGCACACTTAGTGCACACGAGGACCTTGATTCAGCAGTTTCGATTTTTCGGCATCGTATTCCGACCTCGTTATGGCCCCGTCGTCTAGGAGTTGCTTCAGCTTTCTAATCTTGTCGTATTTATCGGTCTGATTTTCGGACTCCAGCGCGTTGGTTGCATTAGTGGGTTGGTACCCCGACTGGACGCAAGAAAATACGAATTCGGTGCGTGGAAAGTTTCCGGCCAAATGAGGCGGAACGGACATAGTCTCTTCGATCAGGTACGGGCGCTTATGTTTTTCGTTACAAAAATCTTCAACCCTTCGCATCGCGCTACTACGAACTGCCGCGACAGGTGTAAAGCCTGTAGCGCCGCGATGGTAGATTCGGAATCGCGGCTCTCCTGGTATTGGGTCATTTAGCGGTACGCGGTGGCCGCCGTACACCTTCCCAGCAAATGCGGATTCCGTCTGTGTGGCGTCTCGTATCGCGGATGAGGTGCTGCAAGCCACTAACAGACAAGCACCGAGCGTTGGTGCGACTTGACTAATCTTCATTTGAGGCTTCCTACCTTACCCGATTAGTAGTCTAAGCCCTCAGCAATACCACAGGCCGATTCCCCGCCCGAATAGTCCCGTTGGTCGAAATACTTATTGACGGCGCCCTGAGTGCCTGTGCAAGCGGGTAACAGCCACTCGCGCGCTCTATCCAGCTCGCGGCCGTTCGTAGAGCGTTGCGGAGCGCGTTGGCAGGGTGTCCCACCGGGCCGACGAGCTGCGCGGCTGTGAGCACGGCACCGGCTGACTCCCCCAGTAACAAGATCTGATGGGCGTAGTCGAGGCCGAGCAGGCCAGGGTGATCGCGGGTAACCGGGTTGTCTGCCCACCCCAGGGTTACGCTGCCAGGCATCTGGGTGTCGAATACCAGTGGCGTAGCTTCGGCGTCCACTGCAGCACGGTGCCTGAGTAGCAACCCGCGGCGTACCCGGCGCAAGTGGCGAGCCACGTCTGGGTCGGTTGTCGAATTGAGTTGAGCGACCACCGCGTCGTAAGCACCTATGAGCACCTCGGCATCGGTCAATGTGGGCGGGGAAATGCTCACGTCCAATTTCCCGCGCGCGCGCGCGATGCGTCCAGTGGTGCGACGCTTGAATAGCTGCCCTTTTTTTCTATGCAAGTAAACCCAGGGCCGCCCAGCCCCTCGCGCGCGTACCGGCTGCATAACTGCCTGCAGGCGCTTTTTTTCCCCATGTGGGTAAACAGCCATAAATCGCTTATTTTTGCGACTTGGGAACCCCCCGTGGCCATCACGACAGCACCTCGCAATTTTTTACGCGATCCGAGTTCCAGCCGACCAACCAGTCGCCGATGGCCAAATCGCAGGGGGTCGTCAATTCCAGGTAGGCATCCGCATCCCGTTCGATCATGCAAGGTGTGCAGAGCAACCCGCCTTGATACCAAAAGCGCTCGCGATACATTCCAGGGGAGTCAGAGGGCATACCACACTGCGTGCACTGCTCCAGGGGTTCGCTGCTTTGCCCGGTTCTGCCCGTTTGCCCGTTCCCCATAGGGAGAACGGGCAAAACGGGCACAGAGACACCGCCGGACGTTTTGCCCGTTTCGGGCGGTTTCGGGCACTTCGGGCAGCTCATAGTGCTATGTCCGCGGGCTCGACGCGATCCGCTGTCACGGCGAACCAGTCACCGTCTAGTGCAGCGACTGCCTCCTTGATACGGTCTTTTCTTCGGTCCCTCTTGCCCGGCGGCGGGGGAGGGTGAGCGTCGATGCAGCCATCGATAACGTCTTCGAGCGAAATTGAGGAGTAGCCCTCCTCGAAGCGAGAGAGCACAAACTCGGTGACCGGCTTCTGCCATTTATCTACCGGCAGTTTTTTCAGCGGTTTGGGCAGGGCCGCGTCGACAACGACACAGCTTTCGACCGCGTCGCCATCGGAATCAAACCCGACCGCCACCACCTGGAGCCGAAACCCAAACTCGCCACCGTCCTGACCATCCTTCTGCTTTGTGACCTTTAACGCGCGTGCGTCTCCTCTGCGATTTACGGTCAGAATTGCATCGGCTGCACCGGCCAGTCCGGACCAGCCACGGGCGCCCTTACTGGCGTCTTTGCCCAGGTGGTGAATAACCACGAACGTGACGCCAAGCGAATTTCCAATGGCGCGTAGATTGCCAAGGAAGCGGCCCATATCTTCGCTGCTGTTCTCGTTGCCGCCTGGCGTCACTTGCGCGGCGGTATCTATGACAACGACGTCGATCTCGCCGCAGGCTTTCACCGCCTTGCCCAGCTCGATAGCGTCGGTCTTATCCAGCAAGTTGGGCGGGGTGCCCAAAACCTGAACCGGGAGCGACTCCGGCTCCACATCGTGGTGCAGCAGGTACGCCTTAGCACGATTGCGAAAGCCTCCAGCACCCTCGGCGGCCACCCAGGCGACATTCCCTTGGCGTGTTCGCAGCCCACGCCAAGAAAGCCCCCGCGCTACCGCCAGCATGATGTCTTGGGCAATGAACGACTTGCCCGAGCTTGGCTCGCCAACTATGAGCACCACATCGCTCTCCGGGATCAGGCCTTTGACCCACCACCGGGGGGAAGGGCCGTTCGCAAAGCTGGCGATCGGTTGAAATTGGAACTTATGCGCCGGTGGCGCCTCACCCCCGGGAATGCCCCGATTGATCGGCTCGAAGCCGGGATCTGCTGAATCGCCGCTGATATCGTCGAAGTCCTCCGGCTTGGCGATTTCCGCACCCGGTTGCGGGATGCGCGCCCCGTGGGCGTTGGCCCACCGGCGAAGGCTGCCTGCAGAAACGGTCCGCTTGCCCGGCTTGCCAAAGGAATCCCACCGGTCGCGCCCGTATTCGCGCGTGCTGTACTTGGGCGAACGGCTGCTCCATTCGTCCCACAGGTCGAAGCCTTCCTCCGACCCGCCAGTCTCGTGGTGCACAGCCATGCCCACCGCCAACCATGACGGCTGCCCGCGATCGTCCTCGTACTCCAGGTCGTCCGGCAACACGTCCAGCGCCTCGCGTATCTGGTCGAGGGTCCAGCCCTCGGGCGCCTTGGGCTCGTCATCCGCTTCGGGCGCTTCGGTGCCGGCGAAGCGAGCGGCGCACAGGGCTTTGAGCGCTTCCGAAGCCGGTGGAATGCTGTTCTCGGACCCAGCCAGCTCAACGTCTGGTAAGGCTAAGCCAGTCCACGTTACGAACCCATTGGCGTCGAAGGTCTCAAAGCCGAAGGGGTAATCATCATGGCCCCGGCGGCGTTTATGGCTCTTGTGGTCACCTAGCGACCCTCTGACTACTGAGCGGATGCCGGTTCGCGATGGCGAGTATTCGGCGTAAGCGCCTTCCACCAGATTCAGAACGTCGGGCCGCACGCGGCCGTTCGCGTCCACGCAGTTGTCGAAGTCCAGGAAGGTGAACGTGTCGTCGGGAAGGGGGCAAAAGCCGACGCCTGAGAACTGATCGCGCGTTGCAGCCCGCAGGGCAGTGTCAAAGTCGACCAGGTTCCGGCGGTCTGCAGGGCTACCATGTACGCCCCATCGCTTCTTGCCATTGGCCCAGTACGGAACCTTCCGCGGTTTCTTCTCGCCCGGCTTCTGCTCGAACCGCCACAGCACCCACTGCGCGCGTTCCCTCAGTTGCGCCGGCACTCTGGCTGGGTAGAATGTGGGTGTGCAGTTCGTCCGCTGTGCGCTTTGCCCAGGAGCCTCGGTCCGCCCGACCGGGGCTTCTTCGTCTGTGGAGGTGGGAGGGCCACTTTCGTAAAGCATTACTCATCGGCCTCCGGCTCCCTGTAGCCCCACGCTTTGTGGATTGCCTGGGTATTAGCCCTGAGTTTTAGGAACTCGATAAGTACAGACCCCCGCCACTTGCTCGCTGCGGGTTCGCTCTTGGGCAGCTCGACATATCGCAAGGGGTCCACGTAGTCGCTCAGCGGACGCCCGAGGATTCGCGTGATCTCGCCCCATGAATAAAGCGCCTCAGGGTCGAATGTACCGGTGACGGTGCTTTGCCAACGGGTTGTTGGTTTCTGACCGAACTCGACCAGTAAAGAGTCCATTTCGTCCCGAATGCGGCGCCGGCGTGCGAAGTGTTGTTCGATCGTCAAGCCGTCATCCCAGAGCGCCTTGCTCATTGCCGAAACCTGAGCACACCACTGCGCGCCGAGCAGGTCATTCAACTCCTTGTCCTTGTCTGTCAGGAACTCGATGTCGCCGCGCTTCATGCCGACACACCTTGGCCGTCGAGCAGAGCGCGGACATCACCCACGCGCCAACGGACAGCACGTCCGTACTTCATCGGCCGAGGCAACGTTCCGTTTTTCACCCAGCGCCAAATACTGGTTGCGCTGCAGCTCAGAAGGGTCTCAACTGCCTTTTGATCGATGCGAGCCGAGTCGGGAAGGTGGTCAAAATTTAAGACAGCGGCCGGAACACCGGTGTCAGCGTTGGCGCTCGTTAGGGTTTGGGGAGGCATGGCTAGGAATCTTGTGAAAGTTCGCAGACATGCTTCCACCGCTCTCCGTGTGTTGTCGTCCTGAAAATAACTCGCAAAAACCTACGTGGATTTGAGCGCCTTGCGTACGTTGTTGACCTTGTTCCTAACTTGCTCTGGAGTGACTTCGTCCGGGATATCTCCAAGCAGCCAGCAAATCTCATAGATTTGTGCAGGCCGCAGCTCCAAGTCTTCGAGCGCCATCACAGCAACCTCTTGGAGGAAAGCGCCGGAACGTCTACCGCTGAGGGATAACGCTCTGAGCGCCCGCGCTGGGCGATCTTTTGCCGGGGCTTGCTGGACGTCTTGTGTTACGCGCAGAGCGAGGATCTTTGCCCAGCGTGCTGCATCGGCGTCTGAGACATTGCCGTCAGCAAGTTGCTGCCAAAATCGTTCGGCGCCGCTGTCACGAAGCTCCAGGGCGTCTATCGCCCGACTGGCATTGCTCATGTACGGCAGTTTCGTGCCGCCTGCGCAGCATCGCCGAGCAAATCGCGGAGGTTCCAGATCAAAGCCATCGCGTGCTTGTGGCCGCAGTCGAAACCCTGCTGCTCCTCGCAAAGGCCCTTGACTAGATCGCTGTGATGTTCCTCCCCAGCCGCTTCAAGAGACGCGAGTACTGCCCGCGCCTGGGTGAGTTTGCGATTCAAAGTGTCGTAAGCATCAAGTGCGGTAGATTGTTGAGTAGCCATTTCGTGATCTCCTATTCAGATCGGGATGGTAGGGCGGGCCGGTGTTGGCGCACCGGCCCAGTCCGCTATGCGCGGCGTAGCGGTAATACTCTGCTGGGGCTCCCAGCTTTCAGCGAATCTAGGTGGTCAGCCCACGCCTGCATCATTTTCGAGCGCTCCGGTAAATGCTCTGCTTTGTTGTAGACGGCGCGGATCGAATTCCGGTCGGCATGAGCGAGCTGCATTTCGACAAGGCGCGTATCCCAGCCCATCTCGTGGAGCATCGTGCTGGCGATGTGGCGAAACCCGTGGGGCGTTTGCTGCTCGGGGGTGTATCCCATACGACGAAGCGCCGCATTCATCGCCGCTTCGCTCATTGGCTTGCGTTTATCTCGGCCAGGAAATAACAGTGCCTCCGCAGAGTGGTGCGTGAGCTCTGCCAGATCTTCCAGCAAGGAAACCGTCTGCTTCGCAAGCGGCACCAAATGGGTCCGGCGCATTTTCATCCGCTCTGCCGGAATCGTCCAAATGGCGCCGTCGAGGTCAAACTCATCCCATCGTGCGGCACGCAACTCGCCGGGTCGCGTAAAAACCAACGGCAGCAGGCAGAGCGCGATCCGAGTTTCGGGCATCCCGGCGAAGTCCTCTATTGCCCTCAGCAGGCCGCCAATCTCGCCGGGGTCGGTAAGGTGAGCCATGTTCTTATGGCTTTTGGGCTGCAGAGCGCCTTTAAGTGCCGCTGCGGGGTCGTCGGTTCGCAACCCGTGGAAAATCGCTCTGCGGAAAATTGCGCTTGCAAACTCTCGGGATCGGTGGGCGGTTTCCACTCGGCCCCGTTTCTCTGCTTTCTGGAGGCAATGCAACAACTCCTGCGGTGTAATTTCCCCCACCGGGCGCTTGCCGAGCCAAGGCAGCAGGTTGACGCGAATAATGCCTTCGACTTTTTTCTGTTGCGCCGGGCTCCAGGTTGGCGCCTTGTGCTCTCGCCACTCATCGGCTGATGCCTCAAACGTCGCGAGAGCGGCCGCGTGTTTGGCTTGCTCGTCCGCTTTCGCCTTTTGATTTGGATCGATGCCCGCGGTGACTAAGCTCTGAAGGCTCGACCGCCAGCTACGTGCGGCGGCCAAACCGGTGGCGGGGTAATCCTCAGGGTGGGTAGCGACGTTACGTTTCCCGGCGTAGCTGTACTCAAGCCTCCAGACCTTTCGGCCAGAGGGGAGGGCTTCGAGCCAAAGGCCGCCACCGTCACGCTTTCTGTTTCGTGCACGACTGCCTGGCTGGAATTTCAGGTTCCGGCACTCGATATCCGCGAGGGGCTTTATCAGTTTGGGCATGTTTTAACGGTACGGCTGCTGTGGCGCTTCTGGTCTGTACCGTTACTTGTACCGCTATAAAACTGCTACGGCAAGGTGTCTCCCGGTGGAAACTGAAACCTTGCGGGCACAAAAAACCCCCTAAAAACGGGGGTTTAGTGTATTTCTGAAGGGTCCAGAAATATGTTGATGGTGCCGAAGGCGAGAATCGAACTCGCACTCTGTTGCCAGAACCGGATTTTGAATCCGGCGCGTCTACCAGTTCCGCCACTTCGGCCAGCAAGGCGCGAAGTCTACCAATGCTGGAGCGAAACGGGTAGCCTTCGCGCCCGATGCATACCGATGACTTTGACTACCAGCTCCCCGAGGCCTTGATTGCACAGCAACCTTTGCCCGGGCGCAGCGACTCGCGCCTGCTGATTCTTGGGCCCGACACCATCACCGACAGCGCAATTCGGCAGTTCGCCGACGAAATCCGCGCGACCGATCTGGTGGTGTTCAACGACACCCGGGTGATCCGCGCACGGCTGCACGGGCAGAAAGCGCAATCCGGTGGCAAAGTGGAAATCCTGGTGGAGCGAGTGCATAGCCCGCAGCGGGCGCTGGGCATGATCCGCGCCAGCAAAACACCGCCGCCCGGCACGCTCATTGATATTCAGAGCGCCAAGCGCGATGCGTCGACGCAGGTCGTTGTGGGGGAGCGAGCCGGCACATTCTTTGAGCTCACCAGCCCACAGCGCGACTGGTACGGTTTGCTTGAGGATTTCGGCGAAATCCCGTTGCCGCCTTACATCAACCGTGCGGCAGATGCCAGCGACGGCGAGCGTTACCAAAGCCTGCTGGCGGCCAACGATGGCGCGGTGGCCGCGCCGACCGCCAGCCTGCATTTCGATGAGCCCTTGCTGCAACGGATACGCGATACCGGGGCGCAGATCGGGCGCGTAACCCTGCATGTTGGCGCGGGAACCTTTCAGCCGGTACGCGTGGACAATATCGCCGAACACCAGATGCACGCCGAAGTCTTTGCCGTCTCCGAAACCCTGGTCGACCAGGTGCGCGAAACCCGGGCCCGCGGCGGGCGCGTGGTCGCGATTGGCACCACTGTGGTGCGCGCCCTGGAAAGTGCCGCGGCGTCAGGCGAATTGCAGGCCGGGCGGGGCGACTCACGACTCTTCATCACACCGGGATACCGGTTTCGGGTTGTGGATGCCCTGTTGACCAATTTCCATCTTCCCAAGTCCACATTGCTGATGCTGGTAAGCGCTTTTTCCGGGATCGAGCGGATCAGGGCGGCGTATACGCATGCCATCGAGCAGCAGTACCGGTTCTTTTCTTACGGCGACGCCATGTGGATGCCACAGCGGCTGGACGCCGCGCATCAGGACACCGATTCGCGATGAAGCGCATGGAATTCTCGATTCATTCACGGGACGGCGCTGCTCGGCGTGGCCAATTGCAGTTTGCACGTGGGGTTGTCGATACGCCGGCATTCATGCCCGTGGGCACCTATGGCACCGTCAAAGCGATGACACCGGAGGAGGTAGCGGCACTTGGCGCGCAAATCATTCTGGGCAACACCTTCCATTTGTGGCTGCGGCCCGGAACCGAGATCATCCGCAAACACGGTGATCTGCACGATTTCATGCACTGGTCCGGGCCAATCCTGACCGATTCCGGGGGGTTCCAGGTCTGGAGCCTTTCGGCATTGCGCAAGCTGACGGAGGAGGGCGTGCACTTCGCATCGCCGATCAACGGCGACCGGGTGTTTCTGTCGCCGGAAATTTCGGTGCAAATCCAGCACGCGCTGGGTTCGGACATCGTCATGCAATTCGACGAATGCACACCGTACCCGGCGACCGAGGACGAGGCCCGCACTTCCATGGAATTGTCCGCGCGCTGGGCAGTGCGCTGCCGGGACGCACATGCGGACAATCCGAACGCCTTGTTTGGCATTGTTCAGGGTGGCATGTACTCGGCATTGCGACGGGAATCCATCGCCCGGTTACGCGAACTCGAACTCCCCGGCTACGCCATTGGCGGACTGTCCGTGGGTGAAACCCGCGAAGAACGGCTGATGGTGCTGGATACGCTAGAGCCGGAAATGCCGGACCAAAAACCCCGTTACCTGATGGGGGTGGGCACGCCGCTGGATATCCTGGAAGCCGTGGAACGCGGAATCGACATGTTCGATTGCGTGATGCCGACCCGGAATGCCCGCAATGGCCACCTGTTTACGCGGGATGGTGTGGTTCGGCTGAAGAACGCCGTGCATCGCGATGACACCGGCCCTCTGGACCCGGATTGCGCATGCCCCACCTGCCAGAACTACAGCCGTTCGTACCTGCATCATCTGCATCGATGCAACGAGATCCTCGGAGCGCGCCTCAACACCACGCATAACCTGTGGTTCTACCAAGACCTGATGCGGGATATCCGGTCCGCAATCGCTGCGAGTGAATTTACCAAGTTCGCTAAGCAGTTCCGGGAACGCTTTCTGGCATAATTGACGGCTTTTCCGGCATACCAAATCTCCATGGATTTTCTGATTTCCGCCGCTTACGCTCAAGGCGGAGCACCCAGCCAACCCAGCATGATCGCGCAGCTGCTGCCTCTGGTCATTCTGGTGGTTCTGTTCTATTTCATGCTCATCCGCCCGCAGTCGAAGCGGAATCGTGAGCACAAAGAGCTGATGGCGAGTCTGGCCAAGGGCGATGAGATTGTCATCACCGGTGGCGTGGCAGGCAAAATTGCCGAAGTCGGTGAGGTCTATCTCACCGTGGAAATCGCCGAAGGCACCGAAATCAAAGTGCAGAAGGCCGCGGTTTCGCAGGTGCTGCCCAAGGGAACCTTGAAGCAGCTTTGAGTTTTCGCGCGCAGCTCCGGCCCCACGTGCGGGGCCGGCCGCGCATCAACCGGCCACGTTAGGCTGGAGAATCATGAATCAGACCCCCATTTGGAAAATCCTGCTGCTACTTGTAGTGGTGGGCGCCGGCATGCTTTATGCGCTGCCAAACCTGTACGGAGATGCGCCTGCGCTGGTGATCTCGGCAGACAGTGGTGACCGGCTGACGGAAGCAGACCAGCAACGGATTCAGGATGTTGCTGATAATGCCGCGATTCCACTTGGCACTAAAACGGTTACGCCGGAAGGACGGCTGGAGATCACGGTAGAAACCGAAGATCAGCAGCTGCGTCTGGCTGATGCCTTGAAAAAAGCCCTGGGATTCAAGTACATCGTGGCGCTGTCGCTTTCGCCGCGCACCCCGGCTTGGCTGCGGGATGGATTCGGTGCTGAACCCATGGCCCTGGGCCTCGACCTGCGTGGCGGCGTTCACTTCCTGATGGAAGTCGATGTGGAGCACGTGCTGAAAAAAGCGGCAGAGCAGTATGCGCGTGATCTGCCCAGCTTCCTGCGTCGACACGAGCCGCCGTTGCGTTATACGGCGCGTCGTCTGAACGGTTCTCAGGTCGAACTTGAATTCAAAGACGCCGAGACACTGGCCGAGGCGGAGAAATCCATCGTTCGCGAGTATCCGGAGCTGAATATCGAGACGCTGGAGAAGCCTGGCGTTTTCGGCTTGAGTGCCCGTATGTCGCAAGAGGAGATTGATCGTCTGGTCGAGTTTTCGATCAAGCAGAACCTCACGACCTTGCGCAACCGGGTCAACCAGCTGGGTGTCGCCGAACCCGTTGTGCAACGGCAGGGGCGGGATCGGATTCTGGTTCAGCTGCCGGGTGTGAAAGACCCGACTCAGGCCAAATCAATTCTGGATGCCACCGCGACGCTGGAATATCGCGCGGTAGCCGAAGATGAAGATGCACGGGTCGCCGCGCAGACCGGCATCATCCCGTTGGATACCGAACTGTTCTATGAGCGGGGTTCGGGGCGTCCGGTGCTGCTGAAATCTGAAGTGATCGCCACCGGCAGCCAGATTGTGGACGCGGCCTCGACCATTGATACCGAGTCCGGCACACCGGCTGTATCGGTCACGTTGAATGGCCAGGGCGCCAAGCGGATGTTCGATTTCACTGGCGCCAACGTCGGGCGCCTGATGGCGGTTCTGTTCCGTGAATCCGATATCCGTGTCAGCTACAACGCCGCTGGTGAAGCGGTGCGTGAGCGAGTCGAAACCGCGGAGGTCATTTCCATGGCAACCGTACGTGGTGTCTTCGGCAAACGATTCCAGACAACGGGACTGAGCAGCAACGAGGCCCGGGATCTCGCCCTGCTGTTGCGCGCAGGTGCACTTGCGGCGCCGATCGCCATTGTGGAAGAACGCACCATCGGCCCGAGCCTGGGTCAGGACAACATCGACAAGGGCTTCCGTGCCGTGATCGTCGGCATGGCCCTGGTCGTGATCTTCATGGTGCTCTACTACCGTGTGTTCGGCCTGATCGCCAACTTTGCCCTGGTACTGAACGTCATTCTGATTGTGGCGGCATTGTCATTGCTGCAGGCCACACTGACGCTGCCGGGGATTGCGGGCATCGTGTTGACTGTGGGTATGGCAGTGGATGCCAACGTGCTGATTTTTGAGCGCATACGAGAGGAGTTATTCGAAGGAAGCTCCACGCAGAAAGCGATCAGTGCGGGTTACGACAAGGCGTTTGTGACCATCGCGGATGCCAACATCACCACGTTTATCGCCGCGGTCATCTTGTTTGTATTTGGCACGGGGCCTATCAAGGGCTTTGCGGTCACGCTGTCGATCGGCATTTTGTCATCGATGTTTACCGCCATCCTGGGCACGCGCATCGTGGTCAATGCGCTGTATGGTCGGACGCGTCGCGCCGACCTGCCTGTTTAACGCCGGAGTCGTCACACCATGCGTGCCTTATCGAAACCTACTCATATCAATTTTCTCGGCGTACGAAAAATCACCGGCACCTTTTCAGCGCTGCTGGTCATCCTTTCGCTGGTCAGTCTGAGCATCAACGGACTTAATTTCGGCATCGACTTCACCGGCGGTGTGCTGGTTGAAGTTGAATATCCTGAGGCAGCCGACCTGAATGCAGTACGCGACACGCTGACAACCGGCGGCTTCGATGGCGCCGTGGTGCAGAATTTTGGTTCCGCCAGCGGTGTGCTGGTCAGGCTGCTGCCCCAGGACAATGAATCATCAGCACAGCTGTCGGCGAAGATCCTCTCGGTGCTGCAAAGCGATGTGCCGGGCGTGGAGCTGCGGCGGATTGAATACGTGGGCCCTCAAGTCGGTGATGAACTCGCGATCAATGGTGGTTTGGCCATGATCTGGGCGTTGGGCTGTATTTTTCTGTACATCGTGCTGCGTTTTCATTGGAAATTCTCCGCGGGCGCCGTCATCGCACTGGCACACGACGTCATCATCACGCTGGGCGCTTTTTCGCTGTTCCGTTGGGAGTTTGATCTTGCGGTGCTGGCGGCATTGCTCGCCGTGATCGGCTATTCGCTGAACGACACCATTGTGGTATTCGACCGCTGCCGCGAAAACTTCCGCCGTAAATCGGAGGGCGATGAGATCGACACCATGAATCGATCCATCAACGAGATGCTGTCACGTACAGTGATGACCTCGTTCACCACGCTGCTGGTCTTGATCGCACTCGAAGTACTGGGCGGTGAAGCGCTGGCCGGCTTCTCGGAAGCCTTGATTCTGGGGGTTGTTGTCGGAACGTATTCCTCCACCTACGTGGCGGGTGCTTCGGCCTTGGCACTGGGATTACGGCGCAAGGATCTGATTCCCGTCGAAATCGAAACCGGCGACGATCACGGGGCGCGCGTCTAGGCGACTACGGAGGTTAGGGCGGTTGGTGTACCACGCGGCTTTTCAATCACCTTGTATTAAGGTTTTGGAAATCCGCCGTGCAATATCGTCAAGCTCCTGCCTTTTTTTCGCATTGATGGGTGGCGAGATTGCCAGAATGCCGACATGCATAATCATTTTGGCAACAGTCCACATGCGGTCACCCGCATAACGCGGGATGACGTGGATATGGACATGCGGCACAGTCTGGTTCGCGCCTTTCCCATCGTTTACCAGAAAGTGCTGGGCGTGACTTCCCAGCGCCACGCGTTGGGCCGCGGCCACTTTGCGGGCGACTTCCCACAAATGCGAGCGGGTCGCAAGGTCAAGCTCGTCCAGCCGGCAGGCAGACTTCAGCGGACACACCAGAACATGGCCGCGCGCCAGTGGATGGATATCCATGAACGCGATGCACGTGTCATCGCGATGCACCACGCTGGCGGGCAGTTCGCCGGAAATAATCTTTGCAAATATCGTCATCGTAAGAGCGAGTTATTGGAAACGGACACACCATACCGGTCTTCGTAACCCGCAGGGGGTATGGTATGGAGCGTCCACAAAGCAGAACTTAAAATAATAGAGGAGATGGATGATTGAGCCAGGTATTTTCTAGTTCCCACCGGATTTTTTGGAGCCGGCTGTTCGCGCTGGGAGTCTTCGGATACATCATCTTTGTGCCGGCGCCTGCGTTGATGTCGCGGTGGCTGAGCGATGTGGTTGAATTGTTCGGGCTGATATTGCTGGGAACCGCCGCTTTCGGTCGCGTGTGGTGCCTGGTCTATGTGGCCGGAAAAAAGGACAACGTGCTGGTGACTCAGGGACCGTATTCGGTCGTACGAAACCCCTTGTACGTGTTCAGCTTTCTGGGAGTCATCGGGTTTGGTCTGGCCGTGGAGAACCCGATCCTGTCGGTGGTGCTGGCAATCGCGTTCATCCTGTATTACCGGCACGTGGTGCCGCGCGAGGAAGCGTCTCTGGTCGGCGAATTTGGCCCGCCGTACCAGGCGTACCTGGACTCCACGCCGCGCTGGATCCCACGTTTTTCGCTCTATGACGAACCGAAGACGCTGGAGTTCGTCAATGTGCGTGCCGTGCGTCAGGGAATCCTCCAGGCCAGCTGGTTTGTGTTGGGTTACGTCATTGCTGAATTGATTGAAATCGGTCAGCGCGCATTCTGGACCTAGCAGCTCCCCGGCACAAAAAAGCCCCGCCGAAGCGGGGCTTTTTTGTGGGAAACGGGTTATCTGCGGCGACGCGCGAACCCGAACAGCCCCATCAGAACGAGAAGCAGTCCACCCGTGGCACCACCCCGTGTGCTGGCACCCAGGCGCCGAGATGTCGTGGTCGCGCTTTCATCTGAATCCATCGCACAATCTTCATCGCTCAGATAGGTGAACTCGCCAGAACGACCGAGGCCGTCGGGCATTTCATCCATCGTGCCAGAAACACCAGCGCCGGAAACGCCTGCCGACAACGTGGTCGCGGCATTGAAGCCCGTCAGCATCTGCCCGGGCTCAAACAACCCGACGTCCTGCGGACGAACGAAGATGACAATCTCACTATCATCGTAGTAACTCTGGGAGTTGGCTGGGCGCTCGCTACCGGCAGAGACAAAGCGTCCATCAACCCCGCCGTCGTTGTTCTCGCCAGGAACGTATGAGAAGAAACTCACAACCCCTTGGCCATTCACGGCCATGCGCACACCGTAGGTTGCGCCGCCCACCTTGAACGAGCTGAAGTACGCCGTGCTGGGGAACAAACCGGTGGCCAGCGACGCGACTTGCATGCGGAACGCAATCAGCGGCGGATTGCTCGGGTCGTCAATGGAACCGACCTGGAAAATGCTCAGCTCCTGCAGGTCAAAATTGTCAGCGGGAACGCTGGCCAACCCCAGTGCGAAGGGATCGACATCGCCACTGGCATCCTGAAGCAAGATTGCGCCCGGCATGGTGCAGGTATCTGCCGCCCGTGAACCGGCGAGCATGACGCCGTCGCCGTCGGTATTTGCGGCGATCCAGGCGGCCAGTTCCTCATCGGTCACATCTTCGGAAGGGATGCCCAGGTCCAGGTCGATGTTCAGGACGTAGCCACCGCCAGCTACCAGCCAATGGATAATTTCCACGGTGTATTTATTGGTGCCGCCAAGGGCAATGGTGCTTGCAGTTTCGGTTTCGCCCGGCAGGTTGCCGGATTCGCCAATCACGTTTCCTGCGCCGTCGTAAAAGGCCAGGTCGTAGTCATCAACACCCGTGAAACTGTTATCAACATTCAGGGCGACGTGGATCAGGGCGGTGGGGAAATACACGCCCAAATCTTCGGGCAGGTCCACGGTCAGTGCGAATTGGTCGCAGGGCAGCACTGGGTCTACGCATTGAATCCCCGCGGCGTTTGTGACGTTGGTACCGACGATGAGGTCGTTGCGGAATTCAATTGAGGTTTCGGTCAGGGTCAGGGTGTCCCCGCCCACTTCGGCGGCCTGCGTTGTCATTGACAAGGCAAGCAGCAACCCCGATGCCAGGCCGGTATATGTATGTTTCATTTTTTGGTTCTCCAAGCAAAAATACGCAGGCTTCGTTCGTGGCGAAGCCTGCGTGTCAATTCGACGATGTGGGCTTACTGCCGGCGGCGAAAGCCAAACCCGGCCAACAGCACGAGGGACAACCAGCCCGCGGCGCCACCGCCCATGGTTCCGGCCGAGCGTTCAGCGCGAGCACGCGCAAGCAACATCGGTTCGCCGCCGTTGTCGGCCAGCCACATCGCGACTTCCTCGTCGGTCTTATCCTCCGAGGGGATGCCGAGACTGAGCTCGATGGTCGCGCTGTAGCTCCCGCCGACCACCAGCCAGTGAACGATATTCACGGTGTAGTCGTTGGTTCCACCCAAGGCGATGACGGAGACCCCTTCGGTTGCGCCTTCAGAGGTCGATTCGGCGATTACGGTGCCGGCGCTGTTCAGGAGTTCGAGGTCGTAGTCGTCAAGACCGGTTGGGCTGTCGGTAGGGCCGAGCAGTACGCGCACGAGTGCTGTGGGGAAGTATTCGCCCAGATCTTCGGGAAGATCGACGGTCAGCGCAAAGCTGTCGCAGGGCAGTAGCGGGTCGATGCACTGGATGCCAGCCGCATCCGTAGCGTTGGTACCCACGATCGGGCCACCACCAAATGTGAAGCTGGTTTCAGCCAGTGTGAGAGTGCCTGAGCCCACCTCGGCCGAGAGTGCCACGGGGGCGGAGAGACACGCCGCAACCAAGGCTGCCGCCTTCAATAATTTCATCTTAAATTCTCCAGTTACTTATGTATGGCGCACGTCAATGTGCTGCGACGTAGCGCTCCTAGCACGGAAAACATGACACATCCTTTACCTGTGCGCAAATTCCTGACGCACCCGCACGCAATGCTCAGCTCGCAGGGCGAGGCGTGGCGACGGTTTGCGGATGGTCTTGGCGCGTGGTGAGCTGCTCATACAGCGACAACAGAGTTGGCACCAGCACCAACACCAGCAGGGTGGCGAAGGCCAGGCCGAAGACGATTGAAGTGGCCATGGGTATCAGGAACAGGGCCTGCAAGCTGGTCTCAAACATCAGTGGAATGAGCCCGCCAATCGTGGTCAGCGAGGTCAGCAGTACGGCGCGAAGACGCAAGCAGGATGCATCTTCGAGCGCTTGCTGCACCCCAATGCCTTTCTCCCTTAATTCCTTGTAGAACACCACGAGAATGATGGAATCATTGACCACAATTCCGGAAAGGCCGAAGAAGCCGAACAACGAAAGAATCGTCAAATCCATACTCAGCAGCCAATGCCCCAGCAGCGCCCCGACCAGGCCGAAGGGAATGATGCTCATGACCAGCAACGGCCAGCCCCAGGAGGCGAACACCCAGGCCAGCACGATGTAAATCAACGCCAGCGCATAGAGCAGTCCGCGCTTCATGTCGGCGAAGGTGTGGGCCTGATTCTCGGCCTGACCGGTTTGTTCGATGCGCACCGGGTAGCGAGATTCCAGCTCCGGCACCACCTCCTTGACCAGCCGCGCCCGAAGAACGGTCGGGTTCGCCTGCGCCTCATTGATGTCTGCGCTGACCTTGATCGCCCGCCGGGCTTCACTGCGACGGATGCGATCAAACCCGCGTTGCGTGCGGAAGTTGACCACATTGCCCAGCGGGACAACCGCGCCGGCGGGGGTGCGAATGGGAAGGTTCTGCAATCCGATCAGACTATCCGTGTCGGACTCGTCCAGGCGCAGGCGCACCTCGATTTCCGCACCATCATCCTGAAAGATCTGCACCAGTTCACCATCCAGCGCGGCCCGCAATTGCGCGCCCAGCGATGCCGTATCCAGTCCCAACGCTTCTCCTTCGGCATTGAGTGAATACAGGATCTGCTCCCGCCCAAAGGGGGTGTCGTCATCAATGCCGGAGACCCCCGGGGTTGCCGAGAGGATCTCGGCGAGCTCCAGCGCCGCCTGCTTAACCGCTTCCAGGTCGTCTCCCACGATGCGCAACTCGATGTCGCGTCCCGGTGGGCCAATCGAGGGTTCAATGACACTGAAGGTATCGAGCCCGGGAGGTAACGTGAGCTGATCGGTCCAGCGCTGAATAAATTCCGCATTGCGAACATCGCGTTCGTCCGAGGGCTTGATCTCCACCTGCAGGTGGGCGTACTGGCGCCCGGTGCGGGTGAAATTTGTCCCGGGCTGAACGCTCATACCCTGGCGGCCGACTGCGGCGAGCACAAAATCACCGCCCAGGTCGGCGTTGACCACCTCCAGGCCGCGCTCGAGTTCGGTCAGGAAGGCTGCGACATCGTCGTCGGGAACGCCGGCGGCGAAGCCGACGTTAGCAATCAATACATTCAGCTCGGGTGTGGGGAAAAAGTTGAACTTGACGCGCCCACCAGCCAGCAAGCCAATGGCCACGATCAGCGAGGCGGCGCAGGTCGCCAGCACCACCCGCCGGTTGTGCAGGGCGGCGCGGACAAAGCGGCGGAATGGGCCTTCGCGAAAGCGATTGAACGCGGCATCGAAACGACCGCGCCAGACTGCTGGTGGCCGGTGATGCAGCGCTTCCAGGGAGTGTCGCAAATGCCCGGGAAGAATGAGAAAGCTTTCCACCAGCGACGCCACGATGACGCAGATCACCACCCAGGGGATGGCTTTGAGAATGGCGCCGATGTAATCGCCGATCAGCATCAACGGCAGAAATGCCGCGATGGTGGTGGCCGATGAACTGACGACCGGCCAGAACATGCGTCGGGCGCCACCCTCGGCAGCGCCCAGGGCGCCTTCACCGGCGTCGTAGTGCGCGGCGGCATCCTCGCCGACCACGATCGCGTCATCAACGATGATGCCCAGGGCCATGATCATCGCGAATAGCGACAACATATTGATACTGCCACCGGTGGCATACAGCACACACAAGGTGGCCAGGAATGACACCGGAATGCCCACCGTCACCCAGAACGCCACTCGCCCCAGCAGGAACAGGTAAAGAATGGCCACGATCAGCACCAGACCGGAAGCACCATTCTTCAACAGCAGGGCGATGCGGTCCTGAAGCGGGCGCCACTGCTCGTCGTAAACGATGAGAGACAGGCCTGGTGGCAGTTTCTGCCGGGCCTCGATCAGCCACTCACTGACCAACGCGGCGGTTTTTAGGGCGTCCTGGCTCTTGGCACGGTACAAGGCCAGCTCGACTGCCGGCTGGCCGTGCATCTGGACCAGGATTTCATCCGCTTTGGCTTGCCGCCGGATGCTGCTGACATCCCCCAGGGCCAGTGTTTGCTCACCACTGCGGCTGGGCAGCAACAACCGTCCCAGCGCGTATTCGCTGCGTCGCTTTTCGACAGCACGTAGCTCGCGTGCAGTCGAATTCTCCGCCAGCAAGCCGACCGGCAAGTCCTGAGAGCGTCCGCGAATCGCCGCAGCCAGTTCCGGCAGTGTCAGGTCCAAAGCGGCCAACGTGCTGGGATCGATACTGATGACGATTTCTTCCGCCGGCAGTCCCAGGGTGCGAATTTCTTCCACGCCCAGGTCCAGCAGTTCACGTTCGAGCCGGCGCGCGATGGGCTGCAATTCGGTACGGTCCGGCAAACCGGAGAGCACGATGCGGGAGATGAGTTCACGGTTCTCCAGAATAGAAATACTGGGTTCTTCCGCTGTGTCCGGTAGGTTGCGGATGCTGGAGATGCGTTCGTCGATTTCATCCGCTGCAGCATTCAGGTCGATGCCATCATCGAACCGCAGCCACAGCATGGAGATGCCCTGCATCGAGATGGAGGAAAGTTCGTTGACGCCCGGGATCGTCCGCAGCCGATCTTCTACGACTTCGGTGATTGCGCTTTCAATGTCTTCGGCGCTGGCGCCCTCCCAGGCGATACCGACGCGGACAAAATCGATATCAAACGAGGGGAAAAACTGCGTATTGAGCTTCGCCAGCCCCCACAACCCGGCCAGGATCATGATGACCATTAACAGATTGGCTGCCACCGGGTGCCGGGCAAAGGTACTGATCAGGCCGCGGCCTGCGTCCGGCGGGTCGTTGTTGAGCAATTCAGTCACTTTGGCGCCCGTTACTGCAGTTCATTGATGAGCAGTCCGGTGGCCGCATTTGCGAGGTGCGTGACCAGCAGGATGTCGCCGCTGGCCAGTTCCGGGTGACTGATAACAACGTCTTCGCCTTGGCGGCCGTGGACGGTCACCAGCAGGCTCTCAAGTCTTCCGTCGCGAACCCGAAAGACTTTGGAAAGGTCGTAAAGCCCAGACTCGGGCAGCGCGACGGCATTTTTCACCGCCGGCAGGCGCAGCGTCAGCGGCACGCGGATCCCGGTCGGCAAGGGTGTCTGCCGGTCCAGTGCGAACCAGGCCTGGACCGCGCCTCCGCGAGATTCCCCGCCCAACCGCACCATGTGTACCGGCAGTTGCTCACCACCAAACGCGATGCTGCCGGTGGTGTGATCTGGGGTGTTCAGGCTGCGCTGCAAAGCCATCAGATGACGAGTGGGGACATCGGTCACGAATTCGATGTGCTCCGCGTCGTAAAGGGAGACCAGGGCCTGCCCGGGGGCGACGCGGGCACCCTGTTCGACATGCACGCGGGTCACCACCGAGGTGAAGGGCGCCACAATCGTGGTGCGCTCCAGTTGCAGCTCAGCCGCCTGAACGGCGGCTTCCGCCGCACGCACGTGTGCGACGGCCTGTTGCTCGCGTGCTGGCGCCAATGTCACGGCCTGTTCGCGGGCGGCCAGGCTGAGAAGCGCGCGCTGGTGATTCTGCTTGGCCTGGTTTAGCGCGGTTTCAGAGACCAGTCCTTTGTCGCGCATACGCACCAGGCGGGCGAGTTCCGCCTCGCTTAACTGGGCCAGTTCCTGCTCGCGTATTAAATTGTCGCGGTTGGCTTTGGCCTGTTCGCGCTCAAGCCGCAGATTGGCCTCGGCCTGCGCGAGGTCGGCTCTGGCCTGGCTGACCTGCACCTCGGCGTCGCGGTTGTCCAGCTCGATCATGAGTTCACCGCGGGGCAGGGTTTGTCCCTCACGTGCATAGACGTGCAGAACGTCTGCCGAGACCGCAGCCGTCAGTGTCGGCTGCGCAGAACTGCCGATCTCAGCGATCAACGACAACTCCGGCTGCATGCGCATCGGCTCCGCGATCATCGTCCTGACGCTGAACCGGGCTTCTTCTACCGGTGCAACCTCCGCTTCCTCGCGCGTTGCCACCAGCGTCATGAATCCGAGAATGGCGGCACCAACCACACCCAGGGCGAGCAGATTCTTTTTGGTCTTAATAATGTGTCACTCCGCGAAGGGAAAAGATGCCCGGCGTTATGCGGGGAGCGCCTGGGATAACAACTCCAGGCCCGCGTCACGGGAATCAGCCCGCAGAATAGCAACGCGGACCTCATCCGACAGTTTGAAGTGACCCAGCCAGCCGGCAAGGTGCTTGCGAAACACCTTCAACCCCAGACGATCTCCGTAGTGGGCATCAACTTCGCGTGCATGCTGCCGCACCCAAGGCAGCAGCTCCTGGGCCTCCATCGCCGGTGGGGCGCTCCGACCGGCGAGTGCGGCATGAATTTCAGCAAATACCCAGGGCCGCCCCAGCGCCGCCCGACCTAACATCAGGCCATCTGCACCGGTGAACTCCAGAACTTTCAGCGCATCGGCGGGCGTGCAGATATCCCCGTTTGCAATGACCGGGATACTGACGGCCTGCTTGACCTCACGAATGGTCTGATACTCCGCATGGCCCTTGTACATCTGCGCCCGCGTGCGGCCATGCACTGCAATGGCCGCCAGGCCAGCATCTTCGGCAATTTGTGCGAGTTCGACGGCGTTTCGCATTTCCTGGTGCAGGCCGGTGCGCATTTTGACGGTGACCGGGAGATCCACGGCCCGCCGTACTTCAACAAAGATTTCGCGCACCAGACCCGGGTCGGCCATCAGCGCGGAGCCACAGGCCTTTTTGCGTACCTTTTTCGCGGGGCAACCCATATTGATGTCGATGACGTCCGCCCCGAGTCGGGCGTGGGCACGCGCCCCTTCGGCGAGCACACCAGGCTCTGCGCCGGCCAGCTGCACGATCCAGGGCCGGGTTTCGCTGGCGTCATGCAGGCGGTGCTGAAATTTGGCGCGTCCGGCGTCGTCCTGATCGGCCGCCGTCATTTCCCCGTAGCACATGCTCGCACCGAAATGCCGGCATAACCGGCGCATCGGGGCATCCGTCACACCGGCCATGGGGGCCAGGATGACGGGCATGTCAATTCCGTGAATTGCAGGCATGAGTTGCGCGGAAGTGGGCGGTAACGGAGACGAATACTAACGCGAAGCAACTGATTTACCGAGATTTGGCCGGCGAATGGCCCCCCTCGCACGGGAGCGACGTTATACTTCCACAGGTCACGGGGCCCGACCCCGTTTTTTTATGTCTGAAAGGGATTAATGCATCGTGACACCGGCCATTCTGGCACTAGCTGACGGCACGCACTTCATCGGTCGTGGCTTTGGCGCTGAAGGTATTGCAAGCGGCGAAGTCGTATTTAACACAGCTCTGACGGGCTACCAGGAGATCCTTTCCGACCCGTCCTACGCTCGACAACTCGTCACGTTGACCTACCCGCACATCGGGAATGTGGGTTGCAACGACGAGGATATGGAGTCGTCGAAATTCCACGCCGCCGGGCTCATCATCAAGATGCCACCGCGGTCGCCATCCAATTTCCGCTCGCAAATGACGCTTCCTGAAGCCATGCTGGCTCACGGCAAAGGGGGCATCTGCGACATCGACACCCGCAAGCTGACGCGAATTCTGCGTGACAAGGGCGCTCAGGGCGGGGCGCTGCTGGTTGGCGATGGCACCGTCGAAGAGGCGCTGGCTGCGGCAAAAGGCTTTGCCGGCCTCGCCGGGGCGAACCTGGCTGATGAAGTCAGTACCCCCAGCGCTTTCGAATGGACGGAGGGCCTGTGGCGGGTCGAGCCGCCCGAGGCGACCAAGCACGTTGTTGTTTATGACTTCGGCGTCAAGCGCAACATTCTTCGCGAGCTGGTTGCCGTTGGCTGCCGGGTCACCGTTGTGCCTTCCACGATGCCTCTGGATGATGCTCTGGCGCTGAAGCCGGACGGCGTCATGCTCTCCAACGGGCCGGGTGACCCCGAGCCGGTCGAGAACGGCATTGCCGTGGCCAAAGGTCTGCTGGCGAAAAAAATCCCGACGATGGGCATTTGTCTGGGACACCAGATCCTGTCGCTGGCCGCCGGGGCGCGGACCGTCAAGATGAAGTTCGGGCATCACGGTGCCAACCATCCGGTACAGGATCTGCGGACGGGCAGAGTAGCGATTACCAGCCAGAACCACGGGTTTGCGGTGGATGAAGCGACGCTGCCCAGTTTCCTGAAAGCGACGCATCGCTCCTTGTTTGACGGCAGCTTGCAGGGTGTGGCGCATGCCGACGCTCCGGCCTTCTCCTTCCAAGGTCACCCCGAGGCGAGCCCCGGCCCGCATGATCTCAGCCCCTTGTTCACTCATTTCATCGATTTGATGGCCTGATCGCACTCCTTCGCAGATAAGTAGAAATGCCGAAAAGAACCGACATTGAATCCATCCTGATCATTGGCGCTGGGCCCATCATCATTGGTCAGGCCTGCGAATTTGATTACTCCGGCACGCAAGCCTGCAAGGCCCTGCGCGAGGAGGGGTACCGGGTCATTCTGGTGAATTCAAACCCGGCAACGATCATGACCGACCCCGATGTAGCCGATGCGGTGTACATCGAGCCGGTGAACTGGAAGGTGGTCGAGAAGATCATCGCCAAGGAGAGGCCGGATGCCTTGCTGCCCACGATGGGCGGACAAACCGGCCTGAACTGTGCGCTGGATCTGGCTCGGGAAGGCGTGCTGGAAAAGTACGGCGTCGAGATGATCGGCGCGTCACGCGACGCGATTGATACGGCCGAAGACCGCCAGAAATTCCGTATCGCGATGGATGAAATCGGGCTGGAGTCGGCCCGCAGTGGAATCGCGCATACCCTGGAACAGGCGTGGGCGGTACAGGCCTCTATTGGCTTCCCGGCCATCATCCGCCCTTCGTTTACGCTGGGTGGAAGCGGCGGCGGCATCGCCTACAACCGCGATGAATTTGAAGAAATTGTCAGTCGTGGCCTCGATTTATCTCCAACTAATGAGGTTCTACTTGAAGAGTCACTGTTAGGTTGGAAAGAGTTCGAGATGGAGGTTGTGCGTGATCGCAACGATAACGCGATCATCGTCTGCGCCATCGAGAACCTTGATCCGATGGGCGTGCACACGGGTGATTCCATCACCGTCGCCCCGGCGCAGACGCTGACCGACAAGGAGTACCAGATCATGCGCAACGCCTCGCTGGCGGTGCTGCGCAAGATCGGAGTGGAAACCGGCGGCTCGAACGTGCAGTTCTCGGTGAACCCCAAAGATGGTCGTCTGGTCGTCATCGAGATGAACCCGCGGGTGTCGCGGTCTTCAGCGCTGGCTTCCAAAGCAACGGGTTTCCCGATTGCCAAGGTCGCGGCCAAACTGGCGGTGGGCTATACGCTTGACGAATTGGCGAACGAAATTACCGGCGGGCAGACGCCAGCGTCGTTTGAGCCCAGCATCGACTACGTGGTGACCAAGATCCCGCGTTTCGCCTTCGAGAAGTTCCCGGCGGCGGACGACAAGCTCACCACGCAGATGAAATCCGTTGGCGAAGTCATGGCCATTGGCCGGAATTTCCCGGAATCGCTGCAAAAAGCGCTGCGCGGCCTCGAAATCGGAAGCTCCGGTTTCGAAACGCAGCTGACCGGCGAGGAAGAAGACGCGGATACCGTGATCCGTGAGCAAATCGGGGTGGCCCGGGCGAAACGCCTGTGGTGGGTCGCCGATGCACTACGTCATGGCATCAGTCCTGAAGATGTCCACCGGATCACCTCGATTGACCCCTGGTTCATCGAACAAATCGGTGACATCATCGCCGCCGAAAAATCACTGGAAGGCCGCGCCGTCAGCGATCTTGGTGCAACCGAATGGCGCCAGCTGAAGCAGCTCGGGATGTCCGATATCCGCTTGTCGCGGTTGTTGAATTCCAGTGAAGCCGAAGTCCGCAAGGCGCGACAAGACGCCGGTGTTCGGCCAATATTCAAGCGGGTCGACACCTGCGCGGCGGAATTTCCCACCGATACGGCATACCTGTACTCCAGCTACGATGAGGAGTGCGAGGCCCTGCCCACGAACCGTCGCAAGATCATGGTTCTCGGCGGTGGCCCGAACCGGATTGGCCAGGGCATTGAGTTCGATTACTGCTGTGTGCACGCCGCTTTGGCTCTGCGTGAAGATGGTTACGAAACCATCATGGTCAACTGCAACCCGGAAACGGTTTCCACCGACTTCGATACCTCGGATCGGCTGTATTTTGAACCGCTGACGCTCGAAGACGTGCTGGCTATCGTCGATGTGGAAAAGCCTGAAGGCGTTATCGTGCAATTCGGTGGCCAGACACCACTGAAACTGGCGCAGGCTCTGGAAGAGGCCGGGGTGCCCATTATCGGGACGACACCGGATTCCATCGACCTGGCCGAAGACCGCGAGCGCTTCCAGCAGTTGGTGGTCAAGCTGGGACTGAACCAGCCGCGCAACCGTATCGCCATGTCCACCGAACAGGCGCTGGCAATGGCCGATAATGTCGGTTTCCCGTTGGTGGTCCGCCCGTCTTACGTGCTGGGCGGCCGCGCAATGGAAGTGGTCTACGGCATTGAAGACCTCGAGCGCTACATGAAAGAAGCCGTGCAAGCTTCTGAAGATTCACCCGTTTTGCTTGATCGTTTCCTGGAAGCCGCGATTGAAGTGGACGTGGACGCCGTGTGCGACGGAACTAATGTGGTGGTCGCCGGGATCATGGAGCACATCGAACAGGCCGGGGTGCACTCCGGTGATTCGGCCTGCTCGTTGCCGCCATATTCGCTGCCTGCGGGAATCGAAGCACGCCTGAGCAAGAAAGTTGAAGCCCTGGCGAAGGCGTTGAATGTCTCCGGGTTAATGAACACACAGTTCGCGATCCAGGGTGATGAGATTTACCTGCTCGAAGTGAATCCGCGTGCCGCGCGCACCGTGCCGTTTGTCTCCAAGGCGATCGGTGCACCGCTGGCGAAGATCGCCGCACGCTGCATGGTGGGGCAGAGCCTGGAATCTCAAGGGTTCCTGCGCGCCGCACGCCCCAATTACTTCTCGGTGAAAGAGTCGGTTTTCCCGTTCAACAAGTTCCCGGGTGTGGATCCCATTCTGGGGCCGGAGATGAAGTCCACCGGCGAAGTCATGGGCGTCGGCCGTGCATTCGGCGGTGCCTTTGGCAAGGCCTTGCTGGCCGGAGGTAACGAAGTCCCGATCAGCGGCGGTGTTTTGCTATCGGTGCGTGATGAAGACAAGGACGAAGCGATTCGCATCGGTCGCCACCTTGTTGGCAAGGGTTTCAAAATTTGGGGCACTTCCGGCACCGCACGCACCTTGAATGCAGCCGGTGTGGAATGCCAATCTATCAACAAGGTGAAGGAAGGACGCCCACATTGCGTGGATTTGATCAAGAACGGTGAGGTCTCACTGGTGGTCAATACGGCGTCCGGGAAAAAAGCCATCGCCGAGTCCCATTCCATCCGCGCTGCAGCCATCGCGCAAAAGGTGGTGTACTTCACCACCGTGGCGGGCGCCTGGGCTACCTGCCTGGCGATGGATCACACAGAAGATTTCGAGGTGATGGCGCTGCGCGACCTACACCGGGAGCTGACTGCATGAGCAAGACCCCCATCACGCAACGCGGGGCTGACCTGTTGAAAGAGGAATTGAAACGCCTCAAAAGCGAGGACCGGCCGCGTGTGATTGCGGCCATTGCCGAAGCGCGCGAGCATGGCGATTTGAAGGAAAACGCCGAATACCACGCGGCGCGCGAACAGCAGGGCTTCATCGAGGGGCGCATTCAGGAGATCGAAGGCAAACTCGGGAACGCGCAGGTTATCGATGTCAGAACCCTGCCGAACACGGGCAAAGTCGTATTCGGGACGACTGTCGAATTGGTCGATGTGGACACCGACGAAGAGTTGACCTACCAGCTGGTTGGGGAAGACGAAGCGGATGTAAAAAACGGCCGCATTGCGTATTCCACACCCATCGCCCGCGGCCTGCTGGGCAAGGCCGAAGGGGATGAAGTCAGCGTTGAAGTACCGGGTGGCACGCGAACCTTTGAAGTTTTGGGTGTGCGTTACGAGTAGTGCTTTGGCACCGCTGTCGGCAGCGCGGAGACGGTGCCACGTTGTGATCGCATCTGAATCCATCGGCACCCGATGACAAACGCGAACCTTTCACTCGCACAACGCGATCTGGCTTGCGTGTGGCACCCGTGCACGCAGATGAAAGATCACGAATCCGTTCCACTTGTGGAAGTGGCACGGGGGGAGGGCGTCTGGCTCTACGACACGGCCGGACGACGTTACCTCGACGCCGTCAGTTCCTGGTGGGTCAACATCTTCGGTCATGCCCACCCGTATATTGCGGAGGCCATCGGTAACCAGGCCCGTACCCTGGAGCATGTCATCTTTGCCGGACACACCCATGAACCGGCGGTGCGGCTGGCGGAACGGCTACTCGGCTGCGCGCCAAGCGGCCTGGACAAGGTGTTCTTCGCGGACAACGGCTCGAGTGCGGTCGAAGTCGCTCTGAAAATGAGCTTTCACTATTGGTTGCACCAGGGTCAGACGCGGCCGTTTTTCGTGCACCTGGACGAGGGCTACCACGGGGAAACGCTCGGTGCACTGGCGGTCAGTGATGTGGGGCTGTACAAGAGCACCTATGAGCCGCTGCTGCTGAAGTCCTTGCAAACGCCGGCGCCGGATACGCGTCGGCCAGATCGCGCCGGCGATATCGCCAGGTGCCTGGTTCAGCTGGAATCGCTCTTACAAGCGCGCGGCCATGAGATCAGCGCCGTGATCCTGGAGCCGCTGGTGCAATGCGCGGCCGGAATGCGCATGCACGAAGCCGAGTTCGTCAGCGGGCTGGCGGCCCTGTGCAAGAAATACGAGGTCCACGTCATCGCGGATGAAATCGCGGTGGGCTTTGGCCGCACCGGCACGCTATTCGCCTGCGAGCAAGCGAACATCACCCCAGATTTCATGTGCTTGTCTAAAGGGATTACCGGTGGTTTCCTGCCGCTGTCCGCGGTGCTGACAGCCAATCGCGTATACGCCGCGTTTTACGCGGACTGGGCCGAGCAGAAAGCCTTCCTCCACTCGCATTCGTACACCGGTAACGCCATTGCCTGTGCGGCGGCCAATGCGGTTCTGGATCTCTTCGAGCAACACCCGGTCATCGATGAAAACCGAGTCCGTGGCGAATGGATGGAACATTGCGTCCGCGAACGTCTGGCTGCCCACCCGCATGTTGCCCACATCCGTCGACACGGAATGATACTGGCGCTGGATTTGGTCGCGCAGCGTCAACCCCCGGTGAATTTCCCGGCCATCGATCGCCGTGGGCTGCGGGCATACCAGTACGGCTTGCAGCACGGCGCCTTGCTACGCCCGCTGGGGGATACGCTGTATCTGATGCCGCCCTACGTGATTACCGACGATCAGGTGTCGGAGCTCGTGGCCACGCTGCATGGCGCGGTTGACGCGGCGACCCGATAAGACGCGCACGCATGTCAAAGAAAAAAACCTCATCGGGCCGTTGGCTGGATCGGCAGCGCCGCGACCCCTTCGTGAAGCAGGCTCGGGACGAGGGCTGGCGCTCCCGTGCCGTATACAAGCTGGAGCAGATCGACAAGCGTGATCGCCTCATACGGCCCGGATCCTGCATCGTGGATCTGGGTTGTGCCCCCGGTGGCTGGAGCCAGTACGCATTAAAGAAGCTGGGCGGAAAGGGCCGAGTGATCGGTCTGGACCTGTTACCCGTGGAAGAATTGCGCGGATTGGCGTTCTACCAGGGGGACTTCCTATCGCCAGAAGCTATCGACTGGATAGCCTCTGAGATTGGTACAAATGCACGGGCGGACCTTGTAATGAGTGATATGGCCCCCAACTTGAGTGGCAATCGGCTTCGCGATCAAGCGCAGAGCATTGAACTGCTGCAGCATGCAGCAGAGTTTTGTGCGCGTTGGCTCAAGGCTGATGGCGATTTTCTGTTCAAGGCCTTCCATGGGGAAGACCTGCCCGAGTTTGTTGAGTCTTTGAAAACGGACTTTGATTCCGTGCAATGGCGCAAACCCGGCGCTTCGCGGCAGGAGAGCCGTGAAGTCTTTGTATTGGCACGTGGACACCGTTTGACGGACAATCGGTGAACCGACAAGGGAAACCGGGGTCCATTACCGCCGCGAGCCCAAGGAGTAAAGGTGAACGATCTGGCTAAAAATATGTTGCTGTGGGTGGTCATCGCCGTTGTGCTGATGAGCGTCTTTTCCAGCTTTTCGCAAACGCGTGGCTCCAGTGAAGCCATCGCCTATTCGCAATTTCTTGACCAGGTCAAAAACGGCAATGTTCGCAATGTCGCCATTGAAGGTCAGCAAATCATCGGCGAATCGATGGGCGGCATGCGTTTCACCACGTACAGCCCGGAATCCGAAAACACGGCGATGATCGGCACCTTGCTGGACAACAATGTCCAGATCGTCGGTCGCCCGCCGAAAGGGCAGCCGCTGCTGCTGCAGATTCTGATTTCGTCCTTCCCCATTCTTTTGCTGATTGGCGTGTGGGTGTATTTCATGCGTCAGATGCAGGGCGGCGGCAATGGTCGTGGTGCCCTTTCATTTGGCAAGAGCAAGGCGCGCATGCTCGCGCCGGATCAGGTCAAGGTCACATTTGCTGATGTTGCGGGTGTAGAAGAGGCCAAGGAAGAGGTCGGCGAACTGGTCGACTTCCTGAAAGACCCTTCCAAATTCACGCGTCTGGGCGGTCACATTCCCCGCGGTGTGCTGATGGTGGGATCACCCGGCACCGGTAAGACGCTGCTGGCCAAAGCCATTGCGGGTGAGGCCGGCGTGCCGTTCTTCACCATCTCGGGCTCGGACTTCGTGGAAATGTTTGTCGGTGTCGGTGCCTCCCGTGTACGCGACATGTTCGAGCAGGCCAAGAAACATGCCCCTTGCATCATTTTCATCGACGAAATTGACGCCGTGGGCCGCCATCGTGGCGCAGGACTGGGTGGCGGACACGACGAGCGCGAACAGACATTGAACCAGTTGCTGGTGGAAATGGACGGCTTCGAAGGCAGCGAAGGCGTGATCGTCATCGCCGCGACCAACCGCCCGGATGTCCTGGATCCCGCATTGTTGCGTCCGGGGCGTTTCGACCGTCAGGTGGTCGTGCCGCTGCCTGATGTCCGTGGCCGTGAGCAAATCATCAAGGTGCACATGCGCCAGGTACCCATCGCCGGCAACGTCAAGCCGTCGGTGCTGGCGCGTGCAACGCCAGGCTTCTCCGGTGCCGACCTGGCCAACCTGGTCAACGAAGCGGCGTTGTTCGCCGCCCGCGGGAATAAAAAGCTCGTGGATATGGAAGACTTCGAGAAGGCCAAGGACAAGATCATGATGGGCGCCGAGCGCAAGTCCATGGTGATGTCCGAAAAAGAGAAGAAACTCACGGCGTACCACGAAGCCGGACACGCGATCGTTGGGTTGTCGGTTCCCGAGCATGATCCGGTCTACAAGGTCAGCATCATTCCACGTGGCCGCGCATTGGGTGTGACCATGTTCCTGCCGGAGGAAGACCGTCACAGCTATACCAAACAGCGGCTGATGAGCCAGATCGATTCGTTGTTTGGTGGCCGTATTGCAGAAGAGAAAATCTTCGGCGATTACGCTGTGACCACCGGCGCGAGCAACGACATCGAGCGGGCCACCGACATAGCCCGAAAGATGGTCACCAAGTTTGGCATGAGCGAGAAACTCGGGCCTCTGACTTATGCTGAGGATGACGGCGAAGTGTTCCTGGGACGCAGCGTGACGCAGAACAAGCATGTGTCCGATGAAACCGCACACCAGATCGATTCCGAAATCCGCCGCCTGATCGACGAGAGCTATGCGCGTGCGACCAAGATCATCGAGCGGGAAGAGGACAAGCTGCATATCATGGCCGAGGCCTTGATCAAGTACGAGACCATTGATGCCTCGCAGCTCAAGGACATCATGGAGGGCCGGCCACCGGGACCGCCCGAAAGCTGGCAAGACCCGGACGGTGACAGTGGCAGCAACACGTCCAAGTCCGAAGGTGGGGAAGAGAAGAAGCGCGGTGATATACCGCCTTCCACCCGTCCCGCCGGGCAGCACTAGTCTCCCGTCATACCCCTGCGGGGCTCGAAAGAGCCCCGTTTCGTTTTGACGCGCCGTAGCCAACAACCCCGTCACTCACAGCAATCCAGTGCTGAGCAACCGCAATCTGCTGTACGCCTGGATAAATGGCTGTGGGCGGCACGCTTCTACAAGATGCGCTCTCTGGCCACCGATGCGATCAAGCATGGCCAGATCAGCATTAACAATCAGCGCCCCAAACCGTCGCGAATGGTGCACCTGGGGGATGTGATCGAGGTCGAAAAAGCCGGTCAGCTCTGGACCGTCGAAGTGACGGGCCTGAGCGAACACCGGGGTTCGGCAGCCGACGCCCAAAAACTGTACCGCGAAGGGGATGAGAGTCGCGCCCGGCGTGCCGAACAGGCCGCGCAGAACCGGGCGGAATGGCTATCGCGACCGCAGCCGCCAGGCCATAAACCTGACAAGCACGAACGCGCGCGTCTGCGGAAGCTGCTGCAGAAGGCGTGATGCTGGAGGCTGAAACAGCCTTGCTGATACGTGCCCAGGCAAGATCCGCCAGCGACGAGTTGGAATCGCCGCTGGCGGATACGGATCAATCACCGATGATGGCGTTGAGCGTGGCGCTAGGACGCATGACAGCGGTGAGCTTGTCCGGATCGGGCCAGTAGTAGCCACCGATGTCCACTTCCTTGCCCTGGATTTGCGTCAGCTCGTTGATGATCTGGGCTTCGTTCTCGGCCAGCTTTTGCGCCAGCGGGGCAAAGTGCGCTTTGAGTTCCGCATCTTCACCCTGCGCGGCCAGCGCCTCTGCCCAATAGCGCGCCAGGTAATACTGGCTGCCGCGGTTGTCCAGCTCGCCGGTTCGGCGTGAAGGCCCTTTGCCTTCATCCAATAGCTTGCCGGTTGCCGCATCGAGCGTGTCGGCAAGCAGGCGGATCCGGGCATTGTCGTATTTGTTGCCCAGGTCTTCCAGGCTGGCCGCCAACGCGAGGAACTCACCCAGAGAATCCCAGCGCAGATGGTTCTCTTCTTCCAGCTGTTGCACATGCTTGGGCGCGGAGCCGCCAGCGCCGGTTTCAAACAGGCCGCCACCTTTCATCAAGGGGACGATGGAGAGCATCTTGGCGCTGGTCCCCAGCTCGAGGATCGGGAACAGGTCTGTCAGGTAATCACGCAGGATGTTGCCGGTAGCCGCGATGGTGTCTTTGCCCCGCATGGCGCGCTCCAGCGAGTACCGCATGGCGCGGACCTGCGAGAAGATCTGGATATCCAATCCTTCGGTATCGTGGTCCTGCAGATAACGTTTGACCTTCTTGATCAGCTCGTTTTCATGAGGACGGTACGGGTCGAGCCAGAAGACCACCGGCATCCCGGAGAGGCGGGCCCGGTTGACAGCCAGTTTGACCCAATCGCGGATCGGCTCATCCTTGACCTGGCACATCCGCCAGATATCGCCGTCCTCGACGTTTTGCACCATCAGCACTTCGCCGGTCGCGTTATCCACCACACGTGCTTCACCGCCGCCTTCGATTTCGAAGGTCTTGTCGTGCGAACCGTATTCCTCGGCCTGCTGGGCCATCAGACCCACATTGGGGACCGTGCCCATGGTGCGGGGATCAAAAGCGCCATTGGTTTTGCAGAAATTGACGACTTCCTGATAAATCCGGGCGAAGGTGCTTTCCGGAATCAGCGCCTTGGTGTCGTGGGTTTTCCCATCAGCGCCCCACATCTTGCCGCCGGCACGGATCATGGCCGGCATCGACGCATCCACGATGACGTCATTCGGCGCATGCAGGTTGGTAATCCCGCGAGCCGAATCCACCATCGCGAGGGCCGGTCGG
Source organism: Oceanococcaceae bacterium (assembly GCA_041603255.1). Classification (GTDB taxonomy): domain Bacteria; phylum Pseudomonadota; class Gammaproteobacteria; order Nevskiales; family Oceanococcaceae; genus MS8. The sequence goes on along the minus strand of JBFIER010000002.1, from coordinate 211,785 downwards.
TGCTGGTGACAGGCGTGCATGTCTTCGATCACTTCCTCGCGGATCGATCGCGGGAGCAGCTCGATCTTGTTGTACAGATCGACCAGACCGTTGTTGACGTTGACACCCAGCGTGTCAAACCAGAATTTGTGCTTCTCGAAAGCGTCCTTGTAGTACACCTTCACCGCGTGCCCGAAAACGATGGGGTGGGAAACCTTCATCATCGTGGCTTTCACGTGCAAAGACAGCAGCATGCCGGTCTCGTAGGCGTCCTGCATCTGTTCCTCGTAGAACTCGACCAGCGCCTTCTTGCTCATGAACATGCTGTCGATGACTTCGCCGGCCAGCAATTTGACTTCCGGCTTGAGCACCTGGATCTCGCCATCGGCAGTCTTCAGTTCCATACGGACGCTGCAAGGCTTGTCCAGGGTCATCGATTTCTCACCGTGGTAGAAATCGCCCTCGCGCATGTGCGCCACATGGGTGCGCGATGCCATGCTCCACTCGGCCATCGAGTGCGGGTTCTTGCGCGCGTATTCCTTGACCGCCTTGGGCGCCCGGCGGTCGGAGTTGCCTTCACGGAGAACCGGGTTGACGGCGCTACCCAGCACCTTGGCGTAGCGCGCACGGATCTCACGCTCCTTGTCGTCGGTCGCCTCCATCGGGTAATCCGGGATCTTGTAGCCCTTGGACTGCAGCTCCGCAACGGCGGTTTTGAGCTGTTCCACGGCGGCGCTGATATTCGGCAGCTTGATGATGTTGGCCGTGGGGTCCTGGGTCATCACCGCGAGCTTCGCGAGATCATCGCTGACGCGCTGCTCCTCGGTGAGATCTTCGGGGAAGGTCGCCAGAATGCGGGCGGCCAACGAAATATCGCTGGCCTCGATATTGACCCCCGCAGGCGCCACAAAGGAACGGATGATCGGCAGAAACGAGGCCGTCGCCAGCATGGGGGCTTCGTCGGTGATCGTATAGGTGATGGTCGGTTTGGATTCGCCCATGAGCAATTTCTTCCGCTAGTTGTGGGGGGCGGGTCTCCGCAGTGATTGGGGCACCGATTTGGTGGGAAACCCGGCTTCGGATTTAAGCGTGCACTTTAACGCGACGGGGGCTTGTCTGGCAGTTTTGCCTATGGTGCTTTGGTCGAAAGATGAGAGAATCCCCGCCGCTGCCTGATAGGCGCTTGTTGCGAAACGACGCCGTGAGCGCGCATCCACGATCCGGCGCGCAATTGTCCTTCCGTATTCTCCGCGGTAACTGTGCGTGGCGCAGCGGGCTTTCCATCAACAACTGACAATGATTTCGATTTGATGACTGATCTGACGCTGGAATCCGCCCGCGCAAAACTGCAGGAAACATTTGGTTTCACAGATTTTCGCGGCACCCAGGAAGACGTCATAAAGACGGCGCTGGCTGGTCATAGTGCCCTGGTCATCATGCCCACCGGGGGCGGGAAGTCACTGTGTTATCAGATTCCCTCGATGGTGCGGCCGGGAGTCGGTATCGTTGTATCGCCGCTGGTAGCCCTGATGCATGATCAGGTTGCGGCCTTGCAAGCCAACGGTGTGGCCGCTGCCGCACTGAACAGCCAGATGCCGACCGCCGCGCAGGCTTCGATCGAATCGCAAATGCTGGCCGGCCAGCTGGATCTGCTTTATTGCGCGCCGGAACGCTTGCTGCAACCAAGAATGCAGGATCTGCTCGGCCGCTGCGAGCTGGCGTTGATCGCGGTGGATGAGGCGCATTGCGTGTCGCAATGGGGGCATGACTTCCGCCCGGAGTATCGGCAGCTCGGCGGGTTTCTCGAACATTTTCCCGGGGTTCCGCGTCTGGCTTTGACGGCCACTGCAGACGGCCCGACCCGCCGCGAAATCGTTCAGTGCCTGGGGCTGGAAGGAAGTCCGGCATTCGTGAGTGGGTTTGATCGGCCGAATATTCACTATGCGATCCGCGAAAAAACCAAACCGCGTGAGCAGATTCTGGAGTTCATCCAAAACCAGCCGTCAGGAAGTTCCGGGATCGTCTACGCGCTGGCGCGCAAAAGCGTCGATAGCTACGCGGCCTGGTTGTCATCCAAAGGCATCGAAGCCTTGCCGTATCACGCCGGTCTGAGCGCCAGCGAGCGCGAACAGAACCAGCACCGCTTCCTGCACGAGGACGGGCTGGTGATGGTCGCGACCGTGGCGTTCGGCATGGGAGTCGACAAGCCTGATGTGCGCTTTGTTGCGCACCTGGACATGCCGTCTTCGGTCGAGGCCTACTACCAGGAAACCGGCCGCGCCGGTCGCGATGGAGACCCGGCGCGGGCTTTGATGCTGTATGGGTTGCAGGACGTGGTTCGGCGTCGGCAAATGATTGAGGGCACCGGCGAGCTTCCCCCGGAGCGGGTTCAGGTCGAGCGACGCAAGCTGGAAGCGCTGCTGGGCCTTGGAGAACTCAGTAGCTGCCGCCGTCAGGCGTTGCTGCATTACTTTGGTGATGTGTTGGAGCAGCCCTGCGGGCACTGTGACAACTGTGACATCCCGCCGGCAACCGAAGATCGCACGGAAGCGGCGCAAAAAGCCCTGTCGGCGATGGTGCGAAGCGGCCAGCGTTTTGGCGCCGGTCATGTGATCGACATCCTGCGGGGTACCGCTACCGAAAAGGTTCGTCGGTTTCAGCATGATCAACTGCCCACCTTTGGTGTGGGCAAGGACATCGATGCGGTCGGCTGGCAATCCTTGATTCGGCAGCTGCTTGCGCGGGGCTATTTGAGCGTCGACATCGATGGATTCGGCGCTTTGCATCTCACCCCCGCGGCGGATGATCTGTTGCGCGGCAAAGTGCGTCTGCAACTGCGCGAACTGCCACAAGCCGGCATCAAACGCAGCAAGGTGAATCGCGCCGGGGAGGATCTCGCGGAAGAGCATCTGGAGCTGTTTGAGAGCCTGCGCCACTGGCGTCGCGAAGCCGCAAGCGAGCAGGGCGTACCGCCCTATGTGATTTTCCATGACGCGACACTTCGGGCCATTGCCAGGCAGCGCCCGGTGTCGATTGCGGAATTGGCCGATGTGCCGGGCATCGGCGCCCGCAAGCTGGAGGATTACGGCGAGGAAGTCCTGGATGTGGTCGCCAAAGCCTAGGACAGCACCAGGGACGTAGCTCAATGACCGCGGATTAGCGCAACCGCAATGCCGCAATACTGCTGCCGATGACCAGCGCGGTCCCCACCAGACTCCACACCGAGAGGGCCTCGCCCCAGTACAGCCACCCGATGCCCATCGAGAACACGACAACCAGGTAGTTCAGCGGAGCCGCCTGCGCCGCCGGAATCAAGGCATATGAGCGTGTTAGGGAGATTTGCGCGATGGTGGCAAACAAACCGGTGCCCAGCATCAGCAGCCAGCCCCGCGTGCTGGGAGCCTCCCAGAAAATCAGTGCCGGTATCGACGTGATCGTGACCGAGAACACCCCGAACCAGAACACGATGCGTGGTGCCGGCTCGCTGGACGAGAGCTTGCGGATGGTGACGAATGCCCATCCCGCGAACACGCCGGAAAACACGGCGACCAGCGAGATCGGCGAAATCAGTCCGCCGCCGCTGGGGCGAATGATCAGCCCGACACCGACGAGACCAACCAGAATCAACGGCGCGATGCCGCGCACGGGCTTCTCACCTAACCACATCCAGGCGATCAGGGGCACGTATAACGGGGCCGCATAGTTCAGCAGCATGGCCTCGGCCAGCGGAATATGGGCGATGGAAAAAAAGAAGCTGTACATGGCCGTCAGGCCCACGATCGTCCGCAGCAGGTGAAGCCCGAGGCGCTCCGTCTGCATTGACTGCCACGGGGACCGCGCGATCACGGGCAGCAGAAAAAACAGACCAAACAGATTGCGCAGAAAGGTAATTACCGGAGTCGACAGTTCGACCGATACAAGCTTGATCAGCGCTCCCATCACCGAGAATGCAGCGGCGGCGACGACGGCGTGCCGTACTCCGAGGGGGATGTTTGTTTCCTGCATCCCCCATTATCCCCGCAGTCCGGCCTACAATCGTGTTTCGCGCCGCCAACTCTCGAAACACCCCATGCAGGTACGCCACTCCATCATCATGCTTGTCGAGGACAGCGCAGCCGATGTCGCGTTGGCCAAGGAAATTTTCAAAGAAGGCGGACTCAGTTTCGATCTGCAGGTTGCCGGCGATGGGGTGGAAGCCCTTGAGATGTTACGCAAGGAGGGCGAGCACAAAGACCAGCCGCTGCCGGATTTCATCCTCCTGGATTTGAACATGCCGCGGATGGACGGTCGCGAGTTCTTGTCTATCGTCAAAGCCGACCCCAAGCTCAAGCGCATTCCGGTGCTGATCATGAGTACCTCGGATTCGCCGCGTGATGTGCTCACCTGCTACGAACTGCAGGCCAACGCTTACATCGCCAAGCCGCTGGACATCGACGACTTCATTTCACTGGTCGAGTCCATTCGTGACTTCTGGTGCCGCTTCGCGCAGATTCCGCCGAAGACATGAATTCTGCCGGGTTTGCACTGCTGGCCGGCATGTACGGTTTCAGCGCGGTGGCCTTGGGGGCCTTTGCCGCTCACGGGCTCAAAAGCCGACTGGACGAATACGCACTGAGCATCATGCATACCGCGACACAATATGCGCTGGTGCACGCCGTGGTGTTGCTGGTCATTGCCTTCATGCCACCGGGCAAAGTACAAATGACAGCAGGTCTGGCCATGGCGGCGGGCACTTTCCTGTTTGCCGGTAGCTTGTATGTGCTCGCGCTGACCGGAATCCGGGGTTTTGGTGCGGTGACGCCTATCGGAGGCGTGATGCTGCTGGTGGGGTGGGCCAGCCTGATGGCGTATGCAATCGGCATGCTGCGGGCTACTACCAGCTAACTATCGAATGGCTCCATTTGCGAATGGAGCACACAAAGAGGGGAAAACCATGAATCGTTTGACATTTATCGTTGCATTGACGCTGGGGCTTGGCAGCACATCCGCAATCGCCCAGGACCCGGTCAAGCAGGCGCAGGAACTCCGCCAGGCGCCGATGAAACTGATCGGCAACAACTTCGGTTTCATGACCGGCATGCTCAAAGGGGAAATCCCCTGGGATGCCACCGAGTTCACCAAACGGGGCAAAGAACTGGCAGCTCTGGGTCAACTGGATCTGTCGCGGGGGTATATGGCCGGTAGCTACAAGGGCCACACGCGTGCGAAGCCCGACATTTCCGACAACATGAGCGACTTCCGCGAAAAGATGACGGCATTCGAAGGGGATCTGCGCAACCTTTCAGGTGCGTTGAGTGACACCGATGCCCTCAAAGGCGCGGTCAAAGACCTCGCGGAGAATTGCAAAGCCTGTCACAAGAAATACAAGAATCGCGATTACGAAGGTTAAGCCGCCTAGAAATACAGAGGCGCCGCCGGTGGTGGCGCCCATTGAACCAGGGCGGTGACCGCCGCGGCGCTTATCATCGAAACGATCAGCGCACGAATCCAGGACACGGGTTTCTCCCGGCCGGGTTCATCCTTGTAGCCGGTAACCATGGCGCGGATGATGCGCGGCTCACGACGGAATCGGTGATAGAGCACCGCCACCACATGGAGTGCGATGAGCGCCGCCAGGAGGTTGAAAGCCCCGCCATGGATGGTTGCGACCTTGTCGACCCAATCTGGCGGAAGCTGGGCGTTGTAGGGCGCGTGATTGCCTTCTTCATCCGCGTTGACGAACCCGGTTGCGACTTGCACCGTGAGCAGCCCCAGCATGGCCAGCACGGAAAGACTACCCAGCGGGTTATGCCCAGGTGTGAGTGAAACCTGATCGCGTAGATATTGCACAAGTACAGAAGGGCGGGGCCAAAAATCACCAAATCGCGAATGCCGCGACCCGACGAAGCCCCAGATCACGCGAAAAATGAGTAACACGGTGACCACGTAGCCGCTGTAAAAATGCAGCTCCATCCGTCCCAGCTCATAGGTCAGCCAACTGGTCGCGACGGCAGCAATCAGCAACAGGTGAAACAGCCGCGTTGCCAGATCCCAGACCGGGTGTGGGGAAGAATCGGGCGCGGCTGTTTTCATGAGGCTCCTGGCGTTAATCGGATGGGAGGGGATTCCCGCTACCCGATCATTGCGCGCATTTTCTGCTCCTGCTCACGGAGCGCACTGAGGCTGGCTTCCTGCTCGGCGGCGAGCTTGCGAGCGCCCTCGACCACCGCTTCGGGAGCCCGATCGGTGAAACCGGGGTTGGATAGCTTTGCCGTCGTGGCGCTGTAATCCTTGTGCAACTTGGCGATGGCTTTTTCCAGTCGCGCCAGTTCGGCAGCCGGATCGATCAGATCCGCCAGCGGAACCCGAATGTCCATCGAACCGGCGCGCGCCAGGGCTGATTCCGGCGCCGTCGCCCCGGCATCCAGAACGCGCAGGCTCTCGGCACGGCCGAGATCGCTAATCCAGCCTTTCAGTTCGGCCAGGTTATGCGTGTCGGTATCCGTTAAGCCCTGGAGCAATACGGGGATGGGCTTGCCCGGAGCAATGTCCATCTCGCCGCGAATCTGCCGAATCGCCAGCAATACACTTTGCAGCCACTCGATCTGAGCCTCTGCCGCCGGATCGCGACGGGATTCGTCCGCGACCGGCCAGGGGCGCAACGAAATGGAGCGGACATCGCTCAGCCCCGCATGGCGGGCGACCCGCTGCCAGATCTCTTCCGTGATGAACGGCATGATCGGGTGCAGCAGACGCAGCACCGTTTCCAGTCCGCGCGCGAGGGTTCGACGTGTGCCATTGGCCCGCGCCGGGTCGTCGGCGTTACGCAGGCTGACCTTGGCCAGTTCCAGGTACCAGTCGCACCAGTTGTTCCAGACGAATTCGTGCAGGGTCGCCGCAGCAAGATCGAAGCGATAAGCAGCGATGTTGCGGGTGACCTGGTCTTCGACATCCTGCAGCTTGGAAATAATCCAGCGCTCGGCGACGCAGAGTTCGACAGCGCCGTCATCGTCTTCCCAGCCTTCGAGCGTCATCATCACGAAGCGCGAGGCGTTCCACAGCTTGTTGCAGAAGTTCTTGTAGCCGGCCAGTCGCTGCGGGTCGAAGCGGATATCGCGCCCGGTGCTCGCCAGCGCCGCGAAATAGAATCGCAGGGCATCGGTGCCGTGCGGCGGGATACCGTCCGGAAAATCCTTCTTCGTGTCGCGGGCAATCTTTTCCGCCAGTTGCGGCTGCATCAGGCCGGTGGTGCGTTTTTCCAGCAAGGCATCCAGATCGATGCCATCGACGATATCCAGCGGGTCGATCACGTTACCTTTGGACTTCGACATCTTGCTGCCGGACGCATCGCGCACCAGGCCGTGCACATAGACTTCCTTGAAAGGCACGTCCCCGGCGAACTTCAAACCCATCATGATCATCCGGGCAACCCAGAAAAAGATGATGTCGAATCCGGTGACCAGCACACTGGTGGGGTAGTACAGCTTGAGTTCCGGGGTTTGCTCCGGCCAACCCAGGGTGCTGAATGGCCACAACGCCGAGGAAAACCAAGTATCCAGCACATCCTCATCCTGCTTCAGCACCCGATCGGCGGGCAGGTTGTGTTGCGTGCGTACCTCGGCCTCGTTACGCCCGACATAGACCTGGCCTTCCTCGTCGAACCAGGCCGGGATGCGGTGTCCCCACCAGATCTGACGGGAAATACACCAGTCCTGAATGTTACGCATCCACTCAAAATAGGTCTTCGACCAGTTTTCGGGTACGAACTTGATGCGGCCGGATTCCACGGCCTCAATCGCTGGCCTGGCCAGTGTTTCGGCTTTCACGAACCACTGGTCGGTGAGGTAGGGCTCCAGCACCTGGCCGGTACGATCACCTCGGGGCACCATCAGGGTGTGGTCTTTGACCTCACCCAGCAGGCCCAAGGCATCCAGGTCCGCTACGATTTGCTTGCGCGCTTCGAAGCGGTCCAGACCGCGATAGGGCGCAGGAACCTCGTCATTCAGCGTGGCCACGGGGGTGAGGATGTTGTGCATCTCGAGGCCGTGACGCTGGCCGATGGCGTAGTCGTTGAAGTCGTGAGCCGGGGTAATTTTGACGCACCCGGTGCCGAATTCACGGTCGACGTAATCATCCGCGATGATCGGGATTTCACGCCCAACCAGCGGGAGCGTGATGGTCTTGCCAATCAGGTGGGCGTACCGTTCGTCCTCGGGATGTACCGCCACCGCCGAGTCCCCGAGCATCGTTTCTGGCCGCGTCGTCGCCACTGTGAGCTGGCTGCTGCCATCGGTGAGCGGGTAGTGAAAATGCCACAGGTGGCCCTGTTCCTCGCGCGATTCCACCTCCAGGTCGGAGACTGCGGTTTGCAGCACCGGGTCCCAGTTCACCAGCCGTTTGCCGCGGTAGATCAAGCCCTCGTCATAGAGCCGTACGAACACTTCAGTAACGGACTTGGATAGCCCGTCGTCCATGGTGAAACGTTCCCGCGACCAGTCCACCGACGCACCCATGCGCCGAAGCTGGCGCGTGATATTGCCGCCGGACTCATGCTTCCATTCCCAGATCTTGTCGATGAAGGCGGCACGCCCGATGTCGTGGCGGGACTGACCCTCGGCCGCCAGGCGGCGTTCCACCACCATCTGCGTGGCAATACCGGCGTGATCGGTCCCGGGCTGCCACAAGGTTGCGTCGCCCTGCATCCGGTGGAAGCGGGTGAGCGCGTCCATGATCGTGTCCTGGAAGGCATGCCCCATATGCAGGCTGCCGGTGACATTGGGCGGCGGGATCATGATGCAGAAGGGTTTGCCTTCGGTCCCTGCGGCAAACATCCCGCGCGCCTCCCATTCCTCGTACCAACGGGTTTCTATTGCGCTCGGGTCGTAGTGTTTTTCCATCAGGGTCTTTTCGCCGCGTGTGCATTGCGTGGCATGCGGGTTGCAGCCGGGGGCGCCACCGCGACACCAGGTCAATGTCTGGGTTTGTCAGGGGTAATGTGAAATTATAGGCGGGTGATCCCGTTATCTGTGGAGCCGGAACCATGCTAGGAAAGCTAATCGCCATTGTCGTTGCCCTCGGGCTGAGTGCCTGCAGCAGCAACAACCCCGGAAAAACACCGGTGGATCCGGTCCCCAGGTTCACGACAAAAGAGCAGCAGACGCTGCAGTCCTTTGCCAGCTGCGCGGCTTTCAAGGACTACGCCACCGAAGCGCTGATTCTCGAATACACCACCGCCTATTGGGCCGGCGTGCCCTGCTGGAGCTGCGAGGTGTTTGTCGACCCGGTCGGCGCACCCGTGCGCGTATCAATGGATGCGCCGCCTCCCGGTGTGGAAGGGAATGATGCGGCGTCTCCCGACCCGGCGCCCACATTTTCCGCAGGTGGTGACAATCGGGTGAATGACACCAACACGCAGGAACAGGGCGTGGATGAGGCCGACCGGGTGGAATCCACCAGCGATGGTTCGGTGATGTATTTCCTGGACAACACCTGGTACGGGGGCGTGAACCAGGTATTGATCTTCGACACCAGCGACCCGGCGGCGACACAGATCATTGGGCGCATTGAACTGGACAGTGGGCGGAACGCGACCGGGATCTACCTTGATGAGGCCAACAACACCCTGCTGGTGCTGAACCAGGGCGGATTCTTCTTTCCGCTGGCCAGCGATGCCGCCTTCGCCCCCGAACCCGGCGGAAGTGGAGGCTTTGGTTCGGTAGTCCAGGCCTTCGACGTGGCCAACCCTGCCACGCCGGTATCCATCGGGCGCTTCGAAACGGATGCGCAGATCATCTCCAGCCGACGCATCGAGAATCGACTGCACCTGGTCAGCCAGTTCGGTATTCCTTTGCCCGCCGCACTGCGCGACGATAACGACTTCTTTAGCCTCGTTTATGACGATTATTACCGCGCGATCATGGAGGGCGATGAGGCGGAGGTCGAGCGTTTGCGCGCGCAGATCGCCGCCGCGATCACCGATGCCATGAGACGCACGGATGTCGCCGAGCTACTTCCCCGCAATACCAATGCCGACGGCGTGCTGGAGTCGCTAGCCTGCACCGACATCTACGCGCCCGAGGTGGAACAGCGGCTCGGCCTGATTCAGGTCAGCAGCATGGCGACCGATACCAGCGCGCCGCAAACGGTAGGCCTGTTGAACAACGGCTGGAATGTTTATGCCAGCCAGAACAATCTGTATGTGAGTCAAACCAGCGGCGGGTGGTGGTTTGACCCGGCTCAGGTCCAGCAGACGGCGATTCATCGCTTCGAACTGAACGCAACCGCGGCGCCAGCTTATCGCGGCAGCGGTGTCATCGACGGCTGGGCCGACAACAGCTACCAGTTCTCGGAATTTTCCGGGCATCTGCGGGTGGCGACGACCCTGCGGGGATCTGCATTGCTGCCGCCCCGACCGGATACTGCCGCGCCACCCGTCCAGACCAGCAAGATCTCGGTGCTGGCGCTAGGTGATGACGGGTTGGATCTGGCGGGGGTAACCCCGACCTTCGGTGATGATGAAAGCATTCGATCCTCACGATTCCTGGGGAATCGTGGTTTTGTGGTGACGTTCCGGCAGATCGATCCACTGTTCGCGTTTGATCTGTCCGACCCGACCCGTCCTGCCATCGTGGGCGAATTGGAAATTCCGGGTTTTTCCAGCTACATCTATCCGCTGGATGACGATCGGCTGCTGACCATCGGTCGAGCCGGAGGCGAGGGTGGTGTTGGTGTAGCCAACACCTTCCAGTTGCAGATCTTCGACGTTGCCGGTGCGTTCGACACCGATGCGGAAACCGGACTGCGCTTGCTGACAGCGGAGCCCATTGCGATTGCAGAAGATGAGTACGCCTTCAGCACGGCGGAATATGAGCCGCTGGCTTTCAATTTCCTGGCCAACGTGATTGACCCGCAGCAAGGGACGCTGAGCATTCCGGTGCAGATCGGCTCACCCGACCCAGAGCGAGCGTTCAGCGGTTTCTACACCTATGAAATCGATGGCGGTAACGGCAGCATCGACGCACTGCTCAGCATCAACCATGCGGTTGCCGACACCACCAACGGGCGCAATTGTCCCGCGGAAAAGGCCCCACCTCCGGAAACGGGCGACGGTACAGGGCCGAGCTGTGCGGCATTTGCTCCGGTGATCTGGAACGAGCCGCTGCGCACCAAAATCGTGGAACGAGGCCCGCTGGCGCCCATTGCAGGGCAGCGGGTCTTCTTCACATTCAGCAGCAGTCAGCTCAAGGTAGATACCCCAGATGGTGGCCTGCTCGGCGATTCTGCGGAGTCGTTGGCTACGGTGCCCTACGCGGAGTAAACAAGCGCGTTGCAATCCGCGTCGGGTGCAGGCAATCTCGAACCCCACTAATTGACTTGCGTTCGGAATGAATCTCGACAAAGTCCTGTTTGGTTTCTTTGTGTTGCTCGCGCTGACGTTGAACGTCGGTTTTGCCTACGGTGACATCGACGTGGCGGAGCATCACCACGTATGGGAATTATTTGCCGCGCTGGTGGTTTCGCTGATCGCGACGGTACTCAAGTTTGGTGACCGCTCGCACCTCGGAGCCGTGCTGCTGGCGAGCTCGCTGGTAGCCGATTTGCATCTGATTGCCGCCGCGATCGTCTGGGGCATCAGCAGCGAGGTGTACCAGGCTGGAACCGATCCGAGCGTGGTATCCACCGTGGTCTCGCTGGCTGTCGGCGCCTTGGTGGCCAACACCGCCAGCGTGATTCTGCTTGTGGTTGAGACCCTGACCCTACGCCGCTGATTCGTGCATACGTGGCCTGCTGAAGCCTTCAGCCGCACCGGATAACGATTATGGAAAAGGTGATCTTCCTTTTCATGCGGCGCATGCGGCGTCCGCTGATCCTGCTGATTTGCAGCTACGCGATTGCGATCGGCGGGCTGGTGCTGATTCCGGGGCAGGACAGTGACGGCAATCTCTGGCACTACGATTTTTTCCACGCCTTTTATTTCATCAGCTTCGTCGGCCCCACCATCGGCTTTGGCGAAATCCCCTACGAACTTTTGCCGGCCCAGCGATTCTGGGTGGTGCTGTCGCTGTATCTCACGGTTGTGGCGTGGCTGTATTCGATCGGGAAAATCTTCGGTCTAGTGCAGGAACAGGCCTTTTCCCGTGCACTCGAAGAGGCGCGCTTCATCCGTGGGGTACGGCGGCTGGATGAGCCTTTTCACATCGTTTGCGGGTACGGGGAGACCGGCAGTCTGATCGTGGAAGCGTTGAGTGCACGGGGCTGGCGGTGCGTGGTGCTCGATCACGATCCGGAACGGCTGGATGACCTCGAATTGGCGAATTTGCCTCTGGACATCCCACGGCTGTGCGCCGATGCCAGCGTGACCCAGACCTTAATCGAGGCCGGACTCAAGCTTTCCAATTGCCAAACGGTCATCGCGGTTACCAACGACGATCAGGTCAATACAAAAATTGCCGTCACGGTGAAGTTGCTGGTGCCCAAACTGGTGGTCATGTGCCGGGCGGACAATCGCGATGCGGAGGAGAACATGTCCTCCTTCAACACGAACTACATCGTGAATCCCTATGAGGTATTCGCCGAGCATTTGGGGCTGGCGATCCGCAAACCCTACGTCAACGAGTTACATCGCTGGCTGGGTGCGCGAGCCGGGCGCAAACTCAGTGAGCCGCTGATGCCGCCTCAAGGCCATTGGATCATCGGTGGCTATGGCCGCTTTGGCCAGGCCTGTCGTCGCTACCTGGAGGCCAGCGACCTTCAGGTATCGGTGATCGAGCGTGACGCCAGTCGATTCGATGACATCAACTGTGATTCGCTGCTGCACCGAATCGTGGGCAGCGCCACCGACGAGGAACCACTCCATGCCGCGCAGGTGGAAACCTGTAACGGCATCATCGCAGGTACCGATTCCGATACCGACAATCTGTCGATCGTGCTGACGGCCATAGCGATCAACCCGGATATTTACGCAGTCGCCCGACAGAACAAGCGGGCCGAGGGGGAGCTCTTTGCAGCCGCGAAGTTGCCCCTGGTGGTCGAGCCCAGCCGTATCGTGGCGTGGCGCATGCTGCCATTGGCAATCAACCCGCTGTTGTCGGAGTTCCTGGCCCTCAGCCGTAACCAGGAGAACGAGTGGGCACAACGCCTGATGCTGCGACTTCGCAAGGCTTTTCATCAGCGTTCACCGCAGATTCTGACCATCAGCATCACCGGAAAAATGGCTCAAGGCCTGTGCGTCGCTATTTCTCGGCGAATTGTGCGCTTATCTGACCTGCGCCGAAATGCACAGGGGGAGGGGATGCAGATCATCGGGTTGATGCTCAAGACCCATGATGAAAATATCGTCTGCCCGGGTTCAGGACAGACTCTGCATCATGGCGACGAACTGCTGGTTGCGGTTTCGGCCGGTACCGCGCACCGCTTTGAGTGGCTGATACAGCACAGCACACATTGGGCAAGCCCCAAGCTTGCTGCGGCGGGCGGATGGCAGGCCGAACAACCCGAGGAAGTCTGACGTCTCACGCCAGACCGCCGACCGGCTAGGCCCGCGGGTCAAAGTCGGCAGCGCTGTCCGCCCATTGTTGCAGCAACTTCTTCTGCGCCTCGTTCAGCGGGGTCGGGTATCGGACCTGGAGCCGAATGAATTGGTCTCCAGCCGTCGCTTTACCCGGCAGACCACGCCCTTTGAGTCGCAGTCGCTGCCCGGACTGACTGCCCTCGGGAATCTTCATCTCGATCACGCCGCCGAGCGTGGGCACCTTGACCTTGGCGCCCAGTGCCGCTTCCCAGGGAGACAGGGGCAGGTCGCAGCTCACGTCGCGCCCGTCCAGCGTGAACTTGGGATGCGGTTTGATCGAGACCGTGAGAATGACGGTCCCGGTGGCGCCTCCTGCATTGATGCGCATGCGGGTGCCGCTGGTCGTTCCCGCAGGAATTTTGACCTTGAGGCTGCTCATGCCGGGCCGCTGGAGCTCCCGAGTGGTGCCGGCAAAGGCCTCTTCCAGGCTGATGGCGGTTTCGACCTCCTGGGGGGCGCTGTGCGCGCCGCGCAGGTCCTCAAAGCCACCAAAACCGGCGTCAGGACCGGCATGGAAGCCCCCACGCGAACCACCCGTGCGGAAACCGTGGCCTCCGCCGAACAAGGTTTGGAAGAAGTCGGAAAACCCGCCAAGTCCATCGCTGCCGGCACCGCCGCTCGAGAATCCATCCCAGCCCGGGGGCGGACGGAAATTTTGCCCTTCTTTCCAGTTAGCACCCAGCTGGTCGTAAGCACGACGCTTATCGTCGTCCTGCAGCACTTCCCAGGCTTCCTGAACGCGCTTGAACTGATCTTCCGCACCCGCCGCTTTATTGCGATCCGGGTGGAACTCGCGCGCTTTGCGCCGATAGGCCTTCTTGATCGTGGCCGTGTCGGCATCGCGGCTGACGCCCAGGGTTTGGTAGTAGTCGTGGAACTCCATGCGTGTGCTATGTGCGATTCGGGGTGAAAATCTACACCCTAAATGGGGCCTCGGTCCTTGGTTTCAATTGGCGATGCATCGCCTGAACGCTTGCGGCGGCTTTTCTGCCAACGCGCCAGCATGCTGATGCCGCTGTAGATGCCATCACTGGCGAGGTCATGCAGCCGACGCACCTGGCGGGCGCCAGCGCTGGTCGCCGGGATCGATTCCAGAATGCTGAAAGGGATATCGGCAATGGCCTGGTGGGTGTTGCGGATGGCCCGACTGGAGGCGTCCAGCGTATCCACCATCTGATCCTGCAGGTATTCCAGGCGCACCTGGGCATCGCGCGCGTGGCCGAGTTCGGATGCAAAGGCGACCACTCGCCGCTCATCATTGCGCAGCTGCAGCCGGCGCATGCGCGCCGTATAGGCCGCCCAAAGCATAGCGGGGCCTGAAAGCAGCAGCAGAATCGCGATCAACACATCAGCGCTCGGCATGTACACGGACCTCTGCGGCGACTTCCCACTTGTCGAGTTCCTGGCGCAGCAGGCTCGCCGCCTGGCGATACACCTCACGCCGGATCAGCCCAGGGGCCAGATTGCCCAGCAGGCCGGCCAACGCCTGTTCCCGTGCCGCCAACTGCAACGGGTTGTGGATTTCGACACTGATCAGACGCGGGTGCACTTCTCCCAGCAGGCTGGTCACGTCCGCCGCCGGCGGCGGTGCGATTTCCAGCAGGGGGCGGATGTCTGCTTGCTGGGTCACCAGCCGCTGGTGATTCCGCCACAGCAGCACGATGGCCGCAATCAGCAGCAGCGCATTGATGATTAACAGATAATTCAGCATGGCTTCTCCCATCGCCCATTTCATGTTTCAGGTCGTTGTCGTCGCAGCCCTATGGACCGCCTCGTCGCCGTGAATCCTACACCTGTCGCCACTGTTCCCGACTACGCGCAGATCGACTGGGGAGAGGATGGCCTGCCGCGCAGCCCACGCTATCGCGATGTCTATCATTCCACCGCAGGCGCCATCGGTCAGTGTGAGCATGTGTTCATCGCTGGAAACCGGTTGCGGGATCGCTGGTGGACGAACCAGCGATTCGCCATCGGCGAGCTGGGTTTTGGCAGCGGACTCAACTTTCTGACGACATCAAGGGCCTGGCTTGAGCACGCATCGCCTGGCCATACGCTGCACTACTGCGCCATTGAGCGACACCCCTGGACGGTTGAGGATAGTGACAGGCTGTTCAGCGCCACGAGATTGTCGTCACCGCTGGTTCAGGAGTGGCTGGCGACGCTACAGAACCTGCAGGTTGGTGCAAACCGTTTCGTGCTGGCACAGGGGCGGATTCACCTGACCCTGCATATCGGCGATGCCGCAGACGTGCTGCCCCGGCTACGGGGCCGCCTGGATGCCTGGTATCTCGACGGATTCAACCCGCGTACCAATGATGCGATGTGGTCGCCGCAGCTCTTCGCCCAGTTGCACCGGTGCTCGGCACCGGGAAGCACCCTGGCAAGTTGGTGTTGCGCAGGCTCGGTGCGTCGCGGTCTGGCTGACGCGGGGTTCGAGGTGACCAAAGCCGCCGGGTACGCCAACAAACGCGAGATGCTCACGGCTGTTCTCCCCGGTGCGCCGAGCCCTCGAACAGTATGCAAACGGGTGCAGATTGTCGGCGCCGGTGTGGCAGGTGCGTGGCTGGCCCGGGAACTCGCCGAACGGGGGATTGCGGTCGAGATCTATGACCGTGCTCACGGCCCGGGCCGGGGCGCCTCTGGCATGCCGATGCTGATGATCCGCCCATTCGCGCGGCATCGGGATACGCCAACGGCACGTTTTTTCTGGCAGGCCGCTGCATTGGCTGTACGCCGTACCGCCGATTTGCAGCTGCACAGTTGGACCGAAACCCCGATCTGGCGCTCGTTCGGCGACGAACCCGCGCATTGGTTGGCTCCGGCGGGCTGGTGTGACGGCCGCGAACTGT
Organism: Oceanococcaceae bacterium; assembly: GCA_041603255.1. Classification (GTDB taxonomy): domain Bacteria; phylum Pseudomonadota; class Gammaproteobacteria; order Nevskiales; family Oceanococcaceae; genus MS8. The sequence goes on along the minus strand of JBFIER010000002.1, from coordinate 195,408 downwards.
GCGCCACCTTGCTGGATCACCCTGCGATCACGGCCTACTGGAACCATGACATCCCCGGCGCAGAGGCCTGGGCCTGTCGCCTGGACCCCACTATTTTCTGCACGGCAGGCTTTCGCAATGGCGGTCTGGGGGATGCGCAAGCAATCCGACCAATTCGCGGGCAACAGAGTCTCTGGCATGACAACCAGGGGCAACTGGGTGAGCACACGCCACGGGTCGGCGACTGCGTTGCCGCGCAGGCGCCGGAGGGTTTGTACTTTGGTGCGACGCATCGACCGGATGACGCTGGCCTGGATGTGCGACCCGAGGAAGCCTTGTCCTATGGCCGTTCGTTACCCCATCCACCCGGGGTGGAAGATCTGGCTGCCATGACGCACTGGGCCGCCGTCCGTCAGCAAAGCCGCGACCGTTTGCCCTGTTGCGGGCCGGCGCCACAGACTCAGACTTTTGCGCACCAGGCGCGTGAAGCCGGAAAAGCGACAGTGGGCGATATCCTGCCACAGCGCAATGTGTGGATGAATCTGGCCCACGGGTCGCGGGGCGCGACCAGCGCCGTGCTTTGTGCGGTGATGCTTGCGGATCAACTGGAAGCACTGCCGGCGCCGGTGCTCGCCGATGAGCAGGACGCGCTGGATCCACGGCGATTCATTCTCCGCGATTGGCGCCGGGGCAAACTGCGGTTCACACAGGAAACCTGAGCAGCTCCAGTATGCTGCGCGGGTGAAATGATCCAATTGACACGTTTTTGGGAGACACAATGAAGCTTTACGGATCCTACATGGCGCCCAACTCGGACCGGGTGACGCTGTTCTTGGCCGAGAAAGGAATCGACGTTCCGTTTGTTCCGGTCAACCTGATGAAGGGGGAGCAATACAGCGAGGAATATCGTCGGAACGTGGCGCCAAATGCCCGGGTTCCCGCGTTGGAACTGGATGACGGCACGGTCATTCGCGAGAGTGTGGCCATCTGCCGTTACTTCGAGGAAATCCAACCGGAACCGGCATTGATGGGCCGCACCCCCGTGGAAAAAGCCCAGATTGAGATGTGGCAGCGGCTAATGGAGCTGGAACTGATGATGCCGATCGCGATGTGTTTCCGCCATGGTCATCCCGCAGGTGCTGCACTGGAAAAACCGCAGATCGCCGAGTTCGCAAAAGTCAGCCGGGAACGTGCCGAAAAGCGCATGCAGGTCTTCAACAAGGAACTTGAAGGCAAGGACTACATCGCCGGGGATTTCTCCATCGCGGACATCACGGCGTTTCTTTCCATCGGCTTCGCCCGCATTTCCAAGCTGGCCCCGGCCGAAGAGTTGACGAATATTCACAGCTGGATGCAGCGTATGCTGGCCCGGCCCGGCATTGCCGCCGGCATGAAAACCATCAAGGGGATCGCATGATTACGCTCTATACCGCGCCAACGCCAAACGGACATAAGATTTCAGTGGCCCTCGAGGAGCTGGGGCTGCCGTATCAGGTCCAGATCGTCAACATCATGGGCGGCGATCAGCACAAGCCGGAATTTCGCAAGATCAATCCGAACGGGCGTATTCCCGCCATCGTTGATCATGACAACAACGATCTGGCGGTATTCGAGTCCGGCGCCATCCTGATCTATCTGGCAGAGAAAACCGGCAAACTGTTGCCGGCCGAGGGGCCTGAGCGTTACGCCGTGCTGCAGTGGTTGATGTTCCAGATGGGTGGAGTCGGGCCGATGATGGGGCAGGCGAATGTGTTCCATCGCTATCTGCCGGAAAAAATCCCGACGGCGATCGCGCGTTACCAGAATGAAGTACGTCGTCTGTTCGAGGTGCTCAATACGCACCTGGAAGGACGCGAATACCTGGCTGCCGAATTTTCCATCGCCGACATTGCCAATTGGACCTGGGTCCGTACGGCCAAATGGAGTGGCGTCGAATTTCGTGATCTGCCGCACCTAAGTGCCTGGGTGAACCGGGTCAAAGCCCGACCAGCCTGCCAGCGTGGCGTCGATGTCCCCGTGCGGATGCCGGATCTGACCGAAGACGAAAACATGGAAAACGCCGAAGAATTTGTTCAAGGTGCTCGGAATATGGTGCAAACCTGAGCATTCCGGCCCATCACGGCGCCTGTGGTGCACGGCAACGAAGCATCGCAGGCGGGGCAGACGCTACAATTTGCGGTTCGCCCCGGCTTCGATGAACGGAGCCGCCGCCCATTCTTATAGGACAGGACACCACCGGATGAGCCAATACGAAAGCGCCGGACGCCTTCAGGTAGAAGCAGGACTAAAAAAACTCGTCGACGAACAGATCTGCCCCGGCACCGGCATCGAACCGGCCGCATTCTGGCAGGCTTTTGACGAGATACTGACCGACCTGGCGCCGAAGAACCGCGAGCTGCTGGCCAAACGGGATGCGATTCAAGAGCGAATCGACCAGTACCATCGCGAGAACCCCGCCCCCCAGGACATGACGCACTACAAGTCATTTCTGCGTGAAATTGGCTACCTGCTTCCCGAAGGTGGTGACTTCAAGATTGACCCCACCAATATTGATCCGGAGATTGCCGAGCAAGCCGGGCCGCAGCTGGTCGTGCCCGTACGCAACGCGCGTTTTGCGCTGAATGCCGCGAACGCTCGCTGGGGCAGCTTGTACGACGCGCTTTACGGCACCGACGCCATACCGGAGACGGATGGTGCGGAACGAGGTGCTGGCTACAACCCGGTTCGCGGTGAAAAGGTGATTGCCTTCGCACGCCGTCACCTGGACCGGGCCGCCCCCTTGGCCGATGGCAGTCACAGTGCGGCAACCGCTTATCGCGTTGTTGATGGGAAACTTCAGGTCAGCCTGGCCGATGGCAACAAAAGCGGTCTGAAGCAGGCCGAGAAATTTGTCGGCTTCGTGGGCAATCCGTCCGCACCGACCGCCATATTGCTGAAGAACAACGGCCTGCACATAGAAATTCAGATCGATCCCGAATCCCCCGTCGGCAAGACCGATGCAGCCGGCGTGAAAGACCTGCTGGTGGAAGCCGCCGTGACCACGATCATGGACTGCGAAGACTCCGTATCCGCCGTGGACGCGCAAGACAAGGCCGAGGTCTATGCCAACTGGCTGGGGCTGATGAAGGGCAACCTCGAGGACAGCTTTGAAAAGGGCGGTCGGATGATGACCCGCAAGCTGAATGAGGACCGCTTCTACACCACGCCGGCTGGCGAGGAACTGCGGCTGCCCGGACGTTCCCTGCTGTTTGTCCGCAACGTGGGCCACTTGATGACCTCCGATGCCGTGTTGGATGCGGACGGCAATGCAGTACCCGAAGGCATGCTTGATGGCATGGTCACTACGCTGTGCGCATTGCACGATCTCAAAGCCGATACCGCCGCTCGCGATCACAAAGGTAATTCCCGGTCCGGTTCGGTCTACATCGTAAAACCCAAGATGCATGGTCCGGAGGAAGTAGCGTTCGCCAACGAACTGTTTGGACGCATTGAAGACGCGCTGGGGCTGGAACGCTTCACGCTGAAAATGGGAATCATGGACGAGGAGCGCCGCACCACGATCAACCTGAAGGAATGCATCCGCGCCGCCAAATCCCGTGTGGCATTCATCAACACCGGCTTCCTTGACCGTACCGGCGATGAAATCCACACCTCGATGCTCGCCGGTCCGATGGTTGCCAAGACCAAAATGAAAGCCCAGCCGTGGATTTCCGCCTACGAAGACTGGAACGTGGATATCGGCCTGGAATGCGGCCTGCAAGGTAAAGCCCAGATCGGCAAGGGCATGTGGGCAATGCCCGACGAAATGGCCGCGATGCTTGAGCAGAAAATCGGCCACCCGAAAGCGGGCGCCAACACCGCCTGGGTGCCTTCTCCAAATGGCGCCACGCTGCACAGCACGCACTACCATCAGGTCAACGTGTTCGAAGTCCAGGACGCGATCAAGGCCCGCGCCCGCGCTTCACTGGATGACATCCTGACCATCCCGGTGATGCCAGAGGGCAAGATGCTGGATGATGAGAAGAAGATCCGCGAACTGGACAACAGTTCGCAGGGAATTCTGGGTTACATGGTGCGCTGGATCGATCAGGGCGTTGGCTGTTCCAAGGTGCCGGACATCCACGATGTCGGTCTGATGGAAGATCGCGCGACTTTGCGCATCTCCAGCCAGCATATTGCCAACTGGCTGTTGCACGGTGTCGTCAGCGAAGCCGAGGTGATGGACTCGCTCAAGCGCATGGCGGCGATCGTGGACCGACAGAATGCGGCCGACCCGCTGTATCGCCCCATGGCGCCCGGTTTCGATGGCCTGGCTTTCGAAGCCGCCTGCAAGATGGTGTTTGAAGGCACCAAACAACCGAACGGGTACACCGAACCGCTGCTTCACGAGTACCGCCGCAAGGTCAAAGCGGCCGGTTAAGACGCGGCTGGAAAATCGACGGGGCGCTAGCGAATCGCGTAGCGCCCCAGTTCTTCGGATGCCTCTTCCAGCGAAAACTCCACGTTCATCGCACTGGCCGCCAACGTGGCCAGTGCGTTGAGATTGGCGTCTTTGCTGGCCGCGTGGCGCAGCCGGTTCATGAAGGCCCGGTTCACCTGCCCCAAGGCGACCATCAGTTCATGCAAACCTTGCAGACTGTCACTGCCGCGGAAGTTATCTTCGAGCAAGCGGCCGATCAGCCAGGCGCCCACCATGCGAATCTGACTTTCCTCCAGGGTCTGGAATGGAAGGTGCACGCGGGCCATGCCACGTAAGCGCGACAGGATGGGGCAACCACTGGTGGACAGAATCAACCCCAGCAGAGAGCTCAATGCGGTTTGCAAGTCCACATCGGAGCTCAGTCTGCGACGATCGCCAAATTCCACAATGACCCGCACGCTGTGATGGGAAATCAGCCCGCTGCAGGCCTCGACCAGGGGTTGGGCATCCAACGCGGCTGGGCAACGCCCGTGTTCTGCATTGCTGAGAGGGCAATTCGGGCATTGATGAAAACCCAGCGCGGTCCAGTCGGCCCCTTCGGTTGATCGAACCGGAGAGCGATCAGGATCAACGGCAAACTGAAGTCGCCGATCACCAGGCAAATCAATGGTGTAGCGTATTGTCATGCGTCTGAGTAACAGACCTGACGCAAAGTCAGCTCTTGCGGGTTGCCCTCGGCTTCGGTGATGTCTTGGCCACTGTCTTCTTGGTGCTCGTCACCTTTGCTGACGCGCCGCTGGTCTTGCGTGGCGCCGGCTTGCGGGCCGGTTCTTTTTTGGGGCTTGCGGCGGCCTTGCTCGGGGGCTTCTTGCTGGACGCCGCCTTGGACGATGCGCCACGGGAAGTCGTGGTCGCTCGCGGCGCTGATTTCGCGGCGGGTTTTGCCGTTGCCGAACGCTTGGCGGTCGGCTTGGGTGACGCGTCAGCCACAGCCGGCGCCAGACAGGTCGGCGTCACATCAAAAGTGGCGCACAACTCATCAAACGCCGCCTGCGCGTGCCCGACCATGTGCTGCACATGCGGCAACGAACTGCGACAGGCGGTGTAAATGATGCTCAGCTTGTCCGCGTAGGTGAAGATGGTGATGTTGAGAGCCTGGCCCTCAAACACCAAACTGATCGGGTGGCAGCTCAGCATCTGCGCCTGATTGAGGTACAGCGGATCCTGTGGGCCCGGCACATTGGAAATCACCACGTTGAACATGGGCTTGCGCGAGCGATTGCCGATACCCGCGACTTGCCCGATGGCGAACGGTGCCATCAGCAACGCCGAGTACTGATCGATTTCGCTTTTGCTCATCCGCTTGAGCAGCGCCTTGCCATCGTCCAGTGAGGCTTTGATGCTGGCGAATCGGGTCTTCGGGTCGGGATCATGGGTAGCCAGGTTCGTCAGCAGCATGCTGATGGCGTTGCCGCCGCCGGCATCCTCGCCGGCACGGACGCTGACCGGAACCTGAGCGATCAGGGGTTCGCTGGGCAGTGCGTGCAGCTCGGCGAGGTAGTTGCGTAACGCCCCCCCACACACCGCCATGACCACATCATTCAACGTGCCCTTGGCGGCCTTGGCCAGCGATTTGAAATCGGCAAGGGCAAAATCCTGTGTGCTCACGCGACGTTGCGGGCCGATGGCGCCATTCAGGACGCAATCGGGAGCCGAGTAGGGAGCCACCAGATTGGGCAGGTCGGTGTTCTTCGCGCCACGCAGCACCTGCGTCAATGCACTGGTGACGCGCCCGATGCCGGCCAGCTGTGCGCCGAACTGGGATACAAAACCGCTTAATGCCTCGCGGCGACCGGAAGGGTCGGGGGTGGGCTTCGGCGTCTTCTTGAGCGCGGGAAGATCCCACATCGGCACGAAGGCATCGGCTGCGGGCTGGGTTGCGAAGGTCCGGTTCATCAACTTCACCGCGGCGACGCCATCAACCAGCGCATGATGCATCTTGGCGTAAATCGCGAAAGTGCCATCTGCCAGGCCTTCAATCACATGCATTTCCCACAGCGGTCGAGCGCGATCCAGCGGAATGCTGTGCAAGCGGGAAATCAGAATCGCCAGCTCGCGCTCACCGCCGGGCTGCGGCAGGGCCGAATGGCGGATGTGATAGTCCAGATCGATGTCTTCCTCGATCTCCCAGGCGGGATTCCAGCGCCCCATCGCGCCCTGCGCCAGCCGGTAGTTGAAAGGCTCGGCACTGATGGCGTGCCGGCGCATGCTTTGCACCAGCTCCAGGATGTACTCCGGTCCACGCCCCTCGGGCAGGGAAAAACGGGCCAGGCTGCCAATATGCATGGGCGCCGCAGCGCGCTCCACTTGCAAGAAAAAGGCATCAGTAGGGTTCAGTTTCTTGCTCATTGGCGTCTCCCGGGCGATCAGATATCAGCAAACAGCAATGCCGGATGCTCAAGCAACCTCTTCAGGGCCTGAATCAGCGATGCCGCCTGATGCCCGTCCACAATACGGTGGTCGAAAGAAGAGGACAAATTCATAACCTTGCGCACACAGAGCTGGCCGCCAACCAGAGTGAGCTTGTCCTGAATCTTGTTGACGCCAATGATCGCCACTTCCGGGGCATTGATGATGGGGGTGGAAACCAGGCCCCCGAGTGCGCCCAGGCTGGTAATGGTGATCGTCGAGCCACTGAGTTCTTCACGCGTCGCCTTGCCGCTGCGGGCCTTGTTGACGACTGCACCGATTCCCGCGGCCAACTCCCACAGTCCCTGTGACTGCGCATTGGCAACCACCGGCACCATCAACGCCTGATCCGTCTGTGTAGCGATGCCGAGGTGGACCGACGCGGATTCATGCAGCGTCCCATTGGCCTCGTCAAACACCGCATTGGCGCTGGGGAAGTGCGGTAAAACCCGGCACAGTCCCAGGCCCAGGAACGGCAACAATGAGAGTTTGGGCTGGGCGTCGAGACGATGTGCGTTAAGGTCGTCACGCAATGCGAGCAGTTCGGTGATGTCGATTTCCTCGACGTATGCGAAATGCGGAATGCGTTGATAGCTGGCCGTCATGGCCTCGGCGATTTTGCGTCGCAGGCCGATGAGCTTCCGACTTTGAGCGTGCGCGGGAGGCACCACCGGCGTAGCCGGTGCCGCATTGGACGATGTCGGCATGCTCGGAGCCGGCGAGAGCGTACCCAGACGCAATGCGGCATCCAGGTCGGCCTGCCGAATGCGACCGGCCGGACCGGTGCCGGCGATGCGGTGCAAATCGACCCCCGCCTCCTTGGCGCGTCGCCTGACCGCAGGCGATGCCAGAACAACGGGGCTTTCGGGTGCACGGGCCGAGGCCGGGGGTCCGGGAGGGGTTACCGGCGGCGTTGCGGATGGCGCCCCTTCCTTGACCGGTGACGCCTCCACAGGTGCGCCTTCGGGCTCAGCGGATTTCGCAGCATCGGTCTCGAAGACGATCAGCGCAGCGCCTACTGCGACTTTGTCTCCGGCTTCCCCGCAAATCTCGATCACTTTCCCCGCTACCGGGCTGGATATGTCGACCGCGGCCTTGTCGGTGAGCACGTCGACAATCGCGACGTCTTCCTCGATGACATCACCCACGGCGACATGCCATTCGGCGATTTCAGCCTCCGCGATGCCTTCGCCGATGTCCGGTAACTTGAATACAAAACGCGCCACGCTCAGTTCTCCATCAATGTCTGCAGGGCCTTGACCAGGCGCTTTGGACCCGGAAAGTAATGCCACTCGAATGCATGCGGGTAGGGTGTATCCCAGCCGGTCACCCGTACGATCGGGGCTTCGAGATGCCAGAAACAGTGTTCCTGCACCAGCGACATGAGTTCGGCGCCGAACCCGGAGGTCTTCGTGGCTTCATGCAGAATCAGACAGCGACCGGTTTTCTGCACCGATTGCACGATGGTGTCGATATCCAGTGGCAGCAGCGTGCGCAGGTCGATCACTTCTGCATCGACATGCGCCTCCTCGGTTCCGGCCAGTGCGACATGCACCATCGTCCCATAGGCCAGGATCGTGCAGTCCTTGCCTTCACGCACCACATTGGCCTTGCCGAGCGGGATGCTGTAATAGTCATCGGGAACTTCACCCATCGGGTGTGTGGCCCACGGCTGCAGCGGTTTGTCGTGGTGACCATCGAAAGGCCCGTTGTAAATCCGCTTGGGCTCGAAAAACACCACCGGGTCGTCGTCTTCGATCGCCGCGATCAGCAGCCCTTTGGCGTCAAAGGGGTTCGAAGGCATCACCGTTTTCAGCCCGCAAACATGCGTAAAAACGCCTTCGGGGCTTTGGCTGTGGGTTTGCCCGCCGAAGATTCCGCCACCACAAGGGGAGCGCACGGTCACCGGTGCCGTGAACTCGCCGGCGCTGCGGTGCCGCAGTCGCGCCAGCTCGGAAACCAGCTGGTCAAAGGCCGGGTAGATATAGTCGGCAAACTGGATTTCCGCCACCGGGCGCAATCCGTAGACCCCCATACCCACTGCGGCGCCGAGCAGGCCCCCTTCGGAAATTGGCGTGTCAAAGCAGCGGGTCTTGCCATATTTTTTCTGCAGACCGGCGGTGCAGCGAAAGACCCCGCCGAAGTAGCCAACATCCTCGCCGAACACGAGGACATTCGGGTCACGCCCCATCGTGATATCCAGCGCCGAGTTGATGGCCTGGATCATGTTCATACGCGCCATCAGAGCTTCTCCATTTCGTCGCGTTGTTCCACCAGGTGCCAGGGCAGGTCCTTGAACACGTCGTCGAACATGGAACGCGGCTCATCCGGCAGGGTGCCCAGGGTTCCGAAGGACTCGGCTTCCTTCAGATCGGCTTTGACCTTTGCCCGTAGCTCGACCCCCAGCGCCTCATGCTGCTCCTCCGACCACTCTCCGATCGCGATCAGGTGGTTTTTCAAGCGTTCAATGGGGTCGCCCAGCGGCCAGGACTTTTCCTCATCGGCAGGGCGGTAGCCCGAGGGGTCGTCGCTGGTGGAATGCGCCGCAGCACGATAGGTGAAGTGTTCGATCAGCGTGGGGCCGGCGTTGGTCCGGGCTCGCTCTGCAGCCCACAGTGTCGCCGCGTATACCGCGAGGAAGTCATTGCCATCCACGCGCAGCCCCGGCAGGCCATAGCCGAGGGCGCGCGAGGCGAAGGTGCTTTGCTCGCCGCCGGCGATGCCCTGGTAGCTGGAGATGGCCCATTGGTTGTTGACCACGTTCAGGATGACCGGTGCCTGATAAACGGTCGCGAAGGTCAAGGCATGGTGAAAGTCCGCTTCCGCGGTGGTGCCATCACCAACCCAGGCCGCTGCGATACGTGAGTCGTGCTTGTACGCACTCGCCATCGCCCAGCCCACCGCCTGCGGGTACTGCGTGCCCAGGTTCCCCGAGATGGAGAAGAAATTGGCGTCCCGCGCGCTGTACAGCACCGGTAGCTGTCGCCCGCGGGTTCGATCGCGCGGGTTGTTGAAGATCTGGCACATCAGGTCTACCAGGGGCCAGTCTCTGGCAACCAGCAGGCCTTGCTGCCGGTAACTGGGAAAGAACATGTCGTCATTGTCATGCGCCATGGCCTGCGCCACCGCCACCGCTTCCTCACCGGTGCACTTCATGTAGAAGCTGGTCTTGCCTTGCCGCTGGCAGCGCTGCATGGCGTCGTCAAACACGCGCGTCAGCAGCATGTACCGCAGACCGGCTCGCAAGGTATCCGCCGAGAGGCGAGGGTTCCAATCGCCGACTGCCCGATGGTTTTCATCGAGGACGCGGATCAGCCCGAAGGCGAAGTCCTGCATGTGCTCATCCGGTGTGTCCACCGGTGGTCGGTTCAGAATCCCGGCATCCGGAACTCTGATATCCGAAAAATCCGGGGTTTCACCCGGCCGGGATTTCGGCTCGGGGATATGCAGCCGCAGTCGGGCCGGGGTTGTCTCGCTCATGGCTCAGCGCTTTTGAAGGTCTCCTGTAAGCGCGCAGTGTAAAGGAGCCCAAGAGCTGTGACACAAGCTGCTGCAGTGACGGGCGTTGCAATCGTGGTAACCAGCCAAATCCAAGGCCGATAACCGCGTGGACTCCGCTGAAAATGCTCAAGCCCAGCGCCAAGCCCCGCGTAATGCCATCTCGCGGTTCTGCGGGTGCCATGATTTCAGCCTCCGTGCTTGGGGCCATAGTGATTGGAGATTGAACGATATCTTCACGGACGATTCCGCGCAGCACGCTGGTTCGGCCATCGGCGTAATACAGCACCGTGTGATCGCCAAGGATCTCGATTCGTGGTTGTTCTTTTTGTATGTTTTTTTGCATGGAGGTCACCGTTCTTCCTGATCGGCCTTCACCCAGCACATATAGTATGTTGCGCCGCAACAAAATACAAGACTTGAATGCAGCAGGGCCAGCCCCCACAATAGGGGCATGGCTGTAATCCCTTGAGCGGGATGGCTTGTCGGACGCGGGGGCGGTACCCGCCACCTCCACCACTGTGGGGGTGAAATAGGCTCGACGGCATGCAAGATCGTAAGAGGCAGCTCGGTAGGTGACGACCGTAAATCGCACAAACTCTATAGTTGCCAATGAAGACAACTTTGAAGTAGCCCTCGCGGCATAACTTCCGACGGCCGTCGCCGTTGTTACCAAAGACCCTGGAAGCCCGCTATGCGGGCTTCCTTGCGTTCAGGTGACGGGAATTTCGGCAGCGCCGCTGCTAATGGCGCATCAACCGGGCCTTGTCCCGCTCCCAGTCCCGCTGTTTCAGCGTGGCGCGTTTATCGTGCTGCTTTTTACCGCGCCCGAGACCGACCTGGATTTTTGCGCGTCCATGTGACCAGTGCATGTCCAGGGGAACCAGGGTGTAGCCCTCACGCTCGGTATGTCCGACGAGGCGTCTGATCTCGCGGCCATGCAGCAGCAGTTTGCGCGTGCGATTTGGCTCCGGAACCACGTGGGTGGATGCTGATTGCAATGCCTGGATCTGCGCACCGATCAGCCAGGCTTCACCTTTGTCGATGCGGACGTACGCCTCGGCGACATTCGCGCGCCCCTCGCGCAAGGCCTTGACCTCCCAGCCCTCAAGCACGATGCCGGCCTCGAAATCCTCCTCGATTTGATAGAGATGTCGGGCTTTGCGATTCTGGGCGATCAAACGACCGGGGGGCGATTTTTTCTTTTTACTCATGGAATCCGTATTCAGGCGTCTGCAGGGCGCGTCGTGAGCTCTGCGACCAGTGCGCAAAGGACAGCAGGCCGCTAGCATGCAAGGCATGAGTGTAGCGCCGCGAGCCTTGAGCCTCAGCATCGGGATTGGTGGCCTGGCCGCCATGGTGCAGCTGCCCATGGCCATCGCCCAGCAAGGAGATGCGGTGCTGCCGGGGTTTTTCACGGCGATTGTGCTGCTTGCTCTGCCGGCCTACCTGGCAGAACTCACGTCCTGGCGACTGCATGGCGGCTCCCTGCTGATCACCATGTTCGATGGCATGCGCGCAGGTCATGTGCGCATGTCCTGGGCAATCGGTGGAGTTCTGCTGGTGATCGTGCTGGGCTTGCTGGCGACCTTGGCCTGTTTTGCCGCCGGAATTATTGGCGAGGTCGCATCCACGATAGGTGTTGGAAACGCGAAACCGGTTGAACTGCGCTACACGTGGCTACAGCCAATCAACCTGGTCTACTGGTCTCTGCTCGCCGTGGCGCTGCTGCTCCCGTCGCTCCCCGGCCCATGGCAGCGCCCGCTGCGCCATTTCGGCGGACTCATCCTAGGCGGGCTGTTTCTCGCCTGCATCGGGATTGCGCTTTGGAGTTCTGAGTCCACGCCCACCGCCGCACTTGCCGAAAACGGGATTGCAGGATTTCTGCACGGCGTCAGTATCGGCGCGATGGCATCCCTGATGGGGCTGGGGGTCATGCATACAGCGATTGGGCGCTACGCCGATACGGAGGACGCGTTAAGCGACGCACGCGAAGTCGGCGTCGTTCTGTTGGCGAGCGCGGGAATGATCATGTGGTCGATAGCGCTGCTCGGCATCGGGCAATGGGTCCTCGAGCACTCGCCGATCAGAGCTTCCGGCCTGGGTTTTTTTGTAAGCACCCTGCCTGCGTCATCGCTCCCGACAGCCGCCAAGGTGGGGATCTGCCTTGCCGCGATGCTGATCTTGCTGCGCGCCACCGTGTTGATCGTCGACGTGATCGTGCTCTGGCTGACGACGCGGGCTCCGAGGTTGCGCTACATCGCAACGCTGGCCGTGGTGGGCGGAATGGCTCTGTTGACCGAATTACTGGACGTGGCGATAGATGAGTCCATCGATGCGCGGGAGCAGATGTCATTGGTGCGGGTCATTCCGCTGTTGGCATCCACGTTACTGCCACTGGTCGCGCTGGTGATGATGAGCATGTTCACGCGCAGCCTTCCCCCCGGGCCCATGCTGTGGGCGCAGCGGATGCCGCTGCCGGTAGCGGCCGCGATGTATTTCTACTGGCGCTATCCTTTGCGGCTGTTCCTGCTCATTCTCCTGCTGTACAGCAGCGGGGTGGGGCAGTTTTTAATCGAATTCTGGATTCCCGACGACTATGCATGACGATAGCTGGATACGTGTTGAGGTGAGCTATGCCTTGCCTGACCAGCAGTGGTTGTTGACCATCAATGTGCCGGAAAACTGCCGCCTGGCCGAAGCCATCGAGCGCTCGGGGCTGCACGACAAGGTGCCGGGAGGACTGCCCGCGGACGGTCGCTATGGAATCTGGAGCAAATTGGCCACGGCAGATGCCCAACTTCAGGACGGAGATCGCATCGAAATCTATCGCCCGCTGATCGCCGACCCCAAAGAGGCGCGGCGGATTCGCGCCAAGCAGAAAGCCGAAGACAGTAACGCCAGCAGCTAACCCGCAAGGCAGGTATTTCGCTAGTTGCTCACCGGCGCGGTTTCTACGGATTCAAGCGTTTCGTCGGCATCCGCAACTCCGGTCGGATTGGTGTCTTCCACTTTCGAGACCACACCCTCCTCGAAGAACACGGTAACCCGGCGTTCCCGCAGGACATCAGCGCCGCGTTGCACTTTCAGGACGTAGTCCCAGCGTTCCGGAGCAATGGAGCTGCGCAAAAGCGGGGTGCCCAGCAGGTATTCAACCTGTGCCGGGCTCATGCCGGGTTCCAACTGGGCGAGGCGGTCGGGTTTGACCATGTTGCCCTGAGTGACCGTCACACGGTAGGTACTGCAGCCCGTAACGAAGAGAAAACAGAGAAGCAAAGAAACAGAGCGCAGAAAGTTTGGGCGCATGATGATGCGGTCAATCCATGAAATCGGGATAATCCAAGTTTAACCAAACCGGTAGCGAGACGTTCATTGGAATCCAAAGACTTGCAGCGGGCCGGCCTGAAGGTCACCCATCCGCGCCTCACGATTCTGGAAATTCTAGAAACCAATTCCGGGCGCCACATGAGTGCCGAAGATGTATACCGGGAGCTGATGAACATCGACGAGGGCAAGATTGGCCTGGCGACGGTGTATCGCGTACTGACCCAGTTCGAGGCGGCAGGGCTGGTAACGCGGCACAATTTTGATGGCGGGCAGGCCGTTTTTGAGCTGGATGACGGCAAGCACCACGACCATATCGTGTGCAGTACCTGCGGTGAGGTGGTCGAGTTCCTGGATCAGGTTATCGAAGATCGTCAGCAAGCCATTGCGGAACAGCACGGCTTTCGCATTCATGATCACAGCCTGGTGATCTACGGAGACTGCCAGCGCGAAAATTGCGAAGGACGCAAAAATCTGCGCTGATTTCCAGCATTCAGTGTGCGTCTTGGGCTGCGAGCAAGGCTTCCGCGTGGGCGCGTGTCTGCGCGGTGATCTCCCGTCCACCGGCCATACGGCTGATTTCATCCACCCGCGCGGGGTGATCGAGTAGGACCAGGCGGCTGAACGTCTGCTGACCTTCCACCTCTTTGTGCACCCGATAATGCTGCCGCCCCATGGCGGCTACCTGTGGCTGATGGGTGACACACAGGACCTGATTGCTGGCGGCCAGGGTCAGTAAATGCTCGCCAATCGCGCTGGCGATGGCGCCACCCACGCCCACATCCACCTCATCAAAGAGCAGGATCGGAACCCGGCGCGTCGCGTGGGCATTGACGGCAATCGCCAGGCTGATCCGTGCCAGCTCGCCACCGGACGCGACCTTGGCCAGTGACTGCAGGGCCTGTCCGGGGTTCAGGCTGACCTGAATCTGCACCTGATCCTGGCCATCTGCACTGTTCGCCGCAGGGTCGGTCGTCAGGGTGAACTGAATCCGCGCGTGGGGCAGGCCCAAAGAGGGCAGGTCCCGAGCAACCACGGCGGCCAGTTTCTCGGCGGCTTCGAGGCGTGCCTGAGTCAACCTTGCCGCAGTGGCTTGATACTCGGTGACCAACGTGCGGATGTGATTTTCCAGCGCAATACGGCGTTGGTCATCACCGGCGGCTGCCGCGAGCTGCTCGTTCAGTGTCGCGGCATACTCGGCCAGATCTTCCGGCGGACAACGGTGCTTGCGCGCCAAAGACTCCCATTGATCCAGCCGGCTGCTGACTTCGGCCAGTCGTTCCGGATCGTTTTCAAACCCGTCCGCGGCATGCTGGATCTCCCGCCGTGCATCCACGACGGCATCGCGCGCCTGGGTCAGTGCATCCAATGCCGCTGCCAAATCCGGCTGGGCTTCGACCAACTTCTCGCAGCGCCGGCCGGCTTCGGCCAACTGGTCCTCAATCGCGTCGTCACCACCGAGTGTGGCCTCCAGCCAGGCACAGTCACTGCGCAGCTCATCGATGCGATTCAGGCGCAAAAACTCCGCATTGAGCGATGCGAACTCGCCGGTTTGGGGCGCGAACTCGTTGAGCTCTGCACACTGGTATTCAAGCAGTTCTCGTTGTGCGGGATCGTTCAGCGCTGAGCTGCCAAGCAATCCCAGCTCGCGCTGGGCGGCCCGCCAAGCCTGATAGCTGTCGCGCACAGCCTCCAACTCTGAAGTATGGCCGCCGAAATCGTCCACGATGCGGCGCTGCTCCGGCGCTCGCAGCAGAGCCTGGTGCGCGTGCTGACCATGAATATCGAGCACCACTTCGGCCAGCTCGCGCAGCGTGGCAAGTGTGGATTGCTGGCCGTTGATCCAGGCCTTGGAACCGCCGTCGGCGCGAATGACCCGACGGAGCAACAGGCACTCGGGGTCATCTTCGTCGATCAACTCATGCTGCTGCAGCCAGCTCAGCGCCTCAGCTTCGCCGCGAAGATTGACTTCGGCCTCCAACTGGCAGCGAGATTCGCCGGTACGCACCACCATCGATTCCGCGCGCGCACCGAAGAGCAGATCCAGCGCGTCGAAGAGGATGGATTTACCCGCTCCTGTTTCCCCGGTCAACACAGTCAGGCCGGAGCCGAGCTGCATTTCCAGGGCATCAACCGTCGCGAAATTTTCAATGGACAAACGCGTGAGCATGGAACGGCTTACTCGGGTTGAAACGCGGGTTTATCACGGCCCCAGTTGAGTTTGCTGCGCAGGATGCTGTACCAGTCGTAATCCGCAGGATGAATCAACTTGAGCGGGGTGGATGAACGACGCACCGACAGGCTGTCGCCATCAGCCAGCGCGGTGTTGTGGAAACCGTCCAGCGTCACGATGGCGCCGCGGCCATCGCGCCCGCTGACCTCAACCCGCACCGCAGTGGCTGCGGGGAGAATCAGAGGGCGGTCACTCAGGGTATGCGGGCAGATCGGGACCACGGCAACCGAATCGCTGGCGGGATGCATCATGGGCCCGCCGGCAGACAAGGCGTAGGCCGTGGAACCCGTTGGCGTGGAGATAATGAGCCCATCGGCGCGGTGATGACTGATCAGATGGCCGTCCGCGTACGTTGCGAACTCCAGCATCGACACCGGCTCCGGGTGCCGAATCACCACGTCGTTGATGGCCAGCCCCAGCGCTTTGGACGAATCGGCGCTGTTCTGGTGCGCTTCCAGGACAAAGCGCTTTTCTTCCACATGGCGTCCCGCGATGATGGCGGGAAGAACCTCCGCGATCGCTCCCGGGGCAATATCCACCATGAAACCCAGCCGCCCCAGGTTGATACCGAGGAGCGGGAGGCCATCGGGGACCACCGCGCGACACGCGCGCAGCAAGGTGCCGTCGCCACCGATCACGATCATCAGATCGCAGTGGGAGGCAATTTCCGGCAAGGGGTAGGCCGGTACATCCTGCGCCAGAGTTCGTGCGGTGTCCGGGTCGGTTACCACCGGCACCTGCAACGCTTCCAGGCAGGCGCGCACAGACTGCAGCGTGGCCTTGACGTCACGCGCATCCCGTTTCGCGACCAGACCGCAGCGATTAAATGGAACCCCGTTCAACTCCCTCTGAGCACCGATAAAAATGGCGCCGCAAGCATACCGCAAGCATCAGTTGTTCCCACGAATGCAAAGACATCTTGCTGTTATGGGGTTTCGCCCCTATCTTGAAAGGGTATGAGCAACCGTCCCAAAAGCAGTCCTGATCTTGATCTGCGCTCCAGCCTGATTCTGAAGCTGGTGGTCGAGCGTTATCTGGTTGCAGGGCAGGCGATTGGCTCAAAAACCCTGGCCGAGATGCCGGGAATGCGCTTGAGCGCGGCGACGATCCGCAGCGTACTCGCCGACCTGGAGAGCTTGGGCCTGCTGGCCGCGCCGCATACCTCGGCGGGGCGCCTGCCGACCTCGGCGGGTATGCGCCACTTCCTGGAGCGGATCTTTGTCCCGGCGCCACTGGAGGCCGACGGCGAGGTGGCGCTGCGGCGCCAACTCAGCGAGCAGCTGCGACGCGGCAGAGAGCCGGGCAAGGTGGCTGCGGAAACGCTGGCGGACCTCAGTCATGTGGCGGCCATCGTCAGCCTGCCGCAAGGCAACCGCCGCGTCCTGCGGCAGATTGAGTTCATCTCGCTGCAAGCCCGACGCGTGCTCGCTGTGCTCGTATTTGAACCGGGTGAGGTTGAGAACCGGGTGTTTGAGCTGCCAGATCCCGTCAGCCCCGAGCGATTGCGCGATGCCGCGAGGCAGATCACCGAGCGCTTTGGTGGGCTCCATCTGGATGCAATTCACCGACGACTGGTATCGGATTTGCGGCGCTCGGAGCGCGACGTCCATGGCACGTTGTCGGCGCTGCATCAGGTGCTGAACGACCTCACCGAGACTTCACCCAAGTTCCGCATTGCGGGTGACCGCAAACTGCTCGCTCATGAAAACCTGACGCCCCCGGAGCGTTTGAGCGAAATGTTTGCCGTGTTTGATCAGAAGCAGCAATGGCTGGATCTGTTTGAGAACTGCCTGCAGGCCGGAGATATGCGCATATTTCTGGGCAAGGATTCCGGTCTGGAGGCCCTGGAAGGGTGTGGCGTCATCACGGTGCCTTATGCGGTCAATGGGGACCAGGTGGGAGTCGTTGGTGTCGTCGGTCCAATGCGTATGAACTACGCCTCAACCATCCCGCTGGTGCAGGCGACAGCCCGCGCTCTCGGCTCGCACTTGAATCCGAACGAACCCAGCCCCATTGAGTAGCGCTTTGCCACCTTTTAGGATGAAACCGTGACGCAATCTGCGGCCAACGACACCCCAGAAAACGCCAACGATCAGGTTGAGCAAGCTCCCGAGACCGAAACTTCAGAGGCTGCTGAAGCCAGTCTGGAGGCGGCGCTGGAAGAAGCCCGCGCCAAAGCCAATGAGAATTGGGAGCGGTTTCTCCGCGCGACGGCAGAGCAGGACAATATTCGCAAGCGCGCGGAGCGTGATATCGAGCACGCGCGGAAATTTGCGGTCGAGAAATTCGCCAAGGATCTGATCGAAGTGCTCGACAGCCTGGACCTTGGCCTGCAATCTGCGGAAAAAGCCGCGGACGTAGAGACAGCCGAGCTGGCCGTGATTGAAGGCGTAAAGCTCACCCGCAAAGTGTTTGCCGATGCGCTGGGCAAGCATGGCGTCGTCATCATCGAAGCCAAGGGCGAGCTGTTTGACCCCTCCAGGCACGAAGCCATGTCGGCCGTGCCCACTGCGGATCACCCGCCCAACACCATTATTGATGTGGTTCAGCGGGGTTACCTGTTGCACGAGCGTGTTTTGCGCCCGGCCATGGTGATCGTCGCGCAGGCGCCACCCGCCGCTTAATTCCTGCTGCGGGAAAAAATCGCCCGGCGGCCTTGAAACCGCTGGGTTCAACCGCACATTTGAGCCAACTTTCAACTTATCGGAGGCCATCGGGTCTCCGTCATGAACCGGAGTAACCCCTCATGGCCAAAACTATCGGCATCGACCTGGGCACCACCAATAGCTGTGTTGCCATTCTTGAAGGTGACACGCCTCGCGTACTCGAAAACGCCGAAGGCGAGCGCACCACGCCTTCGATCATCGCATTCACCGATGATGATCAAACCCTGGTGGGCCGCCCTGCGAAGCGCCAGGCCGTTACCAATCCCAAGAACACGGTTTTCGCGATCAAACGTCTGATCGGCCGTCGTTTCGAAGACGATGTCGTGCAGAAAGACATCAAAATGGTTCCGTACAAGATCGTCAAAGCCGACAACGGTGACGCCTGGGTTGAGATCAACGGCAAGAAAATGTCGGCGCCGGAAGTTTCGGCCTCGGTGCTGCGCAAGATGAAGCAGGCCGCCGAAGACTACCTGGGTGAAAAAGTGGACTCGGCCGTCATCACGGTGCCGGCGTATTTCAATGACTCGCAGCGTCAGGCCACCAAAGATGCCGGCAAAATCGCGGGTCTGGACGTCAAGCGCATCATCAACGAGCCGACCGCGGCTGCACTGGCGTATGGTCTGGACAAGGTCACTGGCGACCGCAAGATCGCGGTGTATGACCTCGGTGGCGGTACCTTCGACGTGTCGATCATCGAAATTGCCGAAATCGACGGCGAAAAGCAGTTTGAAGTGCTGTCGACCAACGGGGATACCTTCCTCGGTGGGGAAGACTTCGATATGCGCGTCATCGAGTACATCGCCGATGAATTCAAGAAAGACCAGGGCGTGGACCTGCGCGGCGATGCGCTGGCCATGCAGCGTCTGAAAGAAGCTGCCGAAAAAGCCAAGATCGAGTTGTCGTCAACCCAGCAGACCGAAATCAACCTGCCATACATCACGGCGGATGCTTCTGGCCCGAAACACCTGACCTTGAAACTGTCGCGCGCCAAATTGGAAGCGCTGGTGGATGATCTGGTCAAACGCACCATCGATCCCTGCAAGACTGCGCTGAAAGATGCGGGCATGAGCGCGGGCGAAATCGACGAAGTGATCCTGGTCGGCGGTCAGACCCGCATGCCCAAAGTGCAGGAAGCGGTGAAAAACTTCTTCGGCAAAGAGCCCCGTCGAGACGTCAACCCTGACGAAGCCGTAGCGGTAGGTGCTGCCATTCAGGGCGCCGTGCTGTCCGGCGAGGTCAAGGACGTGCTGCTGCTGGACGTCACGCCGCTGTCCCTCGGTATCGAAACCCTGGGCGGCCGCATGACCAAGCTGATTGAAAAGAACACCACGATTCCGACCCGCAAGACGGAAACCTTCACCACCGCTGACGACAATCAGGGCGCGGTGACGGTGCACGTGCTACAGGGTGAACGCGAGCAGGCTGGCGCCAACAAGAGCCTGGGTAAATTCGACCTGGCCGGCATTCCGCCGGCACCGCGTGGCACGCCGCAGATCGAGGTGACCTTTGACATCGACGCCAACGGCATTCTGAATGTGTCGGCCAAAGACAAAGCCACCGGCAAAGAGCAGAAGATCGTCATTCAGTCTTCATCGGGTCTCTCCGATGCCGACATCGAGCGCATGGTCAAGGATGCCGAAGAGCACGCAGAAGAAGATCGCAAGTTCCGTGAACTGATTGACACCAAGAATCAGGCCGAAGGCATGATTCACGGCGTTGAGAAGTCGCTGGAAGAGCTGGGCGACAAGGTGGAAGCCGACGAGAAATCCAGCATCGAAGCAGCGGTCGCGGCTTTGCGTGAAGCCATGGAGGGCGGTGACAAGGACGCCATCGAAGCCAAGACACAGGAATTGGCACAAGCTTCCGCAAAACTGGCTGAGAAGGCCTATGCCAACGCGGAAGGCGATGCCGCGTCTGCCAGCGATTCGAAAGCGGGTGACGATGTGGTCGATGCCGAGTTCGAAGAAGTGAAGGACGACGACAAGAAATAAGGCGCTTAGGTGCCGGGTGCTCGCGCCCGGCTTGAGGCGAAATGCCAGAAAAGCGCGAGGGTGCTCAGGTGTCCTCGCGCTTTTTGTCATGTGGGTTGAGTGATGACAAAACGCGATTACTACGAGGTCTTGGCGGTCGAGCGTGACGCCGACGTCGGAACCATCAAAAAAGCTTATCGGCGCCTGGCGATGCGCTATCACCCGGACCGAAATCCGGATGACGACGAGGCCGAAGAAAAGTTCAAGGAGGCATCGGAAGCCTACGAGGTGCTCTGCGATGCCGAGCGCCGGCAGGTCTACGATCGCTTTGGGCATGAGGGCCTCAGAGGCGGCGCAGGGGGGGGAGGCCACGGCGGTTTCGGCGATATTTTTGGTGACATCTTTTCCGATATCTTCAACGGCGGTCGTCAGCGGGGGCCGCGGCGTGGTTCCGACCTGCGCTACAACCTGTCGATCAGCCTGGAAGATGCGGTGCATGGAACCGAGGTTGAGATTCGCATTCCCCGGCACGAGGCCTGCGACACCTGTCATGGTTCGGGCGCCAAAAAAGGCACCCAGCCCACAACCTGCCCGACCTGTAAGGGTGCCGGGCAAGTACGCATCAATCAGGGTTTCCTCGCGGTCAGCCAGACCTGTCCCCAGTGTCGTGGCCGCGGGACCGTCATCGCCGACCCCTGTCGCGACTGCGGTGGCAGCGGCGAACAGACCCGGCAGAAAACACTCAAGGTCACCATTCCCGCAGGCGTGGATACTGGCGACCGCATTCGTCTCGGCGGTGAAGGCGAGCAGGGTGCAGCCGGCGCCGGCGACCTCTACGTCCAGATCGAAGTGGAGCCACATCACTTCTTCGAGCGCCACGACAACAATCTGTACTGCCAGATTCCTGTGGACATGGTGACCGCAGCCCTGGGCGGGGAAATGGAAGTGCCGACGCTGGAAGGCCAGAGCACCCTAAAGATTCCCGCAGAAACCCAGAACGGCGCCACGTTGCAGCTGCGCGGCAAAGGCGTGAAACCCGTGCGTGGCGGCCCCAAAGGGGACCTGGTGTGCCAGATTTTGGTGGAAACACCGGTTAACCTGAACAAGAAACAGCGCGAATTGCTGCGGGAATTTGGAGAAGCCCTGGGCGGCAGCGATAATCCCCATCATCCGCAATCCCGCTCGTGGCTTGATAAGGCGCGCGAGTTCATTGAAGAGCACATGAAATGAGTACGATCAAAATCGCCCTGCACGGGGCCGGTGGCCGCATGGGCCGTGCCTTGGTGACGGCGATTTCACAGATGGACGATCTGGAACTGGTCGGCGCGACTGAGTCACCAAACTCGCTGATGCTGGGACAGGACAGCGGCACGCTGGCGGGTGTGGGCGCGAACAAAATCCTGATTACCGACGTCCTCGAAGATGCGATCGCCGCCGCCGATGTGGTGGTCGAGTTCACCCGTCCCAAAGGAACCATGCGCGCCCTGGATGTGCTGGCCAAATATCCGCGCAAGCTGGTCACCGGTACGACCGGGCTGGATCCCAAGCAGCAGGCGCGTCTGGAGGAATACGCGCGCTCGCATGCCGTGGTGCAAGCCGCCAACTTCAGCGTGGGCGTCAATCTGGCGGTCAAGCTGACCGAGATGGCGGCGCGGGTTCTGGACGAGAGCGCCGACGTGGAAATCATTGAAGCTCACCACCGGGACAAGGTAGACGCGCCCTCAGGCACCGCTTTGCGTCTGGGGCGAGCCGCGGCGGAGGCCACCGGCCGTTCACTGGAAGGCGACGCCGTCTATTCACGCGTTGGCCAGACCGGGGTTCGTCCACCACGGGCCATCGGCTTTGCCACCGTTCGCGGCGGCGACATCGTTGGCGACCACACCGTGCTGTTCGCCGGGCAAGGGGAGCAGGTTGAGATCCGCCACCGCGCCACCTCCCGCGCCAACTTCGCAACCGGCGCGCTGCGCGCCGCGCGCTGGGTTATGGGCACCAAGAACGGGCTGCACGACATGCCGGAAGTGCTTGGCCTCAATTAATGGCGGATCTGGGCAAGGGAGTGCCGTCGCCGTGTAATCAGGTCTGTGTGCTGGACGCGCATGAGGTCTGTATCGGCTGCGGGCGCACCAGCGATGAGATTGGTTGCTGGAGTCGCGCTTCGCTCGAGGAACAGCTGGACATCGTCAGCCGCGCCCATCGGCGTCTGCAGGAGATCCAGACAATGAATTCAACACACAAGGATTGATTTGATGGGCAGACCTGCGATCAGTACCCGCAAGCCCGGCATGTGGATGATGCCGCTGGAGGTCCGCTGGGCCGATATGGACATGCTGGGTCACGTCAACAACGCCAAATATTTCAGCTACTCGGAAAGTGCTCGCATCGCCTTTTTCGAAACGATCTTTGGCCCCGAAATCAGCCGTTTCCAGATGGAAACCGGTCCGATTCTTGCCGATATCGGTTGCAGCTTTCACCGTCAGGTCCATTACCCGGCGCGGCTGGAAATCGGGGTGGACATCACCCGTATCGGGCGCACATCGCTGGAGTTGAATACCCCGATCTTCAAGGCAGGGGAAGATACCGCCGTGGCAGACGTGCGTACCGTCATCGTCTGGTTCGACTACGCCTCTCAGAAGCCGGCGGCAGTTCCTGAAGTTCTGCATTCCTATCTGAGCACAACGGACTAGTACACCCGCATTACAATTCGCGGCTGCGTATTGCTACGGCATGTAATATAAGCGCTCGGTTGAATATGAGCGCTGCGCGATGTCGCACCAACAAAACCCTTTGGGGGAAACCCACCGCGTAGAAAATACGGCCCGGGAACTGGGCGATTACAACCTGTATGCCACCGACACGGCCCTCAAGGAAGCCGTAGAACGCGAGGGCGGCGCTTGGGGGCATGCGGAGATTTCTTCGTTCGGCGCTGACATCGGACGGCGGGAATACCGCGAGCTGGGGGATCTGGCCAATCGGTATACGCCCACGCTGGACACACATGACCGGTTCGGCAATCGCGTCGACCAGGTGCACTACCACGACGCCTACCACCGCCTGATGCGAACTGCGCTGGAATCCGGAATTCACTCGGCGCCCTGGACCGCCCCCCAGCCGGGCGCTCACGTGGTTCGCGCGGCGAAGAGCCTGCTGCACAGTCAGATAGAAGCCGGCCATGGCTGCCCGATCACGATGACGTTCGCGGCCGTTCCCAGCATCCGCATGCAACCCGAAGTGGCAGCCCTGTTTGAATCCCGCCTGCTGAATCGGGGGTACGACCCGCGGAATGTCCCTTTCACCGAAAAAACCGCAATTACCGTCGGCATGGGCATGACCGAGAAGCAAGGGGGCTCGGACGTCCGCGCAAACTCGACGACGGCAACCGCCGTCGATCAGTCCGGCCCGGGCCAGCTGTACGCACTGGTGGGGCACAAGTGGTTTCTGTCGGCACCCATGTGTGACGTTTTTCTGGTTCTGGCGCAGGCGGAGCAGGGGCTATCCTGCTTTGCCGTGCCGCGGTGGCTGCCTGACGGGAGCAAGAATGCGCTTCAGGTAATTCGCCTCAAAGACAAGATGGGGAATCGCTCGAATGCCTCCAGCGAGGTGGAGTTTCGCGAGGCCCGTGGCTGGTTGATCGGTGAAGAGGGCCGTGGCGTCCCCACGATCATTGAAATGGTGAGTCTGACGCGCTTCGATTGCATGGTGGGATCGGCAGCGCTGATGCGCGCGGGTGTCGCGCACGTCATCGACCATTGCCGGCAGCGGGCAGCCTTTGGCGCGCGCCTGCTGGATCAGCCACTGATGCAAAACGTGCTGGCTGATCTTGCCCTGGAATACGAAGGGGCGGTGGCCTTTGTCATGCGCATGGCGCGGGCGCTGGATCAGCGCGACACCAATGCGCATGAAGCCAACCTGGTGCGACTGGCCACGGCAGTGGGCAAATACTGGATCTGCAAACGCGGCCCCGGCCACAGCTACGAGGTGATGGAATGCGTGGGTGGCAGTGGGGTGATGGAAAACTCGATCTTTCCCCGCATGTTCCGTGAATCCGTGATCAATCCGATCTGGGAGGGCAGTGGGAATGTGCAATGTCTCGATGTGCTGCGCGCTGTGCGCAAGAACCCGGCAGTGCTGCACAGCTTCATGGCTGAGCTGGAGTTGGCCCGCGGCGGCAACGACCGCCTGGATGAACAGATTGATGAACTTGGTCGGCGCTTTGCGGCACTGAGAATGGCCGATGATCTGCAACTGCAGTTCCAGGCGCGCGATTTGGTCGACCAGATGGCGGTAGCGTTCTCCGCTACCTTGCTGGTCCGGCATGCACCAGCTGCGGTGAGCGAGGCCTTCTGCGCCAGTCGGTTGGGGCTTTCCGGCGCCCGCAACTATGGCGTTCTGCCGGTGGGCACGGACGTTCAAACGATTCTGGAGCGTGCGGATCCCATGGTGGATCAGCCGCTGTCGCAACCGGCGCGGCAGGCCCCAGCGGAGGTGGCGTGATCGTGCTGAAAATGTAGAGCTTAAAAGCGCTCCTGAACGATGGTGTCCGTGGCGGCAAGCAGACCCGGGCGTTCGTAGGGCGGCTTGATCGCCTTGCCGATGGCAATCATCAGGCAGATCTCGTGATCCCGCGGCAACTGAATCAAGTGCCCCACGCGCTTGTAGTCGAAGCCGTCCATGGCGCAGGTATCCAGGCCCAGCTCACGCGCCTGGAGCATGACAGCGCCGGCCGCGATACCGCAGGTCCGCATTCCTTCATCGCGCTGCAACCCCTCGTCACCCCGGTAGAAGTCGCGGATCTCAGACACCATCTGAGCGGCAACCTCGGTGGGAGCATTCCGCCAGTAGCGCTCGGGTTCGCGATCCCAGGCCATAAGGTCGTAGCACAACACCATCAGCAGCGAGCAATCGGACACCTGGGGCTGATCCCATGCGGCCTTACGAATATCCGATTTCAATTGCGCTTCACGGACCAGGACGTAGCGCCCATTCTGAATGTTGAAAGCCGTCGGCGAGAGGCGAGCCGCCTCGCAGAGCTGCGCTTCCTCGGCAGAGCTGAGCGCATACGCGGGATCGAAATACTTGATCGATCGCCGGGATTTAATCGCTTCGGATACGGTCATCAGGCGCGGCGGGCCTGGGCTGCGGCGTTTCCGATGTAGCTCGCCGGAGTCAGAGCTTTGAGTTCGGCTTTAACGGCATCCGGCAGCTCCAGCCCGTCAATGAAGGTTGCGAGACCGGCCTGATTGACCCGCTTGCCACGGGTCAATGCCTTCAGCTTTTCGTAAGGCTCCGGAATGCCATACCGCCGCATCACGGTCTGCACGGCCTCGCCGAGCACCTCCCAGTTGGCGTCCAGATCCGCCGCCATCGCAGCCGCATTCGGCTCCAGCTTGCCCAGTCCTTTCTCCAGGGAGGCAAATGCGATGGCCATGTGCGCGATGCCCACGCCCAGATTTCGCTGCACCGTGCTATCGGTAAGGTCGCGCTGCCAGCGCGAAATCGGCAGCTTTTCGATCAGGTGCGACAGCACCGCGGTCGCCATCCCCAGGTTGCCCTCGGCATTCTCGAAATCAATGGGGTTCACTTTGTGCGGCATGGTGCTGGAGCCGACTTCCCCCTCGACGGTTTTTTGTTTGAAGAACCCGAGCGAGATATAACCCCAGATATCGCGGGCCATGTCGGTGAGGATGGTATTGATCCGCACCAGCACCGCGAAATACTCAGCCATGTAATCGTGCGGCTCGATCTGTGTGGTCGCCGGGCTGACCTGCAGGCCCAGCCCGCTGATCACACTCACAGACAGCGCTTCCCAGTCCACGTCGGGGTAGGCGGCCAGGTGGGCATTGTAGTTTCCGGTAGCGCCGTTGATCTTGCCGAGGATCTCCACCTGGGTCAGCTGTTCACGCTGGCGACGCAGACGCTGTACGAATACCGCCAGTTCCTTGCCAATCGTCGTCGGTGATGCGGGCTGGCCGTGGGTACGCGACATCATCGGCACGTCGGCCAGTTCATGCGCCATCGCCGCAAGTTGCGAGAGCAGTCGATCCAGCACGGGAAGCAGGTACTCACTGCGGGCCCGGGCGAGCATCTGCGCATAGGCGAGGTTGTTGATGTCCTCCGAAGTGCATGCGAAATGCGTAAATTCTATGTAATCAGAAAGATGCGGAATGTTCTTCAACTTGTCTTTCAAGAAGTATTCGACAGCCTTGACGTCATGATTGGTGGTGCGCTCGATGCTTTTGACCTGTTCTGCATCTTCGACCGAAAAATCGGCGAACAGCGCCTCGATCTGCGCCTTGATTGCGCTGTCAAAAGCCGGGACTTCGGGGATTCCCGCAGCATCGCCCAGCGCGATCAGCCACCGCAGCTCCACCAGCAGACGGTGCCGGATCAGGCCGTACTCGGAGAAAATCTCGCGCAATTCCTGGGTTTTGCCGCCATAGCGGCCGTCGATTGGTGAGATGGCGGTCAGAGCGGAAAGACGCATAGTTCGGTGTCGGCGGGGAATGAAGTAATCGACAAGGATACCGAATGACTCCCGAATGAAAGAGTGTCCGTCGGACGGGTACACTCCCGCGCTCCACTGCGTGATCTCTCACTGATGACCCGTTTCTCGTTTCGAACCTGGGCATTTGCCGGCTTTCTGGTGCCAACGTTTGCCATGGCATTCGCCCTGTATCTGCAATACGTGCTGTTGCTCGAACCCTGCCCACTGTGCATCTTTCAGCGCGTTGCGATGATTGCTGTGGCGCTGGTCTGGCTGCTGGCCGCCATCCACGGCCCGACGGGTTTCGGTCGCTGGGTGTATTCACTGCTGGCAACCGCCGCCGCGGGCGCCGGGATCGCGATTGCCAGTCGTCATGTCTGGCTGCAGGGATTGCCACCGGATCAGGTTCCTGCGTGCGGCCCCTCTTTGGACTACATGCTTGATATCCAGCCTTTGAACGAGGTGATCGCCACCGTCCTCAAGGGGGATGGAGATTGCGCAGCCATCGAGGGTGCCTTTCTGGGCCTGAGCATTCCGGCCTGGACGCTGATCGCATTTGCCGGCCTGGCGTTGGTCAGCCTGGCGGTTCCTCGTCTTTCCCGTTCGGAGTCCACATCATGAGTTTCGCTACCACCGATATTTCTGACGCGCATCCCGCAACCCAGGTTGCCGCTCCGGTCTTTCAGCACTTTGGGGGAACGGTTCGATTCTCCGGGCCGGTCAAAATCATCAAGGTTTTCGAGGACAACTCCCTGGTCCGCGACATGCTGGAACAGCCCGGCGATGGGCGTGTGCTGGTCATCGACGGTGGCGGCTCGTTGCGCTGCGCGCTGGTTGGCGGAAATCTCGGTCAGCTTGGCGTCGACAACGGCTGGTCCGGAATTGTGGTGTACGGCTGTGTGCGCGATCGCGCCGAGCTGGGCGCCCAGGACATCGGCATCATGGCGTTGGCATGCCACCCAAAGAAGAGCGTGAAGCGTGGGGTGGGGGAGCAGGATCTGGAAGTCTGCTTTGCCGACCTACGGATCGCTCCCAGCGACTGGTTGTACGCAGACGAAGACGGCATCGTCGTCTCCAGCGCCCAGATCACCGAGGTCTGAACGCTGGCGGCTGCCATTCGTGCAGCCCGGAAAGCATCGCGGAGTCCAGCAGGCGCCACTGACCCGGCTGCAGATCGGCCAGCTCCAGCGGGCCCACTCGGGTGCGCACCAAGCGTAAGGTCGGGAGCCCGACATGCGCCGTCATGCGTCGCACCTGCCGGTTCCGCCCTTCGCGCAACACGATTCGCAACCAGCTGGTCGGAACGGTTTTTCGTTCGCGTACTGGCGGCACGCGCTCCCAGAATTGAGGGTCGGCGATCAGGTCGGCTTCGGCCGGGGCGGTCATGCCGTCCTTGAGCACCACACCGGTGCGCAACTGCCTCAGCTGATCGTCATCCGGAATTCCTTCGACCTGGACCACGTATTCCTTGGGCCACTTTTTTCGCGGATGGCTGATGCGAGCCTGCAGGGCGCCATCGTTGGTCAATACGAGCAGACCTTCACTATCCCGATCGAGGCGGCCCGCCGCATACACCCCCGACGGCAGGGCGAACTCCTCCAGGCTACGGTGTCCGCCTTCGGCAGTGAATTGGCTCAATACACCCCAGGGTTTGTTGAAGAGAACCACCTGAGATGGGGCGTATTTCGACCGCGCTGAGGACTTGCCCAAATCCGCGCTATAATTGACAGGATTTGTATCGCGATGGTGCGACGCCACATTAATGGCCAACCGACGCGATTTCGTCCTGATAGATTTCGACACAGGGAATGATTCCGACGAGATGACGGTGACCAACGCAGAAGGCAACTCTACTGCGCAAGCGCCGTCCGGGCATTCCAGTTTCCCGGGGCCGCGCGCAAAGGCTTTGGCTACATTGGCCCACAAATGGTGGTCCGAGCCTAACACCCCCGTTCCCAGCGCACCGGAGGAGTGGGCTATAGGCCCGATTCCAACGCCGCTCGCCAACCGCAAGGTTGACCTGGTGATTGCGCCCAATTTGCGGGCTCTGCAAAGTGCGGCCAAGGCTCCCGTCCAGGGCATCGTTGTCGATCTGGATGCACTGCGTTACGCCGACAAGGAAACCTATCTGCAGGCGTTTGAATCGGTTTGCGGCTGGGCGCTGACGGATATCAAATCCAATGTGCTGCTACGGCTGCGCGCGCCGGTGCAAGGCGATTTTCGCGCTGCCATCGAAGATGCGGTGTCTTTTCTGGCCAATGCCGGGCCGGCCTTGGTCGATGCCCAGCGCCCACTATGCATCGAGCTTTCCGGAGTGCGGGACGCGCTGGATGCCCAGCGCTGGGAGCGCGTACTCGGAGAACTCGAGCGAGCGCTCGGCCTGCCGTTGGCTTCCACCCGAGTCACGTTGCGCCTCGATACCTACGCAGCCGTACGCCACATCGACGATGTGGTTTATCCATTGCGCGATCGCGTGACCGCGATGCGTATGAGTCTGGCTCCGATCTTCAGCGACATGATCTTGAACGGGCCGAAAGCGGATGACTGCTGGCAACCCGCCCGACAGGACGCACTGACGCTGCAATACACGCTGGCTGATGCGCTGGCCAAACATTTCACGGTTGCCGCCCATCGCCGTGGTGTTCTGGCATTGAGCGGCATGCTGCCTGCGCTCCCCATCCATGATGACGAAGTAGCGCAGAGTGCGATCCTCGAGCGCACGGCGGAATTGACGCGCCAACGCCTGCGCAACGGCTATGACGGCGTGGCGTTTGCGCACAGTGCACTCGTCGATGCAGTCGACGACGTATTCAGCGACATGATGCCCACCAGCAACCAGCTTGAGCGCCCTCTGGATTGGGCCATTCAGGCCGCAGACCTGCAGGCCATCGGCCAGGGCCCCGTCAGCGAGGCCGGGTTGCGCAACAACATCGGTGTGGCGATCCAGGGCATTGAGGCGGCATTGCAAGGCCGCGCTCGTTTTGCGCTCTACAACCAGATTGAGGACGCCGGCTCCACGGCGCTGTGCTGGCAGCAGTTGTGGCAGTGGATACACACCGCCGGCGCCGTGCTGGATGACGGTCGCCCCATCGAGGCCGAACTGGTTCGCAGCATCATCGCCGAAGAACTCGAAATTATCCGACTGGAGCGGGAAACCCGCCCCACGGAGAATGACCAGGCTGCAGAAGCTGCCGAGCTTTTGCTGAAGATCTGCCTCGCGCACGATCTGCCTGTTTTCCCCCCAGTGAGGGCGGCTCCATGACGGTGCGGCTCATCACTCACTGCCCGCGAGGGCACGTGCCCGGCGCAAGGACACCCGCCGGGTGTATCACTCATCTGTCCCAAGGAAACCATCGCACATGACTCGCGAAGACCAAATCAAGGCCCTAGAAAAGGACTGGGCTGAAAACCCACGTTGGAAGAATGTGAAGCGTGGCTACACCGCCGCTGACGTCGTTCGTCTGCGTGGCAGCGTTCAACCGGAATACACGCTGGCCCGTCGTGGCGCCGAGCGCCTGTGGGATGCCGTCAACGGCAACTCCAAGAAGGGCTATGTCAACGCATTTGGTGCGATCACCGCTGGCCAGGCCATGCAACAGGCCAAAGCCGGCCTGGAAGCCGTGTACCTGTCGGGCTGGCAGGTTGCTGCCGACGGCAACACCTCCGAAACCATGTATCCCGACCAGTCGCTGTATGCGTACGACTCGGTGCCGACGATGGTTCGCCGCATCAACAACACTTTCAAGCGCGCCGACGAAATTCAGTGGAAAAATATCGCTGACGGCAAGATGAAAGAAGAAGACGCGATCGACTACTTCCTGCCGATCGTTGCCGACGCCGAAGCGGGCTTTGGCGGTGTTCTGAACGCTTACGAGCTGATGAAGAACATGATCGCCAACGGCGCGGCCGCTGCTCACTTTGAAGACCAGCTGGCTGCCGTGAAGAAGTGCGGCCACATGGGCGGCAAGGTGCTGGTTCCGACTCAGGAAGCCGTACAAAAACTGATTGCTGCGCGTCTGGCTGCCGACGTCATGGGCGTACCGAGCATCGTGCTGGCACGTACCGACGCCGAAGCCGCAAACCTGCTGACCAGCGATTTCGACCCGAATGACAAGCCCTTTGTCACTGGTGAGCGCACCGCAGAAGGCTTCTATCGCGTCAAGAACGGCCTCGAGCAAGCTATCAGCCGTGGTATCGCCTACGCACCGTACGCCGACCTGGTGTGGTGTGAAACCGGTACGCCGGACATCGGCTTCGCCCGCGAATTCGCCCAGGCCGTGCACGCCGCGCACCCGGGTACGCTGCTGTCCTACAACTGCTCGCCATCCTTCAACTGGAAGAAGAACCTGTCCGATTCGCAAATCGCCAGCTTCCAGGACGACCTGTCGGCACTGGGCTACAAGTTCCAGTTCATCACGCTGGCGGGTATCCACGTCAACTGGTACCGCACCTTCGACTTCGCCTACAACTATGCACGCGGCGAAGGCATGAAGCATTACACCAACATGGTGCAGGAGCCGGAATTCGCTTCCCGCGAGCGCGGCTACACCTTCGTGTCGCACCAGCAGGAAGTCGGCGCTGGCTACTTCGACGACGTCACCACCGTGATCCAGGGCGGCCAATCCTCCGTCAAGGCTCTGGAAGGCTCGACCGAAGAAGAGCAGTTCTGATTTAAGGGCTGATTAGAATGGTCCGCGGTACCGCAGAGGCACCGCGGACTTTTTTTTGCCCCGCACATGAACAAGCCAGAGACCATGCTGTTGACGAAACCTTTCTATTCCCTGCTGATGTGCCTGTGCCTGGTCGCTTGCGCCAGCACACCCGATGGGCAAACGACGGCAACCCAGCAGCTTGCAGCGACTCTGGCTCAAGATGGCGTCAGCGCGATTGTCGGCGCTTGCGTCACGCACAATGCCATTGGCGAGGTCACCCTGGATCTCGAGCAGAGCGAAGCCGCACTGCATGCTTTGCAGGTGCGTCTGGGTGCCATTGCCGAGCAGAATGCAGTACCGCTGAAGAGTGTGCTGGCGCCACTCGTCTGCGCGGATCTGGGTGCAGAGCAGCGCTACCGAATGGCGATTCGACGTGGAATCCCCACCTTTGGTGGAGAGATGCTGCTGATCAATCGTCAGCGCATGGATGCCGCATCGCTCGATGAGCTGGAGCTCGTTCGTCATTTCCAGGAACAAAGCTGGACGGCGGTTGCGGTGAACCGAGGCCGGATTGACGCTGGAAGCCCACGTCCGATCAGTATCTCCCCGGCATACACACGCCAATTGAGCCAGTGGCTCGAATCCGACAAGGTCCTGTTGGTGCAGGGTCTGGCGGCTTCCTACTCTGGCGGGGAACGCGCGGTGAATGCGCTGTTTTCCGGGTTCAAATCAGCAGGCATCCCGCGGGACGATGAGGGCCAGGTCCAATTCCCCAAAGACGGCATGGCCTACCAGGTTGCGCTGGTTGATCTGCAACGTAATCAGGTGCTTTGGGCCAGAACTTCGGCTTTTACCGCCGCTGATGTCCATAGCCCCGAGCCTTATCGCTCCGCCTGGTCGCAAGAGCTGCTCCTGCCACTTTTTCCAGCTGATCGAAGTGCACGTGCCAACGACGCCACTGCGCCTTTTTGAAGGAGCAAGGCTAGAATCCCTTCATGAGCAATATTCGCCTGATACTTTGTGACGATCACCGCCTGGTTCGCGCCGGGCTTAAGCGCGTGTTAACCGACACGCCAGGAATTGAGGTGGTGGCCGAAGCCGACAACGGCGAAGATGCAGTGGACTTGGCCCGTGAGCATGTGCCAGACGTCATTCTGATGGACGTCAATATGCCCGGCATCGGCGGCCTGGAAGCCACCCGACGGATTCTGGCGCGTCACCCGGATATCAAGATAATCGCCGTTTCCATGTATGTGGAGGAGCCCTGGCCAAGCCGGCTGTTGGGTGCGGGCGCCAAGGGCTATATCAGCAAGGATGCGGCGGCCGACGAGGTGGTGTCAGCCATTCGGCGGGTTGCCCAGGGCGGTGTCTATGTCGCATCCAGTGTCGCCGCCAACCTGGCTGCCAGCTTCATCCAGGGACACGACCCCAAAGCTTCCCCGTTCGAGCGGCTGTCACAGCGCGAGATGCAGGTCATGCTGATGGTGACGCAAGGGCAGAGCAACCAAGCCATTTCCGACGCCTTGTGTCTGTCTCCCAAAACCGTCAGTACCTATCGCTATCGTCTGTTCGAGAAGCTGGGCGTGACCAATGACGTTGAACTCACCCGGATGGCCATGCGTTACGGCGTGCTCGACGACGAAATGGCTCAGAAAAAGCCGGACTGACCATGTGCGTGCCGACAAGGGGCACGACCGCTTCTGGATTGCGCTGTGGAGTTTGACGCCAAGTCGTTCCTGAAATCCCTGACCAGCAAGCCCGGCGTGTACCGGATGTTCGACGCTGAAGATCAGGTCCTGTACGTCGGCAAGGCACGCAACCTCAAGAATCGGGTCAGCAACTATTTCAGCGCCTCGGCGAAGACGCCGCGCATCGCGCAAATGGTGTCCAAGATTGCGCGCATCGAAATCACC
Organism: Oceanococcaceae bacterium; assembly: GCA_041603255.1. Taxonomy (GTDB): domain Bacteria; phylum Pseudomonadota; class Gammaproteobacteria; order Nevskiales; family Oceanococcaceae; genus MS8. The sequence continues at coordinate 161,803 of JBFIER010000002.1, read as the reverse complement.
GTCACGCACTCTGAAGACGAGGCGCTGATCCTCGAATATGAACTGATCAAATCACTCAAGCCGCGGTACAACATCTCTTTTCGAGATGACAAATCGTATCCGTGGCTTCGAATAGGCGGTGGTGACGCCCCGCGCCTGAGCCTGCACCGTGGCAAACAGCACCCGGGGGACATCTACTTTGGCCCCTACCCATCGGCCGCCGCTGTGCGTGAGACGATTACCACCCTGCAACGCACGTTTCGCCTGCGCACCTGCCGCGACAGCGAATTTGCGCATCGTTCGCGCCCCTGTCTGCTGTTTCAGATCAAACGTTGCAGCGGGCCGTGCACCGGCGAGATTGAACCGACCCGTTACCGCGAAGATGTCAGCGCGGCGAAAGAAGTGCTGGCCGGTCAGGGTGATCAAGTCGTGGCCGAGCTGAATCAGCGCATGGAGGGGGCCGCCCGTGACCTGCATTTCGAGCAGGCTGCCGAATTGCGTGACCGGATCATGGCGCTGAAGCGACTGCAGGAAAGTCGCGTCGTCACCGACGCCAGCAGCGACTTCGACCTGGTGAGCGTTGCGCGCCACCATGGCTTGGTCGGCATCGCCATCATGCCGGTCCGTGGCGGCCGCAGCCTGGGCACACGCACGCAGTTTCCACGTGGTGCCGCGGAAGCGGATACGGCAGAAGTCCTGCGATCGTTCATTCAGCACAATTACCTGGAACGACACCCGCCCGGGGAAATCATTCTTTCCGAGAAAGTGGGTGACGAGGACGCCATCGCTTCTGTGCTCAGCGCCAAAGCCGGGATGACGGTACGGGTGCATGCGCGTGCGATCCGCGGAACTCGCAAACGATTGCAGGAGATGACTGCAGAATCCTTGCACGCCGCGCTGATCAGCCGGCTGGCCGAGCGCGAGACCGTCGAAGGGCGCTACGTGGTGCTTCAGGAGCGTCTGGACCTGGCAGCGCCTATCACGCGCATGGAGTGCTTCGATATCAGCCACATGCGGGGCGAGGGCACTCGCGCCAGTTGTGTAGTGTTCGGTGCACTCGGTCCGGAAAAAGCCCAGTACCGGCGATTCGCCATCGACGGAATCACACCCGGCGACGACTATGCCGCCATCCACCAGGCCGTATCCCGGCGTTACGCGCGGATCAAGAAAGGCGAAACACCGCCGCCTGACATCCTGTTTATCGATGGCGGCAAAGGGCAGGTCGGTGCCGCGTTGGCCGCTTTGCGGGAATTGGAGCTTGAGGAATTGGTGCGCCTCGTGGGCGTTTCCAAGGGGCCGGAGCGCCGCGCCGGCGAAGAAGAGCTGCATCTGCCCGAGCAAAATGAACCGCTGATTCTGGAAGCGGATGACCCGGCTCTGCATCTGATTCAGCAAATCCGCGACGAAAGCCACCGGTTCGCATTGGCAGGGCACCGCGGGCAACGGGCCCGCACTCGCACCACCAGTGAACTGGAGGAAATTTCCGGGCTGGGCGCCAAGCGGCGCAGTGCGCTACTGCGGGAGTTTGGCGGTTTGGCCCAGGTTCGTCGCGCCCGCCTGGATGATCTGGCCAAAGTGCCGGGAATTTCCCGAAAGCTGGCACAGCGCTTGTATGATCACCTGCATGACACCGATTGAGCGCGCATGAAACTCACCCTACCGACTCAGCTGACCCTCCTGCGCGTCGTCGCGATTCCGGTTCTTGTGCTGTTTTACTACCTGAAGATTCCGGACAACACGATTATTGCCGCGCTGATCTTCATCGCGGCAGCCATTACCGATTGGCTGGACGGCTATCTTGCGCGTCGCTTCAATCAGACTTCGGCTTTCGGTGCATTTCTCGACCCGGTCGCCGATAAATTGATCGTCGCTACCGCATTGGTGGTGCTGGTCCAGCAGGACCCTCGCGTCATCGTGCTGATCCCCGCAGCCATCATCATCGGTCGCGAAATCACGATCAGCGCATTGCGGGAGTGGATGGCCGAGTTGGGTCAAAGCGCACAGGTCAAAGTACAGACCTTGGGCAAGTGGAAAACCGCGTTTCAGATGACCGCAATTTCACTGATGCTCTGGCGAGTGCCGACCTTTGGGCTGCCGGTCTACGAGGTGGGTTATGCCTTATTGCTCATCGCCAGCGTGCTCACCGTGTGGTCGATGTTTTTGTACTTGCGGGCGGCCTGGCCAAATTTTCGCGATTGACCGCAAAATAATCCCCCGAATACCCTTGACATTCTTTTTAGATTCTTCCAAAATGCGGAGCTTCGGTGCGGGAATAGCTCAGTTGGTAGAGCGCAACCTTGCCAAGGTTGAGGTCGCCGGTTCGAACCCGGTTTCCCGCTCCAAAAATATTCCCAGGAAACCCCGGTACGCCGGGGTTTTTTGTAAGTGACACCTTGGCTAGGTGGTAGAGTGGTTATACAACGGCCTGCAAAGCCGTGGACGCCGGTTCGATTCCGGCCCTAGCCTCCATATTGACTTTCGCGGGCCTTCACTGAGGACCACGAAGCCAGATAAAACAAGGGCTCACGCCGGTTTTATCCATCGCCAACCACCGTTAAGGGTTGGGTACATCCGCTAGCTTTTGGGTACATATCTGGGTACATTCACGATGTACCCAAAACGCGATATACCCAAACCATGAGCACGCGGCAGACAAACAAGCTCACAGTACCGGCCATTCTGAACGCCCAAGCCCCGGCGGACGGTAAGCCGTACCGCATGGCAGATGGTGCGGGGCTGTATATCCAAGTCACCGCCAGCGGCTCGAAGCTGTGGCGCATCAAGTACCGCTTTGCCGGTCAGGACCGCCCACCTCTGGCGTTGGGTACGTTTGGCACCGAGCCGCCGGGTATATCGCTGAAACAAGCCCGGCTTGAGCTGGCCAAGGTCAAGGCGCAGCTTGCAGAGGGCAAAGACCCGCGCGCGATCCGCCAGCAAGTGAAGCTGACTCAAAAGCGGGCCGTGGTCGAAACCTTCCAGGCCCTAGCAGAGGAATGGGTTGATGAGGTGCATCGCAAGCAGGTCACCGAGAGAACGTGCGAACGGAATATCAGCCGATTGGAACGGTTCATTTATCCCGCTTTGGGGGCAAGGGCCATTCGCGGCATTGAACCCTTAGACCTGTTGGACGTACTGCGCCGAATTGAGCGCCACGGCAAAACCGAAACCGCCATGCGCGTGCGGGTGCTGTGTAGCCAGATTTTCCGCTATGGGGTGCGCACCGGGCGGGCTGAGCGCGATCCAGCCGCAGACCTGCGCGGCGCGATTGCCAAACCTAAGGCGGTGGTGCACCACGCTGCACTTGTGGATGAAAAGGAAATCGGGCTGATGCTCCGAACCTTGAAGGACTACAACGGCACACCCATGACGCGCATCGCCCTGCAGCTCGCCCCCTTGGTGTTTGTCCGCCCTGGTGAACTGCGGCAAGCCAAATGGGCAGACTTTGACCTGGCCGCTGGCACGTGGAACTACAAACCCAGCAAGAACGGCGTGCCGGTAATCACACCCCTGCCAGCGCAGGCACTAGCCCTGCTCGAAGACCTGCACAAGATCACCGGCCGCAGTGAGTACCTCTTCCACAGCGTGCGCAGTTTCAAGCGCCCTATGTCGGACTCCACGATGATCGCCGCCATGCACCGGCTGGGCTACAAAGACCAGATGACCGTGCACGGTTTCCGGGCCATGGCCCGCACGCTGCTGGTGGAACGCCTCAACTATCCCGCTGAGTATGTCGAGCAACAGCTCGCCCATTCGGTCAAAGACCCCAATGGCCGCGCCTACAACCGAACCACGTTTTTTGACCAACGGCGCGACATGCTCCAGGCATGGGCGGATTTTCTGGACCGGCTGAAAGCGGGTGACTCCGTAGTGACCCCAATTCGCGCCGCAAGCTGAGCGAGGGCAGCGGGCGGCAATTGGAATGATTCCACCAGACCGGCGCATGGGAGTGGGTGCACCAATCCTGCACGAGAAATTGCACCACCTTTGCGGCCTTTGAAGGCTGCCGGTCCTCAGCAGTCGAATCCGAGCAGTTGTTAGCGCGTGCGTTACTGCGTTGCTTGTTTTTTTGGTCGGTACAGGTCGGTACAGTCGGTACGGAATCACCTATCCATCTGTTCATAAAAGCATTTTCTCCGCTTTTTTTCACCGACAAATGAGGTCGGTACAGCGGTTTTCGGTCGGTACAGGTCGGTACAACGACACCCCGCAATCTGTCATATAAGTGCCTGGCTGTGGGGTATCCTGACGACAGGCTGCGCCTAGTACCCGGCGGCCACCGGGTACGAAAAGCCGGATTCCCTTTCCCCGGCCTGGCGCAGACGCTTTGCGAAGGGGCGCTGATGAAAGGGCAGCGGATGACTGACACGAAGAAAGGCCGGGTTTCACGCCTTCGCCTGGCGGGACACGATAGCGAATCACCACCGCTGATAGTTTCCGAAGAAACGGCGCGAGCCCTGAAAGCACGGGTTTCGGCTGCTGGTGGGAATCCTCGCGACATCAAGCTACTGAGAAAAGCCCACGCCGAGCTGATTAGAACAGGGTCCCAACCTCGTGTAGATGCGTCAGAATGCCCGCCCTGTACTGAATCTCAGCAGGGCGAGATAACGCCCGACCGTGTGTTAAGTCCGCTTGAGTTGCAATATCGCGAGGCGATGCTGGCGCGGGTCGGCCCGCCTACTCGAAATGCGTACGTATCTGACGCCGCCATATGCCGCTGGTGGCCATCCCCATCCGCTGACTTTGACGCCCTGGTGGCGGACCATGACTCGGGAACCTTGCCGCGATGGATCCACCCGGCGGACTTCATCGCTTTGGCATTCCCGCCAGACTGCGCCATGGCTGTCCCACGCGCTCGCTTCAAAGCCGCCGTTTACACGGCGCTAAGAGCGGACGAGCTTGGTTGCCAGTTCACGGCGGAATACCATTGCGAAGCGGTAACCCCGGCGGCGTGGTTGGGTGGTGGCCTGGGCGCTGTGAAGCGCAGCGAAATTGTCGAGCTTGAAACCGAGGAAAAAACCGAACCCGCGATGTACGGCATCGAAATTCGACAGGCTCAGGCGTGGCTAGCTTCGCGCCCTGACCTTGTGAGGTTGTTGCCGTCAGATAGTCCGCTGCGCATAAATGCTCGGGGTGTAACGCCGAAGGGAAAAGAGAAGCGCGGCCATGACCTTGGGTCACTCCAAAAAGCGGCGGCGCTTCTGTCCGACGATGCAAATTACTACCAAGAGCAGAGCCGCGACGTATTGGTGCGCACCATCTACTCGGGCCTTGAACAGCGCGGTAAAGCCAGTTTGCCGCTTGATTCGGAACTATTTGGGGCGGTGACAAGCAAGCTCGTCGCTGGTATTTCGTCGATGGACCGCCGCACCTTCAAAGGCGTGTGCGCAGAAGTGATAGCGAATCCGCCAAGTGGCAAAAAAGCAAAGTAGCAAAGTGCCACCTTGCCAGCGGGTGGCACGCTCCAATGGGGCCGTACTCACAGCCCGGAGCCAAAAGTGCCCACCAGCAAACAAAAGCCAACGTCGCAGGCTAACGCGGCACTGATCGAAGATATCCGCCGCACCGTTTCGGAAGCGGTCTCCGAATCCCTGGCGAAAAGCAACCAGCCAGACCGCATGATGCGCATTGATGAGGTGCGCCACGTGACCGGGCTCTGCCAGACGGCCATTTACGAATGTCAGCCGCTGCGTGCGGCCATGGTCAAGATGGGGCGCAATTCCTTTTGGCCAGCGTCCAAGGTGCATGCCTTCGTTGAAAGCATGAAAGCCAACACCGCGGGGGTGGCGTAATGGATTACACCACACCCGAGCAGCACGCCAAACTCCTTGCAGAGTCCTATGCCAACGAGGCCGACAAGGCTGCAGAGCGAATCGGCAAAAGCCGCCCCGTAGATAGCGAGCAACAAGATGGGTATCCGCCATTGGAAAGGGACAAAGGGCGAGCTGCTGCGCCAATTTGGCGAGCTGGATACATGGTTACACAAGCCATCGTCTACCTGGGCAGCTCACTGCGTGAGATTGCAAGCGACTACATGCAACGCGATTCCACGGATGTGGCCGAGGCGATTCGTGATCTTGCTGCCGCACAACGTGAGCACAACTGCGCTCTGCGGCTCTACATCGAATCCCAGCGACCGGACTAGGCAGCGCGCGCAATAGACAGTTTCGTCGCGTCCCGAACTGCTGACCGCTTCCCCTGGTGTTTTACCGGGGGCAGGCGGTCCAAATTCGCGCGGAATAGGAACCACCCCGCCAGCCGCCAGCCAGCGGCAGGGCAACAGGAAATCACCATGAAAGCCCGTCATCCAACAGCGTGTCGCTTGCAAAGCTCGCAGTCATCCTGCAGCATTGCCGCGTCGCCTGGACGCATCCAGGCCGGGATTGGAACCCCGAAAACTCAAGGCGCAACAGCGCCGGGCAATGCCTGGCGTTTGTGTTTGTGTCAGTCCGTTTTTAGGCGGGCGGGCAAGGCAGGCTTACGCCTGGCCGGTTCCTTGAGTCCGGTAGTTCCAACCTTGTTCGCCCGCCGCCTATGGGCCATTGGAACGGCTGTAGGCGGCTCTTTTTACTCAAGGAGCCAGTCATGACTGACAACACAACCACCACACCAAAGAACCCCCATTGCGACCGCAGCGTACCCGGCACGGAGGGATTGCCGCACTACGTTGAGCGCCTGCAACTGGCCACGAATGCCGCGAATGCGCTGGCGCACCTGCTGCGGACTGATGGGGCAATTCTGGAAAACGCAACCGTCCATAGCTATAGCGACGAAACGGAGGTTCCCTTCGACTACTACACCCGGAGCGGCCTGCATGACGCCATGGTGGTGGTAGCGAGCGAGATCGCGGCAGGTGTCGAGTGCTTAATCGAGAACTGGGGCAGTGAATACGCAGTTCACAACCGCCGCCTTGCTGCCGAGCGGGGTGTGCAATGAGCAATCAGCACAACGCACATACGACCATCGAGGAAATGGCGCAAATCGCCATGATTGGCTTTGCTCGGCTGAATGCACTGGCGGCGGCAATCGACGCAGCGCGGGAAGATCCCTACATGGTCATGGAGCTGGCCAGAGTCGCCGAGGATTTGGCGCGCGACCGCCGCGATGCGATTGAAGGCATCCGCGAAGAATCCCTGCGAATTCTGAGCGTCGGTCAAGGGGGTGCAAAGTGAGTGCGGATGTATTGCGGTGTGAGGTGATCCACTGGGGGCGGAGCTACACAATTGAGCTTGAGGCTGACGGCGCGCTGGACCTCGCCACCCATTGGTTAAGCAGTGCCGCTTGCCTGGCTGAGCTGCTCCCCGCGCTCGGCACCGGGGACTTTACGGCGGGAGAGTGTGAGGCTGCGGCAGGCTCTGTCTCCGAACTGATTCACCAGTCCCTAGCTGTGTTGTCCGCGGCGGAGCGGTTGCGTCTAGGAGTTGAGCAATGACCGCCTGTTTCCAGGAGCGCGGAGCCTTTGCCAATCACGCGTTGGATATGCAAGCGGACATCACGCTGCATATGGCTGTGTTAGTGATTCTCGAAGGCGATGACGGCGACTTTGCTCGGTTCATGGCGACGGAAGACGGGCGGGACAACGTGCGAAACGCCCGCATTCTGTTGCAAGGGCTTCCGGCCTATGCGGAGCGACTTGAAGAAAGACTTCAGGAGGTGCGGGAAGCTGAGCAAATTATCCGCACCAGCATTGCCCTGACCACTGTTGGCGGGCGTGCTCAATGAGTGCCGGTCATGTCTCCCTGGCGGATATTGTTGAGCAGTTCAAGGATGCCATGCGTGCGCATGGTATCCACCCGCCCGACAAGATCGTCATGGACGGCGAGCTGCATCGCTTCAACCCAGCGAATGGCAAGACAACCGGTAAGCTCAACGCCTGGTTTGTGCTGTACGGCGACGGTGTTCCCGCCGGGAACTTTGGCGACTGGTCCCAGCACGCGGACGGGGCCGGTATTGACTGGCGGGCGAACATTGGCCGCAAGCTGCAACCGGAGGAAGTGAAGGCCCAGCGAGAGGCTATCGAGCAGGCCCGCGCCCAGCGATCGAAGGCGACAGAGCAGCGCCGCAAAGAGGCTGCCGAGCAAGCGGTCAAGCTGTGGAACAAAGCGCGCCGCCGGGTGCCTGTTGATCACCCGTACCTGGTGGCAAAGGGTGTGCGGCCCTATGGCCTGCGTCAATTGCAAGACCGTTTGGTGGTGCCGCTAATCGACACCGATGGCAATCTGCACGGCCTGCAGCATATCCACCCTGATGGCCGCAAGGTGTTTGGGTCCGGCACTGCCAAGGCCGGGCACTTCCACCGCATTCAAGGCGATGCCAGCACCACCGCCATTGTGGAGGGTTACGCCACGGGCGCGACCATTCGCGAGCTGATGGGCTGGCGGGTCATTGTGGCCTTCGATGCGGGCAACCTGCTGATGGTGGCCAAGGCAATCCGCAAGGCTGACCCAGACGCCGCCCTGGTGCTGTGCGGTGATAACGATCACCGAACCAAAGACAACCCCGGATCCGCCAAGGCGCGGGCGGCGGCACAAGCTGTTAATGCGCGCGTGGCCATTCCGGCGTTTGCGAAGGGTGACGCCGGTACGGACTGGAACGATTACGCCAAGCAGCACGGGGCTGAAGCCACCCGCACGGCCCTGGGGGCGGCTCTGGACCGTCCGACAGCGGACCTTGCGCCGGAGCCCGAACCCATGCCAGACGACTCGCCCCCGGCTCCCGCCGTGGCAACAGGGCTGAAACCCCGGTTCATGGTGAATGAGCGCGGCACCTGGTACGTGGGCGTGATTGACGATTGCGGCGAGCGGGTGCCCGCACCCCCGGTGTTTATCTGCTCCCCGCTGCATATCCTCGCTGTGATACGCGACACCAACGGCAACGGGTTTGGGCGGCTGGTGCAGTTTGAGGATTTGGACGGCGGTACCAAGCGCATGGTGGTGTCCGGTCGAAAAATGGTGAGCCAGCGGGGCGACGATCTACGCGGCGAGCTGATGGATGCGGGGCTGCCGGACATTACCGTAGACGGCAAGGCGCAGCGCCGCCTGAATGAGTACCTGATCAAAACGGTGCCAGAAACGCGGGCACGCCATGTGCGCCGGGTTGGCTGGCATGGCAACGCCTTTGTCCTGCCGAGCAAGGTCATAGGAGACACCGAAGGGGAATTTTTCTACTTCGATGAGGACAAGCGCAACGATGCCAAGTTTGTGCAGGCAGGAACCTTGGAGGGGTGGCGCATGCACGTGGCGCAGACGGCTGGGCAGCACAAGCGCCTGCTGATGACGATGGCTGCAGCGTTCGCTGGTCCACTGATTCACCTGGTGGATGCTGAATCCGGCGGCCTGCATATCGTTGGGCAGGGTAGCTCCGGCAAAACCACCGCATTGCGCCTGGCTTCCAGCGTGTGGGGTTCCCCGCGTTCCTACTGGCGGTCATGGAATGCCACGCATACCAGCGTGGAGGCGATGGCAGAGGACCATAACGATGCGTTGCTCGGGCTGGATGAGATTGGTGAGGCTGACCCGCGCATGATCTCTGACATTGCGTACATGCTCGGCAACGGCGCGGGTAAGGCGAAAGGGCGCACGGACGGCACAGCGCGCGATGTACGCCGTTGGCGGGTGTTCCTGCTATCCACGGGTGAGGTTGGCAGTGCATCGCTCATTAACGCCGCTGGTGGGCGGCACCGGGCTGGCCATGATGTACGCATGGTCGAGATTCCGGCAGATGCCGGGCAGGGCTTTGGCGTGTTTGATTCTACCGGCAACTATCCCGATGGCGATGGCCTGTCTCGTGCGCTGGTGGAGCATGCGGCTTTGCACCACGGCCATGCGGGTCTGGCCTTCGTGGAACGCATAGCCGCTGATCCTGATGCCGCCCGCAAGCGCGTCAAGGACGATATCGCCAGCTTTCTGGATAGTGAGCTGCCACACAAGCCGGACGGGCAGGTTATCCGCGTGGCGCGACGGTTCGGGCTGATCGCTGCGGCGGGCCAGTTGGCGACTGAGTACGGCCTGACCTGGTGGAACTATTCAGCCATTCAAGACGCATGCGCCGATGCCTTCCATGCTTGGTTGGATAGACGCGGCACGCATGGGGCGCTGGAACCGAAAGCGATTATGGAGCAAGTGCGAGAGTTCATCGCGGTGCATGGCGGCTCGCGGTTCCAGGAGGGCGACCCCAAACACGATGGGAGTAAGTACACCCACGCGGATGGTGGGGCCGGTGACGCCGAGCCCGGAGAAAAACCGATTCAATACCGGGCAGGGTGCAAGAAAACCATTGACAGCCGCCGCATGTACCTGGTGGAGCCTGGAACCTTCCGCAAGCAAGTGTGCGATGGGTTTGACCACTTGCAGGTCTGCAAGGTGCTGGTTGCTCAGGGAGTTCTCAAAACGGGCGAGGGCAAGGGATACACCATGAAGGCACGAGTGCCGTATGAGGAAAGGGCACAAACCTTCTACGGTATCTATGCGGACATGTTGGGCTGATGCGTGCCCCTATTGCTGGCGGGGCGCTTTGTAAGCCATGTGGGCCGGTTAATCAGGCATGCTTTCCCACAGCTACAATGTATAACATACATAAACAAATGTCAATAAATTGTTTGACATTCGACATTATTGCGATATAATGCAATTGTGGGAAAGCATGCCCGTTGCGCGCGGCCCCAATTTTCGAGAGAGCAGCATGAGTAAGAATTCCAACGATGTGCAATTTGGCCTTCGCATCCCCACCGAATTGCGGGACCGCATCAACGCAGTAGCGGACTACAACATGGAAACATCATCCAACTGGGCGCGCCGCATTCTGCTGGAGGCCGTCCGCGAAGCCGAGGCCAAACGAGATAGCGCCGGGCGCTGATCGTATCTGCCTGGCTGCATAGCTGCAGGGCGGCTCACCCGTGGGGTGGAAGAACGCACCCATACCGAGGGCGGCGCGCTGGCCCGTCGCTACGAAGACAATCTGCGAGAGTTCGGAGGGGGCACGTTTGAAACGCGCCCCTCGTTGCGTCGTTGCAACTTGCTAAAGCGATTCGCCCGCCCTGGTGCAACGCCAGTGGATAGCTGGCTTATTCCATAGATTCAACACCTCGCGCCGCCGGATGCTGGCGGCGTTCTACGTGGGGCTGCGTGCGGCATGGCCGCGTATTCCGACATGTACCCGCAGTGGGTGAGCCTAATCCGCTGTTGCCCTTTTGCGCATAAATGAGCGAAAGCACAACACCAAGGCTGTACCGACCTTGTACCTACCTTGTACCAACCTTTTAAGAGAATGGTAGGTACATAGGTACAGCCCGCAATGCCTTGTTCTATGCGGTTTCTTCCATATTTGTACCGACTGTACCGACCTGTACCGACCATAAATCACCGCGAGTCAACGCGAACGCATTCGCGCGGGTCCTCCTTAGGGGTTTCTATGCGGGTGCAGTGACGCCCGAAAAACCGCTAGGGACTGGCGTGGCCGCAATGGCAACATTCTGCCGCCGAAGGTTGGCGGGTCCCTCCTGGCGAAATACCAACGTGGGTAGTTCGAACCCCGTAACGGATGTAGGTAGTTGCTTGGTTTTTTTGTTGACTTTTAGGGTGATAGAGTGACTGTGCAGCTCATAAATGGAGCTGAACCGTCATCAGCAAATACGCTGGGTCCTCCTGGGGGTAATCGCATGCGGGTGCAGTGACGCCCAAAAAACGCCTAGGTGTGAAATGCGCTTAACCGGTGGACAGGTTTAGCGATCCGCCTGCCCTTCGATGGGCAAAGCTGTCCAACAAGGTTCTAAATGAGGGGGTAGCGTGAATGTTTTGGGTACATTTATGGGTATACCGCGCAGGCGTACTCACTCTGTTTTAGCGCATATTCCGCATCTTAGATCGTCTTTACGGTGGAGGCCCTATCCTCCATCTCTTGCTCCGCCCCCGGCACGGGATTCGGAGCAGGGGTGAACCGCCACGGCAGTTTCCCCGCGTGTCCCTTGGCGCTCCGCCTCATCGGCATTGCAATACTCCCCATGCGTTTTCGTCAGCGGTCCCGTCTTACCTGAATAACGGCATACGCCGGTTAGATCATGCCTGCGTCCGAAAGTATCATTCGAACCGCAGCGCGCCCTTGCTAGCATGCCCTGGAACCGTCGCCATTTCGGCGCGGGCGTTGGTGGGGACCGAAGCGACTTGGTGTTCGTGCCTCACCCGGGAGCGGGGCCACATCATGCCGGCAGCAGATACACCCAATGCACAGGAGCCCGTTCTCTACGAGCTAGACGAGGGTATCGCAGCACTCACGCTGAACCGACCTCGCAGCCTGAACAGCCTCGACCTGGTCACCGTAGATGGCTTGGTCAACGGCCTGAACCGTGCCGTCGCCGAGGGCGCCCGCGTCGTCACGCTGACCGGAGCCGGGCGAGCCTTTTGCTCTGGCGCTGATCTCAGCGGCGCCCTGAACTACCGGGACACGTCAGGGCAGGTGGACATCGGCACACCTATGCGGACGCATTACCACCGTCTGATGCATCAGATCGACACGCTGCCCATCCCGCTCGTGACCGGCATCAACGGCATGGCCGCGGGCGGAGGGATGTCACTGGCGTTGTGCGCAGATATCGCGGTTGCTGCGCGCTCTGCGCAGTTCCGGCAGACCTTTGTGGATATGGGCCTGATTCCGGACATGGGGGCTACCGCACTGCTGCCCTCGAAAGTGGGGCGCGCTCGCACACGTGGAATGGCACTACTCGGGACCACCATCGATGCGGACACCGCTTTGGCCTGGGGGATGGTTTGGCAAGTTGTGGAGGATGCCGATCTCAGCGAGCAGGTCCGCCATGTGGCCACCCGCCTGGCGGAAAAACCGGCGGAGGCGGTATACGAGACTCGCCGCGCGCTCGACCATGGTGAGCACTGCACATTTGCCGATCAACTGGAATACGAAACGACCGTGCAAGACCAGCTCGGACGTCAGCCGGCCTTTGCCGCGGCGGTAGAACGATTTCTCAACAAAGGGTCGAGGCCGACGTCTTCCCGTTGACCCGCGCACAAGCCGCATTACCGATGCTTTAGGAGCCGTACATGTCTGTTACACCCCCCGCATGGGCACGATTATTCAATCAGTTCAATCAGTGGTCGTTGTTCAATATGGGAGGCGGGCCACGTCCGTTAAAGCTGGCTTGGGTCATTAATTTGCAGAAGGGCGGGTCGTTTCCATTCCTGCTTTTTCTGGTCTGGTTTTACGCGGACAAAACGCCACAGGCCACTTCGCAAGCCGCATGGTTGTATGTTGCACTGCATGGCAGTTATGGGCTGGTCTGGCTCATGAAGGACCTGCTGTTTCCGGACGCCAGTTGGCAACGCCGCGCCACGATTCCCAGCTGCTTGTATGTAGCCTTTGGATTGATGATGTATTGGCTAGCCGGCTGGTTAGTAATTTCCGGAACTGCCGAACAGAACTATCCTTTGCCCGCCCCAATTTGGTTCATGCTCTGCGTCAGCGTCTGCATATTGGGCTGCGTGATCATGGTGGCTGCGGATGTGCAAAAGCACGTACAGCTCAAATACAAGCGGGGGCTCATTAGTGATGGCATGTTTACGCATATCCGGCACCCGAATTACCTCGGCGAGATGATGACTTACGGTGCGTTTGCGATGCTCGCGTGGCACTGGGCCGCGGCGCTGGTTCTGGCCTGGTTCTGGGGCACCATGTTCTCGGCGAACATGGTCATGAAAGAAGCCAGCATTTCGCGCTATCCGGAGTGGGTGGAATACCGTCGCCGCTCGCGCTGGCTTATTCCCAAAGTTTTCTAGCCAACGGACGCTCTGCAGGCGCGTTTGCAACCCTCAAACAGAGGCGGAGCGTGCTAGTCTTCGCGGTTCATCGCCGGGCGATTCTCGGCGCTTACTGAGCGAGTGACACCTGCCCGGATGGCGAAATTGGTAGACGCAAGGGACTTAAAATCCCTCGGTGGCAACACCGTGCCGGTTCGACCCCGGCTCCGGGCACCAGGCTACAGGGAGTCATCGCGGTGACCGCCCCTCTGATCAGTATTCAGGGCTTGCACCACGAACGCGGGGAGCGTGAGCTTTACGGCGGGGTGGATTTCAGTATCTCCGCCGGGGAAATTGTCCAGGTTCGCGGCCCCAACGGCCACGGGAAATCCACGTTGTTGCGTATTCTGGCTGGGTTCATCACGCCAGACGAAGGTCGCCTTAAGTGGCGTGGAAAGCCGTACGCACACTGGACGGATGAAAAAATTGCCCCGATCGCATGGCATGGAGAGCACCCGGGTTGGGCGCGGCACCATACCGTGGAGTCCAACTGGCGCTATCTGCGTGCCCTGCGAGGTCTGGCACCGGCAAAGGTCGATTGCTGGGTAGCCACAGAGTGGTGGCCACGACGCTTTGGTGATCTGTCCACCGGCCAACGGAAGCGCACGGCGCTGGGTTTTATCGAAGTCAGCGAGGCGGCGGTCTGGATGCTGGATGAGCCGCTTTCCGGGTTGGACACCGCAATGAGCTGCGAATGGCAGCAGAAAATGCAGGTGGCAGCTGATCGCGGTGTGGCCGTGGTGATCGTCAGCCACGAGGAGCTCACCCACTGCCGCTGCCGGGATTTCAGCTGGGAGATGCCCGCATGCTGATCCTGCTGGAACGCGAGTTGCGGAGCTACTGGCTCAGCCGTTTCGAAGCCCTGCAATGTCTGGCGGTATTTTGCGTCGTCATGCTGCTGTTTCCGTTGGGCGTCGATCCAGAGCCCGAATTGCTGCGCACCATGGCGCCCGCGGTCATCTGGGGTAGTGCTTTGCTGGCCTGTGTGTTCGGTCTGGAAACACTCTTTCGCCAGGACATGCGCGACGGCTGGCTGGAGCAGGCCTCCACTTCGGTCTGGCCGCTGCCATTGCTACTGGCTCTGCGCCTGGTTGCTCACTGGCTTTTCACCGGACTGCCGGTCTGCGTGGCGGGGGTAATCAGCGCCGCCGGGCTGGGCATGTCGACGGAAGCTGTTGCCGCCACGGGCTGGTGCCTGTTGCTGGGCACACCTTCATTGGTCGGATTGGGCAGTGTGGCGGCAGCGCTCACCGCCAACCTCACCGGCGGTGCCATGCTCTCGGCGCTGTTGGTGCTGCCCTTGTACGTTCCGGTGCTGGTGTTCGGCGCAAGCGGCATCGCCACCGCCCAGGCCGGGCAGGGGGTAGAGGCTTCGCTATACTTGCTGGGATGCTCCCTTTTGCTCACGATTTTGCTGGCGCCACTGGCGTCGGCGGCCGCACTGCGCGTGATTTCCGAATAAGCCCTGCATGAACACCTTCTGGACGACATTTCATCGCTGGGGCTCACCGCCCAGCTTCTACAACTTCGCCGGGCGGGCGTTGCCTTGGTTCGGCATCCCCGCGCTGCTGCTGATTGTGCATGGACTTTATGCAGCGCTCGCTCTGGCTCCGGCGGATTATCAGCAAGGTGAGGGCTTCCGCATCATCTATGTGCACGTTCCCGCGGCCTGGCTGAGCCTTTTTGTCTACACCTCCATGGCCGTCGCGGGGGCTATCGCTCTGATCTGGCGAATGAAAGTCGCGGAAGTCTATGTGGTGGAAGCGGCACCTGCCGGCGCCGGTTTCACCGCCGTGGCTTTGCTCACCGGGATGCTCTGGGGCAAGCCCATGTGGGGCGCTTGGTGGGTCTGGGATGCCCGATTGACGTCGGAGTTGATTCTGCTGTTCTTGTATTTGGGGGTAGTCGCCCTGGGCAAGGCTTTGCCGGACCCCCGTGCAGCAGCGCGCGCCTGTTCGGTGTTGGCGATTGTGGGCGTTATTAATGTTCCGATCGTGCACTATTCCGTAGAGTGGTGGAACACCTTGCATCAGGGTCCTACCGTGAGTCGATTCGATAAGCCCGCCATGCCGGCAGCGATGCTGTGGCCGCTTTTGGAACTTAGTCTCGGCTCGATGTTCTTTTATGGCTGGATGATTCTTCAACGGATGCGGGGCTCGATCCTGCACCGCGAGATTCGTCAATCCTGGGTTCGCGAAATAGCACCGAAATGAATGAGTTCCTGAATATGGGCGGCTATGCCCTGTATGTCTGGCCAAGCTTTGCCCTCTATGTGGGGTTGCTTGTATGGCTGGCCGCGAGCAGCCAGCGGCATCATCGTGCTGCGTTGCAGCGTGCCCGGCAGCAGCGAGGGCCCGCAGCATGAACAGACGCCAACGGCGGATGGCGCTGGTCGCCACCATCATCATTGGTGTTGGCGCACTTGCTGCCATCGGCACCCAGGTCTTTCAACAGAATCTGATGTACTTCTTCAGTGCCAGTGAACTCATCGCCGGCAAAGCTGCGCCGGATGCCCGCATCCGTTTTGGCGGCCTGGTGGTCCCGGGCAGCGTCGAGCGTGAACCCGGCTCCATCGACGTGCGTTTCAAGCTCGCCGATTGTGACAACGCCGTGCCGGTGAGTTTCAGCGGCATCCTCCCGGACCTGTTCCGCGAAGGTCAGGGCATTGTGGCCAGCGGCCGCTATGCGAATGGTCAGTTTGTAGCGGATGAAGTGCTCGCCAAACACGATGAAAACTATATGCCCCCGGAGCTCGCGGAGGCCCTTGGCGGCGAGTCTGGCAAGCACGATTGCGCACCATTCAAGAGTCTGGAGAAACCTATCTGATGCTCACTCCTGGAATGGGTGCGACCGGGCACCTGGCGCTGGCTTTCGCGTTGATTCTCACCGCGACACAGACGCTCAGCGCCGGGGTCGGACTGTGGCGGAAGAATGCGGCGCTGGTCAATCTCGCATCGCAAACGGCGGTGGCACTGTTCATCGTAATCGCCTGCGCGTTTGCGGTACTGGTCGCGGCCTTTGTGCAAAGCGACTTCAGCATCCTTTACGTGGCCAACAACTCCAACACTCAGCTGCCACTGGCTTATCGCGTCGCAGCCACCTGGGGGGGGCATGAGGGTTCACTCCTGCTATGGGCGCTGATGCTCGCCGGCTGGAATGGCGCTGTGGCATTGACCTTGCGTTCGCGCGCATTGGATGTGAGCGCCGGCGTACTGGCCACGCTGGGCGCCATCGGTTTTGGATTCCTGTTGTTCATGCTCGGCACCAGCAACCCATTTGAACGCCATTTCCCCGCACAGATGGAAGGGCGCGATCTCAACCCACTGCTGCAGGATCCGGGCCTCATCTTCCATCCCCCCATGCTCTACATGGGCTACGTCGGCTTCTCGGTTGCTTTCGCTTTCGCCGTTACCGCCCTGCTGCAGGGGCGGATGGACGCGGCCTGGATTCGCTGGGTGCGTCCGTGGACCAATGCCGCCTGGGTCTTTCTTACATTCGGAATTGCGCTGGGCAGTTGGTGGGCCTATAACGAGCTGGGCTGGGGTGGCTGGTGGTTCTGGGATCCTGTCGAAAATGCCTCCTTCATGCCCTGGCTGATTGGCACCGCACTGATTCACTCTCTGGCCGTGACGGAGAAACGCGGGCACCTGGCAAGCTGGACCATCCTGCTCGCCATCGCCGCATTTTCGTTGAGCCTGCTGGGAACATTCCTGGTCCGTTCCGGAGTGCTGGTATCGGTGCATGCCTTCGCCTCGGACCCTTCGCGCGGGGTCTTCATTCTGGCGTTCCTCGCCGCAACGGTCGGGATTTCGCTGCTGCTGTTCGCCCTGCGTGGGCACAAAGTGCAAATGGCGACCGGTCCACTGAACTTCCTCTCCAAAGAAGGCTTTTTGCTGGTCAATAATTTGTTGCTCACTGTGGCAGCGGCCAGCGTGTTGCTGGGTACCCTGTACCCGTTGATCGTGGACGCCATGGGCCTGGCCAAGCCTTCGGTAGGCCCGCCCTGGTTCAACGCCAGTTTTGTCCCGGTGATGCTACCCGCCGTGGTGCTATGCGCCGCAGGCTTCTCGGCGAATTGGCGCCACGCCAGTCTTCGGGACATCGGCAAGGACCTGCTGCGTTTGCTACCTGCGGCCCTGGCTGCCGGAGGCGGGGTGATTCTGCTCAGCCGTGGGACATTTACGGTGCCATGGTTGCTGGGCCTGTCATGTGGGGCACTGCTCATTCTGGCCACCTTCTGGTCGCTGTTCAGCCACTGGCGTAAAGGGTTGTCGATGCAGCGTGGCTGGCTGGGTATGCACCTGGCACACCTGGGCCTGGGGATATTCACCATCGGCGTAGGCGCCGTTTCCATAGCCGACACGGAACGCGATATCCCACTGGGCCCAGGGGAGACCGCAACGCTTGCAGGACATGAATGGACGCTGGTCCGTCTGGGGCATCTTGAGGGTCCGAACTACGTCGCGGATCAGGCCACACTGGAAGTGCGCAGGGAAGGGCGCCTGATTGCAACGCTGAAACCCGAAAAGCGCCTCTATCATTCGCAACCCAACAACCCCATGGCCGAATCCGCCGTCGATGTGGGTCTGGTGCGAGATCTGTATGTTTCCTTGGGTGAGCCCTTGGGTGCCGGCCGTTGGAGCCTGCGCGTCTATTACAAGCCATTCATTCGCTGGATCTGGGCGGGTGCGGTACTGATGGGCTTGGGTGGCTTGCTCGCGTTGAGTGACAAGCGCTATTACCGAAGACCGCGACCGGTGCCTGCAGCAAATACAGAATCCGTAACCGCATGAACAAGCTGATTTGGTCGCTGCCATTTCTGCTGATCGTCGCCCTGATCTTGCTGTTGGGGCGGGGCCTTGAACTCGACCCTCGCGAAGTCGACTCGCCGCTGATCAACAAGCCGGCGCCGCGCTTTGAGTCGACCACATTGCAGACAGGTGAACCCACCTCTCTGGACGACATTCTGGGCGAGGTGACGCTGCTGAATGTCTGGGCGAGTTGGTGTGTTGCTTGCCGGCAGGAGCATCCACTGATCAACCAGCTCGCCCGCAGCGGTGTCGTCCGCATCGTGGGTCTGAACTACAAGGACGAGCGGGTCAACGGACTGCGCTGGCTTGAGCAGCACGGCGACCCCTACGCCTGGAGTGTGGTTGATGGCGACGGCCGAATCGGCATTGACTACGGCGTATACGGGGTGCCGGAAACCTTCGTGATTGATGCCAAAGGCCAGATCCGCGCCAAGCGCATTGGACCGGTTACGCCGGACTACATCAGCGGTGAGCTCATCCCCCTCATTCAGCAGCTGAAGCAGGAAAACACACCCTCCTCATGACAAATCGCCTGATCGCGCCAATGCTTCTGATCTTGGCCGCACTACTCACTGCCGTGCCCGCAATGTCGGCAGAGGTCGATCCCGAGCGCATGCGCAACCTGGAAAAGGAACTGCGCTGTCTGGTCTGCCAAAACCAGTCCATAGCCGACTCGCATGCCGACCTGGCCGCAGATTTGCGGAAGGAACTGGAACGGCTGATGCGTGAGGGGAAGACGGACGACGAGATTCGAGCCTGGATGGTCGAGCGGTACGGTGATTTCGTCCTCTATCGCCCGCCGTTCAAGCCCATGACCTGGGCGCTGTGGCTGGGTCCGTTCGTTCTGCTGGGCCTGGGAGCCATCATCATCTACCGCGTGACCACAACTTCACGGAAATCCGACTCCGAAGCGGCGGCCGTCGACCCCGAAAAACTCAAAGCCGCTCTGGGTCGAGGGAAAGACGCATGAATTTACTGGCAATGACCGGTCTGCTGATCGCTGGAGTGTGGGTCTTTCTGGTCGCACGCTCATCCAAGTTGCCGCAACCCAAAGCGTTGCCGGCGCGTGTCGGCATCAACCGGCAGCAGTACGATGCGGCTATCCAGGCTCTGGAAAGCAGTCTTGCGAATGGGGAGCTCAGCGCAGCAGAGGCGGCACAAGAGCGCACACAATTGCAGCTGCAACTGGTCCGCGCGGCGGAGAGTGACACCCAGGCTGCGGCCTGGACGTCCAGCGTTGGCGCACCGGTGCGGGTCGCATTCCTGATCCTGCCGCTGAGCATTTCCGTTTTGGTGTTTTTCGCCACTAACGGCGCCATGCACTGGCCAAGCAGTGCTGCCCCCCGCAACGCAGGTGTTGATACTCCGCCCGACATCCAGCAGATGGTGTCACGTCTGGCGCAGCGATTGGAGGAAAACCCGGAAGATCCCGTGGGCTGGACCATGCTGGGGCGTTCCTACATGGTCATGCAACGCTTCGACGAAGCAGCCCAGGCCTGGAACGAGGCGAACAAACGGAGCCCGCAACCGGTTCCCGATTACCTGGTCGCCGAGGCCGAAGCGCTCGGCATGGCGCAGGACCGGAGCCTGGAAGGCCGGCCCATGGAGTTGATCAACCAGGCGTTAAGTCTCGATCCCCAAAACATACGTGGGCTCTGGTTTTTCGCATTGGCGGCCCAAGCGCGCGGTGACGAGGATCAGGCGTTTCGCACACTTGAAGAGCTGGCACAGGTTCCCGCCCTGCCACAGGAGCTGATCGACACCCTGGTCGAAATTGGTGTGGATGTTCCCCAGGCCAGCTCGCAGTCTGCCGCGGGTTATGCACTGAATGTTCAGGTTCAGCTGGGCGAATCGCTGCGCAAGCAAACGCCACCGGGAAGCACCATCTTCGTATTCGCGCGCACACCGAGCGGACCACCAATGCCGGTCGCGGCGCAGCGGCTACCCATTGGCGCCTGGCCGGCGGCAGCCGTGCTGGATGACAGCAGCAGCATGATGGCCGGACGGCTGATTTCGGAGCAGTCCGACCTGGAAATTGTGGCCCGTATATCATCTTCGGGTACCGCCAAGGCCAGCCCCGGCGACTGGGAGGGCCGTAGCCGCTGGTCCAACACACCCGGCGGGGGACAGGTCACGGTAACGATCGATACGGTTGTGCCCTGACCCAGTCCCCTTCTCCGCCTGAATATCCGCACAAACTCATGGCCGCTCCACCCATTCGGGTTGCGGTCGGGAACACCGCCATGACAAGTACACTCGAGTTTCAGTCCATCCCCAGCACGCTGCCATTGTTTGCGCAACTGGCCGTATCCAAAGGGCGCAGCGACAAGACACTGGCTCAACCCCTGACTGCAACCGCCCGAGGAGTCGTCGCACACCGGAATGACGTGCGCCGTTACCTCGAAGTCTGCGGCGGCGAAGACCGCCTGGGCCTGCCGATTTTGTATCCACAGGTTATGGGCACCCCGTTGACCATGGCCTTGATGGCGCATGCGGATTTTCCTTTACCCGCGTTAGGTCTGGTTCACATGGAAAATCATGTACATCAGAAGCGAGCGCCCCGGGTAGGCGAGACCCTCGATTTTCAGGTCAGCATCCCCAGCATCGAGCGCACGACACGCGGCTATGAATTCGACATGCGGACCGAAGTCGCTGATGAAAACGACGAAGTCATCTGGCACAGCACCGCACGTATTCTCAGCCGCGCCAAAGACCCTGATCAGCCCGCAAAAGCCCGCGAGCCGCGCTCCGCGCCGAAACCGAGCGATTGGCCGCTGGTTCAGAGCTATCGCCTGGCCAGCAACCTGGGACGCCGCTACGCCCGCGTTTCTGGTGACTTCAACCCCATTCATTTGACCGCACCAACCGCCCGTCTGCTAGGTTTCAAGCAGGCGATCATTCACGGGATGTGGTCAGCCGCCGCCACGGCAGCCACCCTGAAAACCACAGAGGGAACGTGCGAGTTCCATTGCGAATTCAAAACTCCGCTGTTTTTGCCCGGCAAGGGGAACCTGCACGCGCAGAAGCAGCCCAGCGGGACGCACTTCCTGTTGCAGGACGCGCGGAATTTTCGCCCGATCTTGAGTGGTACCTATACGGAAGGCGCCGCGTAAACCCATTTCCATAGAACGATAAAAAGAGGATCAAAATGCGGATTCGCAAAGCAGTATTTCCCGTCGCAGGTCTAGGCACCCGGTTCTTGCCGGCCACCAAAGCCAGCGCCAAGGAAATGCTTCCCATCGTCGACAAGCCCCTGATTCAATACGCCGTCATGGAAGCCGTCGCCGCGGGAGCCGAGGAACTGGTGTTCATCACCAGCAACAACAAGAACTCCATCCTCGATCACTTCGACCGTTCTTACGAGCTGGAGAAAACCCTGGAAGAGAAGGGCAAAACCGAGGTGCTCAAAATGGTGCGCGAGGTGCTTCCAAAGGGCGTCAGCTGCATCTATATCCGTCAGCCGGAAGCCCTGGGACTGGGGCACGCGGTGGCCTGCGCCGAGGTGGCTGTCGGGGATGCGGACTTTTCGGTCATTCTGGCCGACGATCTGATTGATGGTCGCCTGCGCCCCTGTCTTGCGCAAATGCAGCGGATCTACAGCGAATTTGGGACCAGCGTCATCGCGGTTCAGCGCGTTCCATACGAAGAGACGCACAAGTACGGCATTGTGGAAGTGGAGGAGATTCGGCCCGGGCTCGGCGAAATCAAGCGCATCGTGGAAAAGCCGAAACCGGAGGATGCCCCGTCCAATCTGGCCGTAGTCGGGCGATACATACTGAACCCGCGCATCTTCAAATTGATCGAAACCACAGAGCGCGGCGCTGGCGGCGAAATTCAGCTCACCGACGCCATTGCGCGGATGCTCGAAGAGCAGACCGTTCTCGCTTACGAATTTGAAGGCACGCGTTACGACTGTGGTAGCAAGCTGGGCTACCTGCAAGCCAACGTCGAATATGCTTTGAAGCATCCGGAGTGTGGTGCCGAGTTCGGTGCGTGGTTGACCCAACGTGTTGGATCAACAGCACAAAAATCCGACTGACAAGATATCCTTAGCAACTGCAATCGGGCTTTTTCATGACAGGTTTTCGCCCGCCGCGAAAATCGACTGTTTAGGCAATCAGGGGATGCGCAATGCGCGGTGATTTGTTGGAGAAATTTCTGGCCGGAACACCGCTGGCGGGTTCGCACTCGGGTTACGTCGATGCGCAGTACGAGGAATATCTCAAAAACCCTCAAAACGTCGAGGAAAGCTGGCGCAAGTACTTCGACTCTTTCGTGGATCGCACGCATCCGGATGTCGCGCACACGCCCATCCGCGAATCTTTCGTTTCGCTGGCGCAAGAGCGTGATCGGCGCAAGCGTCGCGGCGAAGGCATGGCTCCGGAAGCCGCCAACAAGCAAGCCGGCGTTCTTCGACTGATCAACTATTACCGCGTGCGCGGCCATCAAGCCGCGAACCTCGACCCCTTGGGGCTGACGGTAAAACCCATGATCCGCGACCTCGACCCGGCCTTCCACGGCCTGGGCGAGCAGGACATGGACACCGAGTTCAACACCGGGACCCTGGTGGGCGCCGAGCGCATGAAACTGCGCGACATCATCGCGCTGTGTCGGGATGTCTATACCGGTTCCATCGGCGCCGAGTACATGTACATCACCGAAACCGCGGAAAAGCGCTGGATCCAGCAGCGGCTTGAAGGGCATGCCTTCCAGAGCAAGCTGGAAGCCCCCGAGCGCCGCGATGTGTTGATGCAGCTGACCGCGGCCGAGGGCATTGAACGTTACCTGCACACCAAATACGTTGGGCAGAAGCGTTTCTCGCTGGAAGGTGGTGATTCACTGATTCCGGCACTGGATGCCGTATTACGCCAGAGCTGCTCGGCAGACATCGAGGAAGTGGTGATCGGCATGGCTCACCGTGGCCGCCTGAACGTGCTCGTCAACATCCTGGGCAAGTCGCCGGCCAACCTTTTCGCGGAGTTTGAAGGCAAGCACATCACCGAGGACAACCTGTGGGCTTCGGGTGATGTGAAATATCACATGGGCTTCTCGACCGATGTCGAAATCGATGGCAAGCGTTGCCATCTGGTGCTGGCCTTCAACCCCTCACACCTGGAAATCGTGAACCCGGTCGTACAGGGCAGCGTACGTGCGCGCCAGGATCGCCGCAAAGATGATGATGGCAGTCAGATTCTGCCCGTGCTGATCCATGGTGACGCCGCATTCGCCGGGCAGGGCGTGGTCATGGAGACCATGCAGCTTTCCGAATCCCGTGGCTACGGCACCGGCGGTACGGTCCACGTGATCGTGAACAACCAGATCGGCTTCACGACACCAAACCCCATCGAAGTCGCGCCGGGGCGCAACTCCCGCACCTCGCTGTACTGCACCGACCTGGCCAAGATGCTGGAGGCACCGGTCTTCCATGTCAATGCTGATGACCCCGATGCCGTGGTCTTCATCAGCAAGCTCGCTGCCGATTACCGGGTGCAGTTTGGCAAAGACGTCATCATCGACCTGATCTGCTACCGCCGGCATGGACATAACGAAGCCGACGAACCTGCGGTGACCCAGCCGCAGATGTATGAAATCATCCGCAAGACCCCGACCACACGTGCTTTGTACGCGAAGCTACTGGAGGAAGAAGGGGTGATTACGGCCGGCGAAGCCGATGAACTCGCCGAAAAATATCGCAACGGCCTGGATGCGGGCGAAAACATCGCGCGCAAGACCTTGGGCATGCTCGGCAATGAGCACACCATCGATTGGTCCCGGTACAACGGAGACGATCACGCGGCAATTACCCGCACGGCGATCAGCATGGAAGACCTGCGCGCCGCCAGCGAACAAGCATTGAACTTGCCCGAAACTTTCACGCTGCACCCACGCGTGCAACGCATCTGGAAGGACCGGGCCAAAATGGCTGCTGGTGCCGCACCGGTGGACTGGGGCTTTGCCGAAACGATGGCGTACGCCAGTTTGGTGCGTGAGGGCAACCACGTCCGGCTGACCGGTCAGGATGCGGGACGCGGAACCTTTTTCCACCGGCATGCCACCGTCCACAACCAGAACGAACTGGGTGAGTACTCGCCGCTAGCGAAAATGGGACCTGGTAGTTTTGAGGTTCTGGAAACGCTACTCAGCGAAGAGGGCGTGTTGGGTTTTGAATACGGCTACAGCACGACATCGCCGGATTATCTGGTGATCTGGGAAGCCCAGTTTGGTGACTTCGCCAACGGCGCACAGGTGCTGGTCGACCAGTTCATTTCTTCCGGATACGCCAAATGGGGCCGTCTGTGCGGGCTCACAATGTTCCTGCCGCACGGCTACGAAGGACAAGGGCCGGAGCACTCGTCCGCACGTCTCGAACGCTACTTGCAACTCTGCGCGCAAAACAACATGCAGGTTTGCGTACCATCGACGCCGGCGCAAATGTTCCACATGCTGCGTCGCCAGCACCTGCGTGCGCTGCGTTGCCCGCTCATCGTCATGACACCGAAGAGCTTGCTGCGACACCCGCTGTCGGTCTCCACACTGGAGGATCTGACCGAGGGTCAGTTCCAGTTGATCATCCCGGAAACACGCGACCTTGCACCTGAGACCGTTGAAAGAATTGTCTTTTGTAGCGGCAAGGTCTATTTCGACTTGGTCAAGGCACGGGAAGAAGCCGAGCTCGAAAACGTGGCATTGATCCGCATCGAGCAGTTATACCCATTCCCGCGTGAGGCCTACAAAGCGATCCTCACGCGTTATCCGAATGCGCGTGACGTCGTCTGGTGCCAGGAAGAACCAATCAACCAGGGTGCCTGGCATCAGATCAAGCATCGACTGATGTCCCCGCTAGACCGTAAACGACATGCGATGAAGTATGCGGCGCGACCGGCGGCGGCATCCACGGCGACGGGCTACATGGCCCTGCATGCACGCCAGCAAGCCTATTTGATGAATGAAGCATTGACGGGCGGAAAAACCCCGCAGGGCTATGCTTCGACACCCGATAAATAACCCCCACGACAGCGTTAAGGATGAGACGGAGAGCCGGATGACCATCGAGATCAAAGTACCCGCACTGCCAGAGTCCGTGGCCGAAGCCACGATCGCGGCATGGCATAAGAAAGCAGGCGATGCCGTGGGTCGGGATGAAAACATCGTCGATCTGGAGACTGACAAGGTCATGCTTGAGGTGCCCGTGACGGCGGCCGGCACATTGGTCAGGATCCTCAAAAACGAGGGGGATGCGGTTGTCGCTGGCGACATCCTGGCCATTCTCGAGGAAGGCGAAGGTGGGAGCGCCGCTCCGGCTGCTGCGGAACCGGAAGAGGCAAGCGCCGCTGCTTCCGCAACCGCCGGTGGCGATGACCTCGACCCCGGTCCGGCCGTGCGCAAATTGCTTGCTGACAAAGGCCTGAGCGCCGATGCCATCAAGGGAACTGGCAAGGGCGGACGAATCACCCGTGAAGACGTGGAAGCCCACCTGGCATCCGGGACCACAAAACCGTCAGCGCAGCCGGCTCCGGCAGCACCGAACCCGGCTTCCAGTCCTGCAGTTGCAGCGGCGCCGGCTCCGGCAGTACCGGTTACGGCAGATCGTATCGAACAGCGGGTTCCGATGACCCGCATTCGTGCACGCATCGCCGAACGTCTGGTCGAGGCCCAGCAGACTGCAGCCATGCTGACCACGTTCAACGAGGTGGATCTCTCGGCGGTCGACAAGCTACGCAAGCAGTATCGCGACATCTTTGAAAAATCCCATGACGTGCGCCTGGGATACATGAGCTTCTTCGTCAAGGCGACGATTGAAGCCCTCAAGCGTTACCCGGTGCTGAACGCATCGGTTGATGGCAGCGACATTGTCTATCACGGCCATTACGACATCGGCGTTGCGGTCAGCTCGCCGCGCGGTCTGGTTGTCCCCGTGCTGCGCGCGGCGGATCGCTTGAGCTTTGCGGAAATCGAGACCGGCATCGGCGATCTGGGCCGTAAGGCGCGGGACAACAAGCTGACGCTGGATGACCTGACCGGTGGTACCTTCTCGATCACCAATGGCGGCGTGTTTGGTTCCATGCTGTCCACACCGATCCTGAACCCGCCGCAAAGCGGCATTCTCGGAATGCACGGAATCAACAAACGTCCGGTGGTGGTCAACGATGAAATTGTCATTCGCCCGATGATGTATCTGGCGCTGACCTACGATCACCGCATCATTGATGGACGCGAGGCCGTGATGTTCCTGCGCACGATCAAGGAAGTTCTGGAAGATCCGGCGCGGATGCTGCTGGAAATCTGATCGCCCCGCCTGCTGTCTCACCCTTATAAAGCGAAGAGAACCATGAGCAAGGATTACGACGTCATCGTCATCGGAGCCGGCCCGGCCGGTTACGTATCAGCTATCCGCTGTGCCCAGTTGGGTCTGAAAACCGCCTGCATCGACAAGTGGATCAACCGCGACAACACGCCCGCGTTTGGCGGCACTTGTCTAAACGCCGGGTGTATCCCGTCCAAAGCCCTGCTGGAATCCAGTGAGCTCTATCACCGCGCGCAACATGAATTCGGCACGCACGGCATCGGCGTGGAAAAAGTCACGTTGGATATCGCGGCCATGCAAAAGCGGAAAACCGGCATCACGACCGGTTTGACCGGCGGCATAGCGGGCCTGTTCAAGGCCAACAAAGTTGATGGGCTGTTCGGTACGGGCAGTATCGCCAGCCAGGGTGAGGTGGTATTTACGCCGAACGACGGCGAAGCCAAAACCCTGACCTGCGAAAACATCATCATCGCGAGCGGTTCCAGCCCCACCCAATTGCCCATGGCGCCCTTCGACGGGGAATACATCCTCGACTCCTGGGACGCCCTGGAAATGGACAGCGTTCCCGAGCGACTCGGTGTCATCGGTGCCGGCGTCATTGGTGTCGAGCTGGGTTCGGTCTGGATGCGTCTGGGATCGCAGGTCGTTCTGCTGGAAGCCATGGACAGCTTCCTGGCGGGCATCGCCGATGCACAAATTGCCAAGGATGCGCTGCGCCAGTTCACCAAGCAGGGTCTGGATATCCGTCTGGGTGCCCGCGTGAAGGGTGCCGAAGTCAAGGACGGCAAGGTCGAGGTGACCTACACCCTGAATGGGGAAGACCAGAAAGAAACCTTCGACAAACTGATCGTCGCCGTCGGGCGTCGTCCGCATACGGAAGGCCTGTTCAGCGACGCCGCCGCCATCGAGCTGGATGACAAAGGCTTTGTGGCGGTGGATTCCGAGTACCGCACCAATCTGCCCAAGGTCTATGCCTGCGGTGATGTCATCGGCGGCCTGATGCTCGCGCACAAAGGCTCGGAAGAGGGCGTGGCCGTCGCGGAAATCATCGCCGGTCACAAACCTCAGGTGAACTACGCAACGGTTCCATCGGTGATTTACACCGCTCCGGAAGTCGCCTGGGTCGGGCAAACCGAAGATGCGCTGAAAGCGGCGGGTACCGAATACAAAGTCGGCAGCTTCCCGTTTTCCGCAAGCGGTCGTGCCAAGGCGCTGGAACAAGCCGTGGGGCAGGTCAAGATCCTGGCCTGCGCCAAAACGGATCGCATCCTCGGCGTCCACATGGTGGGACCCTACGTGTCGGAATTACTGGCCGAAGCCGTGGTCGCTATGGAATTCGGCGCCAGCAGTGAGGATTTGGCGCTTACAATGCACGCCCACCCGACATTGTCGGAGTCGGTCCATGAAGCCGCGCTGGCGGTGGACGGACGCGCCATTCACGCGATCAACCGAAAACGCTAATCATGCAAAAACTCCTCTGGGCCGCTTTTGCGGCCCTTTGTGTTTCTCACGCAAACGCCTCCGAACTCCGCATCAGCTTCGGGGAATCCAGCCTGCGCGGCGAATACCTGCAAGCCATCGGCAAGCCGGTTGGCGATAGCGCGACCACACTGCAAGCGGGCGCTCTATATGTCGAAGACGGCGACAACGATGGCACCCTGGGTCACCTTGGCCTGGTGATCTTCGGTGATGCCGGCGCGCGCAAGGCGATTATTCAGGCCGGCATCGGTGGTCGCGTTTACCTGCTGTCTACCGACCCTGATGTGAATGGAGCCGCACTGGCGATGGGGGGCTCGGTCAACGGTCGGGTTCCTGGCATCGATCGCCTCGGCGGTTTCAGCAGCATCTGGTATTCACCGAAAGTAAGCGCATTCGGCGACCTGGATGGCACCTTTGAGATCAATCTGGGTGTGGAATATCAGCTGCTCCGCCAAGCGGCGCTGAGCCTGGGCTGGAGACAGATCCGTTTCAAGCTCCGTGACGTGGATCGTTCGCTGGACTTTGAAGACAGCGCCTTTGTGGGATTCAAGTTCCTTTTCTAAAACCCTCGACTCTCCTTTATTCGAAAAAGACACGTACATGGCTGGTCATTCCAAGTGGGCAAACATTCAGCACCGCAAAGGCGCCCAAGATAAGAAGCGCGGTGCCATCTTTACCAAGCTGGTCCGCGAAATCACGGTCGCCGCACGCATGGGCGGACCGGACCCGGCCATGAACCCGCGGCTGCGCCTTGCGATGGACAAGGCAACCGGCCAGTCAATGCCCAAAGACAACATCGAACGCGCCATCAAAAAGGGCGCCGGCCTGCTTGAGGGAGAAACCTACGAAGAAGTGACCTACGAAGGCTACGCGCCGCATGGCGTCGCGGTGCTCGTGGAGTGCGTCACCGATAATCGCAACCGCACGGTTGCCGAGGTCCGCCACGCATTCAGCAAAGCCGGCGGCAACCTGGGAACCGAAGGTTCCGTGGCCTTTCAGTTTGAGCGCACCGGTGTGATGGTGTTTGCTCCGGGCGTGGACGGCGATGCATTGATGGAAGCGGCCCTTGAAGCCGGTGCGACCGATATGGAGCAATATGACGACGGTTCGGCCGAAGTCATGACCGCACCGGCCGACTTCGAAGCCGTGCGCGAAGCGCTCGCGGCCGCGGGTTTCGAGCCCGCCGATGCGGAGCTTACGATGCGCCCGCAGAACACCACCCCGTTGACCGGCGAAGAACGCGAGTCGGTGGAGCGCCTGCTGGAGCGACTGGACGAGTTGGATGACACGCAAAACGTGTATTCGAATCTGGCAGAGGACGAGTGACGCGCTGCGGCGCTGACTCCTGCTGATGCGCATCCTTGGCATCGATCCGGGCTCTCGATTTACCGGCTATGCGGTGATCGATGCTCAAGGTTCCCGTTTGCAGTCCGTGGTCGCTGGTCGCTGGGTGCTCAATGGCGCTGACATGGGACAACGGCTGTGCCAGCTGCACGAACACCTGCACGCGTTGATTCGAGAAACCCAACCCGAAGCCGCCTCGGTAGAGACGGTATTCGTCAAACTGAATCCCAGCAGCGCGATCAAACTGGGGCAGGCGCGCGGGGTCATTCTCTGCGTACTGGCGCAGCACGGCATTCCGCTGCACGAATATTCACCGGCCAAAATCAAGCAAAGTATCTGCGGTAGCGGACGGGCGGAGAAGCAGCAGGTGGGCTGGATGATTCAGCGCTTGCTCAATCTGCCGGAGGCGTTGCCTGAAGATGCCGCAGACGCCGCCGGCGCGGCGATCTGTCATCATCAGCACACTCCGGCAAATCAGTATCGAATCGCGAAAACATGATTGGACAATTGCGCGGCTCCGTGTGGATGGTACGGCCACCTCGTCTGGTACTCGGTGCCGCCGGTGTGGGATACGAAATCGACATGCCGCTGTCGGCTTTTGTGCACCTGCCCGTGGGTGCGGAAAACATGGTCATCCACACCCACCAGGTGGTGCGGGAAGATGGGTCCTCTCTGTTTGGATTCATCGCCGAGAACGAACGCGACCTGTTTCGCCAGCTGCTCAAGATCAACGGCATAGGTCCCAGGCTGGCTCTGGTGCTGCTGTCCAGCCTACCGCCGGATGAACTGGTGATCAGTGTGGAGTCCGAGGATTTGGCCCGGCTGACACGCGTGCCCGGTATCGGCAAGAAAACGGCGGAGCGCCTGTTGCTCGAGCTGCGTGGAAAGTTGAGCGATTTCAGCACGGGTTCCGGCCCCGCGCGAACGCCCGGCGCACCGGTACCGCGTGGTGCACGCTCCGAAGCCGAAGCCGCCCTGGAATCACTGGGCTATTCCGCCAAGGACGCGCAGACCATGATCAAGGCCGTTGCCGGCGGTGAAGATATGCCGGTGGCCGAATTGATCCGACATGCACTCAAAGAGGCGGGTCGGTGAGCGACGATTCCATCATTCGCAACGCGGACCTGCGCGACGAAACCCAATTCGACCGGGCCATTCGGCCACGCAAGCTGGAAGACTACATCGGCCAGCCTGCAGTTCGTGAGCAGATGGCGCTGTTTATCGAGGCCGCACGAGCACGCCGGGAGGCACTCGATCACACCCTCATTTTCGGCCCGCCCGGTCTTGGCAAGACCACGCTGGCAACCATCATCGCCCATGAACTCGGCGCGAACATCCGCGCCACCTCCGGCCCGGTGCTGGAAAAGCCCGGTGACCTGGCAGCGCAGCTGACCAATCTGGAAGAAGGGGATGTGCTGTTTGTCGATGAGATTCATCGGCTCAGCCCCGTGGTCGAAGAGGTGCTGTATCCGGCGATGGAGGACTACCAGCTGGATATCATGATCGGTGACGGGCCGGCCGCCCGCAGCGTCAAAATTGACCTGCCACCCTTCACGCTGGTCGGTGCGACCACACGGGCAGGCGCTCTTACATCACCGCTGCGCGACCGTTTTGGCATCGTGCAACGCCTGCAGTATTACGACCCGGAAGACCTGGCCAGGATCGTGACCCGTTCTGCCGGAATCCTCGGCTTGCCGGTGGAACCTGCGGGTGCGATGCAAATCGCGCGACGTTCGCGCGGCACGCCGCGCATCGCCAACCGCTTGCTGCGTCGGGTGCGGGATTACGCGCAGGTAAGGTCCGATGGTCGGGTCACCAGCACAGCTGCCGATGAGGCGCTCACGATGCTCGAAGTCGATTCCCTGGGGTTCGACGGCATGGACCGACGCCTGCTGCGGGCCCTTTGCGAGCATTACGGCGGAGGACCGACCGGGCTGGATGCACTTGCCGCGGCGATCTCGGAAACCCGTGACACCATCGAAGACGTGCTCGAACCCTTCCTGATCCAGCAGGGCTATCTGATCCGCACGCCACGCGGGCGGGCGGCCACCAGCAGGACCTGGAGCTATCTGGGGTTACCCGAGCCGGGGCGCCCGGCCTCAGACCTCTTCACCACCAATGATGCCGACTGAATGTTCCACTGGCCCATCCGTGTTTATTACGAAGACACCGACGCCAGCGGCGTGGTGTATCACGCCCGCTATTTGGCCTTTTTCGAACGCGCGCGCACCGAGTCGTTGCGCTCCGTGGGCTTCTCCCAGCAACAGCTGATGGATGAACACCGAACAGCGTTCACCATTGCCAAGCTGAGTATCGACTACCGCCGCCCCGCGCGACTGGATGACATGCTGCGCATTGATACGCGGGTACACACGCGCCGGGCATTGGTAGAATTCGAGCAGGAGATGCGCAGGGAATCCGACGGGGAACTGCTGGCCACCGTCTCGGTCAAGGCTGGGTGTGTTTGCACCGATGATTTCCGCCCGCAGCGCATCCCATCATCCATCGTATCGGCCCTTGAGGCGATTAGTTCATGAACCTGAGTATTTCCGAGCTTCTCTTCGGCGCCAGCCCCGTTGTGCAGGCTGTCATGGTGATTCTGCTCGCCGCGTCGCTGAGCTCCTGGTATGTCATTTTTCGCAAACGCAGCGTCATCGGGCGACAGCTCAAAGCCGCGGCAAAATTCGAAGAAATGTTCTGGTCCGGTGGACGCCTCGCGGACATCTACGATGCCCTGCGTCGGCGCAAAACCAGCGAGGAGGGGCTCGAAGCGCTGTTTCGCGCGGGTTACGAGGAGATTGGACGTAGCCAGGGTGAGGAGGGGGCTGAAGCCACCGCGTCTGTCCAACGGTCCTTGCGTGTGGCTCAGATGCGCGAGGTCGACGAACTGGAAGGCGGTCTGGCCTTTCTGGCCACGGTTGGTTCAACCTCACCCTATGTGGGCCTGTTCGGGACCGTCTGGGGCATCATGAATGCCTTTATCGGGCTCGGGAATGTGCAGCAGGCCACCTTGGCCCAGGTCGCCCCGGGTATCGCGGAAGCGTTGATTGCGACGGCCATCGGCCTGGTCGCGGCGATTCCGGCGGTGATTGCCTACAACACCTTCACCAACCAGGTCGGGCGCCTCGAATCCCGCTTCAATGCCTTCTCCGAAGAATTCCTGGGCATTGTGGATCGCCACTTCCGCGAAGGTCGCAAACACGGTGAATAAATCGCCCAAACGCCGGTTGGCCCACGAAATCAATGTGGTCCCGTATATCGACGTGATGCTGGTGCTGCTGGTGATCTTTATGGTCACGGCACCACTGCTCAAACAGGGCGTGGAAGTCGATTTACCCAAGGTCAGCTCAGCGCCGATGAAGGTTAATCCTTCCAGCGAGCCCTTGCTGGTGAGCGTGGACGCCGAAGGCCGTCGCTACCTGAATCGTGGCAAGGCCCCCAAGCAGCCACTGGATGATGCCGAACTACTGCGCCTGATTGGCACCGTACTGAAAGCAGAGCCGGGCCTCAAGGTCATCGTGGAAGGGGATCGTAACGCCCGCTACGAGATGATTATGGAAGCCATGTCATTGCTGCAGGGCGCCGGGGTTCAGGAAGTCGGTCTCGCCACCCAGCCGGACTGACTCAGGCGTGATGTCAAAGCACTCACGCTGGAGGCGTGCGGATTGGCAGGCATTGGCCGCCAGCATCGTGGTCCATGCCGGTCTGGGTCTGATCGCCCTGTTTGGCCTGCCGCAATGGACCAAGCCACTCCCGGCGAGCCCACCGGTACTGACCGGCACCCTGGTGGAGTCCCCAACCGCCGCCCGTAAGGCTCGCGAGCAGGCCGAGGAGCAGGCCCGCGAAGAGCAACGCCGTCAGGAGCGGGAGGAGCGAGAGCGCCTTGCGCGGATCGAGGCCGAAAAACAGGCCCGACTGGAAGCCGAGAAGCAGGCACGCGCCGAAGCGGCTCGCGTTGAGCGCGAAAAAGCCGAAGCTCAAGCCCGCAAGGAAGCCGAGCAGAAAGCCAAGGCGGCTGCCGATGCCAAAGCCCGCGAAGAGGCGGAGCGCAAAGCCGAAGCGGAAAGACAGGCCAAGGCCGAGGCCGCGCGCAAAGCGAAGGAAGAGGCAGCACGCAAGGCAGAAGCCGAACGCAAGGCCAAAGCGGAAGCCGAGCGCAAAGCGCGGGCTGCCGCGGAAAAGAAAGCCCGCGAAGCAGCATTGGCTGATGCGCTCCGCGCTGAGCAGGACGACATGGATCGAACCTCGTGGAGCAGCCGTCTCGGCGCGCACATTCAAAAATTCTGGGTTCGGCCCGCGGGCGCGAACGAAGAGTTCAGTTGCATCGTCAGGATTCGACAAAGCCGCTATGGTGATGTCCTGGCGCGCTCCATCGTGCGTACCTGCGGCAACGACTTTCTGGACAACTCTGTACTGGAAGCCGTGGACGAAGCCAGTCCGTTACCGTTGCCGCGCAACCCCCGCGTCTTCGACGAAGTCGTAGATATCGAATTTGTTCCTTTCTAACCGACTCCCATGAAGCTTTTATTCCGAATACTCCGTGCCGGCTTGCTAATGCTGCCCGCATACAGCGGGTTTGCGACGGCCGCGCTGGAAGTGACCGTACGCGGCGGCCGCCAGGCAGCGGTCCCCATCGCGGTCGTACCGTTCGCGGGTGACAACCTGGGCATGGATGTCGCCCAGGTCATTGCCAATGATCTGGCCGGTACCGGCCTGTTTGCCGCGTTGCCGCGCGCGGACATGCTGACCACGCCGGCCAGGCCGGAAGACGTCCGCTACATCAACTGGCGCAGCGTCAAGGTCCAGCATGTGGTCATTGGCGAAATTACGCCGCGTGATGCCGAATCCAGCACCTTGCGCTTCTGGTTGCTGAATGTGCCGCAAGAACGTGAATCGCTGGCATACACCATCCCCAGCCGGAATAGCGACCTGCGGTACGCAGCGCACCGCATTGCCGACCTGATCTATCAGGAGCTCACGGGTATTCGCGGCATCTTCAATACCGACATCGCGTTCGTGACCTCGGACCGGGACAGCACCGGCACGCAGTACCGGCTGGTCATGGCTGATTCGGATGGCGAAAACGAGCGCACATTGACGCGTTCGCGCGAGCCCTTGCTCTCGCCGAGCTTTTCTCGACAGCGCGACCGGGTCGCGTATGTGGCTTTCCAGGACGGGCTGCCTGGCATCTTTGTCCAAACGCTCGCCACCGGCGAGATCCGCAAGCTGGTATCACGCGAGGGAATCAATGGTGCCCCCGCATTTGCCCCGGACGGACGGCGGCTGGCAGCAACCCTCTCGTTCGATGGAAACCCGGAGATCTACTGGATCGATCTCGCCAGTGAAAAGCTGACGAGACTGACGCGAAATGGCGCGATCGACACCGAACCGGTCTGGTCTCCCGACGGGCGCAGCATTTATTTCACCTCGGACCGTGCCGGTAAGGCAAACGTGTATCGGATGGATTCCACCGGTGGTGGGGTCGAGCGCATCACCTTTGAAGGATTGAGCAATGCGCGCCCGGACATTTCACCGGATGGCAAGCGACTGACCTACGTGCAGCAGACACGCAACGGCTACCAGATTGCCGTACACGAACTGGCCACGGGCGATACGCGAATCCTGACGCCAGGCCCGCTGGACGAAAGTCCGCGATTTGCACCCAACGGGGACGTGATAATCTATTCCGCTAAAGGGCGGAACGGCCGCGCGGAGCTGGCCACAGTCACCGTTAGTTCCGGAGTCCGACAAGAACTTCGACAAGCAGGCGACGTTCGCGAACCTGCCTGGTCTCCATTTATTGACTAAGCCATCATCCCCATGAATCCAATTCGACAGATTATCGGTGCCATCTCCATCTCGGTTTTGCTACTTGGATGTGCCTCCACACCGGACCCGGACCCGTTGGCCGACAACGGCGCCGGGACCGAAACCGACGGCTCTTTGAGCGGAACCGGAATGAGTGGCCGTTACGGACAGGAAGGGGTGATCAAACCCACCTCCGAGGGTCTCGATTCGCAGAATCCGGCGCTGCAGCGACCACAGGAGTCGGTGATCTATTTCGAGTTCGACTCCGCCGTACTCGACGAGGTCAGTGTCCAAGTCGTTAACGCCCATGCCGAATATCTGCGCAATAACCCCGCCGCCCGCGTCCGTCTTGCGGGTCACACGGATGAGCGGGGCACGCGCGAGTACAACATTGCACTGGGTGAGCGCCGGGCCGACACGGTACGCCGCGCTTTGCTGTTGCGTGGGGTATCGCGTGCGCAGCTGACAGTCGTCTCCTACGGGGAAGAACTGCCGGCTGCGACCGGCAGCGGGGAAAACGTCTGGGCACAGAATCGTCGCGTTGAGTTCAACTACCTCCGATGAGACCCATGCCACACACCATCCGTATCGCAGGAATCACCGTCGCCGCATTGTTGGCCTCATGCGCAACCACGCCGCAGGTCGACCCGGTTGCCCAGCAATTGGGAAGCCAACAGCAGCAGATCACCGAATTGCAGCAAACCGTCAGCCGCTTGCAGGCCGTTGTTGACGGCATTGGCGCCGCTGGAATCGGCAGCAGCCTGACCAGCGTCGAAGAGGAACTCCGTCAGCTGCGTGGAGATCTCGAGAGCGTCCAGTACGAACTGCGCGATATGCAGCAGCGTAGGGCTTCCGTGGGCGGCTCTCGGAGCGAGGTATCACCACCCCCTCCCACCACGCCCAACGCATCAGCCAGCGTTGATTCCGGCGCCCAGGATGACCAGGCGTCGTACCTGGCCGCCTTCGGCAAGCTCAAATCCGGCGCATACGGCGATGCCATTCGTGCGTTCGAGCAATTTCTGACGGATTACCCCTCCAGCGCCTACGCACCCAATGCGCAGTACTGGATTGGAGAGGCCTACTACGTACAGAAAAATTGGGATGCCGCCTGGACGTCATTTGAAAAAGTCGGAACGAGCTATCCCGACAGCCTGAAAGCCGCCGATGCGCGCTTCAAACAGGGTCTGATACGCGTGGATCAGGGCAAGATCAGCGAAGCGCGGAAGATCCTGCAGCAGGTCACCAGCCAGTACGCGGGAAGCTCCGCAGCGCGCCTTGCTGCAGAGCGTCTGCAACGCATGGGAGGCGGTTAATTCCCAGTTTTCAGCCAGTTTGATGGAAATCTTTACGCGGGGGCTTGACCTCCTGTGTGAATCCAGTAAACTGCGCGCCCTTCGGGGGGTCGTTAGCTCAGCTGGTAGAGCATCGGACTTTTAATCCGCTGGTCGCTGGTTCGAACCCAGCACGACCCACCATTTTTTCCGCCCGAACTCCCAACGGTGCGTTCCTCAGGCGATGGGGCTGTGGCAAACTAGCCCGCAGGTACTTAGCCGGGATGGGGATGAAGATCAATCGACAGCGGCGGCGTGCATAGTGGGGGCACTTGCACTTGAGTCCGGTACGCAGCTCGGACACTTTCTCGTCGAACGGAATCTGGGCGTTGGCGGCATGGCCGAAGTCTACAAGGCCCACGACCAGAAGCTGGGGCGCGATGTTGCGCTAAAAATCCTCCCGCCTGACGTCGCCCGTGACGAAACCCTGTTCGCGCGCTTCAAAAGCGAAGTCAAGCAAATTGCGCGGCTGACGCACCCGAATATCGTCACGTTGTACGAGTACGGCCGGGAAGGGCCGTACATCTATTACTCGATGCAACTGCTCCCGGGTGGTGACCTCGCATCGCGGATTCGCAAGGGAGCACTCCCTCCACGCGAGGCATATCGCATTTTTTGTCGCATGCTGGATGCGTTGGCGTGTGCCCATCAGCTCAACATTGTTCACCGCGACATCAAGCCCGAAAACATCCTGTTTTCCGAAGAGGGGCAGCCCGTGCTGACCGATTTCGGTATCGGCAAGATCATCACCGATGCGGGCGGCATTACGAAAACCGGCATGACCGTCGGCACCCCTGCCTATATCAGCCCGGAACAGGCGCGCGGGAAGCCCGTGGACGCACGCACCGACCTGTATGCGCTGGGCGTGGTTTTTTACGAGATGCTGACCGGTCAGGTGCCGTTTCGTGGAACCGATGCGATGCAAACGATCATGAAACATCTCTCGGAACCGCCTCCACCGTTGCCGGAAAACTGTCGTGCCTATCAGGCGATCGTCAGCAAGCTCATGGCCAAAAATCCGGATGACCGCCCTCAGAGCGCCGCTCAGCTCATTCGCGCTTTGCAAAAACGAAGCAGCGCCGCGGCGAGGCCAGAATCCGCACAGAGCACACAGAGCGAGCCAGTGGCCCCTGCGTCTGCGCCAGAGGTTGCGGCCCGCAGCAGCTCGGCGCCGGCAGCAGCAACCGGCCCCACCGAACCCACAGTTCCTCCGAAACCGACGCCGCAGCCCGCAGCACCTGCTAGAAAAGCGCCGCCATCAGTTCAGAACCGGTTTGTTCTGACCCGATTGCATATACTCGTCGCTGTAATAATTGCGGCGGCAGTTGCTGCCCTGGTCTTCACTCTTTAGGAAGCACGAGTGGCTCATCAGTTGCCCGAGGGGTATTCGCTCGGCAC
The DNA here is from genome assembly GCA_041603255.1 of Oceanococcaceae bacterium. GTDB lineage: Bacteria > Pseudomonadota > Gammaproteobacteria > Nevskiales > Oceanococcaceae > MS8. The sequence continues at coordinate 123,549 of JBFIER010000002.1, read as the reverse complement.
TCTAACCATTATTCGCCTGCTGGGCTCCGGCGGAATGGCCGACGTCTATGAAGCGCTGGACAATCGGTTAGGCCGGCATGTGGCTGTCAAGGTGCTGCCACAGGAATACTCGCGCAACCAAGACTTCATCATGCGCTTTGAGCGGGAAGTCAAAGCCTCTGCAGCGCTTTCGCATCCCAACATCGTCACCGTTTTCGAGTTCGGCAGTGAAGATAGTCTGAACTACTACACGATGCGTCTGCTCAATGGTGGTGACTTGCGGGACCGCATCACCAAGGGCATGACCATTGTCGATGTGTTGACGACAATGCGTGGGGTGTTGCAGGCCTTCCAGCACGCGCACTCCCGGGGCTTCGTCCATCGCGACGTCAAGCCTGAAAACATCATGTATGACGAGCAGGGCACCCCCACCCTGACAGACTTCGGCATCGCCAAAGTGCTCGACTCGCAGACCCAGATGACGCAGACCGGGATGGCTGTCGGCACTCCCCGGTATATCAGCCCTGAACAAGCGACAGGAAAACCTGTCGACGGTCGTAGCGATCTTTACAGCCTGGGCTGCATCCTCTACGAGATGCTGACCGGAAGTTCGCCGTACAAAGCGGAAACCCCGATCGCGACGATCTTCCAGCACGTCAATGAACCGATACCGGTGCTGGATGACGAATACAGCAATTTCCAGCCACTGCTGGAAAAGCTGATGGCCAAATCGCCGGAAACGCGCATGCAAAGCGCTGATGATGCGCTGGCGTATATCGATGAAACCTTTCCGCGCGACTGGACCGGCGTATTTAGTGCCCAGACGACGCAGGGCATGCCGGTTGTGGGCGGCCAGACTCCTGCCGTCACGCCCATTCGTACCCAAACGGTACCCGCGACCTCATCGCAGGATGAGGAAAAAACTCAACTGATATCGACAGCACCGATATCCGGCGCTAGAACGGGGGCGGGCCGGCGGCCCAAAGACGATGACTTTGGCGCCACCGTGGTCATGCCCAAAGCCGCCCCCGCGAGTCAAGGCAAGGGTGCGGCTCCAGAAGAGAGCGGGAAAAAGTCCTCACTGCTGGTGGTCGCTCTTGTCGTGGGACTGGGCGCCGCTGGTGTAGCGGGCTACTTTCTCACACAGAAATCCCAACAGCTCCCCGTTGAGGTATCAGATCCGCAACCCGTAAAGCCCGTTGCCGAGCCGGTGAAGGACTCTGGGTCGAGTGATGAAGACGCAGCAGCCGAAGCACAGCGCCTCCAGCAAGAGCAGGAGGCGCGTCAACAAGCCGAACGCAAGGCTCGCGAAGAAGCGGCCGCCCGGGCTCAGCGTGAACGCGAGGAGGCGGCACGTGCCGAGGCCGCGCGTAAAGCCCAGCTGGAAGCTGACCGCAAGGCCAGGGAAGAGGCGGATCGCAGAGCCAAGGAGGAGGCCGAGCGACAGGCTCAGTTGGAAGCCGACCGCAAAGCTCAGGCGGAAGCCCAGCGTAAAGCCCGTCAGGAGGCCACCTCGGCAACCCCTCCGCCGGTGGAAAACAGGACTACAGACGAGGACGCCGCGGCACAGGAACAAGCCGAGGCTGAAAGAAAAGCCCGCGAGGCGGCCCAACGTCGAAAGGCGGAGGAGGATCGTCGCAAACGTGCAGCCCAGGAAGCCGAGGCCGAGCGTCTACAGCGCCTGGAAGCCGAGCGCATTCAGGCAGAACAGGATCGTCAGGCCCGTGAGGCCGAAGAAAAAGCCGCTGAAGAAGAGCGCATGAAGAAATTGAAGAAGCCGGTTCCCGTCGGCTTCTGATACTGTATTTCTGCTGTCAAAATTTTTCGGGAGGAGAGATCTATGAAACAGTTACTACCATCCGCTGCGGCCGCTGCGGTACTCGCATGCACTCCGCTTGTTTCGCAAGCCGGCGATCACATCCTGCAAGGGCGTCTGACCCCCATTGGATACGGTGATTATGACTTCGACGTGAAGTTCAACTTGAATGACGGCAGCACCTTCGGTACCGATACCGGCGGTGACTATTTGTCTTCCGACCTGGGCTTCACCTACATCTACTCACTGGATTCTGCCGGCGCGATCATCAGCGATCTGGAACTGGAATACTTCCAGGTGGATTCCGACGCCGGAGGCGAATTTGAGCGCACGGACCTGAAGCTCACGCTCGGTTACAAAACGCCTGTCAATGTGGTCCCGTTCGTGGGTTACCGGCGGGCTGTGCAAGGTGATGGCTTCTTCGACGATGAATTCGCGATCGAAAAGGGCTTTTTCCTGGGCGGCTCTTACACCGGCATTCCGCTGGGCGATTTCGCCAGCATGAGTGTTTCTGCTGCGTACAACTTCAACAACTACGAAGTCACCGATTCCTTTGACTTCGATACCGGCGGCATCAGCGCCAAGGTATCCGTATTGCTCAGTTCAATTCCGATTGCCATCAACCTGAAGTACCAGTCGTTCTCGGAAACGGATAGCAAAGAGTTGAAGGGCCTGGGCGTGGATAACTTCAGCTACAAAGAGACCTATACGACCTACCTGAACTTCACCTGGTACTACGCGACCAAAGTGATGTAGCTCACAAGGTTCCAAAAAAAAAGCCCCGCCAGATGTGCGGGGCTTTTTTGTTGGTCTACAAGACTAGTGGCGAACCGGTAACGGAATGTCGAAACCGCTACCGCCGCTGCAGGCATCCGCATTGGGGTAGGTTTCGTCCACTACCGTGTCGATCCAAGTCGAGATCAGTTCGACCGCTTCCGTATGCACCGTGCTCCGTGCCAACGGCGGCATCATTGCGGCCAGCGAGTCCGCTTCGGGACCGATGCGGTAGGGCAGTATCGAATCTGCCGCACTGCCGGGAACAATGTCGAATTCACGGCCACCGCGACCGGCAGTTCCACTCGCCGTCGGCCCCTTGCAGATGCCGTAGGTATCGTTGACCGGCCGGAACACATCCAGGTAGAAGCCGGTGTTCTGTGCCAGACCGCGATTGTTGTGACAGTGCGCGCAGTTCACTTCGAGATATGCACGAACCCGTGCCTCAATATCCTCGTCAGACCCGGCGATGAAACCGGAGTCACCCGGGACATTGAAAGTCGGGTTCCGCTCCACATTGGTGAGGTACTTGGTGATGGGGTCCAGCTGCATGTTCGCCGGACAATTGATCATCAAACCGTTCTCACACCACCAGAGAATCTGATTCTGCCCGTAGACCGGGTGTGCCGCCGATCCCTGTGGCAGGGGAGAATCGGAAGCGTAGGGGCGGTTCAGATTGCGGGGTTTGGGGCCAATCGGAGCCGTGCCGGTTTCCGCATCATCATTAGCGTGACAGATCTGGCACTGGTTGGCATTCGGCAGGGAATACCCGTCGGTCGAGCCCGTATAGCGAGTGCCAGTCTTCACATCATGGTAATCCCATTCCACTGAAGCGATACCGCCTTCCTGTTTCAGCACGGCCATCTTGCGGCCGTTTTCTTCCTTCCAGGCGTACTCCAGCCCACTCCAGTAGACCGTCCCATCTCGGCGCTGACGTTTAATCAGGAGCCGGGTTTCCGCCACATGCTCCACGCCGGTATTTTCATTCGGGAAGGCAAAGCTTTTCGCGATGATGGTGCCCACTGGGAACAGGATGGTCGCGTTCTCACCATCCTGACCATCACGGAAGATGGCCTGTTCGCCCTCCGGAAGGTACGCCACCCGGTACTTGCTTGAGTAGTCTGAGAACAACTTGGTGGTGAGCGTGAAGGGCACCCCTCGGCCGTTGGGCATGCTCATCGGATCCTCGGGATCGCTGAACAGGTGGTACTTATCCAGCGTGGGGCAATCCACGCTGAACGCATCCATATTGACCCGACCAGAGGGCACCGCTGCGTTGCACAGGCGCGCCACGGTTTCGGCCGTGGGTGCGGGATCGATATTGCCAGAAGGGGTATAAGGCGGGATCACGATCGGCGGCAACGGTGGCAGGTTGGAACCGTACTGATCCACACAGTTGTGCGGGGTCATGTCGAGATCGGCGGCAAAGCCCGCGAGCCCGGAAGCCACACCGATCGGGTCGGTTAGCGCACCCTGGGTGTTTAGCAACAATTCAAGCCCATCGGTGCCATGGAAATTTGCAAAGGTAAGGCTGTCACTGTCGAATTCATTGTTGGCGTCGATACAGGAGAACCACCATTTGGGTTTGATCCGTTCGCCGGCATCGTTGAACTTGTACCCGTTATAGCGGCAATCCGGATTGGGGTACTGGTTGCCACTGATCGGTTTGCCATCTTCATCCTGCGGGATAGGTTGTCCTTGGCCATCAACCGGGTAGGGGCAGTCCGCATCGTATTCATCAGCATATCCGTCCCAGATGATGTGGCCACCACGGTAACCACCACCTGCAGCTGCGATTTTCAGACCCACCAGCATCGGGAATACCGAAGTTACCTGATCACCACCGGTGGCGATGATGGTAGCGACATCAGGCTGGGGCAGGTCATTACCGTTGTTCCGGAATACGTTGTTGTAAATGTGCACGCCTTCGGTGTACATATCCAGTCGACGATCACCCGGAGGCCCGAACAGTTCGTAGCTGGTGTGAATGATTCCGGCCGTACCGTTGTCTTCGAAGACGTTGTCGAAGATTTCAATCTGGTCGTATGCCAGCGTAATCATGCCCGAGCCGCGGGGCACATTCGAAACGATGCTACCGGGAGTGGCAAAGTTGTAAGTGTTGTTGTTGCGCGCAACATTACGGTGAACGCGCGTTTTTTGACCGTAACGGGTCAAACCATCAAGGTCATAAACCAGAAACCCGCCCGTGTTGCACTCGGCCAGGTTATCGATGTACTCGCCACCACGGACGTTTTCGATCTCAAACCCGAATACGTTAAAACGCGCAATGCTGTTCTTGATGATGGCATTGTCGGTCTGACCCACGTAAATCCCGGCGTCGGAGGCACCAACGGAAATGGTGTCGTCAACGAGAATGTTCTGGGAATTCACCGGATAGATGCCGTAGCGACCCGAGAGCACGCTGACGTTGTAATCCGGTGAGGTGGTGTCCGTTTCCAGCGGGTTCGGGTTGGCCGGGTTATGTCGGGCCGGGTCGGTACACTGAATATCCATCTTCTCGCGGTAGTTCTCCGCGGTGATGGTGTCTTCGTTTTCTGTGAGTCGGCCACTGGACCAGATGGCACGAACCCGGCGCAAGGTGCCGAAATTCACGCCTTGCAGTTTGAAGGCATCTCCGGGCGAGTCAAGGACGGTCAGGTCCTCCACCGTGACACCGCGAACGTTACTGGCCAGAAATCCTTCCTGACTCGCGCTGTTCTTGAACGAAAGGATGGTCTCGTCACGACCGGCACCACGGATGAGGATGTTCTCGGTGCTGGTGAGCTGCATGCCCGAGGTGAGCTCGAAGTAGCCAGGGCCAAACTCAATGATGTCTTTGGGCCGAGCATCGATCAATGCCAGGGTCATCTGCGTGGTGGCATCCGGACCGGGGTCAATCCGGAACAGTCGCCCCTCGGATGAACTCCCGGGCGTTGCCACCGACTCACGGCCACCATTACAGCCCAGCAGCATTGCAGGAACAAGCAGGGCCAACCAGAACAACCTCAGCACACGCAATCTCCAATCAAACAGTTAAGCGCAGCAGTGTCTGTGACATCGCCCGCATACGCAATCGTAATAATTTACTCATTGGCGAAAGAGGGCTTGTAGTTATGTGTTCTGCGAGCTATTCTTGGGTATTTTATTACTTTACATAATATACTTTCTGCGCATTTACCAATCTATTACGCCGACTGCGGCGGTGCTTAGCTGCGCTCACGCGCCGGCAATCGCCGGCGTACGTGCACGCTTGGCAGCGGATTGCCCGATTCAGGATGCCAGCTTGTTGCGAGCGACTAGCCGCAATACATAACCCTATGCAAAAATTCCCGCGTCTTGGAGGGATAATAAAAATGCGCTTTCTGATTGTTGCTTTGTTGGCGTTTTTTACTACGTCCGCTTTCGCTGATGATTCCTTGCGCCGTTGTGATCGCATTGAGCGTGGAAAAAAAGGAATTGTGAAACGTGGGGATTCTTTAACACACGCATGGGACGTTCTCGGACGTCCTGCTGCGCAAGGCGGCGGCGCAATGATCTACCGTAAAGGTCGTAAAACCGTCTACATCTATCACCAGCGTGGTCAGGTCACAGACGTATGCACCGAAAAGAACTAATTCCCTGAACGGTACTTTTCGGTGTCGAAATAAGTCTCACGGCCTCCTTCACCCATTCCGTAATGGCTGCCGGGTTAGCAACAACTGCCGGCACCATTTCCATGCGAGAGCGCTCCATCAACCTGTCTGTGCCGCTCCGACAGTGAGTTACGTGAGTTGCCGACAAGAAGTCACACTACTCTCTATCTCCTCGGCAGCTCTTCTGTACACGAGGAAAGCCCAACGCGTATTCTTGCTCCTTCTAAAACATGAGTCGCATCTGATACATGACCGCTACGGCCGAAACCATCGACCTTGCGAAGTTCCGCACGCTGGTTCCCATCAGTGCGCTGCGTGATCACAACCTGCAACGGCTGCATGCGCGAGCCCGCGTATTTACCGCCAACGCCGCGGAACTGATCTTCCCGGTTGGCAGCCGCGACTCTGATTCCATTTACCTGCTGGATGGCGAAATCGAACTGGTGGATGCCGACAACGCCATTCATCGGACCTTAAGCGCGACATCGCCCGATGCACTGCATCGCGTCGCTCACGGAGCCCCTCGGCAATTCGCCGCCCGGGCCAAGACACCGATTCGCTATTTGCGGGTGGATACCGCGTTGCTCGATGTTCTGCTGACCAGCGATCAAACCGGCACCTTTGAGGTGGTCGAAATCAGCGCCGGCGACATTGGTGACGATGGCGGCGACTGGATGGCCGCCGTATTGCAGAACCGTCTGTTTCAGCGTCTGCCGCCGGAAAAGCTCCAAGCCATGTTCATGCGCATGGAGCAACTGGATGTCAACCAGGGTGACATCGTCATCAAGCAGAATGCCCCGGGCGATTTCTTCTATGTCATCGTGCGCGGCCGTTGCGGAGTCTTTCGCGACATGCCCGGGCGTGCGCATCCATTAAAAGTTGCTGAACTGCCCTCCGGATCCTGTTTTGGCGAAGATGCGCTCATTTCGGATTCGCCCCGGAATGCCACGGTGGTGATGCTGGAGCCGGGTGTTTTGATGCGGTTATCCAAAACCGACTTCAATCACCTGCTGGCCAATTCCATCATCAAGCCGCTGCTCGCGGGCGAGGCCAAACGCAGAGTCGCCGCCAAGGAGGCGCACTGGCTGGACGTCCGCATGCCCAATGAGTTCGCCAACGCACACATGGACGGCGCCGTGAATATTCCGTTGTTCATGCTGCGCGCCAAGCTCGACAAGCTGGATAAGTCCACGCCCTACATCGTCTACTGCGACGGCGGTCACCGCAGCATGATCGCCGCCTTCATTCTCGAGCGGAACGGCTTCCAGGTTCAGTTCCTGAAAGACGGGATCAGCGCCAGCTAACAGCTCGGCAACCTACATCGTGTGTGTGGGTTTCTGCGGCTCTGCCATCCCTGCCAGCGCGGTTTCGATCCGCTTCTGCGTTTCGCCATTGTCCTGGGACGAGAACTGCACACCGATTCCCGGGGTGCGCTGGTTTTGCGCACCGCTAGGCGTCACCCATACCACCTTGGCCGCAACCGGCAAGCGCTGCGAATCGTCGAGCAAGGTCAGCAGTATGAAAACTTCGTCACCCAACTCGTACCGCTTGGCCGTGGGAATAAACAGTCCACCATTGGTCACAAAAGGCATATACGCCTGCTGCAACGCCTGCTTTTCCTTGATATGCAGCGTGAGAATTCCCGGTTGACTCATACGGCTTGGCCTTGCATGGGTGGTCGTTCGCGATAAGCACTACGCAGCAGCATAAGCAATTCTTCCGCGAGCAACAGCCTGTTCAGGGCGATGGATTGCATGGCCCGCATGCGAATCACGGCCTTCCAGGCAGGTTCCAGCGCCAGGGCTGCATCGGTGGACCGCGCCCAGGCCAGCATTTTTCTCTGGATCCACGACAGCGCTTCGAGCCAGTCGTCGTCATCGAATGCCGTCGCCGCGCCAAGGGTATCGCCCTGCTCCACACCTCCGCGCCAGGCGCTCTCCCAGCGCGCCAGGCGCTCCGGCCCGGCATCTGACATAGAGAGCGCCGCACCGACGTTTCCGGGACACAAGGCGTGCGCTGCACGAATTCGCGTTGACGACAGGCCGTGCTCCTGAAGATAGGACTCAAACTGCTGCGCATTGGGGGTTGGCAAGCTGATCCTCTGGCACCGGCTGCGCAAAGTTACGGGCAATGCATGCAGACGACGGCAGCTCAAAATGATGATCAACCCGCGCGCCGGTTCCTCGAGTGTCTTCAGAAAGGCGTTGGCGGCGTTGGTGTTGAGGTCTTCCGCGTTCTGCAAATACAGCACACGACGCGTGCCACGTGCCGTACGACCAGACCAATCAATGGCCTCGCGAATTTGATCAATGGTGATATCGCGTTTGTCCGCCGCCCGGGCCACATGCAGCACATCCGGGTGCACGCCACCAGCAATCTCGCGACACGAGCGACACTGTCCGCATGCTTCACCGTGAGCTCCCGTAGCCTCGCAGAGCAACAAGCGCATCCAGTCCAGCCCCATGGCGTGGGCGTCATCCGACTGCGGGGATACCAGCAGGACCCCGGTTGCGGGGTTATCAAGCGTGGCGGCCAGCCGCCCCCAGGACGATACGAGCCATTCGGGACGGCTCGGCGTATCAACCTGACTCATGAATATGTTCCCAGCATTGTGTCACCACTTCTTCCAGCGAAAGCGCTGCATTCACACGGCGCACCGTCTCCGGCGCCTGCTCGGCACGCCATCGATACGCGTCAGCCAGTTCAAGCCAGCGCTCCTCATTATGAAGGTCGAAGCGATTTTTCTCGGCTCGAGCCGTCATCCGACTTAATGCCACGGCTGCAGGCAACTCAAAGAACAAGCGTAGATCCGGCATCCGGATCTTCAGCAGTGTGTTCAACTGATCAAGGACATCCAGCGGAACACCGCCGAGCCGACATTGATAGATGTAGCTGCTGTCCACATAGCGATCGCAGAGCACCACTGCACCACGCTGAATGGCGGGAAGAATCGTGGTGTCCAAGTGATCCACGCGTGCGGCGGTAATCAGCAATAACTGGCTCAATACCGGTGCGTGCTGCAGGGTTTCGGTCATGAGCAAACTGCGCATCGCCTCTGCGCCAGTGCTGCCACCGGGTTCCCGTGTCTGCACAACTTCGCGACCAGTCTCCCGCAAGCGCCCGGCTACGGCGGTCATGGCCGTAGTCTTACCGGCACCATCCGGCCCTTCAAACACGACAAAACGACCTGAATTCATGGATTTCTCCGCTTCAGCTGGTACTTGTGCACCGCTTTCTGATGCTCGGCCAGAGTATCGGAGAACACATGCGCGCCCTTCCCTGTCGCGACAAAATACAGGCTGCTGCCGGCCTTGGGCTGCGCTGCGGCGAGCAGTGAATCGCGCCCCGGCAAACAGATCGGCGTGGGTGGCAGCCCGGCTCGGGTGTAGGTGTTCCACGGGGTATCGGTGCGCAGATGCACGCGGGTCAGGTTGCCGTCAAAGGAATCGCCCAGCCCGTAAATAACGGTGGGATCGGTTTGCAGGCGCATGTTCTTGCGCAGACGCCGATGAAAAACACCGGATATTTCGGTGCGCTCGGCCGCTACGCCGGTTTCTTTTTCGATGATGGACGCCAGCACCAACAGCTCGCTCGGCGATGTCAGCCGGCAGGTTTCGGGCTGGCATTGAGCCCACGCTTCGGCCAATGCCGTGGTCATGGCCTGATGCATTCGTTGCAGGATCTGACTTAGCGGAGTCCCCCATGGAAACCGATAGGTTTCCGGTAGGAACGCGCCTTCCAGATAGGTCCACTCCGGGTTGATGCGCGCCATGATCTCGTCTGCGGAAAGCGCAGACATATCGTCTACCACGCCTTCCTGCTGAGCCAGCTGCTGCAATAGTTCCCGGGCCCTCGTCCCTTCAATCACGGTCACCTGAAAGGTATCAACCTCGCCAGTCCGAATACGCTGCGCCACACTTAGCAGCGAATCACCGGGGTAGACCCGGTAATGCCCGGCCCGAACCTCGGCCCATTGCGGGTTCAGCTTCAAGGCGAGCTGTATCAGGGGCCGCGGCGGCAGTGTCACAGCCCAGTCGCGTTGCACGAGCACCTGCAACAAACCGATCGCAGTCTGCCCGCTACGCACCTCCAGAACCGCGGGCTCATCAATGGCAAGCGGGTCCGCAAACTGGTTGTACGCGATGCCGAGGGCAAACAGCCCAAAACCGATCAGACCAAAGGCCACGAGTCCATAAAATGCCTTCAAGAAAACCCCAGCCCCGCGTTGTAGGACGTACAGATCGCGGTCTGACGACTGCTCCAACCTACAAATTGTTGCAACGGGACACACCCCCAGATCGAGTTGCAGAAAAAAGCTTCTTCGGCCTGGTCAATAAACTGCTCGGGTTTCCAGAGGCTGAGCGCTACAGGCTGGCCCTGCTTTTCCGCCAGCGCGATGATCCGAGCCCGCGTGCGTCCGTGAACACCCTGCTCATCCAACGGGTGGGTATGCAGCCGTTGATCGCGATCGACCCAGAACAGGTTGCTGCTGATGCCGCTGGCGATATGACCTTGGGAATCACACATCACGCCTTCCGGGAAGACATGGGGATCCTGTTCCCGGCGGGCCATGACCTGATCCAGACGGTTGAGGTGCTTGGCGGCGCTCCAGGGGCCGGCCGGTTGCAATACCGTCTCGCACCGCCAGGCATTGATCTGCTGCGGCGGGCGGTAGTCATCCGGCAACGGACTTAACGCCAACATCGTGCGGGCCGGTCCTGAGCGCAGGTACCCGCCAGCAGAGTCACCCGAAGAGATAATCCATTTCAGGCGGAATTTTCCCTGCTCACCCACCACCTTGGTGGTGACTTCTGAGAGCTGACCCACAGCCGGCAAAGGCTGCAGGTGCAGCAACTGAGCGTCATGCAACAGATGTGCAACCTGACCCACCAAATCTCGCACGTGGCCGTCTTCCGCATAAAGGGTGCGAAAAACCCCGTCACCGAACTGCCAGGCCCGATCCGTTGCAGGCCAGTTCTGCAAATTTCCGTCCAGGTCGAACAGCAACATGGTCATTGTGGGGGTGCCTCTGCGTGGGTTGCTGCCAATGCCCGAATCACCCCATGTGCTTTGGCGCGGGTTTCTTCCAGTTCCGCCTGGGCATCGCAGCCGGCGACAATGCCGGCGCCGGCATCCAGGCGCAGGGTATTGGCAAACTTTTGAAGGGTGCGGATCAGAATGTTGAAATCCGCTTGGCCGTCATCCAGACAATAGCCAATGCTGCCCGTATACGCCATCCGCGCATGCGACTCCAGGCCGGCCAGTAACTCCATGCAATGCAGCTTAGGGCACCCGGTAATGGTCCCCCCCGGAAAGACAGCCTCGAGTATCTGGCTTAAATCCACATCATTGCGCAATTGACCGCGTACATCAGACACGATGTGCTGCACCGTGGCATAGGGCTCCACGGCCATCAATCGCGGCACGCTCACCGTCCCCGGGCGGCAGATGCGGCCCAGGTCGTTGCGCTCGAGATCAACCAGCATGATGTGCTCTGCGCGCTCTTTGGGGCTTTCGATCAACTCAGCCCGCAGCGCGTCGTCACCCGCCGCATCCCAGCCGCGCGGGCGAGTTCCGGCAATGGGTTGCGTGCGGATTTCACCGTGACGCACTTCGAACAAGCGTTCAGGTGACGACGAGATAATCTCCAAACCGGGGAAACAGGCTCTGGCAGCGAACGGCGCAGCGTTGGCGCGCAGCAGGCGCGCGTACAGCTCCGCGCCATCAAGTTGCTTCTCGGCCAGCCAGCGCCGACTCAGGTTGACCTGATACACATCCCCTTCAAGCAGGTACTGCTGAATCCGCGCCACGCCGCTGAGAAACTCCTCGGGCTCGGCCTCCTGCCAGTCGCTGGCACCTACCAGCGCTCCTTCTCTCCACGGGATGCTGGCTTCCTCCTCTATTGCTTCGAGTTTCACCCGCTGGATGACACACAGAGGGCCAAGGGTTTCGCGATTCAGGGATGCCTTGTGCGGCCAGATCGCCTGCGCATACTCGTAGGCGAGATACACAACCCAACCTTCGACGCCGGCGGTCAGTGCTGCGTGGGTGGATTGCGCCCGCCAGGACAGGCTGGCCACCATTTCGGCCGCATGTTGCGGGGTGTGCGCGACATGCGCCTCATCCAGGGCGCGGAACAACATGTGTTGCGTTCCCTTCCCCTGCGCTTGCGTGCCGGAAGAACTCAGCAGTACCGGGTACCGCCGCGGATCGCGCTGTTGCAGCACCCGTAACCGGTGGCCCGGCGTCGTCAACATGCGGAAATCCGTTTTAGGAAGGCTGGGTGAAAATCAGCGTCCCGTTGGTGCCGCCAAACCCGAAGGAGTTGGAGAGCACATTCGTCAGCATGGCCTCACGCGCCGTATGCGGCACCAAATCCAGGTCACATTCCGGATCGGGATCTTCCAGGTTAATCGTCGGCGGAATCACCTGATCCCGCAACGCCAGCACGCAGATCGCCGCTTCGAGCCCTCCGGCCGCACCCAGAAGATGACCCGACATCGACTTGGTCGAACTGATGGCCAGGTCCTTGGCAGCATCACCGAAGGCGCTCTTGACCGCGCGAATCTCAGCCACGTCACCCGCCTGCGTGGAGGTGCCGTGAGCGTTGATGTACTGGATATCGCTGCCGTTCAGGCCGGCATCCCGCAGTGCATGCGCCATGCAGCGCGCCGCACCGGAACCGTCTTCCTTGGGTGACGTGATGTGGTAAGCATCACCGCTCATGCCGAACCCGACCAGCTCGGCGAGGATATTCGCACCGCGGGCTTTGGCATATTCGTACTCCTCGAGCACCAGCACACCGGCGCCGTCGCTGAGTACAAAGCCATCACGTCCTTTATCAAATGGGCGTGATGCGGTGAGTGGGTCATCGTTGCGCTGGCTCAGCGCCCGCGCCGAACAGAAACCGGCCATTCCCACCGGGCTGGACCCACGCTCCGCGCCGCCAGCGATCATGACGTCGGCATCACCCGCCGCAATCATGCGCGCCGACAGACCAATGCAGTGCGCACCTGTGGTGCACGCCGTCACGGTTGCCAGGTTGGGCCCGGCCGCCCCGGTAAGTATCGAGATATTGCCGGAGATCATGTTGATGATGCTGGAGGGCACGAAAAACGGGGATACCTTTTTCACCTTGCCCGTGGAGACCAGCGTCTTGACCGTATCTTCAATCGTGCCGATACCGCCGATACCCGACCCCACATGCACACCAATACGATCCGCATTGGTCTCGTTGATATCCAGCCCGGCCTGCTTGACAGCGTCCAGCGCAGCAGCCACGCCGTAATGGATAAAGGGATCGCATTTGCGGGCGTCCTTGGGACTGCCGAAATACGGAACCGGGTCGAAATCGCGGATTTCTCCGCCGAACCGAGTGGGATACTCGGATGCATCCCAAGCCGCGATCGGTCGAATACCGCTCTTGCCGGCAAGCATGGCCTGCCAGGTCGCATCGACCGAGTTACCCAGGGGCGTCACCGCCCCCAGGCCCGTTACGACTACGCGTCTGCCTTGCATCTTGCGTCTCGCTCCACAGGTCGCACCGGCGGTGCGAATTAACCTTCGTCGCTGGCGTTGGCCTGGATGTAGCTCAGCACATCGTTGAAGGTGACAATTTTTTCGGCTTCTTCATCAGGGATGTCGATTTCGAATTCTTCTTCCAGAGCCATGACCAGCTCAACGGTATCCAGTGAGTCCGCGCCCAGGTCATCAACGAACTTAGCGTCCGGAGTGATCTTGTCGATTTCGACACTCAGTTGCTCGGCAATGATTTTCTTGACGCGTTCTGCTGTGTTGCTCATCTAAATTTCTCCCTAGAGGGGGTTTTCCCTGAAGCCGTGAATTGTATAGAACTAAACCAAAAATGCGGTGAACCGGCTGGCCGGCTTACCCCATGTACATTCCACCATTAACGTGCAGCGTCTGGCCCGTCATATATGAGGCATCAGACCCGCACAAATAACTCACTGCAGCGGCCACATCTTCCACCGAGCCCAGACGCCCCAGCGGGATCTCTTTTTGCAGTGTCGCGCGCTGCTCTTCCGAGAGCGCGCGAGTCATATCCGTATCAATAAATCCAGGTGCCACCAGATTCGCGGTAATCCCGCGGCTCGCCACCTCCCGTGCCAGCGCCCGAACAAACCCTTCCAGGCCGGCCTTGCTGGCTGCGTAGTTGGTCTGACCCGCATTGCCGGTGCTGCCCACCACACTGCCGATGCAGACTACCCGCCCTTCGCGGGCTTTCATCATGCCGCGCAAACACGCGCGCGTCAGACTCATCGCCCCAATGAGATTGGTTTGCAGCACCTGCAGAATGGCGGCGTCATCCAGGCGTAAAAGCAGATTATCCCGTGTGATGCCGGCGTTATGGACCACGCTGTGAAACGGGCCATGTTCCTTGACGAAGCCCGCAATGCTCTCCAGCACGGAAACGTTCAGGACCGCGGCGTCCATACCCGCAGCCCGAATCGCCTCCAACCCGACGTCACTGGTGGCGGTCCCGAGGACCGCAAAGCCATCCGCCTGCAATCGTGTGGCAATCGCCAAACCGATCCCGCGGGAGGCCCCGGTCACCAAAGCGCGTTGTTGTGTCATCAGTCGGCTTCCTTGCTGAATCGCTCGATGGCCTCGTGCAGGCTTTCCGGTGCCGGAAACGCGCTGACATTCATCTCAACTCCGCTGCGTCGCCCCAGACCGGCGAGCACACTACCGGGCCCGCACTCTAGCGCGGACGCGCACGCGTATTGCGCATGCAATACCTGCTGGGTGTCCACCCAGCGCACGGCGGAATGTACTTGATCCAGCAGCACCGCACGCAACTCTTCGACCATCGAATGAACGCCGGCGTCGACGTTTTGCACGACCGGGATCTGTGGCGCATTGAACACCGCGGCGTCCATCGCGGCCTGCAGCCGTTGCCGCGTGACACGCATCATCTGGCTGTGCGCCGGAACCGAAACCGGCAGTTTGCGGATCATTCGCGCGCCGAATTCCTTGGCCCGCTCGCAGGCCTCATCGATCGCGGCGGTCTCTCCGGCGATGACAATTTGCGTGGGCGCATTGAAGTTCACCGGCTCAATGTGACCGCACACCGCAGCGCAAACCTCGGCGACCGCTGCCGCATCCAGCCCCACCACCGCAGCCATCGCACCGGCGCCGTTGGGCACCGCATCGCGCATGGCCAGGGCGCGCTCCTGAACCAGTTTCAGCGCATCGGAAAAACTCAGCACACCCGCCGCGACCAGCGCCGCGTACTCCCCGAGCGAGTGCCCGGCAACCGCAGCGGGCATCGGCCCACCGGCCTCACACCACGCGCGCCACAAGGCAACGTCGGCGATCAGAACCGCCGGCTGGGTGTTCTCGGTTTTGTCCAGGCGGCAACTGGGACCGGTACTCATCAAGGTAATGAGCTCAGCACCGAGTACCGACTCGGCTTCGTCAAGGGTCTCGCGCACCGACACCGAGGTGGATCGCCACGCGTCAAGCATGCCGACACTCTGGGAACCCTGACCGGGGAAAAGCATTGCAAATTTCATGGCGCGGAATTGTTACCGATGAATCGCGGGAAAACCACCCAACTTTCGAAAGGGATCCACAAACAGGCTGCCAATGCCCCATAACTATGGGCCTGGGTCAGCACCGGCACCCCCACCAGATCCTCATCGCTGGTCACCGGGCCGATGAAATGCTCCAGGATCAATTTGCCACCGAGCAGCACCAGCAGCAAAAACGCGAGCTTGTCGCCTTCCCGGATCAACCACCACAAACCAATCACAAAACAGCCGTGCAGCACACCGGACAAGCCCACGTACCAGTCCAGCTCCGGCAGCCAGACGTACATCATCACACTGGACGCCAACCCCAGCCAGAGGAAGCGCAAAAAGTGCCACCACGCGGAAATCGGCTCCGGAAACAACCAGGCCACCAACGCCAACCCGAGCAGGTTCAGTCCCACATGCGGCCAGCTGGCGTGAACCAGGTGCCCGGTCCACAATCGCCACCACTCGAACTCCGTGAGCGCGATGCGGTCCCAACGCAGTTCCGCGATCACGGATTGCCCCCCCGCTTGCGTCGCGACGATGACGACCCCCATGACGACGGCGAAGATCGCCGCCCCCGAAAGCCTGACACCCGGTATCATTTGCTGCATGAAAAATCGCCCATTAACTCTGATGTCACACGCTCAACGCGCGCAAACCGGTTTTACCCTGATTGAAATCATGGTGGTGGTGGTCATTCTGGCCATTCTGGCGGCGGCTATCGTTCCGCGCATCATGGACCGCCCCGATGAGGCACGGGTTACCAAGGCCAAGCAGGATATCCGCGTGCTGGAAAGCGCGCTGGAACTCTACCGCCTGGACAATTTCAACTACCCCAGCACGCAACAGGGGCTGGAGGCACTGGTGCAGCAGCCTTCGGGGGATCCACCGGCACGCAACTGGAAAGCCGGCGGTTACATCAAGACGCTTCCCAAAGATCCGTGGGGCAACGAGTACCAATATCTCAGCCCGGGCGTCCGGGGTGAGGTGGATATCTATTCGCTGGGAGCCGATGGCCGCCCTGGCGGGTCGGATTCCGCAGCTGATCTGGGCAATTGGACCGAATCGACCAATCCCTGATCTTCGGCTCGCTTCTTGTTGATCGACCTCTGCGGCTTATGAACGCGCGCCCCCAGGCGCACACCCTTCTTTCGCATCAGCGCGGTTTTACGCTGATCGAGATCCTGGTGGTCATTTTCATCATCGGTGTGGTTCTCGGCTTTGCCTCGCTGTCGCTGGGCGGTCGTTCCCTGGATGATCGTCTGGACCAGGACGCGCGCCGGCTGCACCAGGTGATGATCATGGCGCTGGACGAGGCCGCGCTGACCACCGCCGAAATCGGGTTTCAGCCGCGCAAGAATGGCTACGCCTTTCTGGTCCGCGGGGATGCGGGGTGGGTGCCGATTGATAACCCGCGTTCCCCGCTACGCGTCTATGAGTTCGAGATCCCCGCGTTGATCGAGCTCACCCAGCTGCCTCAGGGCTTGCCCACCGGAAACAACGCTGAATCCACGCCCGCGTTGTTTTTCTTTTCCAGCGGCGAACTCACCCCATTCGAGTTCGTCCTGAAAGCGGAAGGCACGCGGCAACGCTACCTGTACCGCGGCCGGATCGACGGGCTGATCACGATGGAACGCGAGCGCGACGCATGAACAAGGCTCACGGCTTCACCCTGATCGAAGTGCTGGTCGCACTGGCCGTGCTGGCGCTGTCGCTGACCGCGTCGCTGACCGCCTCCACGTTCTACGCGGGCACCACACGGGACCTGGAAGATCGCATGTTGGCTTCCTGGTTGGCGCATAACGTGATGGTGGAGACACAACTGGAAACCCAGTGGCCGGCGACCGGCAAGAGCAACAACACGCGCGAATTCGCCGCCCAGGAATGGGTGGTCGAACGCGAAGTACAGGAAACTCCGGACGATTACATCCGGCGCATTACGGTCAGGGTGCGCCGCGAAAGCGCGGATGATGATGCCTGGCTGCTCAGCCGTGCGGCCTTTTTCGCCGAGCCGGCGGGGCCTGCGCCGGTGGTGCCGGCGTCAAACAACCCCAATCCGGGTGGCACGGGTGTCTCGGGGAACAACCCTCAGGACAATGGCGACAACGGCAAAGAGCCATGATCGCGCAAGCCACCCTCTCCAGTCGCACTCAGGGATTCACCCTGCTGGAGCTCGTCGCGGCCCTGGCCATCTTTGCGCTGCTCGCGGTCATGGCCTATGGCGGTCTGGATTCCATCCTGGCGACCAAGCGCGGTGTCGGTGCCGCCCAGGAGCGAATCACGCTCTGGCAAAAGGGCATTTTTCGCCTGCGTACCGACCTGGAATCGGCCGCGAATCGGCCCATTCGCGATGAGTTCGGTGACCTGCAGCCGGCCCTGTATTTGAACCAGCGCGGTGCGTTGGAATTCACCCACAGCGGGCGGCGTAATCCTCTGCAACTGCCCCGCTCGGCCCTGGAGCGTGTGGAGTATCTCCTGCAGGACAATCAGTTACTACGCCGCAGCTGGGATCAGGTGGATCGGGTGCAGGGCGACGAGGGTCTGAGTTATCCGGTGTTGGAAGGCGTCGAAGAGCTCAGCTGGCGTTACCTGGATCTCAATGGCGAATGGGGCGAGGCGTGGCCGCCACTGAATTTCTCCGGCCCTAGCCCGGCCGCCGCCGGATTGCCGCAAGCGGTCGAACTGATCATGATCACCAAGCCCTACGGCGAAATGCGGTTTTTATTCAAGTTGATCGCCTCGTGAATACACAGCATGCGCACTCACAGCGCGGTGTAGCGCTGCTGACGGCCGTGATGGTGACGGCGTTTGCGGCCACCATCATCACCGGGCTGATGGTGGCCCAGAATCTGGCCATCCACCGCGCCACCAACATGCGCTCAGCGGACGCGGCCTGGTGGTACCTCGTCGGGCTGGAGGAATGGGCGGCCACGATTCTGCGTCGCGATGCCGCCGATTCCAGCTACGACGGCCTGGATGAACTGTGGGCCATGCCCATCGACTTTCTGCCGGTGGATGAAGGCGTGCTGTCGGGCCGGCTGGTGGACCTCAATGGCCGCTTCAATCTGAACTCGCTGTCCGGGGGCTCGTTGTCCACGACACTGCCGCAGTTTCAGCGTCTGCTGGCCGCCATCCCGGAACTGGCCGACAAAAATGTCGTCGCCCTGGGTGAGCAGATCGCAGACTGGATTGACGCCGATGCCCAGCCGCGCCCCCAAGGCGCGGAAGATGAGATTTACCTCTCCTTGCAACCGCCACGACGCGCCGGTAACCAACCCCTGGTCAGCGTGACGGAGCTGCGCCTGATGCCGGAAATGACGCCGGAAATCTTCACCGCGTTGTTACCGCATGTGGCGGTGTACCCCGCCAGCCTCGGGACACTGCCGATCAATGTGAACACTGCAACCGCGCCGGTTTTGCAATCGCTGGCGGAGCAATTCACCAGTGCCGATGTGGAGAGCCTGCTGACCGTTCGTGAGCAGGGTTCCTGGGACACCATCGACAAATTCAACGCAGAACCGGCGCTGGCAGCGCGAAACATCGACGTTGGCATTGATGTGAAGTCTTCCCTGTTCCAGGCGGAAGGAACCGCGCAAATTGACGGCGTTCGAATGGAAATGACATCCATTCTGTACCGCGCAACCGATGGCAAAGCCCGCGTCGTAGCCCATAGCCGTTCCCCGCTATGAAATCGCCAAGTGCTTCCGATGCCCACGTATGCGACCTGCCGCTAGAATGTTGCGCTCGCAACGCCCATCCCTTCTCTTCCGAGCACTAATTTTTCGTGTCTGATCTTTTTCTTGTCCGTCGCCTGGCCGCCGCCGACCATTGGAGTTGGCGCCAGATCAGTGGCGTGGAAAACCGTGCCAGCACACGAACCGGCACGGCGGAAGACGCCCGGCAGGCACTGCAGGGGCAACGCATCCTGGGCGTGGTGTCCAGCCGCCAGGTGCTGCGCTACGCCCTGGAGCTGCCGCTCAAAGGCGCGCGCTTGCTGGCTGCAGCCCCTTATGCGCTGGAAGACGCGCTGGCGGAAGACATCGACAACCTGCATTTCTCGGTAGCGCCCAGCGATGGCGGACACCGCGGCGTGTTCGTGACCCGCAAAGCCTTCCTGCAAACCGAAATTGCCGCCCTGCTCGACTTCGATCCGCTGGAACTGAGCGCGCTGATCCCGGAAACGGCGTTGTTGCCCGCTGCCAGTGACGAGATTCCAGTGCTGGCCTGCACCGATACCAACTGGTGGCTGCTTGCCACCGACGGCAGCCAGTCCTGCATGCCCGTGGGCGGATTCCCGGGGCTTGAGCAAGCGCTTGGCAGCGCACCCGGCGTGCGCTTTGTCAGCGTCAGTGGTGCGACTCCCCCCGAAGGACTGACGATATCGCAGCGGATCGACATTCCCAATCTGCTGGATGCCGATGTCAGCATCGCCCGGTTACGCCAGTTCAACTTGCTGGTTGGCGAGTTCGCCCAGCAGTCGAAAAAGTTTGATGGCCTGCGCCGCTTTGTGCTTCCAGCCGCCATGCTGGCCGGTGTCGTGGTGCTGCACAGTGTGTTCAGTGCGTGGCTGCTGCACCAGGTCAAAGCCGATACCCAGCAAGCCTGGGAAACGGCCGAAAACACTTTCCGCCAGACCTTTCCGCAGATCACCCGGGTGGTGGACATGCGTGTTCAAGCCTCTCAGGCTCTGGCGGCTGCCCGTTCTGGAGGCACCTCAAGCTTGCTCCTGGAATTGATGGTGCAAAGTGCCGATGCACTGAAGCAGACTCCGGAACTGCAACTCGACAATGTGCAATTCCGCGACGCGGCCCTGTACCTGAATCTCTCGGGCAAGAACCTGCAAGCTCTGGAAAGCCTTCGCGCCAAGCTGGAAAAGCAGGCCGCATTGCGGCTGGAAGTGCAATCCGCGCAGGCTGGTAGCGACGGCGTACAGATTCGCCTGAAGTTGGAGAAAGCCTGATGCGCGAGTGGTGGGAACAACGCGAACCCCGCGAGCGGCTCATTCTCGGCGTGGCCGGTCTGATCCTTGCGGTGCTGCTGTATTACCTGATGGTCTGGGAGCCGATCTACAAATCGTTGCACCAACAACGCAACGAGCAGAAAGAGGCTCAGGAGCTTGCCGCCTGGCTGGTGAAGATCCGTCCGGAAGTTCAGGCCGCCGGTGGATCTCGGCCATCGAACAGTTCCGGGCGCTCGATGTTATCCGTGGTCGACTCTGCAGCCCGCCAGGCGGGCCTGTCACCCAAGGTGAAACGTATACAGCCTGATGGCGACACCAGCGTCCGAGTGTGGATCGAAGACGCGCCGCTGGCCGACATTCTGCGCTGGGTGCAGACCTTGCACGACCAGCATGGAATTACTACCAGCAATCTGAATATGGATCGCGGGAAGACCGCCGGCACCGCCACCGCCCGCATGACCCTGGAGCGCTCATGATTGCTCGCATCGCCCTGGGGGGCAGCGCGCTGCTGGCCGGCTTTTTCGCCGGTGTGTTTGTACTCGCTCCGGCCAACAAGGTCGTCGGCCTTAGCGGGATCGCCGAGCAGCCTCAGGTCCGTATTTCGGGCGTGGATGGGCGCCTGCTCGCTGGTGTTGCCAGCCAGATCAGCAGCGGAAACTTGCAGCTTTCCGATGTGCATTGGTCCTTGCGCCCGGCGGCCTTGCTTGGCGGGAAGGTGGCAGCAGACCTGGGTTTCAAGATTCAAAGCGCCATCCCCGCCAATGGCCGGGTGAGCGCGGGCTTGAATGGCGCTGTCACACTGACGGATTGGCATAGCCAGCTGGGTTTGCAGGATCTCAAACCCTTGCTGAACCTACCCTTTCTGCCGGTCGATGGGCACGCAGTCATTCAGCTGGACGAGGCCCGGATCGGCACCAACCAGCGCCCGGAGTACCTGCTGGGCAGTTTGCAGCTGAGCAACGTCAAATGGACATTGCTGAAGCCGGCCGCTGCCCTCGGCGCCTTTCGCGTGGACTTCACCACAGATGACCAGGGCGTGATCACCGGCGTCGTCACCGACGAAGCAGCCGATATCGGTGTGACCGGCACCATTACGCTCAACCCCGACGGCAGCTACGTCGCCGACCTGGCGCTGGCGCCCCGCGCGCAGACGCCGCCCATGATCCGCAACACCCTGCCCACCATGGGCCGCCCCAATCCGGACGGCTCCTACCCGGTCAAGCAGCAGGGGCGTATTCCGGGCTGGTAGTTCCCGAGCAGCGCAACCATGAGCAAGGGCAAAGTCATCGTTGGACTTTCCGGCGGCGTCGATTCTGCGGTCGCCGCTGCGTTGCTGCGCGATGAAGGCTACGAAGTCGAAGGTCTGTTCATGCGCAACTGGGCCGAAGACGACGCTTACTGCACCTCGGCCGAAGATCAGGACAGCGCCCGGGCGGTAGCTGACGTGCTGGGCATCCAGCTGCACTTTGCCGACTTCTCGGCGGAATATCGCCAACGGGTATTCGCAGATTTTCTCGAGGAGTACCGCCGTGGGCGGACGCCCTCGCCTGACCTGCTCTGCAACCGCGAGATCAAGTTCGGTGTTTTTGCCGAACATGCCATCAGCCTGGGCGCGGACTGGATCGCCACCGGGCATTACGCCCGTATCGAGCACGGCCCCAAAGGCTCTCGCCTGCTATGCGCCGTGGATGCGAACAAGGATCAGACCTACTTTCTGGCCGCCACGCCTGGTGAAGCGCTGCGCCGCGTCCTGTTCCCGCTGGGAGAACTGACCAAACCCCAGGTGCGCCGGATCGCAACCCGGTTGGGATTACCCAATCACCAGCGCAAAGACTCCACCGGAGTGTGCTTCATCGGGGAGCGCCCCATTCGTGAATTCCTGCAGAACTGGATCGCCGTACACCCTGGCCCCATCTGCACCGACGACGGGCGGGAAATCGGGCGCCACGACGGGGTGGCCTATTACACCTTGGGCCAACGCACCGGGCTGGGCATCGGCGGTGTCAAAGGCGCCGCGGAGTCAGCGTGGTATGTGGCCGAGCGTCGCGTTGCCGACAACACCTTGATCGTGACCCAGGACAAAGCTGACCGGCGCCTGAATTCCCGTTTTCTGGTGCTGGGGCAGTGTTACTGGATCAACCAGCCCCTCAAAAACCACTTCAGTTATGCCATGCGAATTCGGCATCGGCAGCCATTGATCAAAACCACCGTCGTCGAAATGCAGCCTTTGACGCTGCGCAGCGAGGAAGAACTCTGGGCGGCCGCCCCCGGTCAGTTCGCCGTGATCTATGACGGCGATGAGTGCCTGGGCTGTGGTGTCATCGAGCACGCGCTTTACGACTAGGGTCTAGTCCCTGAGGGCGGCAAGTCGCAGATACGCGTAAAGGCCCGCGGTATAATCGGGGGCTCGGCAATACAGGGGCTTCAAGCCGTCCTTGCACCGGCCACCTTTTCACCGGCCCATTGCGGCCGATTCACGAACCCAGGGGACAAGCACACTCATGACGGACAGTTTCAATGCCCGCGCCAAGCTTGCTGTAGGCGCCAAAAGCTACGACTACTACAAGCTCAACGCCGTCGCTGACGAGGCCTCGCTGGCCCGTCTTCCGTATTCGCTCAAAGTCTTGCTGGAGAACCTGGTTCGCCACGAAGACGGTGTCAATATCACCAAAGACGACATCTCCGCCATCGTGAACTGGGACGCCAAAGCGGAACCCACCACGGAAATCGCATTTACGCCTGCGCGTGTGATCTTGCAGGATTTCACCGGCGTACCCTGTGTTGTTGACCTGGCCGCCATGCGCGACGCGCTGGCCAAACTGGGCGGAGACGCCAGCAAGATCAATCCGCTGGTACCGGTGGAACTGGTCATCGACCACTCCGTCATGGTCGACCATGCCGGCAGCGATGGCGCCATCGACCTCAACGCCAAGATCGAATTCGAACGCAACAAGGAGCGTTATGCGTTCCTGCGCTGGGGACAGACCGCCTTTGATAACTTCAAGGTCGTGCCGCCGGATACCGGCATCGTGCACCAGGTCAACATTGAGTACCTCGCGCGCGTGGTCTTCGGCCAGGAAACCGGCGTCGCTTACCCCGACACCGTCGTCGGCACCGATTCGCACACCACCATGGTCAACGGCATCGGCGTGCTGGGCTGGGGTGTGGGCGGTATCGAAGCCGAAGCCGCAATGCTTGGCCAACCCGTCACCATGCTGATCCCGCAGGTTGTCGGTTACCGCCTGACCGGCAAATTGTCCGAGGGCGTCACCGCGACCGACCTGGTACTGACCATCACGCAGAACCTGCGCAAGCTGGGCGTGGTGGGCAAATTCGTCGAATTCTTTGGCGACGGCCTGGCCGACCTGCCGCTCGCTGACCGCGCCACCATCGCCAACATGGCGCCGGAGTACGGAGCCACCTGCGGCATTTTCCCCGTCGATGACAAAACCATCGACTACCTGCGTCTGACCGGTCGCGACGACGAAGAGCTGGCACTGGTGGAAGCCTACGCCAAGGAAAACGGCTTCTGGCGCTTCGACGGTCAGCCCGATGCCGACTACAGCCATGTGCTGGAACTCGATCTGGCGTCGGTGCAGACCTCGCTCTCCGGACCCAAGCGCCCGCAGGATCGCATTCTGCTCGGCGATATGAAAGCCAGCTATCAGGAGAACCTGCTGCCGATGGTTGCCGAGCGCGACCGCAAGTCGGCCGAAGTAGCGAAGTTCGAAAGCGAAGGCGGCGATACCGCCGTGGGTCATTCACCGGTACAAAGTGGTGGTACTGCCCGCATCGATCTCCAGGGCACGCCCGTCGATCTCAAAGATGGCGCTGTCGTCGTCGCCGCCATCACCTCGTGCACGAATACCTCCAACCCTGCGGTGCTGATCGGTGCCGGTCTGGTTGCACAGAAGGCACAGGCTCGTGGCCTGAAATCCAAGCCGTGGGTCAAGACCTCGCTCGCTCCCGGCTCGCAGGTCGTGAAGGACTACCTGGAAAAAGCCAACCTCATGGATGCGCTGAAGTCATTGGGCTTCCATGTCGTGGGTTACGGCTGCACCACCTGTATCGGCAACACAGGTCCGCTGGATCCGGCCATCTCCAAGGCCATCCAGGACAACGACCTGATTGCGTCCTCGGTACTTTCCGGGAACCGCAATTTTGAAGGCCGGATTCACTCGGATGTGAAGATGAACTTCCTGGCCAGCCCACCGCTGGTTGTCGCCTACGCCATTGCCGGAACAGTCGACATCGATCTTTCCAGCGAGCCATTGGGTCAGGACGCGGAAGGCAACGACGTCTTCCTCAAGGACATCTGGCCAACCAACCAGGAAATCCAGGACGCGCTGGCCACCAGCCTCGACGCCGATATGTTCAAAAAGCGTTATGGCGATGTTTATGCCGGCGATGCCCGCTGGCAGGGTCTGGAAATCCCCACCGGGAAGATTTACGAGTGGGACGACTCCTCGACCTACGTGCAGAACCCGCCCTACTTCGAGGGCATGACCATGGACGTTGACGAGATTGCGCCTATCGCGGGCGCGCGCTGCCTGGCCAAGCTGGGCGACTCGATCACGACCGACCACATCTCGCCCGCTGGCGTGATCAAGCCCGACATGGATGCCGGCAAGTACTTGCAGTCCAAAGGTGTACTGCCCGCCGACTTCAACTCGCTGGGCTCCCGTCGTGGCAATCACGAAGTCATGATGCGCGGCACTTTCGCCAATGTTCGGCTGCGCAACCAGATCGCCCCCGGGACCGAAGGCGGCTGGACCCGTCACCTGCCCGATGGCGAACCCATGTCGATCTACGAAGCCGCCATGCGATACAAGGCGGAAAACACCCCGCTGGTCGTTCTGGGCGGCAAGGAATATGGCACCGGCTCCTCACGCGACTGGGCGGCCAAAGGCACCATTCTGCTGGGTATCAAAGCCGTCATCGCCGAAAGTTTCGAACGTATCCACCGTTCCAATCTGGTTGGCATGGGCGTGCTGCCATTGCAATTCGCCGACGGTGAAAGCCAGGACACGCTGGGCCTTACCGGGGAGGAAACGTTCGACATCGAAGGCCTGGAGCGTGGCGCCAAGTCGGTAACCGTCAAAGCGACGGCCAACGATGGCGCGACGAAGACCTTCACCGCCAGGGTCCGCATCGACACGCCCAAGGAATGGGACTACTACCAGCATGGCGGCATTCTGCAATATGTAATTCGTCAGCTCGCTGCCGCCTGATTCGAACGCAGTTCTGCGTCAGCAAAAACACCAACGCCCCGCTTTGACGGGGCGTTTTTTATGCAGCCAGCGGCAATGCAGCGAGAACGGCGAACAAGAGCTGGGCAGATTCCTGGCTTAACCGCCACCCACCATTGCAGCGGGATGCTGCTCGGCGTTAGTTCTTTTGACAACGGCTGATTGCGAATACGGGCTGATCACCGGAAAACGTTGTGAGTACCCCGAGTACGCGCCACTGCACAAGTTGTTCGACATATCGATTCCGCCATCGGGGGATTGATATCCCAGGCAACCGAGCACGGTGTCGAACAGGCTGGTTTGGTACACGAGCGTATCTGCGGCCTGTGCCCTCTTCAGGTTTTCAAAGGCCTTGGCGTTCTGCTCGGAAGCGGCGAGAAATGCGTTGGAGGCCCAAACCATCATGGGCACACTGAACTGCTCTGGCGGCGCGATATGACGCGGCGTGGCGTGAAATTGCGTGCCGTCGCCCAGCGATTCGCCATGGTCGGCGCTATAAAACAAGATCGCATTGCGGTCACGCAGAAGTTCGATAATCTCGCTCAGAAACAGGTCCACGTAGCGAACGGTGTTGTCATAGGCATTCACCATCTGCTCAAAGCTGCAGTGCTTGTCCACGCCCCTGCACTCCGGCTCGAACTGTGCAAATTCTCGCGGGTACCGCGCGCTGTACAGAAAATGCGAGCCCTTCGTGTGCAAGGTGATGAGTCGTTTTCCGCTTTGCGTGTCGTCCTGCAATGCCAGCTTGAGCTGATCGACAAGCAGCATGTCGTCCAGGCGCTTATCGACGTACTCAGCGGCCAGCTCCTCGCGATAGGTGTATTTCAGCGTGCGCATCTGGTTGTAGAACCAAAGCTCGCTTTGCATGGCGAACAGCTCAGAACGGAACCCCAGATCGCTGAGCACCGCAAAAACATTCCGCTCCTTCAGCGTTCGGGCTTCGGATTCTTCCGTACCTCCGCGCCGGACAAACATGCATCGCAGCGAGAGCTTGGTCGCCGTGTCACACGCCACCCCTTTGAACAGGAGGGCGTTTTCCTCCTGGCGAAGTCGTGGCATCGTTTCCCGTGCATAGCCCAGTTGCCCAACGTGGTCCCCACGTGTGGTTTCGCCGATGACAAATACCACCAGCGTATCGTCCAGCGTAGGCGGAGCCACATAATGGAAGTGGTCCGCCGGGTTGAACAGCTCCTCCTTGTCCCGCTCGCCGTAGAGCTTTTCCCACGCGTACACCCCAAGTGCGCTGACCCAGTTCGACGGTGCGTACATATGCGCGACGATGCCACTGGGGCTGGCAACGAAGGTATCCAGCTGGCGTGCTTGATGACGCGCAATGGAATCGATTCCGTTGAACGTAGCGAAACCAGCCACACCGGCGACACAGCAGATCCCGGCTTGCCGACCCGCGCGCATCAGCCGCGAACTCTCCCCGACGCGAGCGACAACAAGCTGGGCTCGAGAAAGCAGGATGCAGGGAATAATTCCCGTGGCGAGCACCCAGAGCACAGTGCTGTAGCCCACCATTTCCACCGACAGATCGGTGTCGGTGGTCAGAACCGACACCAGAATTCCATAGCCGATGCTGACGTTAAAAAACGTCATGTAATAGGAAGATATCGACGTACCCAGCACCAGCAAACCGGCCATGACTTTCGCCGATATCTGCCCCCCGAGAGACGCCAGCGCCAACAGGAAGAATACGATCATGGGCATCGCCAGGGCGCTCAACCCGACAATCAGAAAATCTGCCGTGCTTTGTGCGTCTCCGACACTTCGAAAAAGCACGGCCAGGTTCAACAGCATGCCGACGTAAACAGAAACCGCCGCGGCAAATGTTGTGAACCCGATAGAAAATTTCTTAACCACTGGTGATTATTGAGGACGGCTGGACAATTGGATACAAAGGCGACTCGTTATTACAACGATGTTGCCACTTTGTGACAATGCTTAAGGATATTCAACAACGCGCGGCCTGACAGGGTGATTCCACGACAATATCCTGCAGCGGTTCGCCACGACAATGCGGCTTGTGTAGGTCATGCTGAGGCATCATGGCCAAAATGATTTTTACAACTGCTCAAATGCGGGAATGGCGCGGCGGGCCCCAGATCGCGCGGCCGACTCCCCATGGGCGGACATGACATTCACCGGGTATATCAAGGGGATAGCGATGAAAACGGTCAGGCTGGCAGTGACATTCGCGGTAATGGCCACGCTTTCATGGTCCAGCAGCGGCGCTGCGGACAAAGCGGACGAACATCCGCTGGCCAACCTGCCCCTGCGCAATATCGGGCCCGGTTACACCTCGGGCCGCATCGCCGATTTCGCGTTCCACCCCGAACGCAAACAAGAGTTTTACGTCGCAGTGGCCTCCGGTGGGCTGTGGCATACGACCGATGCGATGACCAGCTGGGAGCCGCTGTTCGACAACGAGGCGTCGTACGCAGTGGGTGTCGTGGAACTGGATCCCTCACGGCCACTGACCGTCTGGGTTGGTACCGGCGAAAATAACGCACAGCGCAGCGTAGCCGGGGGCGACGGCGTTTACAAATCCATTGATGGCGGCAAGAGCTGGACCCACATGGGCCTCAAGGACTCGGGCCATATCAGCCAGATCTGGATCGACCCCGCGGATTCGAATCACCTGCTGGTTGCTGCTCAAGGCCCGCTCTGGAATAGCGGTGGCGAGCGCGGCCTGTACCGGACGCAGGACGGCGGTCAAACCTGGAAGCCGATTCTGACCATCGATGCCGACACCGGCGTCAACGAATTCGTCGTCGACCCGCGCAACCCCGACCACATCGTGGCCAGCAGTTACCAGCGGCGGCGGCACGTCTGGACACTGATCAATGGCGGCCCCGGCAGCGGCATTCATCGCAGTTTTGACGGCGGAAAAACCTGGACCCGCATAACCTCCGGCCTGCCCAAGGATCACATGGGCCGTATCGGGTTGGCTGGCGCCCCGACGGCGCCCGATACCATTTACGCCATCATCGAAGCCAACGATGAGGAACGGGGCGTTTACCGCTCGACCGATTTCGGCGTGAACTGGGTCAAACAGTCGGATCACATGACGACCAGCCCGCAGTATTACAACGAGCTGTATGTCGATCCCCAGAATGCCGCCCGCGTTTACGCGGTGGATACTTTCACCCATGTTAGTGAAGACGGCGGCAAAACCTGGGCCAAACTGGGCTTTGACCATCGCCACGTCGATGATCACGCGCTGTGGATCGATCCGGACAACACCGCACACCTGTACATCGGAGGCGACGGCGGCATTTACGAAAGCTGGGACCGCGGCCAAACCTGGCGACACGCGCCGAATTTGCCGGTCACCCAGTTCTATCGCATTCAGCCCGACAACAGCGAACCCTTCTACCGCGTTTGCGGCGGCACCCAGGATAACAACAGCCTGTGTGCACCCAGCCGCACCACGCGCGTTCACGGCATCACCAATTCCGACTGGATCACGATACTCGGCGGTGATGGGTACAAGCCGCAGTTCGACCCGACTGACCCCCACACCATCTATACGCAATACCAGTATGGCGGGCTGGCACGCTACGACCTGCGTTCCGGTGAGCGCGTCTATATCACCCCGCAGCCCGGTGCCGACGAGCCCACCCCCAAGTGGAACTGGAACACGCCCTTGCTGGTCAGCCCGCACAACCCGAAACGCATCTATTACGCCGCCGAACGCCTGTATCGCTCCGATGACCGTGGTGACAGCTGGACGATTATTTCCCCGGACCTGACGCGCAAGCTGGACCGGAATCAGCTCAAGGTGATGGGCCGCATCTGGAGCGTCGATGCCATTGCCAAGAACGACTCCACCTCCCGCTACGGGAGCGCGATTGGGTTGTCCGAAAGCCCCTTGCAGGAGGGTTTGATCTACGTTGGCACCGACGACGGGCTGATCAGCGTCACCGAAAACGGCGGCGCCAGCTGGCGCACCACGCGAAGATTTCGCGACGTGCCCGACATGGCCTATGTCGATGACCTGGTGGCATCGGTGCACGACGCCGATGTGGCCTATGCCGTTATCGACAACCACAAGCAGGGCGATTACAAGCCCTACGTATTGCGTACCGGCGACCGCGGCAAGAGCTGGAAAAAGATCAGTGGTGACCTGCCCGTGCGGGGTTTTGCCCACACCATTGCCGAAGACCACGTTGACCCCAATCTGCTGTTCCTGGGCACGGAGACGGGGCTGTACTTCAGTCAGAATGGCGGCAAGAACTGGCACGAGTTCACCTCGCTGCCGACCATCTCGGTACGCGATATCGAGATTCAGCGCCGGGAGTCGGATCTGGTTGTCGGCACCTTCGGCCGCGGCATATACATCCTGGATGACTATTCCAGCCTGCGCTTGAAGCCGCAGGCCATTACCAGCGAAGTTGCCACCCTGCTGCCGATCAAAGACAGCTGGATGTTCATCGAAAGCGATTTCTTTGATGATCGCGAACGCGGTTCCCGCGGCGCGGCTTTCTGGAAGGCGGACAATCCGCCGCTGGGGGCGACGATTCGCTACGTGCTCAACACCACCATCGAGCCCCGCGCAAAACAGCGCCGAAACCAGGAAATAGAAGCCGAGAAAGACGGCCGAGACACCCCCTATCCAAGTTGGGCCACATTGCGGGAGGAAGATCGTGAGGAGTCGCCCGCGATGATGGTCCGCATTCGCGACCCCCAGGGTGCCCCGATCCGCCTCATCAAGGCAGAAGCGGAGAAAGGCTTCCACCAGGTCAGCTGGGATTTGCGGCTTCCCGCCCCCGACCCGGTCAATCTGAATCCCGATCCCAATCCGCCCTACTGGGTGACCCCGCCCATGGGACCGCTGGTGGTTCCCGGCGAGTACTCCGCAGAGTTGGTGCTGCGGCAGGACGGAGAGCTGATGGCGATGGGTTCGGTGCAGCGTTTCATGGTCAAACCCCTGGAGCAAAGCCCCGAGACCACGACGGATCGCAGCGACCTATACGCGTTCCAAACGCAGGCGGCCAGCCTTTACCGCCGGGTGCAAGGAGCGACCAAACAGGTTGCGGAACTGGATACTGAAATAGCTGAGCTCCGCGAGGCGCTACGCTTGACCCCCGGCGATACCGAAGCCCTGCGCCAGCGACTCAACAAGCAGAAAGTGGCACTGGACAACGTGAAGCAGGTATTGCTTGGTGACACCTCGGTGAGTGGTCGTAACGAATCCGCCCCATGGCCCCTGCTGGCCCGCGCTTCCATGGTCTATTCCGGCCATATTGAATCGCAGTCCCCGGTACCCGCGCAGTACAAGGACTCGCTACAGATCGGCAAGACCCAGCTGGCCAATCTGACGGATGCGTTGGCGGCAATCCATGACCACATGCTGAGCATCGGTCGGGATGCCGAAGAGCGGGGCGCGCCCTGGTCGCGTGGGCGACCACATCCGCGTTGACGGACTCCTCATGAGCCAAGGATCGGCGACCAGGTTATTGGGTACCGTGCGCCTTTCTGCCAACCCCGACTTAGGCCTGAAGAGGTCGCGTTATTACTCAGCAGAGCGACTTCACCCCACCACGGCTGGCTGCAGGGCGATCAGCGGCGGGCTCTTCGGCAGCCTCCCGCTGCGCGTCGCTGCTGTGCTCGCAGACCAGCGACGATGCTTCCAGACCGTCCACATTCATGCGGTAGTCGTACCAACGCAGACCGCGTTCACCACCACCGGCACTCTCGCGTCTGCGGGTATGCCGCAAGGCGACGAGGCGCTGGTCGTATTCAGCAAATTCCCAGGCTTCATCGACATCTGACCGAAACCGCAGAAACACGAATGCGCGGCCGCGAACCCGTTGCGTGATCTTGGCCCGCAACGGTCGGCCCTGAGCGTCGACCGTGATGTCCAGATGCCCTTCGAACTCCTTGACGAAGCGCTTGCTGGTGCTGCTCAGCCGCTCTTCGCCAAAACCGTACTGCAAGATGCTGCAGGGCCCGTGCATGCAGTCGCCATCAGTCGCGCCCAGAAAAATCGCGTTTTCAACCTGGCGTTTCAAGGCGGAAGCGGCATCGGCCATATCACGGAGCACGGAGGTGTCGATTTCGCTAAACGCCGTCAACGTCGGACTTGCCTCGTCCGGCTGCTGAAGCGCGTGATTCCGCTCGCGGTTGACCAGGGCCAGAAGCTCGGCTGAATAGCCCAGTGCCAGGCCCGCGGGGCCATCGCTCAACGTCAGCAGTACCTGGCCTTCGCGTAACCGGGGATCATCGCTGTCGCCGTCCTCCAGCCGAGTATTGAGTTGGACCCGCGCTTCGATCTCCCTGCTCGTCGACGCCGCGGCGTAACTGGCCAAATGCCCGAGAAATGCGTTTTGCAGCGCAAGCGGATCATCCTCGGCATGAGCACTCGCAACAAAAACCGACAGGAATACCAACAGCCAATGAATGCTCATGCGCGCAACGTTTAAAGGAATTCCGAGGGTTTCGCAAGCATCGGGTATCGCACAGTGAACGCGAATTCGGGACCTGGGTCCGCGCGGAGCTGATGCCGCCGGGCGGCCGTGGTGGGGTGCAGAATTTTTAGGTTGTGTTCATGTTGCTGACAATTTCTGTTCAGGCCGCATGCCGAAGAATGGCCCCACTGCGCATCACACCCATTGCGCAGCCCCTTCATTCACATGGAAGCCTACGATGATGAACAAAAAAACGACGATCTTCGCTGCTGTCGCCGTCCTCGCGACCGCTGCGTCTGCGAATGCCTTCTTCGGCAGCGATAAATTGACCAAGGAAGAAGTTCTACAGGCCCAGGAAGCCTGGGCACAGGGCATTGTGACGATCGGCAAAGCCAAGCTTGATGGTGGTGACTACCGAACGGCGGCGAAAAAGCACATTGAGAATCTGTATGCCTACGGCGAGACACCGGTTCTGTTCAAGCCAACCAAGGCCGTCCAGGATCAGTTCCGGGGGACATTTGACGAAGCCCTGTCCTACTTCGTCGGCGGTATCGTGCCCGAAGACGCCGGCTTCGCGATCAATCCCTGGACCGCCGTTCGCTTCGAAAACGAGGGGATGATGATCGACGACGACTCCGCCACGGCGATGGGAAATTATTACTTCACAACGCTGGATGGCACCGAGGTCAAGGTTGAATACACCTTCGGATATGTTCGCGGTGACGACGGCAACGTGCGCATCAATGTGCATCATTCCTCCGTGCCCTATCCTGCGAGCTGATTCACCCGACTTGTTTGTCGAGTATCGTTGCACAAGCCGGCGTTCGCGCCGGCTTTCTGCATTGAGGGTTTGACCCCCAACAACAACCCGCGAACGTGGTTTGACACGCATGTACCGCAAAAAAATCTGGCTTGTGACGGCGATCGTGATCGCGATGGTATTCGCATCGGCCGCGCTCGCCGTAACCTCGGTGCGGTCAGCGGACAAGCACCTCAAACAGGCCCGTATCGCGCACGAACTGCTCGAAAAGCACCTGGAGCTCTCCGTGCATTCGTATCGACTGTTCAAGCAGTTGACCGACGAAATCGTGTTGGGTCACGGTGCCAACCAGTCCATCGTTCGCAACAAGCGTGGTGTCATCAAGGATCTCTTCGCCAGAATCCGCGAGCTGGAGTGGAAGCAACGCCTCAGTTTGGGCGAACGCGCCACGCTCAACTCGGTTGAAGATACTGATGACCTCGAAAACCTCATCGAGGCCATCATCCAGGACTTCGAAACCGTATTACGCTCGACAGACCCTCTTCGCCGTCGGGAAGGTATCGATACCATTCTTGAGGATCGCATCGATATCGGCTTCCGCGAAGCGGTCAACGCCGCTCTGGAACGCCAGCGAAGGGTTGTTCGCAAGATGGAAAGCCAGGTGGAGGCATTGCATTCTCGTCTGGTTGGGCTCTCCGCCATTCTGGCCCTGGGTGCCCTGCTCGCAGGGTGGCTGGGCAGCCAGATTCTGGTGCGCGGGATCGCCAGGCCTTTACGCTCTTTGCAAGATGGCGCAGTTCGCCTCGCCGATGGTGACCTTTCATACCGCGTCGCTCGAGGTTTCGACGATGAGTTTGACGACATGGCGGCCGCGTTCAACAGCATGGCCGAAACGCTGGAGCGTCAACACGCCGCGCTGCTGGATCAACGTCGCGAGCTGGAGCTGGCCGTGGCCGACCGCACCGAGGAAATTTCGCATGCGCATGTCGCACTGAAGAAAGCCGATGAGGTCCGGCGGCAGTTTTTTGCCGATGTCAGCCACGAGCTGAGGACCCCGATCACGGTGATTCGCGGTGAAAGCCAGGTCGCGCTCCGAGCCAGCAGCCGCAACATTGAAGATTATCGAGAATCCCTGCAGGCGATCCTTGATCAATCGGTCGCCCTGAGCCGCCTGGTGGAAGACATGCTGTTCATCGCCCGCACGGATGCCCAGGGGATGCGGCTCAGTCGTCGTCAGACCGATCTGCTGAGCCTGATCGAGGATGTCGCAAGGGATATGCGCCAGACCGCAGCCCTGAAAGGAATCGACATCACGGTCAGCAGCCAATCCGCAGAAGTCACCGCACTGACCGACCCCGACCGCATACGCCAGTTGGCGCTGATTCTTCTGGAAAACAGTGTTCGCTACTCGCCCGAAAATACGGCTATCCAGATCGAGCTGGGCGTGAGCAGCCGTGAAATCCGGATCGTGTTTATCGATCAGGGCTACGGAATCGACCCCAAAGATCTGCCCCAAGTGTTCGAACGTTTCTATCGTGCGCATGCCGAATCTCACCGCGAGATTGCGGGAACCGGGCTGGGACTGGCCATTGCGAAGGCAATCGTCGAGGCGCATGGTGGCGAAATCACGGCACTGCCCAATAACGGTGGCGGCACGCAGTTCGTTGTTTCACTTCCCCACGGAAGCTGGCATGCACATTCTTCTGATTGAAGACGACGCCCGGGTCGCACGGTTCATCGCCAACGGCCTGAAGGCCGAAGGCCTGCAGTGCACGATTGCGGCGGATGGTGCCGCGGGCCTCGACCATGCATTGCTGGGCGATCAGGATGCAATCATCCTGGATCGGATGCTGCCGAAGCTGGACGGTCTGACGGTGTGCCAGCGAATTCGGGCGAAAGGCATTCCCACGCCCATTCTGATGCTGACGGCGATGGACGAGGTCGAGGATCGCGTCGCGGGCCTGCGCGCCGGTGCGGATGACTATCTGGTGAAGCCTTTTGACTTTGACGAGCTGCTTGCCCGCCTGGAGGCCATCATGCGCCGCGGCGAGGTCAGCACCGTTCCCCGCGACCTCCGGGTGGGCAATATCCGGCTCGAGCCGGAGTCGAGAACCTTGGCCGTTGGCGATCAGGTACTGCCCGTCACCCAGCGCGAGTTCGATCTTTTGCGATTGCTCGCCTCGACCGAGGGCAAGTACTGGTCGCGTGAGCGCATCCTCGCCCGTGTCTGGGGGACGGTATCGGACCCCGACACCAATGTCGTTGACGTCTACATCGGTCGCTTGCGGCGCAAGCTCGGCGCGGAGT
This sequence comes from Oceanococcaceae bacterium, assembly GCA_041603255.1. Classification (GTDB taxonomy): domain Bacteria; phylum Pseudomonadota; class Gammaproteobacteria; order Nevskiales; family Oceanococcaceae; genus MS8. Next base: position 88,117 of record JBFIER010000002.1, on the reverse strand, counting down.
CGACCGCGCAGATCGAGACGCAGCGTGGCGTGGGTTACCGACTGCACGTCCCGCCAGCGCCGACCTAGCCCGATCACCGCGAAGGCCTCTGCCGGAAAATCGCTTGCTTTTCCGGGATAATGTGCCCGCTCTAACCCCTTTCATAAAGATTTTCATGCCGGATTCGTATCCCTATCCCATAGCCCGCGTTGGCGTTATCGGCGGTGGGCAGCTTGGCCGCATGCTGGTCATGGCTGCGCATCGTTTGGGATGTGAAGTGGTGGTGCTGGACCCCTACCTGAATTCCCCCGCCGGCCAGATCGCGGGGCATCAGATCGTGGGCAACTATCACGATCCCGCTCGCCTGCGCGAGCTGGTCGAATCCTCTACGGTGACGACCTTCGAGATCGAGGATATCGATACCGACACCTTGATTGCTCTTGAGGATGAGGGGCACAAGATCTTCCCGTCTCCTCGGCTGCTGGCGGAGATTCAGGACAAATACCGGCAGAAGCAGCTGTTTGCTCGGGCGGGGATTCCCACCTCGGAGTTCATCGACATGCCGAAGCCGGATCGCGCGGCCTTCGAGGCGTTCGGCTACCCACTGGTACAGAAGAGCCGCCGTGGCGGCTACGACGGCCGCGGTGTTGCCGTGATGATGAACGCCGAGGATTACGAAAAGCGCCTGAACGCCCCCAGTCTGGTGGAACGCTTTGTCCCGGCTGCAAAGGAACTTGCGGTGATGGTCGCCCGCGGCCAGGACGGTGACGTGCGCTGCTACTCGGTGGTCGAGATGGAGTTCAGCAGTGGTGAAAACATCCTGGACCGCCTGCTGGTTCCCGCCCGGATCGATGCCGCTACGACAACAGCCGCACAGGAGCTTGCGGTTCGGACGGTGGAGGCACTGGATGGCGTCGGCATTTTCGGGGTCGAAATGTTTCTGTCCAGCGACGGTGAATTGCTGGTCAACGAGATCGCGCCGCGCACACACAATTCCGGGCACTACACGATCGAGGCATGTGTCACGAATCAGTTCGAGCAACACCTGCGTACGATCACCAATTTGCCGCTGGGCGCCACCGATTTGCTCCAACCGGCGGTGATGCTCAACCTGCTCGGCGAGCCGGGCTACACCGGGCGTCCGATCATTCAGGGCCTGGCGGCGTGTCTCAAAGTGCCGGGAGTGTCCGTACAGTTATACGGCAAGGCCGAGACCAAGCCGCACCGCAAAATGGGACACATTACGGTGTCCGCCCCTACCCTTGAACTGGCCAATGAACGTGCCACAGCCGTGAGTCAGAGCATCAAAATCCTGGGAGACCACCCGCTATGAGCGAGATTCGCGTCGGCATCATCATGGGCAGCGATTCCGACTTGCCGGTCATGCAGGCTGCAGCCGACATTCTGCAGACGCTTGGGGTCGAGTACGAAATCACGATCGTGTCCGCACACCGCACGCCTGATCGCCTCTATACCTACGCCCGTGCGGCCCAAAAGCGCGGCCTCAAGGTGATCATCGCCGGTGCCGGCGGTGCTGCTCATCTGCCGGGTATGGCGGCTGCCATCACCGAGCTCCCGGTCATCGGCGTACCGGTCAAAACCTCCAGCATGAGTGGCCAGGACTCCCTGCTCTCGATCGTGCAGATGCCGCCCGGAGTGCCCGTTGCGACGGTGGCCATCAACGGTGCCAAGAACGCCGGAATCCTCGCCGCGCAGATTCTCTCCACCGCTGACGAGGAATTACGCAAACGCGTTGTCCAGTTCAAGCAGGATATGGAACAGATGGTGCTGGACAAAGTGCAGTCCTGGGAGCAGCGCGGCCCCAGCTTTGAGCGTTCGTCCAATCCCAGCGTGTAATCGCGCCGGCTGATCAAATATAACTATTCAGTAGCGTCAGCATCCCGCTGATTGCTCGCAGAGACGCGGTCTCACTCGCCGTGTGATATTCGGTCGTGGGGATCTGCAGGGTGGAACCATTGATCTTGCCCTCGGTTGCTGAGACGATGCGTCCGAGCTCGGTGCGGCCCAGCGGATACGGTCTCTCCCGGGTCAGGTTCTGTTGCGCGATGTAATCGTCCTTGAAGCCGTAGCTCACGTGCAAACGTTCACACGCCTCGACCAATTCACGTGTCATCGATTCCGAAAAAGCACCGTTCGCGTCTTTGTGGCGGAGTGCCAGCTGTTGTGCGTCGGCGTCTTCCCGGGTCGCATACGGACTGGTATCGAGCACGACCAAACGCTGCGTCGTGATCTCCTCGCGCTGAAACCAGGCCAACGCGTAGCGCCAGCTCCGCCCCGACTCCTCCTGCGCGGTGAACAGACCGGTCCCCTGGAACCCCCGGCGAAACAAATAGATGATGAAGGCTGCGCTGACCACGTTGTCGAGCTGGCAGGAAATCAATCCGTTCTCCACGCGTAAGCGGTCGAGAAAGGAAACCGGCGTTCCCGGCAAAAGAAATTCCAGCCCGTCCACCTCGAAAATCAGGTTCTTGCGCCGCGGGCACACGTAGGAATGGGTAATGGTTCCCTGGCCCAGATAGGTTCCGATATACGGCATGTGTGCCTGCACCCGTTGCCCCTGGAAGCGATCCTCGATCTGCCCCAGCATATGGGCCGAAACCGAGTCGACCATGTTTTCGCCCTGGTTCCCGGCAATGAAGGCGGCGTACTGAAATTCATTGGGTCCGGTACAGAGCAGACCGTGACGATCGATATGCGCCGAGAGGTAAAGATCTGTCGGTCGCGTCCCCTGGGCGACGAGCAATCCGTCGAAGAGCTGGACGTTCACATCCATCTCCTCGAGTTCCCGACGCAGCACCCGGAAAAAGGCGTGCTCATTGCCAACCACAGACGGTTCTCGAATCAGCGGCTTGAGAATATCGAGAAAGGTATCGAGTTCCACCGTCGTGTGTGGGTGCAACCCTGCGGAGTCAACAACAGTCATGAATTAGCGTCTCTTGATGTTTCGGCAGAGAATGAGGATCAGATTAGCGCTGACGGCGGCGCCACGTCGCCATGACGCAAAGAACTCTCGCCAAACCACATCTCCCGTCCCGCTTCACGCACTTTCTGCGCGACCCGCATGTAGTCGAGCAAGTTTGCCGGCGTGAATGCCCCGATTCGATATGCAGGCGTGTCACAGATTTGACCGTACACTGCGCGTGTCCGGGCTGTCCGGGCGCTGTGGTCACCTAAACCTGAGTACACCATGAAATTTCGCTTTCCCATTGTCATCATCGACGAAGACTTCCGCTCGGAAAACTCCTCGGGGCTGAGCATCCGCGCCCTGGCACAAGCCGTTGAAGGCGAGGGCTTCGAGGTGGTGGGGGTCACGAGTTACGGCGATCTGAGTCAGTTTGCCCAGCAGCAGTCGCGTGCCAGCGCATTCATCTTGTCGATTGACGATGAGGAGTTCACCCCGGGGCCGGACCTGGACCCGGCGGTGCTGAACCTGCGCAGTTTCATCGATGAAGTGCGCCGCAAGAACGCCGATGTGCCGATCTACATCTACGGCGAGACCAAGACCAGCCGACACCTGCCCAATGACATTCTGCGCGAGCTGCACGGCTTCATCCATATGTTCGAGGACACGCCGGAGTTTGTTGCCCGGCACATCATCCGCGAAGCCAAGAGCTACCTGGAAGGCATCCAGCCCCCCTTCTTCAAGGCCCTGCTGGACTATGCGGAGGACGGCTCCTATTCCTGGCACTGTCCGGGGCATTCGGGTGGGGTGGCCTTTCTGAAATCACCGGTGGGACAGATGTTCCACCAGTTTTTCGGTGAAAACATGCTGCGCGCCGACGTGTGCAACTCGGTGGAAGAGCTGGGCCAGCTGCTGGACCACAATGGTGCCATTGGCGCGTCCGAACGCAATGCTGCGCGGATCTTCAACGCCGATCACTGCTTTTTCGTGACCAACGGCACGTCGACCTCGAACAAGATGGTCTGGCACCACACGGTGGCGCCCGGCGATGTGGTGGTGGTGGACCGCAACTGCCACAAGTCGATCCTGCATTCCATCATCATGACCGGCGCGATACCGGTGTTCCTCAAGCCCACGCGTAACCACTACGGCATTATCGGCCCGATCCCGAAGAGCGAATTCGAGATCGACGCCATCCGGGCCAAGATTTGCGCCAACCCGCTTTTGGCCGGGGTTGATGCCGACACGGTCAAGCCACGCATTCTGACGCTGACGCAGTCGACCTACGACGGCGTGCTGTACAACACGGAGATCATCAAGCAGCAACTCGATGGGTACATCGACAACCTGCATTTCGACGAGGCCTGGTTGCCGCACGCCGGTTTCCATCCGTTTTACGGCACCTTCCACGCCATGGGGCGTAAACGCACGCGGCCTGAGAACTCGGTGGTATACGCCACGCAATCCATCCACAAGCTGCTGGCGGGAATCAGCCAGGCCAGCCAGGTACTGGTGCAGGATTCGAAACAGACCAAGCTGGACCGGCACCTGTTCAACGAGGCCTACCTGATGCATTCCAGCACCAGCCCGCAGTACAGCATCATCGCCAGCTGTGACGTGGCCGCCGCGATGATGGAGCCACCCGGCGGTACCGCACTGGTGGAGGAAAGCATTGCCGAGGCCCTGGACTTCCGCCGTGCGATGCGCAAGGTGGAGGCCGAATTCGGCCCCGATGAGTGGTGGTTCCAGGTCTGGGGGCCGGAGAACCTGGCCGAGGAAGGTGTGGGTGAGGCCACCGACTGGGTGCTCAACCGCGGCAAAGATGATCACGACACCGAAGACGACTGGCACGGCTTTGGCGATATGGCGCCGGGCTTCAACATGCTTGACCCGATCAAGGCCACCATCGTGACCCCGGGTCTGAACCTCAAGGGTGATTTCGCCGCTACCGGTATTCCCGCCTCCATCGTCACCAAGTTCCTGGCCGAACATGGTGTGGTGGTTGAGAAAACCGGGCTGTACAGCTTCTTCATCATGTTCACCATCGGCATCACCAAAGGGCGCTGGAACACGCTGCTGACCGCGCTGCAGCAGTTCAAGGACGACTACGCCAAGAATCAGCCGATGTGGCGCACCATGCCCGAGTTCTGCGCCAAGCAGCCGCGTTACGAACAGATGGGTCTGCGCGACCTGTGCCAGCACGTACACGCGCTGTATGCCAAATACGACGTGGCACGCCTGACCACCGACATGTACCTGAGTGATCTGACTCCGGCCATGAAGCCAACCGATGCCTATTCGCATATCGCCCATCGCACCACCGAGCGCGTGCCGATCGACGAACTCGAAGGGCGCATTACCACCAGCCTGGTCACGCCGTATCCCCCGGGGATTCCGTTGTTGATCCCCGGTGAGGTGTTCAACCGCAAAATCGTTGACTACCTCAAGTTCAACCGCGAATTTGCACGCGAGTGCCCCGGCTTCGAAACCGACATCCACGGCCTGGTTCAGGAACCGGGGCCGGATGGGGTCATCCGGTATTACGCTGACTGCGTCCGAAGTTGAGGCCCGGAGCGGTTGACGCTGGCGCACGCGCCGACGTTCGCATCTTCACCACAGTCTCCAATAAAAAGGGCCAGCAGAAGCTGGCCCTTCGATTCGGCTTTTCGCCAACACACCCGTAACGGGTCGAATAACGGCGCTACGCAGCGGCAGTTGCCGGCATGAAGTGCGTCAGGTTGATGCCATCCACCGCGGCTTCGTACTCTTCCATGGTCGGCGTGCGACCCAGAATCGTGGACAGCACCACAACCGGCGTGGAGGCCAGCAGTGACTCGCCTTTCTTCTCGGCGGAATCTTCCACCACGCGGCCCTGGAACAGGCGGGTGGAGGTGGCCATCACGGTGTCGCCCTTGGCGGCCTTCTCCTGGTTGCCCATGCAGAGGTTACAGCCGGGGCGCTCCAGATACATGATGTTCTGGTACTCGGTCCGCGCGGCGGCCTTGGGTGAGTTGTCGTCGAATTCGAAACCGGAATGCTTCTGGAAGATCTCCCAGTCGCCTTCGGCCTTCAGCTCGTCGATGATGTTATAGGTCGGCGGGGCAACAACCAGCGGGGCCTTGAATTCGATCTTGCCGTCGTTCTGCTTTTCCAGGTTGCGCAGCATCTGGGCAATGATCTTCATGTCGCCCTTGTGCACCATGCAGGAACCCACAAAGCCCAGGTCCACTTTCTTCTCGCCCTTGTAGTACGAAACCGGACGGATGGTGTCGTGGGTGTAGCGCTTGGACACGTCGGCGTTGTTGACATCCGGGTCGGCGATCATGGGCTCGGTGATCAGATCCAGATCGACGACAAACTCGGCGAAGTACTTGGCATTCGCGTCCGGCTTGAGTGCCGGAACGGCTCCGGTGCGGACTTCTTCGATGCGCTTATCGGCCTTGGCGATCAGACCACGCAGCGTACCGGCCGCATTTTCCATGCCTTTGTCGATCATGATCTGGATACGGCTCTTGGCCAGCTCCAGCGACTTGATCAGGGTATCGTCATTGGAAATACAGACCGCAGCCTTGGCCTTCATTTCGGCCGTCCAGTCGGTAAAGGTGAACGCCTGGTCAGCCATCAGCGTACCGATGTGCACTTCGACCACGCGGCCCTGGAAGACGTTGTCGCCGAATTTCTTCAGCATCTGCGCCTGGGTGGCATGCACCACGTCGCGGAAGTCCATGTGGTCTTTCAGCGTGCCCTTGAATTCCACCTTGACCGATTCCGGAATCGGCATCGTGGCTTCGCCGGTCGCCAGCGCCAGGGCCACGGTGCCGGAATCGGCGCCGAAGGCCACGCCCTTGGACATGCGGGTGTGCGAATCACCACCGATGATGACATCGCGGTCATCCACGGTCATGTCGTTGAGCACCTTGTGAATCACGTCGGTCATGGCCGGGTACACGCCCTTGGGATCACGCGCGGTAATCAGGCCAAAACCGTTCATGAAGCCCATCAGCTTGGGAATGTTTTTCTGCGCTTTCAGATCCCAGACCGAGGCGGTGTGACAGCCCGACTGGTACGCACCGTCCACTTTCGGTGAGATCACCGTGGCCGCCATCGCTTCGAGTTCTTGCACGGTCATCAGGCCCGTGGTGTCCTGCGAACCGACGATGTTCACGCCCACACGCACATCGGAGCCGGCATGCAGCACCTTGCCCTTGGCCACGCCGACGGCATTGCGGTTGAAGATTTTCTCCACGGCGGTCAGGCCCTGGCCTGGGTGGGAGATTTCCTTCGCCGTGGCATACACCGCCGGCGCGTCAACCCCCAGGGTTTGGGCGGCGAAAGTTTGCAGCTTCTTGCCGAACACAATCGCGTACGAACCGCCGGCTTTGATGAACTCCAGCTTCTGCGGAGTAAACGCCGAGGAAATGTCGGCCAGTTCCGTCTCACCGGAAGCGTCGTAGAGCTTCTTGGTCTTCAGGTTGATGGTGAGCACCGTGCCGTTGGCCACGGAGTACTTTTCCTCCAGCACGGGGTCGCCATTGGCATCCCTGACGGTTTCACCGTTGGCGTCGACTTTCTTGACCCAGTTCTTCAGGTCCAGACCGATACCGCCGGTCACGCCGACGGTGGTCAGGAAGATCGGTGAAATACCGTTGGTTCCACCGACGATCGGCGCGTAGTTCACGAACGGCACGTAGGGGCTGGCGGGCTTGCCCATCCACAAAGCGACGTTGTTGACGCCGGACATGCGCGAGGACCCGACACCCATCGTGCCTTTCTCGGCCACCAGCATGACGCGCTTGTCCGGATGCTGAGCTTTCAGCGCTTCGATCTCGGCCTGGGCTTCCGGCGAGATCATGCACTTGCCGTGCAGCTCGCGGTCCGAACGTGAGTGTGCCTGGTTACCCGGCGACAGCAGATCGGTGGACACATCGCCTTCTGCGGCGATGTAGGTCACCACCTTGACCACCTCTTCGGGTTCGGGAAGCTTGGTGAAGAACTCGGCCTGGACGTAGCTTTCCAGGATGTCTTTGGCGATCGCATTACCCGCTTTGTAGGCGGCGCTCAGGCGATCCGTGTCGGCCTCATACAGGAACACCTGGGTCTTCAGCACTTCTGCGGCCTCTTTGGCAACAGTTTCGTTGTCGCCCAGCGCCAGATCCAGCAGCACGCCGACCGAAGGGCCGCCTTTCATGTGTGACAGCAGTTCGAAGGCGAAAGTCGGTGTGATCTCGGCAACCGATTCGTTGCCAAGGATGATGTCTTTCAGAAACTGGGCTTTTTCACCGGCCGCGCTGGTGGTTCCCGGCAGCGTGTTATAGATGAAAAACTTCAGGGAGTCTTCGCGATGCGGGTTGGCGGTGTCTTTGATCTGAGCAATGATCTCGCTGACAAGCGCCGCATCCTCAATGGGCTTGGGGTGCAAGCCTTCGGCTTTGCGGGTTTCAATCTCGTTCAGGTAGTTTTGATACAAGCTCATAATGCTCTCGATGAGTTAGTAGATGACGTCGCAGCGCGCGAAATTCGTGCCAAAAAACAAAGCGCTCACGGTACGGCCTGGCGAATAAACAGCGACGCCGTGACCGGAGACGGAAAAAAGTCGCCGCGAGTCGGCGATTTACTTCGAATTCAGCCGGCGAATTGTAGCAATTTACGCCGCCACCGATCGCCGAACTCCCCGAACTGACGCAGGAAACGCAGCGGGTAACCGACATTTTGTTTTGGCCGCATTCCACCTATACTCGACCCACTGGAGAAAACATCTGCGCAGCGCACGGCGATGCGCATGGGTTAATAAAACAACGGGAGAACACAACCATGCTGAAATGGATACCTCTGATCGCGGTTGCCGGCCTGCTGGCCTCGTGCAACCTGGTGGAATCGCCAGCAACGAGCGCAGGCCTGAAAGTTTCCGACGCGATGTACTGTGAAACCGGCATGGGTGACTACAACCCCGGCGCGGTATGGGTGACGCAACAATGCCCCGGATGTTCAGGAATCAATGGTCCGCTGGTGGCTGATGGCGACTTCCTGACATTTGGCTCCGGCACGGGCGCAACGCTTGCGGGCGACTCCATCGCAGTCTCCGTAAGACCGCAGGAGGGCGTTATGTTCCCAGGCGACGGACTGTCGGGTTTCTGGTTTTCGCGCTCAATGATTTCCAGTTCCAGCGCCGGCTTTCGCATCGAAGCCTATGCCGGTCACAAGCTGGTGATATCGAAGACCTTCGATGAAGACTTCATCATCCAGGCACTGAAACATCCCAGTTACTTCGGAATCAATGTCGGTCGGCACTTCGACGAACTGCGTATCGTTTTCGACAGCGACATCGAGGTCAACGATATTCGGGTTTTCGAAGCCTGCCTCGACCACTACCCCACTTACGTATCGCTCTAAAACGTGCGCTTACACCACTGTTTTTGCAGGTTTTTATGCCGCCTGTTGGTTGGCATGGGCGTGATGGCCGCGCTCGCTGGCTGCAGCAGTGATCAACCCCGCATCGCAGAGGCACCAAATGCCACCAGCAATGCCCGCGTACTGATCATCGGCATGGATGGCACCCGCGCCGAAGCGCTGGATGTGGCTTCGACGCCCAATCTCGACAATCTCCGTGCATCGGGGATCGCCGACATGCATGCGCTAACCGGGGATGTCTCGCTGTCCGGCCCTGGTTGGGCCAGCATGCTGACGGGCGTCTGGTGCGACAAACACCAAGTCATTGATAACGATGTCAGCTGGGTGCAATCCCAGTTCGACCGATATCCTCACTTTTTTTACCGTGTGCAGCAGGCGCACCCCGACTGGCCCACCGCTTCGATCAGCCACTGGGCGGCCATCAATGATGAAATCCTGTGCGCCGATGAAGCCGATACCGATTGCACGGCCCCGGGCCACACGGTCTTGAACACCGAAACCGATGCGGAAGTGCGCGACGCCGCCGTTGATCTGCTCAGCCGGGACGACCCTCGAGCGGTATTCCTGCAGTTCGATGATATCGACCATGCCGGGCATGGTGATCTGCCCAGTGGCGATCTCGGCGGCTTCTGCCCGTTTCCTGGCGGTGACGCCAGCGAGGGCGCGGAAAACGGCCTGTGCCTCAGCATCCATTACAACCCGGCCTATCTCGATGCCATCGAAACCACCGACGGATATATCGGGGACATCCTTGAGGCCCTGTATGCCCGGCCGCGATTCGCCACGGAAAACTGGCTGATTCTGGTTGCTCCGGATCATGGCGGTGGCGGCGTGGTGTTCAACCAGCACGGCTTCCCCGTTGCCCAGGACCGACGCACCTTCCTGATCATGGCAGGCAGCGCGGTGACAGAACTCCCCGCCGGGCAGCAGACACACGTCGTGGATATCGCGGCCACCGCCCTCTTCCACCTCGGTATTTCGCTGCCGGACGACGGTGACATGGATGGGCAGCCGGTCGGCTTGACCGATGCGCCGGCCTATATCCCGCGCGACATTCCAACTTGCTACAACCCGGCGATCTTCGTGCCGGATACCGGCACCGGGCCCTAGTTCGTCACCCGCTCCTGCACCAGCACCCAGGGCCGCACCACCACCGCCCAGAGTTCGGCAGAAGGGGTATTCGCCCAGCGACTGGCGGTTTCGTCGTCAAGAATCCCGGCCTGATCGGTCTGCATCCATCCCTTGAGCCGCGAGGCGTCGTCCTGCGCAAACACCCGCCCGGCCTCGATCAGGTCGAGTTCGCGGTCGACACGGATGACGCGCCCTGCTGCAAACAATCGTTCAAGTTCGGGCCAGCTCACCCGAGCGGTCTCGCCAAGCAACTTCTCATAGATCGACTGAGGGTCGGATTCGGGCACGATATTCGCTTCCTGAAACGCAGAATTCTGCGGTCAAGTGTAGCTCCCTTGCGTTAACATGGCGGGCTGACAGGCCACCCAACCCAACTCAGGAGAACCCATGCGGCGCGTGGTTTTTAATCAAAAAGGCGGTGTGGGTAAAACCACAATCGTCTGCAACCTGGCAGCCATTGCCGCATCCCGTGGCTTGAACACGCTGGTCATCGACCTGGATATTCAGGGCAACGCCACGCGTTATCTGCTCGGTGACGACCTGCCGCAGGACGACATCTCCAAATTCTTCGAAGGCACGCTGCGCTTCGGTCGCGGGGACAACGGACTGGAACAGTGCGTCACACCGACCGGCATCAAGAATCTGTCGCTGATTGCCGCCTCCAACGAACTGGATCACCTGGCCGGCAAGCTGGAAGCCAAGCAGAAAGTGAACAAGCTGCGTCAGGCGCTGGACCGGATGGACGAGTACGACGCGGTGTACATCGACACCCCGCCGGCGCTCAATTTTTATTCGCGCTCCGCGTTGATTGCCTGCAACCGTGTGCTGATCCCCTTCGATTGTGACGATTTCGCCCGTCAGGCCCTCTATACGCTGCTCGACAACATCGCCGAGATTCAGGCCGACCACAATGAAGACCTGGATGTAGAGGGCATCATCGTCAATCAATTTGCCGCTCAGGCGCGCTTGCCGCGGGAATTGCTCGCCATCCTGATCGAGGAAGGACTGCCGGTCAGGGAACCTCCGCTGTCCGCATCGGTCAAGGTCAAGGAGTCGCACGAGGCCCACCAACCGCTGATCCACTATGCCCCCCGGCATAAGGTGGCGGAGCAGTTCGTGGCCCTGTACGACTCGTTGAACCCGCAACCCAACAAAAGATCATGATCAATATACGCACCGCCCTGCTGGGCGCGGGCATCGCCGTGTTTGCCCTCCCGGTGCTGGCTGAGAACAAAGACGAGCCGGAAAAAAACCCGGATGACCCTACCTACAGCAGCTTCCGCCTGAGCCAGGCCACGGCGGATTTCGACAACCTGGACCCCGGCTTCAACCTCGGCTACTCGCTGGGTTTTCGGCTTCCCGAGGTCGAATTCCTCTCGGTAGAGCTGGATATTTCCAGCACCGTGATCCCCGGCGAAAACTCCGGTGGTGTCAGCGAGCCCATCGTCAATAACAACGATGACGGCGGTGGCGGCATCCTCGACCCGATCCTCGGTGGTGGTGGCTCGGATGGTGGCGGCAACTCCAGTTCAGGCGGCGGCAAGAACACCCGCTCCAACAATGAATTGCTGCTCAACACCCTCGGCATATTCGGGCGGATCGAAACCCCGCGCAGCCTCAGCAATCGATTTTTCGGCACCGCACGCTTCGGCTACAGCTATGTGGACAGTTCGATTCCGGAGCTGATTGAAGATGGCCGCGGTGGAGGTTCTTGGGGCGTGGGAGTCGGTTATCGATATGGCAACGACGGCCGTGTCGAGTTGAACTTCACCCAGGTCGCACAGGACTTGCAGTATCTCGCCCTTGGCATCAGTTTTTAATTTCTCCATCACGCTCAGGAAAGCCGCTCCCCCGTGCAAAAGCTGTCTGTAGACCTCGCCATCATCGGCACCGGCCCCGGAGGCGAAGGCGCCGCGATGATGGCGGCCAAGAATCACCTCAAAACCGTGGTGATTGAGCGCTATGTCGACGTCGGCGGCGGTTGCACACACTGGGGAACCATTCCGTCGAAGGCGCTGCGGTATTCGGTCAAGCAGCTGAATGACGCCCGGCACAATCGCTTTGTCAAACACCTGCGCAAGGAAATCCAGATCAGCTACCCGCAGCTGCTGGACAGCGCCAAAAGCGTAATCGATACGCAGGTGTCATCGCGGCACCGCGCTTACGAACGCAACCATGTGCCGATCATCGAAGGCCACGCTCAATTTACCGATGCGCACACGCTGTCGGTGACACGGCATAACATGATCACGCACCAGATCACTGCCAAGCACGTCATTGTCGCCAGCGGTTCGCGGCCGTATCACCCCGAAGGGCTGGATTTTTCCCACCCCCGAATCCACGACTCGGATTCGATCCTCAAATACCGGGAAAACCCCCGTTCGATCACCGTCTACGGAGCCGGTGTCATCGGTTGCGAGTACGCGTCCATCTTCGCCAATCTCGGCATGAAGGTGAACCTGATCAACACGCAAAGCCGCCTGCTCTCGTTCATGGATGAAGAGATCACCGAGGCACTGTCCTACCATCTGCGTGATCAGGGCGTCATCATTCGCCACAACGAGGAGTATTCCCACGTTGAGCCGCGTAAACACGATGTGGTTCTGCACCTGAAGTCGGGACGACGCCTGAAAGCGGATGCCCTGCTCTGGGCCAACGGTCGCACCGGCAACTCCGCCGACATGCAATTGGAAACCGTGGGCATCGAAGCCAACTCCCGTGGCCAGCTCACCGTGAACGAGAACTATCAGACGACGCAGCCGCACGTCTACGCGGTAGGCGACATCATCGGCTACCCGGCACTGGCATCCAGTGCCTACGATCAGGGGCGTTTTGCGGTCTCTCACATCCTGGATCCGGAGAAGCCGCTTCCCCGCATTACCGATACGCCCGCCGGTATCTACACGATTCCCGAAATCTCCTCAGTGGGCAAAACCGAACAGGAACTGGTCGCCGAAGGCGTGCCTTATGAGGTGGGTCATGCCTGGTTCAAGCACCTGGCGCGGGCACAGATGTCTGGCGAAACCGTCGGCATGCTGAAAATCATCTTCAACGTGGAAACCCGCGAGGTGCTCGGCGTGCACTGTTTTGGTGACCGCAGCGCAGAAATCATTCACATCGGCCAGGCCGCGATGCAGCTGCCGCCCGATGGTTCGCAGATGGATTTCTTCGTCAACACCACCTTCAATTACCCGACCATGGCCGAGGCCTATCGGGTCGCAGCGCTCAACGGGCTAAACCGCATCGCCTGACGTGCCGCTCACGCGGCGCTAGCCCGGCGCGCGCGAGACCAGAAATCCGCCTGAGCGTTCATCACGCACCAGTGTCAGCTGCTTGGCCTTGGCCATCGCTTCGAGCAGTTCGCTGAACGACCCAAACCCGTGCGCCGATTCGCTGAACCCCGGCTGCCGGCGCTTGAGCGTCTGCTTGATCATGGACCCCCAGATCTTGTCCGCATCATCCCGTTCGGCTGCCACCGCATCCAGCGTTTCCAACACCAGGTCAAACAGCTCCTGCTGCGGATCGGCTTTGGTTTTCTTCCCACTGCTGCGCCGACGGCGCTTGGTTTCGGACTTGATCAGGTCATCGTAGAAGATGAACTCATCGCAGTTCGCGGTGAGCAGGTCCGAGCTGGAATTTCTCACCCCAACACCGATCACGGTCTTGTTGTTTTCCCGCAGCTTGCTGACCAGAGGCGAAAAATCCGAATCCCCGGAAATGATGACGAAGGTATCGACATGTTCTTTGGTATAGCAAAGATCAAGCGCGTCAACCACCAGGCGGATGTCGGCGGAGTTTTTTCCGGATTGCCGTACATGCGGGATATCGATCAGCTCAAACGCCGCCTCGTGCATGGGGCGTTTGAATTCGCTGTAACGCTGCCAATCGCAATAGGCCTTCTTGACCACGATGGAGCCCTTGAGCAGAAGGCGCTCCAGCACTTTGGAAATATCAAAAGGCGCGTTGAACACCTCGCGCGCACCCAGTGCGATGTTCTCAAAGTCGCAGAAGACAGCCAGATTTCGAGTTTCGGGATTCATTGCCATGCGCCGAGTATCGCAGACTTGTCGCTCCGCAGCGTTTAGCCCGTGCTGTGCTTGGCCTGTTGCCAGAGCGCTTCGAGCTCCTCCAGGCAGCAATCATCCCAGCTCCGCCCCTGCGCATCCAGCGCCTTCTGAATTCCCTGCAACCGCTGACAAAACCGCGCATTGGCAGCACCCATCGCCTGCGTCGGATCCACATCCAGGAAGCGGGCCAGATTCACCACGCTGAACAGCACATCCCCCAGCTCGTGAGCAATGTGTTTCGCGTCGCCGCTCGTGGCGGCCTCGCGCAGCTCGGCGATTTCTTCAGCGAGCTTGTCCCACACGGGTTCCGCATCCGGCCAGTCAAAACCCAACTGGGCCGCATCGCGCTGCAGTTGAATGGCCGTCTGCAAACCCTGTTCTCCACCTGCACTAGCTGCCGCGGATGGTTTCCAACGTCGCATTGAAGCGCTCCTGAAGATTCCACAACATCCCAGCAGTCGCTCCCCAGATGCGGTACGAACCGTGATGGATTTCGAACACTTTCACGCCACCAAAACGCGCAATCATGCTGCGTTTGTAGTTGCCCGGGTCGAGCAGGTGCCGCAGTGGCACCTCGAAGATTTCATCCACTTCGTCACGGTGTGCCCGGGTTCGGGTGTCCGCATCCATCCAGCCCACCACCGGGGTCACCCGGTATTTGCTCACCGTGGGGTAATCATCCAGCAGGCCGATGGCCGCGATCTGATTCGTCCGGATCGCCGTTTCCTCATTGGCTTCGCGCAGTGCCGTTCCCAAGGGGAAGTCGTCGGTCGGGTCTGCCCGCCCACCGGGAAAGCTGATCTGCCCGGCATGCGCACGCAACTTGCGGGTGCGGACAGTGAATACCACGCGCGGCTCAGGCCACACACGCCGAACTGCCACCAGCACCGCAGCAGGCCGAAGATTTTCCAGCCAGTTTTTGCCCAGAGCCAGATCCACAGCGGGACCAAACCCCAGGTCGATCATGGGCCGTGGCTCTGCTGTTTCCAGCGGCGCCACACAGGCTTCAAGAGTTTCGCTTAGTAATCCGTTGCCCAGCGTATGCACCGGGTGCGGCTTAGCGGGCAAGTCGGGACTCCAACGCGCGCTGGTCGGCAGCAAACCGACGAATACCCTCGAGCAGCTTCTCACCCGCCATGGCATCTTCCGCCAGACCCAGCTGAAATTCCGGGAACGCGGGCGCCACCGCTACCAATTCATTGGCACCCAGGGTGCTTTGGTGAATCTGGCGCTCCAGCGCTGTCGTGCCCGCAGCGAGTTCATCCAGCAGCTCCGGCGCGATCGTCAGCAGATCGCAGCCGCAAAGGCCGATGATCTGTCCGGTGTTGCGGAAACTCGCCCCCATCACCAGCGTGTCGTATCCGCCGCTTTTCATCCAGGCATAAATGTTGCGCACCGAGCGCACACCGGGATCGTCTTCAGCCGAGGTCACCTCGGTGCCATGCGCCTTGTACCAGTCGGTAATGCGGCCGACGAATGGCGATATCAGGGTAATACCGCCTTCGGCGCATATTTGCGCCTGCAGCAAAGAGAAGATCAGCGTGAGATTGCAGCGGATACCTCGGGCTTCGAGTACCCGCGCGGCCTCGACGCCCTCCCAGGTCGCCGCGACCTTGATGAGAATGCGCGATGGGTCTCCACCGCACCGGCTAACATACTCGAGCAAGCGCTCCGCGCAGGCCACGGTACCCACACTGTCGTAGGACAGGGTGGCGTCCGCTTCCAACGACACCCAGCGCTCGACCGACTGCTGTATTTCCGTCGCAAAACGGGCACCCAACCACCAGCGCTGTTCGGTGACATCCGTGGAGATGCCGCGCGCCTGACTCAGCCATTCCTGCACTTGCACGCCGCCGCTATCCACCGCCTTGAGCACCAGGCTGGGGTTGGTCGTTGCGTCGACCGGTCGCAGACGAGCAATTGAGGCAATATCGCCAGTATCGGCCACGATGGTGGAATGGCCGCGCAGAGATTCCAGGGTATTCGACATGAAGATACGTGCGTTTGATGCAGATTTTTGAACCGGCGCAATTGCGGATCGAGCTTGATGCAAACGACCCGGCGCGCCAGTGGTGTGCCCCCGATGAGCAATCCTCCTGGATTCTAACCCGCGACCTTGATGCACGACTTGTTGTACGGGATTCGGAGCAGCCCAAACAACGCCCCCTGAGGATTGAACTCGACGGCACAGAGATCCGCCGCCGCGCAAAAGATGGCAGGAAATCGCTGCTGGCGCGCGCACTGGGCTACAAAGGCGGTGACTACCAGGTACTGGACATGACCGCCGGGCTGGGTCGCGACATGGCGACCTGCGCCCTGATTGGTATGCAGGTGGTGGCGTTTGAGCGCCAACCCCTGATGTATGCGCTGCTGCAGGATGCCTGGGAACACTGCGAACCGACACTGCGCAGCAAGATCCAGCTGCATTTCGGGATGGCCACCCCCGCCGACTGGCAAAGCGTGGACGCCGTTCTCTACGATCCCATGTATCCCACCGCAGGAAAACGCAGTGGTGCAGCGCCAGCGCTGGAGTTACAGCGTATGCGTCTGCTGGTGGGTGAGGATGTGGATGTCCCGGATTGCTTCGCCGCGCTACAGGCGTACCCACCCAAGCGCCTGGCCATCAAACGCCCGCCTCGAGGCGCACGGGTGGAACTGGGCAACCCCGACGTCGAGATGCAGGGCGGTCGGGTGCACTGGGCGGTGTATCTGCCCCGCCCGATTCAATAGCTCGACTGAAAGTCTCTCAGGCAGGCACATAGGGCAATGCCAACGGCCCTGTGATCGCCTTCGGCTGCGAGCGTGATTTCCCGATGCGCCGGGCGCCGGAAAAACACGGCGACATCGGCTCCCGCACGCTCACGCGCGTCACGAGGTCACTGGAATCGCTCCGGGAGGCATATTTGCGACGAATGCGTGGATCAGCCAACAAGCAACGGCAATGTTCGAATGACACCGTCGGGGGCTATAAACGGGTTCTCCAGCCCGGAATGTATCTTTACCGCGCATTCCCATTCAAGGCTGTCATCAAATTTTACGCAGCTGCTCGCGATAGCGACGCGCGTTCTCAACATAATGATCCGCCGATGCCTTGAGCATCCGAATTTCGGCATCGGAAAGCTCACGGATCACCTTTCCGGGGGTCCCCATTACCAGCGAGTTGTCGGGAATTTCCTTGCCTTCCGGAATCAGGCTGCCCGCACCAATCAAGCAGTTGTTGCCGATTTTGGCGCGATTGAGGATGACGGCCTGAATACCGATCAGGGAGTTGTCGCCGATCGTGCAGCCGTGGATCATGGCCTGGTGGCCTACCGTGACGCCCTGCCCGACCGTCATCGGAATTCCGGTATCGGTATGGATGACGGTCCCATCCTGAATATTGCTGCGCGCACCGATGGTCATCAGATCGTTGTCGCCGCGCATGACCACGTTGAACCACACGCTGGATTCGGCTTCCAGCCGGATGTTGCCGATCACGGTCGCATTGGGCGCCACCCAGGCGGTGTCCGCAATTTGGGGAACGATATCGTCCAGCTGATAGATCATGTTGGTCTCCTCTGACTCATTTCAAACGGAATTCTGGGGGCTACGCAGGCGTTCGGGAACCTGGGCAACCTCACGCCGCAGATAGTGCACGTGCAGGCGTTCTGGCTGCTCCGCCGGCGCATTGAGCGCCAGCTGTGCCACATCCAGCGCATCCGGGACAATGCCGGGCACGAGCGTGCAACCACTGGGGAGCTGGTCGGCATAGGCTTCCCAACCCGGGCCGCCAGCCAGGCTTTGCGGATGTTGAATGATTTCCTTTTCGGGGGCGATGACGCGATCCGCAGCCTGCAGAAAATCCGCGGCATCCGCGGGCTGCGGCCAGTGCGCCACGTAGATTTCCCCCATGCGGGCATCCAGTGCCACGCTACAACCCGATGATGGCGGTTCGGCAAACCGCTTTCGCAGCTGCCAACCCATTGCAGACAGGGTGTTCACCCCGACCAATGGCCGGCCAGCACCAAACGCCAGAGCCTGCACAAACCCGACACCGACGCGGACCCCGGTCAACGCACCCGGTCCGTGAGCAACGGCAAAACGCTGAATCTGTGCCAGTTCCAGGGCGTTCTGAAGCAGCGCCTGCTCCACCTCAACCCGTAGCCAACCCAGGTTGTCACGAGCCGTTGAATGGCTGTAATAAAGCGTCTGGTCGCCATCGATCAACGCCAGCGAGCTGCGATTGTTGGAGGTGTCTACGGCGAGTACTGTTGCGTTCAACTGGCAACCTCCTGCGTTTTCATGTTCGCCCGCACGTCTTCAAGAAACTCAACCACTTCCCATTGTGAACGCACGAGCGGCAACGGCGGCAGGCTCGACCTCAGGGTGCGTCCATAACCTTTGCTCACCAGTCGCGCATCTCCCACCATCACCACGCCACGGTCGGTTTCGGTGCGAAGCAAACGGCCCACAGCCTGCTGCAGAGCCACTGCTGTCGGCGGGATGTCCACGGCATTGAACGGCGATTGTCCCCGCTGCCGGGCCAGTTTCTGGCGTGCGGCATGCACCGGGTCTTGCGGCGAGGTGAACGGGAGGCGGTCGATAACCACCAGACGCAGTGCATCCCCGGGCACATCGACTCCTTCCCAGAAACTGGTGGAGCCGACCAGCACGGCGTGCCCATCCCGACGAAAACGCTCGAGCAACAAGCCGTTAGCCTCGGTGCCTTGTTCGAGCACGCGCCACTCGTCCCAGTCACGCAGGATATTCGCGGCCTCCACGACGGCCCGCCGCGAGGTACACAACACAAAGGCCCCTCCATCCGCCGCCGCAATCAGCGGCCGTGCTGCGTCCAGGACCGCTTGCGTATGCACCAGACCATGCTGCGGGTCGCCCAAGGTATCCGGCACATATAGCCGACCTTGATAGACGTAATCGAAAGGGCTGGGGTAGCGCTCACAGCGCGCATCGACCAGACCCAGGCGTTCCTGAAAGTACTGAAAATCGCCGGCCACCGACAAGGTGGCGGAAACAAAGAGCCAACTGGCCTGCTGGCTGGCAAATCCGGCCTGACTCAGACTGCTGACGTCCAGCGGCAAGGCATTCAGCGAGAACCCACGCCCGCTGCGCTGGGCCCAGCAGATCGCATTCGCCGCATCCGCGCCTTCCCAGTTCAGCGCATTGATTGCGGCGTCACTCACGCGTCGCGCCAAGACCACCTCGTCGACCTCCGCCGCTTTGTCAGCCGCGGCCTTGGCGACCTGACTGAGCGCTTCGCGGATTTCGGTGAACCGTTGCTGCGCCGCATGATCTTGCAGCAAGGCTTCGCGGGATACCCGCTCCTGTGACGCCGGTATCAAGCGCTGCAGTGCCGTCGCCGCTTCCAGCACCGCATCCATCTCCTGTTGCAACCCACTGAGTGCGCCCGTATGCGTCAGTTCGCGATGCAGGTCGCGAAGCTGGTAACTGCTCAGGCTGAAACCGAAGAACAGGCCCAGAACTTCCGGCCATTTGTGGGCCTCATCCACAACCACAGTGTGGGCCCGGGCCAGCAAATCGCCGAAGCCCTGGTCCTTGAGCGCCAGATCAGCGGCAAGCAGATGATGGTTGGCCACCACCACCTGCGCCTTTGCCGCCCGTGTCCGCGCCTTGGCAACACAGCATTTGTCGATGAAGGGGCATTCCTGTCCCAGGCAATTTTCGCTGGTCGATGTCACCTGGCTTTTGAGGGACCAATCTGCCGGCAGTCCGTCGTACTGGTCCAGGTCACCACTCTCATGCTGACTGACCCACGCGTTCAGACCGGCCAGCAGGTACTCATCCTCTGCCGTCACGCCGCGCGCACGTTCGGCGCGCTCATGGCAGTAATAGTTGGATCGCCCTTTGAGCAGCGCGGCATTGAACTCGACGTTCAAAGCCTGTTTCAGACGTGGCAGGTCGCCGAAAAAAAGCTGGTCCTGCAAGCTCCGTGTATGTGTCGCGACGATGACGCGCCGACCGTCGAGCAAGGCCGGCACCAGATAGGCATAGGTCTTGCCCACCCCGGTGCCCGCTTCGGCACACAGCACCGACTGCGCCTGGATCGCATCCGCGATGTCTTCGGCCATGGCCACCTGGCCCGAACGCGTGCGATACCCGGGGAGATTGGCGGCAAGCGGACCGTTTTCGGCGAAGATTTCGCTAAAGTTTTCGATATCCACCTAAGAGCGAACCCGAGCCTGTCGTCGTGCGGAATCTGCGCCAGAGGCATCACCGCGGGCGTCCCGCGTGCGCGCGATGAGTTCCCAGCACCAGGGGATGACGGCGTCGCCTTGGTAGGCGTACTCGAGCGCGCGTTGGGCCAGGTTTTCGGCCTCAGTCCACTGCTCCTCTGCTAGGCGTACCCGCGCCAGTTCAAACCACACCACGGGGTCGCGGGGAGTGATGGATATGGCGCGTTCCAATCGCTGCACCGCAGCCGCGTAGTCACCACGTTGCCGGCGCTGGCGAGCATCCAGCACCAGGCTCTGAGCCACGTCACTGGCTGCCACCAGCATGTCGGGTGACTGATCCGACGTTGCTGAACGCCCTGGTGTTGTTTCGCTGCGGGGCGACTGCGCCCCTTGGGAGGTACCTGATTGTTGCCCCACCCAGGGATCATCCGGCCAGGGCCAGGCCCGGTTATCCACCGGCTGCGTTGCACACCCGGTCACCGCCATCAGGATCAGCAGTGCGGAGTATCGATATACGACTGTTGTGGGCATCAATTAAAAGAAGTTCCGGAACCACGACCGACCCTTTCGCCGTGCGCAAGGAGCCAATTCGTCAGGCACAGAATCCTCGACAAAGGGAATCGCACGCAGTGTACGGCAGCCTTCATCACCTGGCAGGTTGCTTTCGGTATCAATGTCCTGCATGACAACGCCGCGCGGCGGGCGCAACTCGACCGAGGGTGCGTTGGCAGCCTCCATGAAATCCGCCCAGATCGGCATGGCGCCAGTGGCACCGGTAAGACGCATCGTCTTGTTGTCGTCCTGCCCCACCCACACGGTAGCCTGGAGCGTTGAACCGTATCCGGCGAACCAGGAATCGCGCTGCCCATCACTGGTGCCGGTTTTTCCTGCCAGTTGCCGTTCAGGTGACAAATACCGGGAGGAACCGCGCGCGGTGCCTTCCCGCAGGATCTGCACCATGGCCCAATGCAACAGATGGGTGACCCGCGGATCCAGCCCACGCTGCAGCTTCAGTTCGTCGCGCAACAACTCCACGCCATCGGCCGTGGACACCGCGGCGATAGCCCGCAATCGACTGGGGTAGCCCCCCGCGGCCAGGGTGTTGTAGATGCTGGCCACCTCGAAGGGCGTCAGTTCCAGCGTCCCCAGTGCCAACGAAGGCACCGCGGGGATCGCGCCGTCCACCCCAAGATCACGCAGCGTTCGCACGACGGACGGAATCCCCAGGTCAATGGCCAACCGCGCCGTGGATAGGTTGTAGGAATTGGCCAGAGCCAGGTACAGCGGCACGGTTCCATGCGCTTCGTGATCGAAGTTCTCTGGCTCCCACACGTCGCCGTTGGGCATTTCCAACCCGAACGGCATGTCGGTCAGAGGCGTGACCAGGGTGTACTTGTCCGGCTGCGCCAACGCGGTGTAGTAAACGGCCGGTTTGACCAGCGAACCGATCTGACGGCGGGCATCCAGTGCTCGGTTGAAACCACCGGAACCGGGGTTGGAGGAGCCCACGATGGCCTTGATCCGGCCATCTGCCGTACTCGTTGCCACCAACGCTGCCTGCAGGCCCTTGCCGCCACGCGCTTCGAGCTGGGGAATCATCTTGCGTACCGACTGCTCGGCCAGTGACTGCAGGCGTGAATCCAGGTGCGTGTCGATGCGCAGTCCGTTATGCGTCAGTGCTTCCGCAGGAAAATCGCGGCGCAGCTCGCGGCGGATCAGATCCAGAAACGCCGTGGTGGATTTGCGTCTCTCGCTGCCGCGTGCCACACCCAGCGCCGCCTGCTCCCCGCCGGCCAACTGCGCAGATGAAATCAGTCCTGCGTCGTACCACAGGCGAAGCACCAGATTACGCCGCCTTTTGGCGGCTTCCGGGTGACGCAACGGATTGTAGGCTGACGGCCCCTTGACCATGCCAACCAGCAGGGCCAGCTCGGAAACGGTCAGCTCTTCCAGGGGTTTGCCGAACCAGAATCGGCTTCCCAGGCCAAAACCATGAATCGCACGGTTTCCTTCCTGGCCGAGATAAACCTCGTTGCCGTAGGCCTCAAGAATGGCGCTCTTGTCGAAATGCCATTCCAGCAGCAGGGCCATCACGGCTTCACGGCCTTTGCGGGCAAGGCTGCGTTCGTTGGTCAGGAACAGGTTCTTGACCAGCTGTTGGGTCAGCGTGGAACCGCCCTCCACCACCCGGCCCGCGGCAATATTTTTGACCGCTGCCCGCAGCAGACCCTGAGGGTCGAGCCCGAAGTGATGGGCGAAGCGTTGATCCTCCACCGCAATCAGCCCACGCCGCAACGTTTCGGGCCAGTCCGCCAGCTGCAGCATTTCGCGATCTTCGCCCTCGGCGGGATACAGCGAACCGATGCGCTCGGGCTCGAGCTGAGCGAGCACCAGAGCTCCGCCCGATGACTCCTGCAGCGTGCTCAGGGTAGATCCCGCGTGCGTCAGCAGCAAACCCTGCTCCGCTACGTTTTCGCCCGCATAGCGGAAGGCACGGCGCCAGATTTCCAACTTTTGGCCGCTGCGTGCGTATTCCCCGGCGTGGCGGGGCGGCGACGCCACCTGGCGATAGCCGAGCCGATTCAGCGCGACCTCAACATCCCCTGCCGACAGCGGCGCGCCGCGGTACAACTCCATCGGGGCGGCGAAAACCTGCGCGGGCGCAACCCATCGCGCCGTCGCGAAACGGGTACGAACCTGACGATCACTTTGGAAAACCAATACCGCGAAGGCCAGAAAGCCCAACGCGATGAGAAGGATGATGGCAGGGCCGAGACGACGTTTCACGCCGCCAGTTTATCGACTGCGGCTGATTTCCTCAGACCCGCGACTGGTGCATCAGGCCGGGGCGCGTGTGGAAAACCGGTAACCGGTTCCTCGAACGGTCTGAATCAGTGCATCGCAACCATGCGGAGCCAGGGCCTTGCGCAGTCGGCGGATATGCACGTCAACGGTGCGCTCTTCCACATACACGTTCTGTCCCCACACCCGGTCGAGCACCTGTTCACGGGTGTAAGCGCGCTCTGCATGGGTGCAGAAAAAGTGCAGCAAGCGGTATTCGGTCGGGCCAAGCGACAGTGGTTCCCCTTTGATGGTGACCCGTTGCGCGGCGACATCCACGGAAATATCACCGACTTCGATGGGCGCATCCAGGCCGCCCACATGCGTACGCCGCAACACGGCATGAATGCGGGCAACGAGTTCCGCCGCGGAAAAAGGC
Source organism: Oceanococcaceae bacterium (assembly GCA_041603255.1). Classification (GTDB taxonomy): domain Bacteria; phylum Pseudomonadota; class Gammaproteobacteria; order Nevskiales; family Oceanococcaceae; genus MS8. The sequence goes on along the minus strand of JBFIER010000002.1, from coordinate 64,198 downwards.
TTGGTCAGGTAGTCGTCGCACCCGGCGTACAGGCCGCGCACTTTGTCTTCTTCCTCGCCTCGCGCCGTCAGCATGATGATGGGGATGTCACAGAAGCTCTCGCTGGATTTGAGCTCGCGCGCAAAATCCAGCCCGGACATGCCCGGCAGCATCCAATCCATCAGGATCAGGTCGGGCCGCTGATTGGCAATTTCAACCCGCCCGCTTTGTGCATCCGCCGCTTCGTGAACGTGGTAATCCTCCCGCTCCAAAGCAAAGCGAATCAGCTTGCGGATGGGTTCCTCGTCCTCAACGACCAGTATGTGACGTCCGTACATGTTTTCCATGGCTACAGTGACCTGGTGCACATGATGTGACGTAATGATGACATTTATATGTCAGCGGCTTACACGTCGGAACTGTCGAGAATTCGGCCCAGTTGCTCGTGAGTGTTGGGGGAACGTACCCGCTTCTGGGTCGCGGCCAGAACGTCAAAGATCTGTCCACGCCACGGTTCGGCCAGGCGGAAGGTGCTCTCCAACCCACCCACCAGCCGTGCCGTCAACTGCGGATTCACACCATCGAGAAGAATGATCTCGGCAGCCCAGATCCGTAGCGCCTCGCCTTCGCGATCGTAAAACGTGACCGGGTTTTGGCGGACCAGGGTGTCCATGACGGCGCGCACCCGATTGGGTGAGGTACGAATATAGCCCGGGTCGGCGAGCAAGGTGACCACGCCATCCCGGTTTTCGTAACGCGCGCGCAGGGCGAAAGCCCGATCGACGACCAGTTCGTTATGCCGGTGCCGACTGAGGAAGGCATCGTGCAACGCCGATGTATCCGCTAAATCCGCCTTCCAGGCCGCGGCCAGCGCGCCGTAACGCAAGCTCAGGTTATCGGCTTCGTGCACCCACTGATGGACCACTTCGCGAAGGTGTGAATGCCCGGCGAGCAGACCCAGCTCCAGCAAGCGCACGGCCAGGCGTCGACAGGCCACATCGGCTTCACGGAATTCCCACGCTTGGGGCACCTTCAGCCAGGATTCCGGAACTTCGGCATCCTTCCACACCGCATGCGCCAGGGCCAGCTCCACCTGCCGGTGGGCGTCCGCTGTGGCCAAGGGGTCCACGTTGTCGCCTTCGGCCAGCAAGGTGGCGACTGCTGGCAGCGTGAGCAACTCGGCCATCACAGCGCGGTCTGCACCATCTGCAAACCAGTCGCGAACGTCGGCGAACTGATCCGCAACGACGCGATGGCCCTGAATGACCTGCGCCACCGCAGCTCGGTAGCGCTGTTGCTGCGCTTCCCAGCGGGCAACCGGATCCTGTGCAAAGCGCGTGATCAATAACAATTGTTCCGCGCTGTAAGCGCACTCCCACAGCACGGGCGCCGGAAGCCCGCCGCCGAATACCGGTGTCAGCTCACCTTCGACCGGGCGCTCGAAAGCAATGCGGTAATCGCCCTGCTCCTGATTGAGCAGCGCGGAAAATTCGTAGCCGCACCCGATTACCGACAAGGGACCGGCCGCATCCACGAATTCCAACCGCAACGGAATGGGCAGCGGTGTGGTGGCCACATTTCGGGCGACCGCCGCAGCCTGCTGACTCAAGGTGAAGGAACATCCTCGCGGCTGAGGTTGCGAATCGATACGCAGGCGAGGAGTACCCGGCCGGTCGTACCAGCGCAGTACGTCCTCGGCTATGGCGTTGCCCGCGGCAATTTCGAAGCAGCCGATGAAGTCTTCAATGGTGGCGGCCTGGCCGTCGAACTGTTCGAAGTACCGCTGCATGCCGTCGGCATAGCCCTGCTCCCCCACACAGGAGCGCAGCACCCGAATCAGTTCGGCACCTTTTTCGTACACCGTCGCGGTGTAGAAGTTGTTCATGTCCACATACGAATCCGGGCGCACCGGATGGGCCAAGGGCCCGGCGTCTTCCACGTACTGGCGCGCCTTGAGCAGGGCAACCTCATGAATACGCTGCGCCGATCCACCGGCATGCGCCGCGGTGAATTCCTGCTCCCGAAACACCGTCAATCCCTCTTTCAACGAGAGCTGGAACCAGTCCCGACAGGTGATCCGATTCCCGGTCCAGTTGTGCAGATACTCGTGCGCGACCACCGCTTCCACCATGACGTGGTCTTCATCGGTTGCGGTTTCCGGGTGCGCAAGCACACATTTGGGGTTGAAGATATTCAGCCCCTTGTTTTCCATGGCGCCCATGTTGAAGGCCCGCGCCACCACGACCATGTACAGGTCGAGGTCATACTCCCGGCCGTAAACCTCTTCATCGAAGCGCATCGCATTCTTCAGCGACTGCACCGCGTGCCCGAGCTGATCTTCCAGGCCGGGATCGCACCAGAATTCGATGACCACGTCGCGCCCCGAAGGCGTACGGTGTTGATCCCTGACGCAGGCCAGATCTCCGGCCACCAGCGCGAACAGATAGCAGGGTTTGGGATGCGGGTCGTTCCAGACCACCTCACGACGACCCTGAACCTGTTGATCCGACACCCGGTTGCCATTGCTCAGCAGCACCGGATAACGCTCCGGATCCGCAATGATGGTGACGGTGTATCGGCTCAGCACATCGGGGCGGTCCTGAAACCAGGTGATACGGCTGAAACCGTGCGATTCACACTGCGTACACAACAGACCCGGCGAACCATAGAGCCCTTCCAGGCTGCTGTTCGCGAAGGGGTCGATGCGGCCGACGATCTCCAGCACGGCAGCTGCCGGAAAGGTGTAAATCTCCAGTGAGTCCGGAGTCAGCGTCCAAGCGTCATCCGCCAGTGCAACGCCGTCGATGCTGATCGACAGCAACTCCATGTCGCGACCATCGAGAACCAGCTTTCCGGCGTGTCCGGAGACCGCACGCAGCTGCTGACGGCAACGCACGTCGACCGGGTGCTCGCCGGACTCCCGGGCCGCAGCGGTGAGATCAAATTCCAGCTCCACCTGCTCAACCTGCCACTCGGGCGGTTGGTAATCCTTGCGAAAGATCCGGTGTTCGGGTGTGTCGGCACTACGTTTCAAAGCAAATTCCCTCGAGCCAGGGTGTCGCGCAGACAGTCCTGGTGTGCGGCGGTACCCGCGAATGACAAATGGGCGCCGGAATACCAGTAAGGTTCCCCACACCCCCAATGAGCAGCCAGGCCCAGCGGCTGATCCGGCCAGACCAATGTATCGGCCGTGCCGGCGAAAATCCCCAGTCGATCCGGGCTGATGCGGGGGCTGAAGCAGGCCGGACTCACCGGCGCCAATATCTTCTGAACCAGCTCCAGGCTCACGCCGTCCGCCTCAAGCCCGCGCCGTTCATCCTGCGGCATATGACGCCACAGGGTGGTCGCCATATCAAACACGGGAATGCCTGCAACCACGCAGGCCAGCTGATCATCCAGCCCCGCGAGCAGACTGGCGTTGTAGCCCCCGAGGCTGATGCCGTACGCGCCTACCGCAGGGGCATGCCGATTCAGGCGGATCCAGCTCAGCAGGCGGCGCATATCCCAGACCGCCTGGCGCTCCGCATGGATCAAGCGGGAAAAATCCCCTTCCAGGTAGCCACCGCCGGAGAAAAATCCCGTGCTGCGTGGCCCATGCAGCGGCAGCACCACTGAAGCGATGTTCAGCCCGAGCTTGTGGTGCAAATACCCCGGTTCGAAGGCGCGCAGGTCCATCAGCGGGCTGCCCATACGATAGCCGTGAATGGTCAGCAGCCAGGGCCGGGGTTTGCCCGGATGCTCCAGCACCCAGGCATGTGCGCGGCGGTTGCGTGCATGCTCTGCCCAGCGTGCCGCCCCCGGCAACTCCGAATCCGGGAAACCGGAATCCCACTGGATATGCCGATATCGCACGCCGAAGAGCTGCTTGTTCCTGGATTCCACACGCAATAGATCATCGGGCTGCGGGTGATAGCGCTCCAGATCCTCACCGCCATTCGCATCGAGTTCTCTGTCCCAGGCGGCGACTTCGGCAAGTATTCCCTCCCGCTCGTCCGCCGTCGGTGTCCGCAGCAGAAGCTTGAACCAGGCCAAAAGGGCCTGGTCGGTGCCAATACGGATTGCGCTGGGCAAATCCGGCGCCACCGCCGGCGCGCCCGGAAGACGTGGGTAAGTGGCGAGCGAGATGCGCCCTGCAACCACCCAGACCAGGGCCGCCAGAGCGGCGACAACCAGAGCCAGCGGCAAATCCCCGCTGACCAGCATCCAGATCGCGGGCAGCAACGCAATACCCGCGGCCAAGGTGAGCATTTCCACCAGCCGATGATCGCCACGCCACAGCAACAGCCCCAATGCTGCGGCCAGCGCCAGCGAGCCGGCGGGCAGACTCAGCAGCAACAGACCGAAATCACCACGAAAACCCAGGCTGAGCAAGGTCCAGCCCAGCACCACGCCGGCTATCGCCTCCCAGGGGGTCGCGGCTAATGGCTGCGCCCTTAACCGGGGGTGCTCAGCCATAGACCCGCCACAGGAACCAGACACAGACGGGCATCGTCACCACCAACGCGGAATCCCACCAGCGTTGCGACGGCCACTGGCGTACCGCGCTCAGCGCAGAACCGACGGCCACACCACCCAGCAACGTAAAAATGCCCGTCGTCAGGATCAACGTGGGCAGCTGCTCGGTGAGACGCGGGGTGTCGGTGATGTGTACGGCATAGATCAGGATGACCACCGCCAATACCAATGCCATTCCAGCGCCAGTCACGGCGACCAACAGTCGAGCAATTAACATGCGTTCTTTTCGTTCAGTTTTTACGTTCGGCGCGTCCGGCAGCGCGAGACGCGATAGAAGCCAGACCCGGCATGATTTTAGCGGCCACCTTGGGCTGCATCAGCGCGGCCCGGATCAGGGTCGCCATCGCCAGGCGCGCGGCACGGTCGCGGTATTGAAAAATGCTGCCAACCATCCACAGTCGTCGATCTTCGATGACGGTAACGCGATCTTCCTCGTCAGGCCCGAATGCCACGACCACGGTGAGCCGAACTTCCAGCGGTGGCCTGCGCCGCCGCCGGGATAAGGAGTGCGGGTCAGCCGGCGGCATGATCCCGCGCCGCGGCGGAATACATTTCTTCGCAGACCAGCGGCGGTGTTTGCTGACGCAGGGCATGCGCCAGTTGAAATACCGCCTGGTCGAGGTCTTCGGAAAGATTGAGCGCCGATTCCAGCTCGTCATCAATCCGATTCTCATCAATGGCGAGGCCCAGACCCAGCTGACTGGAGTACCCTCCGCGCCGCACGCCGTTCGCCAGCTCGAACCAGGCCTGGTTGCCCTTCGGGGTGGGTGCAAAAACCACCCGCAGGCGTGCTCCGTACCGCTGCCGAAGTTCTGGTAACGCGGACCGCCCCACCGTCAGCAGTACGTTCAGGCCACTGTCCAGCCACTGATCGACTTCGATGCCCGCCGCGTGACGTTCGCCCTGCTCGTTCCAGCTGAAGCTGAAACAACCGTATTCATCACGGGCCGCAAACTCTTCCGGGGCCAGCGAAACCGAATACGGACGCAGGCGCGCATTGGTCGTGTACCGGTGCGCGAAGACCACGCGGTCGTCACGATCCAGCTCGTCCCGACAAATGGTGTACAGGCGCCGTGCCCGCAACTCGCTGCGGGTCAGCAATACAAAGAGGTAACCCCGTTCGCGGATGACCATCGGCAATGACTCCTCCGACGAGAGCTTTACAGCGCCTGCTCGTTGGTTTCCTGGGTGCGGATGCGCACCACATGTTCCAGCGGCGTGACGAAGATCTTGCCATCGCCGATCTTGCCGGTGTTCGCGCCTTGCAGTATCGCCTCGATCGCGGAGTCGACCATGTCGTCGGCCAGGGCAATTTCAATTTTGACCTTGGGCAGAAAATCAACCACATACTCGGCGCCACGGTAAAGCTCCGTGTGTCCTTTCTGACGGCCGAAGCCCTTGATTTCGGTAACGGTCATGCCGTTGACGCCAATGTCTCCCAGGCGCTCGCGCACCTCGTCCAGACGAAACGGTTTGATGATCGCGGTAACTAATTTCATGGCGGCAACGGTTGTCACAAGAAAAGCGAATCTTATCAGGCTGAGCCGGCTTCATCGGCGAGACGCCAGGTATCGCGACCGCTGCGTTTCGCCTCGTAGAGTTGGTCATCGGCCTGGCGCAGGAAATCCTCGAAGCGGCCGCCGGATTCCGGCACCAGGATGACCCCCCCGGCACTGATGCTGAACACAGCGAACTCCTCAGTTTGCGTATTCGACATGGTCACGCTGCCCATGGCGTGAGCGCGCTCGCGCAGTGATTCGAACCGCTGCGCCAGCAAATCGCGCCGGCAACAGTGCCAAAGCGCGACCAGCTCGTCGCCGCCCCAGCGGGCGACGGCGTCGCCTTCATCGACGCTGAGTTCATGCAACGCTTGACCGACCTCACGCAGAACGCGATCACCCACCGCGTGCCCATACCGATCATTCACGCGTTTGAAGTGATCGATATCCACCAGCACCAGGCAGATGCCCTCCTGCTGCTGCGAGGCTGACTGAATGCGCTGTCGTGCCACGCGCTCAAAAGCCGCACGATTTGCCAGGCGCGTGACGGTGTCGGTATTCGCCAGATACTCCAGCTCACGCCGGCGCAGCCATGCTTCACGCTCGCTTTTTTCGACCAGAAATTGTGCGCCCCCGCCCAGGGATGCCGTCAGTAACAGAAAAAACAGCTGGAACCCCAGCACTTCCCCGGAAACCGGAGAAAGCAGCATGCCCACCACATAGATTGTGACCAGCGTCACCGCCATCCGCAGCGCGGACCAGTACATAAAACCGCTGAACAGGAACACGTGAAATACGATGAACAACATGCCCTCATAGTGCGCGACGGCGCCTGCACGCACGGTGAGGTTTTCAATCGTGGTAATGCAGGCGGCGAAGAGAATGTACACCGCCGCCATCAGCCAGCCGCGCCCGTGCAGGGTGAGCTTTTCGTAAAGAATGGCGCCGGCCAGCATGCTCAACACAATCGCCGCACGCAGCAGCGTGGTCTGCATCAGCAGCGTGCTGCTGGGCTCGCGGAGGCGTATCAGCAGATACAGGGTGTAGAGCACCACACCGACGTAAAGGCCCAGCCTGACCATTCCGATACGAGCACTGTAAAACTCGTCTCGGAACTTTGCCTCAAGTTTCGGATCATCAAACTGAAGGCGTGGAAACCCCCGCTGCAGCTGCTCGGCTGCGGCAATAGGGTCCATCCTGGTGCTCAGTTCTCGCACGGCTTTACAACGGCAAGCGGCAACCGGGACCGGTACGGTCGTGGTGCGTCAGCAGCAAATCCCCACCCAGCTTGTCACTCCTCTATGGCCGTCACTGTACCACCAGTGACGCCAAGTCTCCGGCCTTAGGGATGCGCTGAGTTATTCGCTGCGCGCGTGGTCTGCACCAGCGGCGGTGCTCCCCGCAAAATGGACACGGGCCTCACATATCCCCCATATGCTGCGGTTTCTGCGCTCCGGCGGCGGCGCGCCTCACTTCGCTCGCGGATTAAATCAGCGCTTCCTTAGAGGCCTTCGAGGATTTTCGGCCGAACGGCGCGATGAAAGCCGTTGTAAGGATGCGAGTTTTTGTGCGAGGGCAAAGCGAACATGCGCGCGTTCAGCGTGGACCCGCCATCAACCCGGATGGTGACGCCAGTCAGGTAGGCCGCCCCGGGTGACAGCAGATAGGTGATGCTGGAGGCGACTTCGGCTTCTTCAGCCAGGCGTTTCAACGGGACCTTCTCCTGAATGGTCTTCAGGTTTTCCCGCATCTGTGGGTCGGTGTAGGTATCCAGCCCCGAGGACGCGATCCATCCCGGCGCTACCGCGTTCACCCGCACCCCGGCACGCGCCCACTCGACGGCGGCGCTCTCGGTAAAGTTCACCATCCCGGCGCGCGCGGCCCCGGAATGCCCCATCATCGCCATTCCGCCATACATATCGGCAACGATATTGACGATGGCGCCGCCGTGTTCTGCCATGGATTGCAAAAACACCTCGCGACTGACCAGAAAACCACCGGTGAGGTTAGTGGCGACAACCGCATCCCAGCCGTTCTTGCTGATTCTCTCCAACGGTGAGGGGAATTGCCCGCCCGCATTGTTGACCAGCCCGTGAATCGGCCCGTGCTCCGCCACGACCGCGGCGATCACCGACTTCACATCGTCTTCCACCCGGATATCCAGCGTGGCCCAAACGGCTTCACCACCATCCGTCCGAATTTCTGCCTGCACGGTTTCCAATTTCTGCTGATTGCGCCCCACCAGCACCACCTTGGCGCCCAATGCAGCCAGTTCGTGCGCCGTGCAGCGGCCAATGCCACTGCCGCCACCGGTGACGATGATGGTTTGTCCGTCAAACAGACCGGGGCGAAATACCGAATCGTAGTGAGAACTCATCGTCAGTTTTTCATTTTTCCGGGCAGGATGCCCATGGTTTTGCAGATGATCCCCAACATGATCTCGTCCGCGCCGCCGCCGATGGAAAGCAGGCGGGAGTCACGGAAATTCCGGGTGATCTCGGTTTCGTTCACGTAGCCCATTCCGCCCCAGTACTGCAGGCAGGAATCCGCTACCTCACGTGCCAAACGCCCGGCTTTGAGCTTGGCCATGGAACATTGCTTCACCGCATCACGGCCTGCCACGTAGTCTTCACAGGCCTGGTAGCACAGCGCGCGCAACGCTTCGACTTCGGTCTGCAGTTCGGCCAGGCGGAAATGCACCACCTGGTTGTTCACCAGAGGCTGGCCAAAAGTTTCGCGCTGGCGGCAGTAGTCGATGGTCTGATTGATCGCCCGTTCCATCCCTTTGACCGAACTCATGGCGCCAAACAGGCGCTCTTCCTGGAACTGCATCATCTGATACATGAAGCCCGCGCCTTCCTGACCGATCAGGTTGCGACGCGGCACCCGGACCTTGTCAAAATGAATGATCGCGGTATCCGAGGCGCGCATGCCGAGCTTGTCCAGCTTTTTCTCGACGCTGACACCGGCCGCATCCATCGGAACGATGATCAGCGACTTGTTGCTGTGACGAGAGCCGTCCGAGGTGTTGCACAGCAGGCAGATCCAGTCGGCCTGGGCGCCATTGGTGATCCACATCTTGGAACCGGAAATGACGTAGTCATCCCCCTCCTTCACGGCCTGGGTTTTGATGTTGGCCACATCCGAGCCCGCGCCGGGCTCGGATACGCCGATCGAGCAGATCATGTCCCCAGCGATGGTCGGCGCCAGAAACTCGTGACGCAGCTCATCGGAACCGAAACGGGCCAGTGCCGGCGTGGCCATATCCGTGACCACGCCAATCGCCATCGGTAGTGCGCCGGTGGAACAGTTGCCCATTTCCTCGGCGTAGACCAGTGAGTAGCTGTAGTCCAGACCCAGGCCACCGAATTCCACCGGTTTGCTGATTCCCAGCAACCCGAGATCGGCCGCCTTTTTCAGCACCTCACGTCCCGGCCAGATTCCGGCCTTCTCCCACTCATCCACATGCGGGTTGAGCTCTTCTTCGACAAAGCGCGCAACGGTGCGCCGGATGTCCTCATGTTCGGACGTGAATTGCATCGACTGGCTCCTCGATCTTGATATGTGACAGCGCGAACCCGTCCGATGGATTCCGAACCCGCCGGACCCGCCGCTGCATTCAGGGTTTAGGGCGCGCTTCCGGTGTCATGCAGGATGACGGTGCAGACCGTACCCCACTGAGCTGTTACCGGAACATACGCGCAACGCGTCGCATCCTAGCAACGTCGCTGAGGATTACGAATGATAATTACGGTCGCGGGAATGATAGTTCCGGCACTAGATCAAGGCGTTGATGCCTCGGGGCAGATCACGGGCCCAGTCTGGCAGGCGGTCTGGTGGCAATTGCGCGTAGCCCGAATTCACCTCTTTGAGGATGCGTCCCAGGGGCGCCAGATGGGGACCGATGGCGGCCTTCCCTGTGGTGATCAGCGACACCGAGATGTCACGCTCCGGATCCGCCCAGCAGAGGATGTTCAGGAATCCCAGATGACCGAATGCCAGCGCGTTCTGGGCACCGTACAGACTTACCGCAGGATGACCCAGCATCATCCCGCGGCTGTACCGCATCGGCAGACGCAACAGGCGATCGAAACGCATGCGCCCGAACGGTTCCACGGCCTTGCGTACCGTTTCCGGTTTGAGTACCTGCACGCCGTTCCAGACCCCACCATTCAGCATCATCTGAAAAGCGCGGCTGGCCTCTTCGGCGGTCGCGTACAGATTGCCCGCCGGAACCACCTGATTCATGAACATGGGCTGGTTGGAAACCGCGCACGCCTCTTCAAACGGGATACCCAGGGCTTTTTCCGCCATCAAAGCGATGAGCTTGGGCAACGGGGGGCCGACAAAGTAGTTCAATGCCACCTTGTCGTTATCCTTGGGGTCAACCCCGTAGGTGAAGCTGTGCATGCCCAAGGGTTGACGCAGGCGGGTATCCAGAACCTGCGCAAGTGACATTCCGGTGGCCCGCTGTGCCACCTCGCCCAGGATAAATCCGCCGGTGATGGCGTGGTAAGCCGTCAGCTTTCCGGCTTTGGAAATCGGCGGCATCCGGCACAGCACTTCGATCACCGCATCCCAATCTCCGGCGTGCTCGATACCGAAATGAGTCGGGAACGACGGTATGCCGGCCTGGTGCGCCAGGACCTGCTCCACCGTCGTTTTGTGCTTGCCGTAAGCGGCAAACTCCGGGATGTAGTCACATACCGGGGCGGAGAGATCGATCCGCCCCTCTTCCGCGAGTTTATGCACCAGTACCGCAGTGATGGCTTTGGACGACGAGAACAGACTGATCGGCGTGTCCAGTTCCAGCGGCACGGCCCCGCTCATGTCGGTCTTGCCCGGTTCGTGACCACGTGCGTGCCCGATGGTGCGATTCATGACCAGGCGCCCCTGATGCCGAATGCACATTGCGATACCGGGCTGATAGCCCGTTCGATACAGCTCTTGCACCCGGGACCAGATGCGGTTGACGACGGCGCCACCGCTGATGTCTTCCTGCGGATCGATGCGGGTTACGGCGTCCAGATCGCGAGGGACCGTCACGGTATTGAGCTGGTAATGCGCTTTCAGAGCGGATGCAATCATGGGCGTGTGGCGAAAAAAGGTGGGGCGGAAACTAGCACATCCCGCGAGCAAGCCGGACGGCAACCAGCCGATGTTTTACTCCTTTTTGAGCCCGCATATGACATCAGTCAGAATTTTTCCGACGCATGTACACTCGCCAGTTCCCAAACAATCGGGGTGCATCGCGCAGCCCCACAATCTGAGGAGAAAACCCCATGACACTTGACGAAATCTTTGCCAAGATGCCCTCCGCCGTTGACCCCGCAGGGGCCGCTGGCGTCACCGCCGTTGTGCAGTTCAACTGCTCTACGCCACGCTACGTGACGATTGCCGATGGCGCCGCAACCGTGACCGAAGGCAACACCGGTGACGCCACCGTGACCATTACGATGGCTGACGACGACCTGCGTGACCTGCTGACCGGTGCTCTGGATGGCATGACCGCCTTCATGACCGGCAAGGTGCAACTCGAAGGCGACATGATGTTCGCTCAACGCCTGGGCTCGATCTTCACGATCTGATCCGGCGTCGTGAGCCCGCTGGGCTCACTGGCACACGTAATCTGGCCCCGTTGACGCCGCTACGCGGTCTCCGGGGCTTTTTTCTGCCGCCGCTCCTGGGCACGAGCGGCGTCCACCGCTTCGCGCAACAGGCTCGGCCCCCGGTAGACGAAGCCGGTGTAAATCTGAATGAGGTCCGCACCCGCCGCAAAACGCGCCTGGGCGCTGACCTTGTCGTGGATACCGCCGACCCCAATGAGCGGAATGGAAGGTCCCAGTTCGGCCCGGAGCATGCTCAGCTGTCGCAACGCCAGGTCGCACAAAGGCCGCCCCGAAAGGCCACCCTTTTCGCAACGCTGCTGACTGTCGATCAACGCCGGACGGCTGATCGTGGTGTTGGTCGCGATGACACCATCGATGCCACTGGCCAGGATAACCTCGGCCATTGCCGCCATCTGCTCTTCGGTGTTGTCTGGCGCCACCTTGAGCACCAGAGGGCGCCGCCCATGCTGGCTCGCCAGCTGAGCGCCCCGCTCCACCAGCGCCCCGATGAACTTACGCAGGTGATCCGGCGACTGCAGGTCGCGCAAATTCTGCGTGTTCGGGGATGAAATATTGAAGGTCACGTAATCCGCGAGCGGGTAGACCCGTTCCAGGCAGTGCAGATAATCGTCGACGGCATGTTCCATCGGGGTGGTCGCGTTCTTGCCGATGTTGATACCCAGCGGCCCCTTGACCACGCCGCGGCCACGCGCGCGCTCGACCTGTGCGCAGAGGTAATCGACACCGCGGTTGTTGAAGCCCAGCCGGTTGATGATGGCCTGATCTTCCACCAGCCGAAAAACCCGGGGTTTCGGGTTACCGGCCTGCGGCCGCGGGGTCACGGTGCCAACCTCGACAAAGCCAAAACCCAGGCCAAACAGCCCGGCAATGCATTCGCCGTTCTTGTCCAGGCCGGCGGCCACGCCAACCGGGTTGGGAAATGTCAGGCCCAGAACCTCGCGCGGGGCGGACAGGCACTGGCCCAACAATGCCTTTTGCAGTCCCGGCGCTTTTTTTAGCAGAGCCACAGTCGCCTGGTGGGCGCTTTCGGCATCCATCGCAAACAGGAACTTCTGGCTCAGGCTGAACAGACTCATAGGGGTTCCACTGTCAATGCTTGCAGGCGTGCCTGCGTGATCTCACGCATGCTGGGAGCCTCGAGAATGGGGAAACGTTCCCGCAGCCCGACCCGGGCGCGCTCGAGTTGTGATTCCAGGCGGTCCTGCACCAGTGTCAATGGCAGGCTGCCAAAACCGACCAGCACATCCTGCAGCAGGCGAATCCGCGACTCCGCCGCATACAAGCTACCGAAGGAGCCGATCGCCGCGAACAAGGAACGCGACAGATGCAGGTAGTCACCGACCACAACCAGGCCCAGCGACTGGGTGTTCGACATCAGGTGCAACGCAGTCTGTGCCCGCCGATGCAATCCTTCGACGCGCTCATCCCGCAACTCGGAGATCAGCGTGCGCAGCGTCAAGGGGCGGACATTCTTCTTGCGCAGGGTCTCTTCCAGAGCCGCGCGTATTTCGTCGCGCCTTAACGTATTGGCCGAAGGGTCGGTACTGATCGCGATCAGGGCGTCGGTCAGCATGTCGGTATCAGCCAGCAAGGCGCCGACCAGATAGTTCCAGACCGCGGCCCACTTGCCATCCATCGTCACGCAATTGCCCCAGTCGATCAGATACAGATCACCGGAGGGGTTGACCATCACGTTGCCGGGATGCAGATCCCCGTGCAGCTCATGCCAGGCCAGCACGTGATAGCTGATCGTGTAGATCAGGTTACGGGTGATCCGGCGTTGCAGCCGGCGGCGGCGCGCGGGCGGGCCATCCTCCAGCGCCCGGATCAAGGTCTTCGCATCGGCAATGTACTCCATCTCCAGGATGCGTCGCTTGACACCGTATACCGCCGGGACCCGCCAGCGCCGCGAACGCCGCGCGCGCTCGTAAAAGCGCAGCTGGTTATCCGCTTCGGTATGAAAATCCAGCTCACGCTCGAAGCCCTCGACGAACTCGTCCACCTGCTGCTGCAAGGCGCGCAGAAAGGGTGCCAGCTTGGAGTGCGGCGCCCAGTAATGCGTACTCATGATCGCCAAGCCAATCACCAGCTTGCCGATGACGAACTCGCGATCAATGTTGTGGCGCCCTACCTTGACCACCACCGGAATCAGCACATCCTGGCCATCCACCGTCATCGGTTTGCGGGCGAGGTAGACCGAACCGATCGAGCCAGATTTCAGCGGCTTGGCCGGATCGAAATCCATGTACAGCTCCTGCGGGGGCCGCCCATGGCATTCCATAAATGCGGTGACCACCTCGCTGGGTGACATCGGCGGCACGTCCTCATGGAAAACCGCCAGTTCCTTGGCCACCTCGTCCGGCAGGAAGTCGGCATTCGCGGCCGCCACCTGTGCCATCTTGATGAAGAAGGGGCCGAACTCCCCCACCATCTGCGCCACGATCTGCGCTTGCTTGTGGAAGTCCTTGGGATCGGTCTGGAAGAACGGCCGAATGTAGCGCAGGGCCTTGATCTGTCGCTGCAGGATGGCGAGGTCCGAGCGCACGATGGCGGCCCGCCGCATCAGTTCCTTGACCTGCCACTGGTTGAACCGACGCCCGGCTTTGAGCAGGTTGACGATCTCCACCAGCATGGGCTCGTAGGTGGCCACGACCAGTCGCACCATATCCAGGCTGAGCTCTCCCAGACCCCGCAGCTCCGGAGACGAAAACAGCTCGTCGAAAAAGGTCCAGAACTCATTGATGAGCGGCTCAGGAATGGTCACTGGGCTGCGCTGCACCACCTGATCCACGACGAAGCGGATCAGATCCTCGGTGGACTGCTCGTTGGGTATCAGTTTGCGTTTGCGCAAATAGCCGGTGAGTTGCGTGCTCTGCCCCACCATCGGGTGCTTGTACAGGTGCCGAAACAGCACATCCACCGCGGAATGCAGCTGCGGCAGCGTCACATCGTCTTCGCTGCCCAACAGACGCAGTAGCGGCTTGGTTGCCCGGGTCAGGCGCCAGGTTTGCACCGCGTACTGGCTCGCACCGCGGGCCAGGGATTTGCCGGTATCGGCAACACCCGCGATAAGCCCACGCTTGGCAGTGTCGTTTTGGGTGCTCTCGGCGGCATCGGCCGCAATCTGCGTCGATAACCCCGTGCCCGGATCAGCTTCCTGCCCAATCCCGGGACGCTCAGATTTCACGATGCACCCGGCTCCTCGAACATGTGTCCCAACTTCGCCGCTTTGGTGGACAGGTACCCTTCATTGAAAGGATTGGCATAGCCAGCCAGCGCGACGCGCTCCATGATCTTGACCCCACCGGCCTCCAGCGCATTGAGTTTGCGCGGGTTATTGGTCAGCAGACGCACCTTGTGGACCCCCAGAGCATGCAGCATGTCCAGGGCAACATCGTACTGTCGCTGGTCCGCTGCAAACCCCAGTTGTTCATTGGCTTCCACGGTATCGGCCCCCTGGTCCTGCAAGGCGTAAGCCCGAATTTTGTTGGCCAGCCCGATGCCGCGACCTTCCTGGCGCAGGTACAGCACAACGCCCCGGCCCTCCTGCGCAATCTGTTGCAATGCCGCTTGCAGTTGCTCCCCGCAGTCACAGCGCAGACTGCCAAACGCATCCCCTGTTAAACATTCCGAGTGCAACCGGAGCAACACGGCATCATCCGCCGACCACGTGCCTTTGCTCAGAGCCACGTGCTCCAGGCCATGGGAATCAACGAACACACGCACATCGAAGGTGCCATGCGCAGTGGGAAGCAGGCTCTGTGCCTGAAATTGAATGGGTTCGGGCGCGCTCACGTATGGGGGATTCAGGGTAGAACGCCCATTGTAGAGGATGGTGTCAAATTGACGCGCGCTTTGCCTTACCCCATAGTTCGGGGCGCACGAATGTGTGCATCTGCTTATCAATACTCAAACTGGAGGAAGCGCAAATGGCAGCAGCCGGGGGAGATACTGTTGTCCCGACAAATTGGACCGGTCTGGTTCTGACTACGGTCGCCGTCGCAATCATTGCGGCCGCAACCTATTTCGGATTCGGCATGGTTCTCGGCGATGCAGATGGCAAGACGGAGGAATCCCACCAGGAGACCACCTTGCAGGATTTGTACTCGTCGAATGCACGTCGGGGCATCGAAGCCATGGAAACCGTGCGGGTCTTACCCCGCACGGCTTTGGCGCCTTCGGTCAGTCTTGACGCACCTGCCGCAGCCAGCGGCGATGCCGACGCCAACGCTGACGACGCTGACGAGCAGAACATGGACGCAGCTGATGCCGCTGACGACGCGGCGGAAGAAGCAGAGCTGGCGGAAGCCGCTGCCGCTGCCAAAGAACAAGCTGCGCGCCTGGCGGAAGCCGCCGCGGCAGAAGCCGCACGCAAGGCCGCTCAGGTCGAAGACAAAGCCCGGGAAATTGCCGCGCAGGCTGCGGAAAAGGCGCGCGCCGCTAAAACTGCCGCTAGCGACATGCTGAGCAGCGCCGGCGAAACGCTCGATACACGCTATCGCGCCACCACAACCGCGTTGCGAGCCTGGTGGAACGACCTGAAAGGTTCGGACCTGAATATCCGCTTCATCGGCCCACTCGATTCCACCGTTGCCGACAATGGCCTCGCGGTACTGTTCGATCAGCCGGTCAATGCGGCGACCGCCACCAGCTTCATCACGTTGACCAACAGCGCCGGTGCTGTGGTGACGACCAACTGGAAGAATGGCCAGAATCCCAACTTGATTTATGCCGCAGGCCTGAAATCCGGGCGCTATCGCCTTCAGCTCGAGGAAGGTTTGCCAAGCAGCAACGGCATGCGTCTCAACACATCGCTTTCCGGCGATGCGTTCGTGAACTGACCCAGGCCGTTCGCCCGTATTTCCTGTAAACCCGGCTACTTGCCGGGTTTTTCATTTTCCAACGAGGAGGAGTTGTTCATGGACCCACTTTTCGACCTCCGGCATAAAGTCGCACTGGTGACCGGCGCATCCCGCGGCATTGGCGAAGCCACCGCCCGCCTACTCGCCTCCCACGGCGCTCACGTGGTCATTTCGAGCCGCAAGCAGGAAGCTTGCGAGGTCGTTGCGGCGAGCATTCGCGAACAGGGCGGACAGGCAACCGCGATGGCGTGTCATGCCGGCGATGTCGATGCCATGACCGCGTTGATCAACGGCATTGACGAGGAGTTGGGGCGCCTCGATATTCTGGTCAACAACGCCGCCGCCAATCCGTATTACGGCAACGTTCTGGACACGCCGCTTTCCGCAGTCGACAAAACCGTCGATGTGAACCTGCGTGGTTATTTTGTCATGAGCCAACTCGGCGCCCGGCTGATGCAAAAGCACGGGCATGGCGTGATCGTGAACATCGCATCGGTCAACGGCATACGCCCGGGGCTCAACCAGGGGATTTATTCGATCACCAAAGCCGCGGTGATCAACATGACCCAGACTTTTGCTCGCGAGTGTGCCCACCTGGGTATCCGCTGCAATGCCGTCCTGCCCGGCTTGACCGACACCAAGTTCGCCTCCGCATTGACCCGCAACGAGAACCTCTTGGGCAAGGTGCTGCCGCAAATTCCGCTGGGCCGCTACGCCGAACCCGAAGAAATCGCTCCCGCGGTGTTGTTCCTGGCCTCACCGGCAAGCAGTTATGTCAGCGGTACCACGCTGACGGTCGACGGCGGCCTCACCGGCTGCGGCGGACTGTAACCCTCCCGCAGACCGAGAAAACAAAAACGGCCCCATCAGGCTAGCCGTTAACTTAAAGTGTTGAACTTAACAGTTCAGATGTAGTCAGAACCCTTACCGCGTCTAGGTAAGGGTTCTGTTCATTTTGCCGAAGAAATCTTCTGGAGCGAAGACTCCACGGATTCCGCCCGAAGTTGATGGAATCCAAATAAACCACTGCAAGAACCCCAAGTGCTCAAACTTTGGGGTGCCCGCCTCGCCAGTTGCTCCACGAGGCGCTGCTGCGCATGGGAAAGTGGGCGACGGCTACATAAAGGTCGCCAGCGGCAAGGCGCGTCCGCATCTCAAGTGCAAGTTATGCGGTGAGTTCCCGCCGATCAAAAGCAACCAAGCTGTCGTCGAGGAACGTGATCGTTTCTTGGGTTATCTGGTGGACGATCCGGTGACATGCCCTGTTGAAAGCTGCACCAATCATTCTTTGCCAATTGACACGCCCGGTGCATACCAAAAGTTCGGACGTACCAAGGCGGGATCGCTGCGGCTGAAATGCAAAGTATGTGGCCGTGTATTCTCGCACGCGGTCAAGAACTCACTGCGTCAACGCCAGCCACACAAGAATCGAATCATTCTGTCTCTGCTACTAAACAAAAGCCCGCTGCGGCGGATTTGTGAAGTTGCAGAAATTGCTCCGAAGACCCTGTACCAGCGCATTGAGTTCTTTCATGAGCAGTCCATGAAGTTTGCCGCTCACCGCGAACGGCGACTGTTGGATGGCATGGAAATTCCACGGCTTTATTTGGCGGTTGATCGGCAGGACTATCTTCTGAACTGGGCTGCCCAGAATGATCGCCGGAATGTCGCGCTGCATGCCGTTGGTAGCGCCGACGACCAGACTGGGTACGTCTTTGGCATGCACCTTGACTACGATGAACTCGCCAACAGCAGTATGGTGGAAGCCGACGCGAAGGCTATCGCAGATGCCGCCTTACCAGGCCCTTATCGGGAGTATGCACGGTTGTGGGTACAGTCCGACTATCTTGATGAGATCAGGGCAAAAACGCGATCTGCGAGGCGTAAGCCATCTGGCCGACTTCATGACGGCGTTGTAACAGACATCGAGGATGCCTACGACAAACTCGCTGATCGTGAAGATGTCGAAGCGGCCCCAACTCAGAACTTCAACACCCGATTGCCATTAAGTGGGATGCAGACGCATTCCGAGTACACGCTTTACGGCCATTTCTTTTTCCTTGAAAGGCTACTTCGCGGTGCAGGGAAAATCCGTTTCATGATGGATCAGGAATCCGGCATTCGTGCGGCCTGTCTGGCCGCGTTCAAAGAGCGAATCGTTGCACGTACCTGTGATGCGTTCTACGTGAGCATCAACAAGGGCCTGACCGTCAATGAGCGCCGCCGAGTTATGGCACGCAGTCGGTCTGATTTTGAGGCTGCCAAAGCCTCATTCCCAGGCATGACGGATCGAGAAGTCCAACTTGAGCTAATCAAGGCTCGTCTTGCTGCTATGAAGCCCATTGGAAAATGGAGTGATCGCTGGGTTCTGCATCCCTTTCCCAGCATGAGCGAGCCTGAAATGGCTATTTGCTATCTAACGGACATGGGCGACTACCCTGCGGATCAACTGGCGAGCTTATATCGCCGTGCAAGCTTGCATGCGATTGATCGCTTCTTCATGCAGATACGGCGGCGTGTCAATCTACTGGAAAGACCCATCAAATCAGCAAGCGCAGAGGGTCGCACATGGTATGGGTACAGTCCGTACAAGCCGGAAACAGTCGTGCGCGTGCTAGAGATATTTCGAGTTGCCTACAACTACTGCTTTATTGGTGACGACAAGAAGACGCCCGCCATGCGGCTTGGGCTTGCAAAGGCCCCTATCGACCTTGAAGACGTGATTTACTTCTCTGAGGAAAAGCGGGGCGCTAAGGCCGCGTGACCTTCAGCCAGAGGTGAAAGACCTCTATCTCTCCTGGTTTCCCGCCGCCATGTTCGGCGGTGTATTGCCAGGGCCGCTTGTGAACCGTTGAGTGAACGCGCGGGTCTGCTCTCGATGGAGGAAAGGGTTTCGGGGACTGGGTGACGCCATATTCCGCATATTTCCCGTGACGTGATAGATGCTTTTCGAGCATGTTGGGCATGTCCATGTCGATGTCCCGCACGTAGCCCAGCATTAAGGCTTGCGACATTCGCCAGGCGTAATCGCCGCGCACAAATCGAATTAAGCCATCACCACAATAACCACCCATGCTGCGGCTGTTGCTGATCACCTTTGATTCGATGACGATACAGCGTTCCATGCGGGAAATTGCGGCCTGCTGCTTGGGTCGAAAAATTAGGTCAGGGCGCTTATTTGGAATTTGCCCTCGATAATCGAAGGACTCCCGATGGGCTTCGAACTCTGGAAGCGGATCGAACACGTCAGCAAGGCGTTGAATGAGCGGGTCGCAGAGATCATTGAGCTTGTCCATTGTGACCATAATTGCGTAAGAAATGGTCTCCTCGCGCCCGTAGAAGTCCTTCTTGTGCCAGCCTGGGTTCTTGATTGCCTGTTTCCAAGTGTGGCGCAGCGCCCTCTCCAGGATGGCTAATTCCAATCGAGAAAATGACTGGTATGGCAAAGACTTCTTATTCTGCGAGCCTGTGCTCTGGCTCGTCATTTCACTCATCGACAGGCTCTAGCGACTTGTAATGCTCGTCGAGCAGAAAATCCGAATGCTCCCGCACGATGATGTTCCCGACAAAGCGGGCGCGTGTTTTCGTCAGATAGCGATTTTCGTTGAGGAGGCCAATCATCAATTTCGCCGTAGTGGATTGCACGATGATCTGGGTCGCGCCTTGGTTGTCTGCAAGGGACGCAAGCCAATCATTTTCCCATTGCTTGTCGTGATTCTCAGATGCGCCTGGCCCGCGCAGTTCGATCATGACCCAGGCGCGACTCGATTGCGGAGCGACTTGGACATCGATCTGAGCCTCCACGCTTTCCGTATAGGAGTTCAGGTATTCACGGAGCTGCTGCGAGAATGCCTGGACAGCAGGCTCGGGCGGGGGCTGCTCGGCAAAATTCTTCACCGAAGTCCGGGTCATTGCTGTTGAGATAGCGTCTTGGATGGCGTCCCAATCCTGGTCGGATATTCCGTACAGGTCCTGAGCCCAACCATTCAGCTTGTCGCGCGGCACCTTCCCCGTGGACACATCGCTAAACAAACGCTGTACTTGCTCACACTGATCGTGCGAGAGGGCCTCCAAGGGCATAATTGGGAAACGATTCAGGTCCTCAGTCAGGACTGCATCCCGCTCAACGCCGTATTGGCTGCTGGTCATGAGTGCGAAATAGGTCGGCAAATCCGTCTGCGTTACCAGGAACAGGTATTTGGCGAGGAGTTCGGCTTCTGGGTGCCCCTTGCACGAATAGCCAATGAAATTGCGATTGAACACGCACTCATCCGAGCTGTAGACCGAGTAGCGATTCTCGTAGGGATCGATGCTCTGAGGAATCATGACGACCGGGCCAAGATAGATGGCCGGATCGCGCACCCGGTGGACTCGTTCCCGGTCAAAAATCCCCACATCATCATTTTTCAGGATCGGAGGTGAACCAACGCTTTCAAAATCGTGCAGGTATCGCTTTCCGATGTGGCAGCGGGCGTCTTGCTCTTGGCTGGAAACCTGGAGGCCAATGCCGTTCGCCAGTCCGTGTTCCTGCCAATACGCCCCCAGCGCCTGTCGGGGTTTCGCCTTGAGGCGTCGAATTAGGTGGGCATCAATCCAGGTTCCACGAAAAAGGGTCTTGAGCAGATCGGGTTTACTGCGGAGAGTCGCAAGATCAATGGGCTCGGCATCCGCATAATCCACGCGAATACGCCCTTGACGGTTCTGGTAGGAATGAAACTCAGGGCTCACATAGGTGAATCGCGAGTCATCATCGGGTAGCGTGTTCTTGCCGAACAGCAGGCACCAATGCGCCTTATTGCCTGGCCAAATGCCCGGCTCTTTTCGTAGCGCGGCAGCATTGAGAACGCCCGTCACGTGCAATGAAGAAAATACTGCCTCACGAGCCACGCGGCCCAAATCCGAGTTCTTGAAAAGCAACCGACCGTGAAGAGCCATCGCGACCAATCCGTCGGATTTGGCCCACTGGGTTGCCCGCCAAACAAACGCCAAATCGGGAACGCGGTCCGGGTTCTCATACTGCCGCGCCACCTCGTGAAGGTAGTGATCTTCGGCCAAGCCTTTTGCTCGCACCTCGGCAATAGAGCGAATGAGACGACCTGCTTCCGCGTTCAGTTGCTCTCCGATCTTGCCCTTCTTCCACGCAGTCCATGGCGGGTTCGAGATGACGAGATCAAATTGCCCATCGAACTCTGGCTCCACCATGGGACCAAGACTGCCGAGAATGTTGGTCTTCGAACCCTGCTCATCAGGGCCGCGAACACATTTGAGTATCGTGCCCTGAAGGGGCTTGAAACTGAGCCCGCCGGGACGCGATGGCTCCGGATCAAATTCCATTGCGGTGAGATAGAGACTCAGCGCAGACAGTCTCAGGGCCGACTGGTTGATGTCGAACCCCTGAATCTGGCGGTAGAGTATTTCCCGAAGCTCTGCTCGGTCCGGCTGGCGATCATGAGCCTTCAGAAATTCGCCAATCAGTCGTCGGTAAGCCAGCGTAAGCAGAACGCCGCCACCTGCCGCCGGGTCGAGAATCTTTGCTTCGTGAGGTGCGGATGTACTGATACCTGGGAAGGCTTGGTCCACCAGGATTTCTGCCACCCTACGGGGTGTATAGTGGATGCTCTCAATTTTGGCGGCGTCTCCGGCATGACGGTGGGCGAACTGCTCATAGACCTCGCTGAGCAGGCCAACCGGAACATGGGCAAAGTCGATGTCGCCCCACGCCTTTTCAAAAGTCAGTTGGCCATCCGGCGCATGACGCAGGATATTGCCGACATACCGAAAAGCATCCGGGGAGGAGCGTTCGAGACCCGCGAAAAAATCCGCGTAGTTTGCGCCAGCCAGTGGCAGGAGATCGCCGTTGAAGGTGTCGTCGAGCCAGCCGCACGTCCTGGTTGCCGC
Organism: Oceanococcaceae bacterium; assembly: GCA_041603255.1. Lineage (GTDB taxonomy): Bacteria > Pseudomonadota > Gammaproteobacteria > Nevskiales > Oceanococcaceae > MS8. The sequence goes on along the minus strand of JBFIER010000002.1, from coordinate 41,815 downwards.
CTCGGCGCTGTCGAAACATCGTTGCGCCTCTTCGGCTGAGCACCAAAACGTGGTGCTGTTGATGGTTCCTCGATCAACGAGAAAACGGACAAACAGAGCGCGACCGACCAAAGACAGTACGTCGTCGTAGCTTCCGGATAACTGCGGCATGTCCAGAAGTTCATCGCTGGTCTGGGTAATCAGCTTGTAGAGCAGATTGTGGAATGCCGTAGTCGCAACCGGTTTCCGCTTGGTTTCACCCAATCCACGCAGCACAAGGTCTTGCAGGAAAGTGATGCTTGGCTGGACAGCGACTCCGGACGCCTTCTTCGGGCCGAGGCCGTACACCGTGAGCTGACCAGGCCGCAGCACCGCCAACCAAGCCGGTTCGCCGCGACAGGCCAGCCTCCCACGCAGGGCACGCACGCTTTCCTTCTGCGCTGCCCGATCTTCCCCAAGGCTGGATTCGGCTACAACGTACAGCAGCGGAGTTCCTTCGTTTTCAACTATTGCCAGAGGGCGAATGACATCATGGCTCTCCCAGTCCCGCCTGACGCCCCGGATCAGGTCGGAATAAGCCAGATTCCTGGCGCTCAGCTTATCCAGCCAACAAACGGACTCCCCCTGCGCGCCATACGCTTGCAGGGTCTCGAAAGCCTCAGCAGGACGCATGTGACAGATGGGAGCGATCAACGGAAAACGGGAGCCTCATATTGGAACTTTATCGGGTTGCCTTTGACAAGTAAATCATGGTATTCATTCCGTGATATTTATATGCGTGTAACAAATATTTATGAAGGTACCAGCCGTGCTGAATAACCCGGATTCTGCGCCTTTTTCCATTCGCGATCTGGTCCGGGTGGCTCGCGGCAGTGAAAGTCAAAAATCCTTCTGCAAGCTTATTGGCGTTAGTCAGGCATCGCTGTCTCGATACGAGAAAGGAGATATCAGCCCACCTTCGAATGTTATCGAGCACTGTATGCAGTTGGTGTATTCGTCGGCCCTCGGCACTGATCCCGTTATGCAGTTTGTGCATGAGCAGTTTCGCACCAACCTCAACCAACCCGAGCACTTTCGAGTCCGCGCCGCGATTGCGTGCATGGTGGACTACATCGCAAGGGCCGGCGGATCGCCGAACGGAACGCATCAAACGACTTGATATGAAACCCGCGCACTCGGAATGCTCTGAACCGACCTTTCATTCGGCATTGGGATGACTTGCCCCCTATACCCGGTCCGCTTAGCTTTTAGTAATGCCCGAATTTCAGAGCCTGGCGGAAGCTGGGCTCAAGGGTGAAATATCTCCAGCCAACCAGCATTACCTAACTTTGGTAAAGCGCATCAATGAGTGGACAGGTGACATTGCCGTCGTTCTGGGCGCATTGACGTCGAAGTTCAGCCAGTACCTTTTCCATCTTTTGTAAGCCGCGTATTTTCGCGCGCACATCCGCCAAACGCGCATCGGCGGCTCGCGCCGCGTCATCGCAGTGGGTTCCATCATCCAGTGCCAGAAGTTCAGCCACTTCGCTCAGACTAAACCCCAATCTCTGCGCCGCTTTGATAAATCGCAGTCGTGCCAGTTCACGCTCGCTGTAGCGACGAATACCACCCAGCGGTTTATCAGGCTCCGAGAGCAAGCCTTTGCGCTGGTAGAAACGAATGGATTCGACATTGACGCCGCCAGCCTCCGCCAAGCGTCCAATGGTGTAGCTGATTTCTTCCTGCACAGGCGGCTTGACTCCGTATTTAGGTACGGTAGTACGCTAACACCAAATCAAGGTATGGAGAACAGGCTCCCGATGTCCGCAGATCAGAAAGAAGGCCGCGTTTTAGCACTTGGTGGCTTGGCCGCCATACTCGCTTCAACATGCTGCTTTGGGCCTCTAATCCTCGTCACCTTGGGATTTTCCGGTGCTTGGATCGGCAATCTCAGCGTGCTTGAGCCTTATCGACCTCTGTTTATCGTGCTGGCATTGGGCGCTCTGTTTGCAGCGGGTCGGCGCATTTACCGACCAGCCCAAGATTGCGCTCCTGGCGAAGTCTGCGCCGTGCCGCAAGTTAAGCGGACCTACAAAGTGATCTTTTGGGTGGTCGGTAGCTTAACCCTGGTCGCGCTGGGCTTTCCTTACGTCCTCCCCTTGTTCTACTAAAGGAGTATTACATCATGAAACGCTTAATCAGCAGCCTCCTACTGAGCTTCATGGCCGGTACCGCTATGGCCGCAATGCAAACCGCAACGCTGTCAGTCCCCGGCATGACCTGCGCCGCTTGTCCCATCACCATCAAAAAGGCTTTGTCCAAGGTCGAAGGCGTTGAGCAGGTCGAGGTCAGCTATAAGTTGCGACAGGCGGTGGTGCAATTTGACGATGCAAAAACCTCGCTGGAATCGCTCACAGAGGCGACGACGAATGTCGGCTACCCCTCGACCATAAAGCCCTAAGCAATGACGGATAACACACTGGCTACGGCTCGGTGTGATTGGTGTGGTGGTTGCAGCACTGTGCTGCTTTACGCCTGTATTAGTTTTGTTACTGAGCGGGCTGGGACTCGCGGCCTGGACCGGCCATCTGGACATGCTCTTGTTGCCCATGCTGGCAATATTTTCCGCCATCTTGGCCTACGCCCTGTGGTGCCGTAAGCGTGCGCAGGCTTGCTGTGAAACCAATGAAACAAAGCCAAACCATGACTGAATCGCAAACCGAATGCTGCGCCAATGATGAATCGTCCCATCCGAAACCACTGCACGTCGCCATTATCGGTAGTGGTGGTGCTGCGATGGCCGCAGCTATCAAGGCCGCCGAGCGAGGCGCGCAAGTCAGCTTGATAGAACGAGGCACAGTGGGCGGTACTTGTGTCAATGTTGGCTGCGTACCCTCAAAGGTCATGATTCAGGCGGCTCATGTCGCTCATGTCCGCCGCGTCAGCCCGTTTGATTCCGGCTTACAAGCCACAGCGCCGGACATACGGCGAGATCGCTTGCTGGCCCAACAGCAGGCGCGCGTGGATGAATTGCGTGAAGCCAAGTACGTCAAAATGGTTCACAGCCATGAATCCATCCGACTGATTAATGGTAATGCGCGTTTTGCTGGCCCACACAGCCTGACGGTTGCTACCGCCCAAGGAGAGGAGTCCATCGCTTTTGATCGCTGCCTGATCGCAACTGGTGCAAGACCCGCGATTCCCAAAATTGCCGGTCTGGCAGATACGCCATATTGGACCTCCACCGAAGCCTTGGTCGCCCCCCATATTCCCGCCCGACTGATTGTGCTGGGATCATCGGTGGTGGCCTTGGAGTTGGCCCAGGCTTTTGCTCGATTGGGAAGTGCGGTCACGGTGCTTGCGCGTAGCACCCTGTTTAGTCGTGATGACCCTGCCATTGGTGAGACATTGACCGAAGCCTTCAGGGCCGAGGGCATCACCGTACTGGAACACACCCAGGCCCAGCAGATCAGCTACCGCGATCAGGCTTTCCATGTGGACACAGGACAAGATGTTTTACGTGCTGATGAACTCCTTGTGGCCACGGGTCGTCAGGCAAATACCGAGTCTCTGAATCTTCAGTTAGCAGGCGTTACTCATGACGAGCAGGGACGCATTCAGGTTGATACCACCATGCGCACCTCCAGCGCCGATATTTTTGCGGCTGGTGATTGCAGCACGCATCCTCAGTTTGTCTACATAGCAGCGGCAGCGGGCACGCGTGCGGCAATGAATATGACGCAGGGTGACGCCACCCTGGATTTGTCGATTGTCCCGACCGTGGTGTTTACCGAGCCACAAGTCGCCACGGTGGGCCTGAGTGAGCCGGAAGCACAGGCACGCGGCCTAAGTGTCGATTCTCGTACCTTGACACTCGATAACATCCCGCGTGCTTTGGCCAATTTTGAAACGCGGGGCTTTATCAAGCTGGTCGTAGTCCGAGCCGATGGTCGTTTGCTTGGTGTGCAAGCTGTGGCCCCACATGCCGGGGAAATCATTCAGAGCGCGGCGCTGGCCATCCGAGCCAAGATGACGGTTGAAGAACTTGCCGATCAGTTATTCCCCTACCTCACCATGGTCGAAGGCTTGAAGCTGGCCGCGCAGACGTTCAATAAGGATATTTCCCAGTTGTCCTGCTGCGCTGGTTAAGTCTGAGTTGTGGGACGTTGGCTAAGTGTAGCGGGGGCCAAAAATTATGATAAGCATGCCTAAAATTGCAACCGAGGCCCCGACCCAATCTGTGAAAGAGGGACGAATGGACTCGACGGCCCACAACCACGCAAGAGCGACACTGATATAGACACCGCCATAGGCCGCGTAAACACGACCAGCCGCTTGTGGGTGCAAGGTGAGAAGCCACGCAAACTGGCTCAGACTGACCAGTGCAGCGGGGGAATGATCAGCAGCTCGACTGTCTCCATTGTACCAGCACGATGGAAGGCTCGATGGGGAGGTTATTTCACGCTACGTTGGAACTGAATGCGTGACGAAAGCGGCGTTTCCCGTGTTCGAAGTTGAGCAAGGCCCCAAAGTGATCATCAAAAAGCGGCGATCCCTCAAGTTCGATTAGCCGCAGCAACCTCGTCAGGGCGAATAGAAGTCAAAAGAAAGGGCAGCCGAAGCCGCCCGATCATATTTCAACACTTTAAGTTAACGGCTAGCCCATCAGGGGCCGTTTTTTTGTCCGATGTACTTATGGCGCCGAGCTGAACTCGAAAGCCCATCCGTTGGTGGCCGGCAGGCGCGGCATCGGCTGCTCCGGGAATTCACCTGTCAATGCCCCCAGGAACGCCACCAGATCGCTCACCTGAGTGTCGTTCAGATCCCGGTTCAGCTGTACCTTGGCCATGACGCGAACCGCCTCATCCAGGGTCTTGACTGAGCCGTTGTGGAAATAAGGCGCGGTGACCGCCACGTTGCGCAAGGTGGGCACCTTGAACATGTTCCGGTCTGCGGCTTTCTTCGTGACCTCTTCGCGGCCCCGGTCTTTGTCCAGGGAATACTTGGCCACGTAGGCGTTGTCGGTGAACACCGGAAACTTGTTCAGGAACGGTGTCCCGACCGGCAATGTGGGCCCGTTGAAAGCCGCCCCGGAATGACACGCGTTGCAACCGACTTCGGTGAAGGTTTCCAACCCGCGGACCTGTTGTTTTGTCAGTGCCTTCTTGTCACCTTTGGCATATCGGTCATACGGGCTGTTGGGTGTGATCAGGGTGCGTTCAAATGCCGCAACAGCTTTGGCCGCGTTATCCACGGTCATCGCATTTTTCCCAAACGCCTTTTCGAAATAAGGCGCATAGCCGGGGATGGCCCGCACGCGATCCATCGCCTTTTCGATATCACTCATGCCCATCTCGATGGGGTTGACCACCGGCCCTTTGGCCTGATCCTCCAGACTTGCAGCCCGGGAATCCCAGAATTGCGTGGAGCTGAACGCCGAATTCCACACCGTGGGCGCGCTGCGTCCTCCCATTTGTCCATGGACGCCCATCGACACGGGGCGGTTGTCTTCCCCGCCCAGCATCACGTTATGACAGGAGTTGCAGGAAACGGTCCCGGTCGACGAAAAGCGGGGGTCCATGTACAGCATGCGACCGAGTTCGACCTTCGCCGGCGACGTCGGGTTATCCGCTGGAGCCGGTGCGACATCCGGCAGGGCCATAAGCGGCACTGCGGCATTCGCAGCCGACATCGCGCCGGCGCTCAGGGCCAGCGTCAGAAAAAATCGAAAGCGCCCGGTGAAAGGCTTGCTGATGTTCGTGGTCATATGCACCTCCTGCAGTTGTTGCATCCAGAGTATATTCGTTACTTCTAATATGCTAACGGACGTTGGGCTTTTTGCACATCACCATGTGGAAAAGCTAAGCAGACAATAGCGATCGTCTATTTCCAGAACATTAACTATCTGCACGGCCTCCGCCACCGGCAGGCCCATCCCGCAAACGGCGCCTTGTCGCAAGCCAGTAACATGCGACCGGTAGCATGCCGCGCTTCGCATTCCCCCTGTTTCGCCCATGCACGGCCTGCAAAACCCCGCACGTCTTCAATCCCTGATCTCCTCTCTCCTGCTGGCCGGGTTCGCGCTGTTGCTCGTGGGTTGTGAGGGCGGCCGCATGGAGACTTCCGGCAATCAGCCCCGGCTTGACCCAACCGCCCCACCAACAGCCGCGCGTGATCTCGAGATCCCGCTGAGTGTCCCGCCGCTGCAGGGCTTCATGGTGAACCCCTATTTGCAGAACCCCGGCCCGGATCGCATGACACTGATGTTCGAGCCGGAACTCGACAGCATCATTCCGGAGATGCAGGTCGAGTACCGCATCTTGGGAACCCAGACCTGGAGTGCGGCCCCGGCCCTGCTCGAAGACATCCGCTTTCTCAACCCGGACCGTGGCGACGACCTGGGACAGAGCGTCTATGCGGCCCGGATCACGGGTCTCAGCTCCCACACCACCTATGAATATCGTGTCGTCACGGGCGCGGGCACGACCACCACCATGCGCTTCAAAACCTGGCCACGACCGGATGACGGTGTGCAGGTCGGGCGGTTTATCGTCATTTCCGACATCCAGGGGAACCATCCCTACTGGTTGACCCGCATATTTGAAAAAGGCGTGATCGCCCGCGACTGCGAGGGCGATGTACTGCAGTGCGTGGAGAAGTTTGCCGGCATCATCATCACCGGCGACCTGGTGAACGATGGTGACAATATCCAGGAATGGCGCGAGGAATACTTTGCCGTGGGCGACAGCCTCTGGCGCTACCTGCCGCAGCTGATGATCATCGGCAACCATGATTACACCCTGAGCAACTACCTCTACTACGCGGCTCCGCCAAGCAATGGTTCGCTGGACCACGACGAGGAGTGGTACCGCCTGGATTACCTCAATTTCCGCTTTCTGGGCATGCAGTCCAACCTGACCGTCCAGGGCGGCGCACAACAGGTGCTGGAGCAAACCGCCTTCCTGACAGCCGAGCTGACAGACGCGGTCGTGACGGACAAGGCCTATGTCTACATGGGCATCCACGCCCCTTGTAAATCCGAGATGTGGATCCCCGGCGAGAGTATTCAGGTCTGCGAATATGTGAAGTTGCTGGAATCGCTCTCCGCACACACGGGCATACTCACTGCCCACCTCTTCGGGCATACCCATGCCTACAGCCGGGGACAATCGCGTGATGTACCCCACTTGTGGATGAATGCCGCTTCGGCGGGCGGGTTTATCGACGACTGGGGCGACTACGCCCAGGCGGACTACGACGAATTCGAAACCAGCTGGGATGAATACGGCTACTCCATCCTGGAGTTCACCACCACCGGTACGCCGGAAATTCGCAGCGTGCGGCGCAGTGGAGGTGACGACCACGAGGACTACCCCAACGCCTTCCAGCCGGAGCGGGACCGTGACCGTTTCACCATCGGCGGCGCGAACGCCCCTCCGGAAAAACCCCGCGCCATCAGCCCCGGCGCAACCACGCATACCCCCGACGTCTACCTGCATGCGGCGTTTGCCGATGATGCCGATACCCAGCCGCATGAGGCGCAGTGGCAGCTGCGCTCGGCCAGTGGCAACTACCTGTGCCCGCTGCTCGATACCTGGGGCAACGAAACCCGCGCACGCAACGATTGGTTCCGCCGCGACCTGAACGCCGGTGTCGATGTGGATTATTGGCGCGTGCCTTATCTGCCAGCAGGCGACTACTGCTGGCGGGTGCGCTACCGCGACAGCCGCCTGGCGTGGTCCGAATACTCGGACGACAGCTGTTTCCAGGTAGCCGAGCATCGCATCAGCGGCAACCTGCTGATCAATGGTGGTGCGGAATCCGGCACCGAGGGCTGGCAACCGAAGCAGGGTCGCTTCGAGTCACTGAACCAGGCAACCGCCCTTCCCGCTTTGACACGGGAAACACCGGGGCTGTGTGCCACCGTGCTGCCGGCCACCGGCGCGCACTGGTTCGTGCTGGGAGGCTGCGTGGAGCTCGCCGCGGAACCGGATAAAGATATCTACTCCGTTGTGAGCCAAACCGTCGACCTCAGCGCCGAATCACCAACGATTACCGCCGGCCGCGCCATGGCCGTGCTGCAAGCCCAGTTGCGTAACGGCAGCAAATGGGATGTGCCGGTCGCACGCATCCGCGTGCTGGATGCCGCAGGCCGGGAATTGATTGCGTCCAAACCCATCATCAATCAGACCGGAAACTGGAAGGATCTGAGCACCTCGGTCTGGTTGCCGGTAGATGCCGTCAGCGCCAGTGTGGAGCTCAGCGGCCTTCGGCAGGACGGTGCCGAGGGTGATGCGTTTTTCGACGACATCCGATTCCGTATCGTCACCGTTGACACCACGCCGGACTGGGAGCTTGAGCGTCTTCCCCGACTCAGCCCCGGCAACGGCATGGCGGTAAAGCCGAAAACGGATATCAGCACCTACCAGTGAGCTGAGACACCCGCTTTCGGAAACCCAGCTCACCCCACGACGCAGGGATGACAGGCAGTCATCGCTTACAATACGCGCTGCGGGCGCGCTCGGATCGTCTCCATAGCCAAGCGCTTGCGGCCACCCCTAACCAGTAATAGTTTTGTCGGACAACTTTAGCCCGTGGCGATTCTGCGTCGCCCCCATGATGGATTGGACCACTCCCGAGTGCCGGGTCTTCCATCGGCTGCTCAGTCGACATGCGCGCCTGTACACCGAGATGGTCACGACCGGCGCCATCATCCACGGCGACCGTGATCGGCATTTGAAGTTTGATCCGGTCGAACACCCGGTCGCGCTGCAACTGGGGGGATCGGACCCTGCTGCGCTGGCCATCGCGGCCCGCGCGGGAGAGGACTACGGCTACGACGAGATCAACCTGAACTGCGGCTGCCCCTCCGACCGTGTGCAGAACGGTCAGTTTGGCGCCTGCCTGATGGCCGAGCCGCAACGCGTGGCCGAGGGCGTCGCTGCCATGCTGGCCGCGGTCCGCATCCCGGTCACGGTCAAGTGTCGTCTCGGCATCGATGATCTGGATTCGGATGAGCATCTGCACCGATTCATCCGCACAGTTGCCGCAGCGGGTTGCGAGGTTTTCATCGTGCACGCCCGCAAGGCTTGGCTGCAGGGTCTGAGCCCCAAGCAGAACCGTGAAGTGCCGCCGTTGCAATATGAGCGGGTATTTGCATTGCGTGAAGCTTTTCCCGGGTTGACGCTGGTACTGAATGGCGGCATCACCCAGCTGGAAGATGCGCACCGCTTGCTGAACCAGCATCCTATCGACGGCGTCATGCTGGGACGCAGCGCCTACCAGGAACCGTGGTTGCTTGCCGCTGTCGACAACCTGCTGTTCGCCGATCAGACACAACCGCGCCCACTACGCTCCGAGGTTGTGGATCAACTCCTCGTCCGTGTCGGAGAGATGGACAAGGCCGGCACACCCGCTCGCCATCTGATCCGCCATATACTCGGTCTTTACAATGGTCAGCCCGGCGCCAAGCAATGGCGGCGGCGCTTGTCGCAACCCATTCCACCTGGGCTGGGACAGGCGGCAGTGGCCGACGCCCTGGCCCTCGTTACGCATGCACAACAGCTTCACGATGAACGCAATGATTCGCTTTCTGCCTAGTCTTCTCCTTACCTTGATCAGTACCATGGCCATCGCACAAACCCCCGTACGCATTACCACCAATCTCGGCACCATCGACCTGATGTTGAACGAGGAAAAAGCCCCGCAGACCGTGGCGAACTTCCTGCAATACGTGGATGACGGTTTCTATGAAGGCACCATTTTCCACCGCGTGATTCAGGGTTTCATGCTGCAGGGCGGCGGCTTTACCGCCGATTTCAAGCAAAAGGCCACCCGCGCCCCGGTCATGAACGAAGCCAATAACGGCCTGACCAATGCCCGCGGAACCATCGCCATGGCCCGGACCAACGACCCGCATTCGGCCACCGCACAGTTCTTCATCAACCACATCGACAATCCGTATCTGGACCACCGCGGCGAAACCGTGCGTGGCTGGGGCTACACCGTTTTCGGCGAGGTCACCAGCGGGATGGATGTGGCCGATACCATCGCTGAAGTCGTCACCGGCCCCGCCGGCCCGTTCCGTAGTGATGTTCCGGTGGACACTGTCACCATCCTGAAGATCGAGCGCCTGCCCGCTGCTGCTGAAGAGCCCTCTCCCGAGCCGTCGCCCGCACCGTGATGCTCCCCCGTGCCGCTGGCAACACCAGACCGCCTCGGCATCTTGTTTGTCGCCGCCACCGGTAATCGGGCATGCGCCGCCTGTTCATCTCGGACCTGCACCTGGGCCCCGAATCCGCCGACCTGAACCGCGCATTCAACCGCTGGTGCTTGGGCCCGGCCTGCGATGCCGACGAGGTCTGGATTCTGGGCGACCTGTTCGAATACTGGCTGGGCGATGATATTGGCAGCCGGCTTTATGCCGCCCAGATTCGCAGCCTTCAGGTGCTGGCGGAAAATGTGTCATTGCACTTTGTCTGCGGCAACCGGGACTTCCTCTGCGGAGCGCAGTTTGCGCGTGAAGTGGGCCTGCAATTGCATGCGGAACCGGTCGTGCTTCAGGAATCGGGCCTTCCCCGGGTGGCGTTGATGCACGGCGACCTGCTCTGCACCGACGATCACGAGTACCTGCGCTATCGCGCCATCGTTCACATGCGCTGGCTGCAATGGATTTTTCTGCATACGTCACAGCAATTTCGCGCCGGCATCGCCGAAAAAATCAGGCTCCGCAGCCAAGCTAGGCAGCGCCCGGATCAGCACATGATCATCGACGCGAACCCTGCCGCCGCGGAGGAGGTACTCCAGCGAAAACACGCCGATGTCCTGGTCCACGGGCATACCCATCGCCCGGCGCGCCATCAGCACAAACATGGAGAGCGTTATGTCCTGCCAGACTGGCGGCCCGGCATTCCCGGCAGCTTTGGCTGGCTGGAACAGGTGGACAGTCAATTTGGTTTTCGCACGCTTGGCCCGCGTTAGGGAAGCACTGTTTTATTCGCTGCGCTCGTGATCTGCACCACCGTGCGGTGCTCGAAATCCTCACATATGCCCCATATGCTGCGGTTTCTGTGCTCCGGCGGCAGTGCACCTCCCTTCGAGCGCGGATCAAATCAGCGCTTCCTTAGTCCAGCGTCTGATATTCCTCGGGGAGAAAGCCAGCCTCGGCCCGCGCCGCATGATTGAAGGGGCCGGGCTGCTTCCGGCCTGGCATCAGCTCGGCGAGCAGTGAGCGGAAGGTCTGCACCCGGTTCAAACCGCGCTGTTCACAGAGCCGGTCGAACCAGAAAGTGCCAATGGCCACATGCCGGACTTCTTCGGCCAGAATGACCTGCAGACAGGCCACATCCTCAACGGCATTCACGCTCTCCAGCCGGCGAATCATGCCGGGGGTGACATCCAGACCGCGCGCTTCCAGCACCCGCGGCACCAGGGCCATGCGCGCCAGAACATCGTCCGCCGTTTTCTCTGCGGCCTCCCACAGCCCGTCGTGGGCGGGCAAATCGCCGTAGCGCATGCCGTAGGCGTGCAGACGATCCTGTAACAGAAGGTAATGCCGCGCTTCATCACGCGCGACGCTGAGCCAGTCTTGGCTGAACGGCAGCGGCATGCTGCGGCCAAAACGCAACACCGCATCCAATGCGAGGTTGATCGCGTTGAACTCGATGTGGGCAATGGCATGCAGCAACGCCGCGCGCCCCTCGACACTGCCCAACCCCCGGCGAGGGACGTCCGCGGGTGGCACCAACACCGGGCGGTTGGGGCGGCCGGGACGTGAGTTCGGGAGGCTACAGTCGACCGGTTGTTGCGGGTCAGGTAGCGCCAATACCAGCGCGGCCTTCTCCGCCGGTTCCGTCGTCAACCACGCCGCCAGGATGGCGTCGGCTGCCACTTCAGTCCCGACCCAGCACCGCCAAGGCCTGCTGCAAGTCGGCAATCAGATCGTCCACGTGTTCCAGCCCGACCGAAAGACGAATCAGCCCGTCTTGAATCCCTGCCGCCTGCCGTGCCTCCGCGCCAATGCGGTGATGTGTCGTCGTCGCCGGATGGGTGACCGTGGTGCGTGTATCACCGAGATTGGCGGTAATCGACATCAATTCGGTGGCGTTGATCACCTTGAAGGCTTCAGCCTGTCCGCCTTTGATCTCGAATCCCACGATCGCACCATGGGCAGACTGCTGTCGCGATGCGAGTTCGTGCTGCGGATGTGAATGCAAACCGGTGTAGTACACCCGCGCCACCTGGGGGTGAGCTTCGAGCCACTGGGCAATGCTCAACGCGCTGGCGCTGTGGGCCTGCATGCGCAAATCCAGCGTTTCCAGCCCCTTCAGAAACACCCAGGCGTTGAAAGGCGACAGGCACGGGCCGGCACTGCGCATGAAGCCGAAGACCTTGTCACCCACGCGCTGTGCGTCGCCCACAATGGCGCCACCGACGCAGCGACCCTGGCCGTCCAGAAACTTGGTTGCCGAGTGCACGACGATGTCCGCTCCCAGTTCCAGCGGACGCTGCAGCGCAGGCGTGCAAAAACAGTTGTCGATGACCAGGGTGATATCCCGCGGGCGCGTCAGCGCGCTGAGTGCCGAGATATCCACCACCTGTGCCAGCGGGTTGGTCGGGCTTTCCGCCAGGAACATCCGCGTGTTGTCAGTGATGGCGGCTTCCCAGGCCGCCAGATCGCCAGGTTCAACCAGCTCGATTTCGATACCGAAACGCCGCAGATGATTGAACAGAAAGCCGGTGGTCGAACCGAACAGCCCCTGGGACGCAATCAGCTTGTCGCCCTGGTTCAGCAACGCCAGACACACGGTCATGATCGCCGCCATACCCGAGGCCGTGGCCACGCAGTGACTACCCCCCTCCATCGCCGCCAGGCGCTTTTCAAAAGCCGACACGGTGGGATTGGTAAAACGGGAGTAGATCCAGCCCGGCGCGTCACCCGAGAAGCGCGCGGCGGCGTCTTCGGCCGACCCGAAGGTAAACGATGACGTCAGGAACAGCGCCGCCGAGTGTTCGCCAACCTCAGCCGAGCGCCAGTCTTCCGCGCGTACGCCCAGCGTGCGCGGATGCCACTTCCGCGTGCTCATTTATCCTACGCCAACGTTGTGCAAACCGACATGCTTGGCCTGCCCGGGAGAAACCTCGTCGGCGCGTGCCGCATCATTGCGGAACAGCTCCAGTTGCGACAGGTACTTGCCGTCGATGTCGGCCGTGATGTAATCACCGGAAAATACCGAATCCTCGAAGTCGTCAATTTCTGCACGGTGGTGCGCCACAGCCAGTTTCAGTGCGTCCAGATCCTGATAGATCAGGCGGTCCGCACCGAGCACCTCGGCGATTTCCTCGACCGTCCGGTTGTGCGCCACCAGTTCGGTTGCCGATGGCATATCGATGCCGTAGACGTTCGGATATCGCACCGGCGGGGCCGCTGATGCGAAGTACACCTTGCGGGCGCCCGCATCACGGGCCATCTGGATGATTTCCTGCGAGGTTGTGCCGCGCACGATGGAATCATCCACCAGCAATACATTCTTGCCAGCGAATTCAATGCCGATGGGATTCAGCTTCTGGCGTACGGATTTCCGGCGCATGGCCTGCCCCGGCATGATGAACGTCCGGCCGATGTAGCGGTTCTTGATAAAGCCTTCGCGATATTTCAGGCCCAGATCCGTGGCCAGCTGCATCGCTGCCGTTCGGCTGGTGTCGGGAATGGGCATCACGACGTCGATGTCGTTGTCCGGCCATTCGCGCTGAATTTTTGCCGCCAGCTGGGTGCCCATGCGCAAGCGGGCCTTGTAGACGTACACATCGTCCAGGATGGAGTCGGGACGCGCCATGTAGACGTGCTCGAAAAGACACGGGCGGTAGGGACCAGGTTCGATGCACTGGCGACGGCTGAACGTGCCGTCGAAGCGGATCGCCACCGCTTCACCCGGGCGAATGTCCGCAATGCGCTCGAAGCCCAAGGCGTCAATGGCTACCGATTCGGAGGCAATGATGTACTCGTCGCCCTGCTCCGTCGTGCGCTTGCCGTAACAGGCCGGACGAATGCCGATGGGATCGCGGAAACCCACGATACCGAAACCGTTGATGATCGCAACGCAGGCGTAAGCGCCACGACACCGCTTGCCCAGCCGGTGGATGGCTTCGAAAACCGCCTCTTCATCGATGGTCAGCCCGCCGGTATCGGATAGCTCTTTGGCCAGCACGTTCAGCAACACCTCGGAGTCCGACGAGGTGTTGAGATGGCGGCGATCTTCGACGAACAGCTGATGCCGCAACTCGTCAGCATTGGTCAGGTTGCCGTTGTGAGCCAGCGCGATGCCATAGGGCGAGTTCACATACAGCGGCTGGGCTTCCGCCGAGGACGAACACCCGGCCGTGGGATAGCGGACATGCCCGATACCGGCCGGCCCGCGCAACCGCATCATGTGTTCCTTGTTGAACACGTCGCGCACCAGCCCGTTGTCCTTGCGCAGGAACAACTCGCCGTCTTGCCAGGTTACGATTCCCGCCGCGTCCTGCCCGCGATGCTGCAGCACCGTCAACGCGTCATAAATCGCTTGATTCACCATGCCGTTCGCAACGACACCAACAATTCCGCACATGCTCTCAGGACTCCTGCAGCGTGACCGTTTCGGGTTTCAGCTCCGGTGCTTCCGGTAGCCAACCCTCGGGAAGCTTATCGCCGGCCCAGTCGGCCAACGAATCAAAATACGGGATGAGCACACTCTGCTCCCACCAGGTTTCCTCCGGCATCGGCGTATGTCGCGCCAGCAGAACCAGTGCCGTGACGATCACACCGCCACGGAGAAAACCGAAAACCAGACCCAGCATGCGGTCGGTGCCCTGCAAATGCGTGCGCGCGACAAGCAGCGTCAGCATGTGCGCGAGGATGGCGCCCGCCACCAGTACAGCAATAAAAACAGCGGCATAAGCCGCCGCCAGACGGATGGTGGGCGAATCGATACTGCTCAGCCACATGGAAGCCACGTCCGGCCCCAGCAAGATGGCGACCCACACGGCAACGATCCAGGATGCGAGCGAGAAGACTTCTTTGACGAAGCCACGAAACAACCCAATCACCAGTGAGAGCAACAAAATGATCGCCAGGAGGACGTCCGCCCAGACAATGCTTTCCAACACGCAATTAATCGGCAGTCATTGAAGTGTCATTTTACCGCAGCGCCGGACCCACTTCGGTGAAACCGGCAGAATTTGTTTACCGTGCCTGCAACAACGCGCTTATACCGTAGCGCTGGTCAATTTTTTGTTTGAGTGCCTGGGCATCTGCGCGCGATGCGCGAAATTCAACACTCACCCGCCAGACCCGCCGCGCACCGGATTGCGCGCCGATCATACGGGGTTCCAGACCGTCTTCACGCAGCCGCTTCACAAACCGCTCTGCGGAGGCCTGATCGGTATAGCTCGCGAGTTGCATCCGCCAGGCCGGTTTGCTGGCGTCATCCGCAACCCCAAGCGTAGGCTTCACCACGGGTGTGGTGCGCGGACGAGTGATTTCACGCGGTGGCGGCGTCACGAGCGGCCGTGCCGTGGGCTCAGACCGCACCGGATCGGGCCTGGAGGCGCGCGCTGGCTCACCAACCGGCAACACCGGGCGCGCCGCCGGCGCACTGGCTTGCGTGGGTTCAGGGGTGATCCGCACATCACGAGCCACCACCACAGTCTCGCCTTCCCCTTGCGAAAAGCGGCTGCGAATCGTGCTGCGCGGATCCACAGGGTCGCTGAAGAGCAGCGGAAGCAGAATCAGCGCGGCCACGCCAAAAATGACGAAACCGACGACCCGCGCGTTCTTTGGCCTATCCAAGCCCCGACTCTCCGACCGTCACAAAAGAACCTGCAATGATAATGCGCGCGGACGCCTTAAACCGGGACGCCCATTGCTCGGCCGCCAATCGGGCGGATCGCGGGTTATCGCAACAGGTGACGGTTCCGGGGGCGAAATGAGTTTGCAGGTCCGTGGCGCGGGCTCCCCGCGGCGGGGGTAAATTGCACACAAAGACCTGCTCGGCAAGCGCTGAAAGCGCGCCGCAAATGCCGGCCACGTCCTTGTCTGCTTGCACGCCCAGCACCAGGGCCGTCGGCAGCGGCGGCAATTCGGCGACGGCGGTCACCAGCCGCTGTGCCGCCGCCGGGTTGTGAGCCACATCGAGTACGTACTCGCCAAACCCTGCAGGAATGCGTTGCAGCCGCCCCGGCACCGCCAGCTTGCGAAATACCGCCGCTGTGCGCTGCGAGTCGGCCTCGCCGGAAATCAATTCCCAAGCCCGCTGTGCCGCCACCAGCGACTGCGGTGGAAGCACAGAGGGCAGATTCAGCGAAACCGGATCGGGGCAGACCACGGCCATTGCACCGATGCGCTCCAGGGCCGGACGATACAGATCCCAGGACCCGGAATCGGCGACGACCGCGGGTTTGCCGGAGCGGGCCACTGCGGCCTTCTCCCCGGCAATGACAGCGAGATCGTCCCCCAGCCAATCCTGATGATCCAGCGACACGCTGCACAGAATGGCCAGGTCGGCGTCGATCATGTTGGTGGCATCCAGCCGCCCCCCCAGCCCCACTTCCAGGATCACCAGATCCGGGTCGCGTTTCGCGAAAATCGTCAGCGCCGCCAGAGTGCCGTACTCAAAGTAAGTCAACGAGGTGTCCGCGCGCGCCTGTTCGATCTCCTCGAAGGCCGCGCACAGCTGCGCGTCGGAGGCCGGCTCGCCGTTCAGCGTCACCCGCTCGTTGTAACGATACAGATGCGGTGAGGTGTAACGCCCGGTGGACCAGCCCGCGTCACGCGCCAATGCATCCAACGCATGGGCCGCCGTGCCCTTGCCATTGGTACCGGCAATGATGACCGTGTGTCGAAACCGGGGGCACTGCATGCGCTGCCAGACACGCCGCACGCGCTCCAGCCCCAGGTCGATGGCTTGCGGGTGCTGGCGTTCCTGGTAAGCCAGCCACTCGGCGAGTGACCTCAAGCGGTGGGGCTGGGTTCGCCTGGAGGCAGCGGAGATTCCGACGCCGCCATCTCCAGCGGTGGGCGGTGCATCAGCATGCCCAGAATCTTGGCCAGCTCATCGCGCATCGCACGGCGGTCACAGATCATGTCGATCGCGCCATGCTCCAGCAGGAACTCGGCACGCTGGAACCCCTCGGGGAGCTTTTCCCGCACCGTCTGCTCAATGACTCGCGGCCCGGCAAACCCGATCAACGCCCCCGGCTCGGCGATATTGATATCCCCAAGCATGGCCAGACTGGCGCTCACGCCACCCATGGTCGAATCCGTCATGACCGATATATAGGGCAGGCCGGCTTCCGCCAGCATGGCCAACGCCGCGCTGACCTTGGCCATCTGCATCAGAGAAAACAGCGCCTCCTGCATGCGCGCTCCGCCCGAAGCCGAAATGCAGATGAACGGCACGCCGGCATCAATGGCAGCTTTGACACCACGGACGAACTTCTCGCCCACCACGCTGCCCATCGAGCCGCCCATGAAGCGGAACTCGAATACGGCCAGCACGACCGGCTGCTCGGCGATGGCGCCTTTGAAAACGATCAGGGCATCTTCTTCCTGGGCAACCTTCTCCGCCGACGAGAGCCTGTCGCGGTACTTTTTGGAGTCCCGGAACTTCAGCGGATCCGTGGCCTTCAGCCCGACCGCGATTTCTTCCTGAGGCTGAGCATCCAGCAGTATGCGCACGCGTTGACGGGCACGTAGTGGCATATGCGCGCTGCACTTGGGACAAACCTCCAGCGCACGCTCGAGTTCGGCCCGGTACAACATCGTGCCGCAGCTTTCGCACTTGGCCCACAACCCCTCGGGAACGTTGTGACGACTTTCCTGGTTCGTCGCAATACGCGACGGCATGATTTTCTCGAGCCAGCTCATCCCTGTGCCTTGTCAATACCTGTGCGCAGGTCTGCGACCGCAGCCTGCAGTGTTGCCGGCAACGCGGCCGGCGCTTGTGCTCCGGCGGCAATCCTGTCCACCAGGGCGCTCCCGACCACCACACCTTCGGCGATCTTGGCCATACGGGCGACCTGCTCGGCATCGCGAATGCCAAAACCCACCGCGATGGGCAGATCCACTACCTGCCGCAGCTCGGTCAATCGGGCAGCCACCGCATCGACATTCAGCGCCGCACTACCGGTAACGCCCTTCAGCGACACGTAGTACAGATAACCGCTGCCGGTCTGCGACATCTTCCTGGCCCGCTCGAGGCTGGTCGTGGGCGCCACCAGAAAGATGCAATCCAGGCCTTTTGCAGCCAGTGCGGGTTGCAGACTCTCTGCTTCCTCCACCGCCAGGTCGACGGCAAGCACGCCGTCCACTCCCGCTTCGCTCGCCTTGCGGGCGAACTCATCGGCGCCGTGGCGCAGCATGGGGTTCAAATACCCCATCAACACCACCGGCGTGTTGCTGTTGGTTTCGCGGAACTGGCGAACGATGTCGAGGACGACTTTGCTGGTGGTACCGGCTCCCAGCGCACGCTCGCAGGCCAGCTGAATGGTTGGACCATCGGCCATCGGGTCGGAAAACGGCAAACCCAGCTCGATGATGTCCGCACCGCCGGCCACCAGGGCATGCATCAGCCCCAGGGTATGTTCCGGAGCCGGGTCGCCCGCGGTCATGAACGGGATCAGCGCCGCACGGCCCTCGGCCCGGCATTGCTCAAAACAGGCAGCAATACGACTCATAGCTTCCAGCCTTCCAGCTCGGCGATGCTGTACAGGTCTTTATCACCACGCCCGGACAGATTCACGATGATGTTCTGATCCTTGCGCATTGTCGGCGCCAGTTTGTACAGATGGCCCACCGCATGCGCCGTTTCCAGCGCACAAATGATGCCTTCGGTACGGGTCAGCAGATGGAAACCGCGCATCGCTTCATCATCCGTTGCTGCCACATACTCCGCGCGCCCGCAGTCCTTGAGCCAGGAATGCTCCGGCCCGACACCGGGATAATCCAGACCCGCGGATACCGAGTGCGTCCCCAGCACCTGCCCGTCTTCATCCTGCAGCAGGTAGGTCCGGTTGCCGTGCAGGATGCCGGGCGTGCCAGCAACCAGTGATGCGGCATGCCGGCCGGTTTCGATGCCTTCACCCCCCGCTTCCACACCAATCATGCGGACACCCGCATCGTCGATGAACGGATGAAACAGGCCGATGGCATTGGAACCACCGCCGACGCAGGCGACCAGAGCATCCGGCAGACAGCCAGCCTGCTCAAGAATCTGCTCGCGCGCTTCGCGACCGATGACGGATTGCAGTTCACGCACCATTTCCGGGTACGGATACGGCCCGGCCGCAGTACCGATGATGTAGAAGGTGTCATCGACGTTGGTGACCCAGTCGCGCAGAGCCTCATTCATCGCATCTTTGAGCGTGCGCGTGCCGCTGGTCACCGGTACCACGGTCGCGCCCAGGAGCTTCATGCGGTACACATTGGGTTGCTGGCGGGCAATATCGGTTTCACCCATGTACACCACGCACTCCAGGCCAAGCCGTGCCGCCACGGTGGCACTGGCCACACCGTGCTGCCCGGCACCGGTTTCGGCAATGATGCGGCGTTTGCCCATATGCCGGGCCAGCAGAGCCTGACCAACCGTGTTGTTGATCTTGTGCGCGCCGGTGTGGTTGAGATCTTCCCGTTTCAGCCAGATCTGGGCCCCACCCAGTTCATCGGACAGGCGGCGCGCATGGTAGAGCGGGCTCGGCCGCCCCACGTAGTGCCGCAGGTCGTCGTCCAGCTCGGCCCGAAAGGTTTTGTCCGCCCATAAGGTATGCCAGCTCTGTTCCAGCTCCTGCAGCGGCCCGATCAGGGTTTCTGCAACGAATGACCCGCCATAGGGGCCGAAGTGACCGGGAATGGTCGTGCTGGTGACGGTCTGTGCCTCACTCATGCGGCATGAATCCTCGTAAGCTGTCGTCAGTGGGAGGGTACGATTTCCGCGTCTGCCGTGCGGACGGCTTGCGCGAAGGCCTCCATTCTACGGGCAGACTTGCAACCGGGGGTGTCTTCGATGCCACTGCTCACATCCACACCCCAGGGTCGCCACTGCCGGACCAGCGCACCCACGTTTTCCGGGTGCAAGCCGCCGGCAATCAGCGTCCGTGGCGGCAGGTTGGCGATATGCAGCCAATCAAAGGTCTTGCCGCTACCGCCGCTGGTCTCACGCCCCCCGTGGCTGTCGGCAAGAAACAGGGATGCCGCGTGGTGCTCCCGCGCCACCTCTCGGGCTGTGGCCGGATCCCCCATCGGTAACGCCTTGGCCCAGGGCAGACCAAATTGCGCGCAAAACTTCGGGCTTTCGTCGCCATGAAACTGCAGGTAATGCGGCTGCACCTGATCCAGCACCCCATGCACGGCAGCCGCGTCGGCATTCATGAACAGGAAGAAGTGATGCAGCAGCGGGGGCGCATCGGCGAGCCACGCGCGGACATCCTCCGCGGCGACATGTCGCCGGCTTGCAGGGTGAAACACGAAGCCCACGGCATCCGCGCCCGCGTTGAAAGCGCACTCCACGTCATGCAGCGAGCGCATGCCGCAGAACTTCATTCGGGTACGGTGGATCATGGTCGAAGACCTCGGTCGCGGAACAGGAAGCGCCTAAAGAGGCAGGCTGAGGCGCCGAAATGGCGGCAGGCCGAATTGCTCCTCGTATTGTGCCCCAAGAAAATACAGCCCACGGGGCGAGACGGTCGGCCCTGCGAGGCGCCGGTCACGCGCAGCGATGACTTCGGCCACCCAATCCGGCTCGCGCACACCCCGGCCCACTTCAGCCAGCGTGCCCACAATGTTGCGCACCATATTGTGGAGAAAGCCCCCGGCCTCCACCTCCAGCACCACCCACTGGTCCTGCCGCATCAGCTGCAGGCGGTTGACCCGCTTCACCGGCGATTTCGCCTGGCAGTCACGGCCGCGAAACGATGAGAAGTCGTGCTCGCCGAGAATGTGCGCTGCGCCCTGCTGCATGCGCTCCACATCCAGCGGACGCGGCTCGTACATGCAGCGCCCCGCCCACAACGCACTGCGTGCGGGCGCGTTCAGAATGACGTAGCGATAGCTTCTGGAGACCGCGCGAAACCGGGCGTCGAAATCCGGATCCACCTCACCCACCCAATACAGGCTGACGTCATGCGGCATATTCGCATTCGCCCCCAGCATCCAGCTGCGCGGGGTGCGGTGCGCACTGGTCTCAAAGTGAATCACCTGCCCCATCCCGTGCACGCCGGCATCGGTGCGGCCCGCGCAGCGCACCGAGATCGGTTCATTGGCGATGATTGACAGCGCGTGCTCGACGGCGCCCTGCACGCTGCGCAGCCCGGTTTGAAACTGCCAGCCGACGAAATCACGGCCGTCATATTCCACATAGGCCGCCATCTTGCGTCGCGATGAAATCCCTTCCATAGCGTCAGTCCAGGGGTTGCTTCTCGATCGCCAGACAACGGCGCGCGACGATATCGATCAGGCGCTCAGTACGCGAGAGCGCGGCGTGATGTTCCACCTCGTCCACACCGGCACGCAGGTTCTCCCGCAGCGAAAATGCCTCGGTCAAAGCCAATGCGAGCATGCGGCTGACCCGCTCGGGGTCCACCCCCAGCGCCGCCAACGGGCGCAGCAGACGGGTGAAGGCGACGATGCGCTGATTGATTGTCAGCGGCTCCAGGACCAGGGTCACGGCGAGCAGCAGAAGCAAAAGAATCAGCACCTGACGCGTGCCATCCAGCAGCAGGCTCATGCGCGCCGCTTCCGGCGCCAACAAAGCGCCCGCACCATGCAAAAGCGCCAATGCCAGCAAGAACCAGCGCAGGGTCTGCAACCGCTTCAGGTAGGTCCAATAGAGATCACGATTGCCGCGGAAACCCGCCCACAGCAGCCACACGCCGGTCAGCACCAACAGCGCAGGCAGGTTCAGGGCTGCAGTGAGCACCGCGGTCAGCAGGATGCCAATGCATCCTGCCATACCGGGGGGAAAACGGGTGCGTGCGCGGTTGGGGTCGACGCTCAAACTCAGGCCAGCGACTCCAGCATGGTTCGGGCCTCCGCCTGCTGATCCGCGTTGCCACGGGTGACAACCTCATCGAGCAACGACCGCGCCATATCAATCTCACCCATATCAACGTATCCACGAGCAAGATCAAGCTTGCTATTCATGTCGCTGTCGTCATTGATACCGTCATCGAAGGCATCCAGGTCGGATTCCTCGCCCGCGGCCGGTTCTTCAGGCATCACCAGCCCAAGGTCATCATCGGAGGCCGCTTCCATCTCGGCCAGCGTGAACGCCCCGTCATCGGACACCGACTCGGCGTCATCTGCCGCTGCTGCATCCAGGCTCAGCAGATCGTCATCCGCATCGGATTCGAACGCTTCCAGGTTGATGCCCTCGTCTTCGACTGCGAGTTCGGGCTCACCCTGCTGCAAAGTCCGTTCGGTGTCGTCGCTCGTGCCCGAATCGCTGTCATCCAGCGTGAAGGCGATCTCCTGCTCTCCTGCGTCGGCCGTGCCAGTCGGCTCTTCGTCGAGGCTCAGATCGTCCAGCGAGAGCTCGGCAGACTGTTCGTCCAGACCCTCCAGTTCCAGACCGGCGGCATCGAACTCGAAGGTCTGATCACCCAGGTCGCTTTCCGCCAAATCGCCATCGTCCAGAGACAGCGAGTCCAGATTCAGCTCGCTGTCATCCAATGCCGCCGTCTCGTCCAGCGCGATGTCCAGGAGTTCGTCGCTGTCACCCGATGGCGCTTGATCGGCCGCTGCGGCATCCCCAATAACGAGTGGCTCCAGCTCGGATGCGGCTTCAGGTTCCGCTTCGAGCTCAGCCACCGCTTCGGAGGCGGGCTCATCGGCGGTCAGGTCCGGCATGACAAACTCCACTGTCCGTGCCGGGTCATCGGCGACGGCCGGTTTGTCTATCTGCGTTTCAGGAACCGAACGCGTGTCGTCGGAAACCGGCTCCTCTTCGGGCATGTCGAAGGCAACCATTTCAATTTCGGATGCCGCTGCAGGAGCTTCCTCGGCAACCTCTTCTTCGGCGACGTCAAACTCCAGAGGCTCAATCTCGATCTCGTCGGGCGTGGCAGTGACCTCGTCGCTGGGCGCCACCGCCGGGGCTTGGTCGGCATCAAACAGCGAAGAATTCGGAATCAGCTGATGCGCCAGTGCTTCCACATTGCGGAACTCTTGTGTCATGGCCTGATCGCGTTTGAGCTCCTTGGCCAGTGCCTCGAAATCGCTTTCGCGGCCCGCGGCGAAGTACACCTCGGCCAGCTTTTCCATGGCGTCGAGACGACCCGGCTCGGCTTCTAGCACAGCCTTGAGCGTTTGCTCGGCCTCGTCGTACAAACCATAAGCCAACTGGAATTCCGCTTCGGCAACCGGATCATCGCTGCTGGCGGCGGTTTTCTGAGAGGCCTCGTCATCCACCAGCGGGAACGAGGCCGTTTCGAACATGGACTTGGGCTCGGCTCCGCCTGAAGCCGCCGGTGTGCCGACCTCTTCCGGTGGCTCGCCAAAATCAATATCCATTTCGCCGAGTTCGCTCGAGGGCTCGACCTTGGTCGCTGTATCCGGCGCCTCAGCGTGAAGCAACGCGGCAAATTCCTCATCATCCGTAGGCGGCAGTTCAACATCATCCGCCGCGGAATCAAGGTCTTCCAGGCCGGCGAAGGCATCGTCGATCTTGGCGGACTCGTCCGCGAACTCTTCGGCCAGCGGAGCCGAATCCAGCACCACGGTTTCGCTGCTTTCGTCCACCGCCGGCATGACCTCGGTGGGGTCGGGCACCGGCTCACCACGAGCCATGCTGATCAGGTCGGGACGCGGCCGGGCCGGCTCCTGCGCACTCACAAAAGCCTGCTCCTCCACCTTGTTCCGGCGTGAACGCAGCACCAGGAACAGCAACAGGATGATGGCAAGTACACCGCCCAGAATGGGCAACAACCAGTCACCCAGCATGCCCAGCACGCCTCCCGAGCTGGCGGTGTCGGTGATCACAACCTTGGGCGCACGGGATGGAGCTTCCTCAACCTCGAATGCATCGTCGGCTTCGGCGGCCATTCCGCCGTCTGCACCGGCGGCATCGGCAGGTAATTCGGACCCACCAACATCGAACTCATCGCCCGAATCCATACCGCTGCCCGCGCTAACACGGGTCGCAGTCGTATCCTTGGCTTCCTCATCCGCGTAGTCCGTGCCTCCCGCAAAAACTTCCTGGCTCAAGCGATCCTGCGCAGGTGGGGGCTGCGAGGCAGCCGTTTCGACTGGCTGCGCAGGTCGCGAAGCCGGTCGCGGGGACGATGCCGCCACACCGGCTGCATCGCGAATGTTGGTGCGCGCCTGCGCCACACTGATCGCCGTCAGTTCGTCGTAGGACGGCACCCGCAGCGTCGCGCCACGCTGCAGATTGTTGATCGAACCATCAAACGCCTGCGGATTGTTTGCGTACAGCGCCCACATCACCTGGCTGACGTGCGCCCCGGTGGCATTGACCAGTTGATTCGCGATCGAAGACAAACTTTCGCCCGCGCGCACAGGGCCATATTCGCTGGCGGAGGTGCCCCTCTGGCGGGCGTATTGATAGTCCTTGCTGCTGACCATCGGCTGGTTGCCCGCAACCGGCTTGCCAGCCTGCGCCGGAACGGCGGGCTGATAGGTCACGGCCTGCGGCGCCGGCGCGCTCGCAAAGCTCTGCGGGGCCGGAATTTCGGTCTGGGCTTCCGCCACAGCGGTAGATTCGGCCGCGACTTCCTCATCGCTGAGCACCGGACCAGGGTCCAGCAGCACCGTAAATTCACGCAACGCCCGTCCGGTGCTGCTGCGAATGTCCAGCAGCAGCACGACATAGGGCTCACGAATCGCACGGTTTCCGATCAGGTCCAACTGCCAGGACTGACCCTGCTTGGCCGCAATCCGGAAGTTCAGGCCTTCAACCGAGGAACTGCGCACCAGCCCGAGACGCTCGTAGGTCTCCGCATCGGCGACCCGCACATCCAGGTTTTGCGCCTCCAGGTTGGTTAGATCACTGAGCGTCAGGGTGGCTCGCAATGGCTCGTTCAGCCGTGACTGGGTTACAAGGTCTCCCACCCGCATGGCCATCGCCTGAGCGGACACCAAGACCATGGCCACCAGGCCAACCAAACGTTTGCTTGTCATCCTCGCCTCACACCCTGAAAACCGCATTGGGTTATTCCCCAGATTTCAATTGACACAACTGTAAACGGCTGCGCCCCGCACCTCAACGGCAACGAGGAATAAATAACGCTACAGACTCGTCGCCGGCACCACCGGAAACATCAGATCAACTCGCGCCGCAGCAGCAACTCGGCAATTTGCACGCTGTTGCTGGCAGCTCCCTTGCGCACATTGTCCGAAACAACCCACATATCCAGGCCTTTTTCGTGGGAAATGTCCTCGCGAATTCTTCCCACCCAGGTCCAGTCGTTGCCGGCAGCTTCGGTGCGTGCCGTCGGATATCCGCCGTTGGCCCGTTCATCCAGAACTTTCACGCCCGGGGCCTGTTCTAGCAATCTGCGTGCCTGTTCCGCAGAAATCTTGTCCCGGGTTTCAATGTGCACCGCTTCGGAATGGCCAAAAACCACCGGCACCCGCACGCAGGTCGGATTCACCCGGATGTTCGAATCGCCCATGATTTTGTGCGTTTCCCACACCATTTTCATTTCTTCTTTGGTGTAGCCGTTGGCCTGAAACACATCGATGTGCGGCAGCACGTTGCCGGCGATGACTTTGGGGTACACCTCGGCCACCGGCGCGGTACCGGCCACATCCGCTGCCGTTTGCGCTGCCAGCTCGTCGATGGCCTCCTTGCCGGTGCCGGACACCGCCTGATAGGTGGCCACGTTGATCCGCGTGATACCCACCGCATCGTAGATCGGCTTCAGGGCGACCATCATCTGGATGGTGGAGCAATTCGGGTTGGCGATGATGTTGCGTGCACGAAAGCCCTCAACGGCGTCCGCGTTGACTTCCGGCACCACCAGCGGCACATCATCGTCGTAACGGAAATGGCTGGTGTTATCGATGACCACGCAACCCGCGGCCGCCGCGACGGGCGCCCACTTTTCGGACACGCTGCCACCGGCCGAAAACAGGCCGATCTGCACCGTGGAAAAGTCGAAATCATCCACCGCTTCCACGGTCAGTTGCTGGTCACCGAACATGACGGTTTGACCGGCGGAACGCTGGCTGGCCAGCGCATGCACCCGCCCGACCGGAAACTGCCGCTCGTGCAGCACTTTGAGCATGGTCTGACCCACGGCGCCGGTGGCGCCAAGGACGGCTACATCAATCTTTCTACTCACGAAGAGACTTCCTGTCGTTAATTAAGCATTTCGCAATGCGGCGCAAACCGCATCACCCATCGCCGCGCAACCGACTACCGGCTCACCGGCTGCAGCGATATCACCCGTCCGCAGCCCCGAGGCCAGTACGGCGCCGATAGCGGACTCAAGCTTGCTGGCCAAAGCTGGCTGATTCAGGCTGTGGCGCAGCGCCATCGCCACCGAGAGCAGCATGGCCAGCGGGTTGGCCTTGTCCTGCCCGGCAATGTCCGGCGCGCTGCCGTGAACCGGCTCGTACAACCCCCGGCTCTGCGAGTTCAACGAGGCCGACGGCAACATGCCAATGGACCCGGTCAGCATCGCGGCCAGATCCGAGAGGATGTCTCCGAACAGGTTGCCGGTCACGATCACGTCGAATTGCCGGGGGTTGCGCACCAGCTGCATGGCCGCGTTGTCCACATACATGTGGCTCAGTTCCACCTCGGGATAATCCCGCGCGACTTCGGTCACCACATCCCGCCACAACTGGCTCACTTCGAGCACATTGGCCTTTTCGACCGAACACAATTTCTTGCCGCGGCGCATGGCGGATTCAAAACCGATGCGGGCAATCCGCTCGATCTCATCGGCGCTGTAAACCATCGTGTTATAGGCACGGCGGGGATTGTCTTCCAGCGCGCGCGGCTGACCGAAGTAAATGCCCCCGGTCAGTTCGCGCACGATCAGGATATCCAGGCCGGCGACGATTTCCGGTTTCAGGCTCGAAGCCCCGGCCAGCTCCGGAAACAACTGGGCCGGCCGCAGATTGGCGAACAGATCCAGGCTGGCGCGCATCCGCAGCAGGCCGGATTCAGGTCGCAAGGCCCGCGGCAGATTGTCGTACTGCGGGCCACCCACGGCGCCAAACAGAATCGCATCGGCAGCATGGCACGCATTTTCGGTGCTTTCCGGGAAGGGGTCACCTTCGGCGTCGTAAGCCGCACCGCCGACCAGCGCTTCGCGCGCCTCGAAGCGGTAACCGTCCGTTTCGCTCAGCGTATCCAGCACCTTGCGGGCTTCCCGCACGATTTCAGGGCCGATGCCGTCACCGGCCAGAAACAACAGTTTGTCGGTCATGCCGGGGCTCCAAACAGCCAGGGGCGATTCTGCCGGCGCTGGCTTTCATAGTTTTCAATGTCGGTACGGAATTGCAGGGTCTGGCCGATATCGTCCAACCCCGCCAGCAAGCGTTCGCGTCGCGAAGAATCCACCGAGAACGGAATGATCTGCTCACCGGCCTGGATCTGGTTTTTTTCAAGATCCACGGTGATCTCGGCGCCATCCGCGCAGTACGCGAAAAGCTCATCAATAATTTTTTCTTCAAGAACAATGGGTAATAAACCATTCTTAAAGCAGTTATTGAAGAATATATCCGCGTAACTGGGGGCGATCACGCAGCGGAAACCGGCATCCGCCAGCGCCCACACCGCATGTTCGCGCGATGAACCGCAACCGAAGTTGCGGCGAGCCAGCAGGATGGACGCACCGGCGTAACGCGCATCGTTCAGCTCGAATTCCGGATTGAGACGACGGCTGGCCACATCGGTTTGCAGGTCGCCGGCATCCAGATACCGCCAGTCATCAAACAGAAAGGGGCCGAACCCGGTGCGGTGAATCGACTTCAGGTACTGCTTGGGAATGATGGCGTCGGTGTCCACATTGGCCCGATCCATCGGCAGCACGCGCCCGTGATGTGTACGAAATGCTTGCATGAGGCTTATCCCTTGGCCGCTTCCGCCAGGGTGCGGAAGTCGGTGAAATGACCGGCAATACCGGCGGCGGCGGCCATCGCCGGGCTGACCAGGTGGGTGCGTCCACCCTGCCCCTGGCGCCCCTCAAAATTCCGGTTGGAGGTGGAGGCGCAACGCTCACCCGGCTCCAGGCGGTCGGCATTCATGGCCAGACACATCGAGCACCCCGGCTCACGCCACTCAAAACCGGCGTCGCGGAAGATCTTGTCCAACCCTTCGGCTTCGGCCTGTTCTTTGACCAACCCGGAACCCGGCACCACCATCGCCTGCTTGACGTTGGCGGCCACGGTGCGCCCGGCGACAACTTCGGCAGCCGCACGCAGGTCCTCAATCCGTGAATTGGTGCAGGAACCGATGAACACCTTGTCGATGCGGATTTCGCTGAGCGGTTGTCCGGCTTCCAGCCCCATGTAGGTCAGCGCCCGGCGCATGCTGCCGGCCTTGACCTCATCGGCTTCCGCCGCCGGGTCGGGCACAGTCTCATCCACGGCCACCACCATTTCCGGCGAGGTGCCCCAGGTGACCTGCGGGCGGATATCCGCCGCGTTCAGGCGAACCTCGTGATCGAACTGCGCCCCTTCATCCGAGTGCAGGGTGTTCCAGTAAGCCACGGCCTGCTCCCATTGCTCGCCTTGCGGCGAATACGGGCGGCCCTTGACGTAGTCGATGGTGGTCTGGTCCACAGCAACCATGCCCGCACGGGCGCCGCCTTCGATGGTCATGTTGCACAAGGTCATGCGCCCTTCCATCGACAGCGCCCGCACCGCTGGGCCGGCGAATTCGATGACATAACCGGTGCCACCGGCGGTACCGATCTTGCCGATGATGGCCAGCGCCATATCCTTGGCCGTAAGGCCCGGGGCCATCTCGCCGTCCACCCACACGCGCATGGTCTTGGCCGGCTTTTGCAGCAGGCACTGGGTGGCCAGCACATGCTCGACTTCCGAGGTGCCGATGCCGAATGCCAGCGCACCGAATGCGCCATGGGTCGAGGTGTGGGAATCGCCACACACCACCGTCATGCCCGGCAGCGTAGCGCCCTGCTCGGGTCCGATGACGTGCACGATGCCCTGCCGCTTGTCCAGCATCGGGAAGTACGGCAGTTCATTCTCGCGCGCGTTCTTGTCCAGGGTTTCGACCTGCTCGCGCGAGATCGGGTCGGTGATTCCACCCTGCCGATCGGTGGTCGGCACGTTGTGGTCCGGCACGGCCAGGTTGGCGTCACGCCGCCACACCGGGCGTCCGGCCAGACGCAGTCCTTCAAAAGCCTGGGGCGAGGTCACTTCGTGGACCAGATGGCGATCGATGTACAGCAGACCGGTCCCGTCATCCATGGTCCGGACCAGATGCTCATCCCAAATTTTTTGATACAGCGTACTTGCCATGATCTGTCGCCTGACCTTCGCCGGGCCCCTATGCGCTGGAGAACTCCGCATTTTAGTTTGCTCGCGCATTTTCCTGCTGAGTTGATGGCGTTGTTTGGTTCTCCGTCTTTGGTCGTATGGCAGTGTCATCAACTCCGGTTATGCTCGGCACCGCACGTTTGCAGCTTGCCGCCACCGCCGGCGAATAATGAAAAAGACGCAGTCAAAAATCGATGCCCTGGCCGCCGCACACCCGCACATGCTGTCCCGGCGCGTGCTGGTTCCGGCGGAGATTGTGCAGTGCCCGTTCCCTATGGAAGTGCTGCGCATTGGCAGCGCCCGTCCCGAAGCGCCCCGAGCCATCATCGTCGGCGGCATACACGGCAACGAACGCATCGGTGTGGATGTGGTGCTGGCGTTTCTGCATAGCCTGCTGGAACAAGCCAGCTGGGATGCCCATCTGCAGGATCTGCTGAGGCAAATCAGCCTGGTGGTCGTTCCCATCGCCAACCCTTCGGGCTATCTGCACGGCACCCGCAGCACCGCAACGGGCATCGACCTGATGCGCAATGCGCCCATCGAGGCCGTCCACGCCCACTGGCTGGTGGGCGGGCAGAAGATCTCGCCGCGGCTGCCCTGGTACCGCGGCACTGATCTGGCACCGGAAGCCGCAGCCCTGCTGCAACTGGTCCAGGAAGAAACCCGCCAGGCACCGTTGTCGATCAGCGTGGACTGCCACAGCGGCTTCGGCGCGGTGAACCGGATCTGGTTCCCGTGGGCCCATCGCCGCGAGCCCATTCCGCATCTCGCGGAAATCTACGCATTACGCAATCTGTTCCGCCGCACCTACCCCAACCATGTGGCCTACCGGATTGAGCCGCAGTGTCAGCACTACATGACCCACGGCGACATCTGGGATTACCTCTACGCCAAAAGTCTGGCCGGCGACCAGGGCCCGCTGCTGCCCCTCACGCTGGAAATGGGTTCCTGGCTGTGGGTACGCAAGAATCCGATGCAGATCTTCAACCGCCACGGGCTGTTCAACCCCATCGTCCCGCATCGCCGACGCCGCATCCTGCGCCAGCATCTGGTGTTTCTGAACTTCATCCTCACGGCGCTGGCGAATCGCGCCGCATGGCTGCCCAACCCGGCCCAGCGCACGGCCCTGGCATCCGATGCCCGCCGCTACTGGCAGGAGCACTTCGCCGACACTGCTCAACCCGCCAAGCCCTCACCCCCAAATGCCTCCTGAGGAGCGCCGGCGCGACGGGGCGCGATTCAGTCGCTATCCCAGCCCGGCAGGCCGTCGATACTTTGCCCGTTGCGCGTGTTGCGATATTCCCGCAACTCGTCCGCCGTTTTTCCCTGCGCCCACTGGTCGAGCACGGTGCGCGGCTGCTGGAATTCATATAACGGAACGGAAAACCCGCAGGAATCCGATACCCGGGTGACGTCGACGCGTACCAAGGCCCGCGCCCCCGGGTGCGCGGGGAACTGCGCCGCCAACCCGGCATAGCGCGGGTCATCCCGGCGGATCGCCTCCCCTCGCCCGTGCAGACGAAGAATCTTCGGCGGGCCGGTAAAGGCACAGAACATCAGCACGATGCGGCCGTTCTCGCGCAGGTGCGCCATCGTTTCGATGCCGCTACCGGTGTAGTCCTGATACGCCACCTCGTTGGGCCCCAGAATGCGGAAGCTGTCGCCGCCCTTCGGCGACACATTCACCCTGCCATCCGCGCTTAGCGGCGCCGTCGCCACGAAGAACATCTGCTGCTGAGCCAACCAATCGCTGAGCGATGCATCGATCTGCTGGTAAATCTTGCCCATGCCCGTTCCTTATTGCGGTTTCATCCAGGGTGGTGGCTCTGGCTGCGAATACGCCCGGAGGCGGCAACCACCCGCGGCAGGTGAATCACCAGCGCCTGCGAACCCACGTACATGATCCAGTTCACCTCACGGGCGATGGGGAAAAAGCCATCCCCGCGGTTGCCATAGATCCAGAACTGCCCGATCACCGCATCGGCGAGATTGGCCAGGATCACCCCAGCGCCAACCCACCAGATCCCGGCCGGCGCCCGCATCCCGCCAAACGCCCAGATCAGCACGCCGCCGGTGAACCCGACGGCGGTGATGATCACGCTGTAACCCCCCGTCATCCGGAGAACATAGGAGCCAGCTTCCGGCAGATACATCGAGTACAACGTGGCCACGCCTACCACCGCGGCCACCGCCCACGCCGCGTACAAGGCGCCCAATCCCCGACCGGTTTTCCGGATGGCCACGGCAATCGCGGCGATCAGCAGGCTGTAACCGGGAGCAAAAAACCACACCGAATCGGCCAGGTAATCGTGTTTGATCACCTCACCGTGCCGGAAATAGGTCTGCGGCAGGTTGAAGTTGACCAGGTCGCCCCCCAGACACACCAGCAAAGACAGGGTGCTCAGGGTGGCCACCACGCGCAGGTGACGCAGCGCGGGGTCATTCAGGATGGATTGGCGTATCGCCACGCTGTTGCCCAGCAGCAACAGCATCGTCAGCGCCTCGAACGCCGTGATCAGCAATCGCTGCGTATCGCCCCCGGTCACCGACCACAGCCCCAGCATCCCGCCCACGGAATCGATAACGGCCATACACACGGCCACAGCCGAGACCGCAACAAACTTATTCAAGCTGAACTCGCTTATGTACTCCCGGGGCGAAGTGTGTCAGATCACGCCTTGGGATTGGGCCGCCCGGGTTTGCAACCCGAGCCGTGTCAGCTGAGGGCTGCGGCTTCGGCGGCCGAATCCTTCACATCGCGCTGGGCGTGCAACAGCTCGGCCAGGTGGGCGCCCCACAGGCGATAGGCCAAGGGGCCGGGGTGGAAGCCGTCCGCGGCGATCAGTTGCTGGTCCGGTGGGTAGGGAATCGCCACGAAGGTGCAGCGGGGCCGGTTCTGCGCGAATTCCTCCAGCAGCCGGTTGAACTGCAGCGCCCGCCGCCCCAGCCACCAGCGCAAGGGATGGGGCAAGGCCGGAAACAGATGCATCGGCGGCAAGCTGGAAAAATACACCTGTGGCGCGCCGAACTTCTGCTGCAGCAGCGTGTGCAGCGCTCGCAGGTTGTTCAGCCACGTCGCGGTGGTGGTCATCGACGTCACATCATTCACGCCGATGGATACCACCACCGCATCGAAGTGCGCATCGGCAACACAGCGCATCTTGTCCAGCAACTGCGTGGAGTTGTCCCCCGATTGGGCGAGCAGCTTCCAGATCACCGCGTAGCGCGAACTCAAGGCACCGAGCAAATGGCCACTCAGCGCCTCATCCTGGCTTGCCGCACCGACACCGGCGGCGGCCGAGTCCCCGATGATCAGCACCGAAAACGCCGGCCCCTCACCGCACAGGCCTTCACGCCCGCCCTCCGGTTCCGGCAGCTTCGGGGTCACCCGGCGCACATATTTTCCCTGCACCAGAAAGACCGGCCCGAGCAGCAGTGTCGCCAGGTGATAAATCATCCCGCGATTCTGGCACAGCGCTGCCAGCCGCTCAGAGACCCAGCAACTCCAGCAAGGC
Source organism: Oceanococcaceae bacterium (assembly GCA_041603255.1). Lineage (GTDB taxonomy): Bacteria > Pseudomonadota > Gammaproteobacteria > Nevskiales > Oceanococcaceae > MS8. The sequence continues at coordinate 8,839 of JBFIER010000002.1, read as the reverse complement.
CTGCTGATACACCGCCAGCGGCAGATCTTCCGGCGCGGCAGAGGTTGCAGCCATCAGGGCCCGTTGCTGCCGGGCATTGAATTCAGCCAGCGTTTCCTGTGCCATCAGCGGGCTGGGGATGATGTCCGGCGGTGCCCGATGACGAGTGGCCTGCTCGTAGTCATAGGCGATGCCCAGCCCCGTGCCTTCGTCGAATTGCCGCACGAAGATTTCCATCCCCCGCGGCACCCCCACGGAGTCATCGAAGCCCACCGGCACCACAATCGACCCCATCTGCGTGGTCGAGCCGAAATCACAGGTGCGGCCGCCGGTCGGGCCGGGCGACAGAATCAGCGCATCCAGGCGCACCTGGTTGCCGGACGCATCGCGCACCGGCTGCCCGTCGGCATCGACCAGCGCGTCCATCACGCCGGTCACGTAGTCCCGCTCACCCACGATGGCGGCGAGCTGATCTTCGGTCGGCGCCGCGTCCGGGTCGCCGGTGGCCACCAGGGCAAACAGCGGCGCCGTTCGCGGCCCGACCCGGGCCGACTCCAGAATCCCCTCCATCGCCAAACAGGCCCCGCGCCCGTTGGCTTCCGTGGCCATCAGGCTGCTCACGCAGTGCCGCGCACTGTGTCCGCCTTCGGCTTCAAACACCTTGAAGTAGTCGTTCATGTCGTAGTGGCTGGAGCCCGCACCGCGGTTGGTGAAATCCGGCAGATACACGTCATAGACGTGGGCACCCATCGCTTCCATCTTGCTGACCGCTGCCGCAATCAGCTCGCCCTGCGCGCCGGTCCCGGCAGGACTGGTGTTGGTGCCGATCTGGCGAACCACACCGATATTGCGTCCCGCCACCCCGTTTTTCGCGCGATCGAGATACTCAAGGTAGCTCTGGGGCCGTGCGGTGGCCGGGAAGACCTCGGTTTTGGGGTCACGCGGGTCCACGCCGGCCATGGCCGTGAGCATCAGCGCCGAATCCCGCACGCTGCGGGTCATCGGACCGCCGGTATCCCGAGCATGCGACAAGGGGAAAATCCCGTGCTGCGAGATCACCCCCAGGCTGGGCCGGATACCGACCAGGCCGTTGACCGAACTGGGGTGACGGATGGACTGGCAGGTATCCGAGCCGGTGCCACCGATGGCAAAGCTGGCCGCCAGCGACGCGCCGGTACCCGATGACGACCCGGCCGGGCTTTCGCTGGTGTTGTAAGGGTTCATCACCTGGATCGCCCGTGCCGAGAAGCCGGTGGTGAAGAACGCAAACTCATCCTGGTTGGCCTTGCCCAGAATCACCGCGCCCGCGGCGCGTAAACCTACGACCGAGTGCGCATCCACTCCGGCCTGGTGCCCGAGCATCGCGTAGGACCCGGAGGTGGACGGGTGATCAAAGGTGTCGTAATTGTCCTTGAGCAGTACCGGCATGCAGTGCAGATACCGCTCACCGATGCCGCCATCACGCTCGTAGGCCACATCCAGTTCGGCGGCGATGTCCAGCGCATGGGGGTTGATGGTGAGCACCCCGCGGATCGGCAAACCACCGCTGGGCTGCGGCATGTCGTTGTAGGCGAGGATGCGGTCGATATACATCTGCACCAGGCTGACGCAGGTCAGCGTGCTGCCATCTGCCAGCGGCAGTTCACCGGCCAGAGCCGCATGCACGCCGAGCATGTCGGCTTCCACGATGTCGAAGGTGGATTCCGCCCGCGGGGCGCTAGCGTTGCCAGCCGGGGCCAGATCGCGGCCACCATCGCAGGCAGCAAACAGCAGCACGGCGGCCAGCGCGGCAGCCCGTTGAATATTCGTCATGACAGGTACGTCCTTGTTGTGGGTTCTCCAGCGTTGTCACTGCCGGGCCGGTGAATCCTCACCACACCCTGCCGCGCGCGCCTGCAAAGCCCCCAGCAAATACCGCGCCAATCGGCCGGTTATGGGAACGGTGAATCCTGTCGTCGGGGCCGACAGGTCGTCAGCCCCCTGCTCGTCAGACCCCTGAGCGGGAAACTAGAAGCCGATGGGAACGGCCGCCAGCCACTTCGGGCGTTGCTGCTTCTCCGATTTGGGGCAAGCATCACCGCGCCAGATGGCGCCCACGATCACCTTGGCGTCGTTGACTTCGAAGTCGGTTTCACAGCCAGCCCGCGAGGTGTTTTTCCCCACGGACAGTCCGTTGCTTTCAAAGAACAGCGCCCCGCTGCTGGTACCGGTGACGTTGCCGATATACACGTGCATCTCGTTGCCGTTGGGGGCTTCGACAATCGCGGTGGGTACACCCCAGGTGCGCCAAAGCTCGATGGCCTCGCGGCCCTTCCAGTCGCCAAGCACCGTGTCCCAGTAATGCGGCCCGTTGCCTGCCGGCGGTGCAATCGCACACGATGACACCAGCACGGTGCCCACAATCAGCGCTAACCGTGCTTTGAGCGCACGCATTCCGGTTTGCATTTTCATCGTCCCTCCTGAGCTGTTCCGTCCCGCACCCGGCGGTTAACCAGGCCCTCGTACTCGTCCTCACCCACCACCCGAAACCCCAATCGCTCGTAGAGCCGCAAGGCCGGGTTGGCTTTCAAAACGGACAATGCCACATCCGCATGCGCCGCCTGCGCATCTTGGATGATTATGGCCATCAATGCGCGCCTCGCCAGCGACTCGGCGGCACCCCGTATTCGCGGGCAAATGCCCGGCAAAACGCCGACTGCGATCCGTAGCCCACCGCGCGCGATACCGCATCGATGTTGCCCGCAGCGCCGTCCAGCATGTGGGCGGCCACCTGCATGCGCCAGCGGCTGAGATAGGTCATCGGTGGGCAGCCCAGATATTTGGCAAAGCGCTCGCTGATCACACTGCGCGACGAACCCACCTTGCGCGCCAGCGTATCCAGCGTCCACGCGACTTCGGGCTGCTGGTGGATCAGCGCCAGGGTGCGCGCCACCAGCGGGTCGCGCAGCCCGGCCACCCAGCCCTGCGCTTCCTCCGGCAAATCGGCGACATAGCGCCGCACCGCCTCGATGAACAGCAATTCCGAAAGCTTCGCCAGCGCCGCAATCGTTCCCGGCGCCGCGGTGGCCGAAACGCTTTCGGCATAGCTCCAGATCGACGACAAGAATGGCGTGCTGGCGCCCGCCTCATCGCACAACGACATCACCAGCACATCCGGCAGCGCTTCCAGCAGCGGGTTGGCCGTGGTCGGGTCACAGGCCAGAAACCCGCATTGCAGCACGCAGGCCTCGCCGCCCCCGCCATAGGCAATGCGGCGGATGCCGTCGGCCGGCAGCGAGGACTGAATCAGCATGGAGACATCGCGCACCGTGGTGCCTTGCTGGCTACCCATGCGATGCGGTGTGCCGTGCGGGAAGATCACCGCCTGCCCTTGCTGCACCTCCACCGGCGCCCCGCCTTCGGGGTACACCACGCAGCGGCCCCGGGTGACCAGGTGAAACGGAATCACCTGTTTGGCCTGCGGCAACAACGCGCGACAGGCCGGCCCGGCGGTCAATGTCGCCACGCACCACGGGTCGCTGAACTCGGCGGAGAGAAACATCGCACCCTGCAGGCGGATGCTGCTCAACACATTGGATAACGCGTCCACGAGCCTCCCGCTAGCAATCAGGACGCAGGATCAAACACGGCGGAAGCTCAGGCATCTCAGGCCCGATGCAGCGATCTAGCATCACACCCCCCACCCCCTTGCAACGAGAGTGTTATGACGATTCCTGTCTGGAGCTTGTTTGGCTTCACGGTGTGGACGATGTTCCTGCTGATTTCCACGATTGGGGTCTATCGCTGGTCCAACATCCTAACCGGAAGAATCCCCATCACCAGCTTCCGCGCCGACAAAGTCGAGGGCGCCGACTGGTACCGCCGCGCCATGCGCGCCCACGCCAATTGCATCGAGAACCTGCCGCTGTTTGGCTTTCTGGTGTTCTGCCTGCACGTGGCCGGCATCAGCAGCAGCACCATCGACACCGCGGCATTGATCGTGTTGCCGGCGCGGATAGCGCAATCGCTGATTCATGTGATGGTGCGGGAAACCACCTTGACCACGTCGGTGCGCTTCGCCTTCTTCATGACGCAGTTTGTCGCCTTCTGCGTCATGGCCGCGCCGCTGATGGGATTATTGCGGAGGAGCTGACACCGCCCCTCAGCTCCCCTTCACCGGATATCAGTCGGCCTTCAGGAACGGGGTGCGCGTGCGGGCAAACCAGTTGCGCAACACCCCATCTTCGGTCAATTCGTTGTAGTTCACGATGACCGTGCCATCGGGCATGCCCTTCAGGCCGAAGTAATCCAGAAACTCCCGGCCTTCGGCACAGGTGGTGCCGCTGATGCAGATCGCCCCCTGCTTGATGACCCGCCCGGTAGACAGGGACACCCGCTCCAGCACCACGTTGTCGGCGGTGGGGTCGGTCAGATCCAGTGCGGTCAGCTCCACCGTCCACATGCCGGCGTCATCCGGGTAACCCAGTTCTTCCGATTTGTAATACGCCACGGCCACGCGGCCGTCATCCCCGGCAGCAATCATCGGGAAAACCCGACTCCCCAGGCCGCTGTCCACACGCACCTTCTCGCTCCAGGTCTTGCCATCGTCTTCGCTTTTGGCCACGAACACGTTCACGCCCAGACCGTTCTCGTATTCGCCCCAGGCCAGGTACACGTTGCCGGCCTTGTCCGCCGCACCGGTGACCAGGCCCAGGCCGAGCACGCCGCCGTCCATCTGCGGGCCTACGCCTTCTTCCCAGCTGAAGTCATCGCGGGTCACGCTGAAGCCCGGGTGCGGCTTGTCGTTGATCAGACCCAGCGTGTCTTCGGTGACCAGGCCGGTATTGCGGGTGTAGGTCAGGAATACGCTGTCGGTGACCGGGTTGTAGAAACCCCCGCCGCCCCAGGTGCTGCCCTCGTTGATCAGCAGGTGGTGATCCGGCGATTCGGCAAAACCGGTCGGCAGCCAGGTGGCGCCGCAGTCGCTGGTGCGCATGACGGTCTGCTGGAATGACGGCACCTGATGCCAGTACAAAAAGGCTTCGCAGTCTTTGGTGGGCACCACGTACTGGCGGTCACCCACCGGCAGGTTGCACACGATGGGGAACGTGGACCAGCTATCGCCCATATCCTGGCTCACACTGACTTCATTGCAGACCAGCGCATACAGGCGCGATTCCCAGATGTTGCCATCCAGGTCCACCGCCAGGTCCGGGTCGTTGTTGGGATACAGCGGCGCCGGGTCGCCCACGTTTTCCCAGGTGCTGCCGCCATCGGTGGAGCGAAAAACCAGGCTGCCGAGGTTGGTGAAGATCACCCCGTCCGGCGTGACGCCCAGGCTGGGCTCACCGGAGGCCTCGAACTCGGAGATCAACGTCAGCACCTGCAGCCCGGAATCCCCCGCAGGTTCTTCGTCACGGGCTGCTGTACCGGGGCCCGACTCGCCTGCCAGCACCTCCTGCAGCACGGAAGTCGGCTCGGGGGCGTTCTCCATTCGGGCGGAAGTCATCGGCGCCTGTTGACCACAGGCCGATACGAACACGGCGATAAATCCCAGCAGCACGCAGCGCTGAGCAGCATGAAATGACATGTGACGGTTCTCCAGATTCGTCTAATTGTTATGGTCGAAGCTGGCCCGAACGCCTCACGCACAGGGCGGCGCAGCAGTCCCCAGGGCCATATCGACCGCGCTAGTTTGCAGCGATTGCGCCGCGGCCACAATTCCCGTCCTGTGGGAAAAACTGATGACAGGAACAGTTGTTGTTGATTCAGGTCACACCCCCAAGCCGCCAACATGGGCCAAGATGAAAAGGCGCGTTTGGCGAAATGCCCCCACCACATTGCGAAGACGCGTAGGTTTACCCCCCCTCGAAACCCACAATCAAGGAACAGATGCCGGCATGGCTGTAATCAACCTAAAAACCGACCAATTCGAAGACACGATCGCCAACAACGACATCGTCATTTTTGACTTCTGGGCCGAATGGTGCGGCCCGTGCAAGCAGTTCGGCCCGGTCTTCGAAAGCAGCTCGGAAAACCACCCCGATATCGCCTTCTGCAAGGTCAATGTGGAAGAAGAACAGCAGCTCGCGGGCATGTTCCAGGTGCGTTCCATTCCCACGTTGGTATTCATGCGGGAAAAAGTGGTGGTGTTCTCCAACCCCGGCGCCATACCTGGCAGCGCGCTGGAAGAAGGCATCAAGCAGCTCAAAGCACTGGATATGGAACAGGTGCACAAAGACATCGCCGAAAACCAGCAGCAAAACACCTGATCCCGGCCTAAGCACTCCCTTACCGATAATTTCGCAGTTGGCACGATGCTTGTATGCCTAACTCGGGGATTTATCGGCGCCCTGGCGCGCCATTTGCCGCAATGGCACACCGAATACGACAGAGGGAGTAAGGAATGCACAACCACGGGAACGGAATCACGAGCTGGGTAGCAGCAGCAGTCGTCATCGCGGTGCTGATCGTCATGATTCGCTGGACGACGCCGGGTGAGCCTGCAGCACCTGCAGAAGACATGATTTCCGAAGAAGTGATGGAAGAAGTTGTGCTGGAAGAAGTACCCTCCACGCCTGTTGCCGAAGCCCCGGCTGCAACAATGGCGCCCGCAAGCAAAGCCCCGACCCCTGCTCCGACAGCGGTCGTTAAAACCACGCCGGTACCTCAGCCAAAGCCAGTGGTGACAAAATCCCCGGCTCCAGTCGCCACAGTTGCAGCCAGCGAAAAACTGGCCGCCGCGCCGAGCCTGTCACCCATCACCGAGGCCGTAAACACCTGGGCCAAGTGCTGGTCCGAGCAGGATGTAAGCTGCTATCTGGCCGCCTACTCTGCCGAATTCGCACCTGCGAGCGGCGCCTCACTGGAAAGCTGGAAAGCCAGCCGGACCAAAAAGGTCAGCGCACCGGCATCCATTACGGTGAAGCTCGGCCCCCTGGAGCTGATCGAGAGCAGAGAAAGCCAGGTGACGGTGAAATTTGAACAGACCTACCAATCATCCACCTACGCCGACAAATCGCTCAAAACGCTGGTGCTAGCAAACGAGGCCGGCGCGTGGAAGATTGTTCAGGAAACCAGCACCGGCCTGCCGTAACGGCAGGCGCGCTCTTCGGCTCGCCTGAAAATTGCACTTCAAAGTTGAAGTCAGGTTTCACCGGCACCACCTCTCCGCAACTTCGTTCGACGTAACTTACGCTCACTCCGCATCACATGGAGGATGTACACGCGATCTTGCTGTTTATCGTGCCTATAGAACACTCGGCATGGAGGCTCAACGATTTGGCGGCACCGGCGCTCTGATAATTCTTGTGGGAAAGACCCGCTATCAGGATGAGCTTCCAACTGATCTACGTGTGCGAACACCGCTTGGACCAGCTCACGAGCGGCTGACGGATTTTCCAATGCTATGTAATCAGCTATTGCATCTAGGTCGGCCAATGCTGGCTCGGACCAGATTACTTCAGCCATCGAGCCATCTTGGACTTGGCTTGAGCTTGGGTAAGAGACCGGCCTTCTTCTATCGCCCTTTCACCTCTCGCGATGCCTTCCAATAACTGCATCTTGGCTTGAAGCTTTTCGTAGCTGTCGACATCAATCAAATATGCTGAGGGCAAACCATGCTGGGTAATCAGGATTGGCTCCCGATCTTGGGCGAGCTCGCTTAGTAGGTCGGTAGCCTTCCGCTTGAGTGTTGTAACAAGTTCTGTACGCATGATGTGACACTAAAGTATCACAAGCAATATTGCAAGGCGGCCAGATGTCGCACTCGATTTCCAGTGAATGCTAACGCCTGAGTTCAGCGGCGTTTGAGGCGATGCCGCATTTTGCGGTAGCAAAAGCGAGCAGCGGGTCAAACGTCCGGTGAAACGATTTGTTCGGCGGCAACTCTCCACACCCCAATTTACCGCTCCTCACAAGAAAGCAGGACACTAAATTGATGCGAGGCGCTTCACAGTATCCGGATACTTTGCCACCAGATGAATAAGAAGCGTGGCCTGGGCATTTGGCCTGGCTCGGCCTTGTTCCCAATTCTCCAAGGTGCGGTCCTTCGTGCGGAGATAGTCGGCGAATACAGGGCGGGATAAGTTGAGCTTTTGACGTAGTGCAACCAGCTGTTCCGGGGTGATTTCAGGAACTGGAGCGCCCTCAACTTTGTGAGTGCGGAGGGTGCGTTTACCCTGACGTTGCTCCGCCAGTGCATCAAAGCCCTCGTCAATTTCTGCGAACAAATTACGTTTGCTCATGTTCCTTTGCTCCTTGCGGTGATTTCCGCTTTGACCCGTCTGCCAATGGCCTTACGTTCGTCAGGCGTTAAATCATTCGCCTCATCTTTGTCGTAGAGGGTGAACAACCAAAACTCTGCACCCTCAGCCCACCAGTAGTAGATGACACGTAGGCCACCTCGTTTCCCTTTGCCGCGTCGGGCGTCGGAAAACCGCACCTTCCGTACCCCGCCAGATCCGGAAATTACGTCTCCGGCCTCAGGGTTAGCCATCAGTTGGAGCTGAAACTCCCGAAACTGATCGTCGGTAAGGTACTCGCGCCGCCATTTTTCAAACGCGGGCAGTTCGACAAAGACGGCTTTCATAAGGCCATATTCTACGCAGGTTGCGTAGTTTTATCAACGATCTCTCGACGCCCAAACAGTCAAGTTGTAGAAAACCCTGACTTGCCGCCGAACGCCGAAGCTCAGGTGCATTTGAGGCGATGCCTGTTTTTGCGGAAGCAAAAATGGGCAGCGGGTCAAACGTCCCTTGCAGTGATGAAATGGACTCCCCCGGCATTTTCGGTATCTGAAGTACCACACTGAAGTTTCGACGCATCAGTCAAACCAAAGGGAGTCCGCCATGAATCCTACGACCATCGCCATCGACCTGGC
>JBFIER010000001.1:0-422220 GCA_041603255.1 Oceanococcaceae bacterium | reverse complement strand
TTTGAGATCAGAGGCCTCCATGCCTCCGTACTTCGACTTCCACTTGTAGTACGTCGCATTGCTGATGCCGTTTTGCCGACAAATGTCCTGCACGGACGCTCCCGCATCCGCCTGCTTCAAGATCGACACGATCTGTGTCTCAGTAAATCGTGATTTCCTCATCGGAACCTCCTGGCTAATAAATGTGCCAGAAAGCTCTACTAACTACGTGTAGCCAGGGAGGGGAAGCTTACGAGTGTTCACATTTCTAGAGCAAACGTTATTCCTTTCGCGATAGCTAAATATGGCATTCAGGTTGGGATTGAGCGGAGCTTTAGAGCTTCCAGTACCCTCGCGGTATCTGTGGTAATTCATCAAATGAAGGTGGGCTAGGTGCTATACGAATCGCTTGTGGCGCTAAGTGCAGGTAGCGTCGCATTGGGAGGCGGTGGAAGTGGACTACTAACTGTCCCTGATGCGGGTCTTATCAACTACGACACAGCGGAATATATGCGGACGAACGGCAGGCTGTCGGTTGGCGAAGGTGTTCCCTTGCTATCTCGGCTGTCATCAACCACCGAGCGAGCGGCGACGGATCACGTTAATTTGGCTATCATTCCGCGGCTTGAGTTGGGGTTTCGCTTGACAACCTGGTACAACCAGGAGGGGAGACGCCGTTTAAACGACCTGTCAGGTCACGCCAAGCTGCAACTACTCAATCATGGCCGATTCCAGTTTGCAGTTGGAGCGCGAGATTTTGCCGGCGAAGCCGTGAACTTCTCCCCGGTGTATTTTGGAGTCGGCAGTGCGCAGTTTGGTCGTGTGAAAGCCGTGGCGGGCTTTGGCATCAGCGATGATGAAAATGTGGCTCTCGCGGGCGCATTCGGTGGGCTTCGGTATGCCCCCTCGAATTGGTTTGACCTGTTGGCCGATTACGACGGTGTGGAAACCCAACTGGGATTTCGCCTGAGCGGGCATGTCGAGAGGGCTTCTATCTATTTGCAGAGTTACGTTTCCACCAACGATGCTGACCCGGTCTATTACCAGGTGGGTGTCCGCTTGCCTCTAGGCAAAACAGATCGTTTGGTTCCGCGTCGTACTAAACAAAAGGCTATCGCGTCTGCTGAACGCAACGAGCGAGCAACTGCGCCCATCGGCGGCAAGAACGAGACGCGCCGCACCGAGTTTTTGCGGAACCCCGCTGGCGCGGACGCGGCAGCATCCAACTTGGGTGGGGGGTACCTCTTGCAGGAGCAGGGTGTCTGCGCGGGTACAAAGGACATAAGGGCATCCGGTATTCCAGTGATGACATTGGGCTGTAATTCGCAAGGGCGTTATGACGCGCGCTGGCTAACCAGTTGGTCTACCTTCTCACGTTGGTCTGTGGAGGACTGGGGGCACCTGAATCTGCGAGTGGAACCCGCAACGGCGTTTGCGGTGGGTACTGAAGTTGGGAGATTTGATTACGACGTGAAGGCGCGCTTCTCCGGGACGCTGGTGGCGCCGCTGGGTTTGAGTGGCTTCGTTGTTTATGACGAGCCGGCGTTCCGATCGGATGATTATGAAGAGGGCGGTTTCTTCAACAGTGGCCCGGTTGCACCGCGCACCGTGCAGAAAGGCTGGCAGTACACACTGCACATGCTGCCGGGGGTCTTTGGACAGTGGACGCAGGGCATGGCAGGTGATCTGCGATTCAAACGATGGGAAGTTGTAGCGGCCCCCTTTGGTGGGCGCTTCGTGCTGGACTACCATCGGAACAAGTTTTCCAATGCACCCGACGCTTATACAGATAAATACGAAGTGGGTCGGGTGTTTGCCTGGCTGACACCCGCGCGTTACGCCGCCCTGGTGAGTTATGGAACTTTCCTCTTTGGCGACGAGGGCTACCGGGTGGATCTTTACAAGTACTTCGGCAGAAACCGGTTAGGCCTTTACTACAAAGAGGCTGACGCCTTTAATGATTCCGGCGTAGACAAAGCTTTGGGCATTACGTTTATGATGCAGCTTTCTCCAGACAAGGCCTACGGCAATCGGTGGGTGAGTGTCAGCGGCACGCCCAACTTCGACCTGGGTGTGGAAACATCGATAGACACAGGTGATCGTGGAAATGAGTTGCAGCCCTTCCTGGTCCGGCAGTTCACGCCACTACGCAACCTGCTGACGGATACCTTGGATCGCTTCCGCTACACGCCGTACTACTTGCGTTCAAGATAGCTACTGAATAATGAGAATTATGAATCGAAATTGCACGCTCGGTGCTGTGGGCTCTTTTGGGCAGGCGATGCTGGTGCTGCTCACCTCCGGAATCTTGACGGGGTGTGCATTGGCGCCAGGAATGTACGCCGGCGGCGTGGACGAGGGTGTAAGCGTGGTCGCGCGTGACCCGGAGACGGGTAAAGGCCTGCCGATCAATATTCGCCGTATTACTGCAGATAGCCTCGGGAATTCCGCCGAGCGCTCCGGAGCTGTCCCTGACGCTGGTCCCTTTAGAGGCTACGTGCTGGGCCCGGGTGATGTTGTCAGTGTCACGATTTGGGAGCACCCGGAGTTGACGATTCCCCAAGGGGAGTTTCGGTCGGCTGAACAGTCGGGCAACCTGATTGATGAAGAGGGGATGATTTTCTACCCCTACTGCGGTCGTTTCCAGGCCGCAGGTCTTACCCGGGCTGATCTGCGCAGCAAGCTCACAAACTGCCTCGCGCAGGTGCTGCGCAAACCTCAGGTGGATATTCGCATCATCCAGTACCGCAGCCAGCGGGTGCAGGTAGGGGGCGCTGTCGCCAAGCCGGGCAACGTACCGATCTTCGACATCCCGCTTTATTTGGCCGACGCTTTGCAAGAAGCCGGAGGCCTCATCCCTGATGCCCATTCACGGGATATTCGCCTCACCCGGGGCAACCTGAGTTACAAGCTGGATTTCAAGGCCTATACCGAATCCGGTAGTCAGCAAAACAACCCCCGACTTCTGGCGGGTGATGTCATTCATGTGGGTTTTGCCAACGAGCAGCGCGTGAACGTCATGGGTGAGGTCTTTCGCCCTCAGAGCGTATTCTTGAATGATTCCGTGGAGTCTCTTGCTGACGTATTGGCGGAAGTGGAGGGCTTGAATGGTCGTACTGCCGAAGCTGGCCGGATTCTGGTCATGCGTCAGGCCAGTGCGATTCCCGAGGTGCATTGGCTGGATGCATCAAACGCACTGAACCTGGCTGCCGCGCAGCGGTTTGAGCTGCGTGATGGCGACCTTGTCTATGTCGATCAGACAGGGCTAAATCGCTGGAGCAATGTCGTCGGGCAGATGCTGTCCTTCTTCTCCATTCTGAACCAGGGCAGTGCAGCGGCGACACGATGACGAACTCACAATATGAACCTGCCGCCAATGGTGGTGGCGTGGATGATGAAATTGATATCGGTGAACTGCTCGACATTTTGCTTGAGGGCAAGTGGCTTGTTATTGCTTCAACCGTAGTCGTCTTGCTGTTTGGGACCGCATTTGCCTTTCTCAGTACCCCCATCTACGAAGCCGACGCCCTGGTTCAGTTGGAGACGGAGTCCGACAGCTTTGGGGCCTTGTTCGGTGAAATGGGCGATATGCTCAGTACTTCGAGTGAGTCCACGGCCGAGATCGAACTGATCAAAAGCCGCTTGGTGCTGGGGCGGACGATTGATCAAATGGCGCTCGATGTGTCGGTGGAGCCCAAATATTTCCCGCTGATTGGCAAGGGAGTGGCGAGGCTCGCCGGTGAGGGCAATGGATTAGCCAAAGCGCTGACACACCTGTTTCCGTCAAAGTATGCTCGATCTGATGAGGAGCTTCGATTAGGTCGATTCGATGTCCCGGACTTTCTGCTGAATGTTCCTTTCTCACTCGAAATCACGTCAAAAGACGGACACTATCGATTAACCGCAGATGATCTCAATATCGAGTTGCTTGGCAAGGCTGGTGAGACGGTCCGTGATGCTGACTCGGGCATCAGTATCCAGGTGCAGAACCTGCAGGGTCACCTCGGTCAGGTGTTCATCGTTACGCGAAAGGACCGATTAACGGCGGTTCAGGATTTGCTAGCCGAGCTCAACGTGTCTGAAAAAGGCAAAGATAGCGGCATCCTGAGCCTGAAATTGCAGAGTGCAAGCCCGAAGGATGCTACAGAGATTCTCAACGCGATTGCCAACAACTACCTCCGGCAGAACGTTGAACGCAAGGGTGAAGAAGCCGAGCAGACGCTGAGCTATTTGAACAAGGAACTCCCTGCGTTGCGGCGTAGGCTTGAAGCGTCTGAAGTTCAGTTCAACGCCTACCGCACCAGCCAAGGTAGCGCCGACTTGATGCAGGAGACGGAGCTGCTCCTACGCCAGAGTTCAGAGCTGGAGGCCATGCGTCTCTCTCTGTCTCAGCAGCGTGAACAGCTGTTACAGCGGTTTCAGACTACACACCCCTCGGTACAGGCGATCGACGCGCAACTACGCGAGCTTGAAGGCAACCGCAAAAACTTGGAGGGGAAAATCAAGGAGCTGCCAGAAACGCAGCAGGAGCTTTTGCGCCTGACGCGGGATGTGAAGGTGAATACGGAGCTCTACACCGGGCTGCTAAACAACGCCCAGCAGTTGGAGGTGGCGAAAGCCGGCACCATCGGGACTGTCCGCATTGTTGACTATGCGGGGCTGCCGCGGGAGGCCATCAAGCCCAAAAAGGCGCTGATTCTGGCCATTTCGCTTGTACTGGGTGGGTTTATCGGTGTGGCGGCGGTGTTTCTACGCCGTGCGCTGTATCACACCATCGATGACCCGCACGTTTTTGAACAGCAATTTGGCCTGCCGGTATTTGCCAACGTGCCCCTGAGCAAAGTTCAGCAATCGTTGTTTGGCAAGGGCGAAAAGCTGGCTCGTGGCTTGAAGACCCTGGATCGTCAGTCCACCCGCGATGACCCGGCCTTGGAAGCCTTGAAGAGCTTGCGTACCGCGCTGCACTTTGGCACGCACGACGCGGCGAATAACATCGTGCTGATTACCGGGCCTCGCCCCGGCCTTGGCAAGAGCTTTGTCTCTACCAACCTGGCGGCATCCATTGCCAGCGCAGGCCGAACGGTCCTCGTGATTGATGCCGACATGCGCCGCGGCAGCCTTCATAAGTACACGGGCAGGCCCAGGAAGCCTGGCCTCAGCGAAGTGCTGACGGGTGCGCTGGAGTGGCGCGATGCGATGGGTCAGTCCGAGCAGGAAGGTTTGCATGTGATTACCTCCGGCACGATTCCGCCGAACCCCAGCGAGCTTCTTTCCACGCCGAAAATGGTTGAGTTGCTGCAGCAGGTTTCAGCCGAATACGACACCGTCATTATCGACAGTCCACCCAATTTGGCGGTGACGGACTCCGGAATTCTGGCGCCGCTTGCCGGCACGACACTGCTGGTTTTGCGTGCGGATCAGCATCCGCCCCGTGAGATCATGGAGTCCATCAAACGAGTCAGGCTCGGTGGTGGTCAAATCCGGGGGGTCGTGTTCAACATGGTGCGCCAACAGGCCCGTCGTTACGGCTATGGCCGCTACAACTACTACTACGCTTACAAGCAGGCCAAGAACTAGATAGGGTGCTCGGATTGCACGACGGTGCTCGCCGTTTCAAGAGCCGTGCGTAACTTGCGGCGGGAATACAGCCCATCAGAAGATTTCCGCGGCTCGGGAGTAGGGTAGTGCCTCAATGCCGTCACTAAACTGTCTGGCTTCGCCGTTGTAGATCACATAGCGTCGGGTTAGCGTTCTGTGGTTTTCCGAGAACCGCAGCAGATTTTTCTTGAAGCCCGTGTGCCATGTCGTGGCGGCTTTGATCTCTGCGCCGATAAGCTCGCTACCATTCTTGTTCAGCAGATCAATCTCGTTACCGTGGCTGTCGCGGAAGAAGTAGAGGTTTGCTGTCTGGCCACGGTTGTAGCGGCTCTTCAGTGCCTCAAGCACGACGAGATTTTCAAACAGGTTGCCTACGAGCGGGTCGCGACTGACCTGCGCGGCGTTTTGGATGTCGAGCAGGTAAGAAAGCAGGCCCGTGTCAGTAAAGAAATATTTGGGCGCTTTTATTACGCGTTTACCGAAGTTCTCGAAATAGGGTGGGAGCTTGAACACAACGAATGAGGCTTCCAATATGGAAAGCCACTCTTTGACGGTTTTACCATCAACTCCAAGGTCACTCGCCAGCGAACTGTAGTTGATGAGCTGGCCTACGCGCCCCGCCAGCAGTTTGATGAATTTCTCGAAAAGGCTGACATCCTTGAGCCGGATCAGCTGGCGAACGTCACGTTCGACGTAGGTCTGGTAGTAGTTGGCGTAAGCCGTGTAGGGGCGCTGTTGTTGGTCGTACACCCGCGGTAGAAATCCGTGGTGGATGTAGTGTTCGAATCCCGCAAAGCGGATTCCGGCAGTGTCCAGTTCGGCGATTGACAACGGAAGCAGGTGCAGCAGCCCAGTGCGCCCTGCCAGAGATTGCGAGACGGCAGCGCGTAGCTCGAGCTGGTGCGAGCCGGTGAGTACGAACTGTCCATTGCTGCGGTTCTCATCCACGATACCTTGCAGGTAGCTCAGCAAATGCGGGGCCCGCTGTACCTCGTCGAATATGGTCTTGCCGGCGTGTCGTTTGAGAAATGCCTGAGGGTCTTCCGTTGCAAACAGCCGCGTCTCCGGATTTTCCAGGTTGACGTATTCGTGGTTCGGCAGGGTTTCGCGAACCAGTGTGGTTTTCCCGGCCTGCCGTGGCCCGAGTACGGTAACGATTGGGTACTCTTGTAGCTGCGTTAGTAGCTCGGTGGCGATGAGTCGCGGGATCATTTCTTCAGTTAAAACCGTGTAAATGCGGAGTATAACTCCGAAAACGCCGGTTTATGTTTCGCGAGGAGCAGCGTGACCCTGGCAAAGGTGACGAAAAAAAAGGGCTCCCGAAGGAGCCCTTTTTATTTGCGGGTTGGCAACCTGGATCAGGTGCCACCGTCGTTGCCACCACCTTGGCCACCAGTACCCGTCGGGGTGGGGGCGATCGTAGCTGTCGGGGCAACAGTTGGAGCTGTAGTTGGTGCCGTTGTTGGAGCCGTAGTCGGAGCGGTCGTTGGCGCTGTCGTCGGGCGCGGTGTTGCCGTAGGCGCACGGGTCACTACAGGAACCGGAGTTGCCGCAATGATCGGTGTAACGCTTGGCCGCGGTGCCGCTGTTGCAGAAACCCGTGGCGTCGGCGCCGCGGTTGCTTTTACAGAGTCCTTAACCGTATTGGTAGAAGTCTGCGTTGTGGCATCTGCAAGGTTGGACTGCGTGGTCAGCGCCGAACTCAGCACTTCCTGCAGGCTGGCCGGGCGCGGTGTCGCACCGGGAGCCAGCGTTGGCGTTGGGCCAGTCTGCGGGGCAGCGCCAGCATAGAACTCGTTTTCGTCGTCACCGAAGGTGCCGTCGCTCAGGTCATCCGCCAAAGCGGCAGCCAAACGGTCGATTTGCGAGCCGTCGGTTGTGCCGGTGCCAGAAGCCACGGTTTCCAGTGCCGCAATCAGCAGCGCGTAGGTGGAACCGTCGCCGTCCGCGCCGGTCAACGGGGAGTTGCTGGCATTGGCGTCATCTACGATCACCGGCTGCGTGTTGATGATATCCAGGCCACCGGCGAGGGTGTCGGAAACCGTCTTGTTGGCTTGGTTGGCCGCATCACCGGTACGTTGTTCCGGTGGCAGCGTTTCCACGATGCGCGTTGCCACTTCTGTCAGCGGCGTCAGGGCTGCCGTGACATCAATAGTGTCTTCCTCTGCATCTGCTGTCGGCGGAGTCAGAATGGCGCGAAGCTGCTGACCTGCTGGCGGGGTGACAAAGGTGCGTGATTGCTCGGAGAAGTACTCACCAGCAGGGCCAACGGTGCCATCCGGTGCCGTGAAGGGTTCCGCTTTCCAGGCCAAGATGATGGCTTCGCCGGTTTCGCCGATGCTGGCGGGAATTCGCACAACACATTGACCATCGCCAGTAGCAGCAGGGCCTGGCGTACGGCCAAGAACTTCGCCGGTGACCGCGCTGCGAACCTCGCAGGTGCCGCCACGCACCCGGCCCAGAGACATCTTCATCAAGATGGCTTTAAGCGCTGCGGGTGTGGGCGTGGGCGCTTCGGTCGGTGCTGCCGTCGGGGCGGTCGTCGGAGTGGGTTGACTCGTTGGGGCCGGAGATGGCGCAACGGTCACGATGATGGTAGTTGGTGGAAGATCCGAGCTGCTGCAGGCAGCCAGGGTCAAGAGTGCTGGTGCGGCCAGCAGACCTAAGGAATGGGATCCAAGCTTCACGGTTTAGCCCCCTGTTATTTAGCTTGAGGAATTGTGCCAGTCGAACACTAGCACGTTTAAATACAGATGAATAGCGTTATAAGGTGGATTCTGTGACTGTGCTCACGTAGCATTTTGCTCAGAGCAATAACGTAAGCATAAACTTGGCCAAATGTAAGCATGAACGGGTGCGCAGGGCACGTAGGACGTCGATTGAAAAGGCCCTGGTGCTAGTTCCCTGGCGTCCGTATCGGTGTGTGGATTGTGGGGCGCGCGTGTGGAGATACAGGGGAAACGCTCGGCGCGATTTGGCTCTTCTGTCAGCCCTGTTTTTAGGCGCGTTGATGCTTTGGGCCGCTGCTCATTTGCTTTCACGCCCGGGTTCTGCCGAAATTTCCATCGCTTTTAATAAGGCTGCCGGGGCTGATAATCAGCAAAGTCGTTCTGTAATTAATGGTAACGCGCCGGTAAATAGTGGTCCGACGCCCACTTTGGAACAGCCCAGCCGCGAAAGTGCACAAACCACGCGTGCCGAAAAACAGGCACAGTTGCCCGCGGGCAAGGCCGCAGCTGTTGCCGTAATGGCAGAGCCGCCTGAGGAGGAGCAGGCGGAGCCTGCCCCCACGCGCTCGTTAACGCAGTCTATCAGCGATCTGTACATAGAACGCATCGATTCGGGGCTCGGGGTCGACAATGTCTACACCATCACCCTGCAGCACACGGGGGCCGCGGTGGAGGCAAACGCGCTGACGCTGACACAGCCATCGCGCCTGGTGGTTGACCTGGCGGGCAACTGGCCGGTGAAGAAGGGGAACCCCGAGGGGCAGCGGACCTACGGTGTGGGTGTTGTGGAGCGTATGCGTGTGGGGCGCCGTAAAGGCAACTTACGGGTCGTGGTGGATATCCGGGATAATCGGCCCTACGAATACGCAATTGAATCCGCGGGCAATCAAGTCCAGATCCGGTTGTGGGCGCCGGGTCAGAACTAAAACTCATTACAAATTGATATCTCATGACCGAAAACAGGGTTCTTGTTACCGGTGGCGCGGGCTATATCGGAAGTCACACGGTGTTGTCCTTGGTGCAATCCGGGTACACGCCGTGCGTGCTGGACAATCTGTGCAATGGCTCGATGGCAGCCCTGGAGCGCGTGGCGGAACTGGCGGGAGTACAGATACCCCTGATTGAGGCGGACGTAGGCGACGCGAATGCGTTGCGGCGTGTATTTGCCGAATACGCACCGCAGGCCGTTATTCACTTCGCCGGCCTGAAGTCGGTGGCCGAGGCCACGGCGCGGCCCTTGTTGTATTACCGGAACAATGTGTCCGGCAGCGTGGCGCTGCTCGAAGCGATGCAGCAGGCGGGGTGCCGTACGCTGGTTTTCAGTTCCAGTGCGACGGTCTACGGAGATCCGGCGTTTCTGCCGTACACCGAAGCCCACCCGATTCGGCCCATGAACCCGTATGGGCATACCAAGGCCATGGTCGAGCAGATCATTGCGGATTGTTGTGAGGCGTGGCCGCAGCTCAGCGCGGTGAATTTGCGTTACTTCAACCCCGTCGGCGCGCACGAGAGCGGGCGCATAGGTGAAGACCCTCAAGGCGTGCCGAACAATCTGATGCCTTATCTTGCGCAGGTTGCGGTGGGGCGGCGCGATTATCTGAATGTTTTCGGTACGGATTGGCCGACGCCCGACGGCACCGGCGTGCGGGACTATGTGCACGTGATGGATCTGGCGGAAGCGCACGTGGCGGCGCTGCGGTTCGCGCAGGGCCAGGTGGGCTTGCAGTCCATCAATGTGGGTACCGGGCGCGGCACCAGTGTGCTGGAGCTGATCGCGGCTTTTTCCGCGGCCTGCGGGAAACAGGTGCCGTGGCAGGGTGTGGCCCGGCGCGCGGGTGACCTGGCGATGTACTACGCAGATGCCTCCTGTGCGGAGAAAATCCTGGGCTGGAAAGCGACGCGATCGGTGGAGCAGATGTGCGCGGATACCTGGCGGTGGCAGCAAGCCAATCCGCAGGGTTACGGCACTTGATGTTTCTACCGGTTTATTGGCATAATTCGCGGTTCTTCGGGCATGGCCCAAAACCGTTCAGGATTGACAACTTAATGGTCAAGATTCGTCTGGCACGCGGCGGTGCCAAGAAAAAACCTTTTTATCACATCGTTGCTGCGGATATTCGTTCGCGTCGTGATGGTCGCTCGATCGAGCGTTTGGGTTTCTTCAACCCGGTTGCCCGTGGCAAAGAAGAAGCTCTGCGTCTGGATCTGGATCGCATCGATCACTGGCTGGGCAACGGCGCCATCATGACTGACCGCGTGGCTGCACTGGTTCGCAATCTGCGCAAGCAGGCGGCAGCAGCTCCGGAAGCGGCGCCTGCTGAGTAAAGCGGTGCCTGCGCGCGAGATCATTCTCGGGCGTATCCGCGGGGCATTCGGTGTACACGGCTGGGTCCGTGTGGAATCGTTTACCGAGCCCGCGCTCAATATCCTCGACTATGCACCCTGGTACGTCCACACACGTGCCGGGGTGCAATCGTTTGTGCCCGTGCAGGGGCGCTGGCATGGGCCAGGCCTCATCGTGCAGCTGGGGACGGAGGATGGGGGCGTGATTGCGGATCGCGACGCGGCATTGGCGTTGGTCAATGCGGATGTCTCGGTGTCGCGTGATGCGCTACCACCCGCTGCGCCTGGCGAAATCTATCTGGCCGACCTGGAAGGTTTGCGCGTTATCGGCGCAGACGGGCACGACTTCGGGGTCGTGAACCGGGTGTTGGACAACTCCGTGCAGGCGGTGATGGAGATCGGCGACTCCGGGCTGCTGGTTCCTTTTGTGCGCGGTCCCATCGTGACCAGCACCGACGCAGAAGCCGGAGAGATCCACATCAGCTGGACGGCGGAAGATGCGCTTTGATCTGATCACGCTGTTTCCCGGCGTGGTCGCGGAGTTTGGTCGTCTCGGGGTGACGGGCGATGCCTGTCGGCGCGGGAAGCTGGATTTGCGCGCCATCGACTTGCGCGATCATGCCGGCCCGAGCCGGCGGCCTGACGATGCGCCTTACGGCGGCGGGGCAGGGATGTTGCTTCAGGCGGAGCCCGTGGCCAGCGCGCTGCGGTCGGCGAATGCGCATCCCGGGCGGCCGGTGGTGGCGTTGACCCCCCAGGGGCGGCGTTTTGACCAGGCGGCGGCGGAGGCGCTGGCCGAGCGCGGGGGGGCTGTCATCATCTGCGGTCGCTACGAAGGGATGGACGAACGCGCGCATGAAACCCTCGTGGATATCGAGTTTTCACTGGGGGATTTCATTCTGTCCGGGGCGGAATTGCCGGCGCTGTGCATCGTCGATTGCTGCGCCCGATTGATCCCAGGTGTACTCGGTGCAGAAGATGCTTTAAAATCCGAAAGCTTTGTTGACGAAACGCTCGAATTCCCGCAATATACACGGCCTTCCGAGTGGTTGGGGCAATCTGTTCCTGCCGTTCTGATGTCGGGCAATCATGCGCAAATCGCCCGCTGGCGTCGCCAGCAGGCTCTGGGAAGAACCTTTCTTCGCAGGCCCGATTTGCTCGACGAAATTTCCTTATCCGCTGATGATCGCGCGCTACTGCGAGCGTTCCTAGAAACTGAGAGTTGAAAATGCACGCGTTGGTCCAGGCCATTGAAGCCGAACAAATGCAAAAGCAGATCCCGGACTTTGCTCCCGGTGACACTGTTGTCGTCCAGGTGAAAGTGAAAGAAGGTGAGCGTGAGCGTCTGCAGGCCTATGAAGGCGTTGTCATCGGCAAGCGCAACCGCGGTCTGAACTCTGCTTTTACGGTGCGTAAAATTTCGCACGGCGAAGGCGTTGAGCGGACCTTCCAGACCTACAGCCCGCTGGTGGACTCCATCGAAGTGAAGCGTCGCGGTAAAGTCCGTCGCGCCAAGCTGTACTTCCTGCGCGATCGTCGCGGCAAGTCTGCCCGAATCAAAGAAAAGCTGGGACATAAAGCCAAGTAACGCGCTTTAGGTCTCATCAGGACGCCCGCTTCATGCGGGCGTTTTTGTTGGTGCCGTCGCGCGGCCGTGCGTTGCTATGATCGCAGCGCCGGTCTGTATGGTGTGATGGCAGCCTGATTGACGGAGGGGCCGATGGCTCAAACAGTACTCGTAACCGGTCACGCGGGGTTTATCGGCTTTCATGTCGCAAGCCGGCTGCTGGATCGCGGCGATACCGTTGTCGGTATTGATGTGGTCAACGATTACTACGCAGTGAGCCTCAAGGAGGCTCGACTGGCCGAGCTTGATCGGCAAGCATTGCGTGCATCTGGCGCTTACCACTCCTTTCGCATCGATCTGGCGGATGAGGCGGCGGTCCGCGCTGTATTTGCCAAGTATTCCTTCGACCGGGTGATCCACCTCGCAGCGCAGGCCGGTGTGCGCTATTCGCTGGAGAACCCGCGGGCCTATGTGCATAGCAATATCGTGGGCTTTACCAATATTCTGGAAGAATGCCGCGGCGCAAACGTGCCCCATCTCACCTACGCGAGCACCAGCAGTGCGTACGGTGCCAATACCAAGATGCCGTTTTCCGAGCATGAAGGGGCGAACCACCCGCTGCAGTTCTATGCCGCAACCAAGCGCGCAAACGAGCTGATGGCGCACAGCTACAGCCATCTGTACGGCCTTCCCACGACGGGGTTGCGGTTCTTTACCGTCTACGGCCCGTGGGGGCGGCCGGATATGGCGCCGATGCTTTTCGCAAAAACCATCTGCGAAGGGGGAACGCTGAAGGTGTTCAACCATGGCAATCACAGCCGTGATTTCACCTATGTCGACGATATCGTGGAAGGGGTGGTTCGGGCCTCGGACCAGCCGGCTGTGCCGAACCCACAGTGGGACAGTTTGCAGCCCGACCCTGCGACTAGTTCTGCACCCTGGCGGATCTTCAATATTGGCTGCCATCAGCCGGTGAAGCTGATGGATTTCATTGCGGCTTTGGAGCGCGAATTGGGTCTTCGTGCCAACTTGGAGATGCTTCCGCTACAACCCGGCGATGTGCCGGATACTTTCGCCGACGTTTCGATGCTGCGCTCTGCCGTGGGCTACGAGCCTCAGGTGCCCGTCGATGAGGGTGTTCGGCGGTTTGTTGCCTGGTATCGGGATTATTGCGGTATTAAGTAGGCCGGTTGAGCGCCCGTGGCTGCGGCACTTGCCGTTCTGGTGCTGAGCACTCTCTTTGCTCTGCGATCAAATTAGCGCCATGTTCGCTTTTATCTACGCATAAAAAAACGCCCGCTTCCGCGGGCGTTTTTCATTGGGGTAGCGGCTTGAATGCCGGCCGCCGTTAGTGCCGCTTGCGGCGCAGGCCCAGCAGCAACATGGGTAGCAGCAGCAAGCCGCCCAGAGCACCGCCGCGTGTGGTCAGGTTGCGGCTGTCGGTCGTCGGTGTCGTCGGCTCGTTGCGTGAGCCTGCTGCGCAGTGGCTGACTTTGACTTCATCCACAAACCAGCCCAGGTTGCCATTACAGCCGTCCTGACCGAACTCGAAGCGGAACACGACTTTGTCGCCAACCGATGCTCCCAGGGCGCTGAGACTGACGAGGCTGGTACCCCAGTCGCTGCTGGATGCCCCCTCGTCGGAGCCAGACCAGGCCGCTTCGCCAGCGATCGGGCTGGTGTTGCCGCCGCTGAGCACCCCGGCGGGGTCCGGGATGGCGCCGGCGCCGGTTTCCAACGTGGTGTTGAACGGGTTGTGGGTGAACGCTTCGGCGGGTACCACGGCGAATTCAGCGCCATTGATGCTGAACTTCAGATTGCCGCCGTCAAAGCCAAATTCAGACTGCATCAGGTGGTTGACCGAGAGCACCGCCGTGCTGTCGGCCACCGTGATTTCCGGGCTGTCCAGCTGGAAGCTGGCGGAGATGTCGCCGCCCGGGGCACAGCTGCCACCGAAAGTGTTGGCGATGAAGGCAGCGCGGCCGCCGGCATGTGAATTCGGCAGATCATCGCTGATCAGCCAGGTGACCCCGTCTTCGTGCGTGTCGCCGGTGATGTTGTCGAAGGTGGTCCATCCGGCCGGGATCGACGTGCCGTTGAAGTCTTCGCTGAAGTCCACGACTTCTGTACCGCTCGCGCACACGGCCGGAGTGGTCGACTCAGGTTGCAGCAGGGGTTGGTAGTCACACTTTTCGACCGGGCTTTCACGCATTTCCGTCGCCAGCATGGCGGCTTCAATGGCTGCACAGGTTTCGCTGGTAATCACGTCAGGGGAAGGGGCGCCGAGCACGTCATTCAGCGGAACGCCCATCAGGTCGAGGCAGGACTGTGCCAGCGCGTCGGCGTGCTGGGCAAAGTTGGTGCTCGGAATCTGATAGTTCGTCATCGCATGGAAGTAGATATGCGCGGCACGGGTCAAACCGATTGCAGGGATGGTGACGCCGTTGAATTCCTTGCCGTCGACCAGCATGGCGTAGGCGTGGTTGGGTACACCCGAGTTGGTATGCACACCGCCGCCATCACCGGATTCACAATAATAATTCGGCGAGGTGATGACGCTGCCCGGCGACGGTGTCGCCAGAATCGGAATGCCGGCCAACGGCACATTGATGCCGAAGTTGTCCGGGTCCCACATGTCGCGCAGCAGCAGCCCGGCTGCGGCTTCGCTGAGGTCTTCGCCCAGTACCCAGCGGCTGCCGCCATTCTCGAAATACTCGCCTTCGGTCAGGGTGACGCCCAGCGGGCCTTCGATGCCGTTCACCAGGTCATAGGTTTCGCCAAAGATGTCTGAGTAGGCTTCATTCAGCGCCCCCGACTGGTACTGATAGATCAGCCCGTGGGTGTACTCGGTGTAGGCATGGCTCCACTCGTGGCTGACCACATCGTCGGCGTCAAACCCCGGGCAGTAGTTCGTGGAATCCCCATTCCAGTACGCGTTCGGGCACTGGTCATTGATGAGGTACACGCTCTTTTGAATCTGGTCGGCAGGTGCAATCGCACCATCGTCATAGCCTTCGCGCCCAAACAGGTTTGCGTAGAGCTCATAGGTTCCGCCCGCGAAGATGTACAGATTGTCCTGCGGCAGACGTGGGATGCGGGAGGTCGGATCGCTGGCCTGGTCGCCGACCAGCGGAATGTCGGCGGGGGCCGTGGCGCCACCTTCGGTGATCACCGGTGGCACATCTTGATTCGGTGTGTAGATCTCGCGATTCAAAACCGTGTGAATCTCGTTGATCTGGTTCAGGACGGCGCCCGTGGTGGCGTCGAGGATGACCCGCTCGCGGACGTTGCCGGCGGTATTCCGGACGATCACTTCATGGGCGCGGTAGGTCTCACCCACGTAGCCTTGCAGCAGGCCCGCGCGGTAGTACAGCGGACGGCTGGATTCAATCAGCAGGGTCGTGCCTTTGTACTGCTTCTGAATGCGGTTCAGGGCCGCGGTTTCCAGAGCACTGGTGCCGAGAACCTTGACGCCATTGAGCGCCGCTAGGCCGGGAACGAATGCGCCATTCACGCCGGTAATGCCGGCTTCGTTCATGTGCACCACAAGGCGTGCACCAAAAACGGGAATGCCGTTAAAAACCTGGTCCAGGTGGACGTGCGTGTTGCCCGCGCGGTCGGTGGACTGCCGGACCAGCTGCAGTTCGGAAACCGCATCGGTCAGGCCGGCGACTGCACCAAACTGGTTCAGGAAGCCCAGCGCACGACTGACGGCGGTTGCGCCGGCGTTATCGACCAGCAGCGGGTCGAGTCCGCGGGCACGCAGCATGATGTAAGCGGTATTCAGGTCGGTGCGATATTCCAGCTGCTGGTCGCTGTTCTCGCGCAATTGCTGCAGGGCATCGACCAGCGGCAGGTTCGCGGCGGCAACGGGCATGGAGGCAACGCACAGCGTACTCAGCAGTGTGCGCGCCGCGAAGGCTTGCAAAGTTTGATTCATCGGTTCTTCCAGGTTTCGAAAACGAACGCAGTCGACAAACGCATGTGTGCGCCCGTCGACCACTTTTATTCGTTGCATCAGGTTCTCGATTGAGGCCAAACCTTTAACAAGGTTCATGCCACATTCAATTCGCGAGCAGCCTAAGCGCTAGGACCTCGGTTCAGCAAGGAAGAACAAACTTTTCACGACACGGCAGCTTATCGTGGTGCTGCCATGACAAAGGGTTCCAGCCGGTTGCCGGAATTGACCGGGAGCCACAGTCGCGTATGGCCCAGATCGAGATCAACGATGGCGCCAATGCCCACTGGCAAGAGGCTGGGGCCGGCGTTCAGAAAGTTGGCGCTATTGCCGCTTTGTATGTCGGCGGAAGGAACGTCACCACCCACGTGGAGTACCAGTCGCGAGCCCGCCTCAACGACATTGTCCTGGGGGTAGAAGTTGAGGGTGATGTCCAGGGTTTTGGCCGAGATGTCCGAGTCCGCCATGGCCAGATTTTCCGCGTGGTTCAGGCTCAATGCCGCAAAGTTCAGATAGCGGCGTTCACCTTGCGGGTTTTCGGCGAACAGGGTGGCTACAAGGTTGGCGCGGGGAAAATCTGCGCTGACTCGGGCCTGCAGCCGGGGCGTGCCGGTCAGCCGCAGCGGTTGTGCGAGCGGTTCGCCAATGAATTCCACCGGTTCGCCACTCACGTAGGGCAAGGCGGCGAAGGCATCGATGATGTCCATCTGGTTGCTGCCCGCGGCATTCTCCGGGCGCACACCGGTCTGGTCGGTGTACTGCGCGATTCCTGTTACCGGCGATGCACTGAGGGTGCCGTCCGCTGCCAGGTACACGGGGTTCATCCGCGTCGCCACAGGTGGCCACGCCGCTTCATGCCGCCATACGCCGTCATCGGCCTGGGTCTGTACAGCGGGCGCGTCCAGAATGCCGGTGTCGCGGCCCTTCAGGAATTGATCAAACCAGGCCAGCAGCGCCAGTTCAAAGAAGTCATTGCGGCAGGGGGCCAGCGGTTCGCAGGCTCCGCTGGTGGGTTGCGGGTAGGCGTGGACCCACTGGCCCATCCAGATATGCAGCGGGACACCGGTTTCGGCAACGGCCTCCAGAAAGCCATCCGCCATGGCCGGGTCGACGTTGGCGTCCTGATACCCCTGGATGTAAAACATCGGCGGGCGCACGACCTCGGGCGTGGCCCTGATCAGGGCGATGGCATCGCGCTCATCCCAGTGCGGTGATTTGTTGCCAGTCAGCCCGCCGTTGAGGCTTTCCCGCTGGTAGTCGATTTGTTCCGGGCAGGCTTCGCCAGCCAGTTCCGAAACGAAATCCGCCGGTTCGCTTGGCCCCACGCCGCCCGACAGGCCCACCGGTCCCAGGCCGACAATGGCGTAATAGTACGTGGTGAAGAAGGTCGTATCTTCTCGTGTGATGCCGTTGACGAAGCTGTAGCGGTAGTAGTCGGTGATCGCCTCCATCGGCACCACCGTTTTCAGTGACGGAGGCGGATGCACGAACAGCTCGTTGGAGGTGGTGCCATCGTAGCTGACACCGATGGTGCCCACCGCGCCGTTCGACCAGCTCTGGTTGCCGAAAAACTCGATGGCCTCGTAAAGCTGCTGGCGTTCGACGGGGCCGCCATCATGGAAGCAGCCACCGGAGTTTCCGGTGCCCGCAACCGAGAGAAACCCTACCGCGTAGCCGCGGGGAATCAGAAAGCGGGCAAAGACCCCCGAGGGCTCGCCGAGTACGTTGCCGATGAAATCCGGGCTGCCGCCGCCGTAGTAGGGGGTGATCACCAGAACAAGGGGCTGGTCGGCATCGCCGGGAGGGCGCCGGATCCAGCTGTCGAGTTCCACGCCGTCCGAGGTCGGGATGCGGTAGTGCTCCAGTGTCGCGGTTTCTGCGCTCACACCCTCAAGCACCGGGGACAGGTCATTCAGGTAGTCCACCAGTGCTTTTTCCCCTGAGCCTGTTGTTGGTGCGGCGCGGGTGGGAGAGTCCGCTACGCGGCCTCCCGTGCAAGCGCAAAGCAGCAATGCGGCCGCGGCCGTAAGCAGAGTGGTCTTCATCTGATTGTTCTCCAGCGACGCGTCGATGGCGTCGGTCGCACAGGCCGCGAATGTTGCTGTGCGTCGTTATGAGGTCTGCGGCGGTCACAGATTACACGAGATGGGAACCTTGAAAATTCGGGGATTGCCCCGACATCGTCGGCACGCTTTTTCGATTCAACCTGGACACATGGCCGAACAACACGCTGAAAAACACGTTTTCCAAGCCGAAGTGCAGCAGCTGTTGCACCTGATGATTCACTCGCTGTATTCCAACAAGGAAATCTTCCTGCGCGAGTTGATCAGCAACGCCTCGGATGCCGCGGACAAGCTGCGTTTCGAGTCCACCACCAACCCGGAGTTGCTGGCCGGTGATGCCGAGCTGCGTGTGGACATCGAGTTCGACAAGGACGCGCGCCAGATCACCATCCGCGACAACGGCATCGGGATGAGTCACGACGACCTCATCGACAACCTGGGCACCATTGCGCGCAGCGGCACCAAAAAGTATCTGGAGGCGCTGTCGGGCGATCAGGCCAAGGACTCCAACATGATTGGCCAGTTTGGGGTGGGTTTCTATTCGGCGTTCATCGTGGCGGAGAACGTCTCGGTGCGCTCGAAGAAAGCCGGCACGGACGAAGCCTGGTGCTGGGAGAGCGCCGGTACCGGCGAGTACACCCTGGAACCCTGCGACAAGCCTGGCCGGGGAACCGAGATCACGCTGACTCTGCGGGCGGACGAAGACGAGTTTCTCGATCATTACCGCCTGTCGCACATCATCAAAACCTATTCGGACCACATCTCGCTGCCGGTTCGCCTGAAAAAAGAGCAGGCGGAAGAGTCGGACACAGAGGATGCTTTTGATGTGGTGAACAAGGGCACCGCACTGTGGGCACGTCCGAAGTCCGAAGTGAGTGATGAGGAATATAACGAGTTGTTCCATACGCTGGCCTGGGACGGCGGCGATGCGCTGGGTTGGGCGCACAACAAGGTGGAAGGCAAGCTCGAATACACCAGCCTGCTGTTCATTCCCTCCAAGGCGCCGTTCGATCTTTACGACCGCGACAGCCGCCGTGGTTTGAAGCTCTATGTGCGGCGAGTGTTCATCATGGACGACGCCGAAAAGCTGCTGCCCAACTACCTGCGTTTCGTGCGAGGCGTGATCGACTCCAACGACCTGCCACTGAACGTCTCCCGCGAGCTGCTGCAATCCAACCGGGTGATTGAGCAGATCAAATCCGCGGCCATTAAGCGCGTGCTGGGCATGATCGAGGGCTTCGCGAAAAACGACCCGGAGAAGTTCAATACCGTGCTGCGCGAGTTTGGCGCTGTGCTCAAGGAAGGCATCGTCGAAGATCCGGCCAACAAGGACCAGATCCTCAAGATCCTGCGTTTCACCACCACCAAACATGCCGACGGCGATGTGGGCACGGTAGCGCTGGCCGATTACGTGGAGCGCATGCCCGCGGGGCAGGATGCGATTTATTACCTGACTGCCGAAAGCCTGCGTGCTGCCAAATCCAGCCCGCATCTGGAAATGTTCAAGGCCAAGGATGTCGAAGTTCTGCTGCTGACGGATCGTGTGGATGAATGGATGATCAACGCGATCCCCGAGTTCATGGACAAGCCGCTGAAGTCGGTGGCGCGCGGTGACATCAAGCTGGACAGCATCATTGCCGACCCCACTGCAGAGGCGGAGAAAGAGCGCATCGCCACGGACTTCAAGGACACCTGCGAGAAAATGACCAAGGCGCTCGAAGGCAAGGTCAAGGACGTGAAGGTGTCTGATCGCCTGACTGACTCGGCTTCCTGCCTGATCGCTCAGGACAACGCGATGTCACGTCATCTGGAGCGACTGCTGGCGCAGGCCGGGGAAAAAATGCCCGGCAGCGAGCCCATTCTGGAAATCAATCCCCAACACCCACTGCTCGCACGCTTGAAAGGAACCGAGGCGGAAGACGTCTTTGCCGATCTGGCGACGCTGGTATACGAGCAGGCCGTGCTGGCGGAAGGCGGTCAGCTGGAAGAGCCGGCAGCCTTTGTGGCCCGGGTTAATCGACTGGCTTTTGCCTCCTGATCCACGGGCTTCCCAAACGTTGGCGTGGGCTCATGACGATGCACGTTTGAGCCCTTGTGACGGGTGCGTTACATTGTCGTGAAACCGCGTCAACGTTTTGGTTGTGGAGGAGAGGGAAAATGAAAATCAGTCGTCCTTGGCTCGGCCTGGTCGCCGGCGCCGCCATCGCTCTTGTTTCGGCATGCGGGAGCGATCCCCAAAGGCCGATTGATCCGGTTGCCGACCCGGACCTTCTTTCACGCAAACTCGGTGACGTTCAACTCGGAGGCCAGGAAGCGACCCGCGAAGACGGAGATCTGCCATCGGCCACCAGTGACCCGGATTCGCCTGCGATCGTGCTGACAACAACGCTCGCAGTGGCCAACCGCGGCGAGCGGGTGTCTTTCCCCTTCAATGTGAGTTCCGTGAACGCGTTGAACACGCTGTTTGCCAAGGTGGTCGGTGCGCCGGATGTTTTCACCGCCGTGTTGGCGGGCTCTACCAAGCTGACATCGAGTCTCAGTCTGGGCTTCGACCTGCCGGGCAACCTGCGAGATGGGCAATTCTGCATTGACCTGGCAGCAATTGACGACACGGGTCTGGTGGGCGTATCCGAAGAGTCGGTATGCGTCAATGTCGGCGGTGTTGCTCCGTCGCCGACGCCGACGCCGCTACCGTCAATGGCACCGACTCCGACCCCGACTCCCTCGCCGACGCCTACTCCGACCATCTCCGGTTCAACGGGGATTTCCGGTGGTGCGGGCTGACCCAGGCCACAGTGGTCCTCATTGGGGGCAGTTGTTCCAAAAAGCCGGGCGTTCATCGCCCGGTTTTTGTTTATACGGGGGGGGGGGGCGTTTTAGCCGCCGAACACCCGGCGCAATCGGGACAGCACGTCGCTATGCGCAAAGTCGGCGAGGGTGGCGTTCGCCGCTTCGTACCCCAGTTCGATCAGGCGCGGTACCTGTTCCACGTCGACTGCGCTGATCCCGTCCACGTTCGGCTCGATCACCAGATCCACGCCCTGAAGATGCACGCGTGATGCGTTCTTGATCGAGATCGAAACCGTGTTCGTGATGACATCCAGAATGCTGTCCGGGGCGGTGAGCGTTTCCCGCGCGGATAGGTCCACGGCGATGATCTTGTCGGCGCCGTTGTCGCGCAGAGCGGAAACCGGGACGTTCTCGATCAGCCCACCGTCAATCAGGTAGCGTTCACCCAGGCGGACCGGGGCGAAAATGCCGGGGATTGCGGTACTCGCGGCCACGGCGGTGGCAAGATCACCGTCGCGCAGGATGACTTTCTCTCCG
This sequence comes from Oceanococcaceae bacterium, assembly GCA_041603255.1. GTDB lineage: Bacteria > Pseudomonadota > Gammaproteobacteria > Nevskiales > Oceanococcaceae > MS8. Next base: position 400,656 of record JBFIER010000001.1, on the reverse strand, counting down.
CTGGCGATGTCCACCGTGACGATGGCCAACGGAATGTTGGCGTCTTGCATGCAGGTGCCCTTGGGGATATACCGATGCAGAACGTCAGCGATGCCTTCGTTGGTCATCAGCCCCAGGCCGCTCCAGCGCAAGCGGGAGATATCCATCCACTTGAGGGAGCGGGCACCTTTTTCGATATCGTCGAGGCTGACGCCAAAGGCATACAACGCGGCGACCATAGCGCCGATGCTGGTGCCGGCGATGAGGTTCGGTGTGATGTCGTGCTCATGCAGGGCGCGCAGCACCCCGACATGCGCTGCGCCATGGACGGCGCCGCCTCCCAGTGCCAGACCCAGTCGACCCGTCATGCTGGCGCTGCAGTGCGCCTCAAGCGACTTCGCTGGCGCGATAGTGGTCCATCAGAATCTGCGCGACTTCGGGGCGCGAAAACTCCGGAGGAGGGGCGATGCCATTGCCCAGCATTTCGCGCACTTTGGTGCCGCTGAGCAGGACGAAGTCGTCCTTGGTGTGATCGGGGGCATCGCGCATCATGACCACGCGGCCCAGCTTTTTGGACCATGCCGTGTGGTCCGCGCGGTAGATCTCGATCGCCAGCGCGCCGGCCGGCACCTGCTGGTCGAAAATGGTCTGCGCATCAAAGGCGCCGTAGTAATCGCCTACGCCGGCGTGATCGCGACCCACGATCAGGTGGGTACAGCCGGCGTTCTGGCGGAACACGGCGTGCAGCACGGCTTCGCGCGGCCCGGCGTACAACATGTCAAAACCGTAGCCGGAAATCATCACGGTATTGGCGGGGAAGTAGTGCTCCACCATCGTGCGAATGCAGGCATCGCGCACATCGGCAGGAATATCGCCGGGCTTCAGCTTGCCGAGCAGCATGTGTACGAGGCACCCGTCGGCATCCAGATCAGCCAGAGCCATGCGACACAGTTCTTCGTGAGCCCGGTGCATCGGGTTACGGGTCTGGAAGGCAACTACCCGGTTCCAGCCGCGCTTGGCAAATTCGTCGCGAATTTCATAAGCGGTCTGGAACGTGTTCGGAAATTCCGTTGGGAAGTAGCTGAAGTTCAGCACATCAATTGGCCCGCTGATCACGGTATTGCCCAGGCTGCGGAAGGTGGCCACGCCGGGGTGCTCGGCATCATCGGTGTTGAATACCGCGCGCACAATGGTCTCGCGCTCGTCGTCCGTCAGCGTTTCGATGGCTTCCACGGTTTGGATCGCCAGTACCGGATGACCTTCGACATTCGGGTCGCGCAGCGCAATCCGCTGACCCGGCGCAAAGTCCACCGTGTCGGTTGTCATGTTGAGGATCGGTACAGGCCAGAACAGCCCGGCGGGCGTATGCATCGATTCGGCAACCGACAGCGCGTCAGCCTTGTTCATGAAGCCGGTGAGCGGGTTGAAGTACCCGGCACCGAGCATGACCGCATTTCCGGCCGCAGCCGAGTTCAGCAACAGGCTGGGCAGCTTCTCGGCCTCAACCGCCAACGCGGCGCGTTCAGCCTCGTCCAGAACGTAGCGGGGATTCAGTGTGGCAGAGCCGTGCGGTGCAATCATGATCGTGATAGACGAAAATCTAGCCGTGCACTTTACCGTGTTGCATGACGCGCTGCAGCATCCCGAAGACGAACAGACTACACTTGAGGACTTTTGCCGACACCATGAATCACTTTCAGGAGATCAAACCCGCTGCATTTTCTGCCGGGGAACTGGAACGCGAGATTCTGGACTGGTGGGAGCGCGAAAAAATCTTTGAGCGGCAGATCTCCCAGCATGCGGATGCGCCGCGCTTCACCTTTTATGAAGGCCCGCCCACGGCCAACGGTCGTCCCGGTGTGCACCATGTGCTGGCGCGCACGATCAAGGACAGCTTCTGCCGCTACAAGGCCATGTGCGGCTATCAGGTGCAGCGCAAGGCCGGCTGGGATACCCACGGCCTGCCGGTGGAGATCGAGGTCGAGAAAAAGCTCGGCCTGAAAAACCGCGCCGAGATCGAAGCCTACGGCATTGCCGAGTACAACCAGGCCTGTCGCGACAGCGTCAACCAGTACACCTCGTTGTGGAATGAGCTGACCACGCGTATCGGTTACTGGGTGGATCTGGAACACCCGTACGTTACCTACGAAAACAACTACATCGAGTCGGTGTGGTGGTTGCTGAAGCGGCTGGCCGATCAGGACCTGCTGTACCGCGGTTACAAGATTCACTGGTACAGCCCGGGGACCGGAACGGTGCTGTCATCCCACGAGGTATCTCTGGGCTACAAGGAAGTGGACGACCCTTCCGTCACGGCGCGTTTCGCCGTGGAAGGTGAGGAGAACACCTACTTCCTGGCCTGGACAACCACACCCTGGACGCTGCCATCCAACCTGCTGCTGTCGGTGGGGCCAACGCTGGATTACGTGACCCTTCAGGTCGCCGAAGAAGACGGTTCTGCGGGCGAAAAACTCATCCTGGCCAAAGCCCTCGTCGCTTCGGTGATGGGCAAGCGCGAATACACGGTGCTGGCCGAGCACAAGGGCAGCGACCTGATTGGGATGCGCTACACGCCGGTCTTCGACTGGTTTGCGGGCCATCCCGGAGCGTTCCGCGTTGTCGGGGCGGACTACATCACCACCGAAGACGGTACCGGCATCGTGCACACCGCGCCGGCCTTCGGTGCGGATGACTACGCGACCGGCCAGCGCGAAGGCGTGGAGATGGTCAACCCGGTGGAGCGCGACGGCCATTTCGCCGCGGATCTGCCGCTGGTGGGCGGGCAATGGTTCAAGGACGCGGACAGCCTCATCATTCGCGATCTCAAAGAGCGCGGCCTGCTGTTCGAGCGCAAGCAATACACGCACAACTACCCGCACGACTGGCGCAAGGGCACGCCCTTGATGTCCTACCCGGTGGAAAGTTGGTTCGTGCGCACAACCCAGTTCAAGGACCGTCTGGTCGAACTGAACAACACCATCAACTGGCAGCCGGAGCATGTCGGTCGCGGCCGCTTTGGCGAGTGGCTGTCCAACAACGTGGACTGGGCGCTGTCCCGCCATCGTTTCTGGGGCACGCCGCTGCCGATCTGGGTCAACGATCAAAACCCGGATGACTATGTGGTCATCGGGTCTATCGAAGACCTCAAAAAGCACGTTCCGGCTGAACAGTGGCCGGGCGACGAGGCGCTGGATCTGCACCGGCCGATGGTGGACGACTTCACCTGGCCGGCGGCCGATGGCGGCACCTACCGCCGCGTGCCGGAAATCATCGACGTCTGGTTCGATTCCGGCGCCATGCCCTTTGCGCAGTGGCATTACCCCTTCGAAAACAAGGAGATGTTCGAACAGAGCTTCCCGGCGGATTTCATCGCCGAGGGCTTGGACCAGACCCGCGGTTGGTTCTACACCCTGCACGCCATCGCGACTTTGGTGAAGGACTCCGTCGCCTACAAGAACGTGGTGGTCAACGGGCTGCTGCTGGACGAGAAGGGCGAGAAGATGTCCAAGTCCAAGGGCAACACCGTCGACCCCTTCGAGGCCGTCAAAGAACACGGCGCCGATGCGCTGCGCTGGTACCTGATGGCGGCCTCGCCGCCGTGGGAGAACGTCAAGTATTCCGACGCCGGCGTGCTGGAAACGCGGCGCAAGCTGTTCATGACGCTGGTCAACGTCTACGGTTTCTTCGCGACCTACGCCAACATCGATTCGATGCATCCGGGCTTCGGTGCCCCCGAGCCGCATCAGCGGCCGGAGCTGGATCGCTGGCTGCTCTCGCGCCTGCAAACCACCATCACCACCTGCCGCGAATCGCTCGACGCCTACAACCCCACGCGCGCGGCACGGGCCGTGGAAACGCTTGTGGATGATCTGTCCAACTGGTATATCCGGCGTTCGAGGCCGGTGTTCTGGGCCGGCAAGAAAGACACCGGCATTTCAGAAGGCGACAAGGCGGCCGTGTACGCGACCACCTACGAAGTGCTGCTGGAAATCTCCAAGCTGATGGCGCCCATCGCGCCGTTCTTTGCCGAGTGGTTGCATCGCGCGCTGCTGCGCAACGACGCAGCCGAAGCCAGCGTGCATCTGGCCAGCTACCCGGAACCGGACGGGTCGCTTCACGACGCCGCGCTGGAAAAGCGCATCGGTCTGGCGCGCCGCGTGGTGTCCAACGCCTTGCAGCTACGCAATACCAACAAGCTGAATGTGCGTCAGCCGCTGGCACGCATCATCGTGGTTACCGAACCGGGTGTCAGTGCTGCCGATCTGGCGCTGGTCGAAAAGCTGATTCGGGAAGAAGTGAACGTCGACGTGCTGGAGACCGTGGAAGCCGGTTCCGGTGTGGTCACGCGTACGGCGAAGCCGAATTTCCGTGTGGTCGGTAAGAAGGCCGGGCCGAGAATGAAGCTGGTGGCTGCTGCCTGCACCGGTATCGACGACGCGGCGATTCAGACCTACAGCGAAACCGGTGTCCTGACGCTGAGTCTGTCCGACGGCAGTACGTTCACCCTGGAAGAGGGTGATCTCATCGTCGAGTCACAGGGCATGGACGGCTGGGCCGTCGCCCGCGAGGATGGCGTGACTGTCGCGCTGGATACGCAGCTGAATGACGACCTCATTTCCCGCGGACTGGCGCGTGAAGTCATCAACCGTATCCAGAACGAGCGCAAGCGACTCGACCTGGACGTGGTGGCGCGGATTCACGTGAAGTACGGCGCCGAAGGCCGCCTGGCCGATGCCATCGTGCAGCATGCCGCGACCATCTGTGCAGAAACGCTGTGCGTGCAACTGCAAGCCGAAGCGGATGCCGCAGCCACCGTCTTCGATGTAGATGGGAACTCATTGCATCTGGCCCTGCAGTTGGCGACCGGCTGACGAGATTGGGGCGCGGGTCTCCGCACAACCGTATGGATGATCGAACGCAGTCATTGGCCTTGTCAGGTTCGATCGCCGTCGGAACCATGGCCGGTGGCCGAGTGTGCTGACCTGAGTCCCGTCAGAAAAAATGCGACTCCTGAACGATGTGGCGGAAGATGCGCGGCTCGCCGTGGCGCCGCATCCGGCTCTGGCGGTTGTGGCAAATACTTGCAAGGGTTTCGCGATCTGCTGTGACTGCCCATCCCCTCAGTTATCCTTGCGCCCGGCAGACATGCCGTACTAGGTGACAGCACGAACCCGCTATCGCGATCAATGGAGAACGCGCGGGCTCATTGAGGAGACAATCATGCTGGTTTGGAGACACGCAGCCGCACGCGCGGCATTCCTGATTTGTGGCGCTCTTATCCTGCCGGGCTGCGGCAGCGGTGGCCGTGGTATTGGCGTTTCTGCCCGGGACGCAGGAACAGGCGGAGTGGTGGTGGAGGTTCTGTCCAACCGCGCCGACATGATCAGCGGTGGCGACGCGCTGGTGGAAGTTCGGGGTGCCAATCCGAGCAACGTGAGCGATCTCACGGTCAACCTGAATGGCAACGACATCAGCGCGGCTTTCGCCTTGCGCGAGAACGGCCGCGTCATGGGCCGGGTTACCGGTCTGCGCAATGGTGACAACACCTTGGTCGCGCGTGTGGGAGGGAGTGAAGATCGCATTGATATTCGCAACTACCCCAATGAAGGCCCGATCTTCTCGCGCCCGGAAATCAAGCGCATTCGCTGCCAGGACGGTGCCACCGACATGGCCTGCAACCAGCCGCCGGTTTACACCTACCTGTACCGGCCAACGACCGAAACGGACAGCCTCGGCGAGGCGCCTGCGGCGAACATCGGTGTGGAACTGCAGCCCTACGACCCTGCCAACCCTCCCAGCGATGTGGCGATGACGACCACACAAACGGGAGAAACGGTGCCCTTCATTGTCCGCCAGGAGTTGGGGTATCAAGACCGGGACCAGTACAAGATTCTGACCTTGTTCAACCCTGAGCAGCCTTGGGAGCCGTGGGCCCCGCAGCCGCAATGGAATGGCAAGATGCTGATCACCCACGGTGGAAACTGTGGCGCCAAGTACACACCCGGTAGCGCCCCGCTGGATGACTACTCCGGCACCTTCGGAGACGTCCCCGCACTCGAGCCGAGCTACGTGTACGCCCTCGGCAAAGGCTACGCGGTGATGTCCACGGCTCTGGCCAATACCGGTCACAACTGTGATGTGGCATTGAATGCCGAATCGATCATGATGGCCAAAGAGCGCTTCGTCGAGCAGTACGGGCCGCTGCGGTATGCCATTGGGACCGGGTGCTCCGGTGGTTCCATTGCCCAGGTCACCATTGCCAATGCTTACCCGGGGCTCTACCAGGGCTTGCTGACGATGTGTGCGTATCCGGACTCGCTTTCAGCGGGTCTGCAATTCGCCGACCTGCACCTGATGCGCAAGTACTTTGAAGACCCCAGCCGTTGGGCTCCAGGAGTGGTGTGGAACCCCGCCACCTGGGGATTGGTGGAAGGGCACCTGACGCACGCGAATGCGGTGGTGGCGGATGAGGGGCTGTTCAAAGCCGCCACCCAGGTCACCGGGAACTGCTACGGCGATGATTCCTACGACCCGGTCACCAATCCCACCGGCCAGCGTTGCGGCATCATCGAATGGATTCCGCACATTCTGGGGCAACGTTCCCCCGAGGTCTGGTCGGATATTGAAAAGCAGCTGGGTTACGGTTTCACCGGCATACCGCTGGGCAATACCGGCGTTCAGTACGGGCTGAACGCGCTTCGCGCCGGGCAGATCACGCCGGCGATGTTTGTTGATTTGAACGTCAAGATCGGTGGCCTGGATGTGGACATTCTGCCGCAGGAAGCGCGCACCAAAGCCGATCATCCGGCCGTGGAAAACGCGTATCGCAGCGGCATGATCGACATGGCCAACAACCTGGATACGGTGGCCATCATCAATTTTGTCGGCCCCGATCCGGGCATCGCGCATGACTCGGTGCATGCCTGGTGGGTGCGCTGGCGGATTGAACGGGAGCACGGCAGCGCCCGCAATCACGTCATGTGGGCCGGCCCTACGCCATTGCTCGGTGACCTGAAATACGTGTACCAGGGCTTGGACGCCATGGATGAGTGGCTGGCCAATGTGGAAGCCGATACCTCGGATACACCGCTGCCGGACAAGATTTCCCAGAACCGACCCGCCAGTGTTCAGGACTCGTGCGCCCTGATTGATGGCCGGCGTGTGCTGGGGCAGGAGTGCATCGATCTGCTGCGCCCCCTGTACGCCTACGGTACGCCGCGCACCATCGCGGGCGACACCAAAACCGCGGACAACTTTGACTGCGTGCTGCGGCCAATGAATCGTGAGGACGACTACGGTCCGGTGCCGTTCACGGATGACCAATGGACACAGCTGCAAACCGCTTTTCCGGATGGCGTCTGCGATTACCGTGCACCCGGCCAGGGCAAGCAGAAGACGCTGTCCTGGCTTACCTATGTGGATGGCAACGGCCGGATGGTTGTCGGCGGGGAGCTGCTGCCGGCACCACCGGAAAAATCGGCGACAGGGACCCAGGCCGCGGCATTCAAATACCCGGTGAGAGACCGCTAGAACCGGAGGCAGCGGGCGCTCGTGCCCGCTGCCTTCCCGCTACCGTTTAAGTGGACCGTTATCGATGGAGAGGCTGGAGTCGTCATCGTAACTGGCCTCCGCGAGTCGGATGCGTAACGACAGATCGGTATGCGAATCCGCGTTCTGCAGCGCATTTTCCAGCGTGATGACCTGGTCGGTGTAGAGCTTGAACAAGGTCTGATCAAAGGTATGCATGCCCATCGATTCACCGGTGGCAATCGCAGTGCGGATTTCATCGACGCGCCCTTTTTGGATGAGGTCACCGATGTGCGGTGAGAGCAGCATGAGTTCGGTGGCCAGCGCGCGACTGCCGTCTCGCGCCGGGATCAGCCGTTGCGAAATGACGCCTTTCAGGTTCATCGAAAGGTCCATCAGGATTTGCGGGTGGGCGTCTTCGGGGAAGAAATTGAGAATGCGTTCCAGAGCCTGATTGGCATTGTTTGCGTGCATTGTTGCCAGACACAGGTGCCCGGTCTCAGCGTATGCAATCGCGTGGCGGGCTGTTTCCTGGTCGCGGATTTCGCCAATCATGATCACGTCGGGTGCCTCCCGCATCGCATTTCTCAGAGCATTCGCAAAACTTCGGGTATCGATTCCGACTTCGCGTTGGTCGATGATGGAGCGTTTGTGGGGAAACAGAAATTCAATCGGGTCCTCCACGGTGAGAATGTGGCCGTCCGCGTTCTCCGAGCGATAGCTGATCATGGCCGCCAGTGTGGTGCTCTTGCCCGAGCCGGCCGCGCCGACCGCGAGCACCAGCCCACGTTTCAGCATCACCAGGTCTTTGCAGGCTGCGGGCAGACGCAGGTCTTCCATCGGTGGAATTTCGGATTTGATCAGGCGCGCCACCAACGACACTTCACCACGTTGCAGATAGACGTTGATGCGGAACCGGCCAAGCCCGGTTTTGGAAAACGACAGGTTGGCTTCCAGCGTTTCCTCAAAATCCGCTTTCTGCCGGTCGGTCATGATCGCGTAGGCCATCTGTCGGGTTTCACCCGGCAACAAGGGGGGCGACTTGACCGGGTGGGTGATACCGTCAACTTTGATATGCGGCGCCGCCCCGCAGCTGAGAAACAGATCAGACGCCCCTTTGTCCGCCATCAACTTCATGAGCGCATGAATATCAGTCATTGTTGGTTCTCCGGTCTCAGGTTGGGTATGTGCGCACAGGGCCCGGTTCTCATTCCGGGATCGTGAAATCGGTTTGACGAAATACATGCAGACAGGCAGCCGCCACCACGGGGTCGTAGCGGGTACCCGAACCCGCCTCAATCTCTTGCAGGGCCGGTTCAAGGCCGCGTGAGGGGCGATAGGGGCGATGGGACGACATTGCTTCCACCACATCGGCAACGGCAACGATTCGGGCCTCCAGTTTGATCTCTTCTCCCTTGAGCCCCCGGGGATAGCCACTCCCGTCAAAGCGTTCATGATGTTGGTGCGCGATGTCTGCGATGGGCCAGGGGAACTCGATGCTGCGCAGCACCTCGTACCCGGTTTGCGGGTGTTCCTGGATCAACTGCATCTGGCTCTGGCTCAGCTTGCCGGGGTAGGTAAGGATTTCGGTGGGCACCGAGAACTTGCCCACGTCGTGGAGCAGGGCGCCGATGCGGATGCCTTCCTGCTGCGATTCACTCAGGCCAAGCTGATGGGCGATGGCGACGGCAATCGCAGCCACCCGGCGTTCATGCCCTGCGGTGTAGGGGTCACGCAGTTCGCCCAATTGCGTAATCACGTGAATCGAGCTTTCCAGCAAACGGCGCAGCCGCTCGGCCTGCTGGTGAATCTGCTCCGAGGCCTGGTACGACTCGGTCAGGTCGTGGCTGATCCGGATTAATTCCTGGACCTGACCATCTTCGCCAACAATGGGTACGCATCGCATGCTCAGGCGACGCCGATCACCCTGAGGCAGAGTGACGAAACTCTCAACACGAGTGTCCTGCGCGGTTTCACGTGCCTGTTGAAGGCTCTGCAGGTATTGGGAATAGACTGACTCGGGAAAAACTTCCTGATCTGTTCGACCAAGGATGTCTGGAACAGAAATCTCCGTGAAGTCTCGGATTGCCTTGTTCACAAAGCGAATGCGCAAGTTGGCGTCGTAGATCACGAACAGCGCCGGGATACTGTTCAGGGCAAGTCGATAGCGTCGTTCCGCGAGCTGTAATTCTGCCCGCTTGCTATGCAGCTCACGCAGGTCATGACCGGACCAGAACAGGCGTATGGGTGTCCCATCGGCTGTCCGCAGGATGAAGGCGTTCGCAAGCATGGGAATGGGCCTGCCACTTTTGTGGCGGATCCGGAGCTCGAACCGACGCTCGTTGGTTTTCCCACTGAGCAGCTCTTCAAAAATCGCATTGGCGAGCGGTAAGTCGTCTGGGTAAATAAACTTCTCGTATCCATTGTTCAGAATCTCCTGCTCGGAGTGCCCGATCAACTGCTGCACGTAGGGGTTTGCGGATTCCACCTTGCCATCGGGGCTCATCGACACCATCGCGACCCCGGATTGAGCAAACAGCTGTCTGAAAAAACTTTCGCTTTGCTGCAGTTGCCGCTGCATTTGCTCGCGCGGAGTAATATTGCGGGCCACCCCCAGTACGCCCAGCAGGCTATTGTCTGCGCTTCGAACCGCCGTCTTGACGGTCTCCAGCCGCTCCTTGTGGCGGTCTTTGGCGAAGGTAACGTCTTCGGTATTGGTTTGTGGGCTGTTGGTGTGCGCAGCGGCGTCATCGTGGGTTTTGAAAAACTGCGCCAGCTCGGCAGGGAACACGTCGAAATCGGTTTTCCCCTGTAATTCTTCCTGGGTCAGGCCACAGAAATCTTCGAATCGACGGTTGCAAAAAACGTACCGACCGTCGGTGTCCTTCATCCATACCAGGTCGGGCATACCCCTCAGCAGCACATCCAGCAAGACGGCGTCATCGGCCACTTTGCGTGTGTTGAGGTAGCGGTCGAGCGAGCTGTCGAGAATGCGCGACATGCCCCAAGTGGCGAGCGCGCCGAAAACCACCAGTGGAACTCCGACGGAGTGCACAATTTGTGTGCCGATGGCTTCGGGTAGCAATAGCCACATGATGAATACGCTGGCGAGATGGGTGAGCACGCCAAGCATCAAATACTGCCAATGGTTCTTCCGGCTTATACCGCGGCGTTGGCAGCAAAAAAGCCCGTAACCCAGCGCGACAGTGATGCCAATCACGCACACGCCTGTAAAGGCGCCGTTTCCGCCGATAGCGAGCCGGAATACAGCCGCGATGCTTCCGGCGAGGATGCCCGCCCAACCACCACCATAGATGGGGGCAAGGGCCAGCACTGCAGTTCGCAGATCAACGATCACGCCATCTGTGATCTGCACCGGGAGGAGCATCACTCCACCGGCAGCTAACCCGAAGAGTATGCCGGCGACCCACTGGCGTGATTTGGACTCCCAACCGAACCAGCCGAGATCAAGCGAATACACACCGCACATCGCCACGACCAGGATTACCTGCTGGCTGAGCGTGACAATGGCGACCGAATCCACGCTGCTTAACCGCTGTCTTCGGTGGTCCGAGGCCGCACCGGGGCAACCTGCGGAAGAACGCGCAAGGGGATTGCAATGGCACGACGGGGGATTGCTAAGCAAGGCATTATGGCGGCGTGTCTCCTTCCGCTATCACGTGCATTCGGCTCGACAATAGCAGCCTGGAAACTCATCGTAAAAGGGAGGGGGCTGCATGGTCCGGTGCGATTTCCGCCAACGGCATCTCCATCGCGAGATGCGGGGGCATACTGCGTGCAGGGAATCGTCAGAGCAACAGAAGTTTGGCAAATCATGCAATCGCAGGTATTTAACACGGATCACTGGGATCCAGGATGAAATACGACTGGAGCGGAGTAGTAGGGCGCCCCGTGCTTTTTGGCATGCTCGCCGGAGTTCTCACGGCAACGACCGGGGCTGCGATCAGTTCGTCTGCAGCTGATACTGCGGACTTTTCAGCGCGGCCGGGTGCTGATTTCGGGCCAGCATGGAATGCCGTATTGGCTGCTGCAGCGGACATGCCTTCCGGTGGCGCCGCACATCAGTCGGCTTCTGCCGGTGCCGGAGTCGGTGCAAATTCGATCCATGCACTAGTCATCCATAGCTGGAGTGCGCACACGACCGAAATCGCCATCGTGTTCCTGGTGGTGCTGGTGGAGTCTGTCCTCGTTACGGCATTGATCATGGCAATGCGTTCCCGGCGTCGGCTGATCCAGCAGTTGCAACAGGAGCACGAGGATATGGAGCGAACTGTTCAGAAGCGAACCGCAGAACTGAAGGCACTGAACACCCGGTTAACGGAAATCAGCATTCGCGAGCCTTTGACCGGGGTCTACAACCGACGCTACCTCGATGACATGGCGGTTCGTGAGTTCGGCCGCTGCCGTCGGGCTTCCGTACCACTCGCCATTGCCGTACTGGATGTGGATTACTTCAAGCAGTACAACGACACATACGGTCACCAAATGGGTGACGAATGTTTGAAACAGATCGCCGAGGCGCTGACCCAGTGCGTCCACCGTCCATCCGACGTGGTTGCGCGATACGGTGGAGACGAGTTCATGGTGATTCTACCCTCGACGGACCTCATCGCGGCAAAAATTCTGGCATCGCGAATGGTCGAGGCGGTATCCCAGTTGCATATCTCCCATGAGGCGTCACCCGTAGCAGGCGTGGTCACTGTGAGCCTTGGCCTCGCGGTGGTTGTCCGCTGGACGCATGAGCTGGAGTCGGTCAACCAGCTTTTTGAGCTGGCCGACAAACAGCTCTATGCCGCCAAGGAGGCGGGCAGAAACCAGTTCGCCGCGTTGGGAATTCCGTAGCCGTTGGAGGTGTCGCTACAGAATGTCGCGCAGGAGCCGTTTGGGCTTGCCAGGCCGCGTTTCTGGATGCTCGTACTTAGGAGCGGGCCTGGCCGGGTGACACGCCGTATCGGCGCCGAAAAGCCTGCCGAAAATTGCTCACATCCGCGTAACCCAGCAGGTTGGCGATGGCTTCGATGGAGAGGTGCGGGTGCGTCAGCATTTCCTGGGCCTGGGTCATCACCCACTGCTCGCGGATGTCCTGGAACCGGGTGCCTTCGTTTTTCAGGTGCCGCTGCAGGGTGCGCGGGGCCAGATTGAGGTGGCGAGCGATCTCGCCAACCGTCCACAGATGTCCCGGGTTGTTGCTCAACGCCAGGCGAACGCGTTCCTCGACTCGCAGGCGACTGTCCTGGTGGCGCGTTTCCCGACGCAGCCGTTCCACGGCGCTGTCGCGCAACGCCGGCTCGGCATCCATATCGGTGGGTTTGAGCAATTCCGAGTTGGGGAGCCACAGACGGATTTCCGAGGCGTTGAAGCGTATCGCCGAGGCCGAATACGTCTGGTGGTAGGCATCGGCGTAGCTGGGGGGCGGGTAGTCGAGTTCCACTATGCCCTGGCGCACGGCATGACCGGAGATCGAGGCCAGCATGCGGTTGATGGCCAGGGTGAAAATCTCCACCGTCAGCCGTCGTCCCTGTGTCAGCGGCGCCAGCAGTGACAGGCCGATGCCGTAGAAACCCTCGGTTTGCACAGCCCGTGCCTGAATTCCCGGATTGCGGAGCGACCCATACTGGATCAATAGATTCAGGCAGTCCTGCAGGTTGGGGCTGTTCAGCAAGGCCACGCTGAGCGGGCCGTGCATGCTGATGAGTTGATCGATGGTCCCCAACTGCAAGCCCACGGAAGGGTTTCCGGTCACCACCTCCGCGTTGTGCAGAAATTGGGCATAAGCCGCGAGGCTGTGCTCACCCCCCAGCCGGCTCAGGCTCTGCGCGGTCTCGCCGGTGCCTGCCAGCAGACGGGTGTCGTTACCCAGGGCGCGCAGAAAAAACCGCAGATAGGTATTGGGTACCCGGACTTCTGCGGCGTCGAGTTGTAGCGCCGATGTGTCCACCGAGTGCTCGCAGGGCAGAGGAGTGGCGCATTATCACCCCTAAATGGCGCGAAAACACCTACCCAGCGAACACCACTGTCGCCAGAATGCGCACATGTCATTTCCAGCGGCGTGCCAGCGCCCGGGTGGCAGACATCTGGAGGAGAGATCATGTTTGACAATGCCAAGCGGTCCATTTTCGGCACCGTCATTCGCCGGGGCGTGCGCCCGCTGCTGACAGTGGGTTTGTCGTACCCCAATCAGCGCCGGGTCGCCACCGCGGTGACATCGTTGTGTATTGCCCCACGGGGAATGCAGTACAGCGTGGAAAAATGCGGCGGAGTGCCGGTTGAAAGAGTTACCGTTGGCACACCCAACGGCAAGATTTTGTTGTGGCTGCATGGTGGCGGCTACTGCATTGGATCCAGTCGCACCGACCGGGCCCCGGCCGGGCAATTCGCCAAAGCCAGTGGCGCGACAGTGATCGTGCCGGATTATCGTCTGGCCCCGGAGCATCCCTTCCCGGCGGCGTTGGAGGACGCGCTTGCGGTGTACCGCAGCCTGCTTGAGGCCGGAGTATCCGCCAAGGACATCGCGGTCGGTGGAGATTCCGCCGGCGGCGGTCTGGCCGTGGCCCTGTCCGTGGCGCTGCGGGATGCCAGTTTGCCGCTGCCTTCCAGCCTGCTGCTGTGTTCGCCCTGGGTGGATTTGCGTCTGGTTCAGGCCAGCTATGCCAGCCGTGCCGCTCGCGACCCCTGGCTGACCAAGGGGCTGCTGGAAAAATGGGCTGCCGCCTATTGCGCCGCCACGCCGCGCAGCCATCCGGGCTGCTCCCCATTGCTGGGCGATCTGCACGGATTACCACCGACGCTGATCCAGGTGGGCGAGCGCGAGATCCTGTTTGACGACTCCGTCGAGCTTGAACGCAAACTGCGTGCCCAGGGAGGCGCGGTGCGTTTCCAGGAGTACCCGGAAATGTGGCATGTGTTCTTCCTGCAGGCCGGCATTCTGCGCGAGGCAGATGAAGCCGTTCGCGAAATCGGGCGCTTTGCGCAGGAGCGCTGGGAAAAAGCCGCTTCGACTGAAGCTGAAACTACGGAGGAGGCCGCCTGATGGCACTGAAGTTTCTGATCCTCGGCGCCGGCATGTCCGGCATCCTGGCGGGCATCCGTCTCAAGCAAGCCGGAATGAACGATTTCGAGATGCTCGAAATGGCCGATGAAGTCGGCGGAACCTGGCGCGATAACACCTACCCGGGCCTGCATTGCGACGTGCCGGCCCACAGCTACGACTACAGCTTCGAGCCGTGCCCGACATGGAATGGCCTCTATGCCAGTGGCCCTGAGCTCGGGAATTACTTTCGCGAATGCGCCCGCAAATACGGGCTGATGCCGCATGTGCGTTTTCACACCTGTGTGAATGACATCTACCGCGAAAACGGTCAATGGGTGGTGACATCCACGGATGGCAAGCGCCGCCGCGCTGACGTGGTCATCAACTGCTTCGGCATCCTGAGCTATCCGAAGATGCCCGACATTCCGGGGCTGGATACTTTCAAAGGCGCCCTGTTTCACAGCGCGCGCTGGGATCATGACGTGCCACTGGATGGCAAACGCATCGGCGTGGTGGGCACCGGTTCGACAGCGGCGCAAATCACGGCGGCGCTGGCGCCGCGCGCCGGGCATTACAGCCTGTTCCAGCGCAGCGCGCAGTGGGTGACACCTGCACACAACATGTACCGCAACCAGTTGCTGCGGGCCGCGCATCGCAAGCTCCCCGGGTTTTCCCAGCTCACCGGCAACCTGCAGCAGAACCTTTTCATGCTCATCGCCAAGGGCATCACCGGAGACAGCGACTGGGTCTGGAAGGTGCTGGACAAGTCCTGCCGCGCTTATCTGGATACCGTCAAGGACCCGGAATTGCGTCGTCAGCTCACGCCGAATTTCAAGGTGGGCTGCCGCCGGCTGATCTTCTGTGACGGGTTCTACGAAGCGGTTCAGCTGCCTACCAGCGAGTTGGTCACCGCCGGCATCGAGTCGATTGAACCGCGCGGCATCCGCACCGCCGATGGTCGTCTGCACGAACTCGACGTGCTGGTGATGGCGACCGGCTTCCACGCGCTGAACTACACCTACAATTTTGATGTGCGCAATGACGCCGGAGACAGTCTTTCGGCCCAGTGGTCCGAGGGTGCGCAGGCCCTGCATGGCGTGGCGGTGGAGAATTTCCCCAATTACTTCATGCTCATCGGTCCGCACAGCCCGGTGGGGAATTTCAGCTTGACCGCGATTGCGGAAATTCAGATGGACTACCTCATGGGGCTCATCGACATCCTCAAGCGCGGTGACGCCAAGGCGATTTCGGTCAAACCTGAAGCCCAGAAGAAGTACATGGACTACCTGCGGGCCGGTATGGGTAAAACCGTGTGGACATCCGGTTGCCCGCAGAGCTGGTATCTGGGCAAGGACGGGCTGCCGCAGCTGTATCCCTACGTTCCGCAGGTTTTTGCCAAGCAGCTAAAGCGGCCCGACCTGGATGAATACGTGATGGCCTGAGGCGGGTGCCTCGAACAGCCATCAACGCGTAACTACTGCCGACGCGAGAACCCCAGGCGCGGGATGATTGCCGGAACGCGGCTGGCGTAGTCCCGATATTTGTCGCCCAGGCTGCGATGCAGGTCGGGTTCTTCCAGAGCCAGGGTCGCGGCCAGGCTGTAAGCCGTCATGCCAGCGGCGAACAGGAGATGACCCAGGCTCATGTCCGGCGCGGCCCAGAGGGCAACGATCAACCCGGATTGAATCGGGTGACGGGCAAAACGATACGGGCCACGAATGGTGAAGGGCGGGTCGACCGCGTCATCCGATGTGGCCTGACGTACGCCGTGGAAATGCAGAAAGTCGATGGCGAAGATGGCCCAGAAAACGACAAACAGGCCGGCGCCAAACAGGGCGTACAGAATCATCCGCGGGATATCGCCATCGACCGACCAGACCATCTGCGGCATCGGCGACCAGAAGTGGACGACAGCAGCCAGCGTCAGCCCTGCCACGAGCATATACATGCCCCGTTCGGCGCGTTCCGAAATGAGCGTGGTCCACCATTGCTTGAACCGCGGGCGGGCCATCAGGCTGTGGATGGCGCCAAAACCCAGCAGCAGCGCCAGGTTCACGGTGAGTGCCGACACCAGTGTCACCGGTTCGCCGGTGTCGATCCCTACGGGGCCCAGGTTCAGAAGAAAAAGTATCAGGGCGGCTTGGGCGGCAACCGCCACCAAAACGCCCACCAAAGTGAATACCAGTGCCATTGTTGTCTCCTCGTTGCTCACGGTAGGGATAGCCGTGACAAACGGCACGACCGGGTGTTTCTTCCGGCGGAAGAGAGCACCAGCCTCGGTCATATCCCTGGTGGTGAGTGGTAAGGATACGCACTACATAATATGGGCGCCAGTCCTTATCCATTGAGCAGCTCCGTCAAAGGGTTTTGAGATACTCGATGATGGCTTCGCGCTCACGATCAGTGAGCACATCGGTGAACGTGTGGCCGCTGTTGCTTTGGCTGTAAAGTGCGGTGTTGTAGACCTTGCGCCTTTCGATCTGCGCATTGGTGAGCGGTATCTGGATGGCGCTGGGGATGTTCCAGCCCAGTCCCAGATTTTCGTACAACTGGGTCATCAGTTGCTCAGCGAGCGGGGTATCGCCTTCGTTCTGGGGGTCACACTCGAGCAGCGGGATCGCATCGGTGTTTCCGCACGCGATGCGTTCGTATTGCCAGCCCAGCTTGTCTTGGTCGTAGGCGCGCTCGAAGCGGGTGTCGTAGCCCATCACCACATTCAGTCCGGTGGTGTTTGGTTTCGAGTTTCGCCGCCAGATGTCGGGGCGGTCGCTGCTCTTCAGCACCGACCAGACATCGGGTACCGATCCGTTGTGAAAATAGGGAGAGCTTGCCCAAACTCCATACAGCGGAGGAGCCAGATAGCCGTTCTCACGTTCACCGCGGATGCGGTCAAGATTCTGGTCACCACAATCGTTTTCCGTCCCGGTTTGCTCTGGATATCCGAACCAGTCCTCCTCCCATGACTGGGAAACCTCCTGGTCATTGGCTTCCAGGCGCGCCAGATCCGTGCCGATGATGTCCGCGGGGACGATATAACCGGCGATGCCCTCAAGCTCCGGGCTGTCGAGGAATTCCGGGTTGTTCACGAAGTAGGGTGAGTAGGCTCCGTGGCACGAGGCGCAGGACCCATTGCCGCCATCCGGGCGTCTGCGGGAGGAGTTCGCCGTTTCTGCCCACAGATCTTTGGTATGGAACAGAATGGCACCTTGTGTGGCAAGGCTGGTATTGATCGCTCCGGGGTAGGTCGGTGAACTGAGATTGAGCAGCCATGCGACCCCGTCCTGGTCGTGCTCTTCGATCCATGCGAATGCGGCCGGCATATTGCCGGGATAGGGGTTGTTGGCCAGGGCCGGTGTGAATGCCGACATCGCGATGCGCTGTGCATCCGCGGGTTGACCGCCGTCGAAGAATTTCAGCGGCCGATGCCCGTAGTTCCACCAGATGGGAATGTCTTCCGTGCCCGTGCTTGCCGAGTTTTGCATCGCCAGCCAATGCGGCAGGTAGTCCAGCGTGTATTCGGGATTCGCCAGAGTGAGGGCGCCAAAGATTTGGAAGTTGGTGATGCTGCCGGTGCCGCGTACTCGATTCAAAATGGCGAGCGGGGCGGCAAGGACGTAGCCCGCCGTCAGCATGTCGCGGCTCATCGTGCCGAGGTCCGACAACCCGGTGGCTCCGTAGATGGCGCCGGGCAGCTTCGCTTCATCGGGTTCGCCGATTTGACCGCTGTGACAGATGTGGCAGGTTTCGGCGATTTTTCCGGTCCAGGTGCCATCGGGTTCGCGGATTTGCGTGAACCCCATCGGGAGCTGCCCGGACCCCCCGTTGTTTTCATTGGGGTCTTCGCCCGGAAGCGGGTAGGGGTTGCGTTCGGTGGGCAGGCTCATGCCCCAGCGCTCGGCGAGAAGCTGGTCGTAATCCTCCGGACGTTCGGTCAGTCCGCTATCCCAGGAGCGCCAGATATTGTTGTACGCCGTGGCTGTGGCATATCCCCCTGGCACCAGATCCGAGAAATCGCCGGAAAAGTTGCCACCGGCGCCGATGGCTCCGTTTCCCTTCATCAATGTGGCGCCACGCTCGATGCGTGCTTTCCACTCTCCGCAGGTCGTCGGTGCAGCATCGGCTGGAGCCGCATCGACGTGGCAATTTTTCCAGTAGGCATTGAAATACACCGCTTTCCCCTCGTTGAGCCCGGGTTGAACCAGGCTGCGGGGGTCGGGAGGGAGCGCGGCGTCGTCCGCCTGATCGGCACAGTAGCGGCTCCAGGCGTGCCCTCCGCGGTGACCGTCGGCGAGCAGGGGCCACTGTTTGCCCTCGGTGGGACTCAGGGGATCAGTCCGTGCGGTAGCGCTATCAGCCGGCGGGTCTTCGATGCGGCCTCCCGTACATGCCGCAACCAGGACAGCCGAAATGAAACACAGCACAACCGGCTGCAGCGAGTGATAGTCGATCCGCACGATTTGTCTCCCAAATGAACGGGTACAAAAGTACCCATGCGTTCAGTTTAGGGGAACAATCCGAACCCTGGCAAGTGCTGGGAGCTCAGGGGCTGTCAGAACGCCAACGCTGCGCCGCAGGCGACCACCGTCATGGCGAACAGGAACCATTTGAGCGTGCTCTGCTGGATTCGCAATGCCCAGCGCACGCCGAGCTGTGCGCCCGTCATGGTGCCGGCTGCCAGGATGAGTCCGGGCGCCCAGGCCACCTGTCCCCGCCAGATAAATACACCCAGTGCGACGGCCGTGAAGAAGATGGTGCACAGAAGCTTCAGGGCGTTCGCGCGCAACAGGTCGTAGCGGAGCACGCCGGCAAGCGTCCCGAGCAATATGAAGCCCACACCGGCCTGCACGAATCCACCGTAAACACCGGCCAGTAGCAGTGCGACCCAGGAGCCGGGATGCCGCTGAACTTTTTTCGCCGGCGTTCCCGGTGGTGGGGCGATCACATTCGGCCGCAGCAAAATGATCAACGCCATCAGGGTCATCGTTCCCAACATCACCGGTTTCAAATACATGTTGGGCATGAAGGAGGCGAGCAACGCGCCCGCCAGGCCTCCGAGCATGTTCAGGCCCAGAATCCAGCCGGCATCATCCAGGGGCAGATGCCCCGCCTTGCGGAAGCCACGGGCGCCCACCAGGCATTGCAGGATGACGCCGACCCGGTTGGTGGCATTGGCCGTGTCCGCCGGCAGGCCGAGCAACAGCAAGGCCGGGACCGTGAGGTTGCTGCCGCCGCCGGCGAGCGTGTTGATCACGCCCGCGACCAAACCGGTGATGGCCAGCAGGCCATAGAACAGCAGTTCGGAGTCCATGAATTGGCGAAAGGAAGGTCGAGCGGAGCTCAGTCAGCGCGATGGGGTGCGTCAGCCAGCGCCTTTTCCAGGCGTTGGCTGACAGCTCCCGGCGGCTCGGTTCCACGGGCGAGGACGGCGTATGCCAACGGCACGATGGCCAGCGTGAAGATGGTGGCGGCAATGACTCCGAATACCACCACCACACCGATGGCGCTGCGGGTTTCCGCACCGGCGCCACTGGTCATCAGCAGCGCGATACCACCGGCGGCCGTTGTAATGCCGGTCATGACTATCGGACGCAGGCGAATACCGGAAGCGCGGATGATCGCCTCGCGAAATTCCACCCCTTCGTCCCGTAACTGGTTGACGAATTCAACGATCAGGATGCCGTTTTTCGAGGCCAGCCCCACCAGCATGATCAGGCCGATTTCGCTGTAGATATTCAGCGATCCACCGGTGGCGAGAATGCCGGCCAGGGCGCCGGCAATCGCCAAGGGTACGGTCAGCATGATCACCAGAGGGTGACGCCAGTTTTCAAACTGGGCGGCCAGCACCAGAAACACCACCACCAGCCCCAGCACGAACAGAAAGCCGATATCGGAAGCCGACTCCTGCAGGTCCTGCGACTGGCCTTTGTAGTCGAAGCTGGCTTCGGCGGGCAGAACCTCGCGGGCGAGCTGGGTCAGCTGGTCGAGAGCATCGCCAAGGGTTGCGCCGTCGGCCAGGTCGGCCGAAAGGGTGATGGCTCGCACGCGGTTGTAGCGATTCAGCGTGGCCGCACCGGTGGTTTCACTGATGCTGACCAGATTGCTGAGCGGGATCAAAGCATCCGTCGTGGCCGAGCGTACGTGCAGGTCGCCGATATCGCGTGGCGTGTTCTGCGCGCCGCGCAGACCCTGCAGAATCACGTCGTACTCCTCGCCGCGGTCCAGGGTGGTCGTCACTCGCCGCGAACCCAGCAGCGTCTGCAAGGTGAGGCCGATGTCTTCGATGCGCACACCGGTGGCGGCGGCGCGATCTCGGTCGATATCGATTTGCAACTGGGGCTGGGTGTCTTCGTAGTCGATATCGACCTGGGTCAGTGGGAGGCCTTGGCTGACGATGGCCTGCTGCAGGGTTTCCGCCCAGGCGGACAGGTCTTCGTAGCTGCCGCCACCGATCACAAACTGCACCGGCTGCTGCACCCCACGACCAAAGGCCTGGCGCATGACCGGGAAGGCCCGAATACCCTGCAAATCGCTCAACCGGCTGCGAACATCGTCCATGATTTCCCAGCCGCTGCGGCGGCTGGCCCAGTCGTTCAGCACAACGATGGCAATCGCATCGTTGAAGCGCTGCACCGAGAACCCGCGAGGGGCGCGAATCAGCAGGCGGGTGACTTCGCCGGACTCCACCAGGGGCATCAGGCGGTTTTCGACCTGCGCAGCATAGTCGGCCATGTACTCGAAATTGGCGCCTTCCGGCCCGCGTATCTGCACGAAGAACGCACCACGGTCTTCCCGCGGGGCATATTCCGTGGGCAGGAACTGGAAGATGCTGACACTGGCCACCAGCAGGGCCAGAAAAGCCAGGATGCCAACGCGAGGGTGGTTCAGCGCCGCGTTCAGAAACCGCTCGTAACCCGCTGCCAGTTTCTGGAAGATGCCGTCGATGAGCGGTGTGGACTGGCCATCCTCGGCGCTGCGCAGCAGCTTCGCGCTCAGCACCGGGGACAGTGTCAGCGCCACGATGGTCGAGAAGAACACCGCGGCGGCCATGGTCAAAGCAAACTCGGTGAACAGGCGGCCCAAGGTCCCGGTAAGGAAGGCGATGGGGACGAAGACGGCGGTCAAGACGATGGAGGTGGCCACCACTGCGAACGCGACCTGCCGCGCGCCTCGAAAGGCCGCGACCAAGGGTTTTTCACCCTCCTCGGTACGGCGATGGATGTTCTCCAGCATCACGATGGAATCATCCACCACCAGGCCCACGGCCAGCACCAGCGCCAGCAGGGTGAGCAAATTCACCGAAAAACCGAAGGCGTACAGCGCGATGAAGGTGGCGACCAGCGACACCGGTACGGTCACCGCGGGCACCAGCATCGCCCGCCAGCTGCCCAGGAAGATGTAGATGACGATCACGACCAGCAGCACGGCCAGCGCCAGCGTTTTCCAGACCTCGTCGATCGCGGCCTGAATAAACACGCTGGTGTCGTAGCTCTGGCGTATGGACATGCCTTCGGGCAACGTGGGGCCGATGCGCTCGGCGAGGTTACGGGCAGCCCGTGTGACTTCGAGGGTGTTCGCGGTGGATTGCTTGGTGATGCCGATGCCCACCATCGCCACACCGTTACCGCGGAACAGCGTGCGGTCTTCGACCGCGCCGCGTTCCACCCGCGCCACATCCCGGAGCCGGACCAGACCGCTGGCGCCGTCGTTGCGGACAACCAGATCATTGAAATCTTCCGGGCTTCGATACCCGCGACTGACCCGGGCGCTGAAGATCCGTTCGGCCGATTCCAGCTGTCCGGCGGGTAGCTCAACGTTTTCCGCCTGCAGGGCGTCGGCAATATCGTCAGCGGTAATGCCACGGGCGGTCATCTGCTCGGGGTTCAGCCAGATGCGCAAGGCGTACTCCAGCCCGCCGCCAATGCGCACACGCGCCGCGCCGGGCAGGGTGGAGAAACGGTCCTGCAGATAGCGCTGGGCGTAGTCGGTCAGCTCCAGCACATTCATCGTGTCTGCGGTCAGGTTCAACCACATGATGACGTCGGCGTCGGCGTCCTCTTTCTGCACCTCGGGCGGGTCCGCCTGGTCAGGCAGATTGTTCAGCGCCCCCGAGATCCGGTCACGGATGTCATTGGCGGCGCCGTCGATGTCGCGATCGGTGGAGAACTCGATGACGATATTGGAGCGACCGTCCTGGCTGCTGCTGTTGATGAAGCGGATGCCTTCGACACCGGCGATGCGGTCTTCAATGATCTCGGTGATCTGCGTATCCACCACCGCCGCCGAGGCCCCGGGGTAGTTGGTGTTTACCGAGACCACGGGGGCGTCGATGTCCGGGTATTCACGCAGCGACAGGCGTTCGTAGGACACCAGGCCAAAAGCGATCAACAGCAGGTTGAGCACCGTTGCCAGCACCGGCCGGCGCACGGCGGTATCGGTAATGCTCACGGCTTACTCCGCCGGTTGTGCTTGAACGGGGGTGCCGGGCCGCAGGCGATCACCGCCGTGCCATACCACCTGATCGCTGGCCGCAAGGCCGTCGAGGATTTCCACGCGGCCATCGCGACGGATACCGGTGCTGACCTTGACGCGTTCGGCTTTGCCGGCGTTGACCCGGTACACGTATTGTTCGCCGCCGCGGGGAATCAACGTGGCCTCTGGAAGGGTCAATCCCCGGCGTGCCGGGCCGGCCATTTGCACCACCACGGCGAGCCCCGGTCGCAGCGCCGGGTTGCTGGCGCTCTCGGCCCGGAGACGCAGGGCGCGGGTGGTGGTGTTCAAACTCGAAGCCGTGCTCAGAAGCTCCGCGGGGAACCATGTCGCGCGTTCGCCATCCGGGAGGCGGAATTGCAGGCTGAGGCCGTCCTGAAGCAGATGAAGCCGGGATTGGGGCAGGTCGAATTCCACCCGCAGCCGCGACAGGTCGTGCAATGTGGTGATGGCATCGCCGGCGGAAAGATAGCTACCGGTTTCGATGTCGGTCAGCCCCACACGGCCGTCAAAGGGAGCGCGGATTTCCCGCTCCAGCAAGGCGGCCTGTGCAGATTCGACGCTGGCCTCGGCCACATCCACCTGTACGCGGGCGGTGTCGAGATCGGCATCGGATACCGCCCTGCTGCCGGCGAGCTTCAGCGTACGGGCCAGTGCGAGACGGGCCTCTTTGAGCTGAGCCTGGGCCAGTTTGACTTGCGCCTGCTCGGTGGCGCGGTCCAACTCCACCAGCAGCGTGCCGGCGATGATCTGCTGCCCTTCGGAAAAATGCACGGCGGCGACCCGCTCGCTGACGGGCGAGCGCAAGGTGATGGATTCGCGCGCAAGCAAGGTTCCGGGGACTTCGATGCGTTCCTGCAGCGTTTCTGGCTTGGGGGACACGGTCTGCACGGGGAGTGCGCTCTGTCCATGAGCGAAGGTGGGAAGCAGTGCAGTCAGGAAAAGGGAAAGGCGGCCGAGGTATCGCGGGTTCATATCCGTCTTCTTGTGGGGAATGGGGCGCTGGCTGAAACAGACCGCTACCGAAGCCCGGCGGTTCCGCCAGCACGCATTCTACGCAACGCACCACAGGGGAATACCGGCGGACGGCGCGGCGTTGTGTTCGATGCCGATAAAATAGTGCGCCCCGATCCCCCAATCTCCCACCGAGCATTCCATGACGGTTGTTACCCGATTCCCTCCCAGCCCTACCGGTTACCTCCACCTGGGGGGCGCTCGCACAGCGCTGTACAACTGGCTGTATGCCCGACAGACCGGCGGTAAATTCATCCTCCGAGTGGAAGACACCGACCGCGAGCGCAGCACCCCGGAAGCAGTCCAGGCCATTCTGGACGGCATGGATTGGTTGGGTCTGGATTATGACGAAGGTCCTTACTTTCAAACCCAGCGCTTCGACCGCTACGGCGAGGTGGTGCAGCAGCTGCTGAGTGACGGCAAGGCCTATGCCTGCGAATGTTCGCAGGAACGTCTGACCGCACTGCGCGAGTCGCAGATGCAGGCCGGTCTCAAGCCCCGTTACGACGGTCAATGCCGGGATCGCAATTTGGAGCCCGGCCCGGGGCGGGTGGTGCGTTTTCGCACGCCGCAGGACGGAGCCATTCATTGGGACGATCTGGTCAAGGGGCCATTGGCCGTCGCCAACGAGGAACTGGATGATCTGATCATCGCGCGCAGTGATGGCACGCCGACCTACAACCTGTGTGTGGTGGTGGATGACCTCGATATGGGCATGACGCACATCCTGCGTGGAGATGACCATGTCAACAACACGCCGCGACAGCTGCACATCCTGCAGGCGCTGGGTGGCGTCGAGCCGCGCTATGGTCACATACCCATGATTCTGGGGCCGGATGGCAAACGCCTGTCCAAACGCCACGGAGCGGTTTCGGTGATGGTGTACAAGGAAATGGGTTACACGCCGCAAGCCATGCGTAACTACCTGGCCCGTCTGGGCTGGTCGCATGGAGATCAGGAAATCTTCTCCGACGCGGAACTGATCGAACATTTCAGCCTCGGCAACATCCAGCGTTCCCCGGCGCGCTTCGATATGGACAAGCTGGCCTGGGTCAATCAGCACTGGATGCAGCACACTCCGGTCGCAGAGCTCAACGCCGAGTTGGCCGAACAGGCACAGGCGTTGGGATACACCTGGGTTGCCGGTCCGCTGGCCGAAGCAGCGGTGGAGCTGTTGGCGCCGCGCAGCAAAACCTTGAAGGAACTCGCCGAGCAGGCGCAGTTTCTGTTCGTCGCACCCGTTGTGTACGACGAAAAAGACGTGGCTAAACACGTGAAAGAGCAAACCGGCGAGATTCTGGAAGCTTTTGCACAGCGTCTGGAGGGGCTGACGGATTGGACCAGCGAGAGCCTGCAGCAGGTCGCAAAAGATACGGTTGAAGCCTGCGAGATCGGTTTCGGCAAGCTGGGCATGCCTGCACGCTTGGCGTTGGCTGGTCGGGCACAGGCACCGGCACTGGACGGCATTCTTCTCGCATTGGGTTGTGCAGAGTCATGCCGTCGGCTGCGGGCTTTGGCCTCGGGGCGCTGAGTGAGTCACGCCAGTCTTTAGGGCCTTCCCAGCGAGGGTTGGTAGCACCTCCCTGCAACACGTCGCGCGTTGCCACCCTCTCGGCGGGGTTTTTCAATTGGGCATCCTGCCCAATCGAAAAATGACCGACGTCCTGTCGGTCACCCAATGGGCCTTATCCGCCGAAAGGGTTCGCGCTCCTACGGTTGCAGGGAGGTGCTACCAACCCTTGATGCCGCGCTACCAAGGCTGATGCCGTGCTGCCAACAAGTAGCAGCCATGTCAGTATCACGCCCTGATGCAGGATGTGAAAACCACAGGTCAAATTGATGTCTCATGGACTTTTCAGCGCAACGGATCCCCGTCCTCAGAGCGTGATGCGTAGTCGCTTTTGCCTCACTCCCGGTGAAGTCTCCAGGCCAGTTGAACGCATTTCATGGATTGTGGCCGTGCTTGCCGCGTTTGCTCTGACGCCAACAGCGCTAGCAGCCGGTGCCGAAGCCCCGGTCTCCCTGCGTGGGGAGTGGTGCCAGGGGCACCTGATTCGAGGTCAGGCCGAACCGGGCGCACAAGCCTGGCTGAACGGCAGCAAACTGCACACCAGTGCCAAGGGTGCATTTGTTTTTGGCTTCTCACGTGATGAAACGGAGGTGCAGACGCTCAAAGTGCGTCGGCCTAGCGGCGTAACCTGGATGCACGCAGATGTGCCCTGCGTTCGTGAATACGAGATTCAACGTATCAACGGCCTGCCGCCCAAGCAGGTTACCCCCGATGAGAAAGCGCTGAAACGCATTCGGGAGGAGGGAGCGTTGGCCGCTGCTGCGCGCACTTTCGATGTGCCGGACGAGGCCATCTTCGCCGACTTCATCTGGCCGGCACAGGGCCCGATTTCCGGGGTTTACGGTTCGCAGCGAATACTGAATGGGGAGCCGCGGCGCCCGCACTTTGGCGTGGATGTGGCGGCCCCCACCGGCACTACCGTGGTGGCGCCCGCTGCCGGGATTGTGCGCATGGCGCACCCGGACATGTATTTCTCGGGCGGTACGCTGATTGTGGACCACGGTTTCGGCGTCACCAGTTCCTTCCTGCACCTGTCAAAAATTGTGGTGAAAGAAGGCCAGCGGGTGGAGCAGGGGCAAAAGATTGCGGAAATCGGTGCGACCGGGCGGGTTACCGGCCCGCATCTTGACTGGCGAATGAATTGGTTCAAGGTTCGCGTGGATCCGCAGCCTTTGCCCGGGCCCATGCCCAGGACCGAATAGCAACGGCGTGCTGTTCCGTTGCCCGCGATGAACAAAAAAGGCGCCCTGAGGGCGCCTTGATGGATGGTGCGTGGGTACGAACGGGGAGTCCCGCGTCACGATCTCGTCTGGCACGGGCTAGAAGCTGTAGGTCACGGATAGGGCCAGGTTGTCCCGGTCGGAAATCTGGTTGTAGATCCCCGCACCGTAATAGGTTGAGTAAGCCAGGCGCAGCGTCCAGTTGTTCAGGTAGGTAGCATCGATGCGTGCGGTGAACTGTTTGCGATCCTCCACAAAGTTAGCCACCGGCAGCGGCGAGGTGCCGTTCACGTCGTGAGCGAATACCAGGGTCGGTTCCAGGTTGAATCGGTTCAGGACGTTGTTATAGGTAAATCGACCCACCACGCGGTAGCCCCAGGAGAACTCCTCTGCATAGCCACCGGGCTGCACCGGGACGCCGACAGCGGCCGCAACGATAGGGTCTCCGGGCTGGACGGTATTCGGGCCTTCATAGCGCAGCTCGTCCAGGGACGGAAAGTCATGCACCTGAGTGGCACCGGTTTCCATCAGCAATAGAATCTGATCGGTACCCAGCCAGGGTAGCGGCCCGATGATTTTGCTGGCTCCCAGCACGGCCTGACTAACGTCGTGGCGGCGCCAGGCCTGGATGTATTCACCCGGTGCAAAAGGGCCAAGCTGGGAGGGAAGCGGCGTTCGCAGGCCCGCGATCAGCGTCTCGACTTCGTCAATTTGCAGGGGCTGGTCCTGCTTCAGGCTGTATTCGCCGGAAAGCGCGATGCCGCCGAACGGGAGCTGGGTGTTGAATGACAAACCGTACAGCTTGATGTCTTCCGGGTATTCGATCAGGTACTGCGCGGTCGATGGGATGCCCTCAAAGCCGGCCTGAGTGGCACGCCCGCTGATCAGTGGCAAACGGCTGTGAAAATTGGCGGCATACAGCGCCATGTCGATACCGCCGAAGGCATCGATAAAGATCGACAGTGTACCGCCGCCCTGGCCATCATCCGAGGCCTCGCGTGTGGGGCCGCGGGGAACACTGGAGCCGCCTGGCGATGCCGCACAGGTGGTCGGCTGCGAGTACTCCGGGCAGCGGCCAAAGCCGATTTCCGCCAGTTCACCGCCGGGGCCAACAAAGTCGTTGGTGCTGAAGAAGGTGCCTACCGGATCGATCTGGGTCGCCTGCCATTCGAACTGGTAGAAGGCTTCCAGCGAGATATTGTCGGTAAGGCTGATCGAGCCCACCACCATTCCGGCCGGGATATAGACCTCTTCCAGCTCCCAGCCGGGTACGCGCAGCTGGCTGGTGTCGGCACTGATCAGACTATTGAGGCCGTGCTGGATAAAAGTGGACTCACCCCAGTTGATCACCTGCTTTCCAACACGCAGGCCCAGGTAGCGATCGCCGATATTGAATCCACCGTATACATAGCCTTCGAGCAGGTCCGCATCCAATCCCACTCGTGACTGCACCGTATTACGTTTGTCCTGCAGGTCTTTGGCATCGACCTGGCGGGTGGGCGGCCCGATGTAATCATCGGGGTCGAAGTAGTCCTGCTCGTAGAGCGTGGGGTCGTAAAGGCCGCTGCCGCGAACCGAAATACCCCAGCCACCCCAATCCGCTTCCAGGCGGCTGGTGAGCTTGATGGCGCTGCCGATCAGGTCGCCTTTTTCAAAGGACAAGTTGCCGTCATCACTGTTGGTGGAGTACAGCGTGCCCGGTTTGCCATCGGCGTTGGTGTTGGCGATGCCGTACAGGCTGGGGTCAGGATCCTCCAGTCGAATCGCGGCGCCAACGCTGAGATTGTTGATCGTATAGAAGGTGGTGCCCAGAGCATCGAACTCAAGCGCCTGCCCCACCGAGGGCAGCGTCAGCGCACACGCAAGGGCCGCCAAACGGCGCGGGAAATGGGTCGTATTCATGCGCGTTATCCCTTTAAGGTTGGGGGCAGTTGGTGCCGACCGGGAGGCAGGCACCATCGCTTGCGAGGAACTGGACGGTCTGGCTCTGCATCTCGAGGAAAACCGCATCCATCGTCGGGTCGCCGTCAGGGCGCACGATGCTGGAGTGGTTGCCACTGGTGAACAGGACGCGTTGCGAGACACCTTGCAGGACTTGCGGGTTGCCCACCGGGGGAGAAACGGTCGTGGTTTCAAGGCCGAATGCTTCGGAGAGCGGGTCGGTGCCCGACAGGAACCCGTCGAGTACGGCTTCAGGGTTGCCAATCACGCTGTTCGGGACGACAGCGTCGCCCTCAACTTCGATGAGATGTATCGGGTGCTTGCTGGCTGCCGTTGCGGCCCAGTTGATGGGGTCGCCGGGGTCGCTGACCAGCTGCGCGATACGCAGGAAGTTTTCGTAGTTGTCCGTCCCTTCATTGACGCCATTGCCTGCGAGGCCCGCGGCGATGACCGGGCCGAATGTTTGCGAGCCATCCAGCAGTTTGGCGATACCACCGCCGGGCATGGCCAGCGTGGCTGCGCCAATCTCATCGGTCAGCGCCAGGGTGGTGGTGCCGACGATACCGCCGAGCGAGTGCCCGACCAGGCGCACCGCATCGGTATTGATGGTTTCATCCGCATTCGGACCCAGCCGCAACCCGCCCAGCGAACGCAGCAGGGTGATCTGGTCAATCGCGGACTGGCGAAGGTTGTCACGGGAGCTGGCCAGGCTTTCCAGATTGATGAAATAGGCGCCGGAGGGGTCGATTGCACCGTCCTGATCCAGGTCCGCATCAAAGGTACGCTCGGTGGTTCCAGGTACGCGCAGCGGGCTGTTGGCGGCGACACCGTGCAGTGGCTGGTCAATGGCTATCACGACGAAACCGGCGGCGGTCAGTGCGGGGGCAATGCCGAGCATGTTGCTGCGGTCGCCGGTAATGCCGTGAATGAAGATGACAACCGGCCAGCCACCTGCCGGCATGGTTCCTTCCGGCCGGGTCAGCAGTACCGGGACGGTCTGCGTCGAACGCTGCTGCGGGTTCGGGTAGCAGATGGTGGTCGATGTGGGACGCTGCAGTACCGGGGCTGCGCAGGGCACGCCGAGACCGGGGTGGGTGGCGGTGCTATCCAGCGTGCCGTCGTTGACCCAGAACGTGCGGTTGATTTCCGCCGGGTTGTCGGAGAGGTAGTACGGGAGCTGCAGGAAGCCGGCGTAGACATCGGCGTCACGCGGAACGGGCGCCGGCATGCTTGGATCCGGAGAAATGACCTGCGACATGTTCAGGCCGGAGTCCTGCACCCCGATGGGCTGTGCGGTGGCAGCAGCCGCGAGGTTTTCCAGTGGCGGTGTGATCGATTGGGTGGTAAACGACCAGGCCAGAATCAGGTCAGTTCGGCTGACCGCACCGCGACTGCTGGGCAGGGCGCTGCTGAGACCGATGATACCGTCGATCACCGGGCCAATCAGCTGTTGCTGCAAGGATTCAAGCCGTGCGATTTTTCCTTGCTGGCCGGTCGACGTGAGCGCCAGAAGAATGGAATTGCTCTGTTCGCTGACCGGCGTCTCGCTGCGCAGCAGCTCGAAAACTTCGTTGACCAGAGCCGGGGCGCCGCTGGACGAACTCAGGCTGGTGGTCAGACCCACGAGGTAGCGGGTCGATTCGCCAAGCGGCTTGAGCCAGTGCACAACCAGCCGTGTACGGCCAATGATGACGGGGGATTGCTGGACCAGGAAATCCACGCCGGGCTCGAGCTCCCGGTTGCGCGCCGTGTCGAAGATGCGGATGCCGTTGCTCGCGGTATCAACGTCCACCGGGCCGACCAGGTCGAAAAACAGGTTGGCCGTGGTGGACCAGCCATCAACCTGACCGGGGCCAACCAGCGAAGCAGCGCCGAGGACCGGAAACAGATTCAGGGTGCCGTCGAAATTGTCGTCAGCGTCGGCCAGTGTGGCGGCGTCGTCAGTGGGATCCGTATCGGCCCCGAACAAGCCGTCGAAGGGCAGGGGAATGATCGCCGATCCGGTACTGCTGAACGGCAGCACGACGGGGTCGAACAAGGGTTTGGGCCCAAAGTCAACGCGACCGGTGTCGTCGACGCTGCAGGCGCCAAGCGCCAGAACCATAGCCCCGGCGGCAATTGTGTGTCTCCTCATTGTGCTCGTCCCAGTTGTAGCGGATAACGATGAACTCAGTAGAGCATCGTCCGCGCCCTAACGTCAAACTTTTGTTAGGGCCGGGGCGAGCGTGCTTTTTAGCCCGGAGGCCAGGTCATGGCGCGGCCGCCAAGTATGTGCAGATGCAGGTGAAAGACAGTCTGCCCGACCTCTTCGCCGTTGTTGATCACCAGGCGAAAGGAATCGGCGAACCCTTCTTGAGCGGCGATTTGTGGCGCCGTTCGCAGCAAATGACCTAAGGTTGGTGAATCTTGGGCTTCGGCTTTGGAAAGCATGGGTATGGGTTTGCGCGGAACCAGGAGCACATGCAGGGGGGCCACCGGATTGATGTCGCGAAATGCGACGCAGTGCTCGTCTTCGTAGACAATGTCTCCGGGAATGTCGCCGGCAATAATTTTTTCAAACAATGTTTGGCTCATGATTCGCACGCTAGAAAGTAACCCAACCATGATAACCGCGGCCGCGTCGGGAAGCGCCGCGTGAAGTCCATTCGCGACATGTTGCGGTGGTTTGATCAGGATGACCGCCGCAAGAGTCTGCGCTTGTTGTTGTTGGCGATCCTGATACTGGGGTCCGGTATCGGCCTGCGTGATCCCTGGCCACCCGACGAGCCGGCGCTGGCATTGATGATGCGCGACTTCGCCGAAGGCACCTACTGGCTGATTCCGTATCTGGGTGGGGTGCCATTCAGCGATCACCCGCCGCTGTACATATGGATCGGTGCGTTCATCACGCAGCTCACGGGCAGCCTGCGACTGGGATTTCTGCTGCCCAGCTTTGTTGCGGCGCTGGGCATGTTGTGGCTGGTCTACGATCTGGGTGGAAAACTGTGGGGGCCACGCGCCGGAAGACTCGCGGGGTTGGCGTTGCTGTGCTCCTTTCAGTTCACCTTGCAGGCGCACAAAGGCCAGGTCGACCTCGTGTTTGCGTTCTGCGTCACGCTGGGCTTTTATGGCCTGGTGCGATACCTGCTGGTGGAATCGCAACCACGCTGGCTGGTTTACGCCGGGGTTGGCATCGGGCTGGGGATGCTGACCAAAGGGGCGGGGTATATCGCGGCCCTGGTTCTGCTGCCGTGGATGTGGATACGGTTTCAGCGCTGGCCGGAACTGCCTCCGCGGGGCCGCTTGCGCGATTTCTGGCCGGTGCCCGCGGTGGCCTTGGGTCTGGTGCTGGCCTGGGCGCTGCCCGCGCTGGCTTTTGTGCAGGGGGCAGATACCTCAGCGCTGAATCAGTTTCGCCGAGATCTCACCATTAATTTGCTCGGTGGCGCGGACCTGTTGCTGGGCGGTCCACAAAATGCGCTGTGGTATCTGCCGCTGCAGGCGCTGATGCTGTGGATGCCCCTGACCTTGCTCTTGCCGTGGCTCGCTCCGGTCTGGCGGCAACGCCTGCGGGATCGGGATCCGCGCACCGCATTGATGGTGGGCTACGTGCTCGCGGTATTGTTCTTTTTTACCGTGCTGCCCGGGCGCCACGGGGTGCAGATTCTGCCAGCGCTGCCCGCGGTGGCGCTGTTGGTGGGGGCCAACCTGGGTGGGACCTGGTGGCGCCCGGGTGTTCAATGGATGAGCCGCGGCATCCTGATTGGGATCGGTTTGCTGTTCCTGGTCCTGGTCGCGCAGGCTCGCTTGCGCAGCACCGAATTTGGCTTGTTGCTGCCTCCGGATACCCCGTTTGGTTTGTACTGGGGTATCGGCGTTTTGGGGCTGATCGCGCTGATCCTGGCGCTGGCCTTCCGTTTTGGTACGCGCAACCAGGCTCTGGCATTGCCGGTGTTCATCGGCGTGGGCTGGGTGCTGTTTGGCTGGGGGGTATACCCGTGGTTGAACAACATCCGCACCCCGGAAACGATCATGCAGAACGCCGCGGAAGCTTTGACCGGGGCGGGCGACAAGGTTGAGATCGGCATGCTGGATTGGCGGGCACAGTTTCCGCTGTTCAGCCCGTTCCCGGTGCACAAGCTGGATGATTCCAACCCGGTCGGCAGCGTCGGGGCATTTTGCGCCGCGGCGAATGCGCAGCATCCGCGCGCCGTGTTGATGCCGGCGCGTGAGGGCGCGGATGACCGGGTGTTGATGACAACGCTGCTGGGGCCGGCCACAACGCTGGGTGTACGTCACAACCGGGAGTGGCTGATTGCTCGCTGCTTGCCCGCAAGCGGGCGTTAGGGAAGCGCTGATTTAATCCGCGAGCGAAGTGCGATGCGCCGGCGCCGAGGCGCGGCGAATCAATCGGTGCTTCTTCAGTCGCGGTAGCGCTTGAGCAGATCGCCGTAGGCATCGATACGGCGGTCCCGCAGGAAGGGCCACATGCGCCGGACTTCTTCGCTGCGTGAAAGATTGATCTGCGCATGCAGCGTGGTGTCTTCATCGGTGCCGGCCTGCGCGATCATCTCCCCCTGAGCGCCGCAGACAAAGGACGAGCCCCAGAAGTCGGCGCCGGGGCCTCCTGCCGGGTCGTCTTCATGACCAATTCGGTTGCACGCCAGCAGTGGCAGGCCGTTGGCAATGGCGTGACCCCGTTGCACCGTGATCCACGCATCGCGCTGGCGCTGCTGCTCTTCGGCGGTGTCGGCCGGGTCCCAGCCGATGGCGGTCGGGTAAATCAGAATTTCCGCACCGGCCAGGGCCATCAGACGTGCGGCCTCGGGGTACCACTGATCCCAGCACACCAGCACGCCGAGCCGGCCTACCTTGGTGTCGATGGGCTCGAAGCCCAGATCACCGGGGGTGAAATAGAACTTTTCGTAGTAACCCGGATCGTCGGGAATGTGCATCTTGCGATACACGCCGGCGAGCATGCCATCGGCATCGAGCACTACGGCGGTGTTGTGCGAGAGACCGGGGGCGCGTCGCTCGAACAGCGAGGCAACGATGACGCAGCCGGCCTCGCGTGCCACCTCGCCCAGCGCATCCGTGCTGGGGCCGGGGATGGCTTCGGCGCGGTCATGCTCCGCCGGATCCTCGACCTGACAGAAGTAGGGACCGTTGTGCAGCTCTTCCAGCACCACCAGTTGCGCACCCCGACTGGCAGCCTCACGGACAGCGGCGCAGCAGGCTTCGAGGTTGGTCACGGCATCGGGGCCGCAGGGGCGCTGAACCAGCGCAACATCCAGGGTTCGGCTCATGAGAACGAGGTGGGGTTGGCGGCAGGAATGTTCATGGTGGCGCAATGCAGGCTGCCGTACTGGCTGACCAGGGCCCGGCAATCCACGCCGACCACCGTAGAGGTGGGGCAGGCCTGACGCATGACGGACAGGGCTTCGGCATCCGCGGGGTCGCCATATTGCGGAACCAGAACCGTGCCGTTCAGGAAGAGGAAATTGGCATAGCTCGTGGGTAACAAGCCATCCGGGCTGGCATGCGCGGTTTGTGTATGGGGCAGCGCGGTCAGCCGGTAAGGTGTTCCATCGGCCTGGCGCAGCGTCTGCAGCTCCGTCGCCATCAGGCTTAGCGCTGTGTGATTCGGGAGCGCCGGGGAGTTACTGGACTGGTAGACCAGATGATCCGGCGCGACGAAGCGCGCCAGAGTGTCGATATGGCCATCGGTGTCATCGCCGGCGAGATCGCCGTGCTCGAGCCACAGAAAACGGGTCACACCGAGCGCACGGGTGAGTTCCTGCTCCATCGCAGATTGACTCAGACCGGGGTTGCGTCGCGGATCCAGCACGCTGCTGCGGGTGGCAAGTAGAGTGCCTCGGCCGTCGGTTTCGATGCCACCGCCTTCCAGCGTGATCGACCGGGTCACCACATCACCAAACGGCTCAAACACCCCGTGGGTGGCCAGTTCCAGTACCAGCTCGTTGTCGTGCTCTGCGGGGTACTTGCCGCCCCAGCCGTCGAACACGAATTTGTTCAGCTGAATCTGGGTATCTACCGAGACACCTACGGGGCCATGATCGCGCACCCAGATGTCGTCGCAGGCGACCGTGTTGATCTGTACCGAATGGCGCAGGCCGTGCAGTGCATCTTTGATCTGCGCAGCCAGCGTTTCGGTTTCCGCCGAAATGATCAGCGGAGCGTACTCCGCGAGTGTCCGCGCCACCCGGACGAATGCGTCGTGGATCGTGGCGAAGTCGGCGAAGTCACCGTCCGGGCGTGGCCAGGTGAGCATGACGGCGGCCTGAGCTTCCCACTCGGCCGGCCAGCGAATTGTTTCGCGCATGGGGCGCCTATAGATATCGCGGTGAAAGTTAGGGTTTGCTGCGCAGGCCGTCGGTACGGACCGGCTGCGGCTGGTTGTCCTTGGGAACGCGGGTCAGCAACAGCGAGTACTCGAAATACAGGACTTCGTCAGCGTAGATCCAGCGCGTAATGGGGGGATCACCGACCGGCCCTCTCACTTCCAGAGGCTCGCCGCGCATGGCTCGGACCTGGTCCATGCTGGTGCCGCGGCTCTGAGCAAAGCCGGCAGTAGTCAGTGACAGCAGGATCAGGCTGATAAAGGCAGGAATCCAAAGCGAGCGGGACATGGCATTCAGTCCGGGTTGACAGTTGATACCGCGAGTATACTGCGCCCGCAATGCAACTCCCTCTGCCCCTGCGAATCGGCCTGCGCTATACGCGCGCCAAGCGCCGAAACCATTTCATTTCCTTTATTTCGGCGACGTCGATGGGGGGGATCGCGCTCGGCGTGACGGCTCTCATCACGGTGATCTCCGTCATGAACGGATTTGAGTCCGAATTGCGTACCCGCATTCTGAGCATGACCGCGCATATCCAGGTGCAGCCCTGGGATGGCGCCATCAGCAACTGGAAGCAGCTGGCCGATGAGCTCTCGGCGCGGCCCGATGTCACCTCGGTGCGACCCTACGTCGCGGGGGAAGGCATGGTCCGCGGTTCCGGGCAATTATCCGGTGTGGTGCTGCGTGGGGTGGACCCGTTGGCGGAGTCGGGCCCCGACGGGCTCGGCGCGCACGTCATCGTCGGCAAGCTCGCCGACCTGAAACCCGGCAAGTTCGACGTGATCATTGGCCGCCATCTGGCAGCCAATCTGGGTGTGGTACCTGGTGACAGCATTGATCTGATGATTCCCCAGGCGTCGGTCACGCCGTTGGGGCTGACTCCACGGTTTCGCCGCTGCGTCGTGGTGGGCGTTTTTGAAGTGGGCATGTACGAATTTGATCGCAGCCTGGTGCTGATGCACCGCGCCGATGCCGCCCGCCTGTATCGCCTGGGTGACGGTGTGCATGGTCTCAGCGTGAGCGTGGACAAACCCATGCAGGCAGCTCGAATTGCCCGCGATGTCCGGGAATCTCTGCCGCTCCCGTATTCCGTAACCGACTGGTCGCGTCAGCATCGCAACTTTTTTGCGGCCATTCAGACGGAGAAACGCGTGATGTTCATCATTCTCAGCCTGATCATCGCGGTGGCGGCCTTCAATATTGTCTCCACCCTGGTCATGGTGGTGCAGGACAAGCAGGCCGATATCGCCATACTGCGAACGCTGGGTGCGACACGGGCCCACATTCTGGGTGTGTTTGTCGTGCAGGGCAGCGTGATTGGCGTGGTCGGAACGATTATCGGCGTGATCGGCGGGGTGCTGCTGGCGCTGAACGTGGAAACCATCGTGCCGGCGCTGGAGCAGATGCTGGGGCGCGATCTGCTGGCCGACGATGTGTACTACATCAGCGACCTGCCATCCGAGTTGCATTCCGCCGATGTGTGGCGGATCGCCGTTGTATCGCTGGTGCTGGGGCTGGTGTCGACACTGTATCCGGCGTGGCGGGCGTCGCAGGTTGAGCCGGCCGAGGCCTTGCGGTATGAGTGAAGTCGCTGTTTCCTGCTCGGGTTTGCGGCGGGAATTCGATGAGGCCGGGCGCGTGCTGGTGGTGCTCCGTGAGATTGAGTTGAGCGTGGCCGCTGGTGAATCGCTGGCGATCGTCGGTCAGTCCGGTTCCGGGAAAAGCACGTTGCTGCAGCTGCTCGGGGGTCTCGACCGTCCGACATCCGGTGATGTGCACCTGCTGGGGCACAGTCTGTGGTCGCTGAATGACCGGCAGCGGACCCGAATGCGCAATGAGGCCCTGGGCTTCGTTTATCAGTTTCACCATCTGCTGGCCGAATTCAGCGCCGAGGAAAACGTGGCCATGCCCTTGGCGATGGCTGGCGTCGAATGGAAAGCCGCCTGCGCCCAAGCCCGAGAGGGGCTGGCCGCGGTCGGCTTGGCGGAGCGGGTGACACATCGGCCGGCGCAACTTTCCGGTGGCGAGCGCCAGCGGGTCGCGGTGGCGCGGGCCTTGATCCGGCAGCCGGCCTGTGTGCTTGCCGATGAACCCACCGGGAATCTGGACCAGCAGACCGGGCGCCAGGTTTTTGATCAGTTACTGAGTCGCCAGCGCGAGCAGCGCGCGGCGTTGATCGTCGTGACTCACGACCACTCCCTGGCGCGGCAGGCGGATCGATGCTTGGAACTGCGCAACGGCAGTTTGCAGCCGATTGGCGAAGCACTGACTTCCTGATCCCGGCGCTGGCCTGCGCCGGTGCCTTGCTCGTGGCGTTCCTTACCGATCTGCGGGCGGCGCTGGTGGCATGTCTGCTGTTCCTGGTTGCCGCGCTCAGCACCCGTGCCTGGCGTGGAGCGCTGTTGCTGGCGGCGTTGGTGGCGGGCCATGCGGCGTTTACCTTGCACGAGCGTCTGGAGCTGCGCATCACGGAACCGCTCACCCTGAACCAGCGGGTGGTCGAAGTGATCTCCGTCCGACCGTCGGCAGGGCGATCACCGGCGCGACTGCGGGTTCGGGACCGTGTGGATGGGCGCGAGTATTTGCTCGGTGCCTGGGATGCCAAGTGGATCCCCCAGCCTCGGCAGTGCCTCAGCGCACAACTCCGTCTGCGCCCTCCTGTGGGCACAAACAATTTCCAGGGTTTTGACTATGGTCGGTGGCTGTTCACGGAGGGCATCGCGGCGACCGGCTCCATCCGCGATATGCAGCCCTGCGAGCCGGCATCCACAACGCTTACTGCCGCCGAGTCCGCACTCGATCAACTGCCTGCTGGGCCAGGACGGGCGCTGCTGAAGGCGCTGCTGACGGCGGATCGGTCGGAGTTTGATGCGCCGCTCTGGGAGACACTGGCCCGCACCGGAACTTCGCACCTGTTTGCCATCTCCGGATTGCATGTGGGGCTGGTGGCAGCGATGGCGGGAGGGGTGGGTTATCTGCTCTGGATGACGATGCCGGGTCTGCCGTTGCACCGTCGTCGCAAGCCCGTGGTGCTGTTGACATCGATTGTGGGTGTGGTGGCCTACATGGGGGTTGCTGCCGGACAGGTCTCCGCCCAGCGAGCGGGTCTCTCCGCCTTGCTGGTGCTGGGGCTACTACTCGGCGGACGCCGTATTTCTGCGTTGCGTGTGTGGTCCTTGGCCTTGATGCTGGTCCTGCTGTGGAACCCCTCCGCATTGCTGGGCCCGGCCCTGGGATTGTCGTTCACAGCCAGCCTGATTCTGCTGGTCGCCTTGCCGCGGCTGCAGGGGTTGGGTTTTCCGCGTCAGTTACTGCTGGTACAGCTGATCCTGGGGATTGGAATGGCGCCGCTGGTGGCGGCCTATTTCGGGCAGTGGTCAGCGGCAGGCCTTGGCCTCAATCTGGTGCTGGTGCCGGCATTGGCAATCGTTTTGCCGCTCAGCCTGGTCGCCTTTGCCCTCGCGAACTTCTGGAATGCTCCCCTGCAATGGATGGCCGAACTGCTCGGGGCCGGCTATGCCGGATTGCAAACCATCGGAGCGCAAAGCTGGGCCGCTCTGCCGATAAGGGATCTGGCGTTCCCTTACGCGCTCGCAATGGTGGTGTTGTTTCTGCTGTTGACCCAGATGCGGTCTTATCACCACGCGATGATCGTTGCTGGTCTTTGGCTTGCGGCCGGCGTGATGGCTCTGTGGCCGGCGGCGGCGCCCGAGTTCGGGGCGGCGCGACTCTGGATGCTGGATGTGGGACAGGGGCAGGCCGTTGTGATGCAAACCCATCGGCACTGGGTGCTGGTCGATGCCGGCCCGCGCAGTCCCCGGGGCAGCTTTGATGCCGGGGCCATGATCGTTCAGCCGCATTTACAGGCATTCGGTGCGCAGCAGATCGATTTGCTGGTGCTGACCCATGGCGACCTGGATCACGCGGGCGGGGCCGGCGCACTCGAGCAGACATTCCCGGTGCTGGAGCGCTGGGGGTTCGCCGGGAAAGATTGTGAGCAGGGGCTGAGTTGGGCGGCGGATGGGGTGGTGTTGCGTTCCTGGCCCGTGGGTGCGCGCCCGGAATGGACTGACAACAATCGCAGCTGCGTGGTCGAGATTCTGGTTGGTCCGCGTCGGTTGTTGTTGACCGGTGACATCGAGGAGTCTGCGGAGCAGGGGCTTCTCGCTCGAACAGAGGATCTGTCGTTTGATGTGGTCACTGTGCCTCATCATGGCAGTGCGTCGTCTTCCAGCGCTGCCTGGGTGCAGCGGCAGCGGGTGAGTTACGCGTTGATCAGCGCCGGGCGATTCAACCGTTGGGGGTTTCCGGTGCCTGAAGTGCGTCAGCGCTGGCAATTGGCGGGAGCGGAGGTGTTGAACACCGCCGAAGGTGGCGCAATTGCGCTCGAGTTACCGCGCATGCAGGTGCGGCGTCCTCCAGATCGTCTCTGGCATTCGCCCTGAGCGGGGTGGAAAATCCGGCGTGGACCTCGCCCTAGGCTCTATCATGGCGTGATGAGCTCCCCATTGAATCCGCCAAGCGGTTCTCGCGAAATCTATCTGCGCCTGCTGCGCTATGCGCGACCCCACTGGAAATTTTTCCTGTTAGGCATTGCCGGCATGCTGGGATTCGCTTTTGCCGACGTCAGTTTTATCGCGTTGATGC
The DNA here is from genome assembly GCA_041603255.1 of Oceanococcaceae bacterium. GTDB lineage: Bacteria > Pseudomonadota > Gammaproteobacteria > Nevskiales > Oceanococcaceae > MS8. The sequence continues at coordinate 360,879 of JBFIER010000001.1, read as the reverse complement.
GGCCGTTGCTGGACGATTCCTTTGTGCAGCGGGATGCAACGACGATTTCCACGATGCCCTGGTTGATTCTGGTGCTGTTCCTGCTCCGCGGCGCAGCCTCCTACGCGTCGTCCTATGGCATGGCGGCTGTCGGGCGGCAGGTGATCAAGACCTTGCGCGGAGAGCTGTTTGAGCACTTTCTGCACTTGCCGGTTTCGTTTTTTGATCGCTCCAGCCCGGGCAGCTTGCTGACGCGGCTGACCTACCATGCGGAGCAGGTGGCGGAAAGCACCAGCAACGTCATCACCGCCATGGTCAAGGACGGCATCACCGTGATCGGCCTGATCGGCCTGATGTTCTGGCTGGAGTGGCGGCTGGCGATCTTCATCATCGGCGTCGGTCCGATCATCGCGCTGCTGGTGCGCTTTATCTCGCGCCAGTTCCGCACCATTTCCCGCCGCATTCAGGATTCGATGGGTGACGTGTCGCATGTGGCGGAGGAGGCGATCACCGCTCAGCGGGTAGTCAAGCTGTTTGGTGGTCAGGACTATGAGCGGGCCCAGTTCGGCGTGGCCAATGAAAAGAACCGGCGCATGAACGTGCGCCTGGTGGCGACCCGTGCCGGCTCTTCTGCCAGCGTGCAGTTCATTGCGGCCTGGGCGGTCTCGGCGGTGGTTTACGTGGCGACGTCACCAACCGTGCTGGCGTCGATGACACCGGGAACCTTTGTCGGCTTCATCGGCGCAATGATGAGCATCCTGGGGCCGATCAAGAACCTGACCAACCTGAATGAAAAGCTGCAGAAAGGGATTTCCGCAGCCACCGATATCTTCAAGCTGCTGCACGAGACGGTGGAACATACCGGTGGGGATGAGCTGCCGGAGCCGGTCAGCGGCGCGGTATCGTTTCGCAATGTGGGGTTCATCTACCCGGGCACGACCAAGCCGGTGCTGCAGGACATCAACCTGGAAGTCGCCGCTGGCGAAACCGTTGCGTTTGTGGGCCGTTCGGGGAGTGGCAAAAGCACACTATTGAGCCTGCTGCCGCGTTTCTATGATGCCACCAGCGGCACGATCACCATTGATGGGCATGATCTGGCCAGCATCGATCCGCGCAACATTCGTCGGCACATCGCGCTGGTGGATCAGAACGTGACGCTGTTCAACGATACCGTGGAACGGAATATCGCCTACGGTGAGCTTGCCGGTGCGTCGCGAGCCGACATTCAGGCCGCCGCGGAGTCCGCCCATGCCTGGGACTTCATCCGCCTGCTGCCTCAGGGGCTGGATACGCCAGTGGGGCCAAACGGCGTCATGCTCTCCGGCGGGCAGCGGCAGCGCCTGGCCATTGCCCGGGCGTTGCTGAAAACGGCGCCGTTACTCATCCTGGACGAAGCCACCTCGGCGTTGGATACCGAATCCGAAAGGGTGGTGCAGGACGCATTGCTGACCTTGATGGAAGGGCGAACCACGCTGGTTATCGCGCACCGCCTTTCCACCATCCTGCATGCCGATCGGATCGTCGTGATCGACCAGGGGCGGATCGCTGAAGTCGGAACACACGCGGAACTGCTCGAACGCAACGGCGAGTACGCCGCCTTGTATCGGCTGCAGTTCCACGGTGGTGAGGACGCCGCGAATGGTGACGGGCTGCCCGTCGGCGACTACGAAAACGGATGAGTCCGTCGCTGCGAGCGGCGCTGGAGCGTTGGGTGACGGCGCGTTGGTATGCCCACTCCCCGGGCGCGCTGTGGCTGCTGTTCCCATTGGAAGTGCTGTTCCGGGGCATCACGGCCCTGCGGCGTGCCTTGTACGCGTATGGCTTGCTGTCTTCGGTCCGGCTATCCGTACCCGTGGTTGTGGTGGGAAATATCGTCGCTGGAGGTTCCGGCAAAACGCCGGTGATCGCCGCACTGAGTCGATTACTGCAAGAGCACGGTTATCGCCCCGGGATCGTGAGCCGCGGCTATGGGCGCCAGAGTACCGATACGCGTTGGGTCTCTCCGAGTTCCCGGGTTGAGGAGGTCGGTGACGAGCCGCTGCTGCTGGCGCGTGAAACCACTGCGCCGGTGTTGGTGGCGCGTCAACGTGGAGAGGGCGCGCAGAGATTGCTGGAGGCCGGTTGTGATGTGGTGCTTGCGGATGACGGCTTGCAGCACTACGCGCTGAGTCGGGATCTGGAAATCGCCGTGATTCCGGCGAAGCGCCGCCATGGAAACGGTCACCTGATCCCGGTGGGGCCACTGCGGGAGCCTGTCAGTCGCCTGCAGGCGGCTGACTTTCGTGTGGTCGTCAACGGCGCGGGGGCGGCGGGGGAGTACGCCTTGCAAGGACGCCCGGGCAACCTGGTGCCGTTGCGCTCCGATCGGCCCGCTCGGGCCCTGGCGGACCTGGCCGGTCAGGATGTGTTGGCAATCGCTGCAATCGCTCATCCCGAAGGGTTTTTTGACAGCCTCGAGGCGGCGGGACTGAATGCCGAGACTCGGCGGTTTGCTGATCATCATGCGTTCACACCCGCAGATTTTGCCGAGGCCGATCCGCGTCCACTGGTCATGACAACCAAGGACGCGGTGAAATGTGCATTCCTCCGCCGGCGCGAAGCTTATGCCCTCGAATACACTGTGACGCTGCCGCAGGCATTCGCGAATGCGCTGCTTGATCGGTTGGCGGCAATCGCCACCCAAAAACAAGGTATGAATACCCCCGATGCTGGATAAATCACTACTCGACATCCTGGTTTGCCCTGTGAGCAAACAACCGCTGGTCTGGAATGAAGCCCGTCAGGAGCTGCAATGCAAGGCTTCGCGTCTGGCGTATCCGGTGCGAGATGGCATCCCGGTACTGCTGGAGTCCGAAGCCCGGCGCATGACCGACGACGAGATCAAATGACCACCCGTATTGTCATCCCGGCGCGTTTGCAGTCGACCCGGTTGCCGCGCAAGGTCCTGGCGGATCTGGCGGGGGAGCCGGTGCTGTCTCATGTGATTCGGGCGGCCCAATCCTCCGGGCTGGGTGACGTGTGGGTCGCCACGGATGCCGTCGAGGTCCTGGATGTGGCCGACGCCGCGGGCGCCCGGACCATGCAAACGCGCGCGGACCACCCCTCCGGCAGTGATCGCATCAACGAGGTGGCCGCTGCCCGGGGTTGGGCCGAGGATGACGTGGTCGTCAATCTTCAGGGAGACGAGCCATTCATGCCGGCTGATTTGCTGCGTGCCGTGGCGGAAGCACTCGAGGCCGATGAGATGGCCGACTGGGCCACGGTGGCTTGCAGCATTCATTCGCTGGATGAGTTTCGCAATCCGGCATGCGTCAAGGTGGTGTGTGATTCGGCCCGGCGTGCGCTGTATTTCAGCCGTGCGCCAATCCCTCATGGTCGCGACCTGCCGGCAGACACGATGTCAACCTTGGCACTGCGTCACATCGGGCTGTATGCGTATCGCGTTGGGGCGTTGGCCCGGTACTGTGAGATCCCGCCGACACCTTTGGAGGCGCTCGAAAAACTCGAGCAGCTGCGAGCGCTGGAGTCGGGGATGCGGATTCGCGTCCATGTCTGCGAAAACCCGCCACCTCCCGGTATCGACACGCTGGAAGATCTGGAAGCTGCGCGCGTATTGATTCAGTCTCGGCGCTAAGCTTTTATGGCGCGCATAAAAAAGGCGGTGTCGCTATGCGGCACCGCCTTTTCTTTAGGCTTCGATGATTATTCGCTGACCGTAGGCTCAGCCTTGGTAGTCGGCGCTCTGGCGGGTGACGTACTCGCCGCTGCCGGCGTTTCCGTGGTCTCGGCGGCAGGAGCGGGCTTGGAGCTTTCCGCTGCATCCTGCTTCGACTTGGTTTCCACCATGATCAAGCCCGATCCCTTGGCAGCATCCTGAGCGGTCACGGCTGCAGGTGTTGACGCGGTTGCATCTACGGGCTTCGCGGCGGGGGCGCTCGCGGGTTTTTCTGCCTTGGAGGCCTCCGTCGAGGTTTTCTCGCCCGGGGTCGGTTTAGCTTCGGCAACCGGTTTGCGCTCTGCCTTCACTTCGGTCTTCGCCTCGACAGGAGCCTTCGCTTCAACCGGAGCCTTCACCTCAACTGGAGCCTTCGCTTCAACCGGGACCTTCACCTCTGCCGGGGCAGCAGGTTTGGGTGCGGGCTGGCTCTGAGCGACTTCGCTGGCAGCCTTGGCCGGAGCCGCAGGCTCGGCCGCCTTGTTTGCGGAGTCGTGTGCTCGTGTGCGGTTTGCTCGCGTTGCCTCGCCCTGCGGAGCTTCCGCTGCGGGTTTGGCTACGGGCGGGCGGTTGTCACTCTTCTCCGGCGAAGATTTTTCCGTCGCGCCTGTTGCGGCAGGGGCTGGGGCCGCTGCTGCCGGCTTTTCTGGAGCCGGGCGGGCGTCGGCCGCGGGCGCCGGCGATGATGCGCTGGCGGTCGGGGCGTCTGTATCAGTCGCCGATGCGGCAGGACGCGCACCTGCGTTTCCGCTGTCGCCGGTGTTACTGGTTTCGTTGGCGGATTGCGCAGCGGAGGTTTCACCTTGCGCTGCGCCACCACGCCGCCGGCGTCCGCCACGACGTCCACGACGACGTGACTTCGACGGCAGCTCGCCCGTGGCGGCATCACTGTCGCCAGCATTGGTCTTTGCCGGCAGAGGGGCGGCTTCGGTGGCCGACGCGGTCGCAGCATTGCCTTGTGCGGCGGCGGTTCCCTCGGCGACTTCGGTTTTGCGACCACCACGTTTGCGACGGTTGGCGCCTTTACCTTCATCGGCGGCGGCCTTCTTGACTTTGTCGCTGCCTTCGGTGGGCTTTCTGGCCTCGCGATTGGTCACGATCTCATCGTCACGCCGATTGCCGCGACGGTTGTTGCGGTTGGTGCTGCCGTTCTTTCCACCGCGCGTGTTGCGGGTATCGCGGCTGTTGCGATTACTGGAAGCTCCCTGGCGACGGTTGCGGGCACGGTTGCTGTCCTCCGGCTCCGGCTTCTTCGCGGGAGCGGCGCCAAACAGGGCCATCAGGGCAGCCCAGAACCGGGCGATCAATGAGGCCCCATCTGCCGCTTCGGTGGCTTCCGGCGCGCGGGCTGCCGGTGCTGCGGGTGTGGGTGCGGGGGTTGAGGGCAATACGCCCGTAACGACGGGGACCTGCGCCGTGCGGCGTGGGCCGGTGTTTTCGTTTTGCGTGGGGTCCGCCAGCACCTGCGGAGCCGCCCCGATCAGGGCGTGGCTCACCGCGTTGTTGTCGGCCTCGCCGAGTTGGTCTTCGCGGATGCGGACCACTTCAAACTGCGGCGATTCCAGGTTCGGGTTGGCCACCAGCGTGATGCGGACTTCGGTGCGGGTTTCCATTTCGCTCAACGCATTGCGTTTTTCGTTGAGCAGATAGGTTGCAACCGTCGCCGGCAATTGAACGATCACGCGGCCGGTTTTTTCCTTGAGCGCCTCTTCTTCCACCAGGCGCAGCACCAGCAGCGCCGTCGACTCGATGGTGCGGATGGTGCCGTGACCATCGCAACGCGGGCAGCTCAGGTGCGTGTGCTCCTTCAAAGACGGACGCAGGCGCTGACGCGACATTTCCAGCAGCCCGAAGCGGGAAATGCGTCCCAGCTGAATCCGGGCGCGGTCCATCTCGCAGGCATCGCGCAGGCGGTTTTCGACTTCGCGTTGGTTCTTGCTGGCGTTCATGTCGATGAAGTCGACAACCACCAGGCCACCCAGATCGCGTAGGCGCAGCTGACGGGCGATTTCGTCGGCAGCTTCCAGGTTCGTGTTGAGCGCGGTTTCTTCCACATTACTGCCGCCGGTAGAGCGGGCGGAGTTGATGTCGATCGCGGTCAGGGCTTCGGTGCTGTCGATCACGATCGAGCCGCCCGAAGGCAGCCGGACTTCGCGTCGGTGCGCACTCTCGATCTGGGATTCAATCTGGTAGCGCGAGAACAGCGGCGTGGAATCGCCGTAAAACTTCAGGCGGTTCTGCTGCCCGGGCATGACCATGGTCATGAATTCGTTGGCGTGCTCATAGATGGACTTTTCATCCACAATGATTTCGCCAATATCCGGCTTCAGGTAATCCCGCAGGGCGCGAATGATGATGTTGCTTTCCTGATAGATCAGGAAAGGTGCTTTGCGGTCGTAGGTTGCGCCGAGTAGCGACTGCCACAGGTCAAGCAGGTAGTTCAGGTCCCACTGCAGCTCTTCTGCGGTGCGGCCGACGCCTGCGGTGCGGGCGATCGCACCCATGCCGGCAGGCAGCTCCAGGCTGGCCATGGCTTCGCGCAGGTCGGAGCGGTCATCGCCATCAATCCGCCGGGAGACGCCACCCGCCTTGGGGTTGTTCGGCATCAGTACCAGGTAGCGGCCAGCCAGCGAGATGAAGGTGGTCAGCGCGGCACCCTTGTTGCCCCGCTCTTCCTTGTCGACCTGGACGATCAGCTCCTGGCCTTCCTTGAGCACGTCCTTGATGTTGAATTTGTCGCCGCTGGGCTGCTTGGAGAAGTACTCCGGCGAAATTTCGCGCACCGAAAGGAAGCCTTGACGTTCTTCGCCGTAGTTGACGAAGCAGGCCTCGAGCGAGGGCTCGATCCGGGTGATCTTGGCTTTGTAGACGTTGCCCTTGCGCTGTTCGCGCGCCGCGGATTCGATATCCAGATCGAGCAGGCGTTGCCCATCGACAATAGCCAGCCGCAGCTCTTCCGGCTGGGTGGCATTGATCAGAATGCGTTTCATTGTTGTAGTCTCAGGCTCGACCGTTTTGTGCGACGGGAGCCAGTAATTCTCTAAGGGCCTGCGCCGAAACTCGGCGGCAGGGAGTACCATGCTTGCGGGAATCTCCAGCCTCAGGGCGCAAGATGCGACCGCATCAGTCCCGGGGGAAGGCAGCGGTGTCGCCGGCGCAGTGCGCCTGAAGTGTCCGCTGCTGTAACTTCTTATCAGGACGACGCATTGTGCCACATGACGGTGAATCTGTAACGACGGCGGTTCGCCGGGTCACAGTTCCTGCTGACCTGGACGGTCAGCGCCTGGATAATTTTCTGCTGCGCGAGCTGAATCTTCCGCGCGCGCGGATCTATCGCTTGATCCGCAAAGGCGAGGTCCGAGTGAACCGCGGGCGCGCAAAACCCATGCAGAAACTCAGTGCGGGTGACGAGGTGCGCATCCCGCCGGTCCGTGACGAGCAGGTCGCGCCTGCGGTATCCGAGCCCCCAGCGGACATGCTGGAAGCCTTGGCCCGGCGCGTATTGGTGCAGGCGGACGGTTTACGCATTATCGACAAGCCCAGCGGCTGGGCCAGTCAGCCGGGCACGGGAATTCGCTGGAGTCTGGTCGAGCTATCGCAAGCACTCTGGGGAGAGGCCTGGCAACCCGCGCATCGGCTGGACAAAGACACCAGCGGTTGCTTGGCCATCACCGAAGGGCGCGCTGGCTTCAACCGCTTCGGCGAGGGGGTGTGGGAAAAGCGCTACCTGGCACTTGTGCATGGGGCAGGGCCTTTTCAGGAGTGCACCTGGGAGGATCAGCTGGCGCGTTCGGAGTCTGGCAATGTGCACGTGGTGGCGGCACACAACCCGGAAGGGCGGACAGCCCGCAGCCGGGTGCGGACCCTGATGCGGGGCCCTGAGCTCAGCTTGCTGGAAGTCACTCTGGAAACCGGTCGCACCCATCAGATTCGCGTGCAGTGCGCGAGCCGGTCGCTGCCGCTGGTGGGTGATGACCGTTACGGTGACCGCAAGCGGGACCAGACGCTGTTCGGCAATCCCAGACCCCGGTTGGCGTTACACGCCAAAGAACTCGCTGGAACCTGGGGAGGTCGTCAGATCAGTGCGCAGGCGCCAATTCCGCAAGACATCGTTTCACTATTGGACAAGGCATCGTTGAGACCATGAAATCACCCGCGCACATTCGCCCTGAAGTCATTGTTTTTGACTGGGACGGCACCTTGGTTGATTCCGCATCCGACATCGTCGGCGCGATGCGTCAGGCCAGCCTGACATTGGGGATCGAGCCCCCGCCAGAAGAACGCATGCGCAGGGCCATCGGCTTAGGGCTGGTCGAAGCTTTCCATCAAATCTTCTCCGAGCACAGCGAGGCCGAGCGGCAGCAGTTAATGGAGCGCTACCGTGCGCACTACATCAACCTGCCGCCACAGGTGCATGGAAAGGCATTTGCCAGTGTCCCGGACATGCTGCACGACTTGCATCGGCGCGGACACGCGCTGGCGGTCGCAACCGGCAAATCCCGCGCCGGACTGCAGCGTTCGCTTGGCGCCAATGACTGGGGGCAGCTGTTCCGCGAAACACGCTGCGCCGATGAGAGCGCCAGCAAGCCGCATCCCCTGATGCTGGAGCAGCTGAGCCTGCGCCTGTGCGCCGAGCCGGAGACCATGCTGATGGTGGGCGACACCACTTACGACATGGAAATGGCCCGCAACTTCGGTTGTCGTGCTGTCGGCGTCGCCTGGGGCGTGCACGAAGCGGATGAGCTGCGGGATGCCGGGGCCGAGGTGGTGTTCGGCGATTTGGGCGAGTTGCCGGTCTGGATCGATACCGTTCACGGCTCCTGAAATATCGACGGCGCATGCTGGCGTAGCAGTTCCGCCGTTGCGATCAGGGGCAGCCCAACCAAAGCCGTTGGGTCATCGCTGCGGACCCACTCAAACAGTGAAATGCCCAGCCCTTCCACTTTGAACCCACCGGCACAATCGGCAGCGGGTTCGCGCCGGACGTAGTCGGCGAGCTCGCGCTCACGCAGGCTACGAAAGCGCACCTGGGTAGGCACCTCGCGGATGCCGAGGACCTGCCCACCGACCGCCACGCAGACAGCCGTGTCGAACTGCACGCTGCACCCCGACAGCCGCGCCAGCTGATCGGCCTGCGCAGGCGCGGTCCCGGGTTTGCGCAGAACCTCATTTGCGCAGGAGCACACTTGATCGGAACCAATGACAACGGAATCGGCGTGGCGCAGCGAAACCTCACAGGCTTTTGCCGCCGCCAGGCGCCGGGCTCGTTCGCGCGGCAATTCCGGCATCAGATCCTCATCCACTTCCGGCGCCACGCATCGGAATGGCCTCTGCAGTCGGTTCAGCAGTTCACGACGGTAGGCAGACGTCGATGCAAGAATAAGCGCTGGCTCCGCCATATTTTTCGTCATGTCAGGTAAACAACGCATTCTGCCTAAATGGGTCGCGCTGCCGAAACTGCACCCCGGCTGGAATTTCTCCGGCAGCTATCGGGTTCCGGCCGCAGTTATCGAGTGGATGGAGGGCGCGCAGTGGCCGGAAGAGCTGCCGATTGAGATCGAGGTTGAATCGGCGGGGCGGGGCCGATTGCAAGTGCACCTGAGGCTGGAATTACAGGCGCTATTGCCGTGCCAGCGCTGTGGGGAGTTGTTGGACTGGAAGGCTGAACTGGCGCAGAAGGTGCTGCTGGTCAATGAAGAAGACCCCAAGCTGGACACGGCGCAGTGGGTGGTAGACGACGAAAAAGTTGCGCTGGAAGAACTGATCGCCCAGGAAGTCAGTCTGGCGATGCCGGATTTCCCGCGTCATGAGGCCTGCGACTTGCAGTAACCGCGTCGTACAAACTAAAATGCCGGGTTTCCTAATGCCACGTGCGCGACAAGTCGCGTGCGTTCCATAACACCTTAAATAGCGCGCGGCACACGCGCGCATAGCGACGAGTTCATCATGGCTGTTCAGCAAAACCGCAAGACACGTTCCAAGCGCGACATGCGCCGCTCGCACGACGCACTGAGCGGTCCGACCCTGTCTGTCGATTCCACCACCGGTGAGACGCATCGTCGTCATCACGTGACCAAAGATGGCTTCTACCGTGGTCGTCAGGTCATCGTGCCGCCGCAAATCAACGACGTCGAAGACGACATCTAAATCATTTTCGCGGCTACCCGGATTGGTGGCCGCGAGCATTCAATGACGCAACAAGCGCTTCGCGTTGCTGTAGACGGGATGGGGGGAGATCACGGCCCCCCGGTCATTGTTGACGCCTGTGCCCGCGCACTCCAGAGCAACTCCCGTCTGCACCTGTTGATCGTAGGTCAGCCGGAGATGCTGCAACCCGAGCTGGTTAGGCACGGCCTTTCCGATCATCCCCGGGTGGAGCTGGTTCCCGCCAGCGAAGTCGTGGAGATGGGTGAGGAGCCTGCGAAAGCGTTGCGTGTGAAGAAAGATTCTTCAATGCGCGTTGCCGTCAACTGCGTGGGAGATGGCCGCGCGGTGGCAGCGGTAAGCGCGGGAAACACCGGTGCGCTGATGGCCATCGCCCGTTTCGTGCTGAAAATGATTTCAGGCCTGGACCGGCCGGCGATCATGTCAGCGCTGCCTTCAGCCAACGGTCAGACCCAGGTTCTGGACCTGGGCGCTAATGCCGAATGCACCCCCGAGAATCTGCTGCAGTTCGCCCGCATGGGCAGCGCGGCTTGCCGCATCCTGACCGGAAAAGCATCGCCAACAGTGGGCGTGCTGAATATCGGCAGTGAGGTCATCAAGGGAAATGCCGTTGTCAAAGAGGCGGCGGATCTGATTCGTGCCTCTAATCTGAACTACTACGGATTTGTCGAGGGCAATGACATCTATAAAGGTACCGTCGATGTCGTCGTGTGCGACGGCTTCTCGGGCAACGTGATGCTCAAAGCCAGTGAGGGATTGGCGCATCTCCTGGTTGACGACCTGCGGCAAACCTTTAAATCCAGCCTGTACGCCAAATTCATCGCGGCCCTGGGGGCTCCGGTGCTGCTGGCGTTGAAGCGCAAACTTGATCCCGGGCAGTACAACGGCGCCAGCCTCGTGGGGCTCCGGGGCGTGGTGGTCAAATCGCATGGGAGCGCGGATGCGAAATCCATGGCGCATGCGATTGAAATCGCGGCGCTTGAGGGCGGTGACAACCTGCCGCAACGGATTGCTGAGGCACTGGCGGTAGACGGGCACGCCTGAGCGACCTTGTCGCTCGGTTGATCCCCGCACGAAGACTCGTGGCGGGGGCTTAACGCACCAGCTGGTTCATATCAAAGATCGGCAGCATGATCGCCAGCACGATGGTGAGCACGATGCCTGCCATCCCCATGATCAGCACCGGTCCCAGAATGCCCATCACGGCATTGATCATGGTGTCGACCTCCAGCTCCTGGTTGTGAGCAGCACGCTCCAGCATGTCGTCCAGCTCACCGGATGATTCACCGTTGGCGATCAGGTTCAGTGTGATCGGCGGGAACAGGCGGGAATCCCCCAGGGAACGCGCAATTCCGGCGCCTTCGCGGACCTTTCCCGCGGCATTTTCAATCGCTTTGCGCATCGGCATGTTGGTGACAACGCGGCCACAGATTTGCATCGCTTCGAGGACCGGAACTCCACTGGAAACCAGCATGCTGAAGGTGCGCGTGAAGCGTCCGGCGTTGACGCTGCGCTCGAGTCGCCCGATCAACGGGATGCGAAGCTTGAAGCGGTGCCAGCGGAAGCGCAGGTGTTCCTGACGCATGGCCATGACCCAGCCCACGACCGCGATGGTCAGCAAGATGATCAAAATCAGCCAGTGCTCGCGTAAGCCGTCACTGGCCGCAATCAGGCCTTTGGTCAGCGGCGGCAGTTCGGCGTCGAGGTTGGCAAACACGCCCACCACCTGTGGTACCACGCTGGCGAGCAGGAAGGAGACAATCGCGATGGAGGCGAAAACCAGCACGATGGGGTAGGAGAGGGCGGCAAAGATCTTCTTCTGCAGCTCCTGGCGCCGTTCGACGTATTCGGCCAGGCGCTCGAGTACCAGATCAAGTCGCCCGGAGCTTTCTCCCGCTTCCACCGTCGCCGAGTACATGTCATTGAAGATATGACCGTAGTCGCGCAAGGCATGCGCGAGCGTGTGCCCTTCGACGACTTTGGCGCGGATGCCCATGATTACGGCCTTCACCCGTCGGCCTTCCATCTGTTGTGCCGCCGTGGACAAGGATTCCTCCAGTGGCAGTCCGGAACGGACCAGCGTCGCCAGCTGGCGGGTAAACAGGGCGACCGTTGTCGCGGGCAGGCCAGCCTTGTAGCCGAACCCGCCGCTGCGACTGCGCTCGGCCTGGGCCACCTCGGTGACTTCAAGCGGGGTCAGTCCGCGCTCGCGGAGCAGGCCACGAACGGAGCGCGCCGTGTCGCCTTCCTCCAGGCCTTTTTTCTTGCGCCCGCGCGCATCGAGGGCGATGTAACTGAATGCAGCCATGGGGGTTTAGTCTTCGCGCGTGACGCGCAACACTTCCTCGAGCGTGGTCATGCCGGCAAGCACCTTGCGGCGACCTTCCGCGCGGATTCCGGGGCCGAGCATTCGGGCGTGTTTTTCCAGGGCGGCTTCCGCGGCGCCGTCGTGAATCATTCCGCGCATCACGTCATCCACGGCAACCACCTCGTGAATCCCCACACGTCCGGTGTAGCCGGATTGCCGGCACTTGTCGCACCCTTTGGCGCGGTAGATGTGGCCATCGAAATCGTCTCGGAGGTCCAATAACTCGCGCTCGGCTTGATCGGGCTTATGCGGTTCCCGGCAATCCACGCAAAGCGTGCGGACCAGCCGTTGTGCGATGAGGCCAATCAGGCTGGACGCCATCAGGAATGGCTCCACACCCATGTCCCGAAGTCGGGCGACGGCGCCCACGGCGGTGTTGGTGTGCAGGGTGGATAGCACCAGGTGACCGGTCAGTGATGCCTGCACAGCGATTTCCGCGGTTTCCAGGTCCCGGATTTCACCCACCATCACCACGTCGGGGTCCTGGCGCAGAATGGCGCGCAGTCCCCGTGCAAAGGTCATGTCGACTTTGCCGTTGACCTGGGTTTGGCCGATGCCGTCCAGAAAATATTCGATCGGGTCCTCAACGGTCAGGATGTTGCGGCTCTTGTCGTTCAGGCTGGTCAACGACGCGTAAAGCGTGGTGGTTTTACCCGAGCCGGTGGGCCCGGTGACCAGAATGATGCCGTGCGGCTTTTTGATCAGCGACTGGACGGTCTGGAGTTGCTGTTCGCCCATGCCCAGGTGGCCCAGGTCCAGGCGGCCGGCCTGCTTGTCGAGCAGACGCAGAACGATGCGTTCGCCATGGCCGGAAGGGATGGTCGACACCCGCACATCCACCGGGCGACCGGCAATCCTGATCGAGATGCGACCGTCCTGCGGGACCCGCTTCTCGGCGATATCCAACTTGGCCATCACTTTGATGCGCGACAGAATCAATGGCGTCAGCGCCCGTTGCGGTGCCAGCACCTGGCGCAGGACGCCATCCACGCGGAAGCGGATGACGAGGCGATTTTCAAAGGGTTCGATGTGGATGTCTGACGCGTTTTCTTTGACGGCTTCCGACAGCATCGCGTTGATCAGGCGAATAATCGGGGCGTCGTCGTCGGACTCGAGCAGGTCCTGCGGTTCGGCCAGGGCCTCGGCTGCCGAGTTGAGATCGGCATCGTCATCCAGACCCTGCATGGCCTGCATGGTCTCGCTGTTGTTGCCTTCGTATCGGCGTTGCAGCTCCCGGTCGAATTCTTCAGGGCTGACTTCCTGCAGCGGGGGCAGATCGCCATCCAGCAGTCGCTGGACTTCAGCGAGCACCGACATGGCCGGCTGCGGCCGGTGCAACACTCGCAGGCTGCCGCCGTCGTCGGCAGGAACAACCAGGACGCCGTGACGCTTGGAAAATGCGAAATTCGGGAGCGTGTGGGGTGTGGTTTGCATACTTAACGCAGGTGGCCGCGGCCCATCATCTTGCGCGTGGCAGGCTCATCAGTCGCATCGGAATCGGCGGCTTCTTTCTCGCCGTAGACCACCGGTTGGGTTTCGATCCGCAGCGGTTTGACCGGCGCACTGATCGGTGCTGCAGCCTTGGCGCCCGAAACGGCCTTGCGGACGTCTTCAGCGTTATCGTCAGTGTTCGGCTCTGTAGCTGCGTCCGCGGTGCCACCGGGGAGTGTGTCCAGGATGCGCGGACGCACGAACTCCTCCAGCGGGGTGAGCTGCGGGCCGCGATCATTCCACAGCAGCCGCGTATCCCGTGACATGCCCTGCATGGTTCGCATCTGGTTGTATTTGCGGCGGGTGTAGTAGTTCGCCGTTGTCCGGTCACGCAGGATGGTCGGGCGGATGAAAATCATCAGGTTCTGCTTGGATTTGTTCACGCTGGTCGAGCGGAACAAGGCGCCGATCAGCGGGATGTCGCCCAGCAGCGGGATCTTCTGCTCGGTTTGCTGGACGTTGTCGTCGATCAGGCCGCCGAGGACCAGGATGTCCCCATCGTCGATCATGACGGTGGTTTCCAGCGTGCGTTTGTTGGTCACCAGATCCACCGCGCCTGCCGAGCCGGCGCTGACGTTGGAGGATTCCTGCTTGATCTTCAGCTGGATGTTGTCGCCTTCATTGATCTGCGGGGTGATCGAAAGCGTCAGGCCCACGTCTTTGCGTTGAATGGTCTGGAAGGGGTTGACGGCGCCGCCGGTCGTGCCGGTGTTGGAAAAGGAGCCGGTCAGGAAGGGTACTTCCTGGCCCACGGAGATTTGGGCTTCCTCGTTATCCATTGTGACCAGGGACGGCGTGCTGAGCACGTTGGTGTCGCCATCGCCGTAGAGCACGTTCAGCAGCGCACCAAACGAGGTGCCATTGTCGTCAATCCGCCCGCCAGCAATATTCAGCCCTTGGCTTAGCGCGCCCAGAGCTGCCGTTGCCGTACCACTGGTCGCGGCAGAAGCGGCGGCGCTGATCACGCTGGAGTTCAGCACGCTGGCCGCGGCGATGCGGTCCTTGTTGAGCACGGCCCAGTCCACGCCCAGATCGCGGGCTTTGCTGACGCTCACCTCGGCCAGGATGCCTTCCACCAGCACCTGGGCGCGGCGGATGTCCAACTGCGCGATTACGGACTTCAAGCCGCGCATGATTTTCGGCGGCGCGGTGATGACCAGGGCATTGGTATCGGGCTCGGCCACGATGCGTGTGTCCCCGGAGTTGCCAGCTCCGCCGGCGGCAGGTGCGGAACCGCCGCCACCGTTGCCTTTGGCGGTTTGGGTTTGAACGTAACCTTCCAGAATCGGCGCCAGGGTTTCGGCGTTCGCGTAGGAGAGATAGATCACCTGGGTGTCGCCGTCTTCCTCCAGCGGAATATCCAGGTGCGCGATCAGCGCGCGAATGCTGACCCGTTGGGTTTTCTCGCCGGAGATCAGGATGGAGTTCGTGCGCTCATCCGCCAGCACCACCACCGGCTCCTGGCCGGCGGCCTGTTTTGCGGCTTGCGTGCCCTGGGTCAATCCTTGCACCACACGCTGGACGTCGGCGGCGCTCGCATATTGCAGGCGAATGACCTCGACGTCGGCATCGGTGGCCTGGTCAATCCGGCGGATGATTTCCGCCATGCGCTGCACGTTGGCGGCACGATCAGAAATGATGAGCATGTTGGAAGGCGAGTAGGCGGCCAGGTGACCGTACTGCGGTACCAGAGGCCGCAAAATCGGAACCAGCTGAGCCGCCGGCACATTCTGGATTTCCAGTACGCGGGTCACGATTTCGTCTTCCGCGAGGCCTTCAAACTCGAAGTAGCTGCCGCCGTCCTGTTTGGCGCCCACTTCCGGAACGATTTTTGTCACCGGGCCCGCGGGAACGGCGGCGAAACCATGCACCTGCAACACCGCCAGGAAGACGCTGTACAGCTCTTCCGGAGACATCGGCGTGGATGACAATACGGTCACCTTGCCTTTGACGCGCGGGTCCACAATAAAGTTGGTGCCGGTAAGCTCGCTGACGGTAGTAATCAGCGAATTGATTTCCGCATCTTTGAGGTTGAGCGTGGTGCCGCCATCGTTCTGCGCGCGCGCACTCAACGGCAGCACGACAAGCAAGGCAAACAGGCATAAACGAATTGGGGCCGGAATCATGGATTGAGGCTCACAGAAAAAGATTGCAGGTTGCCAGCGCGTTCGATGGTGATGTCGATGTTGCTGGCCTGAGAAAGTTCGCCCAGCAATTGCAGGCTGCGCGAGGGATCGTTGAGGTCCACGCCGTTGACGCGCGTGAGGATGTCACCCGGGCGCAGGCCGACTTCGCGGAACAGCTGGCGGTCACGCCCCGGGTAGATGCGGTAGCCCACCAGGCTGCCATCGCGCCGCGCGGGCTGCATGCGCATGTAGCGCGAGGCTTTGGTCGGGTCGTTCAGCAATTCGGTGCGGATGCTGCTCAACTTCATCGAGGCTTCCGCACCGAGAATCTGCGCGCCGCTGGGCCGGTCCGAAATAGCCGGCATCGCCACGACGGCATCCGGGTCCGTGGGCAGCTCCTTCTCCAGGCGCAGTGTCTCCAGGCGGCCGGCGCGTTTGAGCAGCACACGATCACGTTGAATGGCGTGCAGCGTGGCTCCGCCCGGAACATCCATGCCGATGACGTAGGGCATCAGGTCACTGGGGTTGGATTCGATCAGCGCGCGGGAGTCCTCGGGGTTATCCGCGGCGACAATCCCCCGCAGGGTGAGCCGCAGCTTGGTGTCGGGCGCGTCCACCGGGTCCAGGTCTTCGACCGGCTCTGCCGTTCCCTCGAAGCTTCCGTAGAGATTGGCGTTGAGGAGGGGGGCGATATTGAGTGCCTGCGCCGGTTTTTTGGCGGCGCTGCCGGCGGCGGTCGCCATTGGTGGCTCCCATGCGGGGCCGTCTGGCATCAGCAACCAGAAACCACGCGCCAGTTCGGCACCGATCAACGCCAATGCAAATAGCGTAAGCAGCTGTGGTCCGAATTGGATCGCGCGTTGCAGAAGGGGGGAGATGGTTCGGGACACGAAATAACAAGACTCAGCCAGCGCGTAGTTTCTCATGAATCCGGTCAAATCGCCGGAGATCCACCGGCTTTTGCCGTGGTTCGCGTGCAGTTGACTACGTCACTCTCAGGAGGTTCCTTCGTGATATCGCACGTTCGTTCCGGACCTGCATAGAATGGAGCCATGAGTGATTCGCAAGAGCACACCCCGGACCATGGCGCGGTCGTCCAGGCCGATCGTCCGCGATTGGCGCCGCCGCCGATGTATCGAGTGGTGGTTTTGAACGACGACTACACGCCCATGGAATTCGTCGTGCATGTGCTACAGAAGTTCTTTCGATTACCGCATGAGGCGGCCGTTCAGCTGATGATGGAAGTGCACACCCAAGGCCGGGCCACTGCCGGCACCTTTACCGCCGAGATTGCCGAAACTAAGGTGGATCAGGTGAATCGTTATGCACGTGAACATCAGCATCCTCTGATGAGCACACTGGAGCGTGAGTGATGTTGAGCCAGGAATTGCAAAAGGCACTTGATGCCGCGTTCGTCCAAGCCAAGCGCAGCGGTCACGAACTGCTAACCGTCGAGCATCTGCTGCTCGCGTTGCTGGACGATACTGAGGTGTCCGACGTGTTGCGGGCGGTGGGGGCGTCGCTGGACCGATTGCGTGGCGATCTGGAGCAGTTTCTGCTGACCAACGTCCCCACGGCCGAGAAGGACGCCCAGGGCGAGTACGAAGTGCAACCTACGGTGGGTTTCCAGCGGGTGCTGCAGCGCGCGGTTTATCACGTACAGGCGGCCGGGAAGAAAGATGTTCGTCCCCTGAATGTCGTTGTGGCGCTGTTTGCCGAACGCGACTCGCACGCGGTGTATCTGCTGGCCGAGCAAGGCGTCGCGCGCCTGGATGTCGTCAACTACATCTCCCATGGCATCACCAAAGATGGTGACTCCGAGCCCAGCGTTGACCCGGCTGCAGCCGAGGAGAAAGTGGATGCGCCAGATCAGCAGCAATCCGCACTGGCGCAGTACACCGTCAATCTCAACAAGCGCGCGGCCGAGGGAAAGATCGACCCCTTGATCGGTCGCGACGAAGAAGTGGCGCGTGTGGTTCAGACGCTGGCCCGCCGGCGCAAGAACAACCCGCTATTGGTCGGTGAGGCCGGTGTGGGCAAGACTGCCATTGCCGAGGGCTTGGCACGTCGCATCGTGGATGGCGAAGTTCCCGATGCGCTGGACGATGCCGTGGTTTATTCGCTGGACCTCGGTGGGCTGGTTGCCGGTACCAAGTACCGCGGTGATTTCGAAAAGCGCATCAAGAGCGTGCTGAAAGAACTGGAGCAGCAGCCCCATGCGGTGCTATTCATCGATGAAATTCACACCATTATCGGTGCCGGTTCGGCTTCCGGTGGTGTGATGGACGCGTCCAATCTGCTCAAGCCGGCATTGTCGGATGGCAAATTGCGCTGCATCGGTTCAACAACCTACGCCGAGTACCGCGGGATTTTTGAAAAGGATCACGCATTGGCGCGGCGCTTCCAGAAAATTGACGTTTCGGAGCCCAGCGTTGCCGATACGGTCATGATTCTCGAGGGATTGAAGTCGCGCTACGAGGACCATCATCAGGTGAAGTACAGCCACGCTTCACTGGAGAGCGCTGCGGAACTGTCCGCACGGCATATCAATGACCGTCAGTTGCCCGACAAGGCCATCGATGTCATGGATGAAGTCGGTGCGGCAATGCGTTTGCGCCCCGGCGCCAAGCGTCGGAAAACCGTGCAGGCTCGTGACATCGAGGAAATCGTTGCGAAGATCGCCCGGATTCCCCCGCGCAGCGTATCGACCGATGACAAGCAGGCCTTGCGTACGCTCGAGCGAGATCTCAAGTTGCAAATCTTCGGTCAGGACGAGGCCATTGGCATGCTGTCGTCGGCGATCAAGTTGTCACGCAGTGGGCTGGCCAGCCCCGAGCGCCCGATCGCAAACTTCCTGTTTGCGGGGCCGACGGGTGTGGGCAAAACCGAAGTCACGCGCCAGTTGGCGACCTTGCTGGGTATCGAGCTGTTGCGTTTCGACATGAGCGAGTACATGGAGCGGCATGCGGTGTCGCGCCTGATCGGTGCGCCTCCAGGTTATGTAGGCTACGACCAGGGTGGATTGCTGACCGAGGCCGTGAACAAGCATCCGCACTGCGTGCTGTTGCTGGACGAAATTGAAAAAGCCCATCCTGAGATTTTCAACATCCTGTTGCAGGTCATGGATCACGGCACATTGACGGACAACAACGGCCGCAAGACCGATTTCCGCAACGTGATTGTGGTGATGACGACCAATGCCGGAGCCGCGGAGATGGACCGTCCGTCCATCGGTTTCACGAAACAGGTGCATACCAGTGACGCCATGAGCGTGATCAAGCGGATGTTCACGCCGGAATTCCGGAATCGCCTGGATGCCATCGTGCCGTTTGCGCATCTGGGCCATGACGTGGTGCGGTCCATTGTCGACAAGCTGCTCATGCAACTTGAGGTGACGCTGGAAGCCAAGAACGTCCATCTCGAAGTGACGGAAGAGGGCCGCGATTGGCTGGCGCGTGAAGGTTACGACCCGGCGCTTGGCGCCCGCCCGATGGCACGCCTGATCCAGGAAAAAATCAAGCGCCCGCTGGCCGACGAATTGCTCTTCGGCAAGTTGGCCAAGGGTGGAAAGGTGCGGATCTCGTCCGCTGAGTCGGGGTTGACGCTGGATATCCAGGAACCCGCGTTAACCACGGTCTGAGCAGGAACTGACGCGTCGATCAGCCCTGCTGTCGGTCGCTAAGCTTCGGCTTAGCGGCCGCGGTAGGTGATACGGCCTTTGGACAGGTCGTAGGGTGTCAGCTGAACGGTGACGGTGTCGCCGGTCAGGATGCGGATGTAGTGCTTGCGCATGCGGCCGGAAATGTGGGCCGTGACCGTGTGGCCATTTTCCAGTTCCACACGGAACGTGGTGTTGGGCAGGGTGTCGACGACCTTGCCTTCCATTTCAATCAGATCTTCCTTGGGCATTCCAGGTATTCGTTGCTAGGTGCAGTAAACCGCGAATTATCCCCTGTGCGCGGCGTCCTGGCAATCTTCGGTAGGACTCGCGGTTGCGGCTCAGGCAGGCATGTGTGCCGCTGAGCCCTGGCAGTCGGGTGCCAGTTCCCAGGGCTGCTCAATGCTTGTCGGGGCTGATCGGCACAGCAGACGCAGGGCACCGGTGAAGTCTTCGCGGGGCCAAAGTTCAAAGCCGAGCCGCAGCAAATGCGGCGATGCCACCTGTCCGTCAAGCAGCACCACGCCGCGTTTCTGGAGTGTCGCTTCCAATGCCCACAGCGCGATTTTTGACCCATCTGCAGCATGCGAGAACATGGATTCGCCGAAAAACACGCGTCCGAGTAGCACGCCGTAAATGCCGCCGATCAGGTGTCCGTTGCGCCACACCTCCACGCTGTGCGCGACGCCAATCAGATGCAGCTCCGTATATGCGGCTTGCATGGCCGGCCCCAGCCAGACGCCGTCCTGGATGTCCTGTCGGGAGCAGGCGCGAAGAACCTGCTTGAAGGCAGTATTGGTGGTGCAGGCAAAGTCACCACGCTTCCAGGTGCGCTGAAGTGACCGACTGCGGTGGAGATGGCCCACCCGGAGGACAGCACGAGGATTCGGGCTCCACCAGAGAATCGGTTCGCCAACGCCATACCACGGGAAAATTCCCTGCTGGTAGGCGGTTATCAGCCGTTGCGGGTGCAAGTTCCCGCCAGCCGCAAGCAGACCGTTGGGGTGGGTAAGCGCCGTCTCCGGGTCCGGAAACGGCTGCGTCAGGTTGTGTGGGTCCAGCCACTGAAGTTCGGCGGAGCCGCTCATCGCCGCTCCGCCGGCGTCAGTAACATCGATGGGACTTCAGTGCAGAGGGGCTTCGTTGTGAAACAGATTGTCGAGCGCGATTTGTACCGCGGTATCGTGTTCAAAACGGGTAATGCCATCGCGTTCGCCCATGGCAATTCCGGCGGACTTTACGCAGCCCGTTTCATCAAAATGTACCAGCGCACCCGCGGTGCGGACCTGGACGTCGGCCTTGCCGCCCGCATGGTCAACGATGACCTGCAGGTAGCGCAGCTGGTTGTCGGCATATTCGGGAAGTGGCTTTTCCCCGGAGGCCACATCGGGAGCGATGTCGGCGGGGACAATTTCAATATCACCTTGTGGTGTGAACAGAAAATGCGAGACATGCAACATGGTCTGTTTTCCTTGGCACGATCGTTGCGCCCGGATGGACGCGTCAACGAAAAGGTGGGTCCGGATTGGCGACTTTCAATACTCACCCGCAGGCTTTGCGGGCGACAACGCTATACTTCAACATCATGTGTCTGGACGCAAGTTTTTTCGTCATTGACCACAAGATGATGGGGTTTGACATTGGCTAAAGCAAAGCGTTCACGGCGGCCGACCTTCCAGGGCCGTTGGTGGCAGCGCGGAATTCGGGAGGCCTTGCTGCTGCTCTGTGCGGGGGGGGCGGTACTTTTGCTGATGTCTCTGATGAGCTATCAGCGTGCCGACCCGGGATTTGGCGACAGCGCAGGCTGGGTACGGCCGGAAAATCTCGGTGGCTGGGTTGGCGCCTGGCTTGCAGATCTCGCATTTGCGTCCTTGGGGTGGTTGGCTTATCTGTTGCCGTGGCTACTACTGGGCGCCGGTGTGCAGCTATATCGCCAGAGCGATGCGGTGCTGCGTTGGCCCTGGCTGCGCTGGTGCGCCGCCATCGTCATGTTGTTAAGTGCCTGCGCGCTGACCGCGCTGCACTCCGAACTGCAGGTCGCGGCCTTGCCGCAAGGCCCTGGGGGCATACTCGGTGCGGCGCTCGGTGAGGTTCTGGCTGTGGTGCTGAACCCTTATGGTGCGACCCTGGTCCTGCTCGCCCTGTTGCTTTCGAGTGCACCATTGGCGCTGCATTTCAGTTGGCTGAAGCTGATTGATGAAACGGGTTACCGCGCACTGAAGCTTGGCGACTGGGTCGGTGATCAGTGGGTGTTGGCTCGGGAAAGACGCAGGGAGCGGGCCAAACGCAAACAAGCATCCGTTCCGGCTCCGGCTCCGGCTCCAGCGCGCGCCCGTCCTGCCGTCACCATCAGCGCCAGTTCACCCGAGCCACCACGCCAGGCGCCGAAAATTGATGTGTTGCCACCGAGCAAACCGAAAAA
This sequence comes from Oceanococcaceae bacterium, assembly GCA_041603255.1. Classification (GTDB taxonomy): domain Bacteria; phylum Pseudomonadota; class Gammaproteobacteria; order Nevskiales; family Oceanococcaceae; genus MS8. Next base: position 338,955 of record JBFIER010000001.1, on the reverse strand, counting down.
GCGGCGACAAGCCGCCAGCGCGGAAAATCAGCTGAGCCTGCCGATTCCTCCGGCTGCGAGTGGGGACGAGGTGCCGCCGTTCACCGGCGAGCCGTTGCCGCCGCTGAGCATCCTCGATCTCGCGGCTTCCAACGTGGAAAGCTGGAGCCCCGAGGAACTGCAGCAGATGTCGGTGGATATCGAGCAGAATCTGGCGGATTACGGGGTACAGGCCAACGTGGTGCATGTGGAGCCGGGGCCGGTGATCACCCGCTTCGAGCTGCAGCCCGCACCGGGGGTCAAGGCCAGCCGGATTTCCGGGCTGGCAAGCGACCTCGCGCGTGCACTGTCGATGGTCAGTATCCGTGTGGTGGAGGTCATTCCGGGCAAATCGGTTGTGGGTCTGGAGGTTCCGAACAAGCAGCGGGAGGTCGTGTCGTTGCGCGCGATCCTCGAGTCCAGCAGTTACCAGAACGCGAAATCGCCGCTGACGCTCGCATTGGGCAAAGACATTGCCGGCAGCCCGACCACCGCCGATTTGGCGCGAATGCCGCATTTGCTGGTCGCCGGTACCACCGGTTCTGGCAAGTCGGTGGCGATCAACTCGATGATTCTCAGCATGCTCTATCGCGCGACAGCCGAAGAAGTGCGTTTGCTGATGATCGACCCGAAAATGCTGGAGCTCTCGGTGTACGAGGGTATTCCGCACCTGCTGGCACCGGTTGTCACCGACATGAAGGACGCATCCAATGCACTGCGCTGGTGTGTGGCCGAAATGGAGCGCCGCTACCGGCTGATGTCAGCCCTGGGTGTGCGCAACATTGTCGGCCTGAACCGCAAGATCAAGGATGCCGCCGACGCTGAAACGCCGCTGCACGACCCGCTCTACAAACCCAGCGAAGAGTTTGATGATCAGGCGCCACCACCTGAGCTGGAGCCCATGCCGTACATCGTCGTCATCGTCGATGAGCTTGCCGACCTGATGATGGTGGTGGGCAAAAAGGTTGAAGAGCTGATTGCGCGGCTGGCGCAAAAGGCACGCGCGGCCGGTATTCACCTGATCCTTGCCACGCAGCGGCCCTCCACGGATGTGTTGACCGGGTTGATCAAGGCCAACATTCCCACCCGGATTGGTATGCGGGTGGCGTCCAAGCTCGACAGCCGCGTCATCATGGACGCCAACGGCGCCGAAGCGCTGCTCGGCCACGGTGACATGCTGATGAGTTCGGGAACTCCTATCGCCAAGCGGGTCCATGGGTGTTTCGTGGATGATCACGAAGTGCACAAAGTGGTGGAGTATCTGAAACAGGTGGCCCCGGCGGAATACATCGACGAGATTCTGGACCCGGGCTCGGTAGCACTGCCCGGCGAGCCGGGTGCTGCAGGTGAGGGCGATGACAGCGAAATGGACCCGCTGTTCGACGAGGCCGTCAAAATCGTGACCGAATCACGCAAGGCATCCATTTCCTGGGTCCAGCGTAAACTCAAAGTGGGCTACAACCGCGCTGCACGCATGATCGAAGACATGGAAGAAAGCGGCGTCGTCAGTGGCGTCAATGATCGGGGGCAACGCGAAGTTCTCGCACCGCCACCACCGGAGCTTTAATGCGATCTTATCTCCTTGTTTTTGTTGCGCTGCTGTGTAGTGCCCCCGCTTTGGCAGCGGGTGAAGCCATGGCGGATTTGCAGGCTTTTCGCGCGGGAACCGAGCCTGTCAGCATGGGTTTTGTCCAAACGCTGAATGATGCGACCGGCGAGATTCTGGAACGGCAGGAAGGCCGCTTGGAGATCCTGCCGCCGAATCGTTTTGTGTGGCGCTATTCCAGTCCCTTCGAGGCGGAGTACGGAAGCAACGGCGTGCTGGTCTGGCATTGGGATCACGAGCTGGCGCAGATCACCGTAAGGGACGCCGCCAAGGTCGTGGCCGGCACCCCGCTGGCCATGTTGCTTGATCTGAAGGCTGAGCTGCCGATTACCGAAGAAGAAGGTGGGTGGTTGCGCTGGAAACCCGCTGACGACGAGGCGCAGTTCGCCGAGCTCCGCATGCGCATGGGGCAGCGTGGGCCGCAGGAACTGGAATTGCGGGATTTTCTCGACCAGACCACCCGCATCGTGTTTGATGACTTCAAGCGGCCGGACCCGCGGGTGGATCCGCGCTTCCCCAGTGTCGGGCCCGAGGTGCTGGTGGTCGATGAGCGCGATCAGCCGTGAATCCCCAGTGGCGCCACACGGTTAACCGGATGCTGGCGTACAGCGCCACGCTGGTTGTGATGTTGCTGATGTGGTTGCCAGTCGCTGATCCGCTGCCGGAAATCGAGCTCTGGTACGAAGACAAGTGGCAACACCTGGTGGTGTATGGCCTGCTGACCTGGCTCTGGTTTCGATCCGGGCTGTCGGCCCCACGTGCCGCCTTGGTGGTCGGGTGCTGCTCGATCGCCTTTGAGCTGGGGCAGCTCCTGATTCCTTACCGAAGCTTTGATCTGCTGGATCTGGTTGCCAATGCTGCGGGCTGCGTGCTGGTCATGCTCCTGCTGCGCCGCACGAGTTTCCGCCAGCCGGGTATTCCGGCGTGACCTGGCTGATGATCGCGCTGGGGGGCGCCACCGGCAGTGTGTTGCGTGCCGCGGCCATGCGCTGGCAGCCCTGGGCAGGTTCGGTGCTGAGCATTCTGGTGATCAATGTTCTGGGCAGCTTTTTGATCGGGTTGCTGTGGACAGCGGTGGAATCGCGCACAACCCCATCGGTGCTGTGGAACGCGCTGGGTGTCGGGGCGTTGGGGGGCTTTACGACTTATTCCACGTACAGCCTGGACATCCTGCGGTTGATGGAGGCTGGTCGTTTCGGTAGCGCCGCGGTTTACGCCGCAGGGACGATGGTGCTGGCCGTGCTGGGTTGTGGTGCCGGTCTGGCCTTGGGGCGCTGGCTGTAACACCCGATCAGTGCGCTGCGGTATGAGCGCGAACTGAACTGCGCCCGGGGCACCGTTACAATTTCGCCCCTTGATCGCACCGACCGTACCGAAGACCCATGCTTGATCCCCAACTTTTGCGTCGCGAACCCGAGACCGTGGCTGCAGGCCTTGCTCGGCGTGGCTTTACGCTGGATGTTCCGGCATTTGTTGCCCTCGAAGAGCAGCGCAAATCCGCGCAGGTGCGCATGGAAGAGCTGCAGGCCGAGCGCAACCGCACCAGTAAAAGCATCGGTAAGGCCAAAGCCCGGGGCGAAGATGTCAGTGGCATTCTTGCCGAGGTCGGTCGTCTGGGCGAGGAACTGGATGCGGCCAAGGCATCCTTTGACGCATCCGCGGCTGCGCTGGCCGATCTGGCCGCAGGTCTCCCCAACATCCCCGATGCTTCGGTCCCGGACGGGGCGAGTGAAGCGGATAACTTGGAAGTTCGCCGTTGGGGCGAGCCGCGAGATCTGATCGCGCCCAAAGATCATGTGGATCTGGGGGAAGCGCTGGGCGGCATCGATTTTGAGTCCGCGGCCAAGATCACCGGCGCCCGTTTCGTGGTTCTGCGCGGGCAGGTGGCGCGTCTGCAGCGGGCACTGACCCAGTTCATGCTCGACATGCATACCCAGCAGCATGGTTACGAGGAAATTTACGTCCCGTACATCGTCAATGCTGACAGCTTGCGCGGCACCAGCCAGCTGCCTAAGTTTGCCGAGGATCTGTTTCAGCTGGAGGGGCAGGACTGGTACCTGATCCCCACCGCCGAGGTGCCGGTCACCAACATGTTCCGCGATCGGATTCTGCGGGCCGACGAGCTGCCAGCGCGGTTCGTTTGCCACACGCCCTGTTTCCGCTCGGAAGCCGGTTCGCATGGCAAGGACACGCGGGGCTTGATTCGCCAGCACCAATTCGAGAAAGTTGAGCTGGTGCAGGCGGTTCCTGCCAGCCAGTCGTGGGAGGCGCTGGAGCAGTTGACCGGGCACGCGGAGGCGGTGCTCCAGGCCCTGCAGTTGCCGTACCGGGTTATGGCGCTGTGCGCGGGCGATATGGGTTTTGCCAGTGCCAAAACCTACGACCTTGAAGTGTGGGTGCCGTCGCAGGGCTGCTACCGCGAGATTTCATCCTGTTCCAACTTCCAGGACTTCCAGGCCCGTCGCATGCAGGCGCGGGTGCGCCCGGAAGCCGGAGCCAAGCCGGAACTGATTCACACCCTGAATGGATCCGGCCTGGCTGTCGGCCGGACCCTGCTGGCCGTCATCGAAAACGGTCAACAGCCGGACGGCTCGATCGAGTTGCCGGAGGTTCTTGCCCCCTATCTGGGCGGGCAGACGCGGATCACGCTGCCCGATTGATCGACGGCTTTGTGGCGGCCGGCGGTGTCAATGGGCGGCGCCGGGCGCAAAGGTGGGGAACGAGGCGGCCAACCCGGTTAGGCGATGGTGGCGCTATCGCGGTGTGATCTGCGCGCCTCGGAGCAGAACGCCGGGTAGAACCGAGCCCGGCGCGGCTGATTGCCCCGGGTCCAGTCGGAGCAAGGCATCGCACTGCGGAAGATTGCCCAGCAAGTGCGATAGCTGACCCTCCAGGATGTGGGCATCCAGCCGGCCATCGCAAGCTTGGGTTACCTGCGCGCGCAGCAGCAGGGTGCGCGTCCCGACACGCGGGCATGAGCCTTGGATTCGCAGCGAAATCGGGTGTGGCGCCTGAAGACCCTGGGTGGCGCGAACGATGTGCTCCAGGTGCCACTGCGCCCCGCAAAACACCGCGGCTGGATTTCCAGGGAGTAGCAGTACGGGTTTGTCACCGAGTTGATACAGGGCCATGGGCTTGCCCGGCTTCTGCGCGACCTTGCTGAATATGCAGCGCGCTCCGGCGCCGAGCAGCCCGGCGTGGCTGCCGTCGCGTGGGCCTACCGACGCACCGCCGCACACAACGAAGATATCCACCTCAGGGGCCAGAGCCATCACCAGGTCGGCCAACTCCGCCGGGTCTTCGCCGCAGTGCCGCAACGTACACGGCAGGTTGCGCAGTTGGGTCCAGGCGCGCAGGAACGGGCCGTTGGTGTCCGGAGTCTTGCCATCGCTCAGCGGGGCGCCGTCACGGGTCAGTTCGGAGCCGGTGATGATGATGCCGAGCCGCGGGCGCGGGTAGACCTGTAGCGTGGCGACGCCGGCATGCAGCAGCGTCGCAATGCTGCCGGCGGTGATGCATTGCCCCGGATGGGCCACGATATCGCCCTGGTGAAAATCCTGGCCGGCGGGGCGGATATTGGCGCCAGATTGCGCCGCTTCGGTGAGCCGGACCTGCCGGCCGTCGCAGGCCGTGTTTTCCTGCATAACAACCGTGTCGGCACCCCGGGGAAGCGGGGAGCCGGTGGTGACGCGCAACGCGGCTCCGGGCGCCAGGGTCGCGGTGGCATCACCGGCGGCGGCGATGGCGTCCTGCAGTGGCCAGGGGCCGGTGGCGTTGTCTGCCAGGCTGAGGGCGTAGCCATCCATGGCGACCTGAGGCCACTGGGGCTGTGTGAGCGTTGCCCGTGCCGGTGCCGCCAGCATGAGGCCCAGGCTGGCTGCTACCTCCAGAGTCTGAGGCGCCAGCGGCTTTACGTTGGCCGCAATGAGCTGTTCGGCTTCGTCCAGCGTCAGCATGCGAGGCCCTCAGGCTCCGCGATTGAGCAGATGCAGCACCGGTGTTTTCAACGCTTGCCAGGCCTGGGACCAACCGTCACTGGTGCTCGGCAGATTGATCAGCAGGCGCCCGTCTTGCGTATAACCGGCGACGCCCCGGGACATGGCTGCGTAGGGCGTGCGCCGGAGTCCGTGCTGGCGCGCGGCATCGATCAGGCCGGGCATGTCGCGCGCGATGAACTCGCGGGTGACGTCTGGCGCAATATCGCTGGCGCGGTGGCCGCTGCTGCCCATGGTCAGGATCAGGTCCTCGGTGCTGGCTTGCAGGGCTTGGCTCAGAGTCGTGGCGTCCGCGAGCAATTGCTCATGGCGCACAACAGAAAATCCGGCCGCTTCCAGTTCCTGAACCAATTGGGCACTGCGCTCATGCAGGACTCCCCGCTGCCGGCCGGGGTCGTGAATCACCAGCACGGCGGCGGTGTGGGGCTGCTTGAGGCGCCGAGGGTAGTCGGTCTTGCCGCCGGTCTTCTGCAGCAACCGCACATTGCCGAGAATCAGTTCCTTGGCGTCGCAATGCGGTTTGAGCATGTCATAGGCCGTGAGACCCGCAATGCTGGCGCCGGTCATAGCTTCCATTTCCACACCGGTGGAGCCGATGCAGGCGACATGGACTTCGATGTGCAAGGTTGACCCGCGAAGTTCCACATCGACATCACACTGTTCCAGACGCAATGGGTGGCAGTGGGGAAGCAGTTCCCAGGTGCGTTTCACCGCCATGATGCCGGCCAGCCGGGCTGCGGTGGCGACATCGCCTTTTTTCACGGTGTCGTCGCGAACCCGCACCGCGGCCTCCTCCGGGAGCTGTAGCTCGGCCTGGGCGCAGGCCGTGCGCAGCGTTTCCGGTTTGGCGGTGATGTCAACGATCATGATTTGTCTGCTGTTTCGGCCAGGCTTTGGCCGTCCAGCCATTGGCTTTGGCCATCGGTGTAATGCTCTTTCTTGAATATGGGCACCCGCTTTTTCAGGGTTTCCAACGCCCAGCGTGCAGCCTCAAAGGCGGCGTCGCGGTGACCGGCCTGACAGACCAGCAACACGGCGGAGTCGCCCAACTGCAGCTCGCCAAGGCGATGCAGGATGCGCAGCTCGGCGATGGCGAACTTTTCCCGGGCCTCGGTACAGATCTTCTCCAATTCGGCTTCGGCGCTGGGACGGTGCGCGCTGTATTCCAAACCGTCGACGGACTGCCCCTCGTGGTAGTTGCGGACCGTGCCGACAAAGGCCACCGTCGCGCCGCAATCCGGACGCGGGTTGGCGAAGGCCTGGGCCAGGTCGAGCGGGGTGTCTTCCAGATGCATCGTCAACCACCGCCAACAGGCGGAATCAGCGCCAGCAGATCGCCATCCGCCAGCCGGGCATGGCGGTCGAGTATGGTCGCGCCACGGGCGACGGCGGTGCGCGTCATGTCTGCGTGGACACTTGGAAACTGCGCGCCGATATCGTGGAGCAGTTGCTCCACCGTGGTGGCAGTTGTGTGTAGCGTCAGCGGTTGCGGAAGCAGCTCGCTGAGCTTCCCAAAGGCTTCTATGGTGTAGGTCATGCGCCGATCTTAGCCGCCCAGTCGGTACATTCTCATGGGCGTCTCTTTGACGCCGGCCACATAGCCGCGGGGTTTGTTGAACACATGTGCGCGGATGCGCTCGTGCAGGGCCTCGGGTTGATCAATCCACGGGCGCAACGCCAGCCCGTGGCCGCTGTACAGGCAGGAAACCAGCTGCCCATCCGCCGTAAGCCGTAAACGGTCGCAACTACCGCAGAAGGGCTGGGTCACGCTGGCGATGATGCCGAATACCTGACCGTTGGCGCGGCGATAACGGCGCGCCGGCGCGCCATCGCTGCTGAGGGCTTCGACCGGGCCGATCCGGCTGATGATGGTGTCGTGGCAGACCACGTCACCTTTGGACCAGCCATGTCCTCCATCCAGCGGCATGAACTCGATATAGCGCAGCTCGGCGCCGATGCTGGCGGCGAAATCCAGCATGGGCAGGATTTCATCTTCGTTGCGCCCGGCCTGCACGACCATGTTGAGCTTCAGCTTGAGTCCGGCATCCCGGGCGGCATGAATGCCGGCCAGCGCATCTTCCAGGCGCGCGCCGGCACCGCACATCGCAGCAAACCGTTCCGCTTGCAGGCTGTCGATGCTGACATTGACCCCCTCCAACCCCGCATCGACCAGAGCCGTGGTCATGCCGGCCAGGCGGCTGGCATTGCTGCTGAGGTGGATCTGCTGCAGGCCGTGTTCGCGAAGCCGATTGAGGCGCTTGACGATGGCCACCAGCTCCGGATGCAGCGTGGGTTCGCCACCGGTGACCCGCAGGTGGGTGATGCCGAAATCGCGGACGAAGGTGGTGGCCAGTGCGATCAGTTCATCGCTGCTCAGCCGGGCATTTTGCGGCAGGTAATCCGGGTCATCCGGCATGCAATAGCTGCAGCGAAAATTGCAGCGGTCCGTAATCGACAGTCGAAGCTTGCGTTTGCGCCGGCCATATTGGTCTTGAAGGGCTGGCGTCGCGTGCAGCGTCGTGTCGTGCTCCAGCTCGGCGCGCTCAGCGTTCTCGTCCACAGACGAAAAAACGGCGGGATGCGATCGGTAAAGCGCAGGAGCGGAAGGCACTGACATACCCCCTATGGTACGCAACTGTGCTGGCCTGCGTTTCCACCGCCAGGGGGTACGCCACACCGTGGCAAATCACCGATGCCGGGCGGTGCTATGCGGTCAGAGCAGCAGAGCAGTATCCGAAGCGGTGGGCTCACCCAGCCGACGCGTTTGCAGGCCGCGGTTATCCACGGCAGGTTGCGCTGCATGGACAAACGCACGCAAGGCGGCTTGTGCGGTACGCAAGGTGTGTGCGTCCACCAGGGCAAAGCTGCTGAACCCACAGCGACGCATCGCCAGCAACTGGTCCGCCAGCACGTCGCCGAGCGCACGGATTTCGCCGGCGTAGCCGCGCTGGCGCAATTCGCGAGCCTGGGAATAGGCCCGTCCGTCGGTGAACGCGGGAAAATGCAAAGCGATTCCTCGGGCCCGGTCCAGCAGTTCGTGAGCCAGTTCGCGGATGGAAACCGTGTTTTCGAGGCTCAGGATGTAGCCCTGTTCGGGAAGTTCGGCATCCGGTGTCACCACCGGGATATCGACCCACGGATCATCCAGGATCATCGTGCCATCACGATTCAGCAACCTAGCCATAGACGGCCTCCTTGAACGGTGTCAAACCCACACGGGCATAGGTTTGCAGAAACTGCTCCTGCGGTTCGCGCAGCTGCAGATAGGTGCGCAGCAGCGTGCTGACCGCCGGCGCGACATCATTGCGCGACAACGCAGCGCCCAGGCGGTCACCCAAACGCGGGTCGTTTTTCGAGTTTCCTCCCAGCGTCAGCTGGTACCACTCTTCGCCCTTCTTGTCGACGCCGAGTATGCCAATGTGACCGACGCTGTGATGCCCGCAACCGTTCATGCAACCGCTCATGTTCAGGCGGATGTCGCCGACGGCCTGTTCCAGGTCTTCGTCTTCGACCAACGCCTGGATATCGCGCGCGACACCGATGGAACCAGCATTGGCCAGCGAGCAGAAGTCCAGGCCCGGGCAGCAGATCATGTCGGATGCGAGCCCGTTGTTGGGCGTGGCCAGGCCCACCGCCTGCAAGGCGTTGTGCACGGCGCCCAGCTGATGCTCGGGAACATCCGGCAGCACCAGGTTCTGATCATGGCTAACCCGAATCTCGCCAAAGCCGTAGCGATCTGCCAATTCAGCCACCACCCGCATTTGCAGGGCCGTGGCATCGCCAGGGGGTTCGTTGCGGGGTTTCAGGCTGACGACGACACTGGTCCAGCCGCTGACCCGGTGTGCTTTGACGTTGTGGCGGAGCCAATCGGCCGGCACAGCAGGGGGCGAGGAGTCGGTTGTCGGTGGCTGCGCCTTGCTGGCGTAATCCGGGGCCTGAAAGTAGGCGCTCACATGCGCGATTTCAGCGGGTGAAACGGTGAGTTCGCCACCACGCAGGGTGGCGTATTCGTCCTCGACCAACTGGGTGAATTTTTCGATGCCGGTTTCTTTCAGCAGGATTTTGATCCGCGCCTTGTATTTGTTGTCGCGTCGTCCGAGCAGGTTGTATACACGCAGCACGGCTTCCAGGTAGCTGCGCAGGTGCTCCGGTTCCAGCGCCTCGCGGATGATGCTGCCCAGAATCGGTGTGCGACCCAGCCCACCGCCGACGATGACGCGAAACCGCGTGGCACCGTCGACATGGTGAATCTGCAGGCCGATGTCGTGCACGTAGGTCGCGGCCCGATCCTGCTTGGCAGCACTGACGGCGATCTTGAACTTGCGTGGCAGGTGGGCGAATTCCGGGTGCAAGGTGCTCCACTGGCGAATCAGCTCGCACCAGGGGCGTGGGTCCTCGAACTCGTCCGGGGCGACGCCCGCGTAAACATCCGTCGTGGTGTTGCGAATGCAGTTGCCGCTGGTCTGAATGGCATGCATTTGCACGGTCGCCAGTTCCTCGAGGATCAGCGGCACGGAATCCAGCGCGGGCCAGTTGAATTGGATGTTCTGGCGCGTGGTGAAGTGCCCGTAGCCTTTGTCGTGGCGCTCGCTGATCGTCGCCAGTGCGCGCAACTGCACCGATGACAAGGTGCCGTAGGGAATGGCCACCCGCAGCATGGGCGCAAAGCGTTGCTCATACAGCCCGTTCTGCAGGCGCAATGGGCGGAACTGATCTTCGGTCAGTTCACCGGCCCGGTAGCGACGGGTCTGGTCGGCAAACTGGCGGGCGCGGCTATCGACAAGTTGTTGGTCGAGTGCGTCGTACTGGTACATCGCGGCGGCATCGTGTTCGAGGAATGCCGGCTATTTTAACGATGCTTATTCTAAAAGTAATGTAAAAAACAAAAAAGCAATAACAAAATAATATAAGTGATGCTATGCGTTGGGCAGGGCTGCCATCGCGGTTTCCCAGATGCGCCGATCTTCGGCGTAGTCGTAGTGCCCTTCGCCGGCCAGGCAGTCAGCGATATACCGATCCAACACCCGCAAGGCTTCGCTGAGCTCACGGAAACCGTAGCTGCCTGATGAGCCGGCGATCTTGTGTACTTCCTTGCCGTATTCCTCCAGCTGCGACGCGTTGCCGTCTTTCGGAGCCATGTCGCGCAACCCTTGGCAGCGCTCGGGCAGATCCCGGGCGTAGGCATCGATCAGTTTTTGTACGGCGGGGGACAGAGGACGTGACATGGCGTATCTCCAGGGCCTCAAAGAGGCTGGTGGGGTTGCGCGAGGTATTCCTCGCTCTGCATTTCTTCGAGCCGGCTCATGGCCCGCGCAAATTCAAAGGCAAGTCTCTCGCCACTGTAAAGCTGGTTCATCGGCACGGCGGCCGACAGAATCAGCTTGACGCGCCGATCATAAAATTCGTCGACCAGATGCAGGAATCGGCGCGCTTCGTTGTCGTGAAACCGGTCCATCTGCGGGATGTCCGACAGAATCACCGTGCCAAATTCGCGGGCGATTTCAATGTAGTCGGTGGCGGCACGCGGGCCCTCGCAGAGTTCGGCGAAGCGGAACCAGGCCACGTCATGGGCCTGGGCTTCCAGGTTCAGATTGCGACCGAGGATATTCAGGGTTGTGGTCCGACGGTCGATGCCGGGTGCAAGGTTTGCAAACCGTTGTTCCAGCGCGCGGTCGGTCGCCGGGCCCAGGGGATGGTGGTAGATGTGCGCACGCACCAGTTCGCGCAACCGATAGTCGGTGCCACCATCGACGTTGAGCACCTCGCAATGGGTTTCCAGTGCGGCGATGGCGGGCAGGAAACGATCACGCTGCAAGCCGTTGCGATACAGATCGGGTGGCGCGATATTCGAGGTGGACACCAGAATCAGACCGCGCTCGAAGAGTTTGGTCATGAGCCGACCCAGAATCATGGCGTCGGCCACATCGCTGACGAAGAACTCGTCAAAGCACAGAACCCGGATGTTTGCTGCCAGACTGGCAGCAATGGGCTCCAACGGATCGGCGGCGCCGTGGTGACGCTTGATGGCCGCGTGCGTGTCGGCCATGAAATGGTGGAAATGGGCGCGTTGAACCAGGGCGGGCGGCAGATCCGCTGCCAGCAAATCCATCAGCATGGTCTTGCCGCGGCCAACGCCGCCAAACATGTAAAGCCCCTGAGTTTTGGGCGGGGTTTTGCGGCTGAACAAACGTCGTGGGGGTTTGTGAGTCGCGGCCTCGAAAATGCGCTGCAGGCTCTCCACCGCCCGCTGTTGCGCAGCGTCGACACTCAACTCGCCAGAATGCAGGGCCTGTAAATAGTGATGACGGGGTCCAACACTGCTCATGGGCGCGGCAGTGCGCGCACGCGGGTCTTGCGGCGCAGCGCCGCCAGCACAACCAGCAGCAGCACGCTGGAGCCCCCACCGGAACCGCGTTTCTTGCCATCGCTGCAGCTGGCAGTGTCACCGCCAACGGTCACCAGCAGGTGGCAGCGGTCCACGCCGGTCTCAGTATTGTCAAAGCTGCCGTTGCGCCAGCTTGGGATCGTGGTGGGGTTCCCATCCAGAGCAAACGTGGCGTTGTCACCGGTGCTGATTTCCAGCTGCAGGCTGGTGCCGTTGTCCCAGCCGGCGGGCACCACGGCGCTCAGTTCGAAGCGCTGTGTGAGGTAACCGTTCTCGGGTTGGGTCCAGGAGCCGGTATTGCTCTCCAGCGGCCAGGATTGTCCGCCGGCGCGAAGACGGAGCGTCGGATTCAGGGCCTGTGGCTGGCCGGGGTAGGTGCGGATGATTCCGTCGTCCAGCCAGCGCATCGGGCGGTCGAAGTCGATGGCGATGGACACCGTGTCGCCGGGTATGAGCGTCGCGTCCGTCGTGGTTTGCAGGGTGCGTGTCGGGCCTGCCTCGGTCCAGCGGCCTTCATAGACGGTGGTGTCGTCTCGGGAAACACGGACCTGTTTCACCCAGGCCGGTCCCGCCGTCATCGAGTAGGCCAGCACCATCATCTGAATCACGTCCTGCCGCATGGCGGGAACAATGGTTTCGGGGAGGATGAAACCATCGTGGCTGACACCTGTGCCCCCGTATTCTGCGGCGCCATCGGTATACCCGGGTTCCAGTTCCAGGGTGAAGCTGGGTGCGCCGGCATTGAAGGCAAACAGTTCATCGGTGGCGCCGATCCCGTAGCGGCCGCAACCGGAGCCGGTTTGCGGATTGCCGGTCGGGGCATTCACGTAGGCGGTGCGTGCCGCGAGCCGAAAACGCTCGATCCAGGTGTTGGTCGTAGTGTCCAGCGGCCGCTCACCGGTGCAGTTCCAGTAGAACAGTCGACTGAAGCTGTGCGTGTCCACGAACAGCCGGAACTGATCGGGTGCGGCGTTGGCCACCAGTGTATCCAGCCATGCCACCTCCGCTTCCGAAGTGGCCGCAGGGCCGTGATACACAATGCCGCGCGGATCATTGGTGCTTTGACCGGAAGCCGTGCTGGTTGCCCAGTAGGGGTTGTTGTTGCGGTTCAGGTCCACCCCGTTGAGCGCGTCGACTGCCGTTGCCAGGGTGCCATCACTGTCGCGCAAGTTCTTGCGCCGCATCCGGCCATCCCGGGGATAAGAGGCAGGGGCGTTGCAGTCCGGGCTGGCGTCGCTTTCTTCCGGTGCCTCGCAGATCCGTGTGTTGAGGGGCTCGCGTTGCGTCTGCGCGAAACCATCGGGATTCAGTACCGGCACCAGGCAAAAGGGGACATTGTCGGCAACCCAGGCGATCAGCGGTTGATCGCGTTCCAGGGTAAAAGCTTCAGCGAGGCCCATTACCGCTTCCGGTGCGGCCCACTCCCGGGCGTGGATGCCGCCAGTCTGCAGCACCTGAAGGGGTTGCTCCGGGGGGCCGAAGCAGAGCATTTCGATCTCGCGCCCACCGGGACTCACGGTGGCTACCGAGCGGCGCGGGCCCGTGGGCTGCAGGACCAGTTCCGCGGACCGCAAGGTGAGCCCGTTGAGACTGCGAAAACCCGCAAACGGTGCGGCTTGGTCACGGGGTTGGGGGACCGGAAAGCCGATGGCAATTTCGTCGGGGTCGGCGGGTTGCGAAGGATTCTCCACATAGGTGGCGACTCGCGCTGAGGCGGTGCTGCAGACCAAGGCCAGCCACCAGAGGGAGCGTGGCAGAGCAGGGGAGATCATGGTGCGACCTCGCTGGCTGGTATCAGCGTGCGGCGCAGCTCGGTCAACTCCCGCAGCTGCTGATGTGCCGGCGAGAGCAGCTGCTGTTTGCGGGCGTCACCCCACAACGCTGAAGACCCCGGCCAGCGGGCAAGGCCCGCGGCCAGGCCCGGGGTGCCCGGAGCCGTCGTGAAGGTTTTGGTCAGGTGCTCAATCGCTAAGGCCTGGTCTGTACTGGCCCGCCGCCCCCATTCGCCCCAGGCGTGTTCGGCCAGCGCGGGGTTGGCTTCGGCGATCTGCAGGGATTTCGCATCCAGTACGGCAAGTTGTGTATCGATCCAGCGCAAGCTGGCGCCGGATGTGGCCTGCCGTAGCAGGGCCTGAGTCCAGGATGCATCGGCGCTCGGGTGCGCGGCGATGCTGTGGAGCAAGGTCTCCGGCCAGTTGTACGCAGGGCCGCTGGTTTGTACAACGGCGGGCAGAGTTGGCGCATCCTGAATCCAGAGAGCCCAGGCCTTGGTCAGGGTGCGGTCAAAGCGCAACGGAAGCTCTGGCGCTGCGGCTTGCTGGAGTCGCGCCACCATTTGCTCGACATCCAATGCCTGCAACGCGGCTTTGGCAGCCGCAGCCACCGGGTAGGTGGGAACCAGCATCGGCTCGCGGCTTTCCCGCAAGTCGGTGAGCGCGGTGCTCTGGTAACGCGACATCTCTTCCAGCCAGCTGCGTTGGGCCGGATCCGGCTGCGCCTGCAGCAGGCGAATCTGCTGGTACACGGCGGCTTCGTCGATGGCCCAGGCGCCGGATCCGTACACGAGCCCGACGAGTGCGATAAGTTGCGCGAATCTCATTTGCGCAGTTTAGCCAATCTTGTCTGCCGCTCCCTCTGTCGAAGACACCGAACTCCTGCTTGACGCCTATGCCGATCATCTGATTCTGGCGGACGGTCTGGCGGATAAGTCGGTGGCGGCATATCGCAGCGATGCACAGATGTTGTTGCGTCTTGCCGCGGCCGCCGGGCTGGACTGGGCAAGCGTGGAGGTCGCGCGCCTGCAGGATTTGCTCAATGCAGATCACACCTCGGCCGGCACCCGGGCGCGGCGTATTGCGAGCTGGCGCTCCTTTTATCGGTGGGCGCACGCGGCGGGGTACGCCGACAAAGCCGCAGCGGAAGGCCTGACGCGACCCCGCACCCAGCGCAAGTTGCCGAGGGTGCTGAGCATGCGCGATGTCGAAGCTCTGCTGCAGGCGCCCGATGTGGAGCACCCCCGCGGCCTGCGTGATCGCACCATGCTGGAACTGATGTACGCCACAGGTTTGCGCGTCAGTGAACTGGTCCAGATGCAGCCGCATCAGCTGCATCTGGATGCGGGATATCTGCTGGCCCACGGCAAGGGCGACAAAGAGCGACTGGTTCCCCTGGGCGGCGAGGCCATGTACTGGCTGGAACGTTATTTGAAGACCGCGTGGCCGGAGCTGTGTCCGGTGGGAAAACGGCAGTGGCTGTTCCCCGGGAGGGGCAGTGGCGCCATGACGCGGCAAAACTTCTGGCGTATTATCAAGCTGATGGCCGTGAAGGCGGGCGTTGAAGGCAGTTTATCTCCGCATGGTTTGCGACATGCCTTTGCCACGCACCTACTGGAAAACGGTGCGGACTTGCGGTCGGTTCAGGTATTGCTGGGCCATAAAGACCTTTCGACCACGCAGATCTATACGCATGTGGCCAGCGCCCGTCTGGCGCGTATGCATGCTCAACATCACCCGCGCGCCTGACGGGCACCAACGGGTGTTGACGCGGTCTGAAACCGATTGACGAACTACGAACGACGGACTTTGCAATGAAAAAATGGATTGCGGCTGCCTCGACAGTCGCTGGCCTGCTGCTCACTCTGACCAGCCCTCTGGCCGCAGCGGAAGGCATCGATGATGTCTACAAGAGCCTGCGTCAGGCAATGCCCAGCCTGAAGAAGGAGGACATCTCACCCAGCCCGGTCGCCGGGATTTATGAAGTCAGCCGCGGGATGTCGTTCTTCTACGCGACTGGGGATGGCCGCTACGTGTTTAGCGGGGACCTCGTCGACGTACAAAGCGGGACCTCGATCACCGAGAACAACCGCAAGAGCCTGCGCTTGCAACAGCTGGCGAAGCTGGATGACAAGAGCATGATCACCTTCCCGGCCAAGAACGAGAAGTACAGGATCACGGTGTTCACCGACATCGACTGCGGTTATTGCCGCAAGCTGCACCGCGAAATCGAGGACTACAACGCCAAAGGCATCACGGTGCAATATCTGTTCTATCCGCGCAGCGGCCCGAACACGCCCTCCTTCACCAAGGCTGAAGCGGTGTGGTGTTCCGCAGATCAGAATGCCGCCATGACCAACGCCAAGCAGGGCGCCAATGTCACCGCGGAAAAATGCGAGAACCCGGTGCGCCAGCAATACGAGTTGGGACAAGTTCTCGGTGTCCGCGGTACGCCGGCATTGGTGCTGCCCGATGGTTCGATGCAGCCGGGTTACGTACCGGCCGATCGCCTGGTAGGAATTTTGGAACAGGGAGCCTGAGCATGAGTGGAGCGACCAACGTCGTGTGGCATGATCACCACGTCACCCATGAAGAGCGCGTCGCAAAGCGGAATCAGCGCCCGGCCATCTTGTGGTTTACCGGCTTGTCCGGCAGTGGCAAGTCCACCATCGCGAATGCACTGGAAGTGGAATTGCTCAAGCGCGGCGCCTTCAGCTACTTGCTGGATGGCGACAATGTGCGCCACGGTCTGTGCAAGGACCTGGGCTTCACCGATGCGGACCGCGTAGAAAACATCCGTCGCATCGGCGAGGTGTCCAAGCTCTTTGTGGATGCCGGTCTGATTGTGCTGACGGCCTTTATTTCGCCATTTCGTGCGGATCGCGACATGGTGCGCACGTTGGTGGGCGAGGGGCAGTTCATCGAAATCTTCGTCGACACCGACCTCGCGACCTGTGAGGAGCGCGACCCCAAAGGGCTATACAAGAAAGCGCGGGCGGGTGTGATTCCTCATTTCACGGGTATCGACTCCCCGTACGAAGCGCCAGAGAAGCCTGAGCTGACGCTGCGCACCACCGAGGGAACACCGGACGTAATGGCCGGGAAAGTCGTCGAATATCTGGTTGCGCAGGGCTTGCTCAAAGCCTGAGCCGGCGCAACCAGCACAACATACAAGGGGAGCACATGACGGATACAGCAAAAGTTCTGGTCGAGAAGCGGGGGCACGTCCTGTTGATCGGGCTGAACCGTCCGGACAAATACAACGCATTCGATCACGACGTGTGGCACGGCCTGGGTCGCGCCTACGGACAGCTGGAAGAAGACCCGGAGCTACGTTGCGGTCTGGTCTACGCGCAAGGCAAACATTTCACCGCCGGGCTGGATCTGCCGCAGTGGACCGATGTATTCGCTGCGGGCGAGTGGCCGGAGATTCCGGACGGAGAGCGTGATCCGGTAGGCCTGCGCGATGAGTATCGCTGCAAGAAGCCGCTGGTGATGGCGATACACGGCATCTGCTACACGATCGGGATCGAGCTGGCGCTGGCGGGCGATGTTCGCATTTGTGGGCGCGGCACCCGGTTTGGCCAGATCGAAGTCAAGCGCGGGATCATGGCCTGCGGCGGTGCGACCGTGCGCATGGTGCAGGAGTTTGGCTACGCCAATGCCCAGCGGTATCTGCTGACCGGCGACGAGTTCAATGCCGAGACGGCATTGCGCATCGGCATGGTTCAAGAGGTTGTCGAGGACGAAGAGGTCTTCAGCGCCGGCCTGGCCATGGCCGAGAAAATCGCCGCGCAGGCTCCGTTGGCGGTGTATGCCAGCCTGGAATCTTCCCGCGCCTATTTACGCGAAGGTTTTGATGCCGAAGCAGCACGGTTGGTCGGGCGCGATGCGCCGCTGATGAGCAGCGAGGATGCCAAGGAAGGCGTGGCGTCGTTCGTGGAGCGTCGTCAGGCCGTGTTCCAGGGGCGGTGATATTCACCCGTCGGAATATGCGGCAGGTGTCGGGCAGGAGCGGCCGTGTTCGCCGATAGCCTGATCGCGCTGAGTATTGCCGCGACCTTTGGCCTGCAACTGGTTGTGACACTGATTCTGGTGCCATTGGCGATGCAGGCGCGGGGAATGCTGGCGCATGCGTTTATCCGCGAAGTGTTGCCACGGGTCTATCTGTTGGGCATCTGCGTGGCCTCGCTGGCCACTTTGCTGCTGGTCTGGCGGGATATGCGACCCAGCCTGATTGTGAGCTGCATGCTGTTTGTGGCGCTGGGGCACGGTTTGGCGCGGCATATTCTGCGCCTGCGGTCCATCGTGGCGCAGGCGCAATCCGAGCCGCAGGCCGTATTGAAGCCGATCCAGTTTCTGGGCAGCGCGCAACTGGCCGTGGCGATGGTGTGCATCATCGTCAACAAATAGAGAATGTGAGGGAGCAAGCAGATGGCACAGGTGGCCGGAAAATCCATAGTCATTACCGGGGCATCCAGTGGCATCGGTCTCGCCGCCGCCAAACGCTTAGCGGCTCAGGGGGCCAAGGTGCATCTGCTGGCCCGACGCGAGGACGAGTTGCAGGCGGCTTGCGCCAGCATCCGTGACGCCGGTGGGGAAGCCGATTACTCGGTCGTGGACCTGAATGATTTCGATGCGCTGGATGCCTGGTTGGCGGATTTCAACAGCGGCGGTGGCGTGTGCGATGTGCTGGTCAACAACGCCGGCCGCTCCATTCGGCGCCCCGTGCGCGAGTCATTGAATCGCTTCCACGACTACGAACGCTGCATGCGTTTGAATTACTTTGCGGCGGTTCGGCTCACCCTGGGGTTACTGCCGGCCATGATCGAACGCGGGCAGGGTCACATCATCAATATTTCCACCTGGGGAACATTGATGCCGGCGCCACGGTTCTCGGCGTATGCGGCCAGCAAATCAGCGCTGGATGCGTTTTCGAACTCTTTGGGTTCGGAAATGCGCCACAAGGGGATTGCGGTGACCACGGTGCATTTCCCCATCGTCAAAACGCCGATGATCGCGCCGACAAAAATCTATGCCCGCCTGCCGGGGTTGAGCCCCGACCAGGCGGCAGGGTGGATCGAAAAAGCGATTCGCAAACAGCCGGCGCGAATCGCTCCTCCTTACGCCACGATGGTGGGCTTGCAGCACACCTTTCTGCCGCGCCTGGCGCAGCGCCTGGCGGAAGCCGCCAAGCTCTGAGGCGGGGCGTTTAGCCGGCGCGTTGCTGCAGAAGCTGCGCGACGATGGGTTCCAGTTTGGTGAGCCCGCCGCTGCGGCCCACTTTCAGGGCTTCGTCCACCGACGCGCCTTTCTTCTGCGCGGCCAATGCCAGCAATGCGCCCACCCGGTTGCTGCTGGCGCAGTGAATCAGCGTTTTGCCGGGGGCTTCGTCCAGAATTTCGAGCAGGCGGTCGACCGCGCTGTCGGAAAGATCCTGCGGACCGGCAATGGGAATGTTGTGATAGGTCATGCCCAGTTGCTGGACCGCGGATTCCTCATCCCAGGTTGTTTCCACGGCCGGGCAAAGGTTGATGACCTGGACCACATCCTCGGCCTGTGCCTTGGTGACGGCGTCAGGGGTCAGGCTTCCGGTGCAGATCAATTTATCGTTTGGGCGATATTCGAAGGTTGTTCCTAGGCTCATGTTGGGGCTCCGGTGCCATTCAAAATGGTTAGATTAGAGATTGCTACTTTAAAGCGCTGCGGCAGAAAATGCTGGCTCCGCCCGGCGCCTGAAGGGACAGCTTACGCTCGGCCTGGCTGCCATACACCGGTATAATTCTGCGATGAGCAAAGGTCGAATGTATCGCATCACTTTCTCCTGCGAAGGTGAGATTTACCAGATGTGCGCGCGCAGCGTGGGCCAAAGCGGTCTGTGGGGCTTTATCGAGGTCGCCGACCCGGTTTTTGGCACCAGCTCCAGCGTCGTCGTTGACCCCTCCGAAGAGAAGCTGAAAGCCAAGTTTGATGGCGTGACGCGATTTCATGTGCCGATGCATGCGGTGCAGCGCGTGGACGAAGTGACGGAGTCGGACCCCGCGGTGATTCGGCCCTCCGAGGGTGGCAAGGTCAGCACACTGCCGATCTACACCCAGCCGCCGGTCAAGGGCTGAAGCCGGGTGCGCATCCGCATACTGGGCAGCGGGAGTAAGGGAAATGCCATCGTTGTCCAGGGGCATGACGCCTGCGTGATGGTTGACTGTGGCTTCGCCCGCAAGCGGGTGGAAGAGCGTCTGCAGCATAGTGGTCTTGGCGCCGGCGATATCTCCGCGGTGCTGGTCACGCATGAACACACGGATCACGCCGGCGGCGTGGATCGGTTGGCCCGTGGCTGGAAGGTGCCGGTTTACACCACCTACGGCACGGCGCGCGCAGCGCGCTGGGGCGACGTGCCTGATTTGCGCCATATCAGCGCCAGCGAACAGTTTCGCATTGGTGACCTGACTATTCAGGCCTACGCCGTGCCGCACGATGCGGCCGAGCCGGTGCAGTTCGTCATCAGCCACGGCCCGCATCGGGTGGGGATACTTTCCGATGCCGGGCATATCACGCCGCACATGTGTGAAGTCCTCAGCGGCTGCGACGTGCTGCTGCTGGAAGCCAACCACTGCCCGCAAATGCTCGCCGATGGCCCGTATCCACCCGCTCTGCGCGAGCGCGTTGGCGGGCCGTGGGGACACCTGAGCAACCCGCAGTCGGCGGGCTTGCTGGAGGCGCTGCCTCTGGAGGCGACCGGACACATCGTGCTGACGCATCTTTCTGAACAAAACAATACGCCGGAACGCGCGCAGGATGCGATTCGCGGCGTGCTCAACGGCTGGGCCGGCACGCTGCAAACCGCGTTGCAGGACCAGCCCCTGGACCCCATCGAACTCTGACACTCAAATCATCATGTCGATCACATTGATTTTGGGCGGTGACGCCTTCGCACCGCACCCTCTGCAACAACTGCGCGAGCGCCTTGCGGCAGCGGGCGAGGGGGTGGAACTGCGCTCCGCCCGCAGCGTGTACTTTGCTCACGCCAGCGACACGCTCGCGACGCAAGCCCAGACGGACCTGGCCCAACTCGTGCGTGGCGCCGTGGTTGAGGGGTTTGCGGCGCATACGGTGTGTGTGCTGCCGCGGGTTGGCACGGTCTCCCCATGGAGCAGCCAGGCAACCGATATCGCCCAGCTGTGCGGCCATCCGGATGTGGATCGTCTGGAGCGGGGGCGGATGCTGGAAATCGATGGCGATCTCGACGCCGCGCCGCAGAGCCGCAAGCTGCTGCATGACGCACTGACTGAATCCTTGCTCCCGGGTGATGCCGATTGGCCGGCCGTGTTTGCGACGCCTCAGCGCCGCGAGCTGGTGTGCTTTCCGGCGCAGGGCCCGGAGGCGCTGCTACAAACCATCGCCGACGCCGAGTCCAAATTGGGTCTGGCCCTCTCCGAGGATGAACGCCAATGGTTGGCGAGCAACTTCGCCGAGCAGCAGCATGTGCCGACCGATGCCGAGCTGATGATGTTCGCGCAGGTGAATTCCGAGCACTGCCGCCACAAAATCTTCAACGCGAGCTGGACCCGCAACGGCGACGCATTCGATAGCTCGCTGTTCGGCATGATCCGCGAAAGCCACGCAGCGAGCCCGAGCGGCGTGCTGTCCGCCTATAGCGACAATGCCGCGGTGCTTGAGGGCGCCGATGTCACGACACGGTTCGTCCCGCTCGCAGAAGGGCGTTACACGCCGCTGAATGAAACCGCAGCCATTGCGATCAAGGTCGAGACCCATAACCACCCGACGGCCATTGCACCCGATCCCGGGGCGGCGACCGGCTCTGGTGGTGAAATCCGTGATGAGGCGGCGACCGGGCGGGGCGGAAAACCCAAAGCGGGTTTGTGCGGCTTCACGACTTCCGATCTGCGGATTCCCGAGCTGTCGCAGCCGTGGGAGTCCAACGACCCGCTGCCGGGCCGGATGGCGCCCGCGCTGGAGATCATGACCGACGGGCCGTTGGGGGCCGCCCGTTACAACAACGAGTTCGGTCGCCCGAACCTTACCGGCTATTTCCGCACGCTGGATCGCAAGCTGGATGGCCAGCGCTGGGGCTACGCCAAGCCGATCATGATCGCTGGTGGCTTGGGCAACTTGCGCCCGCAACACGCGCTCAAGCAGTCGATGCGGGCAGGGGATCTGGTCGTGGTCCTCGGCGGGCCGGGCATGCTCATCGGATTGGGTGGCGGCGCCGCATCTTCGGTGCATGCCGGCGCCTCCAGCGAAGCGCTGGATTTCGCATCGGTTCAGCGCGCCAACCCGGAATTGGAGCGTCGGTGCCAGGAGGTGGTCGATGCCTGCTGGCGGCTCGGTGAGGAAAACCCCATCCGCACCATTCACGATGTGGGCGCGGGCGGTTTGTCGAACGCCATTCCCGAAATCCTCAACGACAGCGACCTGGGCGGGCAGATTGATCTGGATGCCATCCCCAGTGCGGACCCGGCCCTGTCACCCATGGAGCTGTGGTGTAACGAATCACAGGAACGCTATGTACTCGGTATCGCCGCGGAAGATCGCGCACGCTTTGCCGCGTTGTGCGAGCGCGAGCGTTGCCCCTTCGCCATCGTGGGTGTGGCAACGGCCGAGCGCCACCTGCGGGTGGCGGGGCAGGCCGGTGTCGCAGTGGATCTGCCGATGGCCACGCTGCTGGGCAAGTTGCCGCGTATGCACCGCGAGGCCGGGGCGAAGATCAGCCCGGTTCACGAGCGGGCGGAGCCCAGCATTGATCTGGGGGATGCGCTGACCCGCGTGCTGCAATTGCCGGCGGTCGCCAGCAAGAAGTTTCTGATCACCATCGGCGATCGCAGCGTGGGGGGATTGACCGCCCGTGACCAGATGGTCGGCCCGTGGCAAGTGCCAGTGGCGGATTGTGCCGTCACCTACGCCGGTTACGAAGGCTCGGTTGGTGAGGCGATGGCCATGGGAGAGCGCACGCCGGTAGCCATGCGTAACCCGGCCGCCGCCGCACGTCTCGCGGTGGCGGAGAGCCTGACCAATATCCTTGCCGGTGGGGTCAATCGCCTCAGCGACGTACGGTTGTCCTGTAACTGGATGGCCGCGGCCGGCGATGCGGACCAGAACACCGCGTTGCTCGATGGTGTGGAGGCCGTGGGTCGGGAGATGTGTCCGCAACTGGGAATCGCGATCCCGGTGGGCAAGGATTCGCTGTCGATGCAAACCCGCTGGGATGACCCAGCGCAAGGGCCGCAATGTGTGACCTCACCATTGTCGCTGATCGTTTCGGCATTTGCGCCGGTCGCCGACGTGACTGCGCAACGCACGCCGCAATTGGCGGCGGACGTGGATTCGGTGCTGCTGGCGGTGCGCCTCGGGGCGCAGCGGCGTCTGGGTGGCAGCGCGCTGGAACAAGTCTATGTCGAGGACCTGGGGGCCACCGCCGATATCGACGACACCGGTCGTTTGAAGGCGGTGCTCGAGGCATTGATCGCGGTACGAGCCCAGACATTGGCGTGGCATGACATCAGTGATGGCGGCGTTCTCACCACGTTGGCGGAAATGAGCTTCGCCGGCCGGGTGGGGCTGAATATTCAGTTGCCGGTCGGCAATGCACCGGCCGAGCTATTCAGCGAGGAAGTCGGCGTGGTCATTCAGGTGGCGGCCGCCGATCGTGCCGCGGTCGAGCAGCAGCTACGCAATGCCGGGGCCAACCTGGTGCCCATCGCCACAACGCGCGAGGATGAAACCATCCATATCCACGATGCCAACGGCGAGGAAGTCTTCTGCAGCAGCCGGGCCGTGCTCGAGCAGTGCTGGGCATCGACCAGCCGTGCCATGCAGGCGCGTCGGGATGACCCGGCCTGCGCAGAATCCGAACATGTGCTGATTGCCGAAGACGAAGGGCTGTATGCCGATCTGCGCTTCGCGATCCCCGCGCCGGCAGTCGGTGGCGTGCGTCCCCGTGTCGCGATTTTGCGGGAGCAAGGAGTCAACGGTCAGGTCGAGATGGCGTGGATGTTCCATCGCGCCGGCTTCGAGGCCGTGGATGTGCATATGACGGACATTCTCGGCGGCCGGGTGAGCTTGACGAATTTCGTCGGTCTGGCCGCGTGCGGGGGTTTCAGCTATGGCGACGTGCTTGGCGCTGGCCGCGGTTGGGCGGCGACCATCCTGCACAATGCCCGTGCACAGGCCGAGTATGCGGCATTCTTCGCCCGCCCGGAGACCTTCGCCCTGGGGGTATGCAATGGTTGCCAGATGCTCGCGCAGCTGCGTGACATGGTGCCGGGCGCCAGTCATTGGCCGGACTTCGAGCCCAATGCCGGTGGGCGATTTGAAGCGCGGGTGAGCATGGTGGAGATTCCGGCATCGCCGTCGATCCTGCTGCAGGACATGGCCGGCTCGCGTTTGCCGGTGGTGCTCGCCCACGGTGAGGGTCGCGCACAGTTCCGCGATGATGCACAGCGTGCGCAGGCCAATGCCTATGTGGCGATGCGCTATGTCAACCGCGCCGGTGAGGCGACCGAGCGCTTCCCGCTGAATCCAAACGGTTCACCGGATGGCATCACCGGTCTGTGCTCGGCAGATGGCCGGGTCACGATCATGATGCCGCACCCAGAGCGCCTGACGCGGGCGGGCAGCT
This sequence comes from Oceanococcaceae bacterium, assembly GCA_041603255.1. Lineage (GTDB taxonomy): Bacteria > Pseudomonadota > Gammaproteobacteria > Nevskiales > Oceanococcaceae > MS8. The sequence continues at coordinate 314,543 of JBFIER010000001.1, read as the reverse complement.
TCTCCTGGCACCCGCCCGAATGGACGGGCAAGGAATCGCCCTGGTTGCAGATGTTTGCAACCGCTCGCCGCTGGGTGGGGTAAGCCTAGGATGTGGTCGACGGTTGGGTAGGGCTTGTTGCCGGGCCCGGCCGTCGGCTCGCTTGCCAGCGCGCAGACTCCTGGGTTGTTACAACACCGAACTCAGCATCTTCAGGCTCAGCAGAATCAGCAGCAGGGCAAAGGCTTTCTTCAGCGCGGAAACCGGTAGCTTGTGCGACATGCGCGCACCCACCGGCGCCATGAAAAAGCTGGTCAGCGAAATCAGAATGACAGCCGGAATGTGGACGAACCCCAACGTGTAGGGGGTGCCCGCCGACAGATGCAAGCCATTGACGGCGTAGCCAAGCGTGCCGGCCAGGGAGATCGGCAGGCCAATCGCCGCCGAAGTGCCGATGGCTTTTTTAACGTCCACGTTCTGCCAGATCAGGAACGGGACGGTCAGCGAGCCGCCGCCGATGGAGACCAGTGCCGAGATGCCGCCAATGACGGAGCCGGCAAACAGCAACCCCCCGCTGCCGACCAAGGTGCGCCCGGGTTTGGGTTTGCGGTTGGCGAACATCTGGAACGAGACATAGGCCATGAACGCGGCAAAGATCATCGCCAGATGCACGGATTTCACGTTGGCAGCGAGGAAGGTCGCGGCGAAGGTGCCGATGATGATTCCCGGAGCCATGGTGCGTACCACCGGCCACAGCACACCGCCTTGCGCGTGGTGGGCCCGCATACTTGAAAAGGAGGTCACCACAATCGATGCCATCGAGGTGCCCAGGGCCAGATGCACGACCGTGTCCAGTGGCAGACCCTGCATCAGAAAGAGTGTGGTCAGCAGCGGGACCATGATTCCGCCACCGCCGATGCCGAGTAATCCGGCCATGAAACCCACCACCACGCCCAGGGCCAGGAAGGCAACAATCCATTGCGGGTCCAAGATCACGGCGTCATGTGTTCAGGATGGGGTTGCGAATCCTGCCATGTTCAGCGCTTTGGCGCGTGCTTCGCGGCTCAAGATGGTGGGGGCGACTACCGGTTTTCCATCAGGACCAAAGAAAGGCGTGACTTTGTGCTCGCCCTTCAGGCGCCCGAGCAGCAGGCGTTTGGCCACGCGCAGGCCGGCAAGAGGCGACATGCCCGCGTGAATATTCCGGCCCGAAGGCGTCCCCTTTGCGTCTTTGGCAAACACACCGGTTTCCCGGTCTCCCAATGCTGCTGTGACATCACCGCTGATTCCGGCCAATGGCAAAGACACAAACGGTAGTTTGGGGTCACGGATGACATTGGCAATGGGGGTGTTGCAGCACTGGGCGTACCAGCGCAGCGGACCTTTGGGACTGAGCTGCAGGCAGGCCAGTTGGTCCCCGCCGCGATCAAAACGGATGCCCTTGGGCGTGGTCAGGTACATACCGGTGCCGCCATGTTCATCCAGCGTGATATCCGCCGCCCCCAGATGGTGGGCATAGCTTTGGCAGTCGCGGCAGAAGCAGCGCACGCGCTCACCGCTGCGGTGTTCGGTATCGGTGATTTCTCCGTGCAGTTTTCCGCAGCGGCAGGTGAGGGTGAGGTTGGTCATGTGGGGAGGTCCTTTATTCCGGCCGGAACTGACGAAAACCCGGGCGCGCGCCAGCCAACTCGGCGCGCATCCAGCACACGTCATCCTCCAGCCAGGAGTCGTTCCGGGGCGGGTGAGCATCGGGATCGTCCAACGAACAGGTGGTGATGTCGATGTGCTCCGGGCGATCGGCGTGGGTGTAGCTCAGCGGGGTTCCACACTCGGGACAAAAGCTGCGTTCGACGCCGGGTGAAGAGGCGTGAACACGACGGATGCCGCTGAAAATCACCTCGTCGCGCCGAAAAGTAACCCACGGCACCAGCGGCGCGGCAGCGCTGAGGCGGCAGCTGCGGCAATGGCAGATCATGCTGTGCAGCGGTGCGCTTGCGGCGACATAACGCACGGCGCCGCAGCGGCAACCACCCCCGAGGGCCTCGTGCTCAGGCTGCGTCACGCAGCACCGCCTTGGCGCAGGCTTTTCCGGAGAGCAACGAGCCCAGTACGCCGTGCCCCGCGCGGGTCGAGGCGCCGGTGAAATACAGGCCCTGCACCGGACCCCGATAACCGGGTCGGTGCTGCATGAATTGATCGGGGGTGCAGGCGATGCCGTACCCCGTTCCATCCGTCGCCCGGGTGAATCGGGTGTGCGTCATGGGAGTGGCGGATTCGCGGAAGGTGACGTTCTCCGCCGCCCCCGGGAACAGGGCATCCAGACGGGCGATGAGATTGTCCTCGATGCGTTGTTTGTGTTCCTGGTAAATCGCCGATTTCTTGTACTTCCAGTTTTCGACGCCGTCGACATCCACGCCCCAGCTTCGCGCGTCGCCGGGTAACACGGTCATGACCTCGACCGAGTCTTCGCCGGCCGGCGCGTGGTGCGGGGTGTCGGGGTCTTTCAATGTCGCTGCGGTGATATAGCAGCCGCGGGGATTGAGGTCGCGCGCGGCGTAAAACTCTTCCATGTCGGTGCCGTCGAACTGCCAGTAGTTCGCATTGCGCATGCCGCGCTGGCGCATGTCGCCTTTGACGTTCAGGCAACAGATGAACAGCGCCGCGGCCATCTTCAGGTTGTCCTTGCGCTGGGCCCAGCGTTCGTCCAGGTCACGCTCATCGATCAGGTGTTGCAGCGTCAGCTGCATATCCGCGTTGGAGATGACCCGTGGCGCGCGCACCTCGAACTGCTGGCCTTTGTAGGTTTCCGTGCGCACCCCGGTGGCACGGCCGTTTTCCACCATGATGTGTTCGATGCCTCGGCGCAGGTGCACGCTGCCGCCATGGTCTTCGATGGCCTGCGCCAACTCGTCGGCGATGCGTTGACCTCCGCCACGCGGGTAGTACGCCCCTTTGAAGTAGTGGTTGACCAGGCCGGCATGTAACGCGGCACTGACCTGGCTGGGCGGCAGACCGTAGTCGCCGCTTTGCCCGGCGATCACGGCGCGCAGCAAGGGGTCGGTGGTACAGGTGTCGAGCAGGTCCTTGAGCGTGCCGTTCACATGACGACTGGCCAGCCGGGCATGGGTGACAGCATCCCATGCCAGTCGCAAACCGGGTTTGCGCCGGGCCATGGCCTGTTGCATGAACTCCACCTCGCGCAGGAACCGCAGATAGCGCTCGATGCCACGTTTTTCTCGCGGGAAGTGTTCCAGCAATCGCTCCTGGTAGCGATCCCAACCCACCGGGATCGGAAAGGTCAGATCCGGGAACACCAGGGTGTCGAAACCGTCGGGGTCGAGGGAGACATAGTCGAGTGAGATGCCGACTTCGTTGAGCACCTGCGGAATCTGTCCTTCCGCTCCGCAATCGCCGATGTAGTGCAGCCCAATATCAAAGTTGCGCCGATGGCGAGGGCCGCCGCGGGAAAACATGGTGCAACAGCCACCGGCCACGTAATGCTGGTCAAACACGGCCACCTTCTGGCCGGCCAGTGCCAGGCGCGCACCGGTCATCAGGCCGCCGAGTCCGGCGCCCACAATCACGGCGTCGCAATGCTCGGGGGGAATGGCTTTAACGCGCCGCTTGGTCGCGAAAGTCGGGTCGTAATCGGCCATGGCCGGGGGTTCTCCTCAAGACGTTTTGTCCGCCCGGGACTATACGCGAGGGCGCCGAAAACCGGACAATGCCCGGCAATGACTTCAGAGACTTCCCCCCACCGCTGCGGCGTGCTGATCGGCCGGTTTCAGCCGTTCCATAATGGCCATGAATTTCTGGTGCATCGGGTGCTGGAGCAGGCGGACTCCTTGCTCATCATCATGGGGTCGTGTTTTGCCGCCCGCAATCTGCGCAACCCGTGGACGTTTGCCGAACGTGAACAGATGATTCGCGCCGCGCTGCCGGCCCGTTTGCAGGACCGCGTGCGCATCTGCGGCATCCCGGACGTGTATTACTCCGATGGGGAGTGGGTTGCGCTGGTCCACAAGGTGGTCGACAGCCACGTGCCGGAGGCCACCGAGGTGTGTTTGTTCGGGCATACCAAGGATGCGAGTTCCTATTACCTGAAGTTGTTCCCCTACTGGAGCTACGCCGAACTCCCCAATCATGAAGGCCTGTCCGCAACCCCCATTCGGGAGGCTTTGCTTGCCAGTGCGCATAGCAAGGTGCGGGATCTGCTGGAAGACGTGCTGGCGCCCGCACTGCCGACGGGGGTCAAGCACTGGCTGCATGGATTCTGCCAAACCGCGGCTTTCGGTGAGATTCTTGCCGAGGCCCGCGCGATCGATCGTTTTCAGTCCGCGTGGTCAGGCAGTCCGTATCCACCGGTGTTCGTCACCGTGGACGCTTTGGTGCAGTGGCGGGATGAAATTCTGCTGATTCGCCGTGGCGGCTGGCCGGGCTTGGGCCTGTACGCGCTGCCAGGCGGATTCCTGGACCCGGGCGAACGCCTGGAAGCGGCCTGTCGCCGGGAACTGGCCGAAGAAACCGGATTGGTATTGGGTGACGAAATCGCCGCCGTGGGTCGGTTTGTGGGCGATCACCCGGACCGTTCCGACCGTGGTCGCTTTGTGACCCACGTTTTTCATTATCGACTGCCGGATACGCAACCGCGGCCCGAGGTGGCCGGTGGCGATGACGCCGCCAGCGCGGGCTGGCATAAACGCCACGAGGTCGCCCGCGAGAAGATGTTTGAAGACCACTACCTGCTCATCGATCGCCTGCTGGGGCCGGTCGCTCCGGTGTAGCGCATGAGCGGTGATTGCATGCACGCCGGCCCTTTGAATACACGCCGAGCGAATAGCAAGACGCCTCGCGTACTCGCGCTGTTGACGACGCTGGGTTTAGTGGTAGCGCTGCCCGCAGGCGCGCTGAGCATCGAAGAGCGCATTCAGCAGTACGAGCGCTTACAGGCGAAGGCGCAAGTGGCACAACAGCTACGCCCGCAGCGTCGTGAGACGCCATTACGCGAAGAAAATATCCACGACGGGGAAGTGCAGCAGATTGAAAGCCAAGTGCGTGCGCTGCTGCCGGAAGCCATCGTCAACATCGGGCCGGTGGTATCCGGCTGTCCTTGTGAGGACGGTGCAAACTGCACGGACCAGATCTGGGTGGTTGCGGAAACCCCGCCATCCAGCCTGGGGCTGTTGTTGTCACGCATTGGTGGGTATTGGACCGTGGGGCCGGTGCAAGCCTGGTGGCTGGAGCATCTGTCCATCGAGCAGGCGTACCAGAAAGGCGGCGACGGAAATCGTGCGCTGGAGCTACGCAAGCGCCGCGATGAACACCTGCTGGCCTTTCCCGAATGCGCCGCCCCCTAATGCGGCACCCGCAACCGGGGTGCCGCATGGCGAGAGCAGGGCTTAGCCGTGCAGTTTGCGGTGCTTGGCGCGGGCGTTGATTCCGGCGTCGGCGCCCTTGCGGGCTTTGTGATCCGCGGCGTATTCCTGCCAGTTGCCTTCGTGATAGACCACCTCGCCATCATCTTCGAATGCAAGGATGTGGGTGGCGATCCGGTCAAGGAACCAGCGATCGTGCGAGATCACCAGCACGCTGCCGGCAAAACTCAGGATGGCTTGCTCCAGAGCGCGCAGCGTTTCGACGTCCAGATCGTTGGTCGGTTCGTCCAGTAGCAGCACGTTGCCACCGGTCTGCAGTAATTTGGCCAGGTGCACCCGGTTGCGTTCCCCCCCGGAAAGATCACCGATGCGCTTCTGCTGATCGGTGCCCTTGAAGTTGAAGCGGCCGACATAGGCGCGGGAGGGAATGTCGTAGCCACCGACCGACAGGATGTCCTGCCCATGGGAGATTTCCTCCCATACGGTTTTCTTCGGGTCCAGTGCATCGCGGCTTTGATCAACGCAACTGATCTTGACGGTTTCGCCCAATTCGATGGAGCCCGCGTCGGGTTGCTCTTGTCCCGTCAGCATGCGGAACAGGGTGGATTTACCCGCCCCGTTGGCACCCACGATTCCCACCACGGCGCCGCGGGGCACGGTGAAGTTGAGACCTTCGTACAGCGTGCGGTCGCCGAAACTTTTCTTCAGATCTTTGACCTCGATGACCTTGTCGCCCAGGCGCTGCCCGACCGGGATGAAGATCTCGTTGGTCTCCGAGCGTTTCTGGAATTCCTGTGAGCTGAGTTCCTCAAACTGACGCAGGCGGGCCTTGCTCTTGGATTGCCGGCCTTTGGGGTTCGAACGCACCCATTCCAGTTCGGCCTCGATGGCCTTGCGGTGCGCGGCCTCGGTTTTTTCTTCCTGTGCCAGACGGCGGTCTTTCTGCTCCAGCCAGGACGAATAGTTGCCTTCCCAGGGAATGCCGTGGCCACGGTCCAGTTCCAGAATCCAGCCCGCGACGTTATCCAGGAAGTAGCGGTCGTGAGTCACCGCCACCACGGTGCCGGGGAAGTCATGCAGAAATTTTTCCAGCCAATCCACGGATTCGGCGTCCAGGTGGTTGGTGGGCTCGTCGAGCAGCAGCATGTCGGGCTTTTCGAGCAGCAATTTGCACAGGGCTACCCGCCGGCGCTCGCCGCCGGACAGGGTTTTGACCGGTGCATTCCAAGGCGGCAGGTTCAGCGCCGCAGCGGCCTGTTCGAGCTGGCGGTCCAGATCCCAGGCATCGACAGCTTCGATCTTCTCCTGCAGTTCACCTTGCTCCGCCATCAGCTTTTCAAAGTCCGCGTCCGGGTCGGCCATGGCTTCGGAAACCGCATTGAAACGATCGAGCAGGGCCTTGGTTTCACCCACGCCTTTTTCGACTTCCGCACGCACATCCAGGGCTTCGTCGAGCTGGGGTTCCTGCGGCAGGTAGCCAATGCGGATGCCCGGCTGTGGCCGCGCTTCACCGACAATTTCGGTATCCACGCCGGCCATGATCCGCAGCAGTGTGGACTTGCCCGCGCCGTTGTAACCGAGCACGCCGATTTTCGCGCCGGGGAAAAAATACAACGAGATGTCACGCAGGATCTGCTTTTTCGGTGGGACGATTTTGCCCACCTTGTTCATCGAATAAACGTATTGGCTCATAGCACGCTACTGGGGAATGATTTCCGAGCCGCGAATTCTAACGTGAGCCTTCACCATCCATACGACTGGGGGTCACGCCTTTGCAATGTCGTAGGATCAGGCTGATAGCGGCTCAGTGAAATCGGACGTTTGCAGAAACCATACGACCGCGTAGACTGAAGCCGACCAGGAGACTTACACAAATTTAGAGGTGCGAATCGGATGGATACGTCCACGGTTCTTGGATTGACTTACGTCACGGTTGCCATCATTGCTGTGCTGACCGTGTATGCCTTATTGACCCGCAAGACCCGCGTGGTGTCCTTTGCGCCATCGCTGTTGACCAGCATCGGCATCTTTGGGACCTTCCTCGGGATCACGGTCGGCCTAGCCGGTTTTGACCCGGACGACGTCGCTGGCAGTGTTCCGAAGCTGTTCACCGGCATCAAGCTGGCGTTCTGGACCTCGGTAGCCGGGATTCTGGGCGGCATCCTGGTTCGCTTTCGCATTCTTCTGACGGGTATGCCCGATCCATCCACCCGGCCCGCAACCGCGGACGACGTGGTGGCAGGTTTGCAGGACGTGCGTTCTGTGCTCGCCGATGCCAAAACCTCGCCCTTGCTGCAGTCGCTGCGCGAGTTGCAGGAAAGCACTGCGGAGCAGTCTGCGGATCAGGTCAAGGAAATGTCCGCGGCGATTCAAAGCCTGCAGGAAGCCTTGGGTACCGATACCAACACCTTGCGCGACCGCATGGATGACCTGCGCACCGCCACGGATCGCCTCGGCGACAGCCTGGGCGCTGCGCTTGGCGAAGCCATGGAGGCCAGCCGTGAAGCCATGGCCCGGCAGGTCACGCAGGCCGTAACCGATTTGCGCGACGCCCTCGTGGGCCCCGATGGAGCCGCATCGGCACTGGGCAAGGAAATGCAGGCCAGCCGCAAGGACCTGGCCGAGGGGCTGGCGCTGGCCATCGAAGGGTTGAAGAAAGCTCTGGGTGGCGATCTGGAAAAACTGGGCGCGGCGCTTGCCGATCGCAGCGAAGCCTCGGTCGAGCAAATGCGCGGTGTCACCGAAGCCATCGCCACGCTGCGCGAAGCGTTGGGTGGCGACTCCGCCGCACTGCTGGATCGCCTCGATCGCATGCGTGAAGGCTCGGATGCACTGGGCGATCGGCTCGCCGGCGTGCTGGCCGACAGCAACAAAACCTTGGGCGATGCGCTGGCCCTCAATCGTGATGACATGGCCGCGCAGATTGCGCAGGCGGTCACCGACCTGCGGGATGCGCTGGTCGGCCCGGATGGTGCTGCCTCCGAGCTGGGCCGTTCGCAACGCGACATGGCCGAGGGCCTGGCGCTGGCGGTCGAAGGACTCAAGAAAGCGCTCTCCGGCGACCTCGACAAACTGGGCACTGCGCTGGCCGATCGCAGCGAAGCTTCGGCCGAGCAGGTGCGCCAGGTCGGCGAGGCCATCGCCACCTTGCAGCAGGCACTGGGCGGAGACTCCGCTGCCATGCTCGAGCGCCTGGAGAACCTGGGCGCGGGCTCCGAAGCACTGGGCGAGCGCCTGGCAGCCGCACTGGCCGACAGCAGCCTCTCGCTGCGCGAGGCCATTCAGGGCAACCGGGATGCCATGGCCGCGCAGATTACGCAGGCCGTTACCGAGCTGCGCGACGCCTTGATCGGGCCGGATGGTGCGGCATCGATTCTGGGGCAGGGTCTGCAGGCCGGGCAGTCGGAAATGGCCGACGCCATGCTCAAATCTACCGAAGCGCTGCGCAAGGTCATGTCCGGCGAGCTGGGCAACATCAGCAGCCAGCTAGCGGCTGGCAGCCAGGACTCCGCACAGCAAATGCGCGACCTGCAGGAAGCCATCGGCAATCTGCGCGAGGCACTGGGTGGCGACACCATGGCCATGCTGGATCAGCTCGAAGCCCTGCGTGCCGGATTGGCCAGCGGCTCGCAGAACACCGCCGAGCAGATGCGCGACGTCAGCCAGGCCATCTCCGGGCTGCGCGAATCCCTCGGCGGCGACGCCATGGCGACACTGGAAAAACTCGAATCCCTGCGCGATACCATGGCTGCCAGCGGCAGCGAGGCCGCAGAAGCTGTCAAGACCATGGGCAGCGCCATTGCCAGCCTGCGCGAAGGTATTGGTGGCGACTCCGCGGTATTGGCCGACAAACTGGATGCGCTGCGTGCCGGCCTGGAAATGGGCGGCAAGGCAACTGCCGAACAGTTGCACAGCGTGACCGACGCCATTTCCAGCCTGCAGAGTTCGCTGGGTGGCGACAACAGCGCCACCTTGGAAAAACTCGAAGCCTTGCGCGATGCCATGGCGGCTGGCGGGGCGGACACGGCCCAGCAATTGCTCAGCGTGGGCGCAGCGATCGCCGGGCTGCGTGACGGCATGGGCGAGGACTCGGGAGTGCTGGCGGACAAGCTGGATGCGCTGCGTGCCGGCCTGGAAATGGGCGGCAAGGCCACCACCGAGCAGATGCGCGAAGTGACCGCGGCGATCAGTGGATTGCGCGATACCCTGGGCAGCGACTCGGTCGCAACCCTGGAGAAACTGGAAGCCTTGCGCGACGTCATTGCTGCCGGCGGTACGGATACCGCCGAGCAGGTCAAGGGCGTGGTCGAAGCCATCGGCAATCTGCGCGAAGGCATGGGCGGCGATTCAGTGGCACTGCTGGAAAAACTCGAATCCCTGCAATCCAGTCTGGCCGACGGCGACGCCAATGCGGCCGAGCAAATTCGGCATCTCGGCGATGCCATGGTCGAGTTCCGCGATGCCCTGGGTGGCGATTCCGCGGCGGTTCTCAGCAAGCTCGAGGAAGTGCGCAAGGGAGTGGCATCGGGCGACGAGCGCTCCGCTGCCGAACTGCAAGGCATTCTCAGCGCTCTGGGTCACCTCCGCGAAGCCATGGGCAGCGACAGCGATGCGCTGCGCAAAGCCCTGGGGGCGGATTCCCAGGCTGTACTCGAGAAGCTGGACCAGCTGCGCGCAGGCTCGGAACTCAGCGGCGACAAGATCGGCAAGGCAATTACCGAGGGCAACAAGGCACTGGCCGACATGCTCGAGACCTATCGCAAGGCCATGCTGCCGATGATTACCAAGGCCGTCGGCGAAATGCGCGATGCGCTGGTCGGACCGGACGGCGCATTGGAACAGCTGGTCAAGGAAGTCCCCGACACGATGGGCTCGTTGCTCAAGTCGGTGGACGAACTCAACGACTTGCTGGGTCGCGACCTGGGGCGTGTGGGCGACGGCGTGGATGCGCTGGCCGCGGGACTGGGTGGTATGGCCGATCAGATGGCCGGGGCCTTTGCCGATATCGGCGGCGGTCTCTCCCAGGATATCGGCGCGCTTACCACGGGCATGGCCGATGCCATCGACGACCTGCGCATGGCATTGGTCGGGCCGGATGGTGCCAGCACCGGCATCATCGAGGAAATTCGCAAGGCCAACGCCAAGTCAGGTGATGCGCTCAAGGCTCTCAGCGATGCGTTGGTCGGACCCGATGGCATGGGCTCCAACCTGGTCAACGAAATTCGCGAGTCGCAGGAGAAGACCGCCGATTCGCTCAAGACCCTCAGCGATGCGCTGGTCGGGCCGGACGGTGTCAGCTCCAGCCTTTCCGACGAGATTCGCGAGGCGCAGAAAACCAACTCGGCCTCCCTGGACAAGATCCGCGCAGCCCTGGAGGAGAACACCCAGCGGCAGATCGATTACAGCCCGAAACGGCTCATGGAGGTGCTCGAAGAACTTATCAGTCAGTTCAATACGCAGTTCTCCGGGCAGTTCTGGGAGAAATTCGAAGGCTTCAACAAGGGTGTGGCCGAGCTGGCGGAGTGGATGGAAACCTACCGCAAGCAGCTCACCACCATGGTCGACCAGCACAGCAAGACCGTGCGCAACATGGACACGGCGGCACGCCGCTTCGACGAGGTGGCCTCCCGCTCGGAGATCTTTATCGATGTGTCACGCAACATTTCCGCCTTGCTTGGCGGCCTGGATTCGCAGCGGGTGCAGATCGAAAGTCACCTCAAACGCTTCGCGCACATCGTCGATGTCACCAGCGAGTCGCTGCAAAACATCGAGGAGCGTATCGTCGAGGGCAACACCCAGATGAGCGATCACCTCACCGAAATCTCCGCACGTATCGAGGAGCAGATCATTCGTGTGGACGGCGCGATGGATGAGGAGCTGACCAAGGCCATGAACACCTTCGGCCAGCAGCTGGCGGCATTGTCCGAGAAGTTTGTCGAGGACTACACGCCACTCACCGAACGTCTGCGGGCCCTGGTGCGAGCTGTCGAGAAGGTCTAAGCGATGTTTTCCAATGACACCGACGCGCAAGCGCAGAACGAGGACTACTGGGTCTCCGCGGCCGACTTGCTCGGTGGCGCGTTGATCATCTTCTTCCTGCTCATGCTGTATTTCATGATGACCGAGAAGGCGAGCCAGCGTGCCCGAACGGAGGTCTGGGCCAAGACCGTGCAAAGCCTCGAGCAGAAGCTGGAAGGCGAAAAGCTCGCCGTGGACGCCCTGCGCGACAAATTGCTGGGCGCACAAATCAACGTCGATAGCGTCAAGGAAGTGGCTGTCCGTTACGACAAGAAAAAGGACGAGCTGTACCACGAATTGCTGCAGGAATTTGGACAGGACCTGCCGCGGTGGAATGCCGAGATCGATCAGGATCTGACGGTGCGCTTCAACGAGCCCACGGTGCTGTTCGAGGTGGGGTCATCCCGTTTGCGGCGCCAGTTCATCGAGATTCTGGATGACTTTTTCCCGCGGTATCTGGCGTTGATCACGCGTGATGACTTTCGCGACAGTGTGGCGGAGTTGCGGATTGAGGGGCATACCTCGAGTTTCTGGAATCGGGATAACCCGGAGCCTCCACAGGTGGCCTGGCTGAAGAACATGGATTTGTCCTTCGAACGGTCGCGCAGCGTGCTGCGTTTTGTGGTGGAACTGCCCAAGGTGGAATCCGAGCTGCCGTGGCTGCGTAAGCACCTGACGGCGAATGGCCTGTCCTCCGCGCAGTTGATTCTGGATGAGAACGGCAACGAGGACTGGGCGCGATCACAGCGGGTGGAGTTCCGCGTGCGCACCGATGTGGAGTCACGGATCGCCAAAATTCTCGAAGTTGAGAGCTGAGCGGGTGAGCGCATGAACCTGCCGAATTTCATCAACTTTGAGCCCTTCAACAAGCTGCGTCGACAGATGCGTGTCAGTAACCTTGGTCGGTTCAGCATTCACGGCAAAGACGCGCCTGATGCGGCGCCGCCCGAGGTGGTGGAGGCCATCGAAAAGACGGCCACACAGGGGGCGCGCAAGAGCGCGCGGCCGGCGGCAGCTGGCGCTACGACTGCCAAAGCGCGATCTGGCGCGGCCAAGAAATCTTCCGCAAGGACAGCGGCGAAAACATCGGTCGTGACGAAACCATCGTCGGCAAAACAAGCCCCGAGCACAAAGACGGCAAAATCATCCGCTGCGGCGGCGAAAGCCAAGGCGGTAAAACCAGCTACGGCCAAAGCAAAGGCGCCCAAGGTGGCTGCAAATGCCAAAGCCAAAGCGGTACGCAAGACCGCTGCCACAGCCAAGCCCAAACCCGCGGCCAGGCCTGCAGCCGCATCCAAGGCGTCGGCAAAGCCTTCAGCAACAGCCAAGCCGGCCACAAGCAAGGCCGGCAAGCCGAAATCCGCTCCGGCCAAAAAGGCGCGAGCCAAGACATGATCAGCTGGTAACCGGGGAGGTCCTATGCGTGTGAGCCGGAACCGGCTGGCAATGTTTTACGTGGTGATCGGTGTGTCGGCCTGGGTGCTGACCAGCTTGCATCTGCCCACGTATTTTTCCGCGGGATTCGTTGCCGGTACCGAGGCATTCTGGCGTGATGCCCTGTTTCAGAGTCCTGCAGCGGGCAAGTTTCTTGCCGTGGATATTTCGATGCTGGCGCTGGCCGTACTGATCTGGATGCTCACGGAGGCCCGTGCACGGTCAATGCGCGGGATCAGTGTGTACATCCTGGTCGGGCTCTTCGTCGGAATCAGCCTGGCCGTTCCGCTGTTTCTGGCGGCGCGTGAGCGCAACATCGCCGCGACGCAGCCGGAACGCTCCCAGCTCATCATCAGCAGAGGAGACGCGACCTGGATCGGTCTGCTGATCCTGCTGTCACTGGGTGCCAGCGCGCTGACATTCTGAGGGCGGACACCATCGTGGAGTCCGCTATCCGGGGCGCCAACCGGACCTGGCGACCCGCCGCTGCGCGGTACCCGGTCTCCGCTGGCACTCGGTGGGGTCGGGTCTACACGACGTCCTGTCGTGAAGACCCTCAAACGGACTCCTGTCCGTTTGCCCCCATTCGCACCAGCGGGGACCGGCGGGTCGCCTGATGGTTCCGGTCAGCACCCCGGACAGCGGACCTGCCGACGGCAGCGTGGTGCTTTTTTTGAACGAAGTTTAGTACCAAGACTGCAGGCACAACCCCAAGGGTCGGGGCGTCCTGTGGCCGGGCAGTCAGGGCTTGCGCCTGACGGGCATGCCGCGACTGGGGGCGATTCGCCAGGACGGCGAATCGAGGCTCTATCAAGACAGGATGTCTTGTAGATCCGACCCCACCAAGCGGCATGACCGGTAGGGAACCGCGCAGCGGCGAAAGACCGCCCGGCTACAGGATGCCCCGACCCGGACGCTGGCGCGTCCTGCTAGCTCCGACCATCCCGTGATGAGTTACGACAAGGCGTAGCATTTCCCGCGAACGACGCACCGACTTATTTGCTGCGCTCATGATCTGCCCCACCGGTGGTGCTCCCCGCACAATGAACACGGGCCTCACACATTCCCAAAGGCTTCGGTTTCTGCGTTCCGGCGGTGGCGCAGCTCAATGGGCTCGCGGATAAAATCAGCGCTTCTCTAAAGCGCGAGGAACCTAAAAAAATGCCCATCACCTTTGCGTAATGGGCATTTTTACAATCCGGTTAGAACGGTTCAGCTTGCGGATTTACCAGCCAGATAGAGCCAGGTCGCGAGCACCGTGTCCGGGTTCAGCGATACCGACTCGATCCCTTCGTCCAGCAGCCATTGCGCCAGGTCCGGGTGATCGGAAGGGCCCTGGCCGCAAATGCCGATGTACTTGTTGGCTTTGCGGCAGGCCTTGATGGCCATGCTGAGCATGGCCTTGACCGCATCGTTACGCTCGTCAAACAGGTGCGCGATCAATCCGGAGTCACGATCCAGACCCAGAGTCAGCTGGGTCATGTCGTTGGAGCCGATGGAGAAGCCATCAAAGTGCTCCAGGAACTGATCGGCCAGCACGGCATTGCTGGGCAGCTCGCACATCATGATGACCTTGAGGCCATTTTCGCCTCGATTCAGGCCGTTCTTCGCCAGCAGCTTGATCACCCCTTCGGCTTCGCTCACGGTGCGAACGAAGGGAATCATGATCTGCATGTTGGTCAGACCCATCTTCTCGCGCACCAGGTGCACGGCGCGGCACTCCAGCTCGAAGCAGGCTTCAAAGCTGGGGTCGAGGTAGCGCGAGGCGCCGCGGAACCCAATCATCGGGTTTTCTTCATGCGGCTCGTATTGCTGGCCGCCGATCAGGTTGGCGTACTCGTTGGATTTGAAGTCGGAGAGCCGGAAAATCACCGGCTCCGGCGCGAATGCCGCAGCGATGCTGGCCATGCCTTCAGCCAGGCGCTGTACGTAGAACTCGACGGGGTCGCCGTAGGCCGCAATCAAACCTTCAATCTGGCTTTTGACTTGCGCCGGCTGCCGGTCGAACTCGAGCAGGGCTTTGGGGTGAATGCCGATCATCCGGTTGATGATGAACTCCAGTCGCGCCAGGCCGACGCCTGCGTTCGGAATCGACGCGAAGTCGAATGCCCGGTCGGGGTTGCCGACATTCATCATGATCTTCAGCGGTACCGGTGGCATGTCGCCCAGATTGACTTCATCCACCGAGAAGCCCAGATCACCGGCGTAAATGAATCCGGTGTCGCCCTCGGCACAGGAGACGGTGACCGTTTCGCCATCTTTGAGCGATTCGGTGGCGTCACCACAGCCGACCACAGCCGGAATGCCCAATTCACGCGCGATGATCGCCGCGTGACAGGTGCGACCGCCACGGTTGGTCACGATTGCGGCGCAGCGCTTCATGATCGGTTCCCAATCCGGGTCGGTCATGTCGGTGACCAGAACATCGCCGGGCTGTACCCGGTTCATTTCTTCGATGTTGCGCAGGTTGCGCACGGTGCCGGTGCCAATTTTCTGGCCAATGGCGCGTCCTTCGGAGAGGATTTCGCCGCGTTGGCTGAGCTTGTAGCGTTGCAGGGTGCCCGAGCCGGCGCGGCTCTTCACCGTTTCAGGGCGGGCCTGCAGGATGTACAGCTTGCCGTCGTTGCCATCCTTGCCCCACTCGATATCCATCGGGCGGCCGTAGTGCTTTTCGATGATGACGGCCTGGCGTGCCAGGTTTTCCGCTTCGGCATCGGTCAGGCTGAGCTTGCAACGGTCAGCTACCGGGACATCGATGAATTCGATGGTTTTCCCCAGCGTGCGGTCCTGGGTATAGACCATCTGGGTGGCTTTGGCGCCCACATTCCGACGCAGGATGGCCGGGCGGCCCGCCTCGAGGTTGGGCTTGTAAACGTAAAACTCGTCCGGGTTCACTGCGCCCTGAACCACGCCTTCGCCCAGGCCAAAAGCGGAGGTGATGAAGACGACTTTGTCGAAGCCGGACTCGGTGTCGATGGTGAACATCACGCCGCTGGCGCCGATGTCGGACCGCACCATGCGCTGGATACCTGCCGACAGGGCGACTTCACTGTGCTCGAAACCGTGGTGTACGCGGTAGCTGATCGCGCGGTCGTTGTAGAGGGACGCGAAGACCTGCTTGATTGCACCCAGCACCGCATCAATGCCGCGCACGTTCAGGAAGGTTTCCTGCTGGCCGGCAAACGAGGCTTCGGGGAGGTCCTCTGCGGTGGCCGATGAGCGTACGGCTACCGAAATATCCCCATGCTCGGCCAGCTTGTCGAAGGCGGTGCGGATATCAGCCTCCAGCGCAGGAGGGAAGGGTTGGTTCTCCACCCAGGCGCGAATTTCCTTGCCGGTGCGCATCAGGGCCTGGACATCGTCCAGGTCCAGCGCGGACAGAGCGGCGTGGATGCGGTCGGCAAGGCCGTCGTAGGCGAGGAATTCGCGATAGGCCGATGCGGTGGTGGCAAAGCCATCCGGAACGGAGACACCGGCTCCCGCCAGTTGGGAAATCATTTCGCCCAAAGAGGCATTCTTGCCCCCTACGGTTTCGACATCTCCCATGCCGAGTTGGGAGAACCAGATGACGGAAGCTGAACTCACGGCGTACCCTCGATAGCTGTGCGAGCGGCTCTGCAGGAATTACAGGCCGCCGGGTATGTACAAGAAACTGACATGACAAAGAGGCAACATGAGTACACAGCGGCAGGTCTACTTTCTTTCTGACCGCACCGGCATCACCGCCGAAACGCTAGGCAACAGTTTGTTGTCCCAGTTTGACGACATTGAGTTTCAGCGCACAACGCTGCCTTTTATCAACACACCGGACAAAGCACGGTCCACGGTGGCGTGGATCGGGCGCATGACCGATGCAACTCAGCCGCCCATTATATTCAGCACGACGGTGAACGAGGAGATTCGCGCCATACTTCGAACAGTCGAGGGCCGTTTCTTTGATCCTTTCGATACCTGGCTCGGGGGGTTGGAACAGACCCTGGGGCTTGCGTCCGTCCACGTTGAGGGGCGCGCGCACGGGATGCCCGACCGCGGTCGTTACGATTCGCGGATCGACGCCATGAATTTTTCGCTGATGCACGACGACGGCCAAACTGCGCGGGATTTGCAGCGCGCGGACGTGATCCTGGTGGCTCCATCGCGTTGCGGCAAGACACCAACCTGCCTGTACATGGCCATGCAACACGGCCTGTTTTGCGCCAACTATCCGCTGATTGAAGAAGACCTGGAAAGCCTGAAACTTCCATCACCCATTCAGGAGCACCGGGTCAAGATTTATGGCCTGGTATGTGATGTGGACCGCTTGCACCAGATCCGCTCGGAGCGTCGCCCGGGAAGTAAATATGCCTCGATGGCGCAGTGCCAGTTCGAGCTGTCTCAGGCCGAGGCCCTGTTCAAGCGTTTTGGCATTCCTTACCTGAACAGCAGCAATACGTCGATTGAGGAGATCGCCGCGCACATCATGCAGGAGAAGGGTCTGCGCCGGCACGCCTTCTGAGCTGCGGACCAGCGGTGATGAACTTGATCACGCGCCGTAGGTCGCAGAAATCTGAACCCGAATCCATCCCGAATGCAGGTACGACCATGAAACGCCAAATGCTGTTTATTCCCTTGCTGCTATCGCTTGGCATGCTGCCCTGGGCCGCGGCACAGGCCGGTGATGCCCCGGAGCCCCGTTCAATATCGGTCAGCGGCTCGGCCATGCGATTGGTTGCTCCCGATCAGGTCAGTTTCCGCCTGTCCGTGGAGGGGCGTGGTCCCAAAGCCGGGGATGCGCTGGAGCAGGCTGGTGCTCGGGTGGGGGATGTGCTGCGGGCGTTGCGATCGCTGGTGGCCGCAGATCAGATTCGTGCGCTCAACACGGATTTGCGCAAGGTGGTGCAAGGCACGGACCGGTCGTGGGTTCATGACCGGGGCGAACCGATGGAAATGCTCGCCACCCGCATCATTCAGGTGGAGCGCCTGCCCATCGGCCAACTGGGTGAGGTGATGGACGCCGTCGCTGCGGAGCCATTGGCGCGCATCGATAGCGTGACTCCGGTGATCTCCAGCGCTCGCAGCATCGAGGATGAATTGCAGATCGAGGCGGCCGAGGACGCCCGCCTGCGGGCGCAGAAGTTGGCCAAAGCCCTGGGGGTTGGGCTGGGGCTGCCGCTGCAGGTGGAGGTCAACAACTTTCAGCGACCGCAACCGCGGATGATGGTGGCAATGGAGGCTTCCATGATGAAGGCCTCGTCCGCAGGTGCGGGTTATGAACAAGCCGGTCAGCAGGAGATCAATGCGGAACTGCGCATCCGATTCGAGCTGATTCCGCTCGCGCCCTGAGGAGGATGTGGCCTCAATCAATCTGACAGACCTGTTCCAGTCGGCCGTCTTTGACTTTCAGACGAATGGTGCGCGCGCTTCGGCCTTCGCGGCGCCACAGTCGTTGTTTGCTGGAACTTCGAACCAGTGTCCATTGCCCATTGCGGGAAAAGATCTTGTGCGCGCGATTGGCATCGTCGCCAGCCATGATCAGTTGTGATCCGACCCGAACGGAGCGTCCACACTCACGCAAGCTGCGGGCGTCGCTGGGGGTGCTGATGACGGTTGCGCCAAGCACCAGCGCGCACACCGCCGCGCGGGGATGGAGTCGGGTGAAATAATCGGACACTTGGCGTTCCTTGTGCGGGTGTACAGGTGTACTACGTGAGCGCCGGCTGAAGGCGGACACGTTCACCGCTGGCCTGTCTTTTGGTGGGGGTGTCCGCTGCCTGTCTTGCTTACACTGCAGGCCCAACCATGCAAACCCAATGAATTTTATGGACCAATCCGATCTCGAGCTTTTCCGCGACACCGTTGTGCGTTTTCTGCGCGAAGAAGTGGAGCCCCATTACGCCGACTGGGAAAAAGCGGGGCGCATTCCGCCCGAGTTCTATCTGAAGATGGGCGAAAACGGCCTGTTGTGCGTGGATCAACCCGAGGAGTACGGCGGTATCGGAGCCCCGTTTGCTTTCTCGATGGTGGTCATCGAGGAGGTCTCACGCGCGGGGTTCATGGCGTTGGCCAGTAATTTGACCGTGCATTCGGATATCGTCGCGCCGTACATCCTGCACCTGGGTACGGAGCAGCAAAAGCAGGACTACCTGCCGCGTATGGCTTCCGGTGAGTGCATCGGTGCGATCGGCATGACCGAGCCCGGTGCCGGCTCTGACCTGGCCAATATCCGTTCGCGCGCGGTGGCCGATGGTGCCGGTGGCTGGGTGGTGAACGGTGGCAAAACCTTTATCACCAACGGGCAGAACGCCGGTGTGGTTTGTGCGGCCATCAAAACGGCGCCGGACCTGGGGTCCAAAGGCGTTTCGCTGCTGCTGCTGGACACCGACCAGGAAGGTTTCGAGCGGGGCCGCAATCTGGAAAAAATCGGCCAGCACGCGGCGGACACCTCGGAGCTGTTCTTTAAAGACCTCAAGGTGCCGGCCGGCAAGGTGCTCGGGCGCGAAGGGGGCGGTTTCGGTCACATGATGGACGAGCTGCCCCGGGAACGACTGGCATTGGCGATTTCCGCCGCGGCGCATGCCCGCGGTGCCATCGAGCGCACGGTGGAATATGTGCAGGAGCGCAAGGCCTTTGGGCAGTCCATCGGCCAGTTTCAGAACACCCGCTTCGTCCTGGCGCGCGCCAAGGCGGAAATGGAGTCGGCCTGGGCCTTCTGTGAAAAGGGCATTGCACGGTACGAGAAAGGCGAGCTGACGCCGGTGGACGCATCCATGATCAAGCTCACGACCACGGAGTTGGAAAACCGAATTTGCGACCAATGCTTGCAGCTGTTCGGTGGTTATGGCTACATGGCGGAATACGCGATTTCGCGCGACTTCGTGGATGCCCGTATTCAACGTATTTACGGGGGAACCAGCGAGATCATGCAGGAAATCATTGCGCGTTCACTCCTGGGGCGTTGAAAACCTCAGCAATCGTCCCCAATAGCGCCAGCAGCAACTTCCATGGGACCAACCTATGCCGATTTATGAGTACGCATGCTCGCAATGCGGGCACGAGAAGGAGTTTCTGCAAAAAATGTCTGACGCGCCATTGACGGAATGTCCGGCCTGTCATGCGCAGAGCCTGCAGAAGAAGATTTCCGCGGCGGGTTTCCGGCTGGCGGGCTCCGGCTGGTACGAGACGGACTTCAAGTCATCCGGCAAGCGCAACCTGGCAGGGGATGCCGCAAGCTCCTCATCCAGCGCGAGTTCCAGCGCATCGTCTGACAGCGGTACGGCGTCGAAGGCCAGTTCGGCGTGATCAAAAACTGGCGGCCTCCATTTCGGGCCTGGCTGATTGCCGGTCTGCTGGTATGGGTGCCGCTGGTTGCCACCTGGCTGGTAATCCGGCTGCTGGTCGAAACGCTCGACAAATCGATGTTGTTGATTCCGGCGTCTTTGCGGCCGGAGAACCTGCTGGGCATGCACCTGCCTGGCCTGGGTATTGCCATCAGCGCGCTGGTTGTCCTGGGCACCGGCGCGCTGGTCGCCAACTTTGCCGGTCTGCGAATCGTGAACTGGTGGGAAAACCTGCTCGGGCGGATCCCGCTGGTCAAGTCGGTGTACGGGGGCTTCAAAAGCCTGACCTCAGCCGTCATGAGCGATGGCAGTACCACTTTCCGCAAAGTGGTGTTGATCGAGTACCCGAATGACGGCATTTGGACCGTCGCCTTTCAAACCGGCGACCCCAGCCCCTCGGTAACGGCGGAACTTGGCCCCACGATTACCGTCTATGTACCGACCACACCGAACCCGACTTCGGGTTTCGTGGTTTTTGTGACACCGGACAAAATTCGACCGCTGGACATGCCGGTGGAGGAAGCGCTGAAGCTCGTGATGACGCTGGGAATCGCGAATACTCCGCAGGACACGCCCAAGCGAACCGGTGTTGCAGCCAAGAATGTGGAGCCGCCGGCAGCAAGCGACTAAACTAGGCGGCTTTTTTGCGCCGAGACTTTCGGCGATGACAATATCGGACACCATGTATCGAACCCACCTTAGCGCCAGCGTCGGCGCGTCGTTAACCGATTCCACGATCACTCTGGCTGGCTGGGTTCAGCGCCGCCGTGACCACGGCGGTGTCATCTTTGTCGATCTCCGCGATCACCAGGGCATTACCCAGGTCGTCTTCGACCCGGATGACGCGGCGTTGTTTGCCAAGGCTGAACGGCTGCGCAACGAATGGGTCATTCAGGTCACCGGACGGGTGCGTCCGCGCCCCGAGGGCACCGTCAACCCGAATCTGCCTTCGGGTGAGGTCGAGGTGTACGTCACCGAAATGACGGTGCTGAACCGCGCGGAGCCGTTGCCTTTCCAGCTGGATGATGAAGATGTCAGCGAAGAAGTGCGTCTGCGCTACCGTTACATCGAAATGCGTCGTCCGGAATTTCAGGCCCGCCTGAAGCAGCGCGCCAAGATGATCGCGTCGATGCGCCGTTTCCTCGAAGGCGAGGACTTCCTGGAAGTGGAAACGCCCATCCTGACCAAGGCCACACCGGAAGGGGCGCGGGACTATCTGGTGCCGAGCCGGACGCAGGAGCATCGCTTCTTTGCGTTGCCGCAGTCCCCGCAGCTGTTCAAGCAGTTGCTGATGATGGGCGGCTGCAACCGGTACTACCAGGTGGCGCGCTGTTTCCGCGACGAGGACCTGCGGGCGGATCGTCAGCCCGAATTCACCCAGCTGGATATCGAAACCTCGTACATGACCGAGGAAGAGATCAAGCAGATGATGGAAACCATGCTCTGTCGCATGGTCAAGGAAACCACCGGGGACGAGCTGCCGACGCCCTTCCCGCGCATGAACTATGACGAGGTGATGGCACGCTACGGCTCGGATAAGCCCGACCTGCGCAACCCGCTCGAGCTGGTTGAAGTTGCTGATCTGATGGGCAGTGTGGAGTTCAAGGTTTTCGCAGGCCCTGCGGCAGACCCCAAAGGGCGGGTCGCGGTCATGCGCGTGCCGGGCGGCAACGAACTGACGCGCAAGCAGATCGATGAGTACACCGCATTTGTCGGGCGGTATGGCGCCCGCGGCTTGGCATACATCAAGGTCAACGATGTGGCGGCCGGGCGTGATGGCCTGCAGTCGCCGATCACCAAGTTCCTGCCCGACGATGCGCTGAGCGGCATTATCGAACGCACAGGCGCAGAAAACGGCGACCTGCTGTTCTTCGGTGCGGACAAGGCCGATGTGGTCAACGCGGCGCTCGGTGTCTTGCGTGACAAGGTTGCTCGCGACATGAACCTGCTGCAGGGCAAGTGGGCGCCGTTGTGGGTCGAAGACTGGCCGATGTTCGAGTACGACGCCGACAGCAAACGCTGGGTGGCGTTGCACCATCCGTTCACCGCGCCCCGTGCGATGACGGCCGAGCAGCTCACGGCGGCCCCGGAATCGGCGCGCGCCCAGGCTTACGATGTGGTGTTGAACGGCTTTGAAATCGGCGGTGGCTCGGTGCGTATCCACCAGCCGGAAATGCAGTCTGCGGTGTTTTCCGCGCTGGCCATCGATGCGGACGAAGCCCGCGAGAAGTTCGGCTTCCTGCTGGATGCACTCAAATACGGTTGTCCACCGCATGGGGGTATCGCTTTCGGTCTGGACCGTTTGGCGATGCTGCTCAGCGATGCCGACTCCATTCGCGAAGTGATCGCGTTCCCGAAAACCCAAACTGCGAGTTGTCCCTTGACTGAAGCCCCGGGTGAAGTGTCCGAAACACAGCTGCGAGAGCTGCACATTCGTTTGCGAGTGAAACCGCAAGTTGCCGCGGAAGGGCAAAGTGGGGTGACTGCATGATGCGCACTACCGGTTGGGCTTTGGCCGGGGTGTTCGGTCTGGCAGCCTGTAGCGGGATCGGCGACGGCAATGCGCCCAAGTCATTGGAGATCCAGATTGGTGGTGTTGCCGAGAACGCCGAGGTATTCGCGTGCACCTCGCAGGTGCCGCAGGCGCGACTGGAATTCACCGATGGTTCAATCGGTGATTTCGTTTTCCGCGTGGATTGGAGTTCTTCTGACCCCGATATTCTGACCATCAGCGATGGCACGCTGGAGGCGCCGTCCGGCGTCTACGTCAACGGCGCCATGCTGCCCAAAGCCCCGGGAACGGTCACGCTGACCGCCAGTTATCTCGACGGGCAGTTCACCGACTCCATCGACGTTACCGTGTCGCCGGCGTTGCTGGAACTCTCACCGGCGTTTTCGCGCAGCTTGCTCTCACGGAGCACGCAGGTGGTGGATACGGTGGTCAGTGAGGGCAAGACGCGATTTTTCTCCAACGATCTGAATCAGGTTGGTTCGTTCTCGATCGATGGCATCAATCCCGACGACTATGACGATGACGAGACGACGGAGCTCCCGGAAGCGCCGGTGACGATCGGCGCCACATCCGGCGTGATCACGGCCAAGCAAGCGGGGACTTATACCGTGCGTTATCGCGTCGATTTCTGCGATACCGAGGCCACGGCTACCGTTGTGGTGAGCGATGAGCCGGTTCAGCAATTGATCGTGCGTGACCGCGAGACACAGGCCGAAATCAGCAGCCTGCAATTGTTGCTTGACAGCTCGCGGGACGTGGATGTGATCGGCGTACTGGAAAGCGGTACCCAAATCACGTTGACCAATGCGGTCAGTTTCGCGTTCGTGGATGAAAACGACGAACCGGTCACGGATCTGGCGTTCTCCACGCTGCGTGGTGTGGGGACGGTGACCGCCTACGCACGGCCGGATACGGTTGAGGGAGAGGAGCCCGTCAGCTATCCGCGGCAAGCGTTCATGAAGATCAGTTTCGATCCCACGCCGCTGGATGAAACCGAAGCCGAAGAAAACGATGACATCTTCGCACCAAACATCGCATTGACCGTGCTCGAGTCCGAACTGCTCGCCGACACCTTCGTTGTCGACCCCGGCAGCAAGACCATCCTTCCCGGCACCGGTTTCAACTTTAAAGCTACCGCGGATTTCAGCGGCCCCGGCGGCGATTTCACCGCGGTGGATGTAAGCAAGGATGTGCAGTGGTTGAGCAGCAACCTGACCATCGCCACGATCAATAACACACTGGGTTCAAAGGGCTTTGCCTTCGCCCCCAGCCAGCGCATCGATACCAATGCGGATGACGAGCCTGAAGTCGTTACCAACCTGGGCGACCTGACGATCACCGCCCAGCGCTTCTCCGGTGCCGCCAGTGCCGAGGAAAACGCCCCGTCAGCAGAGGCCGCGTTGATCGTCGGCCGCCCCAGCGTGGAAGACGGAGAAACGTCGTTGAGCGCCGCGACGCTGGGGGCGATGGAACTCGCGTTGCTGGACCCGAATGACACGCGCGCTCAGTACGACGACTTCTTCGTGACCGCAACCGGAACCTTGTTGCGCGACGGTGAGGAAATCGGCACCCAGAATCTGTCCGGACAGGCGATCTGGGATATCGTCCAGGGCGGCGAATTTGCGCAGATCAGCAACCGCAGCGGGCGCAAAGGCCAGGTTATCGTTCTCACTGACCAGACCGTCACCATCACGGTTCGCGCGCGGTTTTTCAACAACGTCGTGCAGGATCAAGTGATCAGCGACACGCTGGATGTCGAACTGAATCCGATTGCCCCCTGATTCCGGTTTTGCGGCGTGCAAAACCGGGCCCTGATCGTTGACAATATGCATACCCACCGCCTTTTGGGGGAGTTAGCCGTATGAGTGCAGCCGCCCTGCCGATTACCGATTTTCACGAACTCAGTGATGAAAGTTGCGACGGGCGTATTCGCGCCGCCAAGCAAGCCCTGGGTTCGCGACTGACGATCCTCGGTCATCACTATCAGCGTGATGAAGTGTTCCAGCACGCGGACATCTCCGGTGATTCGCTCAAACTCTCACGCCTGGCCGCCGAGAGCGATGCGGAATTCATCGTGTTCTGCGGTGTGCACTTCATGGCGGAAGTGGCTGACATCCTGTCGCGGCCGGAACAGACGGTGATCCTGCCGGATCTTGCCGCCGGTTGTTCGATGGCGGATATGGCCAACCTGGTCAACGTGGAGCGTTGCTGGAAGGAACTGGCAGAGCTGTTGGGCGAAGACCCGGATGCCACGGTCACGCCGATTACCTATATCAACTCGGCAGCCGACCTCAAAGGGTTTTGTGGTCGCCACGGCGGCATTGTGTGCACCAGCTCCAATTCCGAAAAGATTTTGAACTGGGCGTTTGGTCAGCGCGAGAAAATCCTGTTCTTTCCTGACCAGCACCTGGGTCGGAATACCGCACATCGCATGGGTATTCCGCTGGAAGACATGGTGGTGTGGGATTTCGACAAACCCCACGGCGGGCTGACTGCGGAGCAGGTCCGTCGGGCCAAGATGATTCTGTGGAAGGGTTTTTGCTCCGTCCACCAGATGTTCAAACCGGAGCACATCGACAAATTCCGCGAGCGGACACCTGACGGCATCGTCATCTCGCACCCGGAAAACAGTTTTGAGGTCTGCGAGAAATCCGATTTCGTCGGCTCCACGGAAATGATTCTTGCAACGGTGCGCGCGGCAGAGCCAGGTTCCCACTGGCTGGTTGGCACGGAGTTGAACCTGGTCAACCGTCTGCACCACGAGATGAAACCCAAAGGCGTCACCGTGCAGTTCATGAGTCCGGTGATCTGCATGTGCTCCACGATGTTCCGCACCGATCCACAGCATCTCGCGTGGACGCTGGAAAACCTGGTCCAGGGGCAGGTGGTGAACCAGATCAAGGTCACGCCGGAAGTCGCCGAACCGGCACGCGCATCGCTGGAGCGAATGCTCGAAGTATCCCGATGAGCGAGTGATCCCGAAGTTGGGGCGGGTTTCGAACCCGTCGCGCTGACAAGGTATCGCTCGCCAGACAATTTGCGTGAATCCGCGGCAAACCGCGGGTTCTTCATTTTTGTGTATAGCAACCGAAGCCCACTACCGATGACTGATTTTCGCGCCTCACTTGCCGCTGCTGACCCCGCCATTGCCGACATCATCGCGGCCGAGGCCAAACGTCAGGAACAACATATCGAACTGATCGCTTCCGAAAACTACACCAGCGTGGCCGTCATGGAGGCCCAGGGCTCGGTGCTGACGAACAAGTATGCGGAAGGCTTGCCCTCGCGCCGTTACTACGGTGGATGCGAGTACGTAGACCAGGCCGAAGACCTGGCCCGGGATCGCGCCAAGAAACTCTTCAACTGCGATTTCGCCAACGTACAGCCGCATTCCGGCGCCCAGGCCAACGCGGCGGCGTTCATGGCGCTGCTGACGCCCGGCGACAAGTTCCTGGGTCTGGCGCTGCCGCATGGCGGTCACCTGACACACGGATCCCCGGTGAACTTCTCCGGGAAGATGTACCAGCCGGTCGCTTACGAACTGGACCCCGCCACGGGTGAGGTGAACTACGACACCATTCGTGAAATCGCGTTGCGCGAACGGCCGAAGATGATTATCGGCGGTTTCTCCGCTTACTCGCGCATCATGGATTGGGCCAAGCTGCGGGCCATTGCCGATGAGGTCGATGCCAAGCTGATGGTCGATATGGCGCATGTTGCCGGTCTGGTCGCAGCCGGCGAATACCCCAGCCCGCTGCCGCATGCGCATGTGGTCACCACAACCACGCACAAGACCTTGCGCGGGCCACGCGGCGGTTTGATTCTGTCGGCCTGCGGTGATGAAGATCTGTACAAGAAGCTCAACAGCGCGGTCTTCCCGGGGCAGCAGGGCGGGCCGTTGATGCACGTGATCGCCGCCAAGGCCGTGGCCTTCGGCGAGGCCCTGCAACCCGAATTCAAGGCTTACCAGAAGCGCGTGGTTGAGAACGCCCGGGCCATGGCCGAGGTTGTCATGGCGCGCGGCTACAACGTGGTCTCCGGCGGTACCGATGACCACCTGTTCCTGCTGAGCCTGATGGGGCTCGAGATCACCGGGAAAGATGCGGAAGAGGCCCTCGGCGCGGCGCACATCACGCTGAACAAGAACTCGGTACCGAACGACGACCGTTCACCGTTCGTCACCTCCGGTTTGCGTCTGGGCTCGCCAGCGGCGACCACCCGGGGATTTGGTCCGGAAGAAATGAAGCAGGTCGCCGGATGGATTTGTGACGTGCTGGATGCCTTGCAGAAAGGCGATGCCCAGGCCACGGTCGATGCTGTGCGCGCGCGAGTTGCCGAGTTGTGCGGGCGCTTCCCGGTTTACCAGCAGGGCTGAATCGCGCACCCTTAAGGGATGAAATGCCCATTCTGTAACGTCCCCGATACCCGTGTGGTCGACTCGCGTCTGGCCGCGGACGGGTATCAGGTGCGCCGGCGCCGTGAGTGCCCGGGGTGTGGCGAGCGTTTCACGACCTTCGAGGCTGCCGAGCTGGTCATGCCGCAGGTGCGCAAACGCGGTGGGGAAACTGAGCCCTTCGACGAGAAAAAATTGCGCCGAGGGCTGGAACACGCCACCTACAAGACCACCGTCAGTCCCGAGCAGGTGGAAATCGTACTGAACCATGTGATGCATAAACTGCGCACGCTGGGGGAGCGCGAGGTTCAGGCTGGCAAGATTGGCGGCTGGGTCATGGAGGAATTGCAGGGGCTGGATCAGGTCGCCTACGTGCGCTTCGCGGCCGTGTACAAGAATTTTCAGGATGTGGACGCATTCCGGCGTGAGCTGGATCAGCTCGACAGCCAGCCCAGTCCCGAGATGAGCAAGCGACAGCTGCGCTTGCCAGTGGCAGAGTAGGACCAAACCCCGAAGGAGATGGCATGAGTACCGCGGCTGTCGATGCAAAATTCATGGCGCAGGCTCTGCGTCTGGCAGACAGCGCGACGCTGGATGCCAAACCCAACCCACGTGTGGGTTGCGTGCTGGTGAGCCCTGAGGGCGTCGTGGTGGGGCGGGGGCAGACCCAGGCCGCGGGTGGGGCGCATGCAGAAGTCATGGCCT
Organism: Oceanococcaceae bacterium; assembly: GCA_041603255.1. Taxonomy (GTDB): domain Bacteria; phylum Pseudomonadota; class Gammaproteobacteria; order Nevskiales; family Oceanococcaceae; genus MS8. The sequence continues at coordinate 286,811 of JBFIER010000001.1, read as the reverse complement.
TGCAGGAGGCCGGTGACAAGGCGCGCGGGGCCACCGCCTATGTCACTCTTGAACCCTGCAATCACCAGGGGCGAACCGGCCCCTGTAGCCAGGCTTTGATCCAGGCGGGAGTCGCTCGGGTTGTGTGCGCCGCCCGTGACGCCAGCAGCAAGGCAGCCGGCGGACTGGACGCCCTGCGCGCTGCCGGGGTGGCGACCGATGCGGGCTTGATGGTGGCATCCGCGCAGTTGATCAATCCCGGGTTCCATCGTCGCGCACGCGGTGGCTTGCCTTGGGTGCGCCTGAAAATGGCGGCGACTCAGGATGGACGTACGGCGCTGAATGATGGGCGTAGCCAGTGGATCACCAATGCCGCTTCGCGACGTGATGGCCACTACTGGCGAGCGCGTTCAGATGCCATCGTCACGGGATCGGGCACGGTGCTCGCCGATGATCCCGAGCTGACCATTCGCCACCTGCGAGAGATTCCCAAGCAGCCGTTGCGGGTAGTGGTGGATCGTCGCGCTCGGCTGGAAAAAAAACAGCACAAGATTTTTGCCGATGGTGGTGAAACGCTCTGGTTGCACGGCGATCGCTGGACGCCGCAGACGGTGGTTGAACAGCTCTCCAAACTGGATTGCAACGAGATTCTGCTCGAGGCCGGCCCCACATTGTCCGCGGCGTGGCTGGAGGCCGGTGTGGTGGACGAGCTGATCCTGTATCAGAACCCCAGTCTGCTGGGCAGCGGCCGCAATCTCATTGAATTGACTGAACCCGCAGAACTGGCGGATCGATTGCGTCTGGATATTATTGAACGCCGGTACTTCGGGACCGACTGCCGTATCATTGCGCGCCCGCATCAGCGCAATCTCTAGCCTTCTTCCTCCAGCATGTTTACCGGAATCATCATGGCCCAAGGTCGGGTCGAATCTGTCGAGGACCAGGGCGGGGATATCCGTCTGGAAATCGATGCCAACGATCTGTTGGTGCAGGGCGAGCCGGGAAGTGAGGGTGAGAGCATCGCCATCAACGGTGCCTGCATGACCGCGCGGGATTGGCACGGCGGCCGTTTCTATGCGGATGTTTCGCGGGAGAGTCTGAACAAAACCGCACTGGGTCAGCTGGATGTCGGCGCCATGGTGAACCTCGAGCGCGCTCTGCGCGCGGGCGATCGCCTGGGTGGGCACTTGGTTTCCGGGCATGTGGATGGCATTGCCATCGTCAGCAGCATCGACGCCGATGCGCGCAGCCTGCGGATCATGATCGAGGCGCCGCACGATCTGGCCGCCTACATCGCACCCAAGGGCTCGGTCTGCCTGGACGGGGTCAGTCTGACGGTCAACGGCGTGCGCGACAATCGCTTCGACGTGAACATCATTCCGCATACCGCGCAGCACACCACCATCGGGCAGTGGCAGCCGGGAACACCCATCAATCTTGAAGTTGACCAGGTCGCACGTTATCTGGATCGGCTGTTGGAGGCCCGCAAGGGATGAATACCACCGAAGAAATCATTGCCGACCTGCGTGCCGGCAAGATGGTCATCATCATGGATGACGAAGATCGCGAAAACGAAGGCGATCTGCTCATGCTGGCGGAGCATGTGCGCCCCGAAGACATCAACTTCATGGCCCGCTTCGGCCGTGGCCTGATCTGCCTGACACTGACGCGTGATCGCTGCCGGCAGCTGCGACTGCCGTTGATGGTCAACGACAACGGCGCCGCGCACGGCACCAAGTTCACGGTGTCGATCGAGGCCGCCGAAGGCGTGACCACCGGCATTTCCGCCCATGATCGGGCCCGGACCATCATGGCCGCAGTAAACCCTGATGCGCGCCCGGAAGACGTGGTGCAGCCGGGGCATATTTTCCCGCTGATGGCGGAACCGGGTGGGGTGCTGAACCGCGCCGGGCATACCGAGGCGGGGTGCGACCTCGCGCGGATGGCGGGCGCCAGCGAGCCGGCGGCGGTGATCGTGGAAATCCTCAACGAGGATGGCTCCATGGCGCGTCGACCCGATCTGGAGGTGTTTGCCCGCGAGCACAACCTCAAACTGGGCACGATTGCCGACTTGATTCGCTACCGTTTGGCCAACGAGCACACCATCGAGCGGGTGGCGCAGACCAAGGTGGAAACCGAGTTCGGGCCGTTCGATCTGTACATGTACGAGGACAGCGTCGATAAAACGGTGCACATGGCCCTGGTACGCGGCAAGATCAGCGCCGAGGATGACCCGCTGGTGCGGGTGCATCTGCGCAATACGCTGTCTGACGTGCTCGGCGTCCAGCATGTGGACTTCGGGTGGCCGGTGCGCGACGCGCTGAAGACCATCGCCGACAATGGCTCCGGTGTGCTGGTGGTATTGCGCAAATGGGAAACGCCGCAGGCACTGGTGCAGACGGTGATCAATCTCCAGCGCTCCGCCGGCAAGCAGGCCTATGCTGCCGAAGCCAGCGCTGGCGACGAAGACCCGGACTTGCGCACCTACGGCATTGGCGCCCAGATCCTCGCGGATATCGGTGTCCGTCGCATGCGTGTATTGTCCGCACCCAAGCGCATGCACGCGCTCTCCGGCTTCGGCCTGGAAGTCACTGAATATGTCCATGATCGAACGGAGTCCTGAACGATGAGCCCGGTAGCAGTCCCTGATAATTTTCACGCCGAGACCCAACTCGCCATCGTCAGCACGCAGTGGAACCCCACCATCGTGGACTCCCTGGTGGAGGCCGCTTTTGTCACCGTGCGTTCGCGTGGTGTCAGCGATGAAAATGTGGATCATTTTGTGGTGCCGGGGGCCTTTGAAATCCCCACCTTTCTGACCCACCTGATCGAAGAGGGTTACGACGGGATCATCGCGCTTGGTGCGGTGATCAAAGGCGATACGGCACATTTTGAATATGTGGCCGGTGAATGCGCCCGTGGCATCGCCGAAACCAGTCGCCAGAGCGGCATGCCGATCGGCTTTGGCGTGCTGGCGACATATACGCTGGAGCAGGCTCTGGAGCGGGCCGGCCCGAATGCCGAAAACAAAGGCCATGAAGCAGCGAATGCGGTACTCGACATGGTCGAACTGATCGCAGAATTGCAGGATGACAATGACTGAGGCCACGCCCGACAACAACAAAGCGGCGACCAGCGGCGACGCCAAACCCAACCGCCGCAAGCCGTCGGCAACCAAGGGTCGCCGAGGCTCGCGCTACGGCGCGGCGCAGCAGATTTATTCGATGCTGCTGAACCCGCGGCCGGTCCAGGAACTGGTGCTGGTGGCGTTGGGCAGTGATCACCTGCGCGGGGCCGACCGCAGCTATCTGCAGACGCTGATTCATGGTGTGGATGAACAGCGCGAGGAGCTCGACAGGGAGCTGGCCTCCGTTGTGGATCGTGGCCTGGATCAGCTTGATGTGATGGAACATGCGGTGCTGCTCGTGGGTTGCTACGAGCTGATCCATGAGCTCACGTTGCCGGCCAAGGTCATCATCAACGAGTCGGTTGAACTGGCGAAAACCTTCGGCGCGACCGATGGCCACCGTTATGTGAACGGTGTGCTCGACAAACTGGCGCGTCGTCTGCGTGCGGCCGAGTATGGCGCTGGATGAATTTGGCCTGATTCGGCAGTATTTTGATTGGCCGCCCCAACACCCGGCCACGGTCCGTGGTGTTGGTGATGATGCGGCCTTGCTGACGCAGGAATCCTCGCAACAGCTGGTCATCACCACCGACACATTGCTGTACCAGCGGCACTTTGATGACCACATCAGCCCTCACGATTTGGGGTGGAAATCATTGGCAGTCAGCTTGTCGGATCTGGCGGCAATGGCCGCAACGCCGACCGCCTACACACTCGCGCTCAGTTTGCCCGCCCTGGATACCGCGTGGCTGAGCGGTTTCTCCCAGGGGCTTCGTGAAGCCACGATGTGTTACGCGGTGGATTTGGTTGGCGGCGATACCACCCGCGGTCCTTTGGCGATCACCATCACGGCCATGGGCTGTGTAGTCCCAGGGCAGGCTCTGCTGCGTTCGGGCGCCCAGGTGGGCGATGCCGTGTGGGTATCCGGCACCTTGGGTGATGCCGCGCTGGCGCTGGCGCTAGGGCCTAGCGCACCGCCAGAACTACGCTCACGCCTGGATCGCCCTGAGCCACGTGTGGAGGCCGCCTCCACCTTGCGTGACCGCTTGCACGCGGGGCTGGATGTCTCGGACGGGCTGAGTTCCGATTTGCAACATATGCTGGCAGCCAGTGGCGTCGGGGCCTGTGTGGAATGGGATCAGCTGCCGCGTAGCGAAAGCTTTCGGCAGGCCGCTGCCAGCGACGAGGTCAAACAGCATTGTCTGCTGCACGGGGGCGATGACTACGAGCTGCTGGTCAGCGCGCCTTCCGGGCACGACCTCCAGCGCGCCTGTCCGGGTACGCGGTGGACACGAATCGGACGTATCGAATCCACTCCCGGCCTGCGTCTGGATTGGGGGCAGGGTAGAGTGGAGCCTTTACTGCCAGCAGCCTGGAATCATTTCGCATGAGTGTGCCCAATCCGCGCCCGGCTGAGTTGGCGCGTAGTCCCATTCTCTTTCTGGCTTTCGGGTTCGGCGCCGGCCTGGCCCCGCAGGGTCCGGGAACCTGGGGATCGTTGATCGCGTTGCCGCTGGCGGCTTTCCTGCTACCCACGCCGGCCGTGTTTCTGTTGGTGACGTTGCTCATCACGCTGGTAGGCATTCCGATTTGTGGACTGGCGGCCAAGAAGTTGGGTGTTCATGATCATGGCGGGATCGTATGGGACGAAATTGCCGGGCAGATGATTGCCTGCATTCCGTTGTTCTTCCTGCCACCTTCGCTGAATCTGGTTTCCGGGTTGGGCCTCGCGTTCGTGCTGTTTCGGCTCTTTGATATCGCCAAACCGTGGCCAATTCGCTACATCGACAAGCATGTGCACGGGGGAGTGGGCATCATGCTGGACGATGTGCTGGCAGGATTTGCTGCGGCGGGCCTCATGGTCATCTTCCTGCGTCTGATTGGGTAGACTTGCGCGCTTTGCGTTCGCAATCGCTCTCCATGCAACACGTCCACAACAGTCTTAGCGGGCAGAAAGAACCTCTGAAACTCCGCGAACCCGGCAAGGTCGGGCTCTACGTCTGCGGGGTGACGGTCTACGATGACTGCCACCTGGGTCATGCCCGCTTCCTGCTCGTGTTCGACTCGGTTGTGCGGCATTTCCGGGCGCAGGGGCTGGATGTGCGCTATGTGCGCAACATCACGGATATAGACGACAAGATTATCAAGCGTGCCGCCGAAAATGGGGAGCCGATCGAGGCCTTGACCGAACGCTTCATCGCCCGTTTTCACGAGGACTGCGATTCGCTGGGTCTGCTGCCGGCAGACGCCGAGCCGCGAGCCACGGCGCACATCGGCGAGATTATCGCGATGGTGCAGACGCTGATCGCCAAGCAGCATGCCTATGTGGGTTCCAACGGCGATGTCTACTACGCGGTCAACAGCTTCCCCGGTTACGGCAAGCTTTCCGGCAAGCAGGTCGATGAGCTGCGGGTCGGAGCGCGGGTGGCCGCCGATGAGGCCAAGCAGGACGCGCTGGATTTTGTGTTGTGGAAAATGGCCAAGCCCGGTGAGCCAAGCTGGGATTCTCCCTGGGGTGCGGGCCGGCCGGGTTGGCACATCGAGTGCAGTGCCATGTCCACCCATTGCCTGGGTAACGAGTTCGACATTCACGGTGGCGGGATGGATCTCAAATTCCCGCATCATGAAAATGAAATTGCGCAAAGCGAAGGGGCGCACGGGCATGGTTTCGCCCGTTATTGGCTACACAACGGCTTTGTCCAGGTCGGTAGCGAGAAGATGTCCAAATCGCTGGGTAACTTCCGCACGATTCGGGATCTTCTGGAGCACTACGACGGGGAAGTGATCCGCTACTTCATCCTGTCCACGCACTACCGCAGCCCGCTGGTCTACACCGTGGATGCGATGGATGCGGCGCGGGTATCCCTGCGGCGTTTGTATGCGGCGCTGGCTCGGGTTGGCTCCTGGGGCGAGGGTGTGGATGCCGACGCCATGGCGGCCTATAACGCCGCGATGGAGGATGATTTCAATACCTCCGAAGCCTTCGCGGTGCTGCATGGTCTGGTGCGCAAGATCAATGCCGCGCTGGACAGCAACGACGGCGACACCGCTGCCGTTGCGGCGGCTACCCTCAAGCAGTTGGCCGGACGCCTGGGTTTACTCGAGCGCGACCCTCAGGCGGTGATTCACGGTGAGAGTGCGGTGGATGCGGACTGGATCAGCGCCCAGATCGAGGCCCGCAAGCAGGCGCGCGCGGATCGCGATTTTGCCGCGGCAGATCGTATCCGTGATGAGCTTGCCGCGAAGGGCATCGTGCTCAAAGACGGGCCGCAGGGGACGACCTGGGAGTCAGCCTGAATCCGAACTGCGGAACTTGATCGCCACGCCGTCGACGACCCGCTCGCTGGGGTGCGTGATGACGACGTCACCGGGTTGCAAGCCGTCGAGTACCTCGGCGATGGTTTCGTTGCGCCGACCCAGGGTGATGAGCCGCTGCTCGGCGTAGCCGTCCACCGCGACAAAAACCGCCCAGGCGTTATCGATGCGAAACAGGGCGCCCAGTGGTAGCCGCACCGCCTGATCCGTTTCCCAAACGGTGATGGCGACATCGGCGCGATAGCCGTGGCCGACACCGGGAATCTGCTCCCGGGGATCGATTCGCACCCGCACGCGCTGTTCCTCAACGCCCAAAGCGGAGACCTTGGTGAATCCATAGGGCTCCACCCGACGGACCGTGCCGTCGACCTGGTGCCCGGTTCCCATATCGAGCAGGCCCGCCATCGCGCCGGGGCGTACCTGAATGGCGTCACGCGACAGCAGGTCGGTGACCACTTCCATGTCGCTGGGGTCGCCGAACTCCAATATCGGCGTGCCCACGGCCAGAGTCTGTTCGCTTTCCGCCAGAATTCGCAGGACCTGCCCATTCACCGGTGCGATGATCGGCGTGACCAGAGCCGGGTCCGATTGAGCCGCGGCGGTTCCCGGAGCGGGCTCGATCAGCGCGCGCGCGCTATCAATCTGGGCTTTGCGCATGCTTACTGCCGCGTTGGCTGTAGCCACTGCCGCTTCCGCGCTGCGCAGATTCAGTTCGGCGGTTTCCAGATCGACTGCGGACAGGGTGCCTTTTTTCGCGGTTTCCCGAGCGCGGCGGGCCTGCGCCTGCGCGTGTTGGAGTTGGGCGAGAGCTTGCTCCTGCTGGGCCAGGGCGAGGCGCAATTCCGCCTGGGCACTGCGCAGGGCCGCATCGGCTTGTGTGCGGCGCCGTGAATCCAGGGCTTCCGGGTCGACGGGGGCCACCCAGGCCAATGCATCGCCGGCGGCGACCGTGTCACCAGGCTCGACGGTAACGCGGAGCAGATGTCCGGTGACCGGAACCGAAATGGTATACAGATCGCGCACCTGCCAGCGTCCTTCATCGCTGACCTGAACCACCATGGGGCCCTGGGTCACGACTTCCGTGTCGACCAGAACGGGCCGTGGTCTGAACCCCAGATACAGCGCGAGGCCGAGCAGTGCAGCGACCAGGAAACGGATGAGGTATTTCTGCATGAAATGCATTATTCCCGGGTTTTAAGAACAGCGATCAGATCGAGCTGGCGAATTCTGCGGCGGATCAGCCGGCCCGAACCCAAGGTTGCCAGGCACACGATCAACGCACCGTAAGCATAGGTGCGATTTTCAATAATAAGGGGAATGCGGAACAGCTCCGTATCCAGGCTCTTGGTCAGTGCCCAGGACAGAGTCCAGCCGAGCAGCGCACCGAGCGGAAGGCTGAGGATGGTGAGCAGCCAGAGCTCGCCGAGCAGGATGAAACTGACTTCGCGCTGAGTCAGACCCAGCACCCGCAGGCTTGCGAGTTCTCGGCCGCGCTCTGACAGCGCGACCCGCGCACTATTGTACACCACGCCGATCACGATCAGGGCCGCAAACAGGGTGTTGAAGAACACCATGGTGCCCATGGTTTCCTGCATCGTGGCATCAAAGGCATGTTGTGCTTCGTTGAGTAGCGCGATGCCTGCAATCACTGGAGTGGCCTTCAACGTTGCGTAGAGGGCGTCCAGCTGGCTGGCATCAATGCTCAGATTGGCGCCGGAGAGCTGGTGCGTGTCCCTGGTTAACCGATCCAGCGCCGTGCGGTTCATGTAGGCGCCGGTGCCAATATAGCTCTCCACAATGCCCGCCACGTGCACGCTGTAGAGTCCGCGGCGGCCCTCACGCAACTGCATTTCCAGAAAGTCGCCACGGCCAATCCGCAAGCGCTCGGCCAAGCTTCGCGTCAGCAGCAGGCCTTCGGTGGGAATCTCTACCGGGTGGTAGTTCTGGTCGATGACTCGGCCCAGTTGCGGTTGAGTATCCATGCCCAGTACGACCTCATTGCGGTGGATGTGGCCGTTGCGCAATGTCACCGGAATCGCACTGAAGCCTTCCGCGAGCAGCACGCCAGGGAGTCGTTGCACGTCGTAAAGCGCACTGGCCGGTCGCTTCTCCACAAAACTGATCCGCACGTCTTGCCTGTCCACCAGATTGAAGCTCACATCCACCATGTGCCGAATGGCGTCCATCGAAAAGCTGGATGCGATCAGCAGCGCCATCGACAAAGCGATGCCCACGGTGGTCATCAGGGCTCGTCCCGGCCAGCGCAAGATGTGGCGCAGGATCATGCGCGCCGGCGGTGATAGTCGAGCTCCCCATTGCTCCAGGCCACGCAACTGGCCGCTGTAGTCGGGTGGTGCGGGGGGCACCATCGCGACCGCGGGCTGCAAACGTGCACTGGCGCGTACGGCGCCAAAGGTGGCAAGTATCGCGACCAGCAGGCTGACCACAAATGCCGTCAGCGGAACCGCCGGTGGGAGGATGAAGGGGAGGGCGGGGAAGTGGAAGTACTCCAGGTATAGCGAATTCATGCCACGCGACAAGCTGATGCCCAGCACCAGGCCGATGATCGCGCCGAGCACGGCGATGATGGTCACCAGGCTGAGGTAGTGCTGGGCCACGGCGCGGTCGGTATATCCGAAAGCCTTGAGTAACCCGATGTTCTCACGCTCGGTGGCGATGAGCCGGCTCAGCACGATGTGCAGCAAAAAGCCGGAAACCAGCAGGAAGATCGGCGGCAAGAACCAGCTCATGGTTTCCAGCTGGACGATCTCGTTGCTGAGAAACTGATCGGATATCTGCCGGTCGCGCCCGTAGGCACCGATGGCGCCATAGGGCTCCAGCACCCGGTCGAATGCCGCAATGACATCGGCCTCAATGGCGTTGTGGCTCAGCGTTGCGACGAACTCATTGGCGGCGCCACGGAAGTTGAACGTATCCGCCAGTAGTGGGCGCTGCATCCAGATGACGCCGTAGCGTTTGTTGTCCGGGACGATGTCACCAGGTGGAATCGTGTAGATGTGCTCGGGTGAGAGCACTGTGCCGGCGATCTTCAGGGGGCGCCGTGAACCGTTGAGCGTGGCATAGAGCTGGGCGCCAGGTTCCAGGCCGTGGGCGATGGCGAAGGCCTCCAGTATCAGCACTTCTTGCGGGTGCGCAGGGTCGGGCTGACGCCCGGATTTCAAAATCAAATCGCTGATTGCGATGCTGCTATCGCTGGGCAGCGAGATCAGCTGGCTGGTGATCGGCGCAGAAAATCCGGGCACATCAACTAGTGCGGAGCGGCGGATACGGCTTTGGACAACGGCCACACCGGTTATCTGCTGGAGCGAGTCGACCAGGCTACGTGGGGCGCGGACGACCGGCGCGATGATTTCCGCCAGGTGCTCACGGTGGTAATAGTCGCTGCGCGCCTGCTGCAGTGACTCCAGCGTCGCTTTGGACATGACATACATGCCGATGCCGCAGCCGATGACCAGCGCGATCGCGATGGCCTGGCCACGAATATGCCAGAGGTCCCGCAGCAGTTTGCGGTTTAGCGGCGATGTGTTGAGCCGGAAGGCCACTACCAGCTCAGGTCACGGGGGTGCGCGCGTTGGGTGTTTGTTCGCACCTCCTGGATCTGCCCATCACCCATGATCAGCACCCGGTCCGCGATACTCGCGATGGAGGCGTTGTGGGTGATGACTAGGGTGGTCGTCTGCAGGCTGCTGTTGGCTTCGACAATGGCCTCAAGCACCAGACAACCGGTTTTGCTGTCCAGCGCGCCGGTGGGTTCATCGCACAGCAACAGTGACGGTCGCTTGGCGATGGCGCGAGCGATGGCAACACGCTGCTGTTCACCGCCAGAGAGTTGGGCGGGGAAATGGTCGATCCGGGCCTGCAAGCCGACCATGCCGAGGGCTTCGGCCGGGGCCATCGGCTTGTCAGCGATCTCGGTCACCAGGCTCACGTTTTCCTCTGCCGTGAGGCTCGCGATCAGGTTATAAAACTGGAATACAAAGCCGACATGCTGGCGGCGATATTCGGTGCGGGCATTGTCGCTCAGGGTCAGCAGGTCCTGCCCGCCTACGACCACCTCGCCCGAGGTCGGGGCATCCAGTCCACCCAGAATATTAAGCAGGGTGGACTTGCCACTGCCTGACGGTCCGAGCAGAACAATCATCTCGCCGGGGTCGACATCAATGTCTACACCGCGCAAGGCATCCACACGGGTTTCGCCCTCACCGTAAGACTTGGTTAACGCATGGGTATGGACGGCTTTGGACACGGCTTGTAGCAAAAAAAGTCAAGAAAGCGTGAAAAAAATCACAAAAAAACTGATCAAAATCAGTAGGAATTTTAGGCATGACTTTGCCTGGAGTCTTTCTGTATAGTAGACCGCAACTGCCATAAGCAGGGACCGTAGCTGGGTTGCCAGCCTGAATGGGCTGGCGATGTTTGCCCTCCGCTATTGATCCGACCGGCTACGAGGTTGAACGGGGTGCTACGGCACCCCGTTTTTTTTGCCTGCTGCTTCGCTGGAACCTGTGATTCGAATTATGGATACCGTTTGCGATTTACAACGTCGTGGTGTATTGCGTGGAGGGCTGGCATTTGGCATCACCAGCGCGATGGCAAATGCGTGGGGCGCCGGGCGGGATGGCGTCTGGACAAACTGGGCGGGAAATCAGTCGAGCGAACCCGGGTGGCGCATCTATCCTCGGTCGCTCAACGATCTGATCCGCGCACTGCGTAGTGGCCCGTCACCCCTGCGCCCGGTCGGGGGGGGCTGGTCTACCGCGGCCTTGTGCCCAACCCCGGGCACGCAGATTGACCTGACCAATCTTCGGGGCTTGGTTTCCTGGAATGACTCGCTCGGCCGGGCCCGGGTTCGGGCAGGAACAACGCTGGCCGATCTGGCACCGATGCTCGCCGAGGTTGGGCAGGCGCTGCCGGTTATGGGCGACGCTGTTGAGCCCACCTTGGCCGGCGCGGTTGCAACATCGACGCATGGCTCAGGCGCAGGGCTCAGCTCGTTGTCGGGCCTGGTGACCTCAGCCCAGCTGGTGACCGTTGGCGGCGACATACTCGAAATCAACGAACGGGAAAATTCCGAGATGCTGCCTGCTGTTTCCTGCAGCCTGGGAGTGTTAGGGGTCGTCACGGAGCTGGAGATCAAGACCGTGCCGGCGCACCGCCTGCGTGAAGACATTGCCAGCGTGGATCTGGTGGAAACGCTGAAAAACCTGCGTGTCATTCAACGCAGCAACCGGCATGTGGAACTCGCCGTTTTTGCCTACAGCGACACCGCGATTTTGCGGCGCATGAACGAAACGACCGATGCTGTTTCCGAGCCGAGTGCGGCTCCGTTGACTCGCGAGCAGGTGGTCGCAGCGCTGACCCGGGCAGGCCACAATGTGCCTCCGCTGGACGGGCCGTTGCAGATGGCCGTGGCGGGGATATTCCCCGGCGGCTCGCGCGTTGGGGCCAGCGAGCAGGTGCTACCGGTGTCTGCGCCGGTGCGCTATGTCGCTACCGAGTACGCACTGCCCCAGGAAAACGGAATCGATGCCTTGCTTGAGTTGCGTGAGGCCATCCGCAAGGCTGACCTGAATGTGATGCTGCCAATCCAGCTGCGTTTCGTAGCTCGGGATGCAAGCTGGCTGAGTCCGTACTACCGTCAGGACAGCATGACGCTGACGGTAAAACAGTGGGTAGGCGCAGATGCCAACCGCCTGTTTGCTTTGGCCGAACCCATTTTGAGGCGATATGGGGGGCGCCCACACTGGGGGATGGAACACGCGATGGGCACGTCTGATCTGGCTGAGCTGTACCCCCGTTGGGGGGATTTTCAGGCCTTGCGCAAGCAGCTCGACCCACAGGGGCGGTTGCTAAATGCGCCCCTGAAGGCCCTGCTGAACGCATAGGCGGGCTGACTACTGGCCCTTGCTTTCCCAGGTATCGCGCAGGGCGATGGTGCGATTGAATACGGGCGCCTTGGCTGAGTGATCAAGGCGGTCCGCGACAAAGTAGCCCAGCCGCTCAAACTGGAAGCGATCTTCAGGCTTGGCCTGTGCCAGTGACGGCTCGACCCACGCTTGCACCACTTCGAGCGAATCCGGGTTCAGGTCATTGATGAAGTCGTCGCTATCCGCACCTGGTTGGGGGCAGTTGAAGAGGCGGTCGTAGAGCCTGATTGTTGCCGGGACTGCGGCCTTCGCGGATACCCAATGAATGACGCCCTTGGGCTTCACCCCATCTGCCGGGTCATTGCCCAGTGTGTCGGGTATCTGAATGGCGCGCACGCAGGTTACCTTGCCCTGAGCGTCTTTCTCCACACCGACGGCCTCAATCACATAGGCGTTACGCAAGCGAACGCGCTTGCCCAGAACCAGTCGTTTGAATTTCTTGTTGGCTTCTTCGAGGAAGTCATCGGCTTCGATCAACAGCTCCCGCCCATAGGGCAGCACACGTGCACCCAGTTCTTCGTTGTCGGGGTGCGCTGGCGCGCTGAGCATTTCCTCATGGTTTTCTGCGACGTTCTCGAGGACCACGCGCAGCGGTTGCATGACAGCCATCGCGCGCGGCGCAGTGCGGTTGAGTTCGTCGCGAATCGCGGCTTCGAGCATGCCGACGTCGGTCAGGCTGTTGGCGCGGGAAACCCCGGCAGATTCGATGAAGTTGCGGATGCCCGCTGCCGGAAATCCGCGCCGCCGCATGCCCGAAATCGTGGGCATGCGCGGATCATCCCAGCCTTCTACATGCTGATCATCAACCAGTTTTTTCAGTTTGCGTTTGCTTGTGATGGTGTAGTTCAACTCCAGACGCGCAAACTCGATCTGTTGCGGGCGAGCCGGAACAGGGAGGTGGTTGATCAACCAGTCGTAGAGCGGGCGGTGGTCTTCAAATTCCAGGCTGCAAAGCGAGTGGGTGATGTTTTCCAGCGCATCCGACTGGCCATGCGCAAAGTCGTAGGTGGGATAGATGCACCACGCATCGCCGGTTTGGTGATGGCTGGCATGCCGGATGCGGTACAAAATCGGGTCGCGCAAATTCATGTTGGGGCTGGCCATATCAATCTTCGCGCGCAGCACTTTTTCGCCATTGGCGAACTGGCCAGCTCGCATGTCGGCAAATAGCTGCAGATTTTCCTCCACCCCGCGTTCCCGATACGGGCTGTTACGGCCGGGCTCTTTGAGTGTGCCGCGATACTCGCGCGCCTGTTCAGCCGTCAGGTCACACACGTAGGCGTCGCCGTTGCGGATCAGATGGAGTGCGTATTCGTACAGGGTTTCGAAGTAGGCCGAGGTGTACCGAACCGGGCCATCCCACTCGAAACCCAGCCAGCGCACATCTTCCTGGATCGCGTCCAGGTACTGCTGCTCTTCCTTTTCCGGGTTGGTATCGTCGAAACGCAGATTGCAGGTGCCACCGTAGCGCTGCGCCAGCCCAAAATTCAGACAGATCGACTTGGCATGACCGATGTGCAGGAAACCGTTGGGCTCTGGAGGGAAACGCGTCACCGGCCCACCCGGCAACGAGCCGGATTTCAGATCATCGACGATGCGTGTTTCGAGAAAGTGCCGGGGGGCAGGGTGGGCGGACGGTGTGTCGGACATGTCACGACGAGGGCAAGGGGAGACGCGGAATTCTAGTCGTTGCCCGTGCAGTTGTCCTTGTAAGCCGCCAAAGCCCGCGCGCGGGAGGACTTCAAATCCACCATGGGAGGCACTGATGCGGCGCCCTGTGGAAGCCAGCGCCGGCGGTATTGTTCCCGGCTGTCGAAACGCTCGGCCTGGGTGTCCGGATTGAAAATCCGGAAAAACGGGGCCGCGTCTGCGCCGCAACCGGCGACCCACTGCCAGCCCTGGGTGTTGTTGGCCAGGTCGGCATCGACCAGTGTGTCCCAGAACCATTCGGCGCCCGCGTGCCAATGTATGCCGAGGTTTTTTGTCAGCAGACTCCCGCACAGCATGCGCATGCGATTGTGCATCCAGCCGCATTGCCACAGTTCGCGCATCGCCGCGTCGACCATGGCAATCCCCGTCCGGCCGCGTTGCCATGCGCGCAGGGCAGGGTCGCCGACTGTTGGTTTTCGCCAGGGGTAATGATCGAAACGCGGGTTGAAGTTCGCGCGGGGCGTCTCCGGGAAATGCCACAGCAGATGATGGGCAAACTCCCGCCAGCCCAGTTCGCTGAGGAATTTGCTGCCGTTTTCGGGGGAGGACGTCACGGCATTCCAGACGCGTTGAACGCTGATCTCCCCAAAGTGCAGGTGCGGTGAAAGCCGCGAGGTGCCGAGTTCGCCCGGGTGATCCCGGAGTTCGGCATAGGAGTGCAGATGCTGGTCCACGAATTGGTTCAGCGCTGCGTTGGCCGCGGATTCACCGGGCTCCCAGTGCGCGGCGAGCTGTTGGTGCCAGGGCTCGGGTTGGAACTCGGCGAGGTCGCCGGGCGATTGGGAGGGCAGCTCCTGCCCATCCCAGCAAATCGCTGGCGGCTCGTCCGGTGTGGATGTGCGGTTGATAAACGATGCGGCGTTTTTCCAGTACGGGGTGAAGACCCGGTAGGGCTCACCGGAGGGTTTGCAGCTGCGGTGGGGCTCCAGCAATAGGTGCCCGGAAAAGTTTTTCGTCTCGATGTCGGCATTGAGCAGCGTGGTTTTCACGCCACGATCACGCTGCACCAGGTGGGGTTCGTAAAGTCGGTTCCACATGACCGCATCGGCGCCGAGCTTCTGCGCGAGGGCACGCAAGGTCTCTGCACTGGAACCCGAGCGCACGATCAGTCGGCCGTTGCGATTCTGGAGTTGCTGATCCAGCGCCTGCAACGATGTGCAACGCCACCAGTTGTTTGCGGCGCCCGGTTGCCACGGCGCCTCCTCGTCGGGAGCGTGGACGTAGACCGGCACAACGCGTGCGTTGTGTCGGGCGGCATACTCGAGGACAGGGTTATCGATCAGCCGCAGGTCTCGGCGGGCCCACCAAAGAATCAGCATGGGAACTCCAGGGCTATCCGCTACCGGTGTCGGCACCGGGAGCTGAAAACCGGTATTTTGCGCATGAATGTTCCATCGTCGCTGACTTGCGAATCATGCATACGGAAATTGTCCTGGTCGTTGCCAGCGCGCGTAACGATGTCATTGGTCTGCGGGGCGACATGCCTTGGCATCAACCTGCGGATTTGGCGCATTTCAAGGCGCTGACAAGCGGCGGTGTCATTCTGATGGGCCGAAAAACGTTTGCGAGCATCGGCTCCCGGCCCTTGCCTAATCGCACCAACCTGGTACTGACGCGAGACCCCACATGGAACGCGCCTGGCGTGCACGCGGTGACCACCTTGGCCGCAGCTCTCGGGTTGGCCGGAAGCCAGCTGTTCGTGATCGGTGGGGCTCAGGTATATGCTGAAGCGCTGCCAACAGCGGATCGCATCGAATGGACCCGTATCGACGCCCAGCCAGAGGGTGACGCCTGGTTCCGGCCCGACCTGGGAGCGTTCGAGCGCCGCGCCGCAGTGCCGCGAGCTGCCGATGCAAAGAACCGCTATCCCATGGTGTTTGAGACCTGGACGCGACGACAGAACTAGGGCTGCAAGCGCTGGTGAGACCAGCTCCCATCTGCGCCCAGCGTGTACTGCACGCGGTCGTGAAAGCGATTCGCCTGGCCCTGCCAGATTTCAATAGCCCGAGCGGTAAGCCCAAACCCGCCCCAGTGCGGCGGGCGGGCGATGGGTTCATCGTTATCGAACCGTGCTTGCACCTGCGCAAATTTGGCTTCGAGTTCGGCACGGGAGGCAATGGGATGACTTTGTTCTGAAGCCCAGGCGCCGATCTGGCTGCCGCGGTCGCGGCTGGCAAAATAGGCATCGTTTTCTGCATCGCTCAGCGGGTGTGCTTCACCCTCGAAGCGGATTTGTCGATCGAGTCGGTCCCACCAAAAGCACAGGGAAGCCATCGGGTTAGCCAGTAGCTCCTGGCCTTTGCGGCCTTTCAGATTCGTATAGAAGCAAACGCGGTTATCTTCCCAGCCTTTGAACAATACAGTCCGGTTGGAGGGCCGCCCCTGCGCATCAATGGTCGCGAGGTTCATTGCTGTGGGCTCGACTAAACCGGCATGCTGCGCTTGCGTGATCCAGTCACGCACCCAGTCCCAAGGCGTGGCAGGTGGTGCTTCAAAGCGGGCTTCGGGGTGGCGGGTAATCGACATTCTGCAATCCTGTCGGCAAAGAGATTTCCGGGTATTCTATGCGGCTTGACGCATTTCAGCGGCCAAAAATCAGGAGAGGTGGCAGAGCGGTTGAATGCAGCGGTCTTGAAAACCGCCAAGGGTTTACGCCCTTCGTGGGTTCGAATCCCACCCTCTCCGCCAGATACGAAAAACCCCGCAAAAGCGGGGTTTTTTGTTGGAGTTAGGAATCGGGCACCACGGCGCGCGAGTAGGCTGCGTGATGCCTAGTTGACCTTCGGGTCGAGCTCGCCGCTGGCGTAGCGCCGCTCCATGGTTTCCAGCGAGAGAACACGAATTTTGGGTGCCATTCCCGCCGATCCGAAAGCTTCGTATCGCGCTTTGCAGATGGCCGACATGGCTTTGGTCGCTTCCGCCAGGAACTTGCGCGGATCAAAGTTCGATTTGTTCTCGTGCAAATGCCGGCGGATGGAACCGGTAGACGCCATGCGCAGATCGGTGTCGATGTTGACCTTGCGCACGCCGTGTTTGATGCCTTCCACGATTTCTTCCACCGGAACCCCGTAGGTTTCGCCCATGTCGCCGCCGTACTCGTTGATGATGGCCAGCCAATCCTGGGGTACCGAGGACGAACCGTGCATGACCAGATGGGTGTCCGGAATTCGGGCGTGGATGGCTTTGACACGGTCGATAGCGAGGATGTCGCCTGTCGGGGGGCGGGTGAACTTGTAAGCGCCATGCGAGGTGCCAATGGCGATAGCCAAGGCGTCCACGCCGGTTTTCTTGACGAAATCGGCGGCTTCGTCAGGGTCTGTCAGTAACTGATCATGCGAGAGCTTGCCTTCGGCGCCAATGCCGTCTTCTTCGCCGGCTTCACCGGTTTCGAGCGAGCCCAGGCAACCCAGCTCCCCTTCAACCGAGACGCCACCAGCGTGGGCCATGCGCACTGTGCGCGCCGTGACTTCCACGTTGTATTCGTAGCTGGATGGTGTTTTGCCGTCTTCCTGCAGCGAACCGTCCATCATCACCGACGAAAATCCGGACTGAATGGAGCGCAGACACACTTCCGGGGAGGTGCCATGGTCCTGGTGCATGCAGATGGGGATATGCGGATAGGCTTCGTTGGCGGCGAGAATCAGGTGCCGCAGGAATGCTTCACCGGCGTACTTTCTCGCCCCTGCCGACCCTTGCAGGATGACCGGGCTGTTAACCGCATCGGCGGCTTCCATGATGGCTTTGACCTGCTCCATGTTGTTAACGTTGAACGCGGGTAAGCCGTAGCCATGCTCGGCAGCATGATCCAGAAGCTGGCGCAATGAAATCAGTGCCACAAATTTCTCCTTCGGTAGTCGTGAATCGACATGAAAACGGTAGACGAGGGTTCCCAAACCATCCGTTGAACTCGCACGCAGAGGCAAGAAATGTCGAAGTGGCAGCCACGTGCGCAATTATTGTGCGCTGTCGTCCTCGGACTCGTGAATGACGTGTTGGGGATTCCCCGCACTTCGGCGATGAACGCCGACGCTATGGTCATCAATATTACAAGCTTATCTTTTTACGTGAGACCCAAGCGGGAGTCAATATACCCATGGGGGTATTCAGCGGATTGACGGGTGTTCACCGACTGGGTGCGTTGCAGCGCATTCAAGAGCAGTGCGAAATCGCGGATTGCGCAAAAAAGAAAGCCGCCCTGAAGGCGGCTTTCCGATCAGCACGTTTCCGGAGAAACGTTACTCTTCGATCATGTTGATCTCGACGCGACGGTTACGTGCACGTTGCTCCGGGGTGTCACCCGGCGTTGCAGGGCGGGTTTCGCCGAATGCACGGGTACGCAGCTGCGAATCCGGCACGCCGGCAGCCCGCAGGTACTTGGCGACGGCCTTGGCACGACGTTCGGACAGGGCCTGGTTGTAAGCTTCGGTACCGGTGCGGTCTGCATGGCCATTGGCCACAGCAACCACGTAGCTGCGAGACTTCAGGTTGTCAGCGACGATGTCCAGCGCTTTTTGGGCGGGGCCATTCAGTTCCGAGGAATCGAATGCGAAGTAGATGATCACGGTTTCCGGAGCCGGGCAGCCTTCACCATCGACCGGCGTTCCCGCTGGCGTGTTGGGGCAGCGGTCCATGTTATCTGGCACGCCGTCGCCGTCAGAGTCGGCAATCGTGCTGGTGACTTCGCAGCCGTAGGCGTCAACCACCGCACCTGGAGTGGTGTTCGGGCAACGATCCAGGCTGTTCGGTACGCCATCGCCATCGGCGTCGCCATCGGCGGCGACTTCAATGATGACCGGCTTGCTGGACAGATCGTAGGTCAGACCGATGCCGAAAGAGATTTCGTTCGGATCCTGAATGATGCGAACATCATCCCAGTAGATCGAGCGGTGCTTGATGTCGGCAACCACACCGAGCTTCTCGGTGATGGAGATGTCCAGACCCAGGCCGGCCTGCCAATAGAAGTCATTCGTGGTCAGGTCAGGTGCTGTCAGATCGACGGTGCGCACACCGCCGAGGCCAGCAATCAGATAAGGCTGGAAGCGACCCACACCCGGCAGGACATGGAACTGATAATCCACACCCAGGGTGTATTCATCTTGCCAGGTCGCCCCGGCACTGGCGCCATCAAATTCCTGGTAACCGAACAGACCTTCAACGGTCAGCCAGTTCGAGAGGGCGTAGGACAGACCGAAACGACCACCAATGCCGTCATCGACATCGCCGCGATCGTCCGCCAGGGTGGTTTGCAACAGGCCCGCAATGGCCCAGCCAGTTTGGTTAGCAGATGCCTGAGATAGGCTCGGCGCAGCAGCAGAGGCAGCGATCAAGGCGGAAATCGCCAAGGCGCGGTATTTAGTCATTGAGTCACTCCCGAAAATTACAGCACGAATTATAAGTGTTAGAGATTAAAAAGCCATAGTTTGCTGGTGTTTATTGCGTCTTGGCTTTGAGTTCTACGCGTCGGTTTTTCGCTCGGTTACTCGCAGTGTCGTTGCGAACCAGCGGTTGACTTGCACCATAACCACGGGCTGTGAGAACGCTTGCAGGAACACCCTGGCTGACCAGGTACTGTTTCACCGCCACCGCCCGTTGTTCTGAGAGTACACGGTTGTCCTGGGCGTCACCGCTGGAGTCGGTATGCCCGCCCACTTCAAAGACCACGCCACGACTACCGACCAAAACTTTCGCTACATCATCAAGTTGGCGCTTTGCCGAGGCGGTCAGAGTCGCCAGATTGGTGTCAAAGTTGACGCCCTTGAGGATGATGCTGTCTTCAGCGACGCATCCGTTGCTATTGACCGACTGGCCGGGTTTCGGCAAACGGCAGTCGCCACTGGGAGCGCAACCATCGGCCATGACCGCCGCGCCTCGAGGGGTGCTCGGACACTGGTCGTTGACATTCAGAATGCCATCGCCATCACCATCCGCAGCGCAACCCTGCGCATCAACGCTAAGGCCAGCGGCCGTATTCGGGCAGCGATCTGCGCTATCCGCAACACCATCGGAATCGCTGTCGCGCTCACAACCGCGCGTGTCAACGGTAGCGCCCGCGGGTGTGTTGGGGCAATCGTCCATGCTGTCGGGAATCTGGTCTCCATCGGTGTCGGCGGCTTTGACGACGATGATTTCATCGGGTTCGCGGTCTTCCAGCGGGGTTGATGCATTCGGGTCTGGGCCCAGCGGGATCTGCAGGCCGACGCCGAGAATGTAGTCGGTGTAGGCGCGCTCGGGACTGATGCCGGCAAGGTTGGCGTATTCAGCAGCCTGGCCCGATGAATATTTGTCATAGCGGTAGCGGGCTTCCAGTCGCAGCGCGGGACCATTGCCGAATACCGGCCAGTCGCCAAGACCCAGCATGTATCCGAGACCCAGATCAAACTGGTCCGATTCGGCCTCCTGATCTTTGCCGTCGACGGTGTACACGGTGAAACCACGCGCAACTTTGGCAAGAACATAGAACGGCAGCTTTTTCCGCATCGGGAACATCAGCAGGCCGACCCCATAGCTTTCCAGCATGGGGCCACGCTCTCCGGACTCCGCGTCGGGTTCAAAGACTTCGTAGTTGAGTTCCAGGTTGGGGCCGCGGCCGAGGATTTTGCCGAAGCTGATGCCGTACCCAAATTGGTCGTCCAGCGCGCGGTGGCTATCGCCGATGAAATAGGCGCCCTGCGGTGCGATGTAAAAACGGCGGTCGGCTTTGTCGTAATCCTGAGCGAAGGCGGTTTGCCCATAGAGGGCGAACAGGCCGAGTGTCAGTGCGGCTAGGCGGTACATTGAAGTGTTTGCTCCCCGAAATCGAACACGAACCTCGGAGCCTCGGCTCCGGAAGACGCAGCACGTTGGTGCCGCAGTTCACCTACTATACGCGCCCACGCCTCGCCAATGCATGGTTCATACGGTGTTTTTTCGACCGTTGCGGAGAGGCCAATTCGTCCTAAACGAGAAGATCGAAGCACACCCATGGAAACCGGTCAGGTAAAAGAAAGGATTACAGCTCTGCAGAGTCGTCTCGACGCTCTGCGGGGCTACCTTTGACTATCCCGCACTATTGGAACAGTTAGAGGAACTCAAAGCCGAACAGTCCGAGCCCACCCTGTGGGATAACCCGGAGAAAGCGCAGGAAGTCGGACGCACGTTGGCGCGTGTCGAAGGACAGGTGAAGCCGCTGACCGAAGCCGGTACGCGGATCGCCGACGCCGCCGAATTGCTGGAAATGGCGATCGAAGACAACGACGAAGATGTCTTCGCGGACGTTGAAACCGAGCTTGCCGGTATCGATGACGTGCTCAGCGCCCTGGAATTTCGGCGCATGTTTTCCGGCGAGCAGGATATTTCCAATGCGTACCTGGATATCCAGGCTGGCAGCGGCGGGACCGAGGCGCAGGATTGGTCGGAAATGCTCCTACGCATGTACCTGCGCTGGGGCGAGGCCAACGGTTTCGATGTCGAACTGATCGAAGCCAGCGCGGGCGAAGTCGCGGGGATCAAGAGCGCCACCATTCACATCAAGGGCGACTACGCGTACGGTTGGCTGCGCACCGAAACCGGTGTGCATCGGTTGGTACGCAAGTCGCCGTTTGATTCAGGTGCGCGCCGGCATACGTCATTTGCGGCGGTGTTCGTTTCTCCGGAAATCGACGACAGCGTCGAAATCGACATTGACCCCAGTGACCTGCGGATCGACGTCTATCGTGCCTCCGGCGCGGGTGGTCAGCACGTCAACCGGACCGAATCCGCGGTGCGGATCACGCACAACCCGAGCGGGATTGTGGTGCAGTGCCAGAACGACCGGTCGCAGCACAAGAACAAGGCGACCGCCATGAAGCAGCTGAAAGCCAAGCTGTATGAGTTGGAAATGCAAAAGCGCAGCGCGGAATCGCAGGCGCTGGAGGATTCCAAGTCGGATATTGGTTGGGGCAGCCAAATTCGCTCCTACGTGCTGGATCAATCGCGCATCAAGGACCTGCGAACCGGGGTTGAGGTGGGTAATACCCAGGCCGTTCTGGACGGTGACCTCAACCAATTTCTCGAAGCCAG
Source organism: Oceanococcaceae bacterium (assembly GCA_041603255.1). Taxonomy (GTDB): domain Bacteria; phylum Pseudomonadota; class Gammaproteobacteria; order Nevskiales; family Oceanococcaceae; genus MS8. The sequence continues at coordinate 264,695 of JBFIER010000001.1, read as the reverse complement.
CCTGAAGGAAGGCTTGTAGTGCAAGACACTGATAACAAACTCATCGCGCAGCGTCGCGAGAAGCTCAACAGTTTGCGGGAATCCGGGTTTCGCTTTCCCAACGATTTTCGTCCCAATATCACCATCGCCGAGATCATTGCGCAGTACGGTGATGCGGAAGGTGAGGCGCTTGAGGCCGCTCAAGGGTTGAGTCTGGGGGGACGCCTGATGCTCAAACGTGTCATGGGGCGGTTAAGTTTCTGCCAGTTGCAGGACAGTACCGGGAGGCTGCAAATCAGTTTCGAGCGGGATGTGCTGGGTGTGGAGAGCTACCAGGAGTTCAAGGCGCTGGACATCGGCGATATCGTCGGGGTTACCGGGCATCTGTTCCGGACACAGAAAGGCGAGTTGACGCTGGCGGTGGCCTCCTGGTCGCTGGCCACCAAATCGTTGCGCCCGCTGCCCGAAAAATGGGCCGGGTTGACGGACACCGAGACCCGGTATCGTCAACGGTACGTGGATCTGGTCATGAATCCCGAGGTGCGGGAAAGTTTTCGTATCCGTTCGCGCATCATCCAGGCGATGCGGGCGTTCTTCATGGCGCGCGACTACCTGGAAGTGGAAACCCCGATGTTGCACCCATTGCCGGGTGGGGCGGCGGCGCGTCCCTTCGCCACACACTACAACGCTCTGGACGCCCAAATGTACCTGCGCATCGCACCGGAGCTGTACCTGAAGCGCCTGGTTGTTGGCGGGTTCGACCGGGTCTTCGAGATCAACCGGAACTTCCGCAACGAAGGCGTTTCGACCCGGCATAACCCAGAGTTCACGATGGTCGAGTTCTATCAGGCCTGGGCGAACTATCAAGACCTGATCGTACTGACCGAAGAAATGCTGCGCGAAATCTGCGTGACGGTATTGGGCAAGTCCGTGATCGAGTACCAGGGGCAATCCATTGATTTCGGGAAGCCGTTTACACGCCTGGACCTGCGCGACGCGATTCGGCAGTACAACGACGATCTGGCAGATGCCGATCTGAACGATCCCGAGGTGCTGAAGGCGGCCCTTGAGCGTAAGGGCTGCAAGGTACCGGCGGGCGGAATCGGTAAGCTGCAGCTCGAACTGTTCGAAGAAACCGTGGAGCACAAGCTCAGCGACCCGACCTTTGTAACCGGTTACCCGGCGGAAGTCTCGCCGTTGTCACGTGCCAGCGACGATCAGCCGGGCATGACCGACCGTTTCGAGTTGTTCATCGCCGGCCGGGAAATCGCCAATGGATTCTCCGAACTCAACGATGCCGAAGATCAGGCCGCCCGCTTTCGCGCGCAGGTTGAGGCCAAGGACGCCGGGGATGACGAAGCGATGTATTACGACGCGGATTATGTGCGGGCACTGGAATACGGCATGCCGCCAGCGGCCGGTGAGGGGATCGGAATCGATCGCCTGGTGATGCTGTTTACCGACGCTGCGTCGATTCGCGACGTGCTGCTGTTCCCGCAACTCCGGCCGGAGCAGGTCTGAGCGTGTTCAGGCCGACACGGCGCGCAGGCTTTGCGCAACCGTGAGGCCAGAAGCCTCAACCGGTACGGTAAAAAGGGCGTCTTCGGGCGCCTTTTTTGCGAGCGTGGTCACCAGGCGGCGGGGCGGACGCCCGCGATAGTGCACGCGGGAAATAATCTCCTGCCCGGGATAGCAACCTTTGGTCAGGCTGAATCCCAGTTCGGAACGTAGACCCAGGCTTTGCGGGATCTCCTCGGCGCAGATCTCGGCGCTGAATTGAGCTTCGCCCTGCAGGGCGGCGACGCATTGCCACAGGCCGGTCTCTTTGACCGTCGCCGTTTGCGGGGCGGAAAAGCGCAGGCTGCGATGCACATCGATTTGGATGCTCTCGGCCGCAGCGGGCAGTCCCAGGCAACCCCAAATTTCCGTGGAATGACCCAGGGTGACTTTGGAGCGCAACACGAACATGGCCAGTTTTTTGAGCGCGGGCGCGAAACTTTTTGCGGCGACAAACCGCCATTGATCGTCACTGATTTTTGCCAGATGACCCAACGCGCGAACCTTCCCGCGCGCATCAACCCAGCAGGTCCAGCGCGCAGTGTGAGGGGAAATCGTCATCACATCACACGCCAGTTGCGCCTGTAGAAACGCGGCGGCTTCAGGCCCTTCAATTGTTGCGCAGCAATATTCCGCTGATAGATCAATGCTCAGCGGGCGGTGAGAGAAGTACGACATTGGTCTCGAAACGGCGGTTCAACGCGGGGGGGATCTGACAGAAAGGCCGCTGCAGGGGTATCCTTCGCGGGCTATGAAGAGAGCTGATCATAAGCCAGCGCAAGCTGACCGCAAGGAGGAAACTCCGCAGTCGACACCAGAGCCGAAGTCGCCCGAGCGGCCGACGGAGATCGGTGGGCCGCGTGGGCTCGAGCCTACCCGTTACGGGGATTGGGAGCGAAAAGGTCGCTGTATCGATTTTTAGTCGTAGCAGGCGGCTGCAAGGCCGTCGGCAAGATCCATTGGGAAAGGACACGTATGGCCATTGATACCCAGGGGCGGCCGTTATCGCCTCATTTGCAGGTTTATCGCCCGCAGCTTACTGCGCTGCTTTCCATTACTCACCGTGCGACCGGCGTATTCAACGCCATCGGGACTCTGGGATTGGTCTGTTGGTTGTTGGCCGCCGCCAGTGGCCCCGAAAGTTACGCTGCCGTGCAGGCGTTTTACGGCACGATTCTGGGGCAGTTAATTCTGCTCGGTTTCAGCTTCTCGCTGTATTACCACCTCTGCAATGGGGTGCGTCACCTGGTGTGGGACACCGGTGCGGCACTGGACATTCCCAGTGTGTATCGGGGTGGCTACATCATGCTGGCCTGTGCCTGCGGTCTGACAGCCATCACCTGGCTGAGCATCTGGTTTTAAGGGGAGTTAGACGATGAGTTATCGGTCACCTTTGGGTACCGCCCGTGGTCTGGGTTCTGCGAAGTCGGGTACCGAACACTGGATGGTGCAGCGTTTGACCTCCATTGCCATGCTGCCGCTGACACTGTGGTTTGTCTGGTCCCTGGTATGTCTGGCCAGTGCCGACTACGCGACGTTCACCGCGTGGCTGGCGAACCCCGTGGTCGCGGTGCTGATGTCGGCGTTTTGCATCGTGCTGTTCTACCACGCCGCACTCGGCTTGCAGGTCGTCATCGAGGACTACGTGGGCGGCGGCATGCGGGTTGCGAGCATTGTTGCGGTCAAGTTACTCGCTGCGCTCGGCGCCATTGCCTGTGTGATCAGCGTCGTGCTGGTTGCCGTTGGTCACTAAACAGAAATCCAAGGACGAACACTGATGAGTTCCACTTATCCAATCATCGACCACGCCTACGATGTTGTGGTTGTTGGTGCAGGCGGCGCAGGTCTGCGCGCCGTTCGCGGCCTTGCGCAGGCAGGCCTTTCCACCGCCTGTGTAACCAAGGTTTTTCCGACGCGTTCGCACACCGTTGCTGCGCAGGGTGGGGTGTCAGCCGCACTGGGCAATATGGGGGAAGACGATTGGCGCTGGCACATGTACGACACCGTCAAGGGGTCGGACTGGCTGGGCGACCAGGACGCCATCGAATACATGTGCCGGGAAGCGATTCCCGCGATTATTGAGCTCGAGCACGATGGCGTGCCGTTCTCGCGTACCGAAGACGGTCGCATCTATCAGCGCCCGTTCGGCGGCATGACCACGCGCTTCGGCGAAGGCACGGCTCAGCGGACCTGCGCCGCTGCGGACCGGACCGGTCACGCGATGCTGCACGCGCTGTACCAGCAAGCGCTGAAGTACAAGGCGCAGTTTTTCGTCGAATATTTCGCCATCGATCTGCTGATGAGCGACGACGGTCAATGCCTCGGCGTACTGGCAATGGACATGGCCACCGGTCAGTTGCACCGTTTCCGCGGTCAGCAAACCATCATGGCAACGGGTGGTTATGGTCGGGCCTTCTTCAGCTGCACCTCCGCCCACACCTGTACCGGTGACGGTAACGGCATGGCGATGCGGGCTGGCATTGCCATGCAGGACATGGAATTCGTGCAGTTCCATCCGACCGGTATCTACGGCGCCGGCTGCCTGATCACCGAAGGCGTGCGCGGGGAAGGCGGCATTCTGCGCAACTCGGATGGCGAGCGCTTCATGGAGCGGTACGCACCCAACGCCAAAGACCTGGCATCGCGGGACGTGGTCTCGCGCTCCATGTCGATGGAAATCCGTGAGGGCCGCGGCGTTGGCCCGGAGAATGACCATATCTTCCTGCACCTCGAACACCTGGGGCCGGAAGTGATCGAAGAGCGTCTGCCGGGTATTGCCGAGACGGCGAAAATCTTTGCCGGCGTGGACGTGACCAAGCAACCGATTCCGGTGATCCCGACGGTGCACTACAACATGGGCGGTACGCCCGCGAACTTCCATGGTCAGGTTGTCACGCTGAAAGATGGTGACCCCGATGCGGTGGTCCCGGGCCTGATGGCGATTGGCGAGAACGCCTGTGTTTCCGTGCACGGGGCCAACCGTCTGGGTTCAAACAGCTTGCTTGACCTGGTGGTGTTTGGTCGCGCTGCGGCCAAATTCTGCGAGGACACGATCAAGCCTGGGGCGTCGATAGCTGAGGTGCCCAAAGAAGCCGAGGACAAGATCCTGGCGCGTCTGGATCGCTTCCGCCATGCCAGCGGCAGCCGTCCGACCGCCGAGGTTCGACTCGCCATGCAGAAGACCATGCAGGCGCATTGCGCCGTGTTCCGTACAGGCGAAATTCTGGCCGAAGGCGTGGAGAAGCTGGGCGGTGTCATCGACAGCTTTGCGGACGTGGGTATTCAGGACCGCTCTATGATCTGGAATACCGATCTCATCGAAACGCTGGAGCTGGATAACCTGCTGAGCCAGGCGCTGGTGACCATCAACGGTGCGCTGAACCGTCAGGAAAGCCGCGGCGCGCAAGCCCGCGAAGACTTCCCGGATCGGGACGACGAGAATTGGATGAAGCACACTCTGGCCTGGCAGACCGGCCCGAAGGAAGTCAAGATCGACTACCGCCCGGTGCACATGCACACGATGACCGATGATGTCGAAGTCGTGCCGCCGAAAAAGCGCGTCTACTAAGGAAGATCACGATGGCAAAGTTCACACTTCCCGCAAACAGCAAAGTCAAGCAAGGGCGGCACTTTCCGGCTCCGGCTGGCGCAAAAAATATTCGCACTTTCAAGATCTATCGTTACGACCCGGATTCGGGTGACAACCCGCGGACCGATACCTACGATATCGATCTGGATGCCTGCGGCCCGATGGTTCTCGACGCGCTGATCAAGATCAAGAATGAAGTCGACCCCACGCTGACCTTCCGTCGCTCCTGTCGGGAAGGAATCTGCGGTTCTTGTGCCATGAATATCGGCGACAAGCTCGGCGGCACCAACACATTGGCCTGCACCAAGGCCATTGACGACTACGAGGGTGAAATTCGGATCTACCCGCTACCGCACATGCCGGTGGTCAAAGACCTGGTGCCCGACCTCACGCACTTCTATGCCCAGTACGCATCGATTGAACCCTGGATCAAGACGGATTCGGCGGCGCCAACGCGTGAACGTTTGCAGTCCAAGGAAGACCGATCAAAACTCGACGGTCTGTACGAGTGCATTTTGTGCGCGTGCTGCTCCACCTCATGCCCCAGCTACTGGTGGAACGGCGATCGTTACCTGGGTCCAGCCATTTTGCTGCAGGCTTATCGCTGGCTGGTTGATAGCCGCGATGAAGCCACCGGGGAACGCCTGGATATGCTGGAAGACCCATTCAAGCTGTATCGCTGCCACACCATCATGAACTGTGCGAATACATGTCCGAAGGGTCTGAACCCGGGTGCGGCGATCGCCGAAACCAAGAAGATGATGCTTGAGCGGCAGGTCTAAAGCAGCAGTCAACACGAAAGCGGCGGGCGGGTTGCCCGCCGTTTTCATTTGTGCGCAATGGGTGAGAAAAGAGATGGCCGAAACGATGAATCTGGGTCAGCTGCGCTGGCGGTGTCGTCGCGGTATGCGTGAATTGGATCGGGCCTTCGTGTATGTGCTCAACGAGGTGTACCCGCAGCGTGATGCGGCGTTTCAGGCAACCTTCGCCCGCTTTACCGAAGAACAGGATCCGGACATTCTGGCAATGCTCTCGGGGCGTATGCCGGTGCCCGGGGACTATGCGGAGTTAGTCGAGGTCATGCGTAACTGTGGTGCATTTGCCTCGAACGCCAATTAGTCGGTATTGCTCAAAACCGTGTTCAGCGCGTCGGGCAGACGGTCGGGATAGTCGCGATTGAAGTGCAGGCCACGCGATTCCTTGCGCTCGCGCGCGCTTCTGATAATCAATTCAGCCACCGCCGAAAGGTTGCGCAGTTCGATCAGGTCGGGTGTCAAGCGGAAATTCCCGTAGTACTCCTGAATTTCCTGGCGCAGCATCTGAATTCTGTTGGCCGCGCGTTCGAGGCGTCGATTGGTGCGCACAATTCCCACGTAATTCCACATCGTGCGGCGAATCTCCTGCCAGTTGTGGCTGACTACGATTTCTTCGTCGGAATCGGTCACGCGCGATTCGTCCCAGTCCGGCAATGCGGATTGGGGGTTGGCGTGACCCGCAATGGCGATGTGCTGGGCACAGGCGCGCCCAAACACCAGACATTCGAGTAGCGAATTGCTGGCCATGCGGTTGGCCCCGTGTAGTCCGGTGGATGCCGTTTCACCCACGGCGTACAGGTTGGTTTTGTCGGTTTGCCCGTGCAGGTTGGTCATCACGCCGCCGCAGGTGTAATGCGCCGCAGGCACCACGGGCAGCGGCTCCTTGGTCATGTTGATGCCGATTTCCAGGCAGCGGGCATGAATGGTGGGGAAGTGGGTGCGGATGAATTCGGGGTCTTTGTGGCTGATATCCAGATAGACGTGGTCGATCCCCAGGCGCTTCATCTCATGGTCGATCGCGCGGGCCACGATATCGCGCGGCGCCAGCTCGGCGCGCTCGTCGAAGTGCGGCATGAAGCGCTCCCCGTTGGGTAGCTTCAGCAAGCCGCCTTCACCACGAACGGCTTCGGATATCAGGAATGACTGAGCCTTTGCGTGATAAAGAATCGTGGGGTGGAATTGCATGAATTCCATGTTCGACACGCGGCAGCCGGCGCGCCAGGCCATCGCGATTCCATCACCGCTGGATCCCGCGGGATTGCTGGAGTACAAGTACGCCATGTTGGCTCCGCCGGTCGCCAGGACTACAGCGCTGGCGGGAATGGTGAGAACGCGACGCTGTTTCTCGTCGAACACCCAGGCTCCTTCCACACGATCACCCGCAACGATCAGATCTACGGCAATCAGGCCGGATCGCAGCTCGATGAGCGGGTGCGCTTTCGCTGCCGAAAGCAGCGATGTTTCTACGGCCTGTCCCGTCGCATCCGCTGCGTGTATCACGCGCCGGGTGCTGTGGCCGCCTTCGCGTGTGAGGTGAAACTTCTCGCCACCGGCCAAGCGCGTGAACGGCACGCCGAGACCATCCAGCCACTGAATCAATGCGGGCCCGTTCTCCACCGCAAATCGGACCGCCGTCTCGTCGCAAAGGCCGGCTCCGGCATTCAACGTGTCGGCCACGTGTGATTCCGTGCTGTCGCGTGCGGAGAGTACGGCGGAGATGCCGCCCTGGGCGTACCAGGTGCTTCCGTGACTCAGGGAACCTTTTGCGAGAACCAGACTCCTAAGGCCCAATTGCGCAAGATGCAGAGCAGCGGTTAAGCCCGCGGCTCCGCTACCTAGGATTAAAACCGGAACAGAGGTATCGGGCATGACAGCATTGCTGGTTGGGAATACGGCCGGTTGCTACACTGAAGCAACCGGTGCAATTCGCAAAGATAACAGGGGGTTGGGGCGTGTTACAGCGCGGGAGGTTCAACAAGCCAAAACGCGTGCTCGCTCAATGACTCCATCAACGGATGTCGACCAGTTGCTGGTTGAGCGTGCGCAAAAAGGCGACGCGCGCGCTTTTGACGCGCTGGTGCTGAAGTATCAGCACCGCATTCTGCAATTGGTGACGCGCTTTGTCAGTGATGCGGATGCGCCGGACGTCGCGCAGGAAGCCTTTATTCGCGCGTGGCGGGCCATCGGCAATTTCCGGGGTCAGAGCGCATTTTTCACCTGGTTGTATCGCATCGCGATCAACACCGCGAAAAACTGGCTGGTCAGTCGGGCTCGTCGCCCGGCCGCGCAGGATTTTGATGTCCAGGATGCTGAAGACTATGGAATCAGCGACCAGTTGCGTGAGAAAGATACCCCCGAACACTTGGCCCTGACCGACGAGATCAATGATCGGATTGCGTTGGCGCTGGACCAGTTGCCGGATGACTTGCGCACGGCGATCACGCTGCGAGAGTTTGAAGGCATGAGCTACGAAGAAATTGCTGAAGCCATGGATTGCCCCATCGGGACGGTCCGTTCGCGGATATTCCGCGCCCGGGCTGCGATTGATGACCACATTGCCCCTCTGCTTGACTAAACTGGCCTTATGACTGCATCCCTAGAGCACGCGGAACGCATTTCGGCTTTCGTTGACGGCGAACTGTCGGCTTCCGAAGTTGACGCCCTGCTGGACTCATTGGAAAACCCCGCTTGTCGAGGGCAACTGGCCCGCTTCGCTCGCCAGGGTCGGCGTGGTTGTCCGGATATTGATATCAGCGCTGCGGTCGCTGCGCGGATTCGGCAAGAGCAGGCGCCAGTGCGGAATCGCCAGGTCCGCGTCAGCCCGCTCCTTTTGCCGTTCCGTTGGCGCCCGTCGGCACGCACCTGGGTCGCTGCCAGCGGGTTTGCGGCTGCTGCCAGCGTGGCTGTCGTAGCCTTGAATATCGCGCCAGCAACTCAGCAGGTTGACTCGGTAGCGGCAATCCCTGAAATCGCTGCGGATGCGCTCACCACGCCTGCGGCACTGGCGGCACGCCCGGTGCTTGTTAACGCGTCGCAGAGCCAGGTAGCCAGCACGCTGGGTGATGCTGGCAGCTCGGCGCCACGGGAGCTGGTCATTCCGGTTCCTGAGCAGCGTACCGAGCTCGAGCAACTGTACCTTCAGCATGCACGTTTCCGCGGCGGTTACGCATTGGCTTCACCCGTGTCCTATGGTCGAGTCGGTGCGTCCGTTGCCGCACTTCCTGAAGCCGCCGACAGCGGGAACTGAGCCGAGGCTTTGAGGGACAAGTTCTTGTTGCCAAATTGCCAATGCTGCTGAAAAACGCTGCATGGCTGCTTCCAATGGCGCTCACCGGATATTCGGCGGGGGCTTGTGCTGACGGCGCCGCCTGGGAGTGGATTGAGCGTATGAACAACGCGGTGCGGATGCAGACCTACACCGGTACGGCGGTTCTGCGCAGCGGCAAGCACATGGATACGTTGCAAGTCGTTCATGTTTATCGCGACGGGGTCGAGCAGGAGCGTGTGCTCTCGCTGTCTGGGGAGCCTCGTGAAGTATTGCGCGATCAGGGCGAGGTGCGTGTGGCCTTGCCTGAGCAGGGAATCCAGATCATTGAAGAAGACCAGGGGCGCGGTTTGCTGCCGACACTGGGCGAATCCGCGCGGCACCATTTGTCTCAGCATTATCGGATCAACCTGTCAGCAACCCCCGGTCGCATAGCCGGCCGTCGCACACACGTCGTCACTATCGAGCCCCGCGACGAATGGCGCTGGGGTTACAAAATTGAACTGGATGCCGAGACGGCCATGCCATTGCAGCTGGAAGTGCGCAACGGCAAGCAGGCTGTTCTGGAACAAATTCAGTTTGTCACCGTGGAGTACCCGGACATGCTCGGTGACGAAATGCTGCAACCGTCGATGGATATTTCGCACCTGGAAGTGGTGCGTGCGCGGCGTCCTCAGCCATCGCCGGCTGATCAGGAACTGTTGAATGGCTGGGAGGTGGCCGAGCCGCCGCCGGGTTTCCGTCTCAGCAACCGCTCCTGGGCCCGTTTGCCCGGGGTCGCTGAGTCGGTCGCGCATTGGGTATACAGCGACGGGTTGGCGTCGATTTCCATTTATGCCAATGCAGTGGGCGCTGCGGCCAGCGTCCCGGAGGCCCGTGTTTCCAGTGGCGCAGTCAGCACATTCCGCAAAATGGTCAACGGGGTGACGGTGACCGCGATGGGCGAGGTTCCATTGCAAACAGCCCGTTGGTTTTCGTTGGGACTGCGGCCAGCGGAGGCGCAGCCCTGAGCGCCTCGGAGGATACGGAGCTGCGCGTCCCGGCCACGGTGATTGGGATCACGCCCAGTCAGGTGAGGGTGATCGCAGACCCACAAAACGGCTGTCAAGCCTGCGCTGAAGGGCGTGGTTGCGGTGGGGGCGTGTTGGGCAAGCTGATTGCGGCTCGCCGACAGCCGCTGGATCTTGCGCGTGCGGGTATTGCGGTTCACGAAAAGCAGCGCGTGTGGCTGGTGATGGACGCCCGTTTGCTCCACCGGCTGGCCCTGTGGACCTGGGGGTTTCCGGTTGCCGCGCTGGTCGTGGCTGCGCTGTTTGCCGACTACGTCGACGGCGTATGGGGGGCGGTTGTCGGCGTGACCCTATTCGCGGCCGGCTTGGTTGCTCCGCGTTTGGCGGCACGTCAGCTGTCGCTGCGCTCGCTGCGGATTGAGCCACAGGGCACACATACCCCCGCCGCTGTTTCCTGTGTGAACGCACTTGGCTAGCGGTGTGCCCGTTGCCGTGTTCTACACGCGTGCCGACTGCCCATTATGTGAAGAGGCGTGGGAGGCATTGGCCACCCAGGGATTACAGCAGGGCCTTCAGCGAAAAGACATCAGTGCGGATCCGGTGCTGATTCAAAAATATGGCTGGCGAATTCCGGTGGTCGCGATGGGTGATGACAGGGAGTTCGACATTGCGCTGGATGAACACCTGCAACAGTGCTTGGAGGCATTGAGCTCAGTAGCGGGTGCGGACCCGATATAATTCGCGATTTACTCGATCATTCATGGCAGCCCCCTTGGCCGATTCTTCTGGCGCAGCACGCACCAATCAATCCCGCATCCGAAACTTTTCGATCATTGCGCATATCGACCACGGTAAATCCACCCTTGCAGACCGATTCATTCAGGTCTGTGGCGGGCTTACGGCCCGTGAGATGGCTTCGCAGGTTCTCGATTCGATGGATATCGAACGTGAGCGCGGGATCACGATCAAGGCGCAGTCGGTTCGGCTGACCTACAAAGATGGCAATGGCGAGAGCTGGCAGCTGAATCTGATTGATACCCCTGGACACGTTGATTTTTCCTACGAAGTCTCGCGCTCGCTGGCAGCCTGTGAAGGCGCTTTGCTTGTGGTGGATGCATCACAAGGGGTGGAGGCACAGAGCGTGGCGAATTGCTACACCGCCATCGAACAAGGGCTGGAAGTCATCCCCGTGCTCAACAAGATCGATCTGCCGGCTGCCGACCCGATACGAGTCGCGGGACAGATCGAGGATGTCATCGGGATTGATGCCACTGACGCACTGCAATGCAGCGCAAAAACCGGGCAGGGTGTCGAGGCGATCCTGGACCAGCTGGTGCGCTCCGTGCCGGCGCCAAAAGGTGATCCGGATGCGCCGCTGCAGGCGTTGATCATGGACTCCTGGTTTGACAATTATCTGGGCGTCGTTTCGTTGGTTCGCATCGTCAACGGACGGCTGGCGGCCGGTGACAAGATGCTGGTCATGAGCACGCGTAAGGCGCACGAAGTGACCGAGGTGGGCTACTTCGGGCCTAAACGTATCCCCACAAAATCGCTGGAGTGTGGCGAGGTGGGCTTCGTGGTGGCGGGCATCAAGACAGTCGATGGTGCACCGGTGGGCGATACGCTGACCCACGCGGCCAATCCCTGTGCGGAACGAGTGCCCGGCTTCAAGAAAGTCCAACCACGGGTGTTTGCCGGTCTCTATCCGATTGCATCCGAAGATTTCGAAGATTTTCGCGTCGCGCTGCAGAAACTCGCACTAAACGACTCCGCGTTGCACTTCGAGCCCGAAACTTCCGGTGCGCTCGGGTTTGGTTTCCGGGTGGGCTTTTTGGGCATGCTCCACATGGAGATCGTGCAGGAGCGTCTGGAGCGTGAATATGATCTTGATCTGATTTCCACAGCGCCCACGGTGACTTATCAGGCGCAGATGCGGAACGGCGATGTCGTCAGCATCGAAAATCCTGCCGACCTTCCTGAGCCCGGCAGTTATGACGAGTTGCGCGAGCCGATCATCACGGCACGACTCCTGATGCCCGAGGACTGCGTAGGCGCGGTTATGCAGTTGTGCATTGAAAAGCGCGGCACGCAAAAGAAACTCCAGTATCACGCCACCCAGGTGTCCATGGAGTTCGAACTGCCGCTGGCCGAGGTGGTCCTGGACTTTTTTGACCGACTGAAGTCCGTCAGCCGGGGCTACGCCAGTTTCGAGTACGACTTTTCCCATTTTTCGGCTGCGGACCTGGTGAAACTGGACGTCATGATCAATGGGGACCGGGTTGATGCCCTGGCCACCATCGTGCATCGATCCGTGGCAGAACGGCGCGGTCGAGATTTGGTAGACGCGCTGAAGGAAATCATTCCGCGGCAGATGTTCGATGTCGCTATCCAGGCCGCATTGGGTGGCAAAGTGATCGCCCGAAGTACCGTGAAAGCCTTGCGCAAGAATGTGACGGCGAAGTGCTACGGTGGTGACGCGACACGGAAACGCAAGTTGTTGGAAAAGCAGAAAGCCGGCAAAAAGCGGATGAAGCAGTTCGGCAAGGTGGAAATTCCGCAGGACGCATTCCTGGCCGTGCTCCGTCGTGATTCGTGATCGTTAGCCCCTCATCTTCAAAGAGATAGCCCGTGTTCTCCTTACCGTACGATGTGCATTTTGATTTTGCAGCGGCCTTGCTGTTGCTGACCGTCGCGACAGGGCTGGTTACCGCATTTGATCGGTGGGTACTTGCTCCCCGCAGATCTCCGGAGCAGGCGCCGTTTTTCGGCATTGAGTCCTGCATCTCGTTTTTTCCGGTGTTGCTGTTCGTGCTGGTGCTGCGCTCGTTTGTGGTGGAGCCTTTCCGCATCCCGTCAGGGTCCATGCTGCCGACGCTGGAAGTGGGTGACTTCATCCTGGTCAACAAGTTTTCCTATGGCATCAAGATGCCGGCTTTTCACCACACATTGATCGAAACGGGACGTCCGGAGCGCGGTGATATTGCGGTTTTTCGCTACCCCAAAGATCCCAGCCAGGATTTCATCAAGCGGGTGGTGGGGTTGCCGGGCGATACGCTGGTTTATATGGACAAGCAGCTCTTCATCAATGGCGAGTCGATTCGCCAGAAAGATGTCGGTCCTTATGCACTGGAGCTCGGAGGGCGGGATTTTGTTTTTGAGCGCCGCTTGGAAGAGTTAGGCGAGGTCGAGCACGACATTCTCATTGGGCCGCCCCGTCGTGGAGACTCCATTCGTGTAGAGGTTCCGGAAGGGCACTACTTCGTCATGGGAGATAACCGCGATGGTTCTGACGACTCGCGCCGCTGGGGTTTTGTCCCAGAGCGGGCCCTGGTCGGACGGGCATTCTTCATCTGGATGAATTGGAGCCAGTCCCTGGGGCATCCAGATTGGAAGCGAATCGGCACGGTACTTTGATTCCACACCGCTGTTTATCCCTCGCACCCGATCAGACCGTGACCTCGAGTAAGGCTTGGGCTAAGCTTTCGCTTTTCCACATTGTGAGTTGAAGATGAACCATCGTCGGCAACAGGGGGCCATGTATTCAACGCTATTCACGCTGGTTATGGTCGGCGTGGCGGTCCTGGTTGGGCTTAAAGTCTTTCCGGTATATATGGATGAGTTTAAGGCCCGAAGCGCTTTCAATGCCGTAGCGGAGTCGCCTGAGGCGCGTCAAAACTCAACCACGGTGACGGAAATGCGCAAAATGTTGCAGCGCCGATGGGATATCGACGACATCAAAAACCTCCAGGTTTCTGATATCAAATTCGTCAAAACCCAAGAGGGTAAAGTCATGCGTTACGGATACGAAGTCCGTACAGATCTGTTTGCCAACTGGGCCTTGGTCATTTCGTTTGAAAATGAAGCACCCATCGGGGCAGGTTCCTGAGCAGCTGCTTCGGTCATCGATTTGGTCAGCCGGAGTTATTGAACCAAGCCCTGACGCATCGCAGCGCGGCGGCGGTCCACAACGAAAGGCTGGAGTTTCTGGGGGATGCGATTCTGGGTATGCTCGTCGCGTCCGAGCTGTACGCGCGAAATCCTGAGGCATCTGAGGGGCAGCTTACGCGCTTGCGCTCCCATCTGGTCCGTGAAGAAACCTTGGCTGATCTTGCCCGCGAAAATAAGTTGGGTGATCGGTTGATCCTTGGCCCCGGGGAACTCAGCAGTGCGGACTGGCGCCGTGATTCGATCCTGGCTGATGCCGTCGAAGCGGTTCTGGCTGCCATTTATCTGGATGCCGGGCTTGATGCCGCAAGGGCCGCCGTGCAGCACCTTTACGAAGCGCGCTGGGACCAGTTGCCTGATGCAGACGCGCTCAAGGATCCGAAAACCCGTTTGCAGGAGTGGACTCAAGGCCACGCGGGGTGGGGCCTGCCCGAGTATGCATTGGTGGACGAAAGTGGCCCCGCCCACAAGCGCAATTTCAAGGTCAGCGGCACGCTGATTGTGCCCGGCGGCGATGCCGCGAAAACCGTTTTTGCTCAAGGGCGTAGTCGCCGTCGAGCAGAGCAGGATACCGCGCGGGAGCTGCTCGCCTGGTTACACAAGGAATATGGTCAATGAGCCGGAAAGTCGCCACCGTGGCCATCGTCGGGCGCCCCAATGTGGGCAAGTCTACTTTGCTCAATGGTTTTGTTGGAGCCGGGTTGTCGGCGGTATCTCCCAAGGCCCAGACCACGCGCCAGCAGGTGATCGGCGTGTGGACGGATGAGCAGACTCAGCTGGTGTTTCTGGATACACCCGGACAGGCGCCCGGCAAGGATCAGACACTCAACAAGCTGCTCGATCGAAACGCTGTGTCCGCGCTGTCGGATGCCGATATCGTGTTGTGGGTGCTCGAGGCCGGAAAACGCACCGGTGTCGATGAGATCGTCGCCCAGCGGATCTTGCAGCGCTCTCCGGCAGTTCTGGCGATTGCGCTTAACAAGGTGGATCGGATTCCGGACAAGACCAAGTTGATTCCCGAATTGACGCAATTGCAGGAGAAGTATTCGCCACAGCTATTGTTTCCCCTAAGCGCGCGACGCGCGGCTGACGGGCGGATGCTGTGCCGCGAGCTTGCCAAATTGGCCAACGAGGGAGAGTGGCTGTATCCCGAAGACATGCTGACGCCTCAGAAAGGCGAATTTCTGGTGGCGGAAAAAATCCGCGAGCAGCTGTTTGCCACCTTGCACCAGGAACTGCCTTACCGAATCGCTGTGACCGTCGATTCGATGGAGGATGTGGGTGACAAAAACGTGGTACACGCCACCATTTGGCTGGATCGGGCGAGCCATAAGCCTATTGTTCTGGGCAAGCAGGGCAGTGGCCTGAAGTTGATCCGCGAAGCTGCGGAGGCGTCGTTGACTCGTTTGTGGGAACGGCCTTTTCGACTGCATTTATGGGTGAAGCTGCGAGAAGGTTGGGCCGAGGATCAAGCGGTGATCCGCACGCTGGGGTCGGCGGACTAGGTCTTTACGATGTCGCGAGAGATTCGCGAGGACATTGCCTTCGTTTTACACCGCCATGCCTGGAAGGAAAGCAGTTTCATTCTGCGCATACTGACCCGGTCGCACGGTCGTATCAGCGTCATCGCCCGAGGTATGCGCGGCTCGAAAACACAGTCGCCGCTGATGCCGGGGCAGCCGTGTCAACTGCAGTGGAAGCCCGGAAGGGATTTGGGGACCCTGGTCTCCCTCTCTTTGTTACCACCGCAACGTAACGCGCCGCTGGGTGACAACTGGTGGGCCAGCCAGTATCTGACCGAAATGGTGCTGCATGCCACCCACGAGGCGGTACCCGTTCCCGCATTGTTCGATCAGTACCTCAGCTGCCTGGATCAGCTCCGTGACAGAGACGTCGACGCGGCGGGTGTGCTGCGCGTATTCGAACTGGAACTGCTGCGAGAATTAGGCCTGGGCTTCGATCCTGCGCGGGACTGTATGCAATCGGAGCTGGATCCGGAGGCGCGTTATCGTCTGGTCCCTGAGGAGGGGTTACGTCACGACCCGTTGGCGGGTATAGCCGCGGCGGATTGGCTGGCGCTGGCCCGAGGGCAGCCGGACCCGGCTGCAGCGCGACGGTTGCGTCAGCCGCTGCAGCAACAGCTGGCGTTGCTGGTGGATTTCTCCAAGCTGCGCTCGCGTGAGCAATGGCGGGCTGCTCAGGTCTTACGCAAAGAGCACGAGCAGGACGCCAGCCGCGATCAATGAGGCACTGAGCACCTGCGCACGATTCAGGCGATCGTCCAGTAACCACCATGCAAGCAGCATGATCCACAACGCCGCTGACTCATTCAGGATGGCGGCCACCGACGCCTGGGCATATTTGTAACCGGCGAGCCAGATGATCATGGCGACATAGGTGCCGACGAAACACCCGAAGAGCAGCGTTTTCCACTGGGTGACGCCCGCCCAGGTGACGGCAGAAAACAATGGTGCGGGGGCTCCGGGGCGTGCCAGCCACAGCAACACCGGCACGGTGCCGGCAACGGCGCGCCACCAGACCACCGTGAGGAAAGGCTCGGCCTCGAGCACCGGTTTGGCCATCACTATGCCTGCCGCCATCAGGGCCATGGCCAGGGCGGCGAGTCCCAGTCCCGACCAGGAAAAAGGTTCATCAGTCGAGCCGCGGCGGCGGCGCTGGGCCACCCCCACGCCCAGCAGGCCCAAAAGCACCAGGCCCATGCCAGCCCACTGCCAGGGGCGGAGTGTTTCCCCCAGCCAGACTGCTGACAGACCAACCACCCAAGGGCTGTACATCATGCCCGCGAGGCCCGCACGGCTTGCACCCATCTTCTGAACCGCGGCGAGGTACAGCCCATCCCCAATGGCAATGCCCAGCAGGCCGGAGATCAGGCTGATGATGAGCGATTCGCTGGACAGTGCCAGCGGGCTACCGGCGAGGACCAGCGTCGGCGCGAGACATGCCAGCATCACGCCGTTTTTCAGCAAATTGAGATGCTGCGGAGGCAGGCTCTGGCCGGCGCGACGAAAAGCCACGATGGCCATCGCCCAGGCGACGGCGCAGGCGAGCGAGTAAAATTCACCCAGATTCATCAACAGCCCTCATCGGGAAACAACAGCACATGCAAGATCAAATTCTGCCGCTGCGCCTTGGCGTCAATGTCGACCACGTGGCCACGATCCGCCAGGCGCGCGGGACGAATTATCCCAGCCCGCTAACAGCCGCGCTGATCAGCCAGGCCGCGGGTGCGGACAGCGTGACTGTTCACCTGCGAGAGGACCGCCGACACATCCAGGAGCACGATGTGATGGATTTGCGTTCCAGTCTCAGCATTCCGCTGAATCTGGAGGTTTCGGCCGCAGAAGAAATGGTTGCACTGGCTTGCGGATATCGGCCTCAGGCCTGCTGTCTGGTGCCGGAGCGCCGCGAGGAGCTGACGACGGAAGGGGGGCTGGATGTTCTCGGGCAGCAGGAACGCATTACCGCGGCTGTGAAGGCGTTATCGCAGGTTGGCACTCAGGTCTCCCTTTTCGTGGAGCCGGACCTTGCAATCCTGGACGCCGTGCGGGCCACGGGGGCACATGCAGTTGAAATTCATACGGGGCGATATGCCGATGCGGAAAACGCGACGGAGCGTGCTCGGATTCTGGAATCCATCGGTACCTTCGCGATGCAGGCCCATGCGGTAGGGCTGAAAGTGCATGCCGGGCATGGCCTGACCGTCGAAAACACGGGACCCATTGCGCGGATTCCGGAAATTCAGGAACTCAACATTGGCCATGCTCTGATCGCGGATGCCATTTTGATGGGGCTCGCGGCTTCAGTCGCGCGGATGAAAAACCTGATGGTCCACACGCGGTTATCCAGCGCCAATCCGGTTTCAGCCAACGGCGGATCAGCCCGCAGTTACTCAGCGATCTGAAGCTCTTCCAGCTCGCTTAGCAGCGTGCGTACGCCCTGCTGAATACGCGCCATCAGCTCGGGAAGTCGGGGGTCGTCCAGGCTCTTCTGCTCGGCCAGGAAGCGCTCGAACTGGGCCAGGTTGTTCTGCAGTGGCTGCAGGTGGAGAAAGGCAGCGGTGCCGTGCAACTGGTGTGCGGCATCGCGCACCGCCTTCAGTTGGCCTGCAATGAAGGCATTATCCAGTTCCTGCCATTGCTGCGGCAGCTCGTCGCGCAGCAGGTTGGCCATCTCCGGGTCATTGAGCAGGGAAACCTGGCTGCGGCGTTCCCCCTCCCGAGCGGCGGTGGTCTGGTCCCGACGTTGCCGCAGCACGCGCAGCAGGCGGTCCATGTCGAAGGGCTTCACCAGCACCGCGTCGATGCCCGCCTGGCGCCACTCTTCTTCCTCGCTGGGGTCAAGCCAGGCGCTCATTCCCACCAGCGGGGTATCCCGGTTGTGCGGTCCGGCCCGCATCTGCAGTGCGCTCTCCTTCCCGTCGAGGCCGGGCATGTGGTAGTCCAGTAGCGCCAGCGCGTAACGATGTTGCTCCCAGAGCGCAAGCGCCTCGGTTCCGGATTCCGCCAGGTCGACGCTGGCGCCAAGCTTTTGCAGTTGGGTTTGCAGGATGCGCAGGCCGGCGCGATTGTTGTCCGCCACCAGAACGCGATGATTCTCCAGTGGCATATGTGTGCCGTTCCGGGTCGGGACCGTAAGCATCGCGAGCGCATCGTAAAGCGAGGTTCTTGGTGAGCCTTTGGAAAGTACCGTCGTGGCGCCCCGGGAACGCCATTGCTTGTGTGTGGTGGCGTCGATGCTCGGCACCAGAACCAGCGTCGGGGGGCGTCGTTTTTCGTCCACGCTGAGGATGTCATTGACCGTGCTGGCATGGGCGTGATCAAAGTCGAGTCCCAGAATCAGCGCGCGCGCGTCCACCCGGGTGTTGACGTCTTGTAGTGCGTCAAAAAGTTCACCGGCGTGCGACCACAGGCGGAAATCCACCTCCCAGAACGTCAGCAGGTGCGTCAGTGCTTTGGCTGCCGTCGGATGCGATTCGCAGACCCATACCTTCAGGCCGCGCAACGCATCCCATCGGGTGAGGCTGCGCGTGGTGCCGACGGTGCGGCAGGGCACGCTGGCGGTAAACCGAGATCCCTTGCCCGGGGTGCTCTCCACTTCGATGTGACCACCCAGAACATCCAGCAGCTTGTGCACGATGGCCAGGCCCAGGCCACTGCCACTGGCCTTGCTGCCGGCGACCTCGAATCGACGCCACGCCTGAAACAGTTTTTGTTGCTGCTCGTCATCCAGCCCCCGCCCGGTGTCTTCGACTTCAAGGCGCAAAGTGACGCCATCCTGATCGCGCCGCTCCTGCAGCAGGCGCACGATCACTTCCCCTTCGTCGGTGTATTTGATGGCGTTAGAAAGCAGGTTGGTCAGGATTTGTGCCAGGCGTAACGAGTCACCTCGCAATCGAGGAGGGACGTCGTGATAAATCAGCGTGTTCAGCTCCAGCGATTTATCGAAGGCCAGCGGGGCGAGCAAGGCGACGGTGTCCTCGATCAATTCGGTGACGTCGAATTCGTTAGTCTGCGGTTCCAGTGCGCCGGCTTCGATTCGCGCCAGATCGAGCAGGTTGTTGATCATGCCCAGCAGGTTTCGCGCGGAGCGGGAAATCACCCCGGAGTATTCGCCGACTTCGGGGGAGGGGTCGTTCCTCGAGAGCAGGTCGGCATAGCCGATGATTGCCGTCAGCGGAGTGCGCATCTCATGGCTCATCGTTCGCAGGAGTTCCCCGCGAGAATCTCCAATCGCGGAGAGACCTTCCTGTTCCTGTCGAATGCGCGTAAGTTCCTGTTGCAGTTCACGAATCGTGGCCTTGTTGGCTCGGTCGGTCGCGCTTTGGCGAGCCTGCAACGCTGAGCGGGCGTGGCGGAGGCGCTCACCGAGCACCTTCAGCTCGCTGACAACGTGATTCAGTGGCCAGGGGCTGTGTGGCGGGGATTGACTGAAGCGGCCATGGTCCAGCGCGCTCAGCCAATCGCGCAGGCCCGCGATGGGCCGGGCAATCCACAGCGCCAGCAGCAGGGCAATCAGCAGGTCAATCCCGATTGGCGCCAGGGTCTGCTGGCGCAGCAGGGCTTTCAGTTCGCCAGCGGTTAACGGCGCAATCTCAAACTCGTACCGCTGGTTTGCGTGTTCCCATGCCCAATGAGCGCGCGGGAGCCAGGCGGGCGTCGCTGTGGCGGTAATTGACGCGGAAACCGCACCATCGGATTCAAAACGTGTCAGTGAAGTGATCGTTGGGTAGGCGATCAACTGGGCCGGGGTCGGGGGGCGCGGACCGCTGAAATCCTGTTCGAGTTGCCGCTCCAGTTCGTCGATCGTCTGTGCTGCCTGCAATTGCCATTGGCTGCGTGTTTGCCAGATGCCACTGGTCGTTCCCGCAAGGACCGCGAAAACCAAAAGAATCCACCCGGGGTATCCCAGCCATGCAGACAGCAGATAGGTCAGTACTCGAGTCACTGAGCGCGCAAAGTGAACGAAGTGAGCATCAGATGGAAAAGGCGTCGTGCTGGTGTTTGTGCAGTATACGGATACCGTGCCGGCACACCCTGTCTTAGGGGGCGACGGACGAACCGGGCGACAAAAATTTTATCGGCGTCGGTTTGTTGACGTTTTCTTGACGGCCTTTCCATCAACCTGTAATCGCTCTCTCGTTGAGTCCTCCTGTTAACCGAGTAATTAACTCCCCAAGTGTCCTCCCCCGACGTGGCTCCCCGCCACCTCGACTCGGTTAGCATTGGCCGCAGGCAAAAAGCCTGCGGCCTTTTTTATTGGGGAGATGAATTGATGCGTGTGTTCGTTGTGCTGTTGCTGGCCTTGGCCGGGTACCTGCTGTTCTGGCCGGTAGAGATCACCCCACAGGCATGGACTCCCATGGCGGCGCCGGCTCTTGAAGGGGTTTTGGCGCCCAACGAAAAACTTCGCAATGCCGAGCGTGTAGTCCTTGAGGTCGGCGAGGGCGGTGAGGCTGTGGCGATTGACGCCGCCGGTGATGTGTATACCGGTTTCATCGATGGGCGCATCGTTCGGTTCCGGCCAGCGAGCGGGGAAGTGATCGATCTGGTGAACACCCAGGGACGTCCACTGGGCATGAAGTTCGCAACAGACGGACGGTTGATCATTGCCGATGCTGTCAAAGGGCTGTTGGCCTGGAACGGGCAAGCCCTGGAGGTTCTGCTGACGGAGGTGGATGGCGTGCCTCTGGGTTTTCCCGATGATCTGGATATTTCCGAGTCCGGAGTCGTTTATTTGTCGGATGCTTCCGTCAAGTACGGCGTGCACAAGGTCATGCAAGATGTTTACTCCCACGAGCCGAATGGGCGACTGGTGAGTTACGACCTCGAAACCGGGCAATCGCGTACGGAGCTTGCGGGTTTGTGGTTCGCCAATGGCGTTGCGGTGTCAGCCGACCAATCCTTTGTGCTGATCAACGAAACCACGCGGTACCGTATTCGCCGGCTGTGGCTCAGCGGCCCCCGGAAGGGTCAAGACGATATTTTTGCGGATAATCTGCCGGGCTTTCCGGACAACCTCACGCGGTCGCCCAGAGGCAGTTTTTGGGTGGCGTTGTATGGGCCGCGTTCCGCGGAGCTCGATCGGTTGCTGCCGCATCCCTTTCTTCGCAAAGTGGTCTGGCGTTTGCCTCGCAGCTTGCAGCCGCTCCCGCCCAAGATCGGGCATGCCATCGAAATTGCCGACGATGGGCAAATCCAGCGAACATTAATGGGTACCGGCCACGATGTGTTCGCGCCCATCACTTCGGTCATCGAGCGCGACGGGCACCTTTGGTTGGGGAGCTTGTCCGCCGCCGGTCTGGCGCGTTTCGATCTGTAAGAGAGCACGAATTGAGCGTACGTGAATTCAACTTTGATGGGTTTGTCGGTGCCAGCCATCACTATGGTGGGTTGGCGCATGGCAACCTCGCCGCGCAGGCGCACTCGGGCCAGGTTGCGGACCCGCGGGCCGCGGCACTTCAGGGGCTGGCAAAAATGCGCCGGGTTATGCAGGCGGGAGTCGGCCAAGGGTGGTTGCCGCCGCCGCTCAGACCGGACTGGGCGTTTTTGCATGCGGTGGGATTTTCCGGAGCGCCTGGCGCTGTCCTGCAGCAGTCGCTGCAGGAAGCCCCCGACCTATTGCAGGCCGCGTGGTCGGCGGCTTCGATGTGGACCGCAAATGCGGCAACGGTTACCCCGTCAATGGATAGCGCCGATGGGCGCCTGCATTTGAGCGTCGCCAACTTGTCCAGTCAATTGCATCGAGCGCTCGAATCTGGGCCGACGCTGCATCACCTGCAGGGGATTTTTGGCCAGACGATCGCGAGCGTGCATGCGCCATTGCCGTCCGTGCCGGGCTTGGGTGATGAAGGCGCGGCAAATCACACCCGTTTGTGTCGTGCGCATTCAGCAGCAGGTATTCATCTTTTTGTGTACGGCGCAGACGGCCGCCGATTTCGTGCGCGGCAATCCCTGCGCGCCAGCCAGGCGGTAGCCCGACGGCACCAGCTGGACCCCGCGCGTTGCGTGTTTATCGAGCAGTCGCGCAAAGCCATTGACGCTGGCGTATTTCATAACGACGTCATCAGCGTGGGTCATCGACACCTGCTCTTGAGCCACGAAGATGCTTTTCAGGATGCCGAACGCGCCATGGCGGAGATTGAGCGGGCCATTGCGGGATTGCCGGAACCTTTTCAGTGGGAGGCGCTGGTCGCCCGGCGGCAGGACTTCACGCTGGAAGACGCCGTGAACACCTATGTGTTCAACAGTCAGTTGCTGGATGATCCCGATGGCGGGATCTGGTTGCTGGGGCCCAGCGCCATTCACGATTCCCCCGGTGTGGTGCGTTGGCTCAACCGTCTTGTCGATCAGGGACACCTGAGCCGCTGGGAAACGATGGATTTGACGCAGAGCATGCAAAACGGTGGAGGTCCGGCTTGCTTGCGTCTGCGCGTGGTGCTGACGGCCGAGGAGCTGCAAGGCGTCCGCCAGGGGTTTGTCTGTGATGAGGGCACGATTGACCAGCTTGAGGGGTGGGTGAAGAGGCATTACCGGGATCGGTTGCACCCCCGTGATTTGGGCGACCCGGAACTGGCGGATGAAATCCGGCGCGCGCATCAGGATCTGGCCGCGCTTGTGAACTGGCCAGGTTTGGTGGGATGAGTGTCCGATTCTTGTGGTCGTCGTTTGACGATCTCGGAGTCACGCAGCTTTATGCCTTGCTGCGCTTGCGCGCCGAGGTGTTTGTCGTCGAGCAGCATTGTCCGTTTGTGGATCCGGATGGGCTCGACCCGCTGGCGTGGCATCTATTGGCGTGGGACGGAGCGCATCTGGCGGGTTGCGCGCGGGTTTTTCCACCATCTTCGGCCGCGAGTACGGCGCATGGGGCCGGGTCCGCATCGCTGGCCAGTGGCGAGGTCAGCGTCGGAAGAATCGTGACCGCTGGCGCGTACCGTGGCTCAGGGTTGGGTAGGGCGCTGATGCAGGAAGTGATGCAATGGGTGGAGGTTCACCATCCCGGCTGCCCCATACGTCTGGGGGCGCAAGCGCGTTTGCGGGCGTTCTATGAGGACTTCGGGTTCGTGCGCTCAGGCCCCGTGTATCTGGAAGATGGGATTACCCATATCACCATGCAAAAACAACCTTAGTGTTGTCTGTTAAAAAACCGGTTATCATTACCGGCTTCGTTGCAGTAGTGACGATTGTGGTGGGCGTAGCTCAGTTGGTTAGAGTCCCGGATTGTGATTCCGGTTGTCGTGGGTTCGAATCCCATCGTCCACCCCACTTTTAGATTCAGTAGGCAGGTCCGAGTGCGTGGAGCTGCCGAAAAGCTTTGCGGGCTAGTAGCTCAATGGTAGAGCAGTTGACTCTTAATCAATTGGTTCGGGGTTCGAGTCCCTGCTGGCCCACCATCGATTCGACGTGCGAGAGTGGCGGAATTGGTAGACGCGCTGGATTTAGGTTCCAGTGGGGCAACCCGTGAGAGTTCGAGTCTCTCCTTTCGCACCAAGATATTTCCTTTCAAATACCCAAAAAGAATTTTGATTCATGCAAGTCAGCGTTGAAGCCCTGGAAGGTCTCACGCGCAAGATGCGCGTTGCCGTTCCCTCTGATGATTTCCAGTCCGCTTACCAAAGCTCGGTAAAGCAACTGGCCAAAACCGTTCAGCTCAAGGGCTTTCGTCGCGGCAAAGTGCCGGTGCGAATTGTCGAACAGCAGTACGGCGCGCAAGCGCGCCAGGATGCGTTGACCAAAGTGCTGGAGGGGACATACCCCAAGGCCCTGCAACAGATCGATCTGAAGCCTGCAGGCCAGCCGGAGATCAGTGTCGAAAACCTGGAAGGCGAGGAGATCGTCTACACCGCAACCTTCGACGTCTTTCCTGAGATCGAATTGACCGGGCTCGACGGCATCAAGTTGGAACTGCCGCAAACCGAAATCACCGACGCCGACGTCGACCGCGTACTGAGCGGACTGCGCGAGCAGCGCAAGACCTGGTCGGATAACACCGGCGCTTGCGCTGAAGGCGACAAAGTCAAAATCGACTTTGTGGGAACGATTGATGGCGAAGAATTCGCGGGCGGTAGCGGCAACGATACCGAGCTTGAGCTGGGGGCTGGTCGCTTCCTCAAGGAACTGGAAGACGGTATCGTCGGCATGAGTGTTGGCGAGGAGAAATCCGTGCCGGTGACCTTCCCCGAGGATTATCACAACGATGACCTGAAGGGGAAAGCCGCGGCTTTCAAGGTCACGCTGAAGTCCGCACAGACGGCTTCGCTGCCCGAGGTGGACGATGACTTCCTGCAGAGCTTTGGCGTCACCGAAGGTGGCGAAGACGCCCTGCGCAAGCAAATCCGGGAAAACCTGGAGAAGGAAAAAGACAAGCTGAGTCTGCAATGGCGCAAGACGCAGATTTTGGAATCCGTGCTGGCGTCCAACCCAATTGAGGTGCCGGGCGTGATGGTGGCTGATGAAGTTCAGCGCCTGCGTCAGGAAACGGCTCAAAACATGGGCATCGGCGGGCGCGGTCTTTCCGAAGAACAAATCGCGCAGATGATCCCGGATGCTGCATTGGAGCCTCAGGCGCGACGCCGCGCGGCTTTGGGTCTGCTGTTGAGCGAGTTGATCAAGAAAGACCAGATCAAAGTTGACGATGCAAAGGTCGAGCAGCGCCTGCAGGAAATCGCCGGTGACTACGAGCAGGCGGAAGAAGCGCTCAGCTACTACCGCAGCAATCCGCAGTTCATGCAGAGCTTGCGCGCCGTGGTTCTCGAAGACCAGATCGTAGACGGTTTGGCCGAAAAAGCCGCGACGTCGGAAGTTTCGTTAAGCTTCGAAGAACTTGGTCAAAAGGTTCGCGGATAAATCATGAATTTCGTCCCCTACGTACTGGAACAAAGCGCACGCGGTGAGCGTGTTTTCGACATTTACTCACGGCTGCTCAAGGAGCGCGTGGTGTTCTGCGTAGGGGCGATCGACGATCACATGGCCAACGTGATCGTGGCGCAGTTGTTGTATTTGGAGTCGGAGAATCCGGATAAGGATATCCACCTGTACATTAACTCCCCGGGTGGCGTGATCACCGCAGGCATGGCCATTTACGACACGATGCAGTTCATCAAACCGGATGTCAGCACCATGTGTATTGGTCAGGCTGCCAGCATGGGAGCCGTGCTGCTTACGGCCGGACAGGCGGGTAAGCGCTACGCGCTGCCGCATGCTCGAGTCATGATTCACCAGCCGCTGGGCGGATTCCAGGGGCAGGCGAGCGACATCGAGATCCACGCAAAGGAGATCCTCTTCATGCGTGAGCGGTTGAACCAGATTCTGTCGCAGCACAGCGGGAAGCCGGTGGAAGACGTCGCCCGCGATTCCGAGCGCGATTTTTTCATGAGCGCGGAAACTGCTGCCGAGTACGGACTGATCGATCAGGTCATGTCGATTCGCGCGTCCGAGGACGCCAGTACCTCCAAATAAACAGTCCCGTGGCCCGTGCGAGGTGATCGCGCGGGGGTATGGATCCTGCACCACCTGGTGACGACGTTTCATTGGCACGCCTTGGCGCGCGAATGGTGATATAAAAGCGAGACCTTCGTCTCCCCCCGATGCATGACTGAAGAAAAAAGAGGCAGCGGCGGTCAGGGTCGCACCCTGTACTGCTCTTTCTGCGGAAAAAGCGAACACGAAGTCCGGAAGTTGATTGCCGGGCCGTCTGTGTATATCTGCGATGAATGCGTAGAGCTATGCAACGACATCATTCGTGAGGAACTGCAGAGCCGACCGGAGCGAACCGGGTTGCCGAAGCCCCGCGAAATTCGCGCGGTGCTGGATGAATATGTCATTGGCCAGGATGGCGCGAAAAAGGCGCTGTCTGTCGCGGTCTACAATCACTACAAGCGGTTGGAAAACAACGCCACCGATCGTCAGGCCGATGTTGAGCTGGCGAAGAGCAACATTCTGCTCATTGGGCCTACCGGCTCAGGTAAAACGCTGCTCGCAGAGACATTGGCACGGTTGCTGGATGTGCCGTTTGCGATTGCTGACGCGACCACGCTGACCGAAGCGGGTTATGTCGGTGAGGATGTCGAGAACATCATCCAAAAACTGCTGCAAAAGTGCGATTACGACGTGGACAAGGCGCAGCGCGGCATTGTCTATATCGATGAGATTGACAAGATTTCCCGCAAGAGCGAAAACCCGTCGATTACCCGCGATGTTTCCGGTGAGGGTGTGCAGCAGGCACTGCTCAAGCTGGTCGAGGGCACCACGGCCTCGGTTCCGCCTCAGGGTGGGCGCAAGCATCCGCAGCAGGAATTCCTCCAGGTTGATACCAGCGGCATCCTGTTTATTTGCGGTGGCGCATTTGCCGGCCTGGATAAAATCATTGCCCAACGCTCCCGCAAGGGGGGGATCGGCTTCCATGCTGAGGTCAAGAACCCGGACGATGGCAAGAGCATTGGCGAACTGTTGGGTCAGGTCGAACCCGATGATCTGGTGCGCTTTGGTCTGATTCCCGAATTCGTGGGGCGCTTGCCGGTCGTGGCAACGCTGCAGGAGCTGGATGAAGAAGCGCTGGTGAACATCCTCAACGAGCCGAAGAACGCGCTGACCAAGCAGTATCGCAAGCTGTTCGAGATGGAAGACTGCGTGCTGGAGTTCCGTGATGAAGCGCTTCGTGCCATCGCTCGCAAGGCGATGGAGCGCAAAACCGGTGCGCGCGGGCTGCGGACGATTCTGGAAAGCATCCTGCTTGACGTGATGTACGACATTCCGTCGTTGGAAAACGTCGAGAAGGTTGTGGTTGACGAAGCTGTTGTCTCTGGGCAATCCAAGCCGTACATGGTGTACGGGCAAACCGACAAGGCAGAACCGGTCGAGGCCAAAAAGGCGGGCTGATTCTTGCATGTGTTTGCCTGACTCGTGCAGAGATGGCACTTCACGCTTGATTGACGAGTCTTTGCCCCCACTTCTGAGGGTCCGGTACACCGGAAACGGCTGTACGACCAATCGGTAATGCAATGAGCAACAATGAAGTCATGGTTCCGGTGCTGCCGCTCCGGGATGTTGTCGTCTTCCCCCATATGGCGATGCCGCTGTTTGTCGGGCGCGAGAAATCCGTCAATGCACTGCGCGAGGCGATGCAGAGTGATCGCAAGATCCTGCTGGTTGCGCAGCGCGCAGCGGATGTGGATGACCCCAGCGAAGACGATCTGTATACCGTCGGCACGCTCGCCAACATCCTGCAGCTGCTGAAATTGCCAGATGGCACGCTCAAGGTTCTGGTGGAAGGTGCAGAACGCGCCGAAGTGGAGAACTGGAACGTTGATGACGACATGCTGTGGGCAGGATGCACGCCGATCGACGATACGGCAGGTGCCGGCGAGGCCGAACGCGACGCCGTGGTGCGGACGCTGCTGTCGGAATTCGAGCAGTACTCCAAGCTCAACAGCAAGGTGCCGGCCGAGCTGCTTCCGTCGTTGACCAGCATTGATGACCATGGACGCCTGGCGGACACCGTCGCCGCGCACCTGAACCTCCGTCTCGGCGATCGTCAGAAGGTGCTGGAGACGCTGGATGTGGCAACGCGCTGCGAACTGGTGCTCGGTTTCGTCGAAGGCGAAATCGAAGTCATGCAGGTCGAAAAGCGCATCCGCGGACGGGTTAAGTCGCAAATGGAGAAGAGCCAGCGCGAGTACTACCTGAACGAGCAAATGAAGGCGATCCAGAAAGAGTTGGGCGAGTCCGAAGAGGGCCCCAATGAACTGGAAGAGCTGGCGCAGAAAATCGTGAAGGCCGGAATGCCCAAGCCGGTGCGCAGCAAGGCCGAAGCCGAACTGAACAAACTGAAGATGATGGCGCCGATGTCAGCGGAAGCCACGGTGGTGCGCAACTACCTGGACTGGATGCTGCAGGTGCCCTGGAAAAAGCGCACCCGTGCCAAGATCGATCTGAAGCTCGCCCAGGAACGCCTGGATGCCGACCATTACGGTCTCGAAAAGGTCAAGGAACGCATCCTGGAGTATCTCGCTGTGCAAAAGCGGGTCAAGAAAATGCGCGGCCCGATTCTCTGTCTGGTCGGTCCACCGGGGGTTGGGAAGACGTCGCTCGGGCGCTCCATCGCGGAATCCTTGAATCGCAAGTTCGTGCGCATGAGCCTGGGTGGCGTGCGTGACGAGGCCGAGATTCGGGGGCATCGGCGTACCTACATTGGTTCGCTGCCCGGCAAGATCGTCCAGAACCTGGCCAAGGCCGAGGTGAAAAACCCGCTGTTCCTGCTTGATGAAATCGACAAGATGGCGGCGGACTTCCGGGGCGACCCGGCATCGGCAATGCTGGAAGTGCTGGATCCGGAGCAAAATCACAATTTCAATGACCACTATCTGGAAGTTGATCTTGATCTCTCGGACGTGATGTTCGTCGCTACGGCGAATACGCTGGATATTCCCGGGCCTTTGCTGGATCGAATGGAAGTGATTCGCCTGGCGGGGTACACCGAGGACGAAAAGCTTGCCATCGCGAAAACCTATCTGGTGCCCAAGCAGACCGAATTCAACGGATTGCGCGAATCCGAACTGACAATCGAGGACTCAGCACTCACAGCGATTATTCGTCGCTACACCCGGGAAGCCGGTGTGCGGAACCTGGAACGCACGATCGGCAAAATTTGCCGCAAGGTGGTCAAGGAAATTCTGGAAAGCGATGCGCTGACTTCGCGCACGGTTGATGAACACAACCTGAGTGATTATCTGGGAGTTCCTCCTTACCGCTACGGCCGCGCGGACGAAGAGGACAAGGTCGGTCAGGTCACCGGCTTGGCCTGGACCGAAGTCGGTGGCGAACTGTTGCGTATTGAGGCCGCGGTCACCAAAGGCAAAGGGCGCTTGAGCTACACCGGCAGTCTGGGGGATGTGATGCAGGAATCGATCCAGGCCGCGGCGACGGTGGTGCGCTCGCGCGCCGAAGCTTGCGGAATCGATCCGGAGCGCTTTGAGAGCGCAGATATTCACGTTCACGTGCCCGAAGGCGCAACTCCCAAGGACGGCCCCAGTGCCGGTATTGCGATGTGTACTGCGCTGGTTTCCTGTCTCACCAATAACCCCGTTCGCAAGGACGTGGCGATGACGGGGGAAATCACTCTCCGAGGCGAAGTGCTGCCGATCGGTGGCTTGAAAGAAAAGCTGCTGGCAGCGCACCGTGGTGGAA
The DNA here is from genome assembly GCA_041603255.1 of Oceanococcaceae bacterium. Lineage (GTDB taxonomy): Bacteria > Pseudomonadota > Gammaproteobacteria > Nevskiales > Oceanococcaceae > MS8. The sequence continues at coordinate 234,834 of JBFIER010000001.1, read as the reverse complement.
TCACTAAGGTATTGATTCCATATGAAAATGAGAAGGACCTCGAGGAGATTCCTGCGAATATCAAAGACAATTTAACGATTCAGCCGGTGCGATGGTTTGAAGAGGTCGTGGAGGCCGCTCTGGTCAAGCCTCTGGAGCCACTGCCGCCGGCAGCGGAGTCTGTAGCGACGGCGGGCGCTACTGAGCAGCGGGCTCACTAATAAGGGGCTGGACCCGAGAGCCATTTTGCTGCACAGTACGGCCGTCGCCGCTTTTACAGCGACGGGGGAGGAGACCGGATGAAACCTGGTTGGCCCCAAAAAATAGTTCACATTAAATCTTAAAAATCTCGAGACGAGAGGGGATATCTTTCATATGAACAAAACGGAACTGGTTGACGACGTAGCTGAGCGCGCTGGCCTGAGCAAAGCGGATGCCGCACGCGCTGTGGACGCAGTCGTAGAAAGCATTTCCACGGCCCTGTCTAAAGACGACAAGGTTTCGCTGATTGGCTTCGGTACCTTCATGGTGCGTGAGCGTTCCGCTCGTGAAGGCCGCAACCCGAAGACCGGCGCAACGATCAAAATCGCTGCCGGAAAAACTCCTGCATTTAAAGCTGGCAAAGCTCTAAAAGATGCTGTAAACTGAGCGGCTTCGCTGGGGCGTAATTAATAACGACCTCAGCTGGGCTTGGGTGCTTAGCTCAGCTGGTAGAGCGTCGCCCTTACAAGGCGAATGTCGGGGGTTCGATCCCCTCAGCACCCACCATTCGCGGAGCGGTAGTTCAGTTGGTTAGAATACCGGCCTGTCACGCCGGGGGTCGCGGGTTCGAGTCCCGTCCGCTCCGCCATCTTTAAAAGATGAGCGAAAAAGGCACCCTAGAGGTGCCTTTTTTATTTCGTTACTCAACTCCTTTTGAATGCGTCTCGACGCGCTCAAAAAAACAAACTGTTGACCATGCTGCAATCGATTCGCGAAAAAGCTTCCGGCCCCTTGGCATGGGCCATTGTTGGGATTATTTCCGTGCCCTTTGCCTTCTTTGGCATCGAGGCGTTTCGGAGCGGCGGTGGTACGAACTACGCAGCCAAGGTCAACGGAGAGGAGATCACGCGTTTCGAGCTGGATAACCGTGTCGACGCGCGGTATACCCAATTTCAGCAAATGCTGGGCGAAAACTTCTCTCCGGAGATGTTCAACCGGGCCCAGTTGCGCAGCGGCGTGCTGGAAGATTTGATTCAGGAAACCGTTGTGCGGCAGTTCCTGGAAGAATCGGGCCACCGCGTCAGCGACGCTCGGGTCGTCGATTTCATCGCGAGTCAGGACGCCTTCAAGGACGCCGATGGTCGATTTTCGCCGGAGCTGTACCGGGAGGCCATGTCCAGACAAGGCTCCAGCACCAGCGCATACGAAGCCCGCGTACGGGCGTATCTGAATTCCTCGCAATTTGAGAGCGCCATCCGTGACTCAAGCTTGGTCACTCCGGCCGAAATGCAGTCGGAGTGGGCATGGCAGGAGCAGCAGCGGACCATCCAGTGGCGGCGCTACAAACAGTCTTATTTTGCAGATGGTGTCGAGGTCAGCGACGACGAAGTCACGAACCTTTACAACGAGCGCCAATCCAGTCTGATGACACCGGAGCGCATTCAGGTCAGTTACCTGGAGCTCGATCCGAATGCGATGGCGTCCGAAATTGACGTCGTCGAGGCCGATATCGAAGCGGTGTATGCCGGAGATCAAGAGCGCTACAAGGTGCCGGAAACCCGCACCGCACGGCACATTCTGATCAAGGATGAGGACAAGGTTGCGACCGTACGCGAAAAACTGCTTGCCGGCGCTGATTTTGCCGAGATGGCGGAGGAATACAGCGAAGACCCGGGGTCCAAAAACAACGGAGGCGACCTTGGGCCGGTTGCGCGAGGCGTCATGGTTGCGCCGTTCGAGGAGGCCGTGTTCTCGTTGGATGTGAATCAGCTGAGTGAGCCCGTGGAGACCCAGTTCGGTTGGCACCTGATCGAAGTCACCGAAATTGCGGGTGGCACGGTTAAGCCTCTGGACGAAGTTCGCGATCAAATCGCTGTCTCAATCCGTCAGAAAGAAGCGCGCGCCAAGCTGTCCGATCTGCAGGAGCAACTCGAACAGCTCACCTTCGAAAACCCGGGTAGCCTGGAGCCTGCTGCCAGTGCGCTCGGTGTCGAGCTGCAGACCAGTGCCTGGTTTACCCGTGAGGGCGGGGCGGGTCTGACTGCAGATCAGCGCTTTATCGATGTGGCGTTTTCCGATGCGGTGTTGAACTCCGGTGAGAACAGCCCGCTGATCAATGTCAACGGCAGCGTGGTTGCGCTGCGGCTGTCATCACGTGAGGAGCCACGGGTCAAGACCTTGGAGGAGGTCCGGGATCAGCTGGTGGCTGAATTGCGTCGCAAGAAAGCCCGTGAAGCGCTTGCCGCTGCGGTTGATAAGGATCTAAGCGTTCTGACTGACGGTGGTGAATGGGCCTCGTTGGAATCCACCGATGCCGTGCAGACCTACGAATCGGCAACCTACAAGCGCAATGCCGGTGAGGTGGATCGGGCGTTATTGCAGGCGGCTTTTGGTGTGTCGGAAGTCGGTAGCCCTGCTAAGACCGAGCTGACCAATGGTGATATGGCCATTGTTGAAGTGACGGCAATCACCGACGGTGATTGGAATAACGCGGATGAAAATGCACGCACCGCTTTGCGGCAGAAACTGGCATCGCGGATTGCCGGATCCGACATGATGGCTTTGGTTTCCGCTTTACGTGCGCAGGCGAAAGTGGTCTACGCACGCACGAACAGTGATACCGAAAACTAACCGGCAGGCGGTCTCTGGTAGGGCGCTATAGCCCTACCATTCCCTGGATGTTGTAACCGGCATCCACGTATAGGATTTCCCCGGTAATGCCGGACGCCAGGTCAGAGCACAGGAAGCTGGCTGCGTTGCCCACTTCCTCGATCGTGACATTGCGGCGTAGTGGGCTGGCTTGTTCGGCGCTTCCGAGCATGTCGCGAAAGCCTTTGATGCCTGCTGCGGCCAGCGTTTTGATCGGGCCGGCAGAGATGCCGTTAACGCGAATATTCTCCGCACCCAGATCCGCAGCGATGTAGCGCACATTGGCTTCCAGGCTGGCTTTGGCTGCGCCCATGACGTTGTACATCGGGACGGCGCGCACAGCGCCCAGATACGTCAGCGTCAACAGTGCTCCGCCGGAGCGAACTTGCGGATGCAGGGCTTTTGCCAGTGCGGCAAAACTGTAAGCACTGATATCGTGTGCGATGGCGAAACCCTCACGGGTGACGGATTCCAAATATGCGCCCGCAAGCTGCTCACGTGGCGCAAAGCCGATTGAATGCACCACGATATCGAGGCCTTCGGGCCAGCTGGCCGCAATCTGTTCGGCAAGATGATCGATGGAAACGTCAGCTGAGACATCGCATTCGAACACACGGTTGCCACCATTTGTGCGTTCCGCCACGGCCTGAACGCGGGAAAGCAGCTTCTCGCCCTGGTAGCTGAACGCGAGCTCCGCGCCTTCTCGATGCATGGCGTCAGCAATGCCTGAGGCAATCGAGCGGTCAGATGCGATGCCGGTAATGAGGGCGCGTTTGCCGGAGAGGAATCCCATGGTGAATAGCTGTCGATTTCGTGAATGAGCACGAATAGTAACGCCATCTATCCCTGGGTGAACTGTCCATCGGTACGGTGATGGATCGGGGGGCAGAGATCAGTCGTCGGACTTCTTGCCGAGGCGCAGTTTTTTGCGCGGGGCGTCGTTCGAAGTCAAGCCGGCATCTGCGAGTTTTTGTCCAAGCAGCGTATTGCTGACTGGTGGAGTAACCCGGCGCTTTTTCTCAATGATTTTTGCGCTGCGCTGATTGCGCTGTCGAATCGCCTGTTCGCGAAGTTCTTCCGCGCTGCCCTCAACGGGGCGAGAGTGCCGCTTGCGGCCTGCGCCCAGGAATCCGGTGCGTGGTTTGGAACGCGGCCCTGAGGAGGGCGAGCCGGAGTCTGAGTGCTTTTTGGGTTTGCCGCGTTTGGGACCATCGCCGCGAGCCGCACGCTTTTCCTGAATCGCGTCGATTTCTTTACGCGCTTCGGCGGCCATTTCATCGGTGACCTCCTCACCGGTGGGTTCGCCATTCAGGTCGATGCGTTCGCGTTTGTCCGCGACGGCGTGCAGGTATCCCAGCGAGTGCGCATAGTTGTTGAGGAAGCGCTGCAGTTCCAGCTTGTGGAAATCGCTGCCCACACTTTCGGTCAATGCCAGATGGATGCCAACGGCAAGGGGCTGGCGTTCACGAGATTCCTGGAAAAACGCCTTGGGGAAGCGCTCCATGATCGCGTCGGAAACCTCTGCGGCGGGGCGCATTCGCGCCATACGGCGCGCACGCTTGCGGGCTGCTGCAGCACGCTGCGCGGGCGTTTTCTCCCGGGAGGCTGTGGAAGGGCTCGCAGGGGTGTCGGACACCGTGTCGCCGCCAGTATCTGGGGTCTGGCTTTCTTGCTGAGTGTCGGCCGCGAGGGGCGCCTCAGTTTGGGAGGAGGTTTTGGCGTCTGATTCGTTCATCGGATTTGTCCACCTGAGGGTAGACGAGATACGTGGGTTTCATTGCGTGGACACGCCAGGGCATCACGCGGATGGCTCACGGTCAATCAAGAAATGGTCGGGGTGAGAGGATTTGAACCTCCGACCACCTGCACCCCATGCAGGTACGCTACCAGGCTGCGCTACACCCCGAACTTCGAATTATACCGTGAATTCCCTGATCAGCGCTTCGATTTCTTCGCGAATCGCAGCGACTTTTTGTGCGGTCGAAGATTCCGGGGTAGGTCGCGCCTGTTCCTTCAGCTGCTTTCGCGCGCCGCCGATGGTGAACCCTTCCTCGTACAGCAGGCTGCGGATTTGCCGAACAATCTCGACGTCGTGATATTTGTAATAGCGACGGTTTCCGCGACGTTTTACCGGCTTGAGCTGGGGGAACTCCTGCTCCCAGTAACGTAATACGTGCGGTTTTACCTGGCACAGGTCACTGACTTCACCGATCGCGAAGTAGCGCTTTTCCGGAATGGAAGGCAGAAGAGGACTCGTTGTGCCCGGGTTACTCGTCGTTTGCTGTTGCATCACCGTCTACCTGTGCCCTGAGTTTCTGTCCGGGGCGGAAGGTTACGACGCGGCGCGCGGAAATGGGAATTTCTTCTCCGGTTTTTGGATTGCGCCCAGGGCGCTCACCCTTATCCCGCAGTTCGAAATTGCCAAAGCCCGACAGCTTGACCGGCGTCCCTGATTCGAGCGCCTGGCGTATTTCTTCAAAGAACCGGTCGACAAATTCCTTGGCTTCACGTTTGTTGAGACCGAGGGTCTCAAACAACTGTTCAGCGAGATCGAGTTTAGTAATCGCCACGGCTGCTCAATCCCTCAAACGTGCCTGGAACGTGCTTGTCAGTTCATCGATCAATGATGTCACCGCGTCATCGATCACCCCGTCGTCTAGGGTGCGGGAAAAATCCTGAAAAATCAAGCCGAAAGCGATGCTCTTGAAACCTGCTTGCAAGGATTCGTCTTCAAATACGTCAAAAACAACGAGGTCCGCCAAAGGTAGGCGTGACTGCTTCCTGATAAATGACATGAGGTCATTCGCACAAGTGCCTGAACTTACGATAAATGCAAGATCGCGACGGCTGGAAGGAAACTGCGGCAGAGCGATGATCTCGGTTTTCCGCGGTTGGGTCAGAGCAAGCCGCTCGCACTCAAACACATAAGGAGCTTTCCCGCCTTCGCCATGCTGTTTCCAGAGGGCGGGGTGCAGCTGGCCCAGCCAGCCGATGGCGACCCCATCGCAAAGAACGCGAGCGGAAATTCCCGGGTGCAGCGCGGGGTGGGAGGCGGCCTCGAAGCGAAGCTCCCGCTGTGCGTCTTCCAGTTGGGCAAGGTCGGATAGCATGCCGCTGAGTTCGTAATAGTCGACGGCGTTGCGAGGCTGGTTCCAGCTCTCGGGGTGCTGGGCGCCTCCAACGATGCCGGCGACCACTTCGGTTTCGCAGATTTTTCCATCCATACGTTGAAACGTCCGACCGACTTCGAACAGTCGCAGATTGCGATTGGATTGACGGTGGTTATGGACGTACAGCGGGAGCATGCTGGCCCACAGGGTGGGGCGCATGTCGGATAGATGGTCGCTGATGGGGTTGGCCAGACGAATGGCCTCGGCTTCGGGTTCAGCGCGTAACGCGGTTGCCAGCTCGGCCGAGGTAAAGCTGAAGCTCACGGTTTCTGTCCAGCCCCGAGCCTGCAGGAAGCGACGGATTCGGCTGGTTGCGGTTGGTGCCGCAGCAGGTGCGGAAAAGTCGGCCCGTACGCGGATCGGTGTACCGCCGAGGTGGTCGTATCCCACGATGCGTGCCAATTCTTCCATCAGATCCTCGGCGATCATGATGTCGTTACGCCAGCTGGGGGGCTGAACGGCGAGTTGGTCGTCGCCTTGCTGTTCGCAGGCAAAGCCCAAATCCACCAGGATGGACGAGGCGCGCGCCGCATCCAGATCGCTGCCCAGGATGGCATTACAGCGATTGAGATTGAGGTCGATTTTGATCGGCGTCGGTTTGGCGGAGCCTGCAAAGGTGACCGGCCCGGCAGAACCCCCGCAGATCTGAATCAGCAGTTCCGTGGCCCGATCCAGCGCCTTGGGTGGGAGCGCAGGGTCGGTGCCGCGCTCGAAGCGGTGCAGGGCGTCGCTGACAAGTTTATGGCGGCGTCCCAGGCCGGCCACTGCGGTGTGGGTGAAGCTCGCGCTTTCCAGGAACACGCTGGTCGTATCGTCGCTAACGGCGCTATTCAGGCCGCCCATCGCGCCGGCGAGGGCCTGAGGGCCGTTGGCATCACAGATGAGCAGGTCGGAGGAATCAAGCGTGGCCTCCTGATCATTGAGCAGCATCAGGGTTTCGCCGGAATTTCCACGACGAACGGTGATATCTCCGGCGAGCTTCGCGTTGTCGAATGCATGCAACGGCTGCCCGAGTTCAAGCATGACGTAGTTGGTGACGTCGACCAGTGGGCCCCGTGAGCGCAGCCCCGCGCGACGGAGCCGCTCAGCCATCCAGAGAGGCGTGGGCTGGGACGCATCCAGGCCTTCAATGACTCGGCCGAAATAGCCGCAGCAGTCTTCGGTGTTGGTGATTTGAATGTCGCGGGATGCCGTGGAGCTGATCTCAAGGCTGGGTGCGGCCGGAGGCTGCAGCGTGCCGACACCCAGGGCTTGCAACTCGCGGCCGATGCCCGTTGCAGAGAGGCAATCGCCGCGGTTGGGCGTGAGGCTGACATCGAAAATGGAGTCGTCCAGGTCTAGCGCTGCGGTGATCGGCGTTCCCGGGGTGAACTCGGCAGGGAGCTCGATAATGCCCGCGGTTCCGTCAAGCCCCAGTTCGGCGGCCGCACAGAGCATGCCCATGGACACTTCTCCGCGAAGCTTGCCTTTTTTGATGGTGAGATCGCCCGGCAGCTTGGTGCCGATAGTGGCCAGCGCGGTAATCAGCCCATCGCGCGCATTCGGCGCGCCGCAGACAATCTGCAGCAGTTCGTCGCCGCCGGCATCGACCATGCAGACGCGCAAACGGTCGGCATTCGGGTGCTGCTTGGCCTCGACAATCTTTGCGACAACCACGCCATCGAGTGGTGGGGCGGCGGGCGCAACGTCTTCGACCTCGAGGCCGGCGCTGGTCAGTTTGGCGGCAACCGAGGTAGCGTCCAGGTCATGTGGGCATAGCGCGCGCAGCCACGCATGTGAAATTTTCATCGTGTTCGGTCCCGAGGCTTAGCTGGCGAATTGGCGCAGGAAGCGCACGTCATTTTCGAAGAACTGGCGCAGGTCCTTCACGCCGTAATACAGCATGGCCAGGCGATCGATACCCAGCCCGAAAGCGTATCCCCGCCATTGCTTCGGATCGACGCCGCAAGCGGTGAGTACGTTGGGGTGCACCATGCCGCAACCGCCCACTTCAATCCATTCGCCGGTGTCTTCAAAGGCGATGTCGAATTCGGCGGAGGGTTCGGTGAATGGGAAGAATGACGGGCGCAACCGCAGCTTGAGCTCTTTGCCAAAGAAGGCGCTCAAAAATGCGATCAGGTCGTGGCGCAAGTCGGCGAAGCTGACGTCGGAGTCAATGTAGAGCCCTTCAATCTGATGGAACATGGGGCTGTGAGTGCGATCAGAGTCGCATCGGTACACCCGCCCGGGGGCGATCACGCGGATTGGTGGCTGCGCCTTCTGCATCACCCGGATCTGTACCGGCGAAGTATGGGTACGCAACAGATGCTGCTCATCTTCCAGCCAGAAGGTGTCGTGCATCGCGCGGGCAGGGTGATCGGCCGGGAAGTTCAGGGCTTCAAAATTATGGAAGTCATCTTCGATTTCCGGTCCCTCGGCGACCGTGAACCCGGCGCTGGTGAAAATCGCTTCTATGCGCTCCCGTACCAGTGACAAGGGATGCAGACTTCCAGGGTGGCCGCGGCGGCCGGGAAGTGTGACGTCAATGGCTTCGGCGCTCAGTGCAGCGTTTAATGCGGCAGACTCGAGGATGGACTTGCGTTCATCCAACGACCGCGCAATTTCATCTTTGCTGCGGTTCAGCGCCGCACCGGTGGCTTTGCGCTCTTCCGGGGCGAGGTCACGCAGCGACATCATCTGCTGGGTGATCAGTCCCTTGCGTCCGAGATATTTCAAACGAACCGCTTCGAGTTCATCCGGGGTTTGTGCGGCGGCGATTTCTTGCAGTGCCGTAGTGATCATGCTCATCCGGTGAATGTATTCCCTGTATGGCGATAGCAGCCATAAAAAAGGCGCAGCCGATTCGGACTGCGCCTCGGATTTACCAGCCAGCTGCCGGGGCGCGCTGGCGAGGCGAGGTGGTGCGGTTAGGCCGCAGCCAGCGCGTCGCGCGCTTTTTCCACCAGGCCGGCAAAGGCAGCATCGTCGTGAATGGCCAGGTCTGCCAGGATTTTGCGATCCAGGGCAATTCCGGCTTTGTTCAGGCCATTGATGAACTTGCTGTAGGACAGGCCGTGGGCTTTACAGCCGGCGTTGATGCGGACAATCCACAGAGCGCGGAACTCGCGCTTCTTAACCCGACGGTCGCGGTACGCGTACTGACCGGCTTTGTAGACAGCCTGGCGCGCAGTACGGTAGGTGCGGCTACGGGCGCCGTAATAGCCTTTGGCGGCCTTGAGGACCTTCTTATGACGTGCTCTTGCGGTTACACCGCGTTTCACTCGAGCCATTTTTTACTCCTTGATTGAGTTAATAGAAGCCGCCAGGCAAATGGCATTGGCGCTGGCTGGCCGGTAGGGTGCTCGTGCAGAGGTTTCGCGAACGAAACTCAGCTGTACGGCAGCATACGTGCTACGGATTCGACGTCACATTTCGCGACCATTGCGTTCTTGTTCAGATCGCGAACCCGCTTGCGCGGCTTCTTGGTCAGGATGTGGCGCTTGTGGCTTTGCGCACGCTTGAAGCCACCACCGCCGGTGCGTTTGAAACGCTTGGCGGCGCCGCGATTCGTTTTGATCTTTGGCATTGTCGTAAGTCGAGTTGATAAACGTAAATTTCGGGATGGGTCACACTTTTTTGCGTGGCGCCATCACCATGATCATCTGCCGGCCTTCCAGCTTGGGCATCTGTTCCACCTGGGCCAGTTCGTCCAGGTCATCGCGTACCCGCATCAGGAGTTCCATCCCCCGTTGCTGGTGCGCCATTTCACGGCCGCGAAAACGCAGTGTCACCTTGATCTTGTCACCTTCCTCCAGGAAGTCGATCAGGTGGCGAAGTTTGGTGTCGTAGTCACCCTGTTCGGTGTTAGGCCGAAACTTGATTTCCTTGATCGTGGTTTGCTTTTGCTTACGCTTGGCCGCCTGCTGTGCTTTGTTTTTCTGGAATACGAACTTGCCGTAATCCATCATCTTGCACACCGGAGGACGCGCTTGCGGTGAGACTTCGACCAGATCAAGTCCCGCTTCCCGAGCCTGTTCAAGGGCTTTGAAAGTGGGCATGACACCAAGTTGTTCACCGTTATCGTCAATCACGCGCACTTCACGCACGGTGATCTCTTCGTTACGGCGAGTTTCCTTTTCCTTGCTAATACTGCGTTTCCTTCAGCCCAAACTAATGAAGGCCGTCGCTTGCACTTTCCGATTGCAGCTTGGCGATGAAGTCATCTAGTGACATCACGCCGAGATTGCTGCCATCGCGTGCACGCACGGCCACGGAGTTGTTTTCAGCTTCGCGATCACCAATAACAGCCACGTAGGGCACTTTGGCAATTGCAAGCTCTCGAATTTTAAGGTTTATTTTCTCGTTTCTCAAGTCGAGGTCCGTGCGGATGCCTGCGGACTCGAGTTTTTGTGCTGCCAAGCGCGCTGCATCATCCGACCGATTGGTGATTGTGGCGACGGTGACCTGGACCGGTGACAGCCACAGGGGCAGGGCGCCCGCATGGTGCTCGATGAGAATTCCGATGAAACGCTCCAGCGAACCGAGAATGGCGCGGTGGATCATGACGGGGGTTTTGCGCTCGCCATCGGCGTCGACGAATTGCGCACCCAGGCGTCCCGGCATGCTGAAGTCGAGCTGGATGGTTCCGCACTGCCAGTTGCGTTCCAGGCAGTCCCGCAGCGTGAACTCGATCTTCGGGCCGTAAAACGCGCCTTCGCCGGGTTGCACCACGTAGTCATGCCCGGAATCCTTCAGACACTGCTCCAGTGCGGCTTCCGCCTTGTCCCACAACGATTCGTCGCCCACGCGCTGTTCGGGGCGTGTGGAGAGCGCCAGGACAACATCGTCAAATCCGAAGACCTTGTAGATCTCGAAGGTCAGCTTGAGCAGTGCGTCCACTTCTGCGGCGATTTGCTCTTCGGTACAGAAGATGTGGGCATCGTCCTGGGTGAAGCCGCGTACCCGCATCAGGCCATGCAGGGCGCCGGAGAATTCATTGCGATGGCAGCAGCCGAACTCGGCCATGCGCAAGGGCAGGTCGCGGTAGCTTTTCAGGCCCTGATTGAAGATTTGCAGGTGCGCAGGGCAGTTCATCGGCTTGATCGCGTACGTGCGATCCTCCGAGTGGGTCAGGAACATGTTCTGCGCATATTTATCCATATGCCCCGAACGCTCCCAGAGCACCTTGTCGATGATCTGAGGGGTTTTGACTTCGTCATACCCGGCAGCATTGAGCCGCTCGCGGATCAGCTTTTCCAGAATCAGGTAGATGCGCCAGCCGTGATCGTGCCAGAACACCATCCCGGGGGCTTCTTCCTGGAAATGGAACAGGTTGAGCTTCTTGCCCAGGACGCGGTGATCCCGCTTGGCCGCTTCCTCGATCCGGTGCAGATAGGCCTTGAGCTGCTTCTTGTCGCTCCAGGCGGTTCCGTAAACCCGCTGCAGCTGCTGATTGTTGGTGTCCCCACGCCAGTAGGCGCCGGCCAGTTTGGTCAGCTTGAAAGCGCCGAGCTTGCCGGTGGAAGGTACGTGTGGCCCCCGGCACAGGTCGATGAAATCTTCCTGGCGGTACAGGCCAATTTCCTCACCTTCGGGAATCGACGCGATGATTTCGGCTTTGTATTCCTCGCCCATGTTGCGAAAGAACTGAACTGCCTCGTCACGCGGCATCACTTCGCGTGCTACCGGATAGTCCGCCTCGACCAGTTCCTGCATGCGGCTTTCGATCGCCTCCAGGTCCTCGGGAGTAAAGGGTTTTTCCGTTGCGAAGTCGTAATAGAAACCGTCGTCGATGACCGGTCCGATCGTGACCTGCGCTTCCGGATGCAGCTGCTTGACCGCGTGTGCCAGCAGGTGGGCAGTGGAGTGGCGGAGGATTTCCAGGCCGTCATCGTCACGGGCAGTGATGATGGCCAGTTCGCTATCGGCGTCCATCACACAGCTGGTATCGACCAGTTTGCCATTGACGCGCCCTGCTAGAGCGGCTTTGGCAAGGCCGGGGCCGATATCGGCGGCCACATCGGCGACGCTAACTGGATGGGAAAATTCGCGAACGGAGCCGTCAGGCAGGGTGATTTTTGGCATAGATTGACAGTGGCGGTCGCTACCAATGACCGCGTGTATTGCAAGTGTGGGCGCGCATGGTAGGGGCGCGGCGCCCAAGGTTCAAGCGTTGGAGCGAGTGGGGTGCTTTACGCGACGATCTTTGCCACCGTCGTGGCCTCCGGTATGGGGCCTACGGAGGCCACCAGTTCGTCGCAGGCCTTATGTCGCTGCTCCGCCGATTTCAGCTCGGCGATGCGATCCACGACCTCGGGAGTGAGGTGCGGAGCAAAGCGGCTGAGAAAGTCGTAGTGGTACCCACGGAGCAACGCGCCGTAGCGAAAGCCGATGTGCGTGGTGCTCTGGGCGAACAGATGCGATGCATCCAGCGCGACCAGGTCCGCGTCCTGCTCGGGGTCGTACGCCATGGCGGCGACGATGCCCACACCCAGGCCGTGGCGGACATAGGTTTTGATGACGTCGGCATCCACGGCTGTGAGTACGACGTCGGGCGTCAGGCCGTGCGCGGCGAAGGCCTGGTCGAGTTCGGAACGCCCGGTGAAACCAAAGGTGTAGGTGACGATGGGCTCGCGCGCCAAATCCCGCAAATCCAGCTTGCCGCCCTTGTTCAATTTGTGGTTTCGCGGCACGAGTACGCAGCGATTCCAGCGATAGCAGGGCAGCATGACCAGTTCTTCGAAATGCCGCATGGCTTCGGTGGCGATCGCGAAGTCGGCTTCGCCGGACGCGGCCATGCGCGCGATTTGCGGTGGTGATCCCTGATGCAGGTGCAGGCTGACCTTGGGCCAGCGCCGACGGAAACTGTCGATTACCGGTGGCAGAGCATAGCGCGCCTGGGTATGGGTCGTCGCGATGCTGAGCTGGCCGCGGTCCGCGCTGCGAAAGTCCTCCGCCACCCGGCTGATGTTGCGCATGTCATTCACGACGCGCTCGGCAATCTGCAGGATTTCATGCCCGGCCGGGGTCAATCCGGCGAGATGCTTGCCGCTGCGATGGAAGATGGGGATGCCGAGTTCGTCTTCCAGGTTGCGTATTTGCTTCGAAATTCCGGGCTGCGCGGTGAACAAGGCCTCCGCCGCTTTCGAAATATTGAAGTCGTGTTGCACGACTGCGCGAAGCAATTCCAACTGGCGCAACTTCATGGATGGTCGGATCTCAAGGTTCCAACAGGAGATAATAGACCGTTGTTGCGCTGAACCGGTGTTCCGCGAGCGAGCTGGAACTTGGCTATGGATTTTTTTCCGCTTTTTTTGAGATTGAGTGAGCGGCCGGTGCTGCTGGTCGGAGGCGGCGAGGTTGCCGCGCGCAAATTGCGCCTGTTGCTGCGCTCCGGAGCGCAAGTGCGGGTCATTGCGCTGGCCATCGTGCCGGAGATCGCCAGCGAAGTTGACGCCGGCCGGGTGCGGTGGGATGCGCGAGCCGTTGGCGATGAGGACATTCACGCGGGCCTCGCGCTGGTTGTGGCGGCGACCGATGATCGCGAGCTGAATGCGCAGGTTGCCGCATGGTGTGCGCGCCAGCATGTCCTGGTCAATGTGGTGGATGCACCGGATTTATGTACCGCCATTACGCCGGCGATAGTTGACCGCTCTCCGTTGGTAGTGGCGATTTCCAGCGCGGGTGCGGCGCCGGTTTACGTGCGCCGACTGCGGGCGAAGCTGGAACAGGAGCTGCCACCTTATCTGGGCAATTTGCTGCATTGGGCGGCTGGATGGCGGCAGCGTGTACGGGGCACCCTGGGGGACTCGCTGCAACGTCTGCGTTTCTGGGAGTGGGTGTTCGATGGGCCCGCGGCGTCCCAGGTGCTCGCGGGTAAACCGGAGGTCGCAGACGCGCTGATCGCTACGCGCCTGGAGGCGGATGGTGGCGACCTGCCTCGAGGTGAGGTGTGGCTGGTGGGCGCCGGTCCCGGAGACCCGGATCTGCTGACCGTGCGCGCCGTGCGTCGAATGCAGCAGGCCGATGTTGTGGTTTATGACCGCTTGATCGGCCCACGAATTCTGGAGCTGGTGCGCCGCGATGCCGAGCGCATTGATGTGGGGAAACGGCGCAGTAACCACACCCTGCCGCAGGAGGACATCAACACCCTGCTGGTGCGGTTGGCGAAAGAAGGCAAACGGGTGCTGCGGCTCAAAGGCGGTGATCCCTTTGTGTTTGGCCGGGGCGGTGAAGAGATCGGCGAGTTGCTGGCCGCCGGTGTGGCCTTTGAGGTTATTCCCGGAATCACCGCAGCCAACGGGGCTGCGGCTTACGCCGGCATACCGCTGACGCATCGCGATCACGCCCAGGCCTGTGTCTTTGTCACCGGACACCCACGCGCAGACGGTCAGCTCTGTTTGCCCTGGTCGCAGCTTGCCGGTGCCGGGCAAACCGTTGTGATCTATATGGGAATGACGCTGCTGCCGCAGATCTGTGCAGAACTGATGCGGGCGGGAGCACCTGCGGATCGACCGGCCGCACTCGTGGAGAATGCGACCCGCGAGAACCAGCGTACGATTGCCGCGACCCTGACCACCCTCTCGGAGAAGGTCGCCCAGGCCGATGTCGAGGGCCCGGGGCTGGTCATCATCGGTGACGTCGTTCGCCTGCGCGATTCGCTGCAGTGGCGGCCGGAAGCTGCTTGATCAGGAGGCGGGCGTGATTTTGTGGGTTTCCATGGCGTAACCGCGGTCCCGATAGAACTTGTACCGCGCGCGGGCCGGGTTTCGCTCGTCTTCACTTCCCGCCACGATTTCCAGGCAGCGTTCGAAGCTGGAAAAAAAATCTGGCGGGGTGTCGCCCGGATGGCGCCAAATCAGCAGCGTTTGACGATCATCCGTGGCCGGAGCTTCCGCAGAGAGCGCAATCGGTGCGGCAACGGCGGTGCCGCCAACCTGACTTTCGTGCGCGGTGAAGCTTCCTTGCGACCAGGTCCATAGGCGACGGTCAAGACTGCCCCGCGTCGTGTCGTCGGGGATCCACGCGAAGCAGGTATTGCCGGACCGTTGGATTTTGTCCAACAGCCGGCATACCCAAAGCTCGGTATCCGAATCGCTTTCGTGGATGTAGAAAGTGACCCGGGTCACGCGGCCTGATTCAGCAGCCACTTCACAAGCAGACTTACCGGGCGACCGCTGGCCAGCTTTTTCTCGGTCCACGCTACGCCGGCAATATCCAGGTGGGCCCAGCGTGCATCACGGGTAAAGCGATGCAGGAAGCTGGCGGCCGTGATGGCGCCGCCGCCGGGGCCGCCGATGTTCTGCATGTCGGCTACCGGGCTGTCCAGTTGTTTCTGGTATTCCTCCCACAGCGGCATCTGCCAGGCGCGGTCACCGGCATCCTGGCCGGCGGCCAGCAGTTCGTCGGCCAGTGATTGGTCGTTGGCAAACAGGCCACAGGCTTTGTCACCCAGGGCAACCACGCACGCGCCTGTCAGTGTGGCTAGGTCGACGATGGTGTGCGGCTTGTATTCGCTCTGCACCCAGGTCAGGGCGTCGCACAGAATCAGGCGGCCTTCGGCATCCGTGTTGATGACTTCGATAGTCTGGCCGGACAGGCTGGTCACGATATCGCCGGGCTTGTTGGCGGCGCCATCCGGCAGGTTTTCCGAGGCGGCAACCACGGCGACGATGTTCAGCGGAAGCTTCATTTCCGCGATGGCTCGCATGGTTCCCAGTACGGAACCGCCGCCCATCATGTCGAACTTCATTTCTTCCATTTTTGCGGCGGGTTTGAGGCTGATGCCGCCGGCGTCGAAGGTGAGTCCTTTGCCAACCAGCGCCAACGGCTTCTGGCTCTTTTTGCCGCCGTTCCACTCCAGCACTATCAGGCGTGCCTCCTCGCGGCTGCCGCGGGAAACCGAGAGCAGGGCGCCCATGCCCAGATCCGCCATTTCAGCCTCACCCAGAACTTTGCACTTGAGCCCTTTGTAGCTGGCGGCCATGTCCTCAGCCACGTTGGCCAGATCTGTCGGCGTGCAGCGGTTGCCCGGGCGGTTGCCCAGGTCACAGGCCAGCGCGATGCCATTCGCCAGCGCTTCGCCTTGGCCGAGTACCTTGCGGGCCTCTGTGGCGGGGAGCTCGTCCGAGCTGAGGAGGGCCACGGACTTGAGTGCACGGGCCTCAGGCTTGCTGCTCTTGCACTCGGTGAATCGGTAGGCCGCCTGGCCCGTCGATACGATCGCACGGCGCAGGCCGTCCGCAGCATCGGCGCCGGCGTTAACGGCGCTCAGGCTCAGCACCAGGCGTTTGTTTCCCAGACTCAGGGCGGCGGTGGTCGCCGCTGCAATCGCTTGGTCGCGCGCGCTGAGGTCGAATTTCTTGGCGTCGGTTCCGCAGCCGGTAACGATGATGCGGCCAGGGCCATCACTGTCGTGCAGCGGGATGGTCAGCGTGGAGCCCAGCTTGTTTGAAGCGTCGCCGCGCTTGACTGCGGCCTTGACCGCATCGGTGACGGCTGCAGGCAGGTTTTCCGGAAGGATGGACTTGCCGCACAAACCCACCACGAGGCTGTCGTGGGAGTTCAGGGCATCGAGGGAGGAGAGCAGGGCATACTTCATGGTAATGAACAGTTCTTCGCTGATTTTTTGGGGTTCAACAGAGGCATCAGGATACAGCCTTTGCAGATTGCCCATCGCTGACCCTGCACACAATCGGGGGGGCATGAATGGCGCGTGATACGCGGATTCTGGGGCGTTACCTGTTCCGCGAGGCCTTCCAGAGCTGGGCCGGGGTGACGGTGATTCTATTGGCCATCATGCTCGCAACCCGGCTGGCGCGATTTTTGAGCGAGGCGGCCAAGGGCCATATCGACCCATCGCTGCTCGCGGTGCTGGTTGGGCTGTCGAGCGTGCAATACCTGACGATCCTGATTCCAGTGTCGCTGCTCATCGGTGTGATGCTGACGTTGGGGCGGCTCTACAGCGAGAGCGAAATTGATGCGATGCAAGCGGGAGGCTTGGGCATGGGGGGAATGTACGGCCCGTTCATTCGCCTGGGGTTTTTCCTGGCGCTGGGCGGCGCCATGCTCAGTCTGTGGTTGAGCCCGCTGGCGGGGCGGACAGCGGACTTCCTGATCAAGGAGGCCAGCAGCAGCATGGCCTATGCGGCGTTTGACCCGGGGCGGTTCCAGTCGTTGCCGGATGATCGGGGGACCTTGTATCTGGAGAGCTTCGACAGCAAGCAGGGGCAGCTGGCGCATGTATTTGCTGAGGTGGACGCGCGTAACGAGCGCAGTGTGATCCTCGCCGAAAGTGGGCGCTTCACGATTGATCGCGAGAATCGTCACCGGCTGGTTTTGCGAAACGGCACGCGGATCGATCGCTCCCTGGACGGAAGTCAGGTGCAAATCGCCCAGTTCGGAGAGCACGGGCTGGCGATGACGCCGCCGGCGTTTGACTACAAATCTTCAAAAAGCGCCCTGAAACCAACCTGGGATCTGCTGAGTAGCCCGAGCCGGGAAGACCGGGCGGAGTGGCATTGGCGACTGGCGACTCCAGTGTCGACCTTGTTAATGGTGCTGATCGCGGTTCCGCTGGCGCGGACCTCGGCACGGAAGGGGCGCTACGGGCGCCTGGGGTGGGGAATTCTGGCCTTCCTGCTTTATTTCAATGTGCTGGGTCTGGGGCAGGCCTGGCTGGAATCGGGGCAGCTTCCGATGTGGATTGGCCTGTGGTGGGTGCACGTGATCGTGCTCTCCATCGTGGTGGCGTTGTGGCTGCGTGCCGGGCGCTATCGGCAGCGCTATCAGCAGGGGTTGCTTTGATGCGGGGTATTCCCATCCTTGATCGGCACATGGGCCTTGCCCTCGTGGGGGCGGCTGCGTTGACCGCGGTGGTGCTGCTGGGGCTCAGTGGATTCGTCAGTTTTGTCGAGGAGCTTGATTGGGCACGGCGACACGACATGGGGGTCAGCGCTGCCGGTTTACTCACGTTGTACAAGTTGCCTGAACTGCTGTTCGACATGTTTCCACTGATCGTCCTGTTGGGCGCCATTCTGGGCCTGGGCGGGCTCGCATCGGCCGGTGAGCTGGTGGTCATGCAAAGCGCCGGCATGCCCCTCTGGCGCATGGCGCTTTCGGTGGCGGTGGTTGGACTGGGGCTCGGACTGCTGAGCTTGGCGGTCGGGGACCGTGTCGTACCGGGTGCGCGCGCAGCCGCAACGTCGATCAAGCAAGGTAAGCCACGGGCCGACCAGGCAGGCCGGGAGCTTTGGTTGCGGGAAGGCAGCTCCTTCGTGCATATCGGTGATGTGAGGGAATCCCGCCGGCTGGAAGACGTGCACATCTACGAAGTCGCCGGTGGGGGCAGTGGCCTGGTCGCGGTTCAGACGGCCAGGGTGCTGGTTTATAGCGGAGGAGGCTGGGATGCCGAAGGCTGGGCACGTGAGGTTGCCCGTGAAGACCGCCTGGAGGTCGAAACTCAAGAACACCGACGACTGGACTTTGATTTTGGTCCGGATGTGATCGAGCTGTTTTTGCTGCGTGCCGACAGCCTGTCACTCCCGGGCTTGCGCCGCTATATCCAGTATCTGGAAATGAACAAACTGGATTCGCATTCACCGCGTCTGGAATTCTGGCGCAAACTCGCATCGCCTTTGAGCGTGGTGGCGATGGTGCTGATTGCGGTGCCGTTTGTGCTGGGCCCCTTGCGGGACACCGGCGCAGGGCAGCGGCTGTTTATTGGCGTGCTGATGGGGATTGGTTTCTACGTGTTCAACGAAACCATTGTCAGTCTGGGGGCGGTCTATCGATGGCCCCCCGTGCTGGCAGCATTCTCGCCGGCCGTCGCGCTCAGCGTCCTGGCCAGTTGGCGGTTGGCGATGTATCGGGCACGCTAGGGCTGGCGCGGTCGGCGGGGGAGCAGGCTCTCGGAGCGACAGGCAGCAGGGGCCGCGCGTATGATTCGGATACACAATAATTCCGTGAGTCTGCAAGGTCGCTTGCAGGCGGGATCGTGAGAACAAGGGAGACACGCACAATGCACGCCATGGATCCAAAAGCCACACCGCTGGATTGCTTTTATTACTGGGAAAAGGCTCAGCCTGAGCGTCGCTATCTGACGCAGCCGCTGCCGGATGGCAGCGTCCGGGAGTACACCTGGAAACAGGTCGGCGATGAAGCACGTCGGATGGCGGCGCATTTGCAGTCACTGGGCCATCCGCCGGGCAGCCAAATTGCGTTGCTCTCCAAAAACTGTGCGCATTGGATCATTGCTGATCTGGCGATCTGGATGGCCGGGCATGTCAGTGTGCCGCTGTACCCCACGCTGAACGCCGAAACCGTTCGCTACATCCTGGAGCACAGCGAGTCCCGCTTGCTCTTTATCGGCAAGCTGGATGACTGGGATACCATGCGGGACGGGGTTTCCGCCGATTTGCCCTGTATCGCGTTGCCACTGGCTCCAGAGGTCGATTGTCCGCAGTGGGATGCGGTGATCGCGTCAACCGAACCGCAGCAAGGGCAGACCGTTCGCGGGTTGGACGAACTGGCCACCATTGTGTACACCTCGGGCTCCACCGGCCAACCCAAAGGCGTGATGACCAGCTTTGGTGCGATGGCAAACGCCTCCATCGGGTTTTCCGAAATCATGACGCTGGACAACCACGAGCGAATGCTCAGCTATCTGCCGCTGGCGCACGTGTATGAACGCTGGATCGTCGAAGACAATTCGCTGCGTTACGGTTTTGAGGTGTTTTTCGCCGACTCGCTGGACACCTTCGTGACTGACCTGCGGCGTGCGAAGCCGACGATCTTCATCTCGGTGCCGCGGCTCTGGACCAAGTTCCAGTCCAGCGTCATGGCGAAGCTGCCGGAGAAAAAGCAGCAGCGCCTGTTCCGCATCCCGATTGTGTCCGGCATCGTCAAGAAAAAGATCCTCACCCAGCTCGGACTGGAAAACGTGCGTTATGCCGGGACCGGTTCGGCGCCGCTTTCCAAAGAAACCCTGGCCTGGTTCCGCAGCCTGGGCCTGGAACTGCTGGAGGGCTACGGCATGAGTGAAAACTTCGCTTATTCCCATGGTTCGCGTCCCGGACAAACCCGTGTGGGCTATGTGGGGCATTCCGCGCCCGGCGTGGAGACCCGCATTGCCGAAAATGGCGAGATCCAGGTCAAGAGCCCGGCGACGATGATGGGTTACTTCAAGCAGCCGGAAAAGACGGCGGAGGACCTGACGGAAGATGGCTTTCTCAAAACCGGGGACATGGGTGAGATCGATGAGGAGGGACGTCTGCGTATCACGGGGCGGGTGAAGGAGCTGTTCAAGATCAGCAAAGGGAAGTACGTTGCTCCGGCCCCGATTGAAAACAAGCTGATCAATCATGAGGCCGTCGAGGTTGTCTGCGTGGCGGGAGCCGACCAACCGGCGCCTTTTGCCATGTTCATGCTCTCAGCCGAAGCGCGCGAAAAGCTGCGTGCCGAAACTCTCGATAGCGCCGCTTTGTCGGCCGAACTGGAACAGATCATCGACGAGGTCAACTCCACCGTCGACCCCCATGAAAAGCT
The DNA here is from genome assembly GCA_041603255.1 of Oceanococcaceae bacterium. Classification (GTDB taxonomy): domain Bacteria; phylum Pseudomonadota; class Gammaproteobacteria; order Nevskiales; family Oceanococcaceae; genus MS8. The sequence goes on along the minus strand of JBFIER010000001.1, from coordinate 214,312 downwards.
TCAATTCGGGGTGGTGGTGAACGAAAGCTGGGACATCGAAAATGGCTTTCTCACGCCGACGATGAAGATCAAGCGTAATGTGATTGAGAGTCACTACGCGCCCAAGCTTGAGCCCTGGTATGGAGAGCGCAAGAAGGTCATCTGGGAGTTGCAGGGCTAAAATCAGGGCATGCTGAGCTCGCCGCGCCGCGGGTTGGTGTGATTGCCGGTACGGCGATATTCATTGGCCTGATTCTTGCGGCCTGCCGCCGCGCGTTTTCGCCGGAAGTTTGCGCGAGGGGTGCGCAAATGCCCCCTAAACGCGTGTCGGCGCAAAAATTTTTGCGCGGTGCAAAAAACCCCGAACGAAAAGGGTTTTTGCCTGTCCTAGAGGCTCGTGACCCCGGATTTCGGGGCTTAACATACTCGCCAGATAATTACCGCGTTGCTAAAATTCGCAGATGGCCAAGACCTCTACGCTCAAACCCTGGGAGCGGGTCACCGACCCCAACAGTTTTTCCGCTCTCGTAGCACTTTGGGAGTCGAACTACTCGCTCCTGGAGAGACTCATCCCTGACCTGCGCAAAGTGCCCAGTGGCGCTGTGTCGCGCGGTGATGCAAATTGTCCGCTGCATTTGCACAGCGTGCATCACGAGCGCTATACGGCGACGTTTATTCTGACGCACCGCTTCCCCGACAAGGGCGAGGTGCCCCGGCTGAAGGTGCGCGTGTTTTTCGATGCCAAGGCCGCCCAGGCGCTGGATGTCGAGAAGGGCGACTTCGGCGAAAACCTGTACCTGCAGATCAAACGCAATGCCATGCTCAATAAATGGCTGGATTGGTGTCTGGAGCAGGGGCACGGTTTCTGGATTCGCAAAGACGCGGCCTAAGATTTTCGGGAGGCCTGTCGCGAATACAGAGCCTGCGCCGGAGCGTCGTCGCGGGGGGAGTCGCTCAGTCGCTAGATGACATGCGGACCAAAGAATAAAAAGGCCGGGTGGGTAAGCCACCCGGCCTTTTTTTATCCCAGTAGGGCAAGGATTTCTGCGGTCTTCTGTTCCATCAGCGCGCGGTCACCGCGCGATTCCACATTGAGGCGGGTCACCGGTTCGGTGTTGCTCATGCGCAGGTTGAATCGCCACTCCGGGAACTCCAGCGTCAGACCGTCAAGACGGTCCTCCCGAATGAACTGACCGGAAAAATGCGTATAGACGCGCTCGATTGCAGCCGGCGGATCGTCGACCTCGCGGTTGATCTCGCCGCTGGAGGGGAATTTGGCGATGCGGCTGGCGACCAGCTCGGACAGAGGCTGGCCGGTCTGGCTCACCAGTGCGGCAACCAGCAGCCAGGGAATGTTGCCGTTGTCGCAGTAGGCAAAGTCACGGAAGTAGTGATGGGCGCTCATCTCGCCGCCGTACAGCGCGTCGTGCTCGCGCATGATCTGCTTGATAAAGGCGTGACCGGTCCGGCTTTGCAGGGCTTTACCGCCTTGGGATTCCACGATGTCGATCGTGTTCCAGGTCATGCGCACATCGTGCACGATGGTTGAGCCGGGGTTTTTCTGGAGCAAGGAGTCCGCGAGCAGGCCGACGATGTAATAGCCTTCTACGAAGTCTCCGTTCTCGTCAAACAGAAAACAACGGTCAAAGTCACCATCCCAGGCGACCCCAAAATCGGCACCGGCAGCACGAACGGCGTTGGCCGTTACCGGGCGATTTTCCACCAGCAGCGGGTTGGGGATGCCGTTGGGAAAGCGACCATCGGGTTCATGGTTAAGGCGCTCGAAGGTGAACGGCAGGTGGGGTTCCAGGGCGTCCACGATGACCCCCGCCGGGCCGTTGCCTGCGTTGACCAGGATCTTCAGCGGGCTGAGGGTGCTGATGTCCACGTAGCCCAGCAGATGTTTGATGTAGTCTGCACGATGATCGAGGGTCTGCATGGAGGCTTGGGCGCCTTCGGGGCATTCGCTGTGATCATTGGCGACCTTGGCCTCGATATCGGCCAGCCCGGTGTCCGAGCCGATCGGGCGCGATCCTTCACGCACCAGCTTCATGCCGTTGTAATCCATGGGATTGTGACTCGCCGTCACCATGATTCCGCCGTCCAGTCCGTAGTGGAATGTTGCGAAATAGACTTCCTCGGTGCCGCACAGGCCGATATCCAGGACTTCCACGCCTTCATCCATGAGGCCCAGCGCCAAAGCGTTTTGCAACTGGGCGCTGCTCAGGCGAACGTCGCGACCCGTGACAACCTTGCGGGGCTTCACCACCTGCGCGTAGGCGCGTCCGATGCGATAAGCGATTTCCGTGTTGAGTTCATCCGGGAGACGGCCGCGGATGTCGTAGGCCTTGAAGCAGTTCAGGGGCATGCTGGGGATATGCGAATTACGCGCTGTGAAACAGCTGGCGAGGCTAGCACAGCCTCATGTCATGAGTTTGATGCCGGGCGCCGTAGCAGGTTGTGGGTTTTCAACAGGTGCCGCAGCTGGTCATAGGTCAGCCCGAGCGCTGCGGCGGTGTTCTTCTGATGAAATTGGTGCTGTTTCAGGGCGCGCTCGATGATGTCTTTCTCGATGCCTTTCATATGGCCATAGAAGTCATCGGGGAGCGCGCCGGCATGGCTTGCTGGTGGGGTGCTCGCGCGTGCGCCCGGGTCGCCGCGTCCAGCGTGTTTTATGGCGGGGGCTGGGCGCCAGGGTGATGCAAATGGATCGATGGTGATTTCCTCGATCAACGCGTCCGGGTCGGTCTGCCGATAGACCGCGCGTTCGACAACGTTGCGCAGCTCCCGCACGTTGCCGGGCCAGGAATATGCGGATAGTTGCCGGTGAGCCTGGCGCGAGAAGCCGGGGAAGTGATCACGTTCCAGCTCGCGGCACATGGACTCGGCGAAATGCTGGGCAAGGACGGAAATGTCACCCGGGCGGGCGCGCAGTGGGGGCAGCGTTATGACTTCAAAAGATAGTCGGTCGAGCAGGTCGGCGCGGAAGTCGCCGGCTTCGGCAGCCGCGGGCAGGTCTACGTTGGCGGCGGCGACCAGGCGCACATCCACCGACAGCGTTTGGCTGGAGCCTACGCGCTCGAATTCTCCGTACTCGATGACGCGTAACAGCTTTTCCTGCAGTCGCAGGCTTGTGGATGCGAGCTCGTCAAGAAACAGGGTGCCGCCCGAGGCTTGCTCGAATCGGCCGATACGGGCCTTGCTGGCGCCGGTAAAGGCGCCGGCAGTGTGTCCGAAGAGCTCGGTCTCGAGCAGATCCTCCGCCAGCGCGGCGCAGTTCATCGCTTGATAGGTTTCCGCCCAGCGCGGCGACAGGTAGTGCACGCGTGCGGCGATGAGCTCCTTGCCGGTGCCGCGTTCGCCAATGATCAGAACCGGGCGATCCACGCTGGCGGCGGCAGAGGCCTGTTCCACAGCTTCGAGGAAGCTGTCGTCCTGGCCGATCAGATTCGGGAGTTCGCGGGGCTCAATCATGTGGTAATTAACCCATAAAATGGTGAAAAAAACCACTAGCGATATTCGTGGTGTTTTGCATGGTTTAAAAAAACCAGAAAAAACAGAAGGTTATGATATTTTAAATCATGGCACGGCTCTTGAATTAAGAAAAGCGTCCGTCAATACCAAGCCAAGGAAAAGGTCATGAACAACGCTGCCAAATTTTTCGCCACTGCCGCCGCCGCCCTGGTGTTCACTGCTGGCACCGCCTCCGCAGAAGCTCCCGCGCATCCGCAAGAGTGGGCGGTGGAACTGCACAGTTCAATCCCCGCGCAGGGGAATGCGGCGTTGCATGAGATGCAAAACGAGATTCGGCAGCGTGCAGGGCACATCCCTGCCGATTTCCTGCCTCCGCAAATCTGGAGTCTGAACACTCCGAAGCGTGACGACAGTTCGCGCAGCTAATATTTCACCATTCTCAGGAGCCAACCATGGGTATCTACAGCCGTCTTTCCGACATCATCAACTCCAACCTGCACTCCATGCTCGACCGTGCCGAAGACCCGGAAAAAATGATCCGGCTGGCCATCGGCGAAATGGAAGACACGCTGGTCGAGCTGCGTTCCAACGCCGTCTCCAGTATCGCTCGTCGTAAGCAGCTCGAGCGTGAGCGTGCGCGTCTGAATGAAAAGTGCGCCGAGTGGCAGGAAAAGGCCGAACTGGCCTTGACCAAAGACCGCGAAGACCTGGCGCGTCAGGCGTTGATGCTGGTGGAGGAGTTCCGTGCTCGCGATGAAGAGTTCAAAACGGAATTGGATGCCCTGAACGAAGCGCTGGACAAGATCGACAGTGATGTCGGTCGCCTGAATGACAAACTGCGAGACGCCAAGGCCCGCCAAAAGGCTCTGTTGATTCGGCAGAAAACCGCCAGCGTGCAGCTGCGCGCCAAGAATCAGGTCAACGATCAGAAGATCGCTGAAGCGGTCGCACGGTTTGAAGCCTTCGAGCGCAAGGTGGACGACCTGGAGGCCCGCACAGAAGCGCAGGATATCGGTCGCGGCGAAGGGCTGGAGAAGGAGTTCGCCGACCTGGAAAAGCAGGACAAGATTGAGGAGCAACTGCTCCGCATGAAGGCCCGCATGCGGCAGAATGACGATTCGAACGCTGCCAGCTAACCCGGGAGTCTTTGGTGGACCCGCTTGAACTGATCTTTGTACCGCTGATCATCTTTGTCGGCGCAGTGCTTCCGGTGTGGATCATCGTGCACTACATCACCATCTGGAAACGAGAAAACCGCGAGCGCAAACAGATCACCGGCACTCAGTCGGAACTGGAAGCGCAAGCGGATCGGATGGAACGTCGTCTCGAAGTGATCGAACAACTCTTGGACGCTGAAGAAGGCGATTGGAGAAAACATTCATGAAAGAGACCGTACTGCAGAAGATTGCTCGTCTCTACCGCAAGCCGGAAGACGGTTGGGCATTCGGTGTGGTGGCTGGGATCTGCGAGGTGTTCGGCTGGCGCTTGCGTCTGACGCGCGTGATCATCATCCTGCTGGCGCTGCCCGGTGGCATGTTCGGTGTTCTGGCGATTGCTTACCTGGCCGCCGTCATCTTGCTGCCCACCGCGGACGAGGTGCTGGAGCCGCGGCCGAGCCCACGGGCGGAGCGGGCGCAGCAACGCAACGCAACGATGCAGCAGCGCTACGCCGATATCGGTGAGCGTTTGGACAAAATCGAGCACTACCTGCATTCCGCTGAGGCTCGGCTTCGCCGCAAGTTTGCCGACCTCTGATTCTGTGATTCACGGTGCGTCATGGAACATTCCCGGAACGGGCATGTCCATGACGCATCGTCATTTGGGAAGTCGGAAATGAGAACACTGCTGGCCAGCGTGCTATTTGTCGTATCGACCATGGCACTCGCCGGGCCGGTCTACACCGGCGGCTGGTTTGGCCAGGGTCCAGCCATCAAGGGCTACGATCCGGTGGCCTATTTCACCGACAACCAGGCTACCCCCGGAAAGGCGGAGTTTGCGACGACCTACGATGACGTTGAATGGCGCTTTGCGTCGGCCGACCACCGAGATCTGTTTGTGGCCGACCCGGAGAAGTACATCCCGGAATATGGCGGATACTGCGCCTACGCGATGGGCGCCAAGAACGAGAAGGTCAAGGTCGATCCGACCGTGTTCAGCATCGTCGGAGGCCGATTGTTTCTGAACTACTCCAGTGCCGTCCGCGAGGATTGGCTACAGCGCCGCGACGAATATATCGAGGCTGCCGACAAGAACTGGCTCCAGCACAAGAACCCATAGTCATAACAAAGTGAGCTGGCGCGAAGGCCTGGGACTTTGCGCAGGCTATGATGGGCCCGCCATGAGGGGAGTTCGATGAAGAAGGCGCTGATACTGGGTGTAATCGTCGCGGCCATTGCCGCGTTTTTTGTACTGGATCTCGGACAGTACCTGAGCCTGGATTACCTGAAAAGCTCGCGTTCGCAATTTGCCGAGCTGTACGCCGAGCACCCGGTGCTGACTGCTGCGGGGTATTTCCTCATGTATGTGGCGGTCACGGCGCTCAGTTTGCCGGGGGCGGCCATCATGACACTGGCTGGCGGGGCGCTATTCGGTCTTGCCACCGGTTTCGTGCTGATCAGTTTCGCTTCCACCATCGGCGCCACGCTGGCATTCCTGGCAGCCCGCTTTATTCTTCGCGAGAGCATTCGGGCGCGCTTCGGTCAGCGGGTCAAGGCCATTGATGCCGGTGTGGAGCGTGATGGTGCGTTTTACCTGTTTGCATTGCGCCTGGTCCCCGTATTCCCGTTCTTTATGATCAATCTGGTTATGGGGCTGACCGGAATGCGGGTGGGGGTTTACTACCTGGTCAGCCAGCTCGGCATGCTGCCCGGCACCCTGGTTTACGTGAATGCCGGCACCCAGATTGGTCAGTTGGAGTCCCTCAGTGGGCTGCTGTCCCCGGGGCTGATCGGCTCTTTTGTGCTGCTGGGGATATTCCCGTTAATTGCGCACAAGTTGCTGGATGTCATGAAAGCGCGGCGGGTCTACCGTGGCTGGAACAAACCGGCGCGATTCGATCGCAACCTGATCGTGATCGGTGCCGGCGCCGGGGGGCTCGTCTCCGCGTACATCGCCGCGGCGGTGAAGGCCAAGGTGACGTTGATTGAAAAACACCAAATGGGTGGTGACTGCCTCAACACCGGCTGCGTGCCCTCCAAGGCGTTGATCAAATCCGCGAAAACGGTTCAACTCACACAGCGAGCACAGGCTTTGGGGCTGCGCAAGATTGAGGTGGATTTCGACTTCGCCGAGGTCATGGAGCGGGTCCAGCGTGTCATCCGCACGATTGAGCCGCACGACTCCGTCGAGCGCTACAGCGAGCTGGGTGTCGAATGTATTCAGGGCGAAGCTCGTCTGGTTTCTCCGTGGGAGGTCGAAGTCAGTGGACGCAGGTTGTCGGCGCGCAGCATCGTGCTGGCGACCGGCGCGCGACCGCTGATCCCGCCAATCAAAGGCCTCGATGGTGCGCCGTGGTACAGCTCCGACACCATCTGGTCGCTGCGCGAGCAACCCAATCGGCTGGTGGTGCTGGGAGGAGGGCCCATCGGTTCGGAACTCACCCAGGCCTTCGCCCGTTTTGGCAGTGAGGTCACACAGGTGGAAATGGGGCCACGCATCCTGCCGCGTGAAGATGCGGAGGTCGCCGCCGAGGTCAACCGCAAATTCACGGCGGAGGGCGTGGATGTGCGGGTCAATACGCGTGCCGAAGAGGTCGTCCAGCAGGACGGACAGTGGTATTTGCGCTGTGCAACCTCTGAGGGCGCGGTCCAGATTCCGTTCGATGCGCTGCTGATCGCGGTGGGGCGGCAACCGCGGCTGGAAGGCTATGGGCTGCAGGAACTGGGGGTTCGGACAAATCGCGTCATCGAAACGGATGAGTTTCTGCGCACCAATTTCCCCAATATTTTCGCAGTGGGCGATGTCGCGGGGCCCTATCAGTTCACGCATACCGCCGCGCATCAGGCCTGGTATGCCGCCGTCAATGCGTTGTTCGGGCAGTTCAAGAAGTTTCGCGCCGATTATTCGGTGATCCCCTGGTGTACTTTTACCGACCCGGAAGTGGCGCGGGTGGGGCTCTCGGAGGACGAGGCCCAGGCGCAGGGCGTGGCCTACGAGGTGACCCGCTACGGAATTGATGATCTGGACCGCGCCATTGCCGACGAAGACGCCCATGGTTTCGTCAAGGTGCTGACCGTGCCCGGAAAAGATCGCATCCTGGGCGTCACCATCGTAGGTGAGCATGCCGGGGACTTGCTGGCCGAATACGTGCTGGCCATGCGCTATGGACTGGGCCTGAACAAGATTCTGGGCACCATCCATACCTATCCCACCCTGGCTGAGGCGAACAAGTACGCCGCCGGGGAGTGGAAACGGGCGCACGCGCCAGAAAGCTTGTTACGCTGGGTGGAGAAATATCACGCGTGGCGTCGGTCCTGACGCGGGGGAGAGTGACGATGATTGGAGTGATTGTGGCGGCTGTCGTGGTGGGAGTCGGCTCACTGGGGGTGTACAAGACGCTGGCGGAGCCAGGCATTCTGTATCCGAGTTCGGGGTCGATCGCGACCTGCCCAAACCGCCCGAGCTGTGTGGCCTCGCTGGCCGATGCCGAGAGTGACTTTTATGTTGCACCGTTGCCGGCGGCAAGCGCCGATCAGATGCGCTCGGCGTTGCTCGCATTGGGGGCGCAGATCCGGCGCGACGACGACGGATACCTGCACGCTGTTTTCGTGACCCCGCGGATGAAATTCCACGACGATCTGGAAGTGCTGAGAGACGGTGAGCAATGGCAGGTCCGCTCGGTATCCCGCTTTGGCTATCGTGATTTTGGCGTGAACCGGCAACGTGTCGAACAGTTGCGCGAACGACTGAATCGGCGCGAGTAGTCCGTCCCCCGCTAAAATGCCGGGTTTTCATCACGACGGAGTTGGGTGAATGCCGACCCTGGTACTGCTACGCCACGGCCAAAGCCAGTGGAACCTTGAGAATCGCTTCACCGGCTGGGTGGATGTGGATATCACCGAGCTCGGTCAGGCGGAAGCCGAAGAGGCCGGTCGCTTGTTGCGCGCGGAGGGTCTGCGTTTTGATCATGCGCACACCTCCGTGCTCAAGCGCGCGATCCGTACCCTGTGGACCGTGCTGGATGAGATGGACCAGATGTGGATCCCGGTGACGCGCAGCTGGAGGCTCAACGAGCGTCACTACGGAGCGTTGCAAGGGCTCGACAAGGCCGAGACCTCGCAGCAACACGGCGAAGACCAGGTCAAAGTCTGGCGCCGTTCCTACGACATTCCGCCGCCGGCCATGAGCGCGGACGAGGCCGGTCACCCGGTGAATGATCCGCGCTATGCGGGTCTGGATGCCCGCGCCCTGCCTGGCACCGAGTCTTTGGCGACGACGTTGGAACGTGTGCTGCCGTACTGGCACGACGCGATCGCTCCGCAGCTGCGCCAGGGGAAGACCGTGCTGGTGGCCGCACATGGCAACAGTTTGCGGGCGCTGTACAAGTATTTGCTGGACGTTTCGCCCGAAGACATTGTGGGCGTCAACATTCCTACGGCGGTGCCGCTGAAGTTCGAACTGGATGACAATCTGCGCGTACTGAGCCACGGGTACCTCGGGGATGCCGAGGCTATCGCCGCGAAGGCAGCGGCCGTGGCCAATCAGGCCTCGGCCAAGACCTGAGGGAGATTGACCACAAACGAAAAGACCCGCATCCAGCGGGTCTTTTCGTATCGGCCGATGAGGTTTAGGCGGTTTGTTGCTGTTCGTCGTTGGCTGATGTGTGGTTGAACTGCCGAAGGCGGCCGGTGTCCGCCAGGATCAGCGAAACCTCGCGCTGCAGATCCTGCTTGAAGCCGAAGTGAAACAGCACGTCGGCGACAACGAAAATCGGTGCGGAGACGAAACTGTGAATGATGTTTTCGTAAAACGCGGGACGATTTTTCTCAAAGTGCAGGTGCCCGTAGATCTGGATGCTCCAGCCGACAATTTGGCCGGCAGCGAACACGGCAATGGTTGGCGTCAGTCCCCAATCGGCAACGCCATGCGCTGCCCAGCAGAGCACGCCGTACAGCACGGCGGCGATACCGCCCATCAGGCGATCCAGGCTCAGGTAGTACAGCGTGGTGCCAGCGAAGTAGAGCGCGGCCAGCGTCAGCGTGAACTCGCCAATATCCAGCAACTGGACTGTGGCCAGCGGAACAAAGGCGGAAAAAATGATCAGCGGAACGCCGAAAACATGGATCCACACATTCGTGCGTTCCTGATGGTAGGCCGAGTAGAAGGCCATCTCGCGTGCAAAGTGAGTCATATCGGGTTGTGCCTCCCAGCAAACATGTCGATGTAGACATCATAGGGCCAATTTTTCTCCGCGCTGTCGCAATAAATACGACAAGACGGTCATAAATTCATCGTATGCTCGCTATATGACAAAAGCCTATCTCGATCACGAGTTTCTGAACTCGGCCGAAGCCCGCCCGCTACGCATCCTGGCCGAGTATCTGGAGCCCAAAAGACGGCTGGAAGCGCTGGAGGTTTCCCGCGCCATTGCGTTCTGGGGCTCAGCCCGGATCAGGCCCGAGCAGGAACACATGGACGACGGGCGGGACTACTACCGCATGGCCCAGGAGTTGGGGCGTCGGCTGGCCGAATGGACCAATTCGCAGCATCGGCATGATCGTCGTTTCCATATCCTGACCGGTGCGGGGCCCGGGATCATGGAGGCGGCTCATGCGGGTGCCGCAGCGGTCGATCCCCGGCTCAATATTGGCCTGAACATCAGCCTGCCGTACGAGCAAAGCGTCAACCCGTACATCCCGCAAGAACAGATCTTCGAGTTCCATTATTTCTTCACCCGGAAATTCTGGTTCACCGAGCTTGCGCAGGCACTGGTGGTGTTTCCCGGGGGCTTCGGAACGCTGGATGAGCTGTTTGAGGTGCTGACCCTGATGCAAGTCGGGAAACTGGAACGTCGCCCCGTTGTGCTTTTCGGCTCGGCTTACTGGAACAACGTCATCAATCTGAAGGCGCTGGCGCGACAGGGCTTGATCGAAGAGCGCGACCTGACAATGACAACGCTGGTGAATGACGTCGACGCGGCGTTCAAATTTCTGACCACAGCCCTGGGCGCGTAGGTCAGGAGGCCTGGGGTTTCTCGATGACGAGTTTTCCGACCCCTGGCAGTGTGGTCAGCCACTCCGCTCCCATGAGCAGGCTTGGTGTGGTGTAGCCGGGTTCGGGGTGGGTGCTCAGGATGTGCTCGGCGATCAAGATCGGACCCCAGGTCGTGATCTCATACCCATTGGGCGTTTCCACTCGAGCGGTGAGAGTGTTCCCTTGGCCATCGCGGACTTCGCCCCACACAGACATGCGCTGTTTCGCCCGTTGTTCGGCGTCTGGGCCCTGAATATTGCCGGCCAGTCGACGTTTGAGAAAACGTTGCACGATACCCAGGCTCAGCAAGGGGCGAAATGCATTGGCCAGGCGCATCGACTTGATGGACTTTTTGGAGGCCGGCACAAACACCCGGATATTGGGAATCCCGGTGCTGGTGTACGCGGTTGAGACATCGCCCCACGGAATCGGAGTGGCATTGCGCGGCCCCGTTCCGAAATCAATGGTTCTTTCCAGGTAGCCGTTGGGGTGACGTTCAATGGTGCCGTTGTGGCGCACGAACACGCCGTGCTTCATCGCCTCTATTGTGGTTTTGGCCGTCCCGGGGGAGAGCGATTTGCCACCGGCAAACCCCAGATCGAGTTCGGTGGCCTCCGGCATCAACTGGTGCAGGGTACGCGCGACGCAGTCGGTGGGGATTACGTCGAAACCGGTGCCCGGGCACAACGTGACGCCCGCGCTGCGGGCTGCCCCATCCATCGATTTGGCGAGCTCGAAAACCTCAATTTCACCGGTGATGTCCAGGTAGTGGGCGCGTGCTTTGATGCACGCTTCCAACATGGGGCGAGCCGTTGCGGAAAACGGGCCGGCACAATGGATGACCAGACTGATGTCGTGCAGGGCATGGGCCGTATTCTGCACATCGTCCAGGCTGAAGACGCGCCAGGCGAGGCCGAGCTCTTCGGCCAGTGCCTTGATCTTCTGGCCATCGCGGCCCGCGAGCATGGGGCGGTGTCCCCGGCGCACCGCTTCATGTGCTATCAGGCGGCCGCTATATCCGTAGGCGCCATAAATCATCCAGTGCGTTTTGCTTTCGGGCATCGTTCCTATCCAAACCGGTCATGGGGCAGCGCGCTCGACGGCGCGGCCGCTTTTTGATCGGTATGCTGCCAGAGTTCCACTCACCATGCGGACGCAAAATGCATGCGGATTTGATGGCTGCAGCGCTTAAGCAGTTGAAAAATCTGGGATATGGCTTAAAGCATCCACCAGATGTGCGCTGGGACTTACGGGGGTTGGCCAGCGGTCAGGCCCTTTTGCAGCGCAACACAATCCGTCTGAATGCGGAGCTGTTTGCTCGTGAAAATGAGGCTTTTGCCCGGAACACCATCATTCACGAGTTGTGCCATTTGGCTGTTTGGCAGCGCCACGGGCGACGTGCGCGCCCACATGGGGCGCAATGGCAGACATTGATGCGGGCCATGGGAGAAGTGCCCGAACGCTGCCATCATGCGGTTGCGACCCCGGTACGGCAGCAATCGCGTTTCCCCTACCGTTGCGGCTGCCAAGAACACCAGCTGACCACCACCCGGCATAAACGGGCGCTGCGTGGTACACCTTACGTTTGTCGGCGCTGCCGTCAGGTCCTCGTACCTGAACAAAAGCTGTCGCCGGTGGGGGATATCGTCGAACTTGAGGAGAGCCTTTCGACATGAAAAGTAAAAGCAATAACCTGATGCTGACTGCACTGGTGGTCTCGTCTGTCAGCCTGCTGCTGGGTGGATGTTCGACATTGCAGAAAACGGCCAACATGATGGGGCTGGGGGGATTGTTCGCGGCAAATGTCGAAACCAATCCGCAAATCACCGCAAAAGAGATCCGGGATCACGTGGCGGTGCTGGCCAGCGATGCCTATGGCGGACGGTTGCCCGGAACACAAGGTGAGGCGCTCACCGTTGACTATCTGCAGCGGCAATTTCAGGTGGCCGGGTTGGCTCCGGGAAACCCCAATGGCAGCTATACCCAGGATGTGCCGCTGGTGGGCCTAACCTCGGATGCCGATGTCGGGATTTCCGTCGCCGGGCAGCCACTGCCGGTTCGGCTGCAAAAAGACGTGGTCGTCGTTTCGCAACGACTGGACCCGCGGACGCTCCTGCGCCGGGTGCCGCTGGTGTTCGTCGGTTACGGCGTGCAGGCGCCGGAATACAACTGGGATGATTACGCGGGTCTGGATGTGGCCGGGAAAATCATTGTCATGCTGGTTAATGATCCGCAGGTTGAAGGTGCGGACAATCGGCTCGACCCGGCGTATTTCCGCGGGCGTGCGATGACCTACTACGGGCGTTGGACCTACAAGTACGAAATCGCGTCCAAGCTGGGCGCCGCAGGTGCGTTGGTCATCCACAACACGGAGCTGGCGGGATATCCCTGGGAGGTTGTCTCCGGGAGTTGGGGAACGGAGAATTTCACCCTGGATCTCGGAGATGGCAACAAGCAACGTGTCGCGGCCGAAGGCTGGTTACACGAGGATGCGGCTCGGGAGCTCTTCAAACGCGCCGGATACAGCTATGAATTGCTGCGCCGGCAGGCGGCGAAGCCGGGGTTCCGGGGGTTTGAGCTACCCGCTGAAGCCAGCATGCTGATTCGCAACACTGTCCGTAACGTGGCATCCAAGAATGTGGTGGCGGCCGTGCCAGGAACCGACCCCAAGCTGCGGGATGAATGGGTCATTTACTCGGCGCACTGGGATCATCTGGGTACCAACCCTGCGTTGACGGGCGACCAGATCTACAACGGCGCGCTGGACAACGCCAGCGGTGTGGCGGGCATGCTGGAGATCGCCCAGGCGTTCGCGGCGAAACCCGCGCGTAGAAGTACGCTGTTTCTGGCCGTGACGGCCGAAGAGCAGGGGCTGCTGGGTGCACGCTGGTATGCGACCCATCCGCTGTACCCGCCCCAGGCCACGGTTGCGAATATCAACCTGGATGGGCTCAACATCTGGGGGCCAACCGAGGATGTTGTCGTCACCGGCATGGGGCAAAGCACACTGGAGGACGTTCTTTCGGTGCAGGCACAGGCGCAGGGCCGCAAACTCCGTCCCGAAGCCAGCCCCGAGAAAGGCTACTACTTCCGCTCCGATCATTTCGAATTCGCCAAAGTGGGTATCCCCGCCTTGTACGCGGATAGCGGTATCACGCCGGTTGGCGGCACCGTGGCAGAAGGCAAAGCCCAGCGTGCCGACTACGTGGCCCATCGCTACCACAAGGTGGATGACGAGTTGACTGACGACTGGAATCTGATCGGCGCCGTTCAGGATATGGAGCTGATGTTCGCGGTTGGTCAAATCGTGGCGAACAGCCCGACTCGGCCGAGCTGGAAGCCGGGAAGCGAGTTTTCGCGTTGAGCGTTCTCGGGTATAACCCCGGTACCATGGGGGAAAATCCGGATTGACATGTTTTTGACACATTGGCTGTTCGAATGACACTCAGCCTCGGGTCATTCTCAAACAGGGTGTTCGAGCGCGATGCACCAAATCAATCCAATGGGTAGGCAAGCAGGAGCGAATGTGATGCAAATTCGGCGCCCTCCCCGAGGATGGTCGGGAGAACGCTTCCGATCGTGGCTAGGCTTGGTGGTCGTGCTGTTTTTGTGGTCGGGAACCCTGGGGGGGATCTCTGCCTCGGCGGCCCCGGAGGTCACCACGCCCCGGGCGATTGCGAACCCAACCGTGAACCCCAAATTCATCAACCGGCAGACTTTGCGCTCGGTTTTCACCTTGCGTGTGCGCACCTGGCCGGATGGAACACCCGTGCATGTCTTTGTGCTGGATGACAACGACGAACGGCATGCAGCCTTCTGCACCGATGTTTTGGGTACCTTTCCCTACATCCTGCGACGGGCTTGGGACCGCAACCTGTTCTCCGGCACCGGGTTGATTCCGGAAACGGTAAAAAACGAATCGGAGATGCTGCAGAAAGTCGCGGATACTCCTGGCGCGATCGGATATCTGACTCGCGCCGAAGATCCGGAGTTTCTCAAGCAAAACGCTGGCGTGGTGTTCGAGGCGGCTACCCAGGAGTAAATGATGAAATTCCATTTGCGATATTTCTGGCGAGGCGTCCTGACGCTGGCTCTGCTGCCATTGCCGGCGCTGGCCGAGTTTGCGCCACCGATACACGGGGCGATGGCGCTGGGTTACAACTGGACCCAGGGCAATAATTACTTTGGTGATAGTGAAAACGAAGGCGCGAGCTTCAGCGAGTTCACGGTGAATTCGCAGGCGGTAATCCGGCCGCGCCTGCTGGCTTCCGGCCAGGTAAACGCCCGCCGGGCTGGCAGCGGCGAGCCGGGCACGCTGCGGGTCGATTACGCACAGCTGGACTATCAGATCATCGCCGAAACGCGCCATGATTTTGGCCTCAGGGTAGGGACTGTCAAGAACCCGTATGGCTTTTTCAACACCACTCGGGATGTGGTGTTCTCCCGGCCCGGCATCACCATGCCGTCTTCGGTTTACTTTGACGGTAATGGCTACCGGGACCTGTTTTTTTCTTCCGATGGCGCCCAGCTCTATGGACACTTCAGCCTGAATGACGAGCCCGGAGAGTGGACGCTGGGCTGGGTTGCACGCTACAACGCCAACGACGAGTTTGGTACAGCACTGGTGGGCAGCACTTTTCCCACCGATATCGAAGTCAGCCAGTTTCTCACCGCACAATGGCTGCAGGACTGGGCGGGTGGCCGATTCCGCACCGGGCTCAGCTACTTGCGGGTCGGTCTGGATGTCGAGGTGGATACTGGCGAGGAAACACCCTTCAACTCTTCCATTGATGCGGATATTTACGTTGTGTCCGCGCAATGGCAGCTACCGACCTGTTTGCTGACGACCGAGCTGCGTTATAACGACAATAGCGTCAGCAGCCGTGGTGAAAACTCGACCAGCAGTAATGACGGCGGGTATCTGCAACTCCGCTGGATGCCGTCAGCGCAGCTATCGTTCTTCGGTCGGTATGACGTCAGTTACTCGGATCGAGATGACCGGGATGGCCGTGAGTATGCCGCCGACGCTGAGGGACGCTCCCGATACAGCCGGTTTGGACATGACGGAACGCTGGGCATGGCCTGGAAACCGACCAACCGTTGGGGGGTGTATGCCGAGTACCACTACGTATACGGCACGCATAATTTGCCGCGCGCGGACAATCTAGACGAGACCCTCGATCCACATTGGCAATTGCTCATGGTGATGCTGGGCTATCGTTTCTGAGCAACGCGAGCCGATGATCATCTCTGCAAAACCTCGTCAGCGGCGCCTGAATCTGCTTTGGAAGCTGCTGATCCCGGCCGTGATCATTTTCACCGTGGCGGCGGCGATTCTGCTCCTGCGTTCCTGGCAGACATTGTCGCAGCAGCTTGATGTGAAAACCCAGGAACAGCTCGACGCCCATGCGCGGGTTCTGAGCAATCTGTTCGCACAGTGGCGGAACGAGTACGCCCATATCGGGACCGAAATCGCCGGAGCGCTGCAGGCCGACCCCGGCAGCGGCTTGCAGAGTCATATTGAGGAATCTTCCGACCTTTTTGTGCGTTTGAGCTGGAGTCTGGTAGTCGATTCCCGCGGAAAGCGTCTTGCCCGCTGGGTCGCCGATCCCAACAGACGGGATCCCACCGTCGGGCGTTCGGCGATGGTGCAAAGCGTGCTGCGGGCCTCCCGGCCGAAGGGGAAGGTGTCCTGTACCAGCAGCTGCGAATACATTATCGGGGTTCCCGCAACCATCGATGCGCGACGCGTAGTGGTGCTGTTGGCGACGCCTTTGAGTGATCTGCTGCCGCTGTTTCAAGGGTTGACCGGGGTTGATCTGATCCTGGTGCGGAATGAGGGGCCACCGCCCAAAGCGATCCTGGCGCAAACCCTGACGCAGATTTCACCGTCGAACCTTGCGATATTTACCGGTGCATCGCTGGAACCCACCGGTTCGGCAATGGTTGCCGGCCGTGTATACGCCTGGAGTGTTGCCGACTTGCGCGCAGGGGCCTCGGACACGGAAGTCGTGCGTGCGGTTGTGGTGCAGGACCTGACGGAGCAACACGCTGCGGTACGACGGCAGATGCAAACGCATACCGTGCAGTACCTGGCGATGCTGATCCTGTCACTGGTACTGCTGTCATGGATGCTGAACCAGCGGCTGTCCCGGCTGCGTCGGTTGACCGATGTGCTCCCCGCCCTGTCAAAAGCGGGTGGATACGAGGACACCCGCCGTGCGCTGGTGGATGCCTCGCGTCCCGGGCGTTATGCCGACGAAGTCGATGATCTTCGGGATACCTTGTTCTGGCTCAGCGAGCGTCTGGAGCAACTGCACGAGGCGGAAGCTGCCAGCGATGCCAAATCCCGCTTTCTGGCCACCATGAGTCATGAGATCCGGACACCGATGAGTGGCATTCTCGGGCTGACAGAAATTCTGGCCCAGGGCGGGTTGACGCCCGATCAGAAGCGCATGGCACAGATGGTTCATGACTCGACGCACAACCTGCTGCACATCATCAATGACGTGCTGGATTACTCCAAAATCGAGGCGGGTGCGGCCGAGGTGGATTCCGAGCCATTCTCACCCGCCGAGCTCGTTGAATCGGTCGCCGACCTGATCTCGGTCTCTGCCGCACGCAAAAACCTGCGACTCAAGGTGCACTGGAGCCCGGGCATCCCGTCCAAGCTGCGTGGTGACGTGGGCAAGATTCGCCAGATCATCCTGAATCTGGCGTCAAACGCCGTCAAATTTACCGACGTGGGCAGTGTGGCGATTCGCTTGAGTTGCCGGCCCATCAATGATGCCGAGTGTGATTTTGTGGTTGCCGTGAGCGACACCGGCATCGGAATCAAGCCGGCTGCACAGAGACGGGTCTTCCAGCGTTTTCGCCAGGCTGATGCCAGTACCACCCGACAATACGGCGGCACCGGTTTGGGGCTGGCGATCAGCGATGGGCTGGCTCGGCTGATGAATGGCGACCTTCAGCTGGAGTCCACTTTTGGCGCGGGTACCACCTTTACGCTCCGGCTGTGTCTGCCGATCTCCGAGGAAGCCGAGCCCCTCAACACCCAGGCGCTGGAGCGTTACGCCGTTGAACTGTGCATGGAAGCTGATGATCGCGCCTGCCTGCAAGCGCATTTGGAAGGTCTGGGTGCCAAGCAGGCCCCCTGTGAAGGCCAGCGCGAAATGCCCTGTATTTCGATACATGATGCACCGGGCGGGGATGTCACCCAGGTCGAGTTCCGCTACCGACACGGCGCTGAAACACGCTCCGTCAATGTCACTCGGCCGCTCAAAATTGCGTCGATCGCGGCGATCATTCAGGGTTTGGTTGACAGTGAAAGCCGACCCGGCAGCGTGAATGTGACCAAAGGTTTACGCCAATTCGGCGTGCGCGTTCTGGTTGCTGAAGACCAACCCGTGAACCGCGAGCTCCTGGGGCGCCAGTTGCGTTCATTGGGATGCAAGGCGGTTCTCTGCACCAATGGTGCGGAAGCGCTGCAACTGCTGGATGAGGAAGCGGGCTTCGACCTGGTGATTACCGATCTCCATATGCCGGTCATGGATGGTTACGAGTTGGTTCGGAAAATTCGCACGAACGCTGATGCGACCGTGCGTGAAATGCCGGTCATCGTCCTGACCGCGAGCGCTAGCACCAAGGACCTGGCCTCGCTGAGCCGTCACGGTGTAAACCGCAAATTGGTGAAGCCGGCCAGTCTGGCTGCGCTGGAGCAATGCCTGTCGGACTTTGCCGATAACGAGGAAATGATCGACGTGCCTGTAATGGATGATGAAACCATGAGTAGCAATTTGCTGCCGTTAATCGATAAAGATCTGCTGCACGATGTATTCGGCGATGACCTGGATATCGTCAAGACCTATCACGGCATGTATTTGGAAAACACCTTGCCGTTGTTGGACGAGTGCCGCGCGGCAGTAGCCGCCCAGGATCACGCGACTGTGGAGAGCGTGGCGCATAAGCTGGCCGGTTCGACGCGTTCGCTTGGGGGCGTTCGATTGGCCGCCATGCTGAAAGACCTGGAGCATGCGGCCTCCGCCGGCGATAACGACCTCCAGCGCCTGATGCAGCGCATTGACGACACCTTGCAGGCCTTTCTCGACGCCCTGAATGAGCTGACGGCGGACTGAGGCGGAGAGAGTCTGGTAATCAGGCCGTTTGCAGATCGGGCAGGTGATTGAACTGATCCAGGCATTCCGGGTTCTCCAGCGCGTGCTTGTTGCGTACCGGGTCACCATGGATGATCGCGCGCACCGCGAGCTCGGCCAGCTTGCCGGAGCGTGTGCGTGGCAGGTCGCGGACCTGCAGAATTTTTGACGGCACATGCCGTGGCGTGGCGCCGCTGCGGATTTGATCGTTGATCTGCTGCACCAATTCCACGTCCAGCACACAGCCGGGCTGGAGCACGACAAACAGCACGATACGCGTGTCGCCTTCCCACTGTTGCCCGATGGCCAGGCTTTCCTGCACGCAGGGAATCTTGCTGATCTCGCGATAGATTTCTGCCGTGCCGATGCGCACTCCTCCGGGGTTGAGGGTGGCATCCGAACGGCCGTGGATCACATATCCGCCGGTTTCGCGCCACTCGGCAAAGTCTCCGTGATGCCAGACCTCCGGGTAGGTGGCGAAGTAGGCGGCGGTGTAACGGCTGCCGTCCGCATCATCCCAGAACTGTAGCGGCATGCAGGGGAATGGCTGGGTGCAAACCAGGTCGCCCTTGCTGCCCGGGGGGGATGGCAGGCCTTCCTCGTCCCACACCTCAACCGCCATGCCCAGGCCAGGGCCGACAATTTCGCCGCTGTGCACGCTTTGCCAGGGGTTACCCAATACGAAGCACGACACGATATCGGTGCCCCCGGAGATGGAGTGCAATGCGACATCCGGTTTGATGGATTCGTAGACGTAATTGAAGCCTTCACTGCTGAGCGGGCTGCCGGTGGAAGCGATGGTTTTGACCGAGCCCATGTCGTGGCTTTGGGACGGGCGGAGCTGGCGGCTTCGGCAGGTTTCCAGGAATCGGGCGGATACGCCGAAGAGGGTGCAGCCCCCGCTTTGGGAAAAATCAAACAGCGCGTTGGCATCCGGGTAGAACGGTGAGCCTTCGTAAAGCATCAGCGAGGCCTCGCTGGCCAGCGCGCTGACCAGCCAGTTCCACATCATCCAGCCGCAGGTGGTGTAGTAGAACACCCGGTCCGATGGCTGGATATCGCAATGCAGCTGATGCTCTTTGAGATGTTGCAACAAGGTGCCGCCCGCACCGTGCACGATGCCCTTGGGCGCACCTGTGGTGCCGCTGGAGAACAGTACGTACAACGGGTGATTGAACGGCAACTCGCGATAGGGCAATCCGGCGGTGCGATCCGGCGCCGGCCATTCGGCCAGCTTGGGGTGCGCAGGGATGTCCAGGTCGTCGGTCAGGCAATAGATCTTGCGTACGCTCGGCAGGCTGCCGATCAGCTCCCCGATCCGACGGCGGCAGTCGTGAAGCTTGCCGCCGTAGCGGTAGTCACTGACAGTCAGCAGCACGGTGGGTTCGAGCTGGGCGAAGCGGTCAACCAGGGCGGCCAGGCCAAATTCGGGTGAGCATGAACTCCAGACTGCACCGAGTGAAGCCGTTGCCAGCATTGCCGCCACGGTTTCGGGGCGGTTCGGTAATACCGCGGCCACCCGGTCGCCGGGCTCCACCCCTTGTTTTTTCAGCGCGCGGGCGATGCCGGCGGCGGCGAACTTGAGCTCTTCGCGCGTCCAAACGGTCTTGCGACCGTCCTCGCTGCGAAACTGGATGGCCAGGTCGTCGGGTCGGCCACGCTCAAGCAGGTTGCGCGCAAAGTTCAGCCTGGACTCGGGGAAAAACTGCGTGGTGCGCATGCCCGAGCCGACCAGGGCCGGCCCCTCGAGGCTGCCGCGCACCTGCGCGAACTGCCATACGGCGGGCCAGAACTCGGCGGGTTTGCGGATGCTCCAGCTATGCAGTTCGGCGAAGCTTCCGGCCTGTGGGCAATATTCCTGTGCAAATCGGGTCAGCAGACTGGATTCGCGTCGTTGCGGCGAGGGTTCCCACAGCAACTGCCCCGAACGGATCATGCATCGGCCTCGGGCTGGCGCTCGGGGGCGGTGTCCGCAAATGCGGGCTGCTGCAAGCAATGCGCTTCCACGGCGCACAACCGGGGAAACGCTGACAAATCTGTGTCGAAGCGGCGGGCGTTGTACATCTGGGGCACCAAGAATACGTCCAGCAGGCTCGGCTCATCGCCGAGCAGATAAGGCGAGGATTGCACCGGCAGGGCGCGTTCCAGCGCGGAAAAGCCCAGCGTAATCCAATGTCGGTACCAAATGCTGCGCTGCGTTGCGTCGATCTGCAGCGGTTCTTCGAGATACTGCAGCACGCGCAGGTTGTTCAGCGGCTGGATTTCACACGCAATCAGCTGTGTGAGTGATCGAACCATTGCGGCGGCACGTGGCTCTTCCGGCACCAGGCGGGGTTCGGCGCGCAATGTGTCGAGGTATTCGCATATCGCCAGGGATTGACTCAGTCGAAAATCACCATGCTCCAGCAGCGGCACCAGTTTCTGCGGGTTGCGAGCGGCATATTCTTCCCGATGCTGCTCGCCGCCGTTCTGAACAAGGTGTACAGGCAGCGGTTCGTAAGGCAGCTGCTTCAACGCCAGCGCGATACGCACACGCCATGAGGACGAGCTGCGCCAGTAGCCGTACAGGCGCAAACCCTCAGCCATGGGCGACGACCGTTTGATCGATGGCGCCAAACAGCGAGCGTCCCGTGGCATCGCGCATTTCGATACGCACCCGGTCACCCGCCCGAAGGAAGGGTGTGTGCACCGCCCCCTGCAGAATCTGCTCGACCATGCGCTGTTCGGCCAGGCAGGAGTAACCGGCGCCACCTTGCCTGACCGGCTTGCCGGGACCACCCTGGGCATCGCGGTTGGAAACCGTGCCCGAACCGATAATGGTGCCGGCCGACAGCGGGCGCGTTCTGGCGGCATGGGCGATCAGGGTGGGGAAGTCGAAGGTCATGTCGACGCCGGCATCCGGGCGCCCCAGCGGTTCCTCGTTGAGAAAGCTCAGCAGGGGGCCGTGAACCTTGCCGTCGCGCCATTGCGCACCCAGCTCATCCAGTGTCAACGCCAAAGGCGCAAAGGCCGAACTGGGTTTGGATTGAAAGAAACCGAATCCCTTGGCCAGTTCGCCGGGAATCAGCCCGCGTAGCGAGACATCGTTGCAAATCAGGATCAGCCGGATGGCGGCGGCCGCGGTCCGTTTGTCGGCGCCAAGGGGCACATCCCCGACCACAACTGCGATTTCCGCCTCCAAATCCAGGCCATATTCGGGGTCGAGCAGCGGAATGGGGTCGGTCGGTGCGAGGAAGGTATCGCTGCCACCCTGATACATCAGGGGGTCGGTCCAGAAACTGTCGGGCATTTCCGCGCCGCGAGCCTGGCGTACCAGCTGCACGTGATTCACGTATGCACTCCCGTCTGCCCAGCCCCAGGCCCGCGGGAGCGGGGATGCACAGGTTTCGGGCCGGAACTCGTCCCCGAGCGCCGGATTGCGGTTGATTAGCTCCTGGCGCTCGTTCAGCGCTTCCGCCACGGTTTCCCAGTGCTCCAGGGCGTTGCGCAGGTCTGGCGCGATATTGCCGACCGGCATGCAGGCATTGCGTTGCTCATTGACAACCACCAGTTGGCCGTCACGGGAGGCGCTTTTCAATGAGGCGAAAATCATCGCGATAGTCCTTGAGAGTGCAGCGGTTGGAGCCGAAGGTTATGCCGGAGGCCGGGTGGCCTGCATCGATTCGCGCTGTGCGAACTGATCCAGCCAGGTCGCCAGCTCGGCGTGGTCTTCGCGCCAGGTAATTTGCGGATGCCGAAAATCCAGGTAGGCGAGGGCAACTGCGGTGGCGATGGTGCCCAGGTCCAACGCGGGGGGATTCAGTAGCGCGTCTTCAGCCAGCGCGCGGACACCCCGCCGCATGGCTTCGCAACGGCGCTCCTGCCAGCTCGCAGAAATCATCCCATCGCTGCGCCGGCTCTCCATGACATGCGCTGCGGCCGCGTCCATGACGCCCGCGGCGGTAGCCTGGCGACGCAGGACCAGCCAGCGTGCAGGGCCGGCTTGCGGGAGCAGACGCGGCTGATCATTCAGACTGTCGATGTACTCGCAGATCAGCCGGCTGTCATGCAGGGTGCCGACATCGCTTCCCACCAGGGCCGGAACCTTGCCCAGAGGGTTGGCCGCCAGTAATGCGGCCGGATCTTCGAAAGGGTTGGTTTCCTCGAGCAAAATCTTGCTGCCCAGGCCTTTCTCCGCGATGACGACGCGGACCTGGCGTACAAAGGGGGATGTCAGCGATCCGAGTAGATTCATGGCGATGGCAAGTGGTTAAGTGGACCAGGAGTGCACGTAATCAGGATTTTCGACCGCGGCCAGCGGCGCCCCGGGTTCCAGGGCGTCCCGGGTATCGATCATGACCGCAACCTCATCGGTTTCGCGCCGTTCGGACTGCGCCCCGGCGGCGTAAGCCTTGGGGTGCGGGCCGTGGGTGAAACCGGCGGGGTGGAAGGTCAGCATTCCGGCATCGATGTTGTCGCGACTGAAGAAGTTTCCCGCATGATAGAAGAGGACTTCGTCGAAGTCGTCATTGTTGTGGAAGAACGGCACCTTGAGTGCACCCGGGTCGGTCTCCAGCGGCCGGGGCACAAAGGTGCAGACCACGAATCGCGGGGCGAAAAAGGTGGTGTGCGCAGACGGCGGTAAGTGGTAGCGGTGGCTCATCAACGGGCGGATGTCGCGATAGTTGATGCGCACGGCGCACAGCTCACCGTGCCAGCCCAAGGCATCCAGCGGGTTGTAGTCATAGTGCACGCGGGAGCGCTGGCTGCCGCGCTTGATATCCACCGTCCAAGGGTCGTCGGTCTGCTGGCTGCGGAAATCGGCGTCCATTTGGGGGATGTCGAACAAAGCCGGGTCAAAGATCGCCTGGGGGCCCACCAGGCCTTTGTCGGGCAGAGTGAAGCTTTCGTTGGTGGCCTCGATCAGCAGCAGCGTCAGCGAATCCGCGGTTTCCAGGCGCCACATGGTGCCGCGGGGCAACACCACATAGTCACCGTCGCGAATATGCAGATGCCCAAAATCGCAATACAGATCGCCGACCCCGGCGTGAACGAACAGCAGCTGGTCGCCATCGGCGTTGCGCGCCAGCGCCTGCATGTCGACAGCGAGGTGCCAGTAGCGAA
This sequence comes from Oceanococcaceae bacterium, assembly GCA_041603255.1. GTDB lineage: Bacteria > Pseudomonadota > Gammaproteobacteria > Nevskiales > Oceanococcaceae > MS8. The sequence continues at coordinate 190,412 of JBFIER010000001.1, read as the reverse complement.
TCTGGCAATGTGCGTTGCTTAGGATGACGGGCGCGTCCCAGGGGGAGGTGTCCGCGGCATCGAGGGCGTTCAAATCGTAGGCGCGGGGACGTAAAGGGCCATCCCAACCGCTCCAGCTGGTCGGTGCGCGACGGTGGTGAAAGTGCGCGGTAGGGCCAAAAAATCCGGATTTGCCCATTTCGCGCTCGAAGGGCGCCGCGGACGGCAGATCGCAGTGGGCCTGCCGGGAATGGGTGCCGTGCCGCTGCGGCACGCGAATCCAGTTGCGCATCACTTCTCCTCCAGGACGCCACGTCGAATCTGGTCTTCCTCAATGGATTCGAACAGCGCTTTGAAATTGCCCTCGCCAAAGCCTTCATCCCCTTTGCGCTGAATGATTTCAAAGAAGATCGGGCCGATCACAGGGCTGGTGAAGATCTGCAGCAGAATGCCCCCCCCTTCGGTGGGCGCGCCATCGATCAAGATATTCAGATCGCGCAGGCGCTCGACATCCTCGCCGTGGCCGGGCAGGCGCGCATCGATCTTGTCGTAGTAGGTATCCGGGGTTTCCATGAACACCACGCCCTGGTTACGCAGGGTTTCCACGGTGCGGTAAATATCGTCGGTGGCCAGGGCGATGTGCTGGATGCCTTCGCCGCGATACTCACGGATAAATTCCTCGATCTGCGAATTCTCATCGGCGGATTCATTGATCGGGATGCGGATCTTTCCACAGGGGCTGGTCATGGCGCGGGAGACCAGGCCGGTCAACTTGCCCTCGATATCGAAATAGCGGATTTCGCGGAAATTGCCGATGTTTTCGTAGAAGCCCGCCCATACATCCATGTTGCCGCGGCTCACGTTGTGGGTGAGGTGGTCGATGACCTGCAGGCCCATGCCCACCGGGTGGGGGTCGGCGTCGTCGAAATAGCGGAAGTCCACATCGAAAATGGAGCGCTCGCCGTAGAGGTCGCTGAAATACAGTACCGACGAGCCGATGCCGTACACCGCGGGCATTTTGAGCTCCATGTAATCGCAGGGGGCATCAAACAGGTGTGCGCCCCGCGAAATGGCGTAGCGCAGCGCCGCCGGAGCATCCTTCACCCGCCATCCCATTGCACATGCCGACGGACCGTGCGCCTGCGCAAAATGGTGGAAGTGCGTGTACGGGGTCGCGTTCACCAGAAAATTGATGTCGCCCTGGCGGAACAGGGTCACATCCTTGCTGCGATGACGGGCCACCGGAACGAATCCCAGCAGCGTGAACAGGGAATGCAGTTGCTCGATGCCGGCTGCGGTGGGGGCCGTGAACTCGACAAAATCGAATCCGTCGGTGCCCAGCGGATTGGCGATGTCAGTCATGGTGTCTCCGTTGGTTTTGTAAATGTCAGGCGTCCGCGGCCATGTGGCTGCGGTTGCTTCCCGGTGGGGCGTCGTCGCGATAGGGTTTGGGCAGCAGCCCCAGCCGCATGGCTGCGTGGACCGATGTCATCAGATCGATCTGGGTCAGCGCGTACAGCTCATCCAGACCGCCGAGGATGAAATAGCGCGGTTGCATGATGTCGATGCGATAGGGCGTGCGTAGCGCGGTCATCAGGTCGAAGGGTTGTCGCTCCACTGCCGCGTCGTGCAGCGCATACGTAGTTTCGCCGATGGACGACAGAATGCCGCCCCCGTAAATTTTTAGCGCGTCGGGTGAGGATCCCACCAGCCCGAACTCCACGGTGAACCAGTACAGGCGGGCGAGATAGACCCGCTCTTCCTTGGTGGCCGCCAGCCCCAGCTGACCGTAGTGCTCGGTGAAGGCGGCAAAGCCCGGGTGGGTCAGCATGGGGGCGTGGCCGAAGATCTCGTGAAAGATGTCGGGTTCCTGCAGGTAGTCCAGTTCCTGCGGAGTGCGGATGAAGGTCGCGGCTGGAAATTTGCGCTCGGCCAGCAGGGCGAAAAAGGTTCCAAACGGGATCAATGCCGGGACGGGTTCCACCGCCCACCCGGTTTCGCGTCGCAGGATCGCATTGATGTCGGGAATTTGCGGCACCCGGTCCGTGGGCAGATCGAGCAGTCCCAAGCCATGCAGGTACTCCGGGCAGGCCACGTCCCTGATGGCCGCGGTTTGTCGAGTGATCAGTGTTTGCCAGGTGGCATTGTCCTGATCCGAGTACTGGACGCGACCGGCACTGTCCGGTCGATGTGCGACGTACGACGAGGTTTTGGCCATGTTGTGCTGCTCCTGCGACTGATCCGTCGCGGCGAGGTCTCCAATCGCTCAGGGTACGCCATGCACCCGGTGGAAGAAACCACTACCAGTCGAGCAGCGCCGCACCCCAGGTCATGCCGCCGCCGACGGCTTCCAGCATTACCGTATGACCCGGCTGGATACGTCCATCGCGCACTGCGGTATCCAGCGCCAGTGGCACCGATGCGGCGGAGGTATTGCCTTGTTTTTCCAGCGTGGTGACCACGCGCTCGGTGGGCAAACCCAGCTTTTTTGCGGTGGCCATGATGATGCGGATGTTGGCCTGGTGGGGAACCAGCCAGTCAATATCCGCACCCTCAATACGGTTGGCCTCGAGGGTCTCCCGACATACGCTGTCCAGTACCCGTACGGCAAAGCGAAATACGGCCTGCCCGTCCATTTCCACGAATACGGCATCTTCATGCGGATTGGCCGGGGAAGCGCGCACCTGCAGGATGTCACCCTGTTCTCCTGCGGCATGCAAATGCGTGGAGCGGATGCCCGGCGTCTCGCTTTGTTGGAGCACCACCGCCCCGGCGCCATCGCCGAACAGCACGCAGGTGCGCCGGTCCGACCAGTCCAGCAGCCGCGAGAACACTTCGGCTCCGATGACGAGCGCATGCCGGTTTTGGCCGGAAGCGATGAATTTGTCGGCAATGGCCAGGGCGTAGATGAAACCGCTGCAGACGGCCTGGACATCGAAGGCGCAGGCGCCTTCGGGAATACCCAGCTTGCGTTGCACGATGCAGGCGGTGGAGGGGAACACAAGATCCGGCGTGGTGGTGGCCACGATCACGAGATCGATGTCCTTGGCGCGCAGGTTGGCGGCTGCCAGGGCTTTTTCCGCGGCGTGCACGGCCAGATCGGAGGTCATCTCATCGTCGGCGGCCACATGGCGGGCGCGGATTCCGGTGCGCTGGAAGATCCATTCGTCCGAGGTGTCGACCTGCAGCTCAAGTTCGGCATTGGGGACTTGCCGCGATGGCAAATAGCCGCCGGTACCGATGATTCGTGAAAACACTGTTATCTCCTGATGCAACCTCGTGTATCCGGTAGCATCGTCCGCACCGAATGACCCGAGGCGCAAGACAATACATGAGCAACACATACAAGGCATGGGCAACCTCCGAAGCCGGCGGTTCACTGCAGCCCATCGAGATCGCACCGCCGGCCCTGGGTGCCGATGAAATCGAAATTGCGGTGGAGTCCTGCGGGATCTGCCATTCCGATCTGTCGATGATCGATAACGAGTGGGGCCGCTCGCAGTATCCGCTGGTGCCCGGTCACGAGATCGTGGGACGGGTAGTGGCGCGCGGCGCCAATGCACAGGGCGCAGCGGTCGGCACCCGGGTGGGCTTGGGTTGGTACAGCCATGCCTGCGGTGGCTGTGATTGCTGCCTGGGTGGCCAACAAAACCTGTGTCGAAGCGCGGGTGAAACCATCGTCGGTCGGCCGGGCGGGTTTGCGGAAAAAGTACGCGCGCACTGGATGTGGGCGATACCGATCCCGGAGGGCGTGGACCCGGTCGCCGCCGGGCCATTGTTTTGTGGCGGGATTACGGTTTTTCATCCCTTTATGCAGTTCGACGTGCGCCCCACTGATCGGGTGGCGATCGTTGGCATCGGTGGGCTGGGGCACTTGGCCGTGCAGTTCGCGCGCGCCTGGGGATGTGAGGTGACGGCCTTCAGCTCCGACCCGAGCAAGGCCGATGAAGCGCGCGGACTCGGGGCGCATCGAGTGGTGAACAGCCGCGACCCGGAGGCGCTCAAGGCGGAGGCAGGGCGTTATGACTTCGTTCTAGTCACCGTCAATATATCGCTGGATTGGAAGCGCTATCTCTCGGCTCTGGCCCCCAATGGGCGCATGCATCTGGTGGGGGCGGTGCTCGAGCCCATTCCGGTTCCGGCCTTCGGGCTCATCGGCGGGCAGAAGTCGATTTCCGGATCACCGATGGGAACCCCGACGACAACCCGGATCATGCTCGAGTTTTGTGCCCGACACGGAATCGCGCCGATGGTCGAAACCTTCGACTTCGCGGATATCAACGCAGCGATCGCTCACGTTCGGGCCGGAAAAGCCCGCTACCGCGCAGTGCTGACGGCGTAATGGGTTTTTAGCCGGTCACGCCCTGGTAGACGGCGGCCAGACTGGCTACGGCCAGCACGATCAGCGTCAGTAGCGTACCGTAGAAGCGGCCTGCGAACCATTTTTCGGTGTAGCCCAGAGCGTATCCGTGCAGGCCGCGGGCAACGACCAGAATGATGCCGATTCCATGAATCAGGCCGGGTGCGGCGCCGGTATTTTCCAGCGCCAGCATCAGGACCAGGATGAGCGGGACGTACTCGACAAAATTGGCGTGGCCGCGAATGCGACGCTCCATTTCCGGATTGCCGCCATCCCCCAGGTTGATCGCATGGGTTTGTCGACCGCGGATCACACGCATCGTCAGCAACAGGTGCAGAAGGCCGAGCAGGCCGGCATACAGGACGGTGATTTCCATCGAATCGGTCGCGGGTCAGGCTGAAGAGGGCGCTAGCCTAGGCAAAACCCGCGCAAATGTCAGCTTTGGCTATTCGAGAAACAAAGTCAGCTGCGCCTGACCAATGATGTCCACGCCGTCGGCCACGCCCAACGCGCCGGTCAAGCGCAGGTTTTTCTGCAGAGGAAAGCCCAGGTAGCCGGTCAAACGGTCGCCTTCGGTCACCAGCTCCGCCCCGGCCACCATGTTGTTCACCAACGGTACCGCGAAGCCAAACATGAAGCCGGTATCCGCAACCGCATCCGCGCCGAGGCTGAGGCTGCTGTACACATCCAGGGCCTGGCCGATCGTCTCGCGCGGTAACTGGTAGCGCACGCTGAGCACGGCAAACAGGTCGGTATCGCTTTCATCTTCCACGCGAGCGTAGGCCGCATTCAGGCTGGCGCTGGTCCAGAGCCCCGTGACGTGCGGGATGGGCAGGATCAGCTTGGCTCCCCCGCGACCATTGGTCACGGTGAATGAGCTGTCGCCCGGGCCGTCAAAGTTCTGCACCTGCAAACTGCCCTGGGCTGCGACCTGGAACTTCAGCGCATCGACCTGGAAACCATGGACCGGCTTTTCACCTTGAACGAGCAGACCGAAGGAGTCGAAAACGTCACCGGAGGCCAGCGCCAGCTCCCCGCGAACTTCGCTGATCGGCAGCGGATGTTCGAGACCGAGACCCAGGCTCACCGGCAGCTGGGTGCGGGAGCTGTAGTCCTGAGCCTGCACGGCTCCGGCGGTGAGCAGCAGGGCAGCGGGGAACAGGCGCGCGAGAACTCGCGATGAAATCATGGTGTGTCCTTTCTTTGTGAAATCGCCGAGCGGGCTAGATGGCAGGTGCCGCTGGCGGTTTTGGTGGGCGTGCTGGCGATGCGGGTTCCTGGGGAACCGGGATCGGGCTGACCCCTTCGGTCAGCCAATGACCATCGCGGTCACCCGGATGTTCCATCGATAGCCAAAAAATAAATCCGTGGGTCTTTCCGGCGGCGCAGGTCAGGCGTACCGGCACGCTGGCACCGCCATCTTCGACATTGGCCGCGCCAATGACAAAATCCTGGCTCTGCAGCAGGTCGCCATAGGTCTGATGGATCATCTGCGAGAAGCGCTCGAAGGGACCGTTGACTTGCTGGTTGGCCGGGGAGGTGTATTCCCAGGTCAGGGCGATTCCCGTGTCCTGTTCATCATTGCTTTGCAATGCGCTGAGCTGCAGCTCGACCACATCATCCGGCAACAGGCCGGCACGGTCACGCGGCAGCTCCGCAGCCATTGCGCCGAAGACACCGAGGCCCCATGCCAACAAGCCGACCACATGCAAGCGATTCATGACGCAAAGTGTGCCAGACGGAACGGCGGTCTGCGCGGCGCGCAACATCAGAAGTCCATGCCGAATGCCAACTCGGCGAGGCTGGGTTGCCAGCGGTACCGATGCATGTCGACGCGCCCGTTTTCCACGATCACACCTTCGGCGAGCAGTCGCGCGCGTTGCCGTGCGAAGGCTTCCGTGTCCCTGGGAAAAGCAATGCGGCCGTCTGCGCACAGCACCCGGTGCCAAGGCAGGGTCTCGTGATCAGCATCCTCACCCAGCGCGCGCCCGACCATTCGCGCGCGACCGGGTAGGCCGGCCAGGTCGGCAATCTGGCCGTAGCCGGCAACCGATCCGGCGGGGATGCACCGCGTCACCGTCTGGATGCGTTGGGCGGGTGTCAGGGCTTTCATGCGCAACCTGGGTTTGATAGGGGGTCGGAAAAATTATCGGTGAGTTGACCACACGTTGGAGAATTTAATTATGCTATGCGTCCGACATGTGTCAGTTTTCGTAATTTTCATTGCGATGATGCCCGGGGCCACTCGGACCACCGGCTGACACCTCAAACCTCACAGGAGCAAGATGTATGGGAGCCAGTATTCCCAGGACCGTGTACGAGGCGGAACACGAGCTGTTTCGCGACAACGTCCGGAAATTCCTCGAAGCCGAAGCCGTTCCCCATCATGAAAAATGGGAAGAAGCCGGGCAAGTGGATCGTGAGCTCTGGCGCAAGGCCGGGGAACAGGGCTTTCTGGCACCCATGGTCCCTGAAGAAAACGGTGGTTTCGGTGTCGACTTCCGATACAACGCCATCGTGGCCGAAGAAGTCAGCCGGCTGGGCCTGTCCGGTATCGGCTGGAGTCTGCACTCCGACATCGCCGTGCCTTACATCAGCTCTTACGGCTCCGACTATCTGAAAGAAAAGTATCTGCCGGGCTGCGTCAATGGCGACGTGATCACGGCCATCGCGATGACTGAGCCCGGCACGGGCTCCGACCTGCAGGCCGTTGCCACCACGGCGATTCTGGACGGCGATGAATACGTACTGAACGGCTCCAAGACCTTCATTACCAACGGGCAGCTGGCCGACCTGGTCATCGTGGTCGCCAAGACCGACCCGTCAGCCGGCGCCAAGGGCACCAGCCTGATTCTGGTCGAAGCCGGCACTCCCGGTTTCGAAAAGGGCCGCAACCTGAAAAAGGTTGGCATGAAGGCGCAGGACACCTCCGAGCTGTTCTTCCGCAATTGCCGTGTGCCCAAGGAGAACCTGCTCGGCCACGAGGGCATGGGCTTCGTCTATCTGATGCAGGAGCTGGCTCAGGAGCGCCTCTCGGTGGGCGTGGGCGCGGTCTCGTCCTGCGAAGCCGTGCTGCAGCACACGCTGAACTATGTGCAGGAGCGCAAGGCATTCGGCAAACCGATCCTGGCCTTCCAGAACACGCAGTTCAAACTCGCTGAGCTGGATGCGGAAATTACCCAGGCTCGAGTCTTTGTCGACAAGTGCCTGGAACTGCACATTCAAGGCAAGCTGGACCCTGTCACGGCTGCCAAAGTCAAGTTGCTGACGACTGAACTGCAGGGCCGCGTTTGTGACGAATGTTTGCAATTGCATGGCGGATATGGGTTCATGTGGGAATATCCGGTCGCGCGTGCATTCGCAGATGCACGGGTGCAACGCATTTATGCGGGCACCAACGAGATCATGAAACTGATCATCGGGCGGGCCTTGGTGGCCTAAACGTTACTGGGGGAGACAGCCATGTGCGACGGGTGGGGTTCAATTGGTGCGACCCGCCCGGAGCCATGGTCCTGGGGGGAGGCTGCGCGATCCGTAAGGATCGCGCACGTCTTTCCAAACACAATTAGCCGATTTGTTCGGACACTCTGACAGCCGCGTTCCGCTGAGCCCTCAGCCGATGCGGCTTTGCCGTTTGGGCGTAGTGCCCACGGCTAGTCGGTAGGCGCGACAGGCGCAATCGCCGCACTCACACTTTGATCTGCCGTATCAGCTGCAGCGCGGCTGGCCGCGCGAGCGTGCCGAGCCGCTGGAGCAGTGAATGCAGGGCTTGGTCTTGCTGAAGCACTCCCGCTGCGACTCTCTGGTTGCTCAGAGCGACGGGGCGGGTTCGGTGATCGAAGCGAAAACGGTGCCCGAAAGCGCCGGCAGCCCTGCGGACTGCCGGCGGTGGGTTTTAATCCTCAGCTTGCAACTGCGCCTGGACGCTGTCGTACAGAACGTGCGAGCGATAGATGATGTACTGGTGTAGTAGCTCCATGTACTCCGGCGGCAGCACATGCCCGAATGACGGCATGCCCTGAACCCGGCGGGCACCTGCCACGATACCGTTGAACTGGGCGTGGGTTTCGGCGCTCATGTAGCGCAGATCCGGTGTCAGCTTGTTGCCCACGACCGTGGCGCCGTGGCAGCTGGTGCAGTAGCCGTGGTACAGGTCCCGGCCCACTTGAACCTGTTCCGGGGTGGCTGTCAGTTCCGGCGGTTTGGGCACCGGAATCGGCTCGTTCTTCGGCTCGGGCAACTTCAGGTTTCCACCCAGTTTGAAGGTGAGAACCCGCGATTCCGCTTGCACCTTGAGCTGATGTTCAAAGGGTTCGGCGAAGACCAGCGCGAACGTGCCACCCCAGCCGGCCATGAAGGTGACGTATTGTTCTCCATCCACCGTGTAGGTCATGGGGCCCGCCATCACGCCCGTGTTGGTGGGGTATTCCCACAACAGCTTGCCGGTGTCGGCCGTATAGGCCGTCGCCCGTCGATCCGAGGTGCCCTGGAAGACCAGGTTCCCGGCCGTGGACAGCGTGCCGCCATTCCAGGGCGCGCTATACGGTACCGACCAGCGTGCTTCCTGCTTGACCGGATCCCAGGCCAGGAGCATGCCCTTGAGGCTTTCGCCGATGGCATTGATCGTGGCCTGATCTTCGGGCAGCTTGAATGGTGCCAGGCCCACGTTCCAGCCGTTGATGGCCATCTGCGGAGTGGACCCCAGATCTTCGTAGAGGAATGCGGAGACCTGAGCAGGGATGTAGATCAGTCCGGTATTCGGGTTGAACGACATCGGTTGCCAGTTGTGCCCGCCGAAGGGGGAGGGCGTGAGGACCTGGCCACCGGCATTCTGGTTGTAGTCAGCAATCTCGGTCAGCACCGGCCGCCCGGTTTCCATGTCCACATGCGTGGCCCAGTTCATCGGGACATAGTCCTTGGCCGACAGCAGCTCACCGGTCTTCCGATCCAGAACGTAGAAGAAGCCATTCTTCGGCGCCTGCATGATGACTTTGCGCTTGGCGCCCTTGATGTCGACTTCGGCCAGAATCAGGTGCTGGGTGGCCGTGTAATCCCACTGATCACCTGGCGTGGTCTGGTAGTGCCAGACGTACTCCCCGTTATCGGGATTGATCGCGACGATCGAGGAGAGGAAGAGGTTGTCACCCTTGCCGGCAGAGCGGTATTTGATGTTCCAGGGTGAACCGTTGCCGACGCCGATGTAGAGCAGGTTCAACTCCGGGTCGTAGGCCATCGCATCCCATACGGTGCCGCCGCCACCCTGTTCGTGCCACTTGCCGCCGAACCAGGTTTTCTTGGCCATTTCCATGGCCGCGCTTTCGGCGGGCAGATTGGGGTCACCCGGCACCGTGTAGAAGCGCCATGCCTGCTCGCCGCTGTTGGCGTCATAGGCCGTGATGTAACCGCGGACGCCGAGTTCCGCTCCGCCGTTGCCGATGATCACATTGCCTTTGATCACGCGCGGCGCGCCGGTGATGGTGTAGTTGCGCGAGGTGTCGATGGTATTCACCGACCAGAGTTTCTTGCCGGTGCCGGCATCCAGGGCTTCCAGGCGGCCGTCGTACACGCCGACGTAGACCTTGCCTTCCCAGACCGCTACCCCGCGGTTTACCGGGCCGCAACAGCCGCGTCCTGCCCAGTCTTTCGAGACCTCGGGATCGTACTTCCACAGCAGTTCGCCGGTTTTGGCATTCAGCGCATAGACGATACTGAACGAGCCGGTGGTGTACATCACTCCGTCGACAACAATGGGCGTGGCTTCCACGCCGCGATCTATGTCGAGCTTGTACTGCCAGGCCAGCCCCAGTTTCGCGACGTTCTGGTCGTTGATCTGCTGCAGAGGGCTGTACCGCTGTTCGTCATAGGTGCGCCCATGTGTCATCCAGTTCCCCGGTTCGCTATCAGCATTGCTGATGCGTTCACCGTCGACAGCGGCGGGTGCGCTTTTCGGGCTGGCAGCGGTAGGCGCCGTGTTGCTCTGGTTCCCGTTACAGGACATCAGCGCAAGCGTGGTGCAAACCACCAAACCGCGGATGAAATTGATATTCACGTTGTCTCCTCAAGTGTGCTGATGTCGCGCAAGTTGCAACCGTGCAGATTGATTTCACATTGCACGTAGTTAGTGTACATGCAACGCAGGAAATCAATGGGCTCTCTCACTTTAATTGAGTTTTCGCAGTAGCATGCGGTGCTGATCACCAAATTACGATTATCAACCGCGGGTGACGGAGGAGAGACATGCATTATTTTGTAACCGGTGCGACCGGGTTCATTGGCCGTTTTGTTGTTGCTGAACTGCTGCAACGGGAAGACGCCGTTGTGCACGTTCTGGTGCGGGAAAGTTCGCGTGCCAAGTTCGAGAATTTGCGCAGCGCGCTAGGGGCATCGGCTAAGCAACTGGTTCCGGTATGGGGTGACATCACACAGCCGGGTCTGACCGATGCCGCCACGGAGCGCAAGCTCAGTGGACAGATCAATCAGGTGTATCACCTGGCCGCCGTGTACGACATGAACATGGACGATGCCACCGGTGACAGCGTGAACAACGATGGCACCCGCAATGTGGTCGAGTTCACCAACCGTCTCAAAGGCGAGGTCACGCTCCAGCATGTGAGTTCGATTGCGGTTGCCGGTGGGCACTGGATCGGCAACTTCGGCGAAGACATGTTTGACGAGGGGCAGGACCTCTCACACCCGTATTTCCGGACCAAGTTCGAGTCCGAGCAGATCGTGCGCAACGAATGCACCAAAGGCTGGCGTGTTTATCGCCCCGGGATGGTGGTGGGTTCCTCGGTCACCGGCGAGATGGACAAGATCGACGGGCCGTACTACTTCTTCAAAACCATCCAGCGGATCACCAACGGCGTGCCCAAGTGGCTGCCGTTGCTCGGTGTCGAAGGTGGCAAGCTGCCCTTGGCTCCGGTGGACTACGTGGCCAAGGCCATGGTCGAGATCGCCCACCAGGAAGGGCGCGACGGGCAGGCATTCCACCTCTTGCAGAAGCCACAGGACTCTGTGGGGCAGGTCATGGAGATTCTCTTCGACGCCGCCCATGGGCCGGGATTCGCACGGCAGTTCGAGTTGCCGCAGCTGCCGGCCATCGTGCAGAACGGCTTGCGCGAGACGCAAAAACTGCTGCCGCTGAGTGTGGCGATGAAACAGATGTCGCGTGCCATCGGTATTCCGGTATCGGCACTGGGCTACGTCACCAACAAATCGGCCTTTGACGATCGGCGCACACGCGAAGCGCTGGCAGGTACAGGCATCAGCTGCCCGCCATTGAGGGAGTACGCCAAGGTGCTCTGGGAGTACTGGGCCACGCACATGGATTATCCGGAATCTGATCGTCGGGCAACGGCCAAGCTGTCGGGCAAGGTGGTGCTGGTTACCGGTGCCTCCAGCGGGATTGGTTTTGAATCCGCGCGCAAGTTCGCGGCCAACGGCGCCACGGTGATCCTGGTCGCCCGCAGTCTGGACAAGTTGCAGGAAACCGCCGACCTGATTCGCTCCAAAGGGGGCAGCGCCTATGCCTACAGCTGCGACCTGAACAGCCTGGAAGCCATCGATGAAATGGCGCAAAAGGTGCTGGCCGACCACGATCGTGTGGACATTCTTCTGAACAACGCGGGTCGTTCTATCCGCCGTGCAGTGATGGAGTCACTGGATCGGTTCCACGACGTGGAGCGTACGATCCAGCTCAACTACCTGGGCGCGATTCGGCTGATTCATCGTCTGCTGCCGAGCATGGCCGAAAATCGCCGTGGGCAGATCATCAATATTTCGTCGATCGGGGTGCTCTCCAATGCTCCCCGGTTCTCAGCCTATATCGCCAGCAAGGCCGCTCTGGATGCCTATTGCCGGGCGCTGGCGTCCGAGGTCAAGCAGTACAACATCGACGTCAGCACCATCTACATGCCGCTGGTGCGGACACCGATGATCGCTCCTACCAAGCTGTACAACTACGTACCAACGTACTCGGTCGATCAGGCCTCGGAGATGGTCCTGGATACTGCGGTCCATCGCACCAAACGGGTGAAGACCGCGGTTGGACGCATGGCCGAGATCAGCTATGCACTGATGCCGAAGGTCAACGACAACCTGCTTGGGCGCGCATTCCAGCTGTTCCCGTCCTCGGCGGCGGCGAAGGGGCAAGCCCTGCCGGAGCAGAAGGTGGGCCGGGAAGGAATGGCTCTGGCCTACCTGTTGCGCGGTTCACACCTCTAGGTGAACAAACGCCGACGTCCTGGAATCAGGGCGGCCGGCGCGAAGCAATCCCTCCATGCAAAAAAGCCGGGTTCGACCCGGCTTTTTTTTTGTCCCTCAGGCCGCCAGCATTTTGCCGATGACATTCATCGCGTTTTGCTGATCCATGTAACGCGGAACCGCGTAGGTGAAGCGCGCTTCGGCGCGCGCTGCGGTCGCGATGGATGCGATGTCTTCGCGCTTGAGTTTATCCAGCGTCGAGGGGATGCCAAATTTGGCATTCATGTCGCGAATCTTCTGGATGAAGGCCTTGGCGACCTCCATGTCGCTGCCCTGACCGCCAATCCGGCAGGCCCGTGCCAGTTCCGCAAGGCGGCCGGCGCAACTGGGCAGCGAGTAGTCGAGCACATGCGGCATGACGATCGCATTCGCCAGCCCGTGCGGCACGTGGTAGTAGGCGCCAAAGTTGTGAGCGATCGCGTGTACATAGCCCACGCCGGCCTGGGTGAATGCAATACCGGCCAGGTGTGAGGCGCGTGCCATGCCCTGGCGTGCCTCCAGGTTGGCGCCGTCGTCGTAGGCCGTTTCCAGGTGTTTCAAAATCAACAACGTGGCTTCGATGGCGGGGGCATCGGTGTGCGCCATCGCATTCCGGGATATATAGGCCTCCACCGCATGGGTGAGGGCATCCATTCCCGTTGCCGCGGTTATCGGCTGAGGAAGACCGGTCATCATCGCGCCGTCGAGGGCGGCGGCGGTCGGCATCAGCTTCAGGTCCATGATCGGGAATTTGCGCTGAGCTTTCGGATCGGAAACCACCGCAGCAATCGTCACCTCGGAACCTGTACCAGCGGTGGTCGGGATGCAGTACAGCGGCAACATGCCGAAAAAGACGCGGAACAGGCCGGCCATTTTTTGCACCGGTTTGTTGTTTTTGGCCCGGGCTCCGATGACCTTCGCGGCATCGATGGACGAGCCGCCACCGATTGCCAGAATCGCATCGCACTGGTTCTCTTTGAGCAGGCTGAAGCCGCGCTCGATCAGTTCGATGGTGGGGTCGGGCAACACGCCATCGAACACAAAATACTCGGTGCCGGAGTTCTTCAATTCGGCTTCGATCTTATCCAGCAGACCCAGCTTGACCAGCATCGCGTCGGTCACGATCAGAATCCGCTTGTGACCTTCCTGGGCGATATGCCGGCACAGTTCCAGCGATGAGTCTGGCCCCTCGAAGACTTTGGGTGGGGTAAAGGGAAGGAAGCGCGTGACAACCTTGAAAATCATCATGTAGATGCGCAGGAGTACGACTTCGATGGCGTGCAGCATGTGGTGTCCTCGATGAAAGCCCGTGTTTTTTTGGAAATCAGAGTGCCGAAAGTTGATCGGCAAACATGACGAATAACTGGAAGAAGCCCACCGCCAGGCCCAGTGCGGCACCGACGGCGATCAGCATCCACTCATCCTCTTCGAAGGCCGGGCGCAGCATGGCTTCGAAGCGGTCTGCCGGCAGCGCGGCCAGCCGCGTGATGATGGTGTTTTTGAGGTCCATCGCGTCTTCGGCGTAATGAACGATGCTGTGCATGGTGTCGGGGAGCTCTTCCATCACCGCATCCACGATGTCGGTTTTGATTTCGTTATAGGTGCGGCTGCCCATCGTGAGCGCCACAAAGGGTTTGGCCAGCTTGGTGGTTTCATCCAGCGTGGTCGTCACCCGATGCTGGATGAAGGCGAACAGTTTGTCGGAATAGGGGCCTTTGAGCAGGGCCTCGAAAATATTGGCTGGCGTGATCAGCTCCTGGGACACCAGCGTCCCGTAGTCGCGTGCGACTTCCTGCTGGCGTTTGTGGAACAGACCATGGAAGGTGTAGCCAAGTATTTTCCGCGGTTGCTGCGGCTCGAAAATCATCTTCAGGGCGATCCAGTTGGTCAGGTAGCCCACCAGCAACCCCGCGACCGGGAGGATCCAGGCGCCTTTGTAGAACATCCACAGCGTCATCTGGGCCACGCCGAAAATGAAACCGAATACAAAGCCCGAGCGCTCGATGAAGCGGAATTCCGGCTCGGCGGCCTCCTTGAACATGCGGTTCAGCAGGTCCTTGTCGCGCACCAGCGCGGTGATGACCATCTCCGAGATATCAAACATCCGGTCCATGTTGTTGCGGACCTGATCCAGCATCTCGTTAATGGTCTCCGGCGCCTCGTTTTTGACCCGTTCGTAGACCAGTTTCTTCACGGCAACCGGAGTGGATGACCACACCAATGGGGCATGACGCTCCATGATCTTGTCGGTTAGCGGGCCGACAATCCGATTGAGCGGCTCTTCCAGTTCGTCGGCGATCCGGCCGGCGTCCAGACGGGAGAACATTTCCTGCGGCGACACCAGGTTCTCGGTGATCGTATCCACCGAAATGGAAGCCATCTTGCCGGCGCGGCGGGGAATGATGCCCTGCCATCCGAGCAACGGCGGGATACCGAAGAACTCCAGCGGGTAGAACATCATGCGCACGGCGACCACGTTGGTGCCGTAACCCACGATGCCGCTGATAAATGGCATCGACAGGTAGAGCCAGAAATGGGCCTGAAAATCCGTCCACACCGCTGAGAGAAATTCCATCGATCAGATCGCCGGTTGAATGGTGACGGATTCCGGAGCGCAGTCGTGCCACAGATCGCGACCCAACTGCGTGGCCTGGATGGTGCGGCGAAGAATCCGCGGGGGGAAGCGGAACTCCTTTTCGACCTTCTTGCCCAGTGCGCGAATGGTCTTGTCGTTGGACATGACTTCGTACTTCACTTCCAGGGACTTATCTTCCGGGCCGGTTTCCACCAAGCCCAGGCGAATGAGATGGTCGATGTACTGCGGGGTGAACTCTTCCAGGCGGACCGATGCGGATCGGCCAACATAGGAATAGTTGTCCAGCACGCGACGCATGATCGGGCCGATCGGCGGGCCGCCGGCAACATGAATCATCGCGTGTGAGCGTCCATCTGCCATCGCCGAAATTATGCGAACTTCGTCAGGTATCAATTGCGACAGGATCTGCAGATACAGATGCTGCTGCGCATCTTCCAGTGTTTGTGTATTGGCTTCCTGAATCAGTGCTGCCAGTCGTTTGCGTGCTTCAGCGGCCGGGTTCAGCGGACTGGGGCCGGAAGTCCGGATCGGGTTCATATCCGAAATTGCCAGTTCGAGCCGGTCGCGCAGACGATCCACCACCGCATCTTCGGCGATATCAATCATGTCATTGACGCGATCACCGAGCGGCAAGCGGTCGAGTGTGCCGCGCAGGGTTTTGATCAGACCGGTGCCCGGTCTCTCACGCCATGGCGCCAGTTGGCTCATTTAGATCTCCCCGGAATTGCTGATCCCCACATTATCACCCGACTTTGCCATTGGTGGGTGTCATTCTTTGGCATTGTCTTGGTTAGTCCCGCCCGGGCGATGTCACGGGGCGCGGGTAAACCGGGGGCAAACCGCATCGTTCCAACAAAAATGCCTCCACGAGGGAGGCATTTCTGGAATTTGGTAGGCGCGATTGGACTCGAACCAACGACCCCCACCATGTCAAGGTGGTGCTCTAACCAACTGAGCTACGCGCCTGCATCAGCAAGCCGCGCAGTATAGCCAGAGCGAAGAAGGTGAGCAAGACCCTTTCGAATAATCTTTGCCAGGCTTCGCGCGGCGCTGGTAAGCCGGTCTCAGCCGACTCCCGTTTGCTCAGGCGCGATTTAACGAAAGCTCGCGGATGCGGTGGATCTCATCGCGTTTGGTGGCGGCCTGTTCGAACTCGAGGTTCTGCGCCGCATCAAGCATTTCCTTCTCCAGTCTGCGCAGCAGTTTCGCCAGTTTGGCGGGCGGCATGGCCTGGTAACGAGCCGATTCTTCTGCGACAGCGAGTTCGCCCGCGATGTCCTCGAAGCCGGCGTGCATGACGTCCTGCACGGCTTTGACGATGCCCTTGGGCGTGATGCCGTGCTCTTCGTTGAAAGCGAGCTGCTTGTTGCGCCGGCGGTCGGTTTCGTCCAGGGCTCGCTTCATGGAGCCGGTCATCTGATCGGCGTACAGAATGGCCCGGCCATGCAGGTTGCGGGCGGCGCGGCCGATGGTCTGGATCAAGGATCGTTCGGACCGCAGGAAGCCTTCCTTGTCGGCATCCAGAATGGCGACCAGCGAGACCTCGGGGATATCCAGGCCTTCGCGGAGCAGGTTGATGCCGACGACCACGTCGAAATGGCCCAGGCGCAGGTCGCGGATGATCTCCGCGCGCTCGACGGTATCGATGTCCGAATGCAGGTAACGCACCTTGACGCCGTTTTCCTGCAGGTAGTCGGTGAGCTGCTCGCTCATGCGTTTTGTCAGGGTGGTGACCAGCACGCGCTCGCCTTTCTCGGCGCGGATGCGGATCTCTCCGAGCAGATCATCGACCTGACCACGTACCGGGCGGATTTCCACTGTCGGGTCGACCAAGCCGGTGGGCCGCACCACCTGTTCCACCACCTGGCCGGAATGTTCGGCCTCAAAGGGGCCGGGCGTCGCCGAGACAAAGATCGTCTGCGCCGTCAGGCGCTCGAACTCCTCGAAGCGCAGCGGGCGGTTGTCCAGGGCGGAGGGCAGGCGGAAGCCGTACTGCACCAGGGTTTCCTTGCGCGAGCGGTCGCCTTTGTACATGGCGCCGATTTGCGGAATGGTGACGTGCGATTCATCGGCGATGAAAATGGCGTCTTCGGGCAGGTAGTCCATCAGTGTCGGCGGGGGTTCGCCGGGCGCGCGGCCGGAGAGGTAGCGCGAGTAGTTCTCGATGCCGTTGCAATAGCCCAGTTCCTGGATCATTTCCAGATCGAAATTCACCCGCTGCTCGATGCGCTGGGCTTCCAGCAGCTTGTCGTGTTTGCGGAAGTAGGCGATGCGCTGCTGCAGCTCGTCCTTGATCGACTCGAGCATGTCTTCCTGGCGCTGGCGCGTGGAGACATAGTGCGTCTTCGGAAAGATCGTGTAGCGCGGCACGCGGCGGCGGGTCTGCCCGGTTAAGGGATCAAAGATGGTGATGCTGTCGATCTCGTCATCGAACAGCTCCACCCGAACACCCTCGGCCTCGGCTTCGGCCGGAAAGATATCGATGACATCGCCGCGCACGCGAAAGGTGCCGCGCCCCAATGTCATGTCGTTTCGGGTGTACTGCAGGCTGGTGAGCTGCGCCAGCAGATCGCGCTGAGCCATCCGTTCGCCCTTGCGCATGTGGATGACCATCTGGAAATAGCTTTCCGGGTCGCCCAGACCGTAGATCGCGGAGACCGTGGCCACGATGATGGTGTCGCGCCGGGTCAGGATGGACTTGGTCGCAGACAGCCGCATTTGCTCGATGTGGTCGTTTACCGACGAGTCCTTCTCGATGAAGGTATCCGAGGAGGGGACATACGCTTCCGGCTGGTAGTAGTCGTAGTACGAAACGAAGTATTCCACCGCGTTGTGGGGGAAAAACTCGCGGAATTCTCCGTAGAGCTGACCCGCCAGTGTCTTGTTGGGCGCCATGATCAGCGCGGGGCGCTGCACTTCGGCAATGACGTTGGCGATGGAAAAGGTCTTGCCCGAGCCGGTGACACCGAGCAGTGTCTGATGGGTCAGTCCGTCATTCAGGCCCTGAACCATGTTGGCAATGGCTTGCGGCTGGTCGCCGGCCGGAGCCCAATCGGCTTCCAGGCGGAATCGCTCGTGTTCGACAAAATCAGTCATGTGATGGCAACAAAAGTTTAAACTGCGAAATTCCGCCCACTAGCCGCAGGATACGCCGTGAGCATCGCTCTTTCCGACCGCGTCAATCGAATCAAGCCATCACCCACCCTGGCCGTGACCGCCCGCGCCGCCGCGCTGCGTGCAGAAGGTCGGGACGTCATTGGATTAGGCGCCGGTGAACCCGATTTTGACACGCCCGACCACATCAAGGCCGCCGCCACGGCCGCGATTGCGGCAGGGCAGACCAAATACACCGCCGTGGGCGGTACCAATGAATTGAAAGATGCCGTCATCGGTAAGTTTCAGCGCGACAACGGGCTGGAATTCACGCGGGATCAGATTCTGGTCAGCTCCGGTGGCAAGCAGAGCTTCTTCAATCTCTGTCAGGCCCTGCTCAACACCGGCGATGAGGTCATCATCCCGGCGCCGTACTGGGTCAGCTACCCGGATATGGTGCTGATTGCGGATGGTACGCCCGTGATTGTCGAGGCCGGGCAGGACCAGGACTTCAAGATCAACGCGGCGCAACTGGACGCGGCGATCACGCCCAAAACGCGCCTGCTCGTGCTGAACAGCCCCTCCAACCCGTCCGGCAAGGCCTACACGCGAGAGGAACTGGAGGCATTGGCCGAAGTGTTGCGGCGGCACCCGCATGTGCTGATCGCCACCGATGACATGTACGAGGCGATCCTGTGGGCGGCTGAGCCTTTCGCCAACATCGTCATGGCCGCTCCGGACCTTTACGACCGGACCATCGTGTTGCACGGGGTGTCCAAGGCCTACTCGATGACGGGTTGGCGGATCGGCTATGCCGCGGGCCCGCTGCAACTGATCAAGGCGATGGCCAAAGTGCAGTCGCAGAGCACGTCGAACCCCTGTTCCATCTCGCAGGCAGCCGCCGTGGCGGCGCTGAACGGCAGCCAGGAATGCGTGGTGGAGATGGTCAAGGCCTTCCGCAGCCGGCACGACAAAGTCGTCGCCGGTTTGAATGCACTTCCCGGTGTCAGCTGTATTCCTTCGGACGGGACCTTCTACGCTTTCCCCAGCTTCCACGGTGCCATTGAAGCTCTGGGCTGTGCCGACGATGTCGCATTGGGTGAACTGCTGCTGGAAAAGGCCGAAGTGGCGCTGGTTCCGGGCTCGGCCTTCGGTACACCGGGTCATATGCGGTTGAGCTATGCCACCAGTCAGGAAGCCCTGGATGAGGCGATTGCGCGGCTGGGTCGGGCGCTTGGTGCGTAAGTTGTTGATTTGATAGCGAGAGGCAACTTTCTGTTGAAGCGAATTATGAGCAATGTCATAATGCGCGCTTAACGTTCCCGAGTAGCTCAGTCGGTAGAGCAAGTGACTGTTAATCACTGGGTCGGCGGTTCGAGCCCGTCCTCGGGAGCCAATTAAATCAAAGGATTAGGCCGCATTTCGATGCGGCCTTTTTCTTTTGTACTGTCCAGGGAACCGTAAGGGGACCGTTTCTTGCGGAGCTGGAGCGGCGCGATTTGTGTCGATTGATGACATGCCGTCGTACTCACAGGTACAAAAAAGCCTGCTCGGGGCAGGCTTCTTTGGCAAGGGCGGTGACTATCGCTTGGCCAGCGACTCTTGCTGTCGCAAAACTTCAAGCTGCCGCTCATTCGCGCGGTCAATGACGCGCTTGTAAATCTTCTTCTTGTCAGCCGAGCTTGCATTGCGGATGAAATCCGAGAGCGGCGTGCTGGCTGCAAGTTGTTGCTGTTTCCGTGCAAACACTACGTTTTCTCCGTTCGCAAATCCCTCAGCAGGGCTGCGGGAGCATATTTCTGGGGCACGAAGTTGTCAATGACATCAACGCCCGCGTGGTAGGCCTTGTGGCTTCCGTCAACATTCTTCATGAGCACGTCCACCTTTACTCTTTTTCCAAATTTCTGCTTCAGGGCATTGACGGTCTGACGTGCCGCGAAATACTGCTCAACGAACACGTCGAGAGCGATATGCCGCCCTTCGACGGCCTCGCGAGCTTGCACAAAACGCCAAGCCTGAAAGGGGTCTTGGTACACATACAAGATTTGGACCGTTCGGCCTTTTGCAAGGGACTTTGCAATGTTTCGCTCCGCCACCGGGTAGCTGGAAAGCGTGCCATCGAGTATGAAGGACTGTGACTGCTTGTGGGCCAAGTCAAACGCGCGCTCAACAACACGGACCACCGCGGATTGGTACAGGTCGGCTCTCTCCCCCGAATAGCCGGGGAACATCTCCCGGATTTCATCGGGGTCCAGTCGCGCAACACAGAATCCATTGGACTGCAGTGCCTCAATCAGCTCCTTGCTGGTTTCGGTCTTGCCAGCTCCGGGAGAGCCTGCCATGAAAACAGTGACCGGGTTTTCCTCGGGCAGGTATTTTTCCTTGTCGAACAGTTCCCGAGCCAAGCGGGTACGGTTGGCTTTGGCCCATACCAATGCGTCGGCGGCAATCTGTTCGTCGGAAATCATCACGGACTGGACGGCTTACGCGGCATAGCGGCCATCCTGCAGCTGTGCCTGCCCCACAGCAACGAGCATTTCCAGCGCGGCGGGCAGACGGGCTTTCCACTTGCCGCGCCCTTTGAAGCGGACCTCAATGTCTTGGAGGGCGAGCGGTGCCGGGCTATTGCGCAGCAGGTCGGCAACCGCTTTGACCTGTTGGATGGGGTCTTTGGGCCATGCCTGAGCGGCTACAGGGGCGACGGCGGCGGGCGCGTCGTCGCCATCGGTGGTGGTGTCGAGTTCTTCCTGATGGGCGGGCTGCTGGGCTTCCGGTGCCTGAAACTCGGGGCGCAGCCAGCGAATGTGGCCTTTGGCTTCTTCAGCGGCGCGCTGGGCGTTGAGGGCGACCAGTCGCTCCAGGACGGTTTCGGTGAAGGCTTGTTGGGCCTCGGCCGGCGTGGAGCCCTCGGCGGGGGCGTCGAGGCCGTGGGCGATACGCAGTGTGGGCAGCAGGTCGGACCAGCCGTAGGCGTCGAGCACGGCGGCATCCAGTTCATCGTGGAGCTGACGCAGCACGGAGACCAGCCCTTGTTCGTGGATGGTCTTTTCCTTGGCGGTCAGCGGCTCGCCGGAGCGCAGCTTTTCCAGCACGTTGTACATGCCGGTCAGCGTGAGGCCGGGGTGGGTTTCCTGTTGGCGTTTGCGGTGGGCGTCGAGTTGTTCGGCGAGATTGCGGATGGTTTCGGCCTGGGAATCCGTTGGGGTTGGGAACGGGAATGGGTCGAAGCATGTCTCTGTATGGAAACGCTGTCTGTCTTCTAAGGTTCCGCCTGCGGCAGAAATCCACCTTAGGGCCACGGTGCATGACATTACTCCGTGCAACAGCCAATCCGAGCTGGCGATTGCGATAACGGACCCGTCAATCAAATCCGTGCCTGTCTGTAGGCTCACAAAAATCCGGTGCTTGGCCACCTCAGAGGTGGCGAAAAAACGCTCTGTACCTTGTAGGGCATTTCGTAGCTCAGGACGCGACCTGCCCATCAGCCACCACTTTTCGCGGAAAGTCCTGTCGTTGTTTGCCTCCCGCTCGGGCAACACATGGTCTATCAGGTGGTGATAAAGCTGTGGGAATCGACTTCTAAGTTCATCCCTCTCAAGCCCGAAGGTGTCGACGGCGAACCGAACCTTACGGGTCTTAACTATGTCGCTGCCGGTCCAATACTCTGGAAGTAATGCTCTTGTCGAAGAGTCCGCTGTAATGAAGCCGTCACGCTGCGCCGCATCAACCGTAAAACCCTTTCCAACCAATTTGCATCCCTGCCAACAGAGACGGGAATTAGCATGGAGAGGCCTGCACGCAAGCAAATTGGCTCCAATTCGCAGGTTGGGAAAAATCTTGCCTCGTCTTTTGGAGACTTTAACTTCCACCTCGCCGTCAGAGCCAGGATGCTCACATTCAACCATATGCAATTCTTGCGTCGATGCCTGATTCGCACCGGCACTCATGGAAATGCGCACCGCAGCCCCATCTGATGCATTTACCCATGGGTGGTCAGGTATAGCGAAGAACAATGACAGAGGGTTCTTTTTTGAATTCGTGTGAAACTCAATTACGCGCCTATTGAACGCCTGTCGAATCGAGTTGGTGGTAATCAGGCCAAATCGCTCCAAGGTGCCGAAGCGCGTTATGTCCGCCGCTTTGTGCCACCAATACATAACAAAGTCCGCTGATTCGGGCACCTCCACCCAAGCTCCGCGAAGCGCCTCAACGTAACCATCACCAAGAGCCGCCCGCATGCGCTTGTTGCCGATAAACGGCGGGTTCCCCACCACAAAATCGGCCTCCGGCCACTCGGCTTTGCGGGGGTTGATGTAGCGCTCAATCGGAATCTGGGCCGACTCGTCCGGTATGTCCTTGCCGGTGACCGGCGAGACCTTCATCGTCACGCCATCCCAGCGCGTCCTGAGCTTGCCGCTGTCGTCGGTTTCAAATTCGATGCGGTCCCAGGCGAGCACGGCATCGCGGTTTTCAATGTTCTTGAAATCGCGGATGACCGGCTGTGGTGGGTTGACGTTGCCTTTGGTGCGGAAGTGCCATTGCAGATAACCAATCCACAGCACCAGCTCGGCGATGGCCGCTGCCCGCGTGTTCAGTTCGATGCCGAGGAGGTTGTGCGGGTCCACCGTTTCACCCGCCCGGGTGTCGAAGCGGTCGCCATCCAGCGCAAGGCCGGTTTGTGTGTCGCCCAGGTCATCCAGCGCATTGAGCACTTCGCCTTCCAGGCGCTTGAGGTGTTCCAGCGTCACGTAGAGGAAGTTGCCCGAGCCACAGGCCGGGTCCAGCACGCGCACATTGCACAGCCGATGGTGAAAGCGGCGCAGCTCGGCGGCGGCATCCGATTCTTTGCCTTCGCTGGCCAGCATCAGGGCGGCGGCGTGGGCTTGCTCCCATTCCTCCCGCAGCGGTTCGATGACCGTGGGCAGCACCAGCCGCTCCACGTAGGCGCGGGGCGTGTAGTGCGCGCCGAGCTTGTGGCGTTCCTTGGGGTCCAGCGCCCGCTCCAGAAGGGTGCCGAAGATGGCGGGCTCCACCTGTGTCCAGTCCGCTTTGGAGGCCTCAATCAGCAGGTCGATATGGTCGCGGGTGAGCGGCAGGGCTTCCGGCGACTTGAACAGCTTGCCGTTGAAGTGCAGCACATCCTCGGCCAGCACCGCACTGAACCCGCCGGTGTCCATGTCCGTCCACAAGGCGGTGAGCATGCGCATGGCCGTTTCCGGCTTTTCACGGTGCGTTTCCAGCAGACTACGGAAAGAGTTATCTGGCAGCAGGCCCACATCCTCCGCGAACATGGTGAACAGGCAGCGCTGCAGGAAGCCCGCGCGCCGGGCCGCTTCGATGCCGGTGGATTCCAGGCTTTTGGCAAGGTTGGCCAGCTTGGTCGCAATCTCGCGGGTGACCTTGGCGGCGTGCCCTGACGGGTCGAGGTGCAGCGGGTCGAGCCAGATTGTCCGCAGACGCTCGCGGACTTCTTCTTTCAGCAGGTCGGCCAGCGGGATGCGGTGGCTTTTAGGGTCTGGGAACGGCGTATAGGTGGCGCCGGAGCGGGAAAACTCGGAATACAGCTCCAGGCGGTGCCCCACGTCCACCACGATGAGAAACGGCGGGCGCCCTTCGTCAGCGGGCAAGGCGCGGGCGTAGTTCTCGGCCTGCGAGCGGGCGCGCAGCAGGGCCTCGTCCATCTTCTGCTTGCTAACGGCGCCGCGAATCTTCTTCGATTCCAGGATGAAGCAGCCACGCCGGTACAGGTCGATACGCCCGGCGCTGGTCGAGCCGTCGCCGTGGGCAAAGGTAACGGGGCGCTCGAACTCGTAAGTTTGCTCGGGCGAGGGGTGCGGCTTGTCGACACCCAGCAGCTCGCACAGGTCGATGAGGAAACTCTGCGAAGTGGCCAGCTCGGATGCGGTGACACCCTGCCATTTCTTGACGAACTCTTGTGCCTCCACGGTTCTTGGCCGCTCCCTTTTTCGTTTTACGCAATTTACCGTGAATGGCGTGTGGGTGCTGAATAAATCGCGCTACGGTTGGCGATAGTCATGGGGCTTGGAAGGGGCTTCAAAGAGGCTTCCGAGGCCCTTCGAAGGGGGCTGACCCTTTCGAGGTATTCCCCAGGGCTTTGCAAAGGCTTTGGGAAGGGTTCCGAAACCATTCAAAAACCGCTTCAATAGCGGGATGAAATCCGATGACGCCAGCGAAGAACAAACCCCGCCGAGAACCAAGGAGTACAGCGGCTGGTGTGCGACATACAGCGGGCTGGAGCCTGTCGGCGAACCGGCATATATCTCTGAACCGCCTGATTTGCCTCCGCCCCAACTGAAGCCCGGCGCGAGCGAATACTTAAAGCCGCCGAGCTGGATAGCGTCACAGAATGACCCCTCGCAATTGTGGGGGGCGAAATTGGCGGCGCTCTGGAAGCGTTTGCGGTCATTTCTGAACTTTAGAGCACCACCACCGGCAAGCTAGGCGTTAAGCGGTTGCTCGTCGTCCAGGCGCTCAATCATGCGACTCAGCGCTGAGCGTGCCTCCTTGAGATTGGATTCGTAGAACGGCCCCTGGCGCTCATCAGGAGCCAGCTTGTTGAGCCAGTGCAGAAACCCGGAAACGTGACATGCGTCATCGTGCTGGTCGGTCGTTGTGTTCGTCGTCATGGGTTTCCCCTGTTTGGATTGGAGGGGTATTTGTACCGAGCGAAAAGCGGCTGCGCAGGGCGCAAAATCGCGGAGACGCAGACTGCGGCGCACCCCGCAGAAACCCAGCACACCCAAGCCCATATTTCTGCGCGTGAGGTGGAAAGTGCGTCATGCGCAGGGGGTTTGCGTGAGCGGCGCAGAACGGCTCGCGCAAAAGTGCCGGTTTGATTCATGTTCGACCCGGTTTGCTATGGGAACAACCCAAAACTGCCACCAAAATGGCTCCCATGAACGAAAAAACCAAAATCGACTGGGAACTGGGTGAAAAGCTCTACCGAGCTGGCCAGCTATCTATCCGCATCATCGCCTCACGCATAGGGTGTAGCGACACCGCTCTGCGTAAGAAGGCCAGAAAGGAAGGATGGGCACGCGACCTGAGCAAAAAGGTCAGTGCGGCGGTTCGCAATGAGCTGGTTCGCAATCCAAGTTCGCAGCCCCTCGCGCGCGAACCGGACGCGCGAACAGAAGCGCAGATAATCCAGGAGGCCGCTTTCACGACCATTGAGGTTGTTCGAGGCCACCGCGTCTTGCTGAGTCGGGCAAAGGCCATTGGCGAACGTCTGTTTTCCCAACTGGATGAAGCCAGCCAGAACCATGCTCAGATTACTGAGGACATTCGCGAACTCATGGACCCGGCCATTGAGGCCGCGACCGGCCAGAGCAAGACCGCTTTGATGGCCCGCAAGGCTCGTATGCTGCGGGCAGTAGAGCTGCCTGCCCACTCTGCTGTTTTCCGAGATTTGGCAACCGCCTTCGAGAAGTTCATCCGCACCGAGCGCGAGGCTTGGGGATTGGACAATAGCGAGATTAAAGACCCGGACGAGGGGCTGACTGATGCTGAGCTGGACCGGGCCATTGCTGCGGCTGCTGCGGATGCTGGGGTCTGCTTGAACCCGTCCTAGGATTGGTTGAGCGCCGAAGGCCTAGGCGCTTCTCGGTGTCACGACATGCTACTTCTGGTCTTCGGGATGGCGCATCATGGCCAGTTTGTGATGCAGCAACTCGCAGCAGCCGGATTTTGAGCCATGAACCAGGAAATCGTAAGGGGCATGACCGAGGAAAATTGTCAGCTCGTCAATGCTGCCTGCGCGGCGGCAGCTCTCGAAGTGGACAAATTGGTGCGCGGGGTAATTTCGGCGCTAAGGGAGATGGACGCGATTGGTATGTTTGATGATGTCGCCGCCCGGCATCTATGGGACGAATATTGCTGGCAAATCCAGGAAGGCACTCATGGCGACGGAGACATCGGCTTTGGATGTGTGCGCGAAAACTATGAAAAAGTTTTGAACGGTGTGGTTGCTGATGCAGTGAATGCCCTGCCAAAACATGCTCTGCTCTTCCTAAGCATCAAAGTCCGGCGTGACCTCGACGACGTAGAGGACTCCGACATTGTTGGTGGCATTTCACATGATGCAATCGCGTCGGTAGTGAGGGAATCTGTCAACGAGTTGGCGTCAAGGCGAAATCTTGATGTTATTGGGCCCAGCAGAGCCGACTTCATATCTATGGAAGTCAGCCTGGACGGTCTTGCAGGCGACGCGCTATCGGATGCCGGCGAATGTAGTGACTTTCTGTCTGAGCACGCTGATGCGTTGCTGGAGGGAGATGCTGACAACCTTGCCATCATCAGCGCTGCATTGCTCGACCGCTACATGGAACTGCTATGTGATGACGCGGACGGCATGTTGCTATCAGCACTGCTCGGGCGTTTTGAAAATGAGATACGTGCGCTGGTGCTAGAGAAAGACATTATCCCAGCGGTGGAAGACGCCATGGACCAGCTAAAAGACGAGCCCTGATGCTGGGCGTCCCGCCTAAGATAGACCCGCACGGCCCAACTCTCTGCGAATCATAACTTCGACCGTATTCGGGTCGTTAAACGCCCGTCGGGCAATTTCACCGGTTGCCCTGACCCGTTCACAAACAAGAAGCTCAAAGTTCCAGCACCGCCCACCGCAAGGGACACACACGTCCCAGCGAAGAACTGCTCTATCGAGTTTTTCCTTCGCCTTCATCATGCGCCCTCCACATTTGCACCTCATTCGGCGACCACTGTGCCTAGGAGTACGGCGTTGAGGCATGAAAGGAGCTGAGATTCACCGGAACTACATAGCGCGGCAATCAGAAAAGGGTTTGCGGTAGTAGTACCCCCTGGTAACTTATCTGTTGGTACATCACGTACCCCGTAATTGAGGTGGTTTTCCGCTGGCGGGGTACATGGCGCACCCCGGCGAGCCAGATTTGGCGTCGCCTCATCTCCTGGCGTGGTACGTGAGGTGCCCCGGTGGGGGGCATTTTGTACCGCGTGATTTTTTGACTGCGCCTCCACGGTTGAGTCGGATTCCGTCGACGAATCGGGTGTCCAGCGCATGAAGTCTTTCGGCGCTGTGGCTCCGTCCCGCTGCTCCAGTGGCACGTTCGTTAAAGCATAGACGGTTGCGTGCCGAATTTTCCGATGGAACGAGCCTTTCTCCCGAACGCGCAGCCACCCATACTTCACCAGTTCTGCAAGCGCGCGCTCGGCAACCCTGCGCCCAGCCCCGAGCCGGCGCTCTGCTTGTTCACGCGACATAAAAATTCGGTTTTCACATCCGCTGTACAGCGCTCTCATCTCAACAAGGAGCGCACGCGCGGCGCAGGATAAGATTCTATAGGCGGGACAATCCAGCTCATGTCGGTAGATACGAACGTGCGCTTCTGCCTTTTTGGTTTTGCGGCTCATACTCTGACTCCTTTGCAGACTATGCGGCCAGCAACGGCCAGCCGCTGCGTTGGGCATGAATTCGAGAGAGATGTGCTTTGCGTTCTGAAAAATCCATTCCGATAGCAAGCAGGCCAGCGTCGACCATTTGCAGGTGTGCCACGTCAGCAAGCTGCTCAGCGCTCATGGCGTCACGAACGCTTTGAATCTCATGTAGCTCGCGAAACTTTCGGGCCGACATTCCAAGCACAATGCCATTGAGCATGTCGCACTCATTGCTGAAGTGGTACGGCTTGGGTGTTGGGTGCGCGGCCAACACTGCGTCGGTGAGTGGGCGGAATCCGGTTTTGGTATCCGCCCGGCTCATCGACCGCTTTTGTTCGTCGCCGATACGCTGTTTCACCCAACAGTCAAGGCGCACTGCGAACTCAACACTCAACCAACGCGCAAACTGGAGGGCAAGGTCATTGTGGAACCAAGTACCCGCATGGCCACGTCCCCGGCGCGTCACAATGAAATCGCCAAGCGTTTTATTACCCGCTGACAGGGTAATAAGCGCGGCCAGATAGCTCCGGTTCTGTTCCTGTTTCCAGAAGTCGTCGGGCCGCTTACCGAACGGTTTGGCAATCTCAGTGGCATTGAAGAACAGACACCCCGAGCTTTCCAGGAAAGAAATATCAACGGTGATGCTTGTGTCGTGGACCAAAGCATTTTCGTATTTGCTTTTGACCATTACGCACCTTCCTTGATGCTGCTCAACATGGCGCGAACTTGAGCGACCGACCAAGTATTGAACTTGTCGGGATCAGGTATCAGGCCGGCTTTGCGGCGGCGAAAGAAGGTGGTGGTCCCAATGCCGCCCAGCAAAATCCGCAGGCAGCGGGAGTTGATGCGGGCTTCGTCGGGCAGATTGTGGAATTGGGCTACCACCAACGGCAGCGGTTTGGTTTTTGGGGAGATTGCCGCTTTGGGGCGGACTTCGGTTTGGTTAGTCATCATCGGGCCTATGTGGAAGCTCGATGTGCAATCTATGCCCCAGATTGCGACTCCTGAAGAGCGCGAACTAGCAGAAGCAGGGCGTCTGCTAGCTGACGCCTATCATTGCTCTGGCCGTCCGGCCTTTTTCCAAGCACGAATCCAGCGGGTGATGGTTTGCTCGCAACTTTCCTGCGAGAGCGGATTAAGCCCATTATCTAGCGCGTATTCCCGCAGTTTGGGTGCAATTCTTCGGATGGCCTCCGCATCGCTTTTTCCTCGCGCTAGTGCCAAGTCTTCGGAGGCATAGAGGCGAATCGCTTCTTTCTTCAGCTCTTTAGAATTTGAATGGCGCTTGGCAACAGCCAGTTTCGTCGCAAACCTATGTGAGCGCTTGGCGACATTCGGGTTGTCCTGGTTCGCTACGAGGCCGCATATTCCGACTATCGCAATGATTTGCTCCCGTTCTATTTGTCGCGAGCAATGTCGCAGGTATAGAAGCGCCCCCAAGCCGAAGAGAGCATATTGAGCGTAGTGTTCGCCAGCCTTGGTCGCATATTGGAAATCATCAAACGCGGACGCCAGTACGTGCTCGGTCAGGTCGCCAATTCCGTGCGGGTGCGTATCAACCAACTCGGAAGGAAAAAACTCGCGCCAGGTGGCTGTGGCAGATTCGACCAGCTCAGCGACTGGGTGTATTCCAGCTGTTTTTGCCATACCACTGGCCATCGGATTCAGCATTCGCAGGGACTCCGGTAAATCAATAAGTTGATAAAGCTGGTTCAATTCGACATTGGTCAGCTGATGGTGATTACTTGTTTTCATGCAGGTGTCCTCAAACGCTATGGGAGAGCTTTTCGCATTGGCGTCACCTTGGATGAGGTGTCGCTCAAACTGCGGAGGTATTCGGCCCATGCCACTTGAACTCTCCGTTTCTCCGCTAGTGAGTCCTCGTCATCGCCGTCGTAGTGCTTGTCCTGCACGCCGCCCATGCCATGGCTCTGTATGACTGCGCGCATGTCCTTGGAGACCCGCAGTACATACTTCATTTTCTGTTCGGCGGTGCGGCGTAGGTCTCGCCCCTGGAATGGCTCGCTTGCTGTGCCGTTATCTACCAATCGTACGGATAACTCCGTCATGAAACGACTGATGGTGTGCGGGCCTATGGGGGAGGAGCCGTCATTGCTAAACAGATAGTCGCCCTTGCTTCGTTCGATGCGCGACAGGTCATTCAGTACCGACGCGGCTTCGTCGAGAACCGGTAGGAGGTGTTTGCGAGGCCGCTTACGCTTGCCTTTACCGTCCCATAAGGTCAACACGCCGGTTTCCGGGTTCCACTCCGACAGCCTCACGCGGGCAACTTGGAGTGGCCGTTGGCCACCCAACAGAAGCGCTAACAGCATTGCCTTTGCGCCTAGCGCGGTGGCAAGACGAAGCTCGTTCAAGACGGCCAGCAGCTCGGCATCCGTCAGTAGCCTGTCCCGAGCTTTAACTTCGACAGTGCCAATCCGCTCGGCGGGATTCGTGGAAATGTTGAATATCAACATTGCAGCAGGTGCTGAAGGGTCGGTCTCGGCCCGCAGCGCGAGGTTGTACGCAGCCGCAAAGTACGAACGCATCAAACCCGCAATCCGCTCTTTTCCATCCTCTACCAGCTCACGAACGACACTCGCCAACTCCCGGCTGGTCACAGCTTTGGCGGGTGTTGAGGCCAATTTCGGACGCGATTTGGTGAGGTGGAGCCTTACGGCGTTCCGAACTGATTGAGCAGAGGACTTTCCAGAATTTTGCAAATGCTCGACGTAAACCTCCATGAGGGCTTGCAGCGTGTTGCGCTCAGCTTCGATACGTTCAGCACGACGGCGCTCAATGTCAGCCTGAGCCTGCCGTTTTTGCTCTTCGATGTGCTCCCGGATGTCTGCCGTCGCTGGGTCACGGAGCAACGCTGAGAACTCTCGCGCTTTGGCCCGAGCTTGCGCCTCAGTAAATACCGCACCAGCGCTCTCACCGCGCGCGGCGTCCCCGCGTGCCAGCGTGCCAAATGCGATGTAGTCCCTCTGGCCACTCGGGCGGGTGTAGCGAAAGCGCCAAGTCGCTGTGCCGCTCTTAAAGCGAAGTGTCAGCCTGCCTTCGCCGCGTCCAGCTCGCTTGTCGGTAAGGGTGAAATCGCCAATTGGGTCAGCTGCATGCTCCTTGATTGCCGCTCGAATGTTGGCAGCGTTCAAGTCGCGGTTGGTTCTATCACTAGGTTGGGTGGGCATTTCCAGGGGACCGTAAGGGAACCGTTTCTCGTCGGAACAGGATGAAACGGTTTGGGCCGGAATGCAACACCAATATGGGTATAAGTATCTGTTTATTCTGCGTTTAATGCAGAATTCTGGAGGGCCCATTCCGGCCCTTATAAGCCCTTGTTTCTTCGTGGGCTCAGTGACTGTTAATCACTGGGTCGGCGGTTCGAGCCCGTCCTCGGGAGCCATTATTTGACGAAGAAGCCGGCCTTGTGCCGGCTTTTTTGTGCGTGTCAAGGGCGGTCTTTTACCGTGGTTTCTCAAGTCGCCGCAGGCAATATTGAGCATGCAAACTGTTGGCGACGACGCACCCTTCCGGGGTCGTTCTTGCAGCCTGCGGGTCCAGCGTCTCAGGCCGGCTTTTGCAAAAAATAGCTCTCGAAGAGTGGGTTGACGCCATCACCGTCGCCCCACAACGCCTTGGCCCGAGAGCCGAACGCAATGCGCGTAAATTCACCCATCACCAGGTGCGCAAGTGCCGCTCGGAGTTCGTCCGTTGACGAGCGCCTCGGGGCTCCGGCAATGATGACGGTTGAGTAGATGATGTCGATGAACTCGCCAATTTTTTTGGTGACAGGGCCTGCGGCATCCTCAGAAAGCATGGTGTGCATGAGGGCGCCTGCGACGCCTTGTTCCTCTGCTTCCAGTTCCCGCAGAACGGCGACGACGCTGTGCATGGTTTTCACGTAATCGCCTTGGCCTTGTCCGATCGCATCGAGTAGTCGCTCCCTGGCCATGCGAACGATGTCATCCGTGACGGCGGCGATGAGAGCTGGTTTGGACGGGAAGTGGTGCAGTAGCGAGGGCCGGCGAATACCGCAACGGGCAGCGATGGCATCCAGCGGCGCGGAAATGCCGTGGGCTGCGAACTCGATGCGCGCTGCGCGCAAAATGCTTTCGCGCGTATCCGGTGAATCCTGCTGCTTCTTTGGTCTGGCCACGCCGCTATCCGTTTATATACTGCACGGTAGGTTATTGGCTCCTTCCCCGATGATCAAATCCAGCGCATGAGAATAAGCGCTGCTGTTGTTTGTTGACAAAAAACTACCAAACTGTAGATTATTGCAATCAAGAGAGTAGATATCGCGGTTTTGCGTGACTTGTGTTTCCCGCAGCACTGATTTTCCAGGTGCAAGAGTGAGACAACAGTCTGCAGATGCGGCTGACTTTCCGACGGGTAGCGGTCCCGCGCCGACCGGTTGTTTGTCGAAACATTGCATCAGTTATCAGCAGGGAGTGAGGGTCTTATGGCCAATATGACTTTTATAGAGCACGACGGCACCGAGCACGCCGTGAACATTGAAGAAGGGAAATCTTTGATGCAGACCGCAATGGATAACGGTGTTCCGGGCATCGATGCCGATTGCGGGGGCGCCTGTGCGTGCGGTACCTGTCATGTGATCGTGGATCCAGGCTGGATAGCCGTGACTGGAGAAATTGGGGGTGATGAACAGCAGCTGCTGGACATGACACCGGATATAACGTCCACCTCCCGCCTGGCCTGCCAAATCACCACGTCCAACGAGATGGATGGGATGGTTGTTCGGCTGCCTGAGTTCCAGATGTAGAGCGCTTTAGCCTTGATTCATCATCCGTGGCCGGTTTGCGCGAGCGCAGCCGCCCTCTAGACAAGATCCGTGGAGACACACATGAACATCGTCACATCAGTCATCGAGAAAGGATCAGCAATCATCCCTATTGATCTGCAGATCAAGGGGGTGCATCTCCTCCTGAAAGCCAAAGACAAAATTTTGAAAAGCCCTCCGGTGCCGGAGTTTATTGAGGCACCCATACCCGAGGTGTCTACGCTGGCGATTGAAGACATCGATGTGAGCAATCCGTTTTTGTACCGGCAGGGTCGTTGGCAGTCCTACTTCAAGCGCCTGCGTGATGAGTGCCCGGTGCATTTTCAGAAGAGCAGCAAGTTTGGCCCGTTCTGGTCAATCACACGCTACGAAGACATCATGTTTGTCGACCGCCGTCATGATCTATTTTCGGCTGAGCCGATCATCACGCTGGGAGATCGGCCGGAAGGCCTGGCCGTCGAAATGTTTATCGCAATGGACCCGCCCAAGCACGATGTGCAGCGGCAGGCTGTTCAGGGTGTGGTCGCACCCAAAAACCTGAAGGAGATGGAAGGCCTGATTCGCAGCCGCACGCAAGAGGTTCTGGACAGCCTTCCGGTTGGCACGCCGTTTGACTGGGTGCAGACGGTGTCCATCGAACTCACCGCGAGAATGCTGGCGACGTTGCTGGATTTCCCCTACGAAAAACGCCACAAGCTTGTCTACTGGTCCGATCTGGCCGCTGGCGGCCCGGAAACGACCGGCGGGCCCGTGGATGTGGATGAAATGTTTGCCGGCGTGGCAGATATGGCGAAACACTTTTCAGCGCTGTGGCGGGAGAAGGAAGCGCAGAAGGCTCGCGGTGGGCCGATGGGTTTTGATCTGATGAGCCTGCTGCTGAGCAATGAAGACACGCAGGACCTGGTCAAACGGCCGATGGAGTTTATTGGCAACCTCGCATTGCTGATTGTGGGTGGAAATGACACCACACGTAACTCCATGAGTGGCGGCGTCCTCGCCCTGAATCAGTTTCCTGACGAATTTACCAAGCTCAAAAACGATCCGAGTCTCATCCCCAACATGGTCTCCGAAATCATTCGCTGGCAGACGCCGCTGGCGTATATGCGCCGGGTCGCTAAACAGGATGTGGAGCTGAACGGGAAGACCATTCGTAAAGGCGACAAGGTGATGATGTGGTACGCCTCCGGTAACCGCGACGAACGGGCCATCGAACAACCCGACCAGTTCGTGATTGATCGGAAAAACGCCCGAAACCACCTCTCGTTCGGGTTTGGCGTTCACCGCTGCATGGGCAATCGTCTGGCCGAGATGCAACTGCGCATCCTGTGGGAAGAATTGCTGCCGCGATTCGACAAGATCGAAGTGGTTGGGGAGCCTGAGTACGTGCAGTCGAATTTCGTGCGGGGATACTCAAAGCTTATGGTGAAGCTAGGCACCAAGGCGTAATGCTCTGGCAGGATGGATGTGCCCGGCAACGGCCATGAGGCAGCGGGGCACCTTTGCCGCTTTTGATGCATCCAAAAGTCGTCGTGTGGGTTGTTGGACGGGTGAGGGCAGATTGCGGCGCTGAGGGCGCGCGAAAAGTATGTGTTTGCCTTAAGCTCGCGCCATGACTGCGGATTTCTCCATCGCCATCACCTCCGGCAATTACTGGGCGGCGGTTCTGATCACCTTGGTCACCACGACCCTGACGGTGGGTTTGCAGTACGAGGTGCTGGAGCGGCTGAACTACTCGATGCCGCGCTGGAAGCGGGTGCCCCCACGCCTCCGGGTGCTGGGCATGATCGTGGTTCTGCTGTCGTTGCACGTTGCCGAAATCTGGATTTACGGCATCGGCATCTATATCGCAATGCAGTATCCGGATCTCGGTGCCATTGTTGGCGGGGATGGCTTCCGGCTGCTCGATGCGGTGTACATGGCCGCGACCACATATTCCACGCTGGGTTACGGGGATCTGGTGCCCCACGGGCCGATTCGCTTTTTGCTCGGAACCGAGGCATTGGTGGGGCTGATGATGATCACCTGGTCGGCGTCGTTCACCTATCTGGAAATGCAGCGCTACTGGCGGGACCGCTGAGGCGAAAGTTCTAGATCGACCAGCTCAGCAGGAACAGGAAGGCAACACAGGCAATCAACCATCCCAGCGGCGTGAAATTCAGGCCGTCGGATGTGGGGGATGGCGCGGCGGCCGGGACAGGGTCTCTGCCGTGGTTGTACTTGGCAATCAACTGTTGTGCACGCTCGATATCCTGGCTGCCAACCCACACCCGGGCAAAGTCCATGGGGGCAAGGTCACCGATGGCGCCCTGCAGATAATGGCCACCCACATGGGCGTCGATGCCTTCCGCTCGCAGCATGCCCGCGACGATGTGTGCCTCGGTGAGATCACGCCCGGTGAAGATGATTTGCATCGTGCAGTTTTACACCCAATTATGCGTTTATGACCACTGATCTTTTTGCTGCCGCCGCCCAAGCGGATACCCAAACGCGTGCCCCGCTGCCAGAACGCATGCGGCCGAAAACCCTGGATGATGTTGTGGGGCAGGATCATCTGCTGGCTCCGGGCAAGCTGTTGCGGGAGATGGTGCAGGCCGGGCAACTGCGTTCGCTGATTCTGTGGGGCCCGCCTGGCTGTGGAAAAACCACGCTGGCACGCCTGCTGGCTGAGGCGACCGATGCCGATCTGATCGCTGTTTCTGCGGTGCTCGCAGGGGTCAAAGAGTTGCGCGCCGCCATCGTTCAGGCCGAGTCGAGCTGGAACCAGAACCGGCGCCGCAGCGTGTTGTTCGTGGATGAAATCCATCGCTTCAACAAAGCGCAGCAGGATGCATTGCTGCCGCATGTGGAGGACGGCTCCATCGTCTTGATCGGCGCGACCACGGAAAACCCTTCGTTTGAGGTGATTTCCGCGTTGCTGTCGCGCTCGCGGGTGGCGGTGTTGCACGGGCTGGATGAAGCGGCGCTGAACGCGTTGCTCGACCGGAGCCTGGCGCAGGACGCAGCTTTGGCGGATTGCCGGCTGGATGATGCCGCCCGGCAGATGCTGGTGAATGCCTGTGATGCCGATGCGCGGCGGATGCTGGGGGCGTTAGAGCTGGCGGCGGAGCTGGCCGGAGCCGGCAGCGAGGAGGGCGGTGAGCGCGTTATCTCGCCGGCTCAGGTCGAGCAGGCACTGCAGCAGAAGTGGTTGCGCTACGACCGTGCCGGCGATTCGCACTATGACCTGGCCTCCGCAATGATCAAGTGCCTGCGGGATAGCGATCCGGACGCGGCGCTGTACTGGTGTTTCCGCATGATCGAAGCGGGCGAAGATCCCCTGTTCGTGGTCCGCCGGCTGGTGATCTTTGCTGCCGAAGACATCGGCAATGCCGATCCAAGGGCCTTGCAGTTGGCCATTGCGGTCAAGGACAGCGTGCAGTTTGTGGGGCTTCCCGAAGCGCGCATCCCCCTGGCTCAAGCGTGCACCTATTTGGCGACGGCTCCCAAGTCCAAGGCATCGTACAAGGCCATGCATGCGGCGCTGGCAGATATCCGCGAGTACGGGGACTTGCCGGTGCCGATGGTGATGCGCAATGCGCCAACTTCCTTGATGAAAGGGTTGGGCTATGGCGCCGGGTATATCGATGCGCATCAGGACCCCGCTGGCGCGGCGGCCCAGGTGCATCGTCCGCCCGAGCTGGAAAATCGTCGCTATTACCAGCCGACAATCCACGGTTATGAAGGGCGGTTACAGGCCTGGCGGGAGCAGACCTCGAAAGAAGGCTAGGCCCGTCGCTGACTGCAGCTGCACGACGGTTTCGCGTGCGGTCGGCTTTGCGTCGATGAAATACATCGTGTACGGTGAATATGTCGCGCTGCAGTAAAACGCAGTCGGCTCCATTCATCGCTTGCGAGAATCATGCATATCCTGGCCACCGACCTCGACGGAACCTTTCTCGGGGGGAGTGACACGGCACGACGTCGTCTGGTCGAGCACTTCCTCGAGACTCCAGAAAACCAATTGATCTACGTGACCGGCCGCTCGGTCAACAGCGTGGAATCCCTGATTCAAGAGGGCCGTCTGCCCCGACCCAACGGCATGATCTGCGACGTGGGCACCACGGTGGCCTGCGCGCGGGGGCGTGACTTGCCGGGGCCGGCGCATCAGGCGATACACGAAGCCTGGCGCGACCGCAGCGAAACGGTTCGCGCGGCGCTGGAGGCGGCACCCGGGCTGACGCTGCAATCGGACTACGGACCGCGCCGCGTTTCCTATCACTACGACAAACAGGCAGATCTGGAAGAGGTCTCGCAACGTGTTCGGGACATGGGGCTGGACCCGCTGGTCTCTGACGGCCTGTATTTCGACGTGCTGCCGCCGGGTGTCAACAAAGGCACCACGCTGCAACGCTGGCTGGAGCAGCATGGTCACGGCCTGGACGCGGCGCTAGTAGCCGGGGACACGCTGAATGATCGCGCCCTGCTGGAATGCGGCGCATCGGCAGTCGTGGTGGGCAACGCAGAACCTGCACTGCTGGAGGTCTTGTCTTCCAGCGAGAAGATCTATCGCGCCAAGGGCCATGGCTGTGATGGCATCGTTGAAGCGTGCAAGCACTTCGGCATCGATCTGGGGGTGGCCCATGTCTAGTCTGGTGCTGGTTTATCACCGTCAGCCCTTTGAAGAGCAGGTGGTTGACGGCAAGAAGGTCATGCGCAGTCACCGCAGCCCCAACGGCATCGTGCCCACACTGCGGGGCTTCTTCCAGTATTTCGACCGTGGGACCTGGGTGGCCTGGACCGAGGTCGACGCGGGCAAGGCAGGGCGGGTGGTCAGCCAGCGTGACGTGAGCTACGCCGGTGAGCACTACAACGTTTCCCAGGTCGGTTTAACTCCTGCTCAGGTGCACTCGTTCTACAAGGTCACGTCCAAGGCCTGTCTGTGGCCGATTCTGCACACCTTTCCCAACATGTTCGACTACGACGCGGCGGACTGGGCCACCTTCCGTGAGGTCAACCGCATCTTTGCCGACGCGACTTGTGAGGTTGCCGACGAAGGCGCCTGGGTGTGGGTGCACGATTACAACCTGTGGCTGGTGCCGCGAATGATCCGGCAGCGGCGGCCCGACCTGAAGATCGCGTTTTTCCATCACACGCCTTTCCCCAGCAGTGATGTCTTCGGGGTGTTGCCCTGGCGCACCGAAATCACCGAAAGCTTACTGTCCTGTGATCGCGTAGGCTTCCACATTCCCCGTTACGCGGAAAATTTCGCGGGCGTGGCGCGCGCCTTCGCCGGCGCCCGCACCACCGTGCGCGAGCCGGTATCCGAGCGCCTGCGGCCGGAAGGCTGGGCCCTGCAGGAATCCTGGTGCGTGACCGAAATGGAGTGGGAAGGCCGCACGATCGCCATCGATTCGGTGCCTCTGGGCGTCAACGTCGACCAGATTCGCAAAACCGTGAACAGCGTCGAGGCGCAGGAGCGTGCCGCAGATATCCGCGAGCAGATACGGGTCAAGACCATGCTGTTTTCGGTCAGCCGGGTGGACTACACCAAGGGCACGCTGGAAATGTTGCAGGCCTACGAGCGCCTGCTGCAACGGCGGCCCGATCTGATTGCCGACATCAAACTGTATCTCGTCTGTGTCGCCCCGGCGGCGGGCATGGAAGTGTACGACCGCATTCAGGCCGAGATCGAGCAGAAAGTGGGTTCCATCAACGGGAAATACTCGCAGCTGGGTTGGGTGCCGGTGGTGCTGTTTTCACAGCCGCTGGAATTCACCGATTTGATGAGCTGGTACATGGCGGCCGATGTGTGCTGGATTACCCCGCTGCGGGATGGTCTGAATCTGGTGGTCAAGGAGTACGTGGCCGCCAAGCAAGGCAAACCCGGTCGCTTGGTGCTTTCCGAATTTACCGGCGCCGCGGTGGAGCTCAGCGATGCGGTGCTCACCCATCCTTATTCGGCGCGCAGCATGGATGCGGCCATCGATGAAGCGATTGCCATGGACGACGAGCAGGCCGCCACCCACATGCAGAGCATGCTGAAAAACGTGGAAGTGCACGATCTGCATGCGTGGACCGAAATTCTGTTGCGGCGCTTCGGGGTGCTGGAGCCGGCGGTGCAGGAACCGATTCCCCCGGAACCTGAGCTGACCGCCTAAGCCAGCCGCCTCTCGAAGGTGGCGGACAACAAGGGTCTGCCGCCTACCTTGACCTGGCCCTCGCGCCGAACCTGCCTGCGATGACATCATGAAACCATCCGCGCCTCGTACGTTGAAACCTAGCGTTCAACTCATTGCCTATCCGGATCGCATCGGCTCCGGTCTGGCCGACCTCTACCATTTTCTGGAAACCCGCATGTCCGGGTGCTTCGGTGGAGTGCATATCCTGCCGCTGTATCCCAGCAACGCTGACGGCGGGTTCGCCCCGCTCACGCATGAGGAAGTCGACCCGGCCTACGGCACCTGGACGGACGTGGAAACCATCGCCCGTGATTACGACCTGTGCCTCGACCTGACGCTCAATCACATTTCGGATGAGTCCGCCGAATTTCAGGATTACGTGGCCAAAGGCCGCGCCTCGGAACACGCGCCGTTGTTCGTCGATGTGGATCGTTTGGGGGCATTCAGCGCCGACGACCTGGCCAAAATCCATATCCGCAAGGAAAAAGAGCCGTTTCGCGAAGTCGAGTTTGGTGATGGCAGCCGGGGGCGGGTGTGGTGCACCTTTACCGAGCATCAGATCGACCTCGATTACCGCGCGGATGCAACCTGGAAGCTGATGGAACGTTACATCCGCTTTCTGTGCGAGCGCGGGGTCCGGCTGTTTCGCCTGGATGCGTTTGGCTACACCACCAAAAAGCGGGGCACCAGCTGTTTTCTGGTGGAGCCTCAGGTATATGAGATTCTGGACTGGTTCCACCGGGAAGCCGGAAAGTATGGCGCGGAGGTTCTCCCCGAGGTCCACGATCACTACAGCTATCAACTGGCCATCGGCAAACGCGGCATGCGGCCATATGGATTCGCCTTGCCGCCACTGGTGCTGCATGCGCTGCTGGATGCGGACAGCCGCTATCTGAAAAACTGGCTCCGCATCTGTTCGCCGCTGCAACTGACCGTGCTGGATACGCACGACGGGATCTGCATCCCGGATGTGGAGGGGCTGCTGCCTGCGGACAAAATTCAGGCCGTGATCAACAATGTCTCCGAGCGCAGTGGTGATCACATCCTGCGGGGATCTGCGGCCAACGTGCACTCAGTAGGGGCGATCTACCAGCTGACCTGCACGTTTTATGATGCCCTCAAGCGCAACGATGACGCGTACATCTGCGCGCGGGCGATTCAGTTCTTCTGCCCCGGTATTCCGCAGGTGTACTACGTGGGCGCGCTCGCCGGTGAGAACGACTGGGATCGCATGGAGCAAACAGGCGAATTGCGTGATATCAACCGCCACGCCTACACGCTGGATGAGGTGGACGAAGCCATCGAGCGACCGGTGGTTCAACGCCTGATGACGCTGATGCGCTTCCGCAACACGTATTCCGCTTTTGCCGAAGGCGAGTTTGCCTTGCACTACAGCAATGACAGCTCCGTGGTGCTCGAATGGTGCCAGGATGCCAACTTCGCACGGCTCGAAGTGGATCTGAATTTCAAAACCGCACGCATTTATTTCCGCGATCCGGCCACCGGGGAAGCCGCCGTTTTTGTTCCCTGAACCGACCGCGCAGCCGGAACAGGGAACCCTGTACAGCGCTCAGAATGTCTGGGTAAAGCTGATTTCGAAGTCGTACTGATCCATATCCAGCTCGATTTGCTGGTTGGGGTCGAAGTCGTTGGTGCCTTTGATTTTCTCCGAGGTGGCGTACATCGCCGACACATTCACCGCCTGATGTGCATTGAACTTCACGGTGCCACCGAGCGTGTAGTGCTGGGTGACGACGCCGGGTGCCAGAGTGTTCAGCACCACGTCTTTGGAATCTATCGGGCTGTCGCCTTTGCTGTATCCGCCCCGCAGGGCCACGGTGTCAGTCAACTGATGGGCGATGCCCAGTTTGATCACGGTGATGTCATCCCAGCCAAAGCCGGCGCCTTTGTTGTCGCCAAACTGTGCGGTCTGCACATTGGGGATCAGAGGGTTGGCGATCGAGGCGACCTCGCTGTAGCGGGTATGAAACACGTCCACCAGCAAGGTGGTGCCGCGCGCAATTCCAAATGCCGCACCGATATTCATGGTGGAGGGGATATCGAGATTCCCTTGCTCGGCGAAGAGTCCTTTGTATTTGTCGAACTCGCTCATCGTGATCTTGCTTTGGTATGAAGCGCCGAGCGCGATGCCTTCATTGATCCGGAAGTTGGCGCCGACGCGGATCCCGTAACCATAGGAATCGTCATAGTCGTTGTTGGTCAGCGCGGTCGGGTCGGAGGAAAAACCCTGCTGACCAAATGCGCCCAGGCCGGTGGCTTTGAATCGCTGGTACGCAAGAATGGGCGCCACGCCCAGTGTGATCGACGGATGCACCCGCACGGCATAGCTGGGTACTAGGAATAACTGGGACAGATCCACACCGGCCTTTCCGGCACAGAAGGTGCCGCCGGGGCAGGTGCCGCCCTGATTCCGGACCGGGTTGGCGTGGTTGGCGTAGTCCGTATTCATGCCGCCGTTACCGTACAGCGCGATACCAAAAGACGAACTCGCGTCAACGGCTCCGGTAAATGCGATATGCGGAATGAAGAACTGTTTGGAATCGCTGGTCCACTCGCCAGGTTCGAGCGGGAAGGTGCCCTGTTGCCCGCTGGGGTTGCCGGTCACCTTGAAACCACGGTCTGGCGAGAAGTAGCTCAAGCCAACATCCAGGCGTTCGCCCGCCAGTTGCACGTTGGCCGGGTTGGTCGCCACGCTGAGAGCGCCGGTGGCATAGGCCGTGCCCACACCCGCCATGGCTTTGGATTCTGTGCCGAAGCCGTGGGAAAAATACCCATCAGTGGCCAGTGCGGATGTTGAAATGAGAGCGGTTGCCGCCAGGCCGGCGGTCTGCAGAAAGCGTGTCATCGATGGTTGTCTCCGAGTTAAAGCATGGCATCAACTGATGACACGCGGCTGTCGGCTCTGAACATATCACCCTTGGGTTGATTGGTACAGGGGGGGGTATTAACTGCTCAGGGCTTTGGGGCGCCAATTGTCAGCGCAGGGCTGAGCGGAGTTGACAGAAGTCTGAAATCCATAAAAAATGACAAAAGTCGCAATAGCAAGGCGCTTTCGACGCACGTCCATTCAGGGCGCTCAGTGGTCTTTTATCAGCGACGGTAAATCGGGCATCAAAGGGGGAGCCTGCAATGATGCGTGGAGTGAAACGCGGGACTCGGCTGCTGGTGCTGTTGAGCGCATGGGGGCCGGCCAGCGCCATCACCTTTGACTGGCCGGGCTGGGGCGGCGAAGAGATCGAAGGCACCCTTAATAC
Organism: Oceanococcaceae bacterium; assembly: GCA_041603255.1. Lineage (GTDB taxonomy): Bacteria > Pseudomonadota > Gammaproteobacteria > Nevskiales > Oceanococcaceae > MS8. The sequence goes on along the minus strand of JBFIER010000001.1, from coordinate 148,471 downwards.
AACCTTGACGGCAGGCGCGGCCTGGCGGGTGGAGGCACGCTCGGAAAAGCTGCTGGGCAAGGGCGCGCAGAATCCTTTGATGTGCAGTCGGGAAAATGGGCAATTGCGCTGGCAGGCCTGTCAGGGTTTGTTCCGTGAGCAAACCTGGACGGCGGATCGGCTCATCAGGTTTCCGGGGCAGTTTTCCTCCAATGCCGATGATGGTAACTGGAATTACGCGCAGGGCGATCTGACCCAGGCACCGGTGAAAGCCTTGCTGGATATCACGCTGAGCATGGGTGAGTGGAGCTTCTTCAGCCGAGGGCTGGCGTTTTATGACTTCGTGAACAACGCGTTTGAGGAATACCACCCCAACGAAATCAATGCCGAAAACTTCTACCAGGTTGCGAATGTATCGCTGCCGGGGACTGAAGTGATCGACCCAGCGGGGCTCAGTGCCGTGTTGAACCTGTTGCCGACCGGCGCATTGCCGGCGGGTGTGGTGCCGGTGGGGATCTCCCGGGTGGACTCACAGGCCTGTACGACCGCGCAAAACCCGGACGGGCTGCAATGCGGGCTGGTATTCGATCACGGGGCGCCGGTGTGGCGTGAACGAACCGACAAGGAGACCTTGCGGCAGATTGGTGCGGATCTGGAGCTGATGGACATCTTCATTTCGGGGTTTTTGCCCTTGCCCGGCGATCGTGAGCTGACGCTCAAGCTGGGACGGCAGTCGGTGAGCTGGGGGGAGTCCACGCTGCTGTTTTTCGACTCGATCAATCAGGCCAACCCCATCAATGCCAATCATCTGTTCCGTGTGGGTTTTCAGCTCGAGGAGGTGTTTCGGCCGGTCACCATGGCTTATGCCTCCACCTACATCACCGATTCTCTGACGGTTGAAGGTTTTTACCAATTTGAGTGGCGGCCGGTGGTGGCGCCAGCGCCGGGGTCGTTCTATTCCTTTGCCGATGTGGGCACCAATAATTCAGGCAGGGACGTCCTGACACTGGGGTTTGGGCAGTTGCCCGACGACCCCGAGCGCATGGCGTTTTTGCTGGACAATCCGCTCTCCGGGGTGACCAACACCTCCATCGGTTTTCGGCGCCTGCCGGACCGTGAGCCCGGCGATGAGGGGCAGTTTGGTGTGGCGCTCAAGTACTACGCCGACTGGCTGAATGATGGCACCGAGGTCGGGCTGTACTACATGAATTATCACTCGCGGTTGCCCTTCGTCAGCGTCAACTCGGTGCCCGAGGCCTGCTCGAAGAACGCCACGGACACGGCGTCGTACACGCTGGCGTGTATCGATGTGCCGCTGTATCACGCGCTGACCTCACCCAACGATCCGGCCGGCGCCACCGATTCGTCGATCAACTTTGATGACATCGAGGTCTTTCTGGAGTACCCGGAAAACATCCACCTGATCGGCCTCTCTTTCAACACCACTTTTGGGGAGCTGGCGGTGCAAGGCGAGGTGGCTTATCGGCCGGGTGCCCCCCTGCAGGTGGACCTGGAAGACCTGGCATTCGCCGCTTACGGCCCCTCCGGGACCAATTGTCACCTGCCGGATGCGGGTTGCTCCGGCTCCAACATCCTGCCAAATGCCGCCCTGCGTGCCGATGGCTCACGCACGCTGGATACGCTGGATTTTTACGGCAGCAGCGACTTCGTGGTGGATGAAAACGGAACCCGTGGTGGGTTCAACGACACCTTTGATCTGGTCTACGGTCACGCCGCGGGCGCCGGCCGGTATTTCCCGTCCTTCATCGTGCCGTACCGTGGCGGGACTCTGGGGTTGAATCCGCCTGAAGCCTACATCCGCGGCTGGGAGCACTTCGATACCTACCAGTTCAATCTCGGCGGCACCTACCTGTGGGGGTCTTCGGCAATCCCGTCGCGGATCCTGCTGGCGGACCAGATCATTCTGCTGTTTGAAAGCGGGGCGACCTGGGTCCCGGACCTGCCGGCGCTGGATGTGCTGCAACTGGAAGCACCCGGCACCTTTCTGCATGCCAGCGCCGGTGCCGATGGCAGCGGCGCGGACCGCTCGCGCCAGGCCTGTTCCAGCAACGAGGCCTGCAGTTACGGCCCGGATGGCATTCGCTTCAACCCGCGTCAGGAAAACCTCGATCTCTATCCCGACAAGCTCTCGGCCGGCTATGACCTGGTGTTCCTGATTCGCTACGAATCGGTACTGCCCGGGATCAGCCTGCAGCCCACCATCATCTGGAAGCACGACGTATACGGCACCGCACCCGGGCTGGCCTCCAATTTTGTGGAAGGGCGGCAGTACGCCGACATGAATCTGGAAATTCGCTACAAGTCCAAGCTCACCTTCAACCTGGGTTACAACTATCAGGCCGGTGGAGGCAAGGCGAACCTGCTTGCCGATCGTGACAGTGCGAGGTTTTATATCCGTTACCAGTTTTAAGACCCGTCCGGTCGCCCCGCACCCCGGTCAGGTCGAATTTTTCAAGCTTTTCAAACACTGATCTTTACCGACATAGGAGTCACCCCATGGCCTTTGATGCCCCCGTACCGAATACCCTGCGCCTGATGACCCCGCGCACCATTTTCTCGTCCGAGCATGAGGACTTCCGCAACACGGTGCGCCGCTTCATTCTCGAGGAAGTGATGCCGCATCACGACCGCTTCGAAGCCCAGCAGCAGGTCGACCGTGAAATCTGGAACAAGGCGGGTGAGTTGGGGCTGTTGAGCCTGACCATCCCTGAGCAGTATGGCGGGGCCGGGGTGGATCGGCTGTACAGCGCGGTCGTGATCGAGGAAATCTGTGCGCTTGGCGCCTCCAGCCTGGGCTGGCCGGTGCACTCCGACATCGTGGCGCCGTACATCCTCAATTACGGCACCGAAGAGCAGAAGCAGCGCTGGTTGCCGGGCATGGTCAGCGGCGATGTCGTGGGTGCGGTGGCGATGACCGAACCGGGCACGGGATCGGACCTGCAGGGGATCACGACCCGGGCCGTCGAGGACGGCGACGACTACGTGATCAACGGGTCGAAGATCTTCATTACCAATGGATTCCTGGCGGATCTGGTGATCGTGGCCTGCAAGATTGGCGAGGATGAAGGGGCCAAGGGTGTGAGCCTGATTCTGGTCGAGGCCGACCGCGAAGGCTTTACCAAGGCCCAACCGCTGAAGAAAGTGGGCCTGAAAGGGCAGGACACCTGCGAGCTGTTTTTCAATAACGTCCGGGTGCCCAAGAGCAATGTGCTCGGTGGTGCCCAGGGTATCGGCATGGGCTTCATCATGCTGATGAAGGAGCTGGCCTGGGAGCGCATGATCATTGCCATCATGGCGGTGGCCGCGGCCCGTTCCACCCTCGAGCACACCGTGGACTACGTCAAGAATCGCAAGGCATTCGGCAAGCCGATATCGGCATTCCAGAACACCCGCTTCAAGCTGGCCGAGATGCGCACGCAGGTCGAAATCGGGCAGGTGTATGTGGACCGTTGCCTGGAGCTGGTCGTGGCCAACCAGTGTTCACCCGAAGCCGCGGCGGCGGCCAAGTACTGGACCTCGGATATGGCGATGCAGGTCATCGATGAGTGCCTGCAACTTCATGGGGGTTATGGGTTCATGTGGGAATACCCCGTCGCCCGCGCCTGGGCTGATGGCCGCGCGATGCGCATCTACGGCGGCACCAACGAAATCATGAAAGAACTCATCGCCAGAACGATCTAGCTCATCCGAGTGCAGTGACGCAGGCTGTCCGCTTGGAGCGGGCGGTGAGGGATAGGTGCGGCCAAATACCCGCTCGGTGGGTTGCCAGCAAACGAGATATAACCCGATGCAACGAATTGGTTTTGATAGCGACATGCAGCTCTTCCGCGATAACGCGGCGCGCTTTTTCCGGAAAGAGGTTCAGCCTTTTGCGGAGCATTGGCGGAAGAACGGTGTAGTCGACCGCGCTTTCTACAAAAAAGCCGGCGATATGGGTTACCTGTGCATGTGGGCGAACGAGAAATACGGTGGGGCGGGAATGTCCGACTTCCGCTACGAGCAGATACTGATCGAGGAAAACGCCAAGTACGGTGATTCCGGTCTGTTCATGAGCATGCACAGCCGGATGTTTGGGCCGTATATCGGCAATTTCGGCACGGATGAGCAGAAAGACCGCATCCTGCCCGGCAGTATCAGCGGGGACATCATCCTGGCCATTGCCTTGACCGAACCCGATGCGGGTTCCGATCTCGCAGGCATGAAAACCCGCGCCGAGGACAAGGCCGATCACTACCTGCTCAACGGTCAGAAGATCTTCATCTCCAACGGTCAGCTCGCCGATGTGGTCATCGTTGCCGCGCGCACCGACCCGGACAACCCGCACGGTGTCAGCCTGTTTCTGGTGGAGCGGGGGATGGAAGGCTTCGAGCGTGGCCGCAACCTGAAAAAGTTGGGGACCAAAGCGCAGGACACCTCCGAGTTGTTCTTCAAAGACGTCAGGGTGCCCAAAGCCAATCTTCTGGGGCAGTGGAATGGCGGCTTCAAGCACATGATGGTCGGGCTTGCCGAGGAGAGGCTAATCGCCGCCGTCGGCAACATGGCCGGTGCGAAACAGGCCCTGGATGTCACCCGCGCCTATGTGCAGGAGCGCAAGCTGTTCGGCCAGCCGCTGGCAAAGATGCAGAACACCCGCTTTAAGCTGGCCGAACTGGATACCGAAATCGAAATCGGCTACGCCTATCTGGACCGTGCAGTCGAAGCCCACAACAACGGTGAGTTCACTGCCTCCGACGCCGCGCGGATCAAGCTGTTCAGTTCCGAGCTGTTTTGCCGGGCGGTGGACGAGGGCGTACAGCTGCACGGTGGCTATGGGTATATGGAGGAGTACCCGATCTGCCGGCTGTATGCCGATGCCCGTTATGTGCGCATTGCCGCCGGTGCGTCCGAGGTGATGAAGGAGATCATCGCCCGGGAGATTCTGGCCTAGGCGGCGATGCCGTCAAGGAAGTATCCGAGAATTTCGTCGGTCGCCTGCACCCGGGTCAGCGGGCCGGAATCGCGGTGCCAATGAATGGTGGAGTTGAGGGCGCTGAGCAGGGCGAGCACAACCACTTTGGGTTTGCACGGCCCGAGGCTGCCATCACGAATGCCCTGATCCACGATATCCGCGATGCCGTTGAGCAAGATGCGGTGGGTTTTGCGATAGCGCTCGTAGGTGTCGCCGCTCAGCGTGCTGGGCGGAATAGTGGCGATGCAGCGGCCAATTTCGGTGTTCAGTTGCTCGCCATAATCACGAATGGTTTGCACCAGCTGCTCACGTCCGGTGCCCCCGCGTTGTTGATTGGCGGCCAGCAATTCGTGGTAGGTAGTGGCGGCGCCATCGAGAATTTGGGCAATGATGTCGTCTTTGCTGCGAGCGTAGTGGTAGAGCGCCGGCTTGGAGATGTTGAAGCGCTGGGCGATCTCGTTCAGCGAAGTGCCATGGATGCCGCGCTCGACAAACAGGCTGGCGGCAGCACGCAGGATGAGCTCGCGTTTCTCGTCGTAATTACCTTGGCGGGCGAAATTGGCAAATTGCTCAACCAGGGCGGTCATGCGGGTTTCCTTGTGTTATTGCTGCCGTGTCTTGACATGTTACCGTCCGGTAAGTAATCATTCAACACATCTTACCGCTGGGTAAGAAGTCGCGACGGCGCAGCGCCCCGCGGCTTAAACGCTTTCACCGGACACACGGAAACCCGCTATGCCTACGCAATTCAAAGCCCCCACACGCGATTTCAGCTTTGTCGTCAACGAACTGTTGGCATTTGAACAGCATCGTGAGCGCCTTGGCTTCGAGGATGCCGATGCCGAGACCATCAACTCGATTTTCGAAGAGTGCGGTCGTCTGGCCGAAGAGCTGGTGCACCCGTGCAATCAGTCCGGCGATGAGCAGGGCTGTCGCCTGGAAAATGGCGAGGTGTATGTGCCCGATGGCTACCAGGAAGCCTACGACGCCTATGTGGAAGGCGGCTGGGGCGGCTTGGGTGCTGACCCGGAATTCGGCGGCATGGGTATGCCGCAGTCGGTGAAGTTTTTGACCAATGAAATCTTCAGCGCCGCGAACCACTCCTGGTTCATGTACCCCACGCTGAGCGAGGGCGCCTGCAGCGCGCTGGAGCACTGGGCCAGCCCGGAGCTGCGTGACAAATTCCTGCCCAATCTGGTCAGCGGCAAGTGGACCGGGACGATGAACCTCACCGAATCCCACGCCGGTACCGATCTGGGCATGATCCGCACCCGTGCGGTTCCGCAGGACAACGGCAGCTACAAGATCAGCGGCAACAAGATATTCATTTCTGCCGGCGAGAACCAGCTGGCGGAGAACATCATCCACCTGGTGCTGGCCAAACTGCCGGATGCGCCTGCCGGAACCAAGGGCATCTCGTTGTTCATCGTGCCGAAGTTCCTGGTCAACGATGACGGATCGCTGGGCGCGCGCAATGGCGTGGTTTGCCAGTCCATCGAGCACAAGATGGGGATTCGCGGCTCCGCTACCTGCGTGCTGGAATTCGAGGAGGCCGAAGGCTATCTGGTGGGCGAGCCGCACAAGGGTCTGCGTGCCATGTTCACGATGATGAACGCCGCTCGACTGGGCGTGGCCATCGAAGGAATCGGTACCGGCGAACTGGCGTATCAGAACGCCGTGCTTTACGCCAAAGACCGCATCCAGGGCCGCTCGCTGACCGGGCCGAAGTCTCCGGACAAACCGGCCGACTCCCTGATCGTGCACGCGGATGTACGCCGCATGCTGCTGACTATGCGCAGTTTTGTGGAAGGTGCGCGGGCGTTGGCGGGCTACTCCGCATTGCAACTGGATATTCAGGCCCGTGACCCGGACCCTGAGGCCCGCGTTGCGGCCGAAGATCGCCTGGGCCTGATGACGCCGGTCATGAAAGCGTTCTTCACCGACGAAGGCTCCCGCGCGGCCAACCTGGCTATTCAGGTGTACGGTGGCCACGGTTATATCTGTGAGCACGGCATCGAGCAGTTTGTGCGCGATGCGCGTATCAGCCAGATCTACGAGGGGACCAACGGTGTGCAGGCGCTGGATCTGGTCGGCCGCAAGCTGGCGCTGAATGGCGGGCGTGCGGTACGCTCGTTCTTTGCCGACGTGGCAGCCGAGCTGAGCGAAGGCCCGCAGGAGTTTGTGGAACCCCTGAACGCCGCGTTCAAGAGCCTGCAGGTTGCCACCGGCTGGTTGCAGCAGAACGGCATGCAGAACCCGGATCACCTCGGTGGCGTGTCGGTTGCGTATACCCGTTTGTTCGCTGTGGTTGCCGTGGGCTGGATGTGGCTGCGTACCGCCAAGTGCTGTGAATCGGCACTGGCCGGCAGCGTGGAGGATCCGGATTTCTATCGCAACAAACTGGTTGTTGGCCGCTTCTTCATGCAGGGTTTTGTCAGCGAGCACAGCAGCTTGCTGGCTCAGGTGCAGGCCGGTTCGGACGTCATGATGGAGTTGGCCGAAGAGGCCTTCTAAAGCCATTTACCAGCGAGAGTAACGATGGCGATAAAAGTCCCCGACGGGAATGCCCCCATGGATGAGCTAACGGGGTTTCTGGGGATTCGCTTCCCGGTGATTACGGCCGAAAGGGTGCACGGCACCATGCCCGTATCATCGGGGTTGCTCGCGCCCAACGGCTTCCTGCACGCCGGGACCGTTGTGACGCTGGCGGACACCTGCTGCGGCAACGGCTGTATCGCCAGCCTGCCTGAAGGTGCGGTGGGTTTTACCACCATTGAGCTGAAGTCGAACCACACCGGCACGGCGCGTGATGGTCACGTCGAGTGTCACGCCACGCCGGTGCACATGGGGCGTACCACCCAGGTCTGGGACGCGGTGGTCAGTCATGTCGAAAGTGGCAAGACTTTGGCCTTGTTCCGCTGCACGCAGATGGTGCTGTACCCGCGTTCAGGGTCCTGATGTCGCGGCCGGCGGCACGCGCTGGCCGTCGGTGTCGAACACCAGACAGTCCGCCGCCGATAGTCCGATGGTGATGACCTGACCCGGCTCAATCGTTGTTGTCGGGTGATCGATGAAGACCAGCGGTTGGTCCTGGTCGCAATCCACATAGACGTGGGTCTCGTTGCCCAGATGCTCGAGGCTGATTACCGTGCCGTGTAGCGCGCAATCGCCATCCTGCGCCGGCCCATGCACGTGCTCTGGCCGAATGCCCACGGTGACCGCCGCGCCGGTTGGCGTGTTCAACGGCGGGATTCGCAGCGGGGGGTGACCCGCATCGAGACGGATTTCCGTGTCGTCACCAGGCGAGTCCGTCACCGTTCCTGCGAGAAAATTCATGCCCGGCGAGCCGATGAAGCCGGCCACGAAACGATTCGCCGGGCGCTGGTACAGCTCCCGTGGTGTGCCCACTTGCTCGATGCGGCCACCGTTGAGAATGACGATGCGGTCGGCCAGCGTCATCGCCTCAACCTGATCGTGGGTCACGTAGATCATGGTCGCGCCGAGGTCGCGGTGCAGCCGCTGCAGTTCCAGTCGCATCTGTACCCGTAGCGCCGCATCCAGGTTGGAGAGCGGCTCATCGAACAAAAAGACCCGAGGCTGACGCACGATGGCGCGGCCGATGGCGACACGCTGGCGCTGGCCTCCGGAAAGCTCGCGGGGCTTGCGCTGCAGCAGGTGTTCAATCTGCAAGGTGCGGGCAACGGATTCGACCCGTTCGCGGATTGACTGGCGTTGGGTCTTGGCCAGTTTCAAGCCAAAGGCGAGGTTGTCGTACACGCTCATGTGCGGATAAAGCGCGTAGGACTGGAAGACCATCGCCACACCCCGAGCTTTCGGTGCGGTGTCGGTGACGTCTTCGCCATCGAAGTGGATGGCACCAGCACTCACGTCCTCCAGCCCCGCGATCATGCGCAACAGGGTCGATTTGCCGCATCCTGAGGGGCCGACGAAAACCACGAATTCGCCGTCAGGGATATCCAGGCTCATGTCGCGCAGCACCTCGGTGCGCTGGAAACGCTTGTGTATCTGGTGAAGCCTAATCGCTGCCATTATTCATCCTTTGACCGCTCCGGCGGTCAGCCCGGCGACAATGCGGCGCTGAAAGACCAGCACCAGCCCCACCAGTGGCAAGGTGACGATCACCGAGGCCGCCATGATGTTGCCCCAGGGTAGTTCATGGCTGCTGGCGCCGGAGATCAGGGCGATGGCCACCGGCACGGTGCGCTGCTCGGCGGAGAGCGTGAACGTCAGTGCGAACAGAAACTCGTTCCAGGCCGCGATAAATGCCAGCAAACCCGTCGTGACCATTGCCGGCCCCATCAGGGGCATGAAGACGCGGGTCAGAATGGTGAAGGGGCCGGCACCGTCGATGATCGCCGCTTCTTCCAGTTCCCGCGGCAGTTGGCGCATGAATGTGGTCAGAACCCACACCGTGAAGGGCAGGGTGAATATCAGATACGAGAGCACCAGCGCGGCGATATTGTTGTACAGGCCGAGGCTGCGAATGAGTTCGAACATGCCCGACAACACCGCCACCTGCGGGAACATCGACACGCCGAGAATAGTGGCCAGCAACAGGCCGCGGCCGCGAAAGCGCATCCGCCCGAGGGCATAGGCTGCCGTCAGCGCCAGCGCGAGTGACAACGCCACGGTGGAGACCGCCACGATGATCGAATTGAGAATGTTGCGGCCGAAGGGCTGCTCCCGGAACACCGCGACGTAGTTGTCCCAGTGCGGGGCCGGTGGCCACAATTCCACGCTGAACAGGGCCGCACCCGATTTCAGTGAGGACACGATGGCCCAGTAAAACGGGAACACCGTATAGATCAGAATGATGCCCAACAACACGTAAAAGCTCGCGCGCTGAAGCCATCGTTGGAGCCATTGCAACCCGTGACGCCGCGTCATGTGTCCTCCCGGCCCACGCGGGCGGCGGTGAGATATATCGCGGTCAACAGGGCAATGATGGCAAAGACCAAGGTTGCGGCGGCGGAGCCATAACCGGTGTCACCGAAGTCCACCAATTGCTGGCGAGCGTAGACCGACATCGACATGGTGTCGCGGTTGTTTCCGCTCATGACGTAAATGAGGTCGAATACCCGCAATGCGTCCAGCAGGCGAAAGATGACCGCGACGACCAGCGCGGGCCGCAGCAGCGGCAGTGTGACCCGCCAGAACACCCTGAGCGGATGCACGCCGTCCACCCGGGCGCTGTCGTAGCAATCGCGGGGCAGCATCTGCAGGCCGGCAAGGAGCAGCAGGGCCATGAAAGGCGTGGTTTTCCAGACATCGACTAGCGTAATGGCCAGTAGCGCGGTGCTCGGGGAGGCCGTCCAGGCCTGCGGTTCATTGAGCAGGCCCATGCCCACCAGAATATGGTTCAGTACGCCGAAAACATCGTTGTACATCCAGTTCCACATCTGGGCGGAGACCACGGTGGGAATGGCCCAGGGAATCAAGATGGCGGCGCGCAATGCTCCGCGACCACGAAAGTGAGCATTCAACGCCAGCGCAATGCCCAGACCGAGCAGCGTTTCCAGCGTGACCGAAACCACGGCGAATACGAGGGTGTTGCTTACCGCCCGCCACCAGTCCGGATCCTGCAGCAGATAGCGGAAGTTATCGAGGCCGATAAATTCGGCCGCTTCCGGCGTGCTCAGGGAGGCGTCGGTGAGCCCGAGCCAGATCGTGCGCGCCAAAGGCCACCCCGCCACCATGGCGAGTACGGTCAGCATCGGACTGATGAGCAGCAGGGCCGAGCGCGTGCGCTGTCGGCTAAGGCGGGAATGTTGCAAAGCCTGGCGCGACCTTACCAACGGCCGCCGCGGGACAGGCGCTCCAGTCGCCGGCTCAGCGTTTCGAGGCTTTGCGCGGCCGGCTGCTTGCCTGCCAGCACGTCATGCACGCTGGCATAAAACTCGGCGCTGACGCGGCTGTACTTGGGGCCGGTGATCCGAGAGGGGCGGGCCACGGCCGTGGCGAAGCTGTCATAAAAAGCACCGAACTGCGGTACGGCTTCAAGCACATCGGCGTCTTTGTAGAGTGCCGGAATGGTGGGTGCGTAGGTCCCCTGGATGGCACGACGCTTTTGCTCTTTGGCGCTGGTCAGAAAGCGCACCAGATCCGCGGCAATTTCCGGGTGCCTGGAATAGCGCGAGACGGCCAGCTGCCAGCCGCCGAGCGTGCTGGTGGAGGGGCCGTCCGGCCCACGCGGGAGCGGCATCACGCCCACGTTCCCCCGGATCGGGCTGTCATCGGCCTGGGCCAGTGCCCAGGCATAAGGCCAGTTGCGCATGAACACGGCATTGCCGGATTGGAACACCCCGCGGCTGGCTTCTTCGTCGTAGTTCAGCACGCCTTCGGGCGCGATCTCGCCAATCCAGCTGGCGGCAAGGTCGAGCGCGGCGACTGCCTGGGGGTTGTTGATGGTGATCTCTCCAGCCGCGTTGACGATGGTCTGGCCGCCGAAGCTGTGCACCCACTCCAGTGCGTCACAGGTCAGCCCTTCGTACCCCTTGGCCTGAAAAACAAATCCCTGCATACGCGCATTGCCAGCATTGCGTTCTGCTTGCTGGATCCTTCGTGCAATGACGGTCAGCTCTTCCCAGGTTTGTGGCGGCTCGGCCGCATACTTGGTGAGCAGATCCTGACGATAGAACAGCATTCCGGCACTGGTGAACCACGGCATGGCCACCAGGCGCCCATCCACCGTGTTGTTTTTGACCACCGTCCCGAAGTGCTGGGAAAGCGTGGCGTCATCAACATAGGGCTTCAGGTCGATGAAATAGGCCGCCAGGGTTCCGGGCCAGATCACATCAATTTGCAAGACATCAATGTCTGCGGATCGGGCGCCTAGAATCTGCTGGTAAAGCGCGAGGCGTTCGGTTGCCGAATTCGGTGTGGAGACGACCTTGACGCTGTGTCCGGTCTGCTTTGACCAGGCTTCGACACCTTGCTGGCACAGGCTGAGCTCGATGCCGACAGCACCGCAGGAAATGGACAAACTTTCCGCGCCGGCAGGCAGGGATGGTACGGCCAGGGCCGTGGTGAGAATCAGTCCGTACGCCAGACGGGGCAATGCGGGGCCTTGGCGCGAGAAGATCATGCGGAACTCCATCAGATCGGGTGGGTGTCACGAAGTGAGGTTCGGCGGTTATTGAGCCGTCGCCGAACATGGAGTCTTAGGGATGATACCGATCCCGCCGCGGGTGTCCAAATCCACACCGCGAACCTGTGTGGGAAAAGGGCTTTGCTGGAACCGTAACCCGGGCGCTGGCTTGGGCGTGAATCGAGGGTGAGCCGCGAGCTGCTCGCAGGCTCACCCCGAAGTGTTACGCGGCGATCAGGGCTTCAGTCGCTTGTTCCGCGGCGAGGGCAACGTCGTCCGGTGCCAGGTTGCGCTCGGCGGGCAGATCGCTCAAGTACTGAACGAACTCGACCTCGAAGCCGTCGGGGTCAATGAAGTAGACATTGCGCCGAAACGGCTCCTGTGCCCCCGGGTTGTCCACCGGGAAGCCCGCTTTCTCCAGCCTTTCGATCATCGCGTCGATGTTGTCGACGACGAAGGCGAAGTGCGCCAGCCCCACCTGATGACCTTTCAGGTCGCGGTTGTTGCCTTCTCCAAAGGCATTCAGCGCCAGATACTGATAGTCATCACCGAAGTGCACCCAGGTGCGCGGTTTGCCGTACCACTCACCGCCACCTTTGGCCCGGATGCGCCAGTGCGGGAAGGCTGCCCGATAAAAGGCCAGGGATTGGTCGAGGTCTTTGATGACCAGGTTCACGTGTTCGAGTTGGATCATGGTGGGCTCCGTGTGGACGCTCTTGAGTAGCAGTGGCCACCATGCTAAAACCTCAACCAAACTTGAGGTCAAGTGTTTTCTCGAATTTTTTTCAGGGCTCGGAGTGGCGTCGATGACGGAAGGGTGGACCGTAGGCAAAGTGGCCCAACGCAGCGGGGTGAACGTCAGCGCGCTGCATTTTTATGAGGCCAAAGGGCTGATATCCAGCCAGCGCAATGCCGGCAATCAGCGCCGTTACACCGCAGATGTCCTGCGCCGTATCGCCGTGATCAAAACCGCGCAGCGGCTAGGAATATCACTGGAAGAAATTCGCCGTGCGTTCGCGTCGTTACCCGACAATCGAACCCCGACCCAGGAGGACTGGGAAGCTCTTTCTGCGCAATGGCGAGGCGCGCTGGATCACCGTATCGCCCACCTGGAACGACTGCGGGACTATCTGACGGGTTGCATCGGCTGCGGCTGCCTGTCGATGAAGAAATGCCCGCTGTACAACGCCGATGACCAACTGGCGGCCGAGGGCAGCGGGCCGGTCATCCTGGAACGGGGCGCTTCGGACCCTGCCGCGACCGCGTGAGCCGGCCGGCGATTCACCACCGTCTGCCCCCTGATTGCAGGGGCGAGATCGTGAGAAATCGGAGCGTCTGCGCAGGCTATTGCGTCGCGCCGAATTCCAGGTAACGGCCCACGGCGGTCAGCACGGCCTCCCACTCCTTGGGGGCGATGGTGTCCACCGGATCGTTACCGAAACGTACGCCCACCATGTTCAGCGATGGCGCAACGCTGACCCGCTGGTGACCGTAACCGGCCGCCGTGTAGTTGCCGGATTCCTCGCCACCCCAATGCGGCCACATGTAACCGCGCGGGCCGCCGCCATTGGCCTTGTCGTAGTTGTGCGAGGCCTTCACCCAGGCCTTGGGCACGATCTGCTTGCCATCCAGGCTGCGACCCTCGCGGCGGAAAATCTCGCCGAAGCGCAGCATGTCGCGCGGGGTGGCCATCAAGCCCATGGAAGCAAAGGTGTTGCCCAGGCGGTCGATCATGACCACCGCATCATCCTGCATGCCGGCGGGCTGCCAGATTTTCTCGGAGAGGATCTCGGCATAGGGGCGGGCGTACACGTTCTCCAGCATCCACGCCAGCATCTGGGCGTCGCCGCTGTTGTAGCGGTAGTACTCGCCGGTGGGTGAAACGCGGGTCAGCTTCAGCAGGTACTCATCGCGGGTCATGCCGTACAGGCCGTTCGAGTGGTAATCCAGACCCATCAGCACCAGTTCTTCGGGTTGATGCACCGGCACGTCCACCCAGTAGGTGCCCGACTCCATCTGCAGCAGATCCTCGACGCTGACGCCCTCCCAGACCGAACCTTCGGCATCCGGAATGTATTTGGTGATGGGGTCGTAAATGGAATCGACCCGGCCTTCGGCCACGGCAATGCCCACCAGCGCCGTGGTGACGGATTTGGTCACCGACCACATGTGGGCACGGGTCAGCGGGTTGTAGCCGTTCTGATAGGCGTCATAGATGAAGCGCCCGTTGTGCATGAATGCAATCGCATTGGTTGACCCGCTCTGCATGTATTGAGCCAGCGTGCGGGTGTGGCCGTTCACCTCGTAGGTGAGCTCGCTCAGATCCATGGGGCTGGCCGGCAGTGGTGGTGAGGCCGGGTTGGCCCGCACCACCTGCGTTGGCAGAATCACGATCACCGTCGTCGCATCCACCGGCAGCAGCACGACGGACATTTCACCGTCCATCAGGTCTTCCATCAGGCGCATCGGCTGCTCGCCGTCGAGCAACAGGTTCACGCGGGCCTGAGCCAGGTCGGTCAACGGCCCCACGGCCGGGGCCGATTCATGGGGTGTGGGGTAGAGACGCCCCAGATGCATGGCGATCACATCACCCAGAGAATCCGGAAGCGTCGCAATCGCCGCAATGGCGGCGACCGGGTCATTCGGGAGGGAATACAGACCGCTGCGCTCAACCATGTGCACCAATTCTTCGATGAGAATCACGTTCTCGTCGGGCGGGTCGTCGTTTGTGGTATCAGTGGCGTCGATCGTCGCACGGAAGCTGGTTTCGGTCGGCGTATCTGCGGCGTCGCAGGCGACGAGAGCGAGTGCGGCGAACAGCGCAGCAGCCGCGGGTTTCCAAGCGAATGGCATCATGATGGTTGTCTCCCCAGGTGGTCTCACCTTGTGCCGCGCATCATGCCAGAAGCCACAGGGGCGCGTGGTCCAGTGCTTGCGCATTCAGCGCCACCAGCTGGAGCGGTCGCAGTGAGGTGTCGGGAACGAAAAAGCGAGGGCCTAGCAGCAGCTTCCCGAGCAGGGCTTGCTTTTGGCGGCCTGGGCGATGCTGTCGGCGGTTACCGTGATTGTGGGGGCGTCACCGGAGACTGAATCCGCGTCGCCAGCCGTCTTTGCGAGAGATTCCGGCCCGAAATAACCGGTATAAACGGTGTAAATGCGGTCATCCATCGTTGTGTGGACCGCGATGGTTCGGTCGTCCAGTACGTTAATCGTGGTAACGCTATGGCCCTGCGAGGTGATCTGCACCTCACGTGCGTTGGGCAGGTTGGTAATTTCCCAGGTTGTGGCCCGGCCCCGGTTACTGGAGCGGGGGCAAACGGTCTCGATCAGCATGGTGCCGTCCGCATGGTCATTCCAGCACTGGGCGATACCCAGGGCGGGGTAGTCCACCTTGGAGAGTGTGGGTTCCTGAAAACGCGCCGCGTTGCTGTGTTGAAAGATACGCGACCACGCGTCCTGTCCACCCAGCTCGGTCACCATCATCAGGCTGGAAAGCTGGCCGCGGGGCCAAGGCTCGCCGGTGTGAAACCACCAGCCGAAGTACTCATTGTTCTCGCCCCAGAAACGCGGTTCGTAGTTTTCCTCGGCGTAGCTGCGCAAGCGGGTTTCGGTGGCGTTGTCACCCAGCTCCCGCGCGATGAGGATGGCCAGCGTCAGGAACCGGGGGTCGGGGTGCAGTTCCAGGATGGGCTTGCGGGGGTCGTTCCAGCCGAGCTTGTTCATCGCGTGCTCGTACAACCGCGTGGTAAACGCCCGGTTTTTGGGCAGGTTGTACATCAATGGCGCGAGGGCGGCGTAGCCATCGACATGATCCCGAAAGGTGGCCGCCGTTCGCTCGATGGGATCGTAATAAAAAGCAAAGGATTCAATATTGCCTTTGCCATTGATCTGCAGGAAGTGCTGCTGCGCGTATTCCAGCCACTGGTCGTACACCGCGGCGTGCTGTGTCCCATGCAGCTGGTCATACAGCTGCAGACCGGAGCCGGCTCCGCTCACGCAAAACGGCCACACTTTGGTGTTCTCGCAGTGCGGCCCCTGCGGCCGCTCTTTCCATTGCGCGTGGATAAAGTCCACCAGCCGGGGCTGATCCCATTCAAAAAGCTGATCCCGATAACCGCTGACCTGAAACGGCTTCTCCCACTTGTCATCCCCGGAAACATAGCGGTAGAAGCACATCAGCAGGTTGAAGAACCCGCGGGTGAAGAGGTTGCCATCGGCGCCCAGCGGGTCGGGTTGCAGGCCCCAGGGCTCCACACCATTGGCCGTCCACCCGGGGATGTCGTATCGCCCGCGCAGGTGTTCGGGAATATTGATCAGGTATTCAGGGGGGTAATTGGCCTGGTCCGGGTCATGACCAATCAGGGTCAGCCAATCCACGGAGGCCCAGAATGTGGTGTACCGCTCCACCAGACCGTCGGCAATCCGGGTATAGACCTCCCGCCAGGCCGGCGTGATGTCACACATGATGGGCAGCACGTATCCCGTTTCGTGCAGGTCGAAGCGGGGGAGACTGCACATGGGCTGGGTGCTGGTGTGATCCCACCATGCATGCGGTTCGCCGCTGCTGCTCCAGTCATCCGCGGTGGTGGACTTGTCCCAGATATGCCGGAGCCAGCCGCGAGCGCGGTCATTCAGGCGGGGCGGGAACGACGTGCTGGCAGGCATGGTTGAGACCTAGAAAAGCGGGAAAGGCTCGCCGCGCGAGGCCTTGATCAGAGCCATTTTGTTGCGCTGGACATGTGCGGGCTTCCAGTCGGGATCGAGTTCCTTCATCGCGGGCTCACGGGTTATCCGGGATGCCACCGCGCTGTCGGGGTTGGGCGCGATGAAGGAGCCGGGAAGTGCGACCCGGTCTCGGCGTGTCCGGCCTATGGGAAGCACGAATCGCGTGAGTGCGTAGAACCACAACACCAGCACGGCGTTACCGGTATACGACGCTTTACGCGCCTGCAGGGCCTCGATGATTTTGCCAATGGCGTGCGGATGCAGGAGTGTCAGCCAGCCCTGGCGTGCCGTGTCAAAGGTCAATGAGAGGTCGGGCGCGCTGGCCCGGCCCAAATGCGATGACAACGCCCGCGGGCGGAAGCGGTAGTGATGGAAAACGCCGTCGCGACTGCCCACCTGCACGACAAGAGTGCGCGTCACCTGTTCGCGGAAGTGCCGGCTGAGGCGGCAGGCCATCACCAGCCCCAGCCCCAGCACGGCCAGGACGAGACGAAACGCGACCCGATGAAAAAGGCTCATGCGGCTGCGAGCTGTTGTTGCTTATGGCGATATTCGACGAGCATGCAGGCATTGCTCGCCGCGGCGTCGCGCAGATTCTGCTCCAGGGTCGCCAGTGCAGCCGGGGGAATTACGAATAACGACAGCTGGTTACCGATTGCCGTGAACAACCGCATGCCGCTGCATCCCAACGACAGGGAGGCGCAGCCTTTGCGGGCGGTATTGGCGATGGCTGCGCATGCGGGGCGCCCCGTCACCTGCAGGCCTGAATCCGTTTTCTGGCCCCAGTGCGCGCTGCCCATGGCTTCGTTCAAGAGCATGGCCTGGGATGCATCCACCCACACAACGACGGCATCTACCGGGCCGGACCAACCCGCCAGGGGACCGTACTGCACGGCGTCTCCGTGCCGGTCAAGCGTCGGGATGTTGGCGATTTCGGCGGCGTCGACGTATCCCGTCTGATCCATCAACTCAATCGTGTTTCCCAGGCTTTCCGCCGTGTCCTGCGACATCGGCAAACCCATGACGTGGCAGCCGACGGAGCAGCCCGCGTGTTCCTGCGCGGATGCAACAAACGCGCGGGATTCGGCCTCGCGCCAGAGCTGGCAGGCCGAGGTGACGGTGGTATTTCGCGGGGTGATTTGGGTGTGGGGAAGCTCCGCCTTGGCGAGCGCGATTGGTTCGTTCCTCAATGAAAGCGTGTCTTTCAGAGTCGTTGCGAGACGGGCGTAATCCATGCGGCGTGATGCTGAGAAAAACTGATTTTTCAGCCTAGCCTGAGAGCGGGTGGGAAAAACCGAACTTTTGATCGGTTTGATGTGGGGCGGTTACCGGGCAGGGAACGACGAGAAAAAAACCGCCCCGGGATCAATGTTTGCGCTTTGGGGGCGTCAATTTTCGATGCGGGCTTTTTCCACGCGCTCCCAACGCTGCAGGTAGGCCTCAGCTGAACGGAACAGATATTTCAGTACCTGTTCGCCACCGGGGCGTCGCTGAATGTCGGCGAAGTAGTCGGGGTACAGCCCGTAATGGGCGACGCCATCCACGTTCAGGTCGAACACGCGTTGGCCGGTGACCTGCTTGTCGAATACCACGCGACCATCAAAGGAACGGAAGGGGTAGTTCAGCGGGTCGGTCGCCGCATCCGGGTGCGGGGGCGGCTGATTGTGGATGCCGTTGATGTCCGAGCCGTGCCCGGTGGCGAGGCCGTCGGTGGAACCGAAAAGCTCAATCCAGAGAGCCTCAAGATCCTGCACGAACTGGATGGTGACATCGGCCGGCTCGTCGGTGAGGTTGGAGATGATGCCGCCAACCTCCAGAATGCGTCGGCTGTCCTTGACCGGCCCGATTTCTCCGGTATGCCCGGAAAACACCGGTACGCCTCGCTGCTGAGCGATGTCAATCATGCGCCGTCTGGCGATCACGCCGGTGTGATCGGTTTCGATCATGATCCCGTGATCGATCAGGGCATGGATGAAGTCTTCGCCGGTCTCGCTCAACCCGCGGGCATTGCGCTGGCATCCGGTCAGCGGCGGGGCGGGGGGCGGCCCCAACACGCTGATGACGATGGCATCGAATAGCCCGCGTGGTGGGTCGGTCTCAGAACTGCCAGGTGCGGGGTATTCATCCAGCGAGTCGCAGGGCACGGTCGCGTAGGGGTGGCCGGTCGCAACCACGTTTGCCGTCTGATACAGCGCGGACAGCGCCGGGTCGTCGGTCAGCCGGGTACCACCGAAAGCGTTGTCGAGCAGGTGGATCGGGAAGATCGAGCGTATACCCAGGTCGTACCAGCGATCCAGCTCGCGCTGGTAGTGCTCGCGCGTGCACAGAGGTTGATCCAGATACTCGCCGCAGTCGAATATTTTTTCGTTCTCGGTGCCCAGAATTACGGCCATCTTGCCGTCTTCGATTACGCGCCGGGCTTCGGCCGAGTCGTAGACGATGCGGAAGAAGCCTTCACCGGGGCCACCCATCTGGGCATCAATATAGTCCTGCAGGTCGAGCACGATTTCGCGTTGCAGGGCAACCGATTCCATCTCGTTGCAGTCGTGCTGTTGATAGGGCCAGAGCTGGCAAATTTCCTCGTTGGCGACGAGGTGGTTCACCATCAAACGCAATCCGCCCATCCAGGCCCGTTTGAGCCATACCCAGTAGGTCTGGTGATGGGTTTGCGAGCCCCATTGCGGCCATTCGGCAAAGGTCGGCCATCCTTCGGTGGCATGCGGCGGTGCGCTTCGCTGGGCGTTGACCACCGTGTCGAGTACATCCAGCGTGCCCTCGGGGCCGTGATTCACCGCGCAATTGTCCAGCGCTTCGGTAATCCCCAAGGGGTGAAACGGGGAGCCATACCCCAGTCGGCCACCCAGCGCCGAGGAGCCGCCCAGATGCATGTGGGTTTCGGCATAGCCAAACACCGTGCCATCCCGGTTGGTGCCGGAGAAGGGTGTGCCGCTCGCACCCAGCTCGGCCTCCGGGAAGGGCGTGCAGCCCTGCGCCGGCTCAAAGGCAATACTTTCGCTGGCGGCAACCAGCGGAATACCGGAGGCGAAACCGGTGACCTGAAACGCCCCTTCGTCGCCGCGCACCATCCAGCGGCTGTGATCATCCGGGCTCTCCACCAGCGCAAGCATCCGCGCGCCGCGAAGATCTCCCAAAGTGTCGAGGTCCGTGTCGGCGAGGCTGTCGCCAACGGCATCCACGCCATCACCAACCGGATCGACCTGTGGGGGCAGCCAGAGCAGCGTATCGCCGGCTGCCGCGACCTGCCATCCGGCCAGTTGGGTAATGCCTTCCAGCCCATCGATGAGCGCGTCGCCAGCCGCCGGCAAGCTCAGATAGCGGCCTTGCGGGTCATAGAAAAGATATTCCCCCAGCGCGGAAGGCTTCATGAACATGGGGGTGGCCGTCGCACGCGTTTCCACAAAACCGGCAGTCCCATCGGTGCCGGTCGCCAACCATGAGTTGGTGGCCGTATCCCTCACGACGTAGCAGCCATTAGCCATGCTGTAACGCGTTTGCGCCTTGCTGCTGATGGCGCGTGTGTCTGTGTTGGTGTCGCGGCCACCCGGACTGCAGGCTGCCAGTGCACCCAGTGCCACGAGACCGACCACCAGGAAACGGCATTGCGGGTTCGCATGAGCAGAAAAAAACAGCATGGAGGGTCTCCGGAGCAGGGCAAATCGCGAACCGCCTAGTGTGGTGGATGCAGAGCAAGCGTCAATAGCAAAGCTTCAGTACACAAAGCTTTCCGCATGAATGGTCAGTGCATATCCAGGCGAAAGCATTCACACTCCTGATTCGCGTTAATTGGTTGTCGAATACGCATGCAGAAGAGGCTGTATCTGTTCGGGTTTATGAGCCTGGCACTGGGTGCTTGCGAGGGCGGACGTGTGGCCCCGGATGGGGATCTCGGCGGCGTGGAAATTCGCCGAACCGCTCACGGTGTACCGCATGTGCGCGCCCCGGATTTTTACGGTCTGGGGCTGGGCTACGGGTACGCCGTCGCGCAGGACAATATCTGCAAGCTGGCAGATTTTTACGCGACGGTGCGCGGGGTGCGCTCGCAGTATTTCGGCCCGGAGGAGAGCTTTCTGTTCCCGGGTAATCTGATGGTGACGAAGAATATCGACAGTGATTTCTTCTTCAAGCTCTATCAGGCCCAGGGCACCGTGGAGGCCCTGATGGCCCTGCCGCCGCCGAATGGCCCCGGCGAGGACGCCCGCGATCTGCTGGCGGGTCATGTTGCCGGTTACAACCGCTATCTGGCCGAGACCGGCGTCGCCAACCTGCCGGATCCCAGTTGTCGTGGCGCGCCTTGGGTGACTCCGATCACCGAGCTTGACGTGTATCGCATGGCCCACACGCTGGGCATGTTCGCGGGCGCGGCCGCTTCGGCCGGTGGAATTGGTGCGGCGCTGCCGAGCCAGGAATCACCCCCGCAAGGATTGCCGGGGCTGACGGCGGCGATGGTGGACCCGGACGCGGGGCTGTCGGACCTGCTGCAAAGTGAAGATGGGCGGGAACTGCTGGGCCAGATGCAGCCCCCGCAGATGGCCAGCAACGCCATTGCGGTTGGGCACGAAGCGAGTGAGTACGGCGGTGGCATCCTGCTTGGGAACCCACACCAGGGGTGGCAGGATGCCGCGCTGTTCTATCAGGTGGACCTGGAAGTTCCCGGTCGCTACAAGGTCAACGGCACCAGCTTCCTCGGGCTGCCCTTCGTCGTGATCGGCACCACCGATGCGATGGCCTGGTCGCACACCACCTCGGCGGCCTTCCGCTTCGTGCCGTATCAGCTGCTCCTTGCCGGAACGACGACCTACCTGGTCGATGGTGTGCCCGAAGAGATGCAGGCCTGGCCTTTGAGCATTCAGGCCTTGCAGGAAGATGGCACGTTGCAGACGGTTGAACGGACCTTGCACACCACGCGGTACGGGCCGATGGTGACCAACATCGCCGGTCTGGACCTGTTTGTGTGGACCCCGACGCTCGGCTTTGCCCTGAAGGACGTGAACGGCGAGCACTTCCGGTTCCTCAATCACTTCATCGAAATCGGCAAGCTGAAAACCGTTCGCCAGTTGAAAGACCTGCTCAGCGACCTGCACGCCATTCCCTGGGCCAACACCGTCGCTGCCGATGCCGGCGGGGAAACCCTGTACGCGGACATCACGGTGATCGCCAACCTGCCGGATGAGCGGGCCATCAGTTGCGCGTCGGTGACCGGGGCCGCGGTTTTTCCTTTGCTGGGTCTGCCCGTCCTCGACGGGTCGCGTGCCAGTTGCGACCTCAACAATATTCCCGGCACGGCACTCCAGGCCGGGGTCATGCCCCCGGAGGACATGCCGTACTTGTTCCGTAACGACTACACCATGAACAGCAACGACAGCTACTGGCTGTCGAATCTGGAGCAGCCGCTGGAGGGCTTCCCGCGGGTGCTGGGCGAGGAGGGCACCGAACGGCGGCTGCGAACGCGCATGGGACTGACGCTGATTCAGGATCGCCTGGCCGGAGTGGATGGTTTTCCCGGGCAGATGTTCAGTCACGAGAACATCAAGCAGATCATGTTCAGCAATCGTCATTTCCTGGGGGAAATCTGGCGCGATGATCTGGCCGAGTTCTGTGCCTCACTGCCCATGGCGATCGGTAGCAGCGGACCCGTGGACATTTCGGCCGCCTGTCCCATCCTGGCGCAGTGGGACATGACGGCCAATCTGGACTCTCCCGGCGCCTTGCTGTTCCGCCGCGTCAGCGATCAGCTACTGGGGCAAACGCTGCCCAACGGTACGACCACGCAATGGCGCCTGCCCGGTACATCGGCGTTCCTGACGCCCTTCAGCGCGGCAGACCCGGTGGCCACCCCGGGCGGGCTGAATGTGCTGCGTCCGGAAGTTCAGCAGGCGCTGGCCGACACCGTGGCGGAGTTCGCAGCCCTCGAGATGCCGCTGGACATACCCCTGCGCGAAGTGCAGTACGTGGAGCGAGATGGCGAACGCATACCGCTGCACGGCGGTCCTGATCGCACCGGTCTATTCAGCATCATCAATGTGGATCGGGACTCGGCGACCGGCCATTACGTCAATCCCCGGCATGGCAACACCTACACACAGGTGGTCAGCTTTGCCAACGCGGGCTGCCCGCGCATCTCGACCAACACCACCTATGGCCAGTCACAGAACCCGAATTCCCCGTGGTTCGGTGATCAGACGCGGATGTATCGCGACAAGCTCTGGTTTGACGTGCCATTCTGCGAGGCTGATATCGCACGCGAGACGATCAGCCGTCAGGTCTTGAATTAAGACGCGTCGTCATCGTTCGAAAACGGACCAATGGCGTGAAGATCATGCAGAACGTCCCAAGGATATTGCTGGAAGTCCAAAAATAGAAGCCGCCTATTGCGATTCATATCGCAAGGTTTCAGGATGGCTGCTCCGGCTTTTCACGCGGACTCAGCCATGACCATGCAGCGATTCAGGTCTTCGCAGATGCCGTGCACACGCGCAAACGAGATTCGCTATGAATGAGGGCAACGTCTTTCATGCCGGCGAGAAGGCGGTACAGACCCGGATGGGCGTACGGGACAAGGTGCAGCAGATCGGGACCCGTTTGATTCGCGATCACCTGACAGCGCAGCACCGGGAGTTCTATGCCGAGCTCCCGACGCTGGTGATCGGTAGCCGGGATGCTTCCGGCGCCATCTGGGCCTCGATGCTGAGCGGTGAGCCCGGGTTTGTTCAGTCTCCGGACCCCGCAGTTTTGCAGGTTCGGACACTTCCGGTAGACGGGGACCCGTTGGCGGAAAATCTACGCCTGGGTGCTCCTCTGGGCGTGCTGGGGCTGCAATTCGAAACGCGCCGACGCAGCCGCGCTTCCGGGCAGATCAGCGCAGTTGACGGTGACGGCTTCAGACTCGCTATCAAGCAAAGCTTCGGCAATTGCCCCAAGTACATTCAGACGCGCAGTCCGCAGGCCGTTGCCGGTGTTCACGCGCAGTCGCATTCCTATCCGCATCTGACGGGAGCGGACCGCGCGCTCATTCGTAAAGCCGATACCTTCTTCATCGCCAGCGGGGCGCAAGGACCGGTGCAGGACCCGAGTGCCGGCAATGATGTCTCCCATCGTGGTGGCCGGCCCGGGTTTGTTCGGGCCGACGGCAATACGCTGACATGGCCGGATTTTGTGGGCAATTTTCTATTCAATACACTGGGGAATCTCGCAGTTGATCCCCGGGCCGGATTGCTTTTTCTGGATTTTGAACGTGGCGATACGCTGCAACTCAGCGGCAGGGCCGAGGTCTTGTGGGATGACCCTCATACCGCCCGTTTTCCCGGGGCAGAACGCCTGGTTCAGTTCCAGACCGAGTCCGTGGTGCGCATCGACGGCGGCCTGTCGCTGCGTTGGGCGTTTGGCGAGCCGTCGCCCTTCAATCAGATGACCGGGGTTTGGTGACGCAGCCGGCTTTTGCGCACATCAAAGCAAACACAACGTCGGCTCAGGCCGCGGCGGCGCTAGTAGGCTCATTCACCTCAGGCGGCGGGCACCGCCAGGCGCACCGATAAACCGCTGCCTCGAATTCGTTTCCATCGGCCGATTACAGCCCTTTGCCTAGCAACCGTTTCGGTCTATTGTGAGTACTCGGAATAGCGGAATTGCGGAGACAATGGCGAAACAGTCCAAAAGCCTTCCTGTGGAACCCGCCGCCCTGTCGAAATCCCGCATCGGCCTGGCGATCCCGCCGCAGAAAGGTCGTGCCATCAGTGCGCGCCAATATGAATGGATGCTGAAGCTGTACGTGGCCGGCCAAACGCCGCGCTCCCTGGCGGCGATCGACAATCTGAACCGTATTTGTGAACAGCATCTGCAGGGCCGGTACCACATCGAAATTATCGATCTGCAGCAGCAGCCGCACCTTGCGCGCGAGGATCAGATCGTGGCGATACCCACGCTGGTGCGTCAGTTGCCCAAGCCCATGCGCAAAATCATCGGTGACCTATCGAATACCGAAAAAACACTTGTGGGCTTGCAGCTAAGCCGCGCCAGCACCCCATCGACGTGAGCGGCGTGCACGGCATGTTGGGCACCGATGCGCTGCGCCGAAGTCTTCAGCGCGAGCAAAGATGACCGAGCGCACACCTCCTGCCCAGCCACCGCGTCCTCAGCCCCCGGGCCCTGACGACGAGATTCGCATGCTGCGCGCCCGGCTTGAGGAGGCCGAGGCGCTGATTGCCGCCATCCGGCGCGGTGAGGTCGATGCGCTCGTCCACGCCGACGAGCAAGGCGAAAAAGTCGTGCCGTTACAGGGGGCTGATGACGTCTATCGCCTCACCGTGGAAACCATGATCGAGGGCGCGCTCGCGGTGCGCCCGGATGGCTTGCTGCTGTACTGCAATGAGCGTTTTGCGCAGCTTCAGCAACAGCCGATCAAGCAGCTTCTGGGCCAGACCTTGTCCCGCGTGTTCGCGCTGGAAGATCGCGCGCGGCTGGAAGCCCTGTTACGCGATGCGACCTTTACTGTGGCGCATGCGAAATGCCACATGGAGCGCCGCGACGGCACCCGTGTGCCCGTGCTTTTGGCGGTGCGCCGCGCGCCGGATGAACTTGCCCGGGATGTGCGCATCGTGGTCGTGACCGACTTAACCGAGCTGGAGCGGGCCGAGACGGGGCGCGAGCAACTAGCCCGCATCGTCGAGACCGCACACGACGCCATCATCGGCGAGACACTGAATGGCGTCGTGACCTCATGGAATGAAGGCGCAGAAAACCTGTACGGTTATCGCGCCGATGAGATGATCGGCCGCCACATCAACGTTCTGGAACCGCCAGAGCTGAAAGGGCAGGTGTCCGAGCTGCTGGCGCGCATGGCGGCCGGCGAGAGCATCCAGCAATTCGAAACGCAGCGCATCAGCAAGACTGGTGAGCGTCTGGATGTGGTGCTCACCCTGTCGCCGATCCTCAACGATGCGGGCATTGCGACGGGCGTTTCAACGATCGTGCAGGATATCGGTGAACGTGTCCGCGCGGAACGGGCTCTGCAGGAAAGCGAGCGGCGCATGGCGAGCCTGCTGGCAAATGTGCAGCTCGCTGCCGTCATGCTGGATACCGTCGGCAGGGTCACCTACTGCAATGACTACTTGCTGAGCCTGGTGGACAAATCCCGTGAGGAAGTGATCGGGGTCGACTGGTTCGAGACATTTATACCGGCGGAGGTAAGAGCCGACGTTCGCGAGGTACATGCCGCGCTGCTGGCCGAGCAGCCCGAGGCCTTTCATCACGAAAATAAAGTCCTCACTCGCGATGGCGCAGAGCGCTTGATGCACTGGGACAACGCCGTTCTGCGCGGCACCGATGGCGCTACTATCGGTATTGCCAGCCTGGGTACCGACATCACCGAACTACGCCACACCGTGGCAGCCCTGGAAACCAGTGAGCAACGGTTTCGCAAGCTGATTGAAAACACTTCGGATGCCATCGTTATTCTTGGCGAACACGGCACTATCCGCTTTATCAGCCAGGCAGTCGCGACGATCGCCGGCTACACCCCGAAAAAACTGGTCGGGACGAATTTTCTGGAATACATCCACCCCGACGAAAAGGATGCCGCACTCGCTGAGATCAGCGAACTGCTTTCCGCCCCCAACGGTGAATCCCTGCGCGTAAAGCACCGCTACCGTCATCTGGACGGGAGATGGCTGACAGCGGAGGTGGTCTCGAGCAATCACCTGCAGACCGAGGGTATCCGGGGCATCGTTGTGACGCTGCATGACGTGACCTGGCGGGAGCAGGCCGAGGAAAAGTTAAGACTGGCCTCTGTGCTCATCGAGCGAAGCTCCTCGGTACTGTTTCGCTGGCGAGCCACCGAGGGGTGGCCGGTGGACTATGTCTCGGACAATGTGCGGCAATGGGGCTATGCGCCCGAGAAGTTGCTGTCGGGCGAACCGCTCTTTGCGGAGCTGATCCACCCGGACGACATCCAGCGCGTCGGGCAGGAGGTTGCCGATCACATCGCAGCAGGGGATGACAGTTTCACGCAGGAGTATCGCCTTCTTGGTGGCTTGGGCGAGGTCATCTGGGTCCACGACAGCACCGCCATAGAACGCGCCCCCGACGGTGCCCCGCTGTTCTTTCAGGGTGTGGTCACCAACATCAACGAGGTCAAACGGGCAGCGGAGCAGTTGAGCACGTCCAAACAGCTGCTTGAAAACATTCTGAATACGATTCCGGTGCGCGTATTCTGGAAAGACAAGAATCTTGTCTATCAGGGCGCGAATAGCCGCTTTGCACAGGATGCCGGGTTAAAGACTGCGGAGCAGTTGGTCGGCAAAACCGACGGCGACATGCCCTGGCGTGACCAGGTCGCACAGTATCAGGCAGATGATCGCGCGGTGATGGAGAGCGGTAAGGGCAGGCTGCTGATCGAGGAGCCGCAAACCACGCCCGCAGGCGACACCATCACACTGCTGACCAGCAAGGTGCCGCTGCGCGATGCCGCGGGTCAAGTCAGCGGTGTCCTCGGCGTGTACATGGATGTCACCGATCAGAAGCGCAAAGAAGCGCATCTCAAGCTGTTTCGCGCGCTGGTTGACCAGGCGGACATTGGTATCGAGGTTATCGAGCCCGACAGCCTGCGATTCCTGGATGCGAACCAGACCACCTGCCGGGCGCTGGGTTTCACTCACGACGAACTGCTGAACAAGACTGTGTTCGACATTGATCCCCATCTGACGCAGGCGATGCATGAGCAGGTAGTGGTCTCGCTCCAGAAGTTGGGCGGCGCCAGCCTGGAAACTGTCCATCAGCGCAAAGATGGCTCCCGCTACCCCGTGGAAGTCAAAATCAAGCGCGTACTGCTCGACCGGGAGTACTACATCGCGTCTATCCGCGACCTCACTGAGCTGAAGCAGCATGAAGTCAAACTGCAGCGTGTGAATAAAGCACTGCTCACGCTCAGCGCCGGCAACTCCGCCATGGTGCACGCGAAGAACGAACAGGAGGTCGTGCAGCTGATGTGCAACGCCATCGTGAGCAAGGGGGGCTACAGGATGGCCTGGGTGGGTTTTGCCGAAGACGCCCCCGACAAGCCGGTCACGCCGGTGGGCTGGGCCGGGGATGGCGCCGACTATGTCCAGCACGCGGCGATCACCTGGGGTGACGACGCACGGGGGCAGGGGCCGGCCGGGCGTTGTATCCGCTCCGGCGAACCCCAACTCACCGCGGATATCGCGCACGACCCCACGATGCAGCCCTGGCATGAACAGGCACGCAAGCATGGTTACGGCTCCGTATTGACCCTGCCATTGAAAATGACCGATGCAACGGTGTTCGGGGCCCTGATGATTTATGCAGACAAAACGGATGCATTCGATCCAGACGAACAGGCGCTATTGCTGGAAATGAGCAGTGACCTGGCCTACGGCATTCTTTCACAGCGCACCCGCACGGCTCATGAAAGCGACCTGCAAACACTGGCCCGAAGCCTGGACGCCACCGTGGAATCGCTGGCCCACACGGTGGAGCTGCGCGACCCCTACACGGCCGGTCACCAGCGGCGAGTGGCGGAGATTGCGGTCGGGCTGGCCGGTGAGTTGGGGCTATCTCCCGATCGCATCAAGGGCCTGCGCTTGGCCGCGAGTATTCACGACATTGGCAAGATCAGCATTCCTGCGGAGATCCTGGCCAAGCCCTCGCGACTCAGCCCCATGGAATTTGAACTCATCAAAGGCCACGCCGAAGCCGGCTATGAGCTGTTGCAGGGCATAGCGTTTCCCTGGCCTATTGCCGAGATGATCCGTCAGCACCATGAACGCCTGGACGGCAGCGGCTACCCGCGCGGGCTGAAAGGTGATGAAATCCTGCTCGAAGCACGAATCATGGCGGTTGCGGATGTGCTGGAAGCGATGGCGTCCCATCGCCCGTATCGGGCTGCGCGGGGCCTGCCCGATGCCCTGGCCGAAATCGAACGCGGGCGCGCAACTGCCTATGACCCGGACGTTGCCGATGCCTGTTTGCGACTGTTTCGCGAAAAGGGCTTTCAACTCGACAACGAGGATTGGGGCGCACACTGAGCCGCCCCTGATCGCCCGCTACTGGCTTGCCACCAATGCCTGCTCGATGTCTTCCAGGATGTCATCGATGTGCTCAATGCCCACCGAAATCCGCACCATTTCTTCGGACACACCGGCAGACGCCAGCTCTTCCGGGTTCAGCTGACGATGCGTCGTGCTCGCCGGGTGACAGGCCAGGGACTTGGCATCGCCGATATTCACCAGCCGCAAAATCAGCTGAAGAGCATCGATGAATTTTGCCCCCGCCGGCGTGCCACCTTTGATGCCAAAACTGACAATACCGGCGGCTTTTCCGCCACAGATGCGTTTGCAGGCCGCATGGTGCGGGCTATCCGGCAATGCCGCGTAGTTCACCCATTTCACCGCCGTGTGCTCGGAGAGATACCGTGCAACCGCGGTCGCGTTTTCGCAATGCCGTTCCATCCGCAGCGACAGCGTTTCCAGCCCCTGCATGATCTGAAACGCACTGTTCGGGGACAGTGCCGCGCCGGTGTTGCGTAAAGGCACGACCCGGCAGCGGCCGATGTAGGCGGCTTCGCCCAGGGCTTCGGTGTAGACCACACCGTGGTAGGACGGATCTGGCGTGTTCATCATCGGGAAACGGGTTGCGTGCGCCGCCCAGTCAAACTTTCCGGCATCGACAATCGCGCCGCCAATCGTCGTGCCATGCCCGCCGATGTATTTGGTCAGCGAGTGCACGGCGATATCGGCACCATGATCAAACACCCGACAGAGCACCGGTGTTGCGACCGTGTTGTCCACAATCAGTGGCACGCCGGCGGTGTGGGCAATTTCCGCCCAGCGGTCGATATCAACGACATTCCCGGCCGGGTTGCCAATCGACTCACAGAACAGTGCGCGCGTGTTTACGTCAATCAGCGACGCGACCTTTGCGAAGTCGTCGGCGTCAGCGAAACGGGTTTCGATTCCCTGCCGGGGGAAGGTATGCGCGAACAGGTTGTAGGTGCCGCCGTAGAGCTGCGAGGTACTGACGATGTTGGTTCCGACCTCGGCAATCGTTTCAATTGCGTAGCGAATCGCCGCCATTCCCGACCCGACGGCGAGTGCGCCGATCCCGCCCTCCAACTCGGTCAGGCGCTGTTCCAGTACCGCATTGGTCGGGTTCATGATCCGGCTGTAGATATTGCCGGGCACTGCCAGGTTGAAAAGGTCTGCCCCGTGCTGGGTGTTGTCAAAGGTAAAACTGGTGGTCTGGTAGATCGGCGTTGTCGCCGCCTTCGTCGTGGGTTCAGACACATACCCGGCATGCAGGGCGACGGTTTCAGGTTTCATGCGGTCTCCTCGGGATCGAAACAAGGGCTATGAAAATACAGGTCTTCGATTGTGCAGGCGTGATCGGCTGGCCGTTCACGCCCATTCGACCCAGCTGTTTCAACCAGACTATGATCAGTAGTGCCGCACGCACAATGGGAGGTGACCATGTTTGTCGCGATCAGCCAATTCGTTGTAGCCAACAACATGCACGACGAGGTGCTGCGCGCTTTCCAGCAGCGGCCCCATCTGGTGGATAACGCCACCGGCTTCGTTCGCATGGAGGTGCTGCGTCCGCAGGATGATCCCCGCGCCTTCTGGCTGCTCACATGGTGGAACACGGAAGACGACTACCAGCGCTGGCACCGAAGCGCGGACCATCAGCAATCACACGCCGGCATCCCCAAAGGCCTGAAGCTGCTTCGCGGGCATACCCAGATCACATTGCTCGAGCACGTGGCCGATTGAGGTGAACATGGACACTTCCACGCTCAACAAGCTCTCCGGGTCCGACCTGCAGAGCTTTCTCGCGCTGGTCGAACCCGCTGTCGACCAGATCAGTGCCCGCTTTAGCCGGGAGCAGGGCGCACTCTACAGCCGCTTTGGCAAGGCCGGAGAGCAGGCCTGCCGCCAGGACATCCGCTTCACCATCGATTTCCTGCGGCCCGCAGTCGAGTTTGGCCTGGCGCAGGCCTTTGTCGATTACATCGGCTGGTTGAAGAACGTGCTTGCCACGCGCCAGATCCCTGCGGACCATGTCTCGCTGATGCTCACCTGGCTCGCGGATTTCTATCAGCGCGAACTGGCGCCGGCCGCAGCAGAAACGGTGCGCCACGTGCTCGAGAACGCGCGCGATGCGCCCCAGCGTGAGGACGCGCAGATCCAATCCATCAGCGATCACTGTCCCGCCGCCTGGGACGGCGCTCAGCAACTCAAGGAGCTCCTTCTGGATGGGCGTCAAACCGAAGCCAGGGCACTCTTGCAGGATGCCCTGCAATCCGGGTCCAGCCTGATCGACATTGAACTGCACCTACTGCAACCCGCGCTTTATCAGATCGGCGTGGAGTGGCAGCAGAACCTGATCAGTGTCGGGCAGGAGCACCTGGCCACCGCGACAGCGACCAGTCTGATGGCCCAGCTGGCCATGACAGTCGAGTACGCGGCGTCCAACGGCAGGCGCGTGCTGCTGGCTTGCGTAGCGGGCAATCAACACGCCGTAGGTCTGCGGATTGTTGGCGATGCCTTTGAGGCCTCCGGGTGGGACGTACGCTATCTCGGCACCGATGTTCCGACCGCTGCGCTGTTGGCTGAAGCCCGACGTTACACGCCGGATCTGATAGCACTCTCGGTATCCATGCCGTATCAGCTCGACAGCGTCCGCACTGCGATGACCGCTCTCCGCGAAAGCCTGGGCGACAGCATGCCCGCGGTGATGATTGGTGGACTTGCGATCAACGGCTTCCCGTCCGTTACCCAGGAACTCGGGACAAGCCTGACCGCCGCGAACGCCGCATCCGCCGTCGACCTGGCTAATCAGGCCTATGAACGACGCCGCTGAGCAACCCCGGGCTCTGCCAGAGGAACTGCTCCCGCTACTCAGCGTTGCTGCCGCCAGGATCGACCGCGATGGCAACCTGCTGGAAGCCAACGCAGGGTTTCTTCGTCTCATTCCGGCAGAACGGGTCCAAACGGGGGCTGCCAATGTCAGTTCCTGCTTTATTCAACCCAGCTTTCAAAGCCTGACGTTGAAGGCCGACATCGCCAACCCGGTTCACGAGGGCCTGATCACCATCGGCGATTATCGCGGTAAGACAACTACCCTCAAAGGCCGGGTTTTACCCACCTCCGAAGGCCTGTGCCTGATCGCCGAGTATGACGTGGAACAGCTCGAACGCATCCAGGCGGCCAGCCTGGCAGAAGTCAATACGCTGTCCGAACTGGACCGCCGCCTGGCCGCTTCCTACCGCAACATCCGCGAGCAATCCCTCACCGACCCGCTGACCGGCATCGCTAACAGGCGACGACTCGAGGAGCATCTCGCTCGCGAGGTGGAAAGAGCGCGTCGGCACGGCCGTCCGCTATGCGTGGCCATGGGAGACATCGATTTCTTCAAAATGGTGAATGATCGGTACGGACATCAGACCGGCGACGCCGTATTGGTGCGTGTCGCTGACGTGATGAAGCGCGAACTGCGCAGTGCCGATCTTGTGGCCCGTTACGGCGGCGAAGAGTTCGCCTTCATTTTGCCGGAGACCAGCCTCGCCGATGCCAGCACGCTTTTCGAACGCATCCGCAAGGCCATCGAAGCGACCCGTTTTGAAAACGAAAATCTGCATGTGACCATCAGTTTCGGAGTTGCCGCCTGGCATGTGGATGCGTCGCCAACCGACACGCTGGAATCCGCCGACAAGGCCCTGTATCGGGCCAAGCAAGGCGGGCGCAACCGGGTTGAAATCGAGGCGCTGGCAGCGTGAATCCGCCTACTCGTGCGCAGGCGTGTGCGGTCACGTCAACCCGAGGTGCCCCCGGCTCGCGATGGTGCAGACGTTGGCGGAGCAGGGTGCTGCATGGCGGTGAAACTTTGGTGGCGGGCGAATGAGCCACTCGTTCCCAGCTGGCGCCGAGCCGCATGGGTTCAGAATGCCGAGCCGGCGGAGTATGCTCCTACGCAGATCGATAAGTTCCCACTCAATCGAAGGACGGACAGCACAGTGATCGAGACGGCAATCCGCGAAGTAACGGTTCCCGGCGAAGTGGTTGAAGGGATACGCGTATTGATGGTTGACGCGTCTTCGAGTGACACCCAGGAAATTCGCCGCGCCCTGGACAGAGATCTGCCGGAAAACCAGGACGTGAATCTGCACTCCTGTGTCACGCTGCTGGATGCACTGCGCGAAATCGAGAACGAGCGGTCACCTTTTGACGCGATTCTCCTGGACCTCAGCCTGCCTGATGCAACAGGCCTTGAGTCACTCCTGCGCATCAAGGGTGTCGCCAAAAGCACGCCGATTCTGGTCATCACCGAGTTGAGCGATGCCCGCACGCTGGAAGCTGCGATCCAGCTCGGTGCGCACAGCATCATCAAGAAAGATCAGGGCTGGCAATCGATCAACATCTGGGGAAGCATCGCCGAATCCATCATCAATGGACACAAATCCACCGCGCACCACATACCGCTTCCATCGCGTAAATGTTTCTTTCACCTGAACGAACACCTACGCATCACGAGGTGGGATGCGGATTGCGAGTTGATGACCGGCTGGCCGGCGGAGAAGGTGCTGGAAAAGCCCATTGAAGCCCTGACGGTGAAAGGGTTCCGGCCGGATGTGCATGCGGCGCTGCTGCAACCGAATGCCCACAAGGGCAAAGCCATTGAGTTTGATCTGATCACGCCTCAGAAAACGGTGACCCGGCTCTCGCTGACGGCGTGCGAATCGGTTGACCATCTGAGCCGGTGGCAATTCAGCATTCCCGAGGACGAGCAGTCCAGCACCATTTCAGCCCAGGTTGTCACCGCGATCATGCGGAAAAGCCATGATTTGCTATTCATTACGGATTACGAAGGGCGCATCCGGCGGTGCAACAAGGCGGCCATGGATTTACTCGGTCTGCCGGAAGCCAGGATCGTGGGGGAGGTTCTTTCAGACCTGACCACGGCGGCCAGCCGAGGCCACTCGCACCAGGCACTGCAGACATTGCTGCGTGGGGACAGCTTCTCCCATGACAGCTTTGAGTTCTGCAACCCCCTGACCCCGTCCGCGGGGGTGAAATGCGACGTGGAATTCTCCCCCCTGCGTGACAGCTACGGCGGTCTTATCGGGGGGTGCATGCTGGCGACTCCGGTCACCAGCTAAGCAGATTGAGACCCGTTCATATTCATGCCCGAAATGCAGGCCGTGTTCGACCCCCGGGTTTGGCGTCTGAAGGGGCAGGTTGAAGGCTGTTCAGGCGCTGCTGGCTACGGCATGAGCAGCAGGTCTGCCTGACGCTGCCGCGATGGGAAACCGACCGTCTCCTGGAAGCGGTGGCTGATCCTGCATGAAGGGAGTAGATGAAGGTGACAAACTGGCCGGTGAACGAAATTTCGACATGCTCGTTTCGGAACGGGGCCTATCAGTGATGCCAAATTACCAACTCGACGAGTGGCCTGCAGATTGCCCCTACTGTGGTGAGCCGATCACCTTGCTGATCGATGGCAGCGCCGGTGATCAGAGCCTGATTGATGATTGCGCCGTGTGTTGCCGGCCCATCGTCGTCGATATTCGGGTCGACCCCGTCGATGGAGTGAACGTGACGGTGCACTCCGAGGACGAGTAGGCGAGGGCCGGCGACCCGGCGATGGGCCTTATGCTGGGCCCGGTGTCAGGACCATCGTCCTCACACAGTGCGCTCCACAATCCACCATACCGAGACCAGGCCGACCAACAGGGAGCCGGCGGGCAATATCCGACGGGCATAGCGGGTTGAGTGCGCCAGTCCGTACAGCACGGGCAAGGCAACGATCACCACGGCGAGCTGACCCACCTCAACCCCCAGGTTGAACCCGGCAAGCGACCAGAGCTGCGAGCGCAGGTCGCCGGGCATGCCGGTAAGTACATTGGCAAACCCCAGACCGTGGACCAGTCCGAAAATCAATGCGAGCAGTGCATGCCGTCGACCGAGCCAGCCGGTGATGTTGTTCACAGCCGCGACGAGCACCGATACCGCGATGGCGATTTCCACCAACCGGCCCGGCAGGTTGATCACGCCCAGAGCGGCCAGCCCCAGCGTCAGGGAATGGGAAAGCGTGAACGCCGTGACGATCAGAACGGTGTTGCGCAGCGCCTGGCTGGCGCTCGCCCGGCGACCGCTGGTGACGAGAACAGCCGGCAGCAGCAGGGTGATCAGAAACAGTAAATGGTCGCTGCCGATCCAGATGTGATGCATGCCGCTGCGCATGAAACTGAGGAAGTCGCCTAGCGCGCTGCTTTCCCCGGTCGTCCATTGCAGTTGCGGCTCAGCCGGTGACAGAACCGTGGAGCGCGTGGTGGGGCCGGCGCTGGTTACCAGCAGTGCCCGATGCGAGGGGTCCTGGTCGAAGATCAGG
Organism: Oceanococcaceae bacterium; assembly: GCA_041603255.1. GTDB lineage: Bacteria > Pseudomonadota > Gammaproteobacteria > Nevskiales > Oceanococcaceae > MS8. Next base: position 113,276 of record JBFIER010000001.1, on the reverse strand, counting down.
TTGTAATTCAGGCTCAAGGTCTCGCGCGGTGTGGCGCATTGCCCCTGCATCGTCAGCCAGAGCGCAGGTTCGCCGGCCACCGCATCCACCTGCGGTGACCCCGGCAGCAGGATGCAGTTTCGTCCATCCACACGCAATTGCAGGCCTTGCTGGAGATAGCGTTCGATCTGTGCCTGCTGCGCCAGCAATTCGCCCCAGCGCAGGCGTCGATCGCCATCGCTGTCCAGGTTCAGGACCAGGTCCAGGTCGCGCAGTGGTACTTCGACAAGCAGTGCGGGGCTGTCGCCGTTGAGATCCAGGCTGAGTTCGGCGCTGCTGGCCCAGTGGGAAAAGGCCGCGCTGGGGAATAGCAGCGCCACATACAGCGCCAGGTGCATCAGTCTCATGTGTTGAGTTCCCCGCTAAGCAGCAGCGCGTCCTCATAGGCGTGGGCTTCTACAAAGCGGCCCACATCACGTGAGGCCTCAGGCTGGTGGGCCATCAGCGCAGCCCGATAGAGCAGGCGGATGTCTTCCGGCTCGCGCTGGCGGAGCCAGTTTTCAGCGGCCAAAGCCGTCGCGCGCGCGGGGTTGTCGAGCAAGGTCAGTTGGATGCGTGCAAGTTCTCGTTCATGGCGTTCGCCATACAGGAACTGAGACCGCTCCAGGCGTCTGACCAGCGCCTCGGCCTGGGGCCTCCAGTCGCCTTCGCCCAATGCGCGCAGGGCTTGCAGGCGGGCAATTTCGAGGCCGGGGTGAGGGGAGCCTTGCGGAATCAGTTGCAGGACGGCCTGCGGCCGCTGGTCGCGGAGCAGGTTGTCCGCCAGGTGGCGCCGGGCGAAATGATGTTGCGGGTCGCCTGCCAGAACGCTTGCCCACAGCGTGCGTGCAAGAGTGGCGTTACCCGCGCGTTCATGCATTTCCGCCAGTTCGCTGTCGCGCCAGAGGCGCAGCGATCCATCACGAATATTCAGGTTGCGCAACGCCTGCATGGCGGGTTCGAGTTCGCCGCGCAGACCGCGGATCGGCCACTCGCACAGCGAACGGGCCGGGTCGGCAACCGGCAGCTGGTAGCAGGCCTCCTGTGCTGCAGCGAGCTTGCCGTTGGTGCGCAGCAGAGCCGCCCGTTGCAGCACGGCGTTGCGGTGTCCGGGCTGCAGTGACAGCGCCCGGTCCAGGTTCTGGTAGGCCTCTTCGAAGCGATGCCGGTATTGGGCAATCCGGGCGCGCAGCACCCAGGCATCCGCGGACCGGTCGTCGAGGGATTGAAGCGTTTTTTCGGCATAGCCCAGGTGCCTGAGGTCGCCGGTACGCTGGGCGAGCTCAATCTGCTCGTTGGCGGCGTTCAGCTGCTCGGTGGGGCTGGTCCCTGCGGTGATTTGCGACGCGCGCTCGCGCAAGGGCGGCAGCTCCGCGATGACCGTGTCTGCCGATTCGGGGACATACGCAGCCGATGCGGTGTTGCTGAGCAACACGGCAAGCAGGGCGGGAATAAAGACGCCCCCACGAAGGGGGCGTACAGGTGCGTGAGAACTCATCGACGCGATCAATCAGTTGTTGATGTCGATCGGTTCGCTGACATCGCTGGTGTCGTCGAACACGAAAGCACCATCGTTGATGGCCAGCGGGGCCGCGGTTTCGGACGTGGCAGATGCCAGGCCCAGCACCGCTGCGCTGGACCCGGGTTTGCCTCCCTGCAGATTGTTTTCACTGCAGGCGGCAAGCACGACAATCGACAGCACAGCCAGCGCCAGATGGGGTTTTGCTTTATTCATGGGAAACCTCCAGATCAGCGTGCGGCGACGGTGCTGGGCGAGCCGGCCAGTGGCGTTGCCAGGTAAGGGAAGCGGGTGTCGTAGTCCGCCGGGTTGGGCAGCGCACCATCGGTGTAGCCGAAGCTGGCCGACGCGGTCACGTCATCGCTGCAGGCAAAGGGGTCACCGTCGAGTGTGCACAGCACGCCCATCGACGCACGTAGCGCGATATCGACCACGTCATCGACGGGGCGGCGTCCATTGGGGAAGCCGGCGACGTCACCACCGATGACGCCCAGATCGTTCTGGCTGTCGGCCGGTGTTGCGGCAATGCTGGTGTTCAGCCGCAGCATTTCACTGCCCACGACATCCACAGGCTGGTTCAGGCCGGGTACACCCGTCAGGAAGGCGGCAATCAGATCGTTACGCGGGAAGTTGTCCGGCGCTTTGACCCCGGCCGAGCCGAACAGGATTTCCAGCAATTCCGGCAATGTCGGGTTGGTGACATAGGTGGCGAACTGGCCGTCGTCCTTGGGCTCGGCGGCATTGAAAGCATCCTTGTCGGGCAGGCCGATGACCACTTCGTTGACCAGCGGTGCTCCGAGGCGAGAGACCTGCGTCCAGGCGCCGCCCTGTAAGGCCGTGCCGGTCGCACCGTCGTTGCCGTTGACCGAGGTGTCCTGGGGAGCGCCGTTCAGCATCCGTGCCTGACGCCTACTGGCCGTCGTCCACGCGCCGATGACCGGCTCTTCCATCGTGGCCACGCAGTTGATCGGCAATTCCAGAGCCATCGAGGTGACGTTCTTGTCGGCAATGGTGTTCTGTTCCAGCGAGCGTGCGTTCGGGTTGAGCGCTTCCGCTGGTGCGGCGATGTTCACCAGGTCGAAGGTTTCGCCCAGGTTGACCACGAAGCCTTCCTGACGCTGGCCCACAAACACGCGGCCGGTTTGAGAACAGCCGGGAACCTGGATGTTGTAGATGTGTGCAGCGGCGTAGGCGGGGTAGTCGGGGATCGACTTGTTGCCGATGTTGTCGACCGGCTTCACGAAGGAACTGCTGCCGTTATCGGCATTGGTGATCGTGCTGCGCATACCGGTGCGGCGGTCGCCGCTCACCACGGTCAGGTTGTAGGTTTCGATTTTGTTCAACGCCGAGGTGTTATCGGCGCTGATCGGCCCTACATTGATCAAAGGCACGGCCACCATGGCGCCACCGACCGGAATCTTCACCCCGTTGTCCTGAATCTGGAAACGGAACTGGAAGGTCAGGTCTTCGATCGCGTCGCCGTTGTTGTCGATATGAATTTCGTACAGCGCAGCCGGGTCCAAGCTGAAGTAGTTCGGGCCGCCGTAGGCATCCTGCAGGGGCAGGTAGTTGGCAATCAGCGTGACGAAGCCGTCGCGGCCGGACTCGTAACTGCGAAACATGTAGAAGTCAGTGCCATCGACCTTGGGTGCGGAGCTGATGAACGGCGCCTCCCGGTGGCTGGATGCCTGTGCGCCTGTCGCGGCTATCGCGGCGGAAAAAGTGGCCAGCGCGATGGCGCCGGTTTTGATCAATTGCATGGGAATGCCTCGTATCGGCGTGTGTGTGTCCTTACGCCTTACGAGTCAACTTCGTTTTTGGATGCACGCGCCTGAAGGTTCAGGCCGGCTGGTTCACTTGTTTTGCATACCGTTCCATGTTCCCGCAAGAATCTCAGTCACAGGTATCCCTTGGAAACAACCCTATTCAAGGGTGCGGCCGCAGGGAACGGTACTTGCATCCGTTCTGGGCCCAGCGGATTCCGCCTCCTTCCGAAGTGTCTTCCATGCCCGAAACGCCACACCCGCCGGACCAGGCACCCGGGCCCGCCACCGTAAATGCGGGTACGCGGTCGGATGATGCCCTGCGCATTAGTGAGCAGACCTTTCGCAGCAGTTTTGACTCTGCCCCCATCGGGATGGCGCTGGTAGGACCGGATGGGCAGTGGCTGCGGGTGAACCGGCAGATTTGCCACATTGTTGGCTACCCTGAGCAGAATCTCCTCCGGCTCACGTTCCAGGACATCACTCACCCGGATGATCTGGATGCGGATCTGGAGCTCATGCACGAGGTGCTGGAAGGGCGGCGCGACACATACCAGATGGAGAAGCGCTACTTCCACCGCGACGGCCACGTGGTGCCGGTACTGCTTTCCGTTTCGGCGGTGCGCGACACGCAGGGTCAGATTCTGCACTTCGTTTCACAAATTACCGACATTTCGGCACTGAAGCTGGCGGAGGAAAAGACTCAGGCACTGCTTTCTCTGACCCGCGAGCAGAACGCGCGCCTGCGGCAGTTCGCCCACATCGTCGCGCACAACCTGCGGTCGCACAGCAACGGGCTCAGCGGCCTGCTTGAAATTGTCAGGCAGCAGCACCCAGAGCTGGCCGGAGACGAGGCCCTGGATTTGCTCGGTCGGTCCGCATTGCACCTCAAGCAAACGATTGCCGATCTGACCGAGGTTGTCAGTGCCGAACTGGGTGACAGTCCGGCCGCGTCCGTCCTGCTGGCCGATCGCGTGCGCAAGAACCTCGAATCCCTGGCTGCAATGCTGAGTGAGGCCGGTGTGACGCCGGAAGTCCGGGTGCCGGAAACGCACCAGGTGTATGGAATTCCCGCCTATGTGGACAGCGTGATCCTTAACCTTCTCACCAATGCAATCAAGTACCTCGATCCTGATCGCGCCGGCCGCATCCGGGTCTACACGGAAAGCGATGACGACAATGTCACGCTGTACGTGCAGGACAACGGGCTTGGCATTGATCTTGCGCGGCACGGCGACCGGCTGTTTTCTCTGTACAGCACGTTCCACCGGCACCCGGACTCCCGCGGTGTAGGCCTTTTCATCAGCAAAAGCCAGGTGGAATCGATGGGAGGGCAGCTTCGGGTGAGCAGCACACCCGGGGTCGGCAGTTGTTTTTCGGTGACGCTGCCAGGAGCCCCTCCCACAGACCTTCTGCCACCGGCCAACAACCAGGGAAACTGAGTCAACCGGGGCGATTCAACCGCGGCAATCACAGTGGGGCTTACCCATGGAGCATTTCCGATTGGCTAGCGCAAACCGAGATCTTGGGTGCTGCAGATGCATTCCATTCCAGAAATTGGGGACTCCTTGCTTGCTCGGAAGTGCTAGTGGGTCGCGAAACACATTCGAAATGACGAGTGAATCGATACTGCGGTGGAGTGGCTCACTGTTTGACCAAACGCGTTTCTTTGGGGCCAAACTTCATGATGACGTTGTTATCTTGCAGTCGGGCATTCACGGTCATGGGAATGCCGCGATCAGGATCGCCGGCCATCACCAGGGCGTCGCCGGTTTGCGTCCAGGTCCCAACAATGGTCTGTCCTTTTTTGGTGACCACCCGAAACGTACCGTCGTCGCGAATGTTTAAAGCGGTTTTGCCGCCATCAGTGATGTAATCACCAGCGATGCTGCCCGCCCAGGTCACGCCGGCGGCGCTGACAACAAGAGCAAGAATCGCGGAGAAAAAGTGGTATTGGTTATGGGGGCTACTCCATCAAATGATCAGCGGACAAAGCGATAACACGGCTCGTAATGGGCGCCAGGCAACTTCATGCGTTGTTGCTCGACAAACGCGGTTAGCAATTGATCCATCGGCTGCATCACGGCCGGATCGCCGTGCAGCTCAAATGGTCCATGAGCGCGCACCGCGCGGATGCCGTCGGCTTTGACGTTACCGGCGACGACGCCGGAAAACGCGCGCCGGAGTTGTACCGCCAATTCATGGCTGGATTGATCACGATGCAGGTTCAGTGCGGCCATGTTGGAATGCGTGGGTTCAAAGGGCTGTTGGAAGTCTTCGGCGATCGTCAGTGACCAGTTGAAGTAGAAGGCTTCGTCCTTGCGGTCGCGAAAGTCTTGAACACGTTGAATGCCCGCATGCATGACCCGCGCGACTTCAACCGGATTGTCGATGATGATCTGGTATCGCGCCCGCGCATCCTCGCCGAGCGTGGCACCGATAAAGGTGTCGATCTGCTCGAAATAGCGCTTGGCGGAGGGCGGGCCGGTAAAGATCAGCGGATAGGGCACTTCGACATTGCGCGGATGCAGCAACACGCCGAGCAAATAGAGAATTTCCTCGGTCGTGCCCGCGCCGCCGGGGAGCACAATGATGCCGTGGGCCATGCGCACGAAGGCTTCCAGGCGTTTTTCGATGTCCGGCAGGATGACCAGCGCATTGACGATAGGGTTGGGCGCCTCGGCCGCGATGATGCCAGGCTCGGTCACGCCCAGATACTGACCGTCCGTGATGCGCTGCTTGGCGTGCCCGATTGCGGCGCCTTTCATCGGGCCTTTCATCGCGCCCGGGCCACAGCCGGTTCCGATATCCAACCCGCGTAAGCCGAGCTGATAACCGACATCCTTGCTGTAATCGTATTCCCAGCGGGGAATCGCATGGCCGCCCCAGCACACGACCAGACGCGGATCCTTGCCGGGTTGCAGCACACGGGCATTGCGCAGAATGTGGAATACGGCGTCGGTGATGCCGGTGGAGCTGCCAAGGTCGAATTGAGGATTGCTTTCGACTTGCTCGTTGACGAACAAGATGTCACGTGCCACGGAAAACAGATGCTCCCGGATGCCTTCGATGATGACACCGTCGACAAAGGATTCGGCCGGCGCATCGGTCAGTGCCAGTTGAATGCCGTGCTCGTCGTGAATCACCCGAACATCGAATGACGGGTAGCGCTCAAGCAGCGCCTGGCCATCATCCAGTGAACTGCCGCTGTTGAGCACCGCCAGTGCGCAGCGGCGGAACAGGGCATACAAGCCACCCTTGCTGGAGTCAACCAGTCGCGATGCCTCGGCACGGGTAAGCACGGACAGCGCTCCTTTGGGAGAGATCATCGCGTCGACTACGGGATATGTCATGAGGTAGTGCCCACAGGTGAGGGGAGGCTTTTCGCTCCTACGACTGTTTTGAGATGGAGATGAGAGGCCGATTATTCGCCCGCGCCGGCGCGGTCTGCAAACGCGGTGGTGATTACTTGGTCTGGGGTTCTACCCCGATAACACGGTCACTTCAAAGGAGCCCTTTCCGGGCTGCAAAGTCAGGCCGAACTTCCGAGCGTCATCACCGTAGATCACGGCACCGAATTCACGTCCAAAGCGCTTGACCACCGGGCATGGGAAAACGCGATCGATCTGGGCTTCACGCGCCCCGGCAAGCCCACAGATGACGGCATTTGCGAGTCCTCCAACGGGCGCCTGCGGGATGAATGTCTCAACGTTCACGAATTCCAGTCGCTCGAACACGCCCGACAAATCATCGAAGCTTGGCGACAGGATGACAATCACATTCGACCCCACGGATCACTGGGCAAGCTGAGCCCCAGTGAGTTCGTCAGCCACAACATGGTCATCAGGCCTGAAGTCCCGCAATCCTAGTTTTCAACTGTCCCAGAATTGGGGCGACGTCAATACGCAGAAAACTCTACTTTTTCACTGCGTGCATGACGGGCGAGCTTACGCGTCAACCGGACGCTCTCAGTCAGGTGCGGTGAATACGGCCCGGATCTGTAGCCGGATGTCCCTCGAAACCCACTGACCGGCGGGGTCGGACTCCATGCCGATATCGAAGTCGGCACGGTCGATGTGCAAATCACCGCGAATTTCAAACCCCGACGGCGTCGGCCGCAGCAGCAGCCCTTCAATCATCCGGCTCTGCTGCTTGATGCGCAGCTTCCCCGTCATCGGACGTGCCCCCTGTGCGTCCGGCGCTCCCACCGAAACCAACTCAAACACGGCCAGTGGATGCTGCCCGACATCAAACCACTCGGCCTCGGGCAGCGTTTCGTCGTGCAGCGGGTCACCGTCGCGGGCTGATGCGGTGTCGATTTCCACCCGCAAGCGGCTCTGCGCCAGGTCCGCGGGGTACGCAACAAACTCCACCCGCCAGCGCTCAAAACGGCCGCGAAATTCCAGACCGGCATGGCTGCCGCTATAGGTGATCTCGCTGGTTTCGGCATCGATCGGCCACCCCTCGCCGAAGCTCTGAATCTGCTGCTCGCCGCTGCGCGTCGGCGCGTTCATCAGCAGTACAGGAATCAGCAGCAACACGGCGCCCAGCATCAGACCCGTGCTGAGAGTCGGCCGCATCCGCGTCAGCAGGCCGTCGCGCACACCAAACTGGTGATGCAGTGCAGCTCCTGCGTGGGCCGCCACCAACAGCAGCATTCCCCAGGCCAGCCACTCGTGTGCCATGCGGGCAAGCATGGACAGGTTCTGCCGCACGCCGTCGGTCGCCTCGTGCAGGCCCAACAAATGGGGAATCTCAAGGCGTCCGAAGTACAGAGTCGGCAGCACCAGCGGCGCATCTCCGCGCCACTGGGTCGAGACCAGCACCCAGCCCGACAGCGGCAAGAGGGCCATCAACCCGTAAAGCAGCCAGTGCACCGCTGTCGCCGCCTGCTGCTGTACCCGCGGCATCGGCGGGGGAGCCGGTGGCCGGTGCGTTGCGCGCCAGACCAGACGCAGCAGCACCAGGGCCAGCACACTCAGGCCGATCGACTTGTGCCACTGGAAGGCGACGATCGCCAGTGCCTGTCGGGCGGGCTCGTCAATGGCCTCGTGCATCCACCAGCCGAGCAGCAGATTGATCAGGATCAGGATGGCGATCAGCCAGTGCAGGCCGATCGCCACCCGGGTGTAACGGAGTGTGCCCATCTGCGAATCGATGCGGATTACGCAGGCTTACTGCTGCTGAAACTCGCCTTCAAAGCCGATGCGAACGCGGTCACCCAGCAGACCCTGCTTGACCAGAAAGTCCATGCCGAAGGGGCTGCGGTCAAAGCCGCCGCTGACCGAAATGCCGAAAGCGCCTTTCTTGGTCATCGGGTGGCTGGGCGCGCTGCCGACAATGCGTACATCCAGCGTCACCGGGTGCGTCTGACCCAGCAGACTCAAGTCGCCCTGTACCTTCAGGCCACCCGGCGCGGGCGATACCTGCGTGGAAGTGAAGCGAACTTCGGGGTATTTACCGGCGTTGAAGAATTTTGGGCTCTGGGCCAGATCCTGTTCCCAGTTGTCGTAGCTCGAATCCGGGTGGGTGCCCTTGTAATCACCGACGAAGCCGGTCTGAATCGAGGTCGGGTCGATGACCACCTCGACCGTGGAGTTGCCGATGTTTTCAGCGTCCAGCTGAATGTCCACGCTGTAGTTCTCGAAGCGAGCTACATAGTTCGACAGACCCATATGACCGACCTCGAAGCGCAGGTCGGCGTGATTGCGGTCCACCGCGTAATGCCCGGAGGGCACATTGATGGACGTCAGGGCCGGCTCGGCGGCAGGCTGCGCAGCGGCTTTGGCCGCAGTGGCCGTGGGCTCGCCCCCGCCGCAGGCCGCCAGAGTGGTTGCCAGCAGGGCCGCGGAAAGACTCAGGGATGATCGGGATGTGTTCATGCTGTTCCTCATGGATGGGAAATAATTTGGGATGGACGCATTGAAACACCCGATAGATCGGGTTAATAGCGGAATATATTGCGGATATCTTTCTAATTAATCGATGCGAAGGCGGATTAAAACGCTCTTCATGGCGGCGAACCGCTTCTCTAGCATGTGCTCGCCGACGCCGGGCTATGTCCATCAAGGAGACCGTGGGCGCGATGGCCGAACCGGTCCAGCATGGAAAAGTGCGGTTTCTCGGAGTATCGGAGGCCGCCGTGGACACCATTCGCCGTGCACATTCGGTGCACCCGATCGCGGCCCTGCAGACGGAATACTCCCTGTGGACGCGCGATGTTGAGGAGGCGATTCTGCCGACCTGTCGCGAACTCGGAATTGGTTTCGTTCCGTACAGCCCGCTGGGTCGCGGCTTTCTGACCGGCGCCATCCAGCAGCTCGACAGCATTAAAGTAACGGACTGGCGGCGGGGGAATCCGCGTTTTGCCGGCGACAACATGGCCCATAACCTGGAGCTTGTGAGCGCCGTCACCAAGCTGGCCGCCGAGCGCGGCTGCACGCCGGCGCAGCTCGCCCTGGCGTGGCTGCTGGGTCAGGGGGCTGACATTGTTCCGATTCCCGGCACCCGCCGTGTGGAACGGCTGGACGAAAATATCGGCGCTGCCGCGATTGTTCTCACCGACCCGGAATGCAAACGGCTGAACGAGGTTCTGGCCGGGTTTGAAGTTGCTGGAACCCGCTATCCTGCGCCGGCCATGGGGGCGCTGGGGAGGTAAGAAGGTCGCTTGAGCGGGGACGGGGCGCCAACAGCGATTCAGCCGCAGCGTGCGTCTGGCCGGTGCCGGTTAGGAAGGTCGGCACCCGACCCAAAGCGGTCATGCGGGCCCTGGCGACAGGTTCTTTCAGAATCCCGTTAGCAGTTGTTCGCCGCAGCCGGCGTATCGTTTGTGCTCCATCATCCGATGCCACCGAAGTGTGAAACAGCCCCCAATCATGCGTACGGGTCGATTAGATTTCTCGGCATCACCCCAAACATCGATTTGGAAAAATAAATCCGTCGCTGTCGCCTATTTCCGTTAGGCAGAGGTGGGTCGTTTGTTCGCCCTATACGCCAGCGCCCGCGACCTCTGCGAAGTGATCGGCATCGCCATCACACTCGAACTGTGCCGGAGCTTGGGTGGCATCCGCGTTACCGCCGATAAAGATGCAGTGAGAACCGCAATCGGCAGCGCCGCGCAAGAACAGCTGATCACCCACCACGGCAAGGAACGGTTCGAGCCACCACGCTGCTTGGTCACGCTTCGAGCACTGGAGATCAACGAGATCCTGAAGCGCCTGGCCGACGGCGATCATGTCCGCGACATCGCCCGGGCCATACGCTGCACGGAACAGCGCGTATGCCTGGTGCAGCAACGCGCCAAACAGCCTCCACCATCAGAGTCGCAAGCAGATTTGTTCGCGGCCGTCGAAGGTAATACGTCAGGTTCACCGAAATTCGGACAGCGCACCCAGGACCACCTGCTCACCGAAGTCACCTCCGTGCGACAGCCCTGCTGGCTGATCGCCTGGATGCGTGCCCATGAAGAGACCCAAGTGCACCTGGTGCGGGAAGCCATGATTGAGTGCTACGGGTTGGCGCCGCCAAGCATACAAAAGCAGTGACAGGCATCCTGTAGAATCACCAGCAGAACCGAAAAATGAGGCCGTGCCCATTCGTCGTGACAGAGCGTCTCATTCAAAAAATAGGGGGACAAAATGGCGAAAGACAACGTGCAAACGATATCCGTGGACAAGGTTTTTCTCGATGAAGCCAACTTTCGCCACGAGCCGTGCTCAAATCAGGAAGATGCGATGGAGGCACTGATCAAGGATGAGCAGGTGATAAACCTAGCCATTGACATTGCTCAACACGGTTTAAACCCTCACGAAATTTTCGCCCTGGTGAAGAAACCATCGTCGGATGGTAAATCCGACACATACCTGGTGGCGGAAGGCAATCGCAGAATGTGCGCGATCAAGTTGCTGATGGACCCTGATCTGGCCCCGGCAAAACATCGGGATGAGATCGAAAAGCACGCGGACACCGCGAAGATCCCGAAAGAGATTCCAGCCATCGTCTACAAGTCGAAAGCTGATTTTGACCTGTGGCTGATGCGGATGCACCAAGGCCCACAAAACGGCGTCGGGCGTAAGCCGTGGAATGCCGACCAGAAGCACAGACACAGTGGCAGCCCAAAGAACAGCCTTGCCATGAAGGTGCTGGACTACGCCGAAAATAAAGGCTTCATCTCCAAAGATGAACGCAAGCAAAAGCTAACCACAGCCCAACGTTTTCTCAGCAACGTGACGTTCAGGGAGGCTATCGGCCTAGAGCCCAACCACCCGGATGGCATCTCCAGGAACCGCTCTCAAGCCGAGTTCGACACCCTCATCCGCAGATTTACATACGACCTGGCCAATAAGAACATTGACTCCCGCCACAACAAAACGGAAATAACAGACTACGCCCGGCGACTGCTCGAAGCCCCCGACATCTCGGGGAACAGATGCCAACCGGAACCGATCAACCAGGCCAGCGGCAAGAAAAGCCAGTCAGTCAACAAAGAGAAAGACGGCAAACCCAGCAAACCCAAACAAAAAACAAAACTCCCGTACTCCCAAGAAGTGTATGAGGCCATACGGCAGATCCCAAGCTACAAGCTGGAGCACATCTATTATTCGCTGTGCCAGATCAAGCTCACGGACCACACTCCACTGCTTGCGGTTGGTTTATGGACATTCATTGAAACACTCACGGCGCTTTGCGGGCGCAATCAGCAAAACAGCTTCCCTTCGTTTTTGAATGCGAACAAGCTCGAAGCTCTCGGCCTCGGTAGTAAAAAAGTAACCAAGCCGATCATAGAGATCATCAACAGGGTTTCCGAGTACGGCAACACGACGAAACACCACGATGGAGCGGCTCAATTCGACAGCAACCAGCTTTACAACGATTTCGAAAACCTGGAAAAAATGATCATTGCGCTGGCCCATGACGCCAAGAAGAAAGTTTCTAGCTGATCGTCCATTTCGCGCACCGTCCAATACCCAAGAATCATGGCCAGTCTCGCATCCCCATTAAGATACCCTGGCGGCAAGTCCTGCCTGCTGGATTTAACCGTAGACATCCTTTCGGCTAACCAACTGACCCGAGGCCACTATGCCGAACCCTATGCCGGCGGATGTGGCCTGGCCCTGTCACTGCTGTACGGCGGGTACGTTAGCGAAATTCACGTCAATGACATTGATCGGTCTATTTGGTCTTTCTGGAAAGCCGTCCTGGACCACACCGATGACTTCCTTCACCTAATTGAAACGACACCAGTTACGGTCGATGAATGGCACAGGCAGCGAGACGTACAAAAATCAGGCACCACTGAAAACCCAATTGAACTCGGCTTTTCGACCTTCTTCCTCAACCGCACGAGCAGGTCAGGGATAATCCAGAGTTCCGGGGTCATTGGCGGCCTCGACCAATCCGGAAAATATAAGATCGACTGCCGTTTCAATCGAGATGGCTTGAAGAAAAGGGTCAGACGAGTTTCTCGGTACCGGTCAAGGATTCACCTATCAAACCTGGATGCAATCGACTTTATGGGTCAGGCGGAATCTCTGCCACAAGACACGTTTTTTTGCATCGACCCGCCTTATTTCAACAAAGGGTCAAGTTTGTACACCAGCTTCTATCGGCCCTCAGACCATGCTGATGTAGCAGTTGCGGTGGCACGACTGAAACGCCCCTGGATAGTCACCTACGACCTTGCTACGGAAATCCAGTTGCTCTACTCGAACTACCGTCAATTCGAGTTCGACATCAATTATTCCGTACATACCAAACGCGTCGGCACTGAGCTACTGGTCGCGTCGAAAAATTTGCGCCTACCAGCCGCCATACGAGACAGGCGCACCACTCCGCCCAAAGCCCGCGCAGCGTGACCGCCCGCTTAGCGCACCAGAATATACCCAAGGGATTCAGAATACCCCTCAAGCTTCATTAGTCACTATCCCGCCCCCTCAGCATTGACATTTTAACCGCGCGCAATACGCTGTTAGCAGCGGCTCACCTTATCGCCTGAATGCTTTCAGGCCGATCTCAGAGGCATGAACCCGGAACATCCGGGCCATGCAACAAGCTCACAAAATTCTCGCCAGCCACATCGCCAAGCGGCGTGGCCTGGAGCCGAAACTGGTCATTGCAGTGTGCCTGCAGAAATCGGTTGGCGATACCTTCGCCCACCGCTTCGAGCCGCACTACCGCTACCTGTTGGACAACGGCCGCCGCCGGCCATACCGGGTCAGTCCGGAGTAGGCCCGCCAACTCACCCCTCCCTCTGGATTCAAGGGCCATGGATACATCTCCGCCGCCAGCGAATGGACCGCGCAGAAAACCAGCTGGGGCCTGATGCAGTTGATGGGCCCCACGGCCGCAGCAGTGCGACCCAGCCATCGGCCTAGACTACGGCTGCCCCTACCTGGCCAGCCTGATCGATGCCCACGGGGAATCCGGCGTCCTGAACGCCTACAACGATGGCCGTGTGAGTCGCCACGGGATTTGTAGACAACCTAAAAGCCATCTTGAAGCTGACTCCAAATGTCGGCACGTGTGGTGCCTCCAGCGTTGTCGCCACCTCAAGTGACAGCCGTCGGACGGATCAGCGGCATTTGGGTAGTTAGTTTCGCTGAACGTCTGCTTGCTCAATCTCGACCAGTTAGGCGCTTGAGTCGATCGATGTCGGCTATTGGCCGTGGGCTGCCATACCGCGGCCAGCGCAGGCTGCAAACAATCCGAATTTTTCGGCGCTGTAGACAAGGGTGAATTCGGCCCCCAAATTAGGGGCTCCTTTTTTGCTCGAAAGTGATCAGGTTAGCGAGTGGTCGCGCTAAGGTCCTGAATTGCGGCGCACTTTGCGCCGCTATCAAACCAGACTGGCGTCGACCAGACTGAATGGCGGAGAGACAGGGATTGACTGCGGGCCATCCTGGCCCTTGCCCCTGCGGGGTCGCAGCACATGCTGCGCTCCAAATCGGCTGTCCTGCCGATTTGTCGAACCTGCAGCGCGCGTGCCCACCGGTCTTTGCACCAAATACAAAAAAACCCGCTGACGCGGGTTCTTCTGTATTTGGCGGAGAGACAGGGATTGACTGCGGGCCATCCTGGCCCTTGCCCCTGCGGGGTCGCAGCTGGCGCTGCGTTCCAAATCGGCTGTCCTGCCGATTTGTCGAACCGCCAGCATGCGTGCCCACCGGTCCCATCGGCCACATATGAAAAAACCCGCTAAGGCGGGCTCTTTCATATGTGGCGGAGAGACAGGGATTCGAACCCTGGGTACGCACGAGGCGTACACTTGATTTCGAGTCAAGCCCGTTCGACCACTCCGGCATCTCTCCGTCGAGGCGCGCATTGTAGCGGGGTGGGTGGGGGCGTGCATTGTTTACTGAGGAGGTCGCTTGGATCGACGGCGTTCGACGCTTTGGCTGGGGTTGCTCGCAGCGCTGTGCTGGTGGTTTCTGTCCAGTAACCCGGCGCCTCGGGATGTGATGCAGCAAATCGAAATCCTGGGCGAGCTGCGGGTGGCCACGATCAATGGTCCGCTGACGATCTACGAAACGGCGGGGGGGCGAGCCGGTTTCGAGTACGACCTGGTTTCCGGGCTGGCCAAGAACCTGGGCGTCGAGCCCAAATGGCAGGTTTACGCATCCTTGGAGGAGGCGCGTGAGGCGGTCGCTCTGGGGAACGCGCATTTGCTGGCCGCAGCGTGGACAGCGCCGCCGATTCCGCCGTATGAATTGGTAACCACACGGCCCTATCGTTCCGCGCAATATCAGATCGCGTTTCACAAGCAACTCAGCCCGCGCCCAAAGATAATTGCGGATCTGGCCGACCAGGAAGTGTGGGTGGGGCAGGAGGCGTTACTGCACCTGCTGGAAGATCAGGTGCCGCAGGCACAGCCCCGCTTGAGCACGCAGAGCGCCGAGGTTTTGCTGGAGCGGGTCGCCCGGCAGGAGCTGCCGATGGCGCTGGTGGACTCGGATACGCTGTTCATTGCGCGTCGCGGATACCCGGATCTGCGGGAAGGGCCGGTCATCGGTGACCCCCTGGACAAGGTCTGGGCGGTTTCCGCCAGCGCGGGTGAGGCATTGCGGATAGCGGCCAATACCTATCTGCGATTCATCGAGGTGGAGGGCCGTCTGGCACTGCTGCACGACCGGCATTTTCAGCACCTGGATCGGTTGGATAACTTTTCTCAGAATGCGTTCCGGGAACGGGTCAACAGCCGCTTGCCCGCGTACCGGCCGTTGTTCGAGGCGGCAGCGGCCCGGTACGGTCTCGACTGGCGCTTCCTTGCCGCGGTGGCGTATCAGGAGTCTTCCTGGAATCCCGGTGCTGTCAGTCCAACCGGCGTGCGGGGGTTGATGATGCTGACCCGGCAAACAGCCAAGGAGATGGGCGTGAAGCGGCGATCTGACCCGGCGCAGAGCATTGATGGTGGCGCGCGTTATTTTGTCCAGTTGCATGCGCGGGTGGCCGAGAGCGCGCCAGAGCCGGATCGCACCTGGATGACCCTGGCGGCCTATAACCTGGGGATGGGCCATCTGCACGATTTGCAGCGTTTGACTGCAGAGCTGGGTGGCGAGCCCAATCGATGGGTGGATCTCCGGGACAATCTGCCAAAGCTGATGCAGCCGCGATGGTACAAACGGCCTTTGATCCGCTACGGCTACGCGCGCGGAAGCGAAGCGCGGGCCTATGTGGGCAACATTCGTGCGTACTACGACTTGCTCCGCTGGTTGTTTCCACAACCGGGCGAAAAGCCATTGGATATTGAGCAGCCGCTGAAACCCTTTTCTTTAACGCTGCAAAATGAACGCCGGGAATTGCCGGAAATCCTGATTCCCGCCCTCTAGCTGCGGCGTTGCTGCTCGCCGTTTAGTTTCGGGTCGACACCGAGGCGATGTAAAGACCCATGCCCGTCAGCGCGAGCGGGCCGGTCCAGTAGGGTTTGTCGCCGAGTGCCCACAGGAAGGTGTCGAGCTCGGATACGCCTTGTACGGCGATCGCGCCGTCACCCAGTACCGCGCCATTGTCCAGCACCCACTGTGTCTGATCGGGGGCTGTCACCAGAGCGCTCACATGACATATGCCGGCGCGGGCCTGGTTTTCGTCGGGGCAGCTGTAGATGCGCTGGGTCTGGTAACGGGGGTCGCCGGCAAGCTGCTGGATGACCTGATCCGCATGGGTTACGCAATCTTTTGGCTGAGTGCGTAAGACCCGTTGGTTAATGTCCACCAGGTTCTCGAGCTGCGGGTTGACCGCGCAGCCACTCAATGTGGCCATCAGTACACCGGTCAAGATCATCCAAACTTTCACAACCGCCCGAACTCACGAACGCCAACAGACGGGGACGTTGTATCGAAAGGGGCGTCAACGAATGATCAAAAAATGCGCTTTTTGCTCGGGCCGAAGGGCGCGGGGTCAAACGCCGCAGTTGTCTTTCTGGAACACCCGATCGGCACGGTAGCTGGAGCGCACCATCGGGCCGGCGACGACCTCAAGGAAACCCAGGCCGAGCCCGTACTCGCGGTGCGCCTTGAACTCGTCGGGGGAGACGAACCGCTCCACCGCGAGGTGGTTGGCGGTGGGCTGCAGGTACTGGCCGAGGGTGACGATATCGACGTCGGCTGCGCGAATGTCCGCCATGGCTTGGGCGATCTCGGCGTCGGTTTCGCCCAGGCCCAGCATCAGGCTGGTTTTGGTCAGCACGTCCGGACGGTGCCGTTTGGCATGGCGGAGAACATCCAGCGTTTGCTGGTAGCCGGCACGGGCGTCGCGTACCGGGTGGGTCAGCCGTTCCACGGTTTCCAGGTTCTGGGCAAACACCTGCAAGCCGGACTCGACGACCGTCTCCACATCGTGCAAGCGGCCCTGAAAGTCGGGGGTGAGGGCTTCCACCGCAGTATCCGGATTGCGCTCGCGAATGGCCCGCACGCACGCCGCGTAATGGCCGGCGCCGCCGTCGGGCAGATCGTCGCGGTCCACGCTGGTCAGCACCACATACTGGAGATTCATCAGCGCGACGGAGCGGGCGGCGTTGGCCGGCTCCTCGGCATCCAGCCAACCGCCCGGGTTCCCGGTGTCCACGCTGCAGAACCGGCAGGCACGGGTGCACACACTGCCCATCAGCATGATGGTCGCGGTGCCGTGCGACCAGCATTCGCCAATGTTGGGGCACTTGGATTCTTCGCACACCGTGGCCAGGCGGTGTTCGTTGACGATTTTCCGGGTGTCGTAATAGCGCGGGTCTGACGGCAGTTGCGCCTTCAGCCAGCGGGGCTTGGGCAGTCGCGCTGTGGTGCCGGTTGCGGGTACGGCTCGTGGCGTGGACTTGATGCCGTCGCGCACCGCCGAGAAGCCCTGCGCCGTGCGGTATTTCTCGCCGCTGCGGACGATGGGAATGCCTTTGAAATCGCTCATTGCGGCATTTTACGGCTTGTTAAGGCGCGTCATGGAATTTTTGCACTTCTGGCTTACAGTGTGGTCAGGATTGAGGCGGGTAACGCCGCGGTATCGCAACCAAGGAGATCGTTATGAACAAGGGATTACGCGGAATGCACGGCTGGCGCAGTGTGGGATTGGCGGCGGCGTGTGGCGTGGCCATGCTGGGGGTGACCACCGATGTGCTGGCCCAGCGCATGATGAATGCCGAACCGCAGGCCCATCACGAAAAAATGGCGCAGATGCTGGAGTTGGACGAAGCCCAGAAGGTCAAATTCGATGCGCTCCATCAACGCATGATGCCGAAAATGATGGCGCAGCGTGGGCAGAATATGAACGCGCAGCAGCGCTTCATGGCGCTGGACCCGGCATCCCCGACCTATACCAAGGAGCTCGAAGCCCTGGCCGCGCAGAGTGGGGAGGCGGCCCGTAACCGGCTACTGCTGCGTGGCGAAATGCGTCGCGAAATGAGTCAGATCCTGCGCCCGGATCAGCAGGAGAAATGGCAGCAGATGATGCGCGAGAACATGGGTAAATCCGGGATGAAGGCGGGCGGAAAAATGGGCATGAACAAGCCCGCGGCCGATGGCGCTACCCCGCGTGACCCCAAAGACAAACCCGGCCGCCGATTCTTTTACGACTGAGGAAAACGCAGCTCTGCATCCGCGCCGGCCTATACTCGCCGGATGGAGATGATCAAGCGTATTGGTGCCGCGGTTGCTGTTGCGGCGGTTGTGATTGTGCCGGGGCTTGCCCGGGCCGGTGAACTGACGCCCGTGGGCGCCGAGATGGCAGGGCTGACGAACGGCCCCCACGGGTTGAGCATCCCGGAATGGACGGGTGGCTGGGTGTCCGGCTCCAAGGGCACGCGAATGGAAGACATTCCGGTGCCTCACGCGCAGGACACGCCGCTGTTCACCATCACTGCGGACAACGCAGCGGAATACGCCGACGTGCTGAGCGAAGGTCAGAAAGCCCTGTTCCGCACCTACCCGGATACCTTCCGCATGAGCGTGTATCCGTCGCGGCGTACCGCGGCATCGCCCGAGGACGTTCAGCAAGCCAGCATTGCCAACCGCGAGCGGGTGAAGCTGGTCAACAACGGCAGCGGGTTTGTCGGTACCAATGCCGGCGTGCCATTTCCCGAACCCGGTTCCGGAATCGAGGCCATGTGGAATCACGTGGCGCGATACCGCACCACCGGTTACCTGGGCTACCTGAACAATGCGATCACCACCAAGAGCGGTGATTTCGTCATCGAGCGCAGCTTCATCGAGATCGTCTTCGGGTACAACAACCCGAAAATGGCCGATGCCTCCGATCACCCGATGATCGGTTGGATTCTGGCGAAGGTTGTCGCGCCGGCAAACAAGGTGGGGGATGCCTATCTGCTGCAGGTGCCGATCGACCGCTCGGAGCATGACACGCTGGTGTGGATCTACAACCAGGGTACGCGCAAGGTACGGCGTATCGGTGAGGTGGGGTACGACAACCCCGCGCGTGATGGTCTGATGACGCAGGATCAGATCGACATGTTCAACGGGCCATTCGACCGCTACGATTTCAAGCTGGTCGGTAAAAAACCCATGCTGGTTCCCTACAACACGGAGCGGCTGCACAGCGAAGAATTGAAGTATGCGGACCTGATCAAACCCGGACACATCGCCCCGGAACTGGTGCGTTACGAGCTGCACCGCATGTGGGTTGTGGAAGCGACGCGTAAAGAAGGCGCCGCGCATATCTACGCCAAACGCGACTTCTATCTCGACGAAGATTCGTGGTTGGTGTTGATGCAGGATATCTACGATGAGCGCAACGAATTCTGGCGCTATGCGGAAAGCTACGCGCGACAGTATCCCCAGATACCCCTGCTGGTGAACGCGATGCAAACGCACTATGACCTGCAATCCCGGCGCTACGTCATCCTCAACATGACCAACGAAGAGTCCAACCCGGTGGAGTACGACCATCAGGCGCCGGTGAACAATTTCACCACCAGTGCGCTGAAACGCTTCGCGGCCATTCGTCAGCGCTAAACTGTGCGCATTGGCATCGACCTGGGCGGCACCAAGATCGCCGGCATCGTGATGAGCGATCGCGGGGAAACCTGTGCCGAACAGCGAATTGCCACACCGCAAAACGACTATGCGGCGACCCGTGCCGCGGTGGTCGGCCTGGTGCAGAGCCTGGAGTCCCAGGTTGGCGGCACGAATTTGCCCGTCGGCATCGGCACACCGGGCACGCTGGACCCGGCGACGCAGACTCTGCGCGGGTGTAACTCCACCTGTCTTAACGGGCAACCGTTCAAGCAGGACCTGGAGCGCACACTGGGGCGTTCGATTGCTATCGCCAACGATGCCAACTGCCTGGTCCTGTCCGAGGCCTACGATGGCGCCGCGCAGGACGGCACCGTGGTGTTTGGCGTGATTCTTGGAACCGGCGTCGGTGGGGGGATTGTCTGGCGACGTCAGATCCATGCCGGTCGGCATGGCATTGCCGGTGAGTGGGGCCACACGCCGCTGGCCGGAAAGTGCAACGAGCAGCGTTGCTGGTGCGGGCGGATGGATTGCATCGAAACCTATCTGTGCGGGCCGGCTTTGGCGCGCCGCGCCGGAATGGAAACCGGCGAACAATTGGCTGCGGCGGTGCGCCGAGGCGAGACTGCTGCATTGGCGTCGTATCAAGCATGGCTGGCAGATCTGGGCCGGGCCCTGGCCGGTGTGCTGAATGTTCTGGACCCGGATGTGGTGGTTTTTGGCGGGGGGCTGTCGCAGCTTCCCGAGTTAACTCAGCGCCTGCCTGCGTTAGTGGCAGAATATCTGTTTGCTCCCCAGCTCACGACCAACTTCCGTCTGGCACGCCACGGTGCTGCCAGCGGGGTGCGCGGAGCGGCCAGACTGACTCAGTCGTGAGGAATCGACACCATGCTTGAACTGTATACCTACTACCGCAGTGTTTCGGCGCATCGGGTGCGTATCGCCCTGAACTACAAAGGCATCCCGTATACCTCGGTGTACATCGATGAAGACCATGACGAGCAGAGCGGCGAGGTGTATCTGCAGCGCAACCCGCAGGGGCTGGTGCCCGCGCTGGTGGTCAACGACTCGCTGACAATTACCCAGTCTTCAGCAATCCTCGAGTACCTGGAGGAACGCTATCCCGAGCGCCCGTTGCTGCCGGTCGATGTGGCTGATCGCGCACGGGTTCGTAGTTTTGCGCAAGTTCTGATCGCCGATACCAACCCGACGAACATTCTGCGCGTGTATCGCTACATGCGGGATGAAATGAATCTCGATCACGCGGCACGCCGGCGCTGGTACGAGCATTGGGCGCACAAGGGATTGCAGGCGGTGGAGTCGTTGCTGGAAACCCACCTCAGTCCGGGGCGTTACTGCCACGGCGAGTCTCCCACGCTGGCGGACGTCTGTCTGGTTCCGCAAATGGCCAATGCCGAAGCCAACGGTCTGGACCTGTCGGCGTATCCCATCGCACGTCGTATCTATCGCAGTTGTGGGGCGCTTTCCGCCTTCCAGTCCGCGGCGCCGCTCACGCAGGCCGACCGTTTGGCCAAGGCCGTTTCCGCCGGACGCTGAACCCGTCTTCGAATTCGCTGAACGTGTCGTTCGGCCCCCTGCCCACGGGGCTCAATAGCGCGTTATAGTCCGGACAACAGCCGCAGGGCCGGGCGAATTTTCGGAGACAACATGTCCAGTCAAGAGGTGCAACATTCCGAACGGGAGTTGCTTCTGGAACAATTGGAAACACTGTGCCATGAGGGGCAGGAGGCGCGATCACGGGCGCATACCATCGACTTCCTGCGGGCCTACTACAGTTCCACCAGCCTCGAAGTCCTGAACTCGGTTCACCCGCCCGAACTGCTGAAACGCGGCTTCGCCCATCAGCAGCAACTGAGCAAGGCCGATCCGGTTGTCGGTTCGCTGGAGATGCAACCCATCGAGGGCGGGAACAATTGGCTGCTGCGTTGCGTCTGCAGCGACAAACCCTTCCTGGTGGATTCGCTGCTCATCGCCATCCGGCGGCATGGCGCGAGCCTGCGCTGGCTGGTCCACCCGGTGCTGCATATACGGCGAGCAGCAGATGGCAGTTACGACAGCATTGATCCCACGCAACCGGCAATCTCGCTGATTCAGGTGGAGTTTGCGGGTATCGATGCGGCGACCGCTCCTGCGCTGGAAGATCGGGTGCGGCAGACGCTGCATGAACTGGATGCCGTGGTCGCCGATTACAAACCGATGCGCCAGCGCCTGGCCGAACAGATCCAGGCGATGAAAATCGACGTGCCCGGGATTCAGTCCGACGAGCGCGCGGAGATTGGTCGCTTCCTGGAGTGGCTGGATGCGGACCACTTCACCTTTCTGGGGTATGTGGAAAGCCACTCCGATGCGGATGAAGGGCTGACCCTGGTCGCGGAAACCGGTCTGGGGTTATGGCGACCGGAGCAGAAAAACCCGATCCGTATCGCGCCCCCGGAAGAACTGGTCAAGTACGCATCGTCGCGGCGCCCCCTGATCATCACCACCACCGAGGGGCGTTCCCCCATCCATCACGATGAGTACTGCGACGTGGTGGTCATCAAGCGTTACGACGCTGACGGCAACCCGCAAGGAACGGTGCGTTTTCTGGGGCTGTTCTCGTCCGAGGTTTACAACACGCTGCCGCGGCGTATCCCTGTGGTCCGCCGCAAGATCGAACAGGTCATGTTGCGGGCGGGTTTGCGCGAAGGCGGGCATGCGGCCAAACAGCTGCGGGACATCCTCGACATGTTGCCGCGCGACGAGCTGTTCGAGTCCAGCGTGAAGGAGTTGATGGCTCTGGCACTCGGGGTGCAGACGGTACGCGAAGCGCAGCGTCTGCGGCTGTTTATCCGTCGTGATCGCTATGGGCGGTTTTATTCCTGCCTGATCTATCAGCACCGGGAACGCTACAGCTCGACCACACGGCGGATTATGAGCGACGCGCTGATGCGCTTGCTGGGTGGGCGGGAAGTGCAGCACGAGGTGTCGTTCCAGCGCGATGGACTGGCCCGCACGCACCTGATCATTCGCACCCCGCCGGGAACCGAAACGCCGTTGACCGTGGCCGAGTTGGAATCCCGTCTGCAGGAACTGGCCACTCGCTGGGAAGACGCCCTGATGCAGGCGTTGAAAAAGGTGCTGCCCGACGACAAGGCCGAAGCCATCGTTGCGCGTTGGTGCGGCAACGTGCCGGTCAGCTACCGTGAAGAAGTCCGGCCGCTGGAGGCCGCGACCGATCTGCAGTATCTGCACATGGTCAGCGACCCGGAAGACCTGCGCGTGCGTCTGCTTCCGGTTGGCGAAAACACGCTGGAGCTGAAGTTGTACGGTCTGGGCACGATGCCCAGTCTGTCGCTGATTCTGCCGCGGCTGGAACAGTTCGGTCTGCGTGTGCTGGCACAGCACCCCTTCCTGTTCGGCGACGACGGAGACCGCGGCTGGATCCAGCACTTCGATCTGTCGATCAGCATGACCGAGTTCCCCGGTCGCGAGCGGCGGGGCGATTTCGAAGACGCCTTCCTGGAAGCCTGGCAGGGGCGGCTGGAGCACGACGGACTGAATGCGCTGGTGTTGACCAGCGGGCTGACCGGCAGGGAAGTGGCACTGGTACGGGCATTCGTCAAATACGTGCAGCAGACACAGCTGCCCTTCAGTCAGCGGTATATCGAAAGCCTGTTACAGGAGCACGCGGACTTCGTCGCCGGCTTGCTGCAACTGTTCCGCGCACGCTTCAACCCCGAACTCGCGGATAGTTCCGATGACGGGGTGCTGGTGGAAGGGCTGCGCAAACAGCTGGAAGAGGTTCAGAGCCTGGATGCGGATCGCTTGTTGACCTGTCTGCTGACGGTGGTTCAGGCCACATTGCGCACCAACTTTTACCAGTGGGACGAAGCCGGTAATCCCAAGACCCATATCAGCCTCAAAATCCGCTCTGCCGATGTGGCAGAGCTGCCGCGGCCACGGCCCATGGTCGAAACCTTCGTGTATTCCCCCGAGGTTGAAGGGGTGCACCTGCGGGGTGGTCCTGTCGCCCGTGGGGGCTTGCGCTGGAGCGATCGCAAGGAAGACTTTCGCACCGAGGTGCTGGGCCTGGTCAAGGCGCAGATGGTCAAGAACGCCGTCATCGTGCCGCAAGGCGCCAAAGGCGGATTCGTGGTCAAAAAAGCGGTGGATCGGCGCGACCGGGCGGCCTGGCAGGACGCGGGTATCGCCTGCTACAAGACCTTCATTCGCGGGCTGCTCGACATCACCGACAACCTCGTTGATGGCGACGTCGTGCCGCCACCAAGGGTGCGGCGCCATGATGGCGACGACCCCTACCTGGTGGTTGCGGCGGACAAAGGTACGGCGACATTTTCCGATATCGCGAACGGGATCTCGGCGGAGTACGGGTTCTGGCTGGGCGATGCCTTTGCCTCCGGCGGCAGTGCGGGTTACGACCACAAGAAAATGGGGATCACCGCCCGCGGCGCCTGGGAATCGGTCAAACGGCATTTCCGCGAACTGGGGCGCGACTGTCAGAAAGAGGACTTCACCGTGGTCGGGGTCGGAGACATGGCCGGTGATGTGTTTGGCAACGGCATGTTGCTGTCACCGCACATTCGGCTGGTTGCCGCATTCAATCATCAGCACATATTCATTGACCCCACACCGGATGCCGCGTCCAGTTTTGCCGAGCGCAAACGCCTCTTCGGGTTGCCACGATCCAGCTGGTCGGACTACGACACGGCCTGCATCAGTGCGGGCGGTGGCGTATACGAGCGCTCGGCCAAATCCATCACGTTGACGCCGGAGGCGCAAAAAACGCTGGGCATTTCCACCCGCGCGTTGAGCCCGAATGCACTGATCCACGAGATCCTCAAGGCCCCGGTGGACCTGTTCTGGAATGGCGGCATTGGCACCTATGTCAAATCGCGTCACGAGTCGGACGCCGACGTGGGTGATCGCGCCAATGATGTTCTGCGTATCGATGCCTACGAGTTACGGGCCAAGGTGATCGGCGAAGGCGGCAACCTGGGCATGACCCAGCTCGCGCGGATCGAAGCGGCGCTCAACGGGGTGCGGGTCATCACCGATTTCAACGACAACGCCGGCGGTGTCAACTCATCCGACCGTGAGGTCAACCTGAAAATTCCGTTGACCGGTCAGATGCGTAGCGGGGTGCTGACTCTGGAGCAGCGCAATGCTTTGCTCGAGTCGATGACCGAAGAGCTCGCGGCCATGGTGCTGCATGATTGCAATCAGCAAACCCAGAGCATTTGCGCGCAGGCGTTCAATGCACCGGCGCGCCTGCCTGAACACGCGGCACTGATTCGCACGCTGGAAAAAACCGCGGACCTCGACCGGGCCATTGAATACCTGCCAGATGAGGAGAAAATCGCCGAGCGCCGCAATGCCGGGTTGGGGCTGACGCTGCCGGAGATCGCGGTGCTGGTGTCCTATTGCAAGCTGGACCTCTTCAAGGTGGTCACCCGCAGCACATTGCCGGATGACCCGGCGCTGGAAGACGAGCTGCAAGCCTATTTCCCGCATGCGGTTCGCGAGGCCCACGCCGAGGCGCTGTCCACGCATCGCCTGCGCCGCGAAATTATCTCGACGGTGCTCACCAACCGTCTGGTCAACCGGATGGGCGTCGGGTTTGCCCGACGCACCGCGGATGAGCACCACGACGATCTGGCGGATGTGATCAAGGCCTGGATTGCCGCGATGCTGATTATCGGTGGCGAACAGCGGTACGCCGCCCTGGAAGCGTCAACTGCGCCGCTGGAGAATGTTTACGCCGCGATGGGGCGCCTGTCGGGGTTGCTCAAGCGCCTCTGTGTCTGGTTGCTGGCGGAGCATCCGCACCTGCCGCCCATCGCCACGCTGGTCGAAACCTACGCGGAGCCGGTACGCGCCATCGATGCCCACCTGCAGGAGCATTTGCGTGGGGTTTATTGCGAGCGTTACCAAAGCTACGTGAAGAACGCAGAAGAGGCCGGCATGGAGCTGGGTGTCGCTCAGCTGCACGCGGACCATCACGTGCTGGGTTCGGCGCTGGATATCACCGTGCTTGCCCGCGAGTACGAATTGCCGCTGGAGCCCGTCGCCGTGGTGTATTTCGAACTGGGCTCCGAGCTGGAGATGCCCTGGATCATCGAGCAGGTCAACAGTCTCAGCGTGGCCAATCGCTGGCAGGCGATGGCGCGCAACCAGATCCGCGACGAAACCTACCGTATTCACCGCGGAATCTGCGAGGCCATTCTGCGTGCCGGTGAGGGTGAGCCCGCGCAGCGGCTTCAGGCCTGGCGGTTGGAGCACACCCTGCAGCGCGAGCACGTGGCCGCATCGCTGACCGAATTGAAAGCCCTGGATGCGGCGGATTCCGCCGGCCTGACCGTGATGCTGGGGCAATTGCAGCGTTTGATCGGCGCCTGAGACGCCCGGCGTTGCGGCGACTGATCGCAGGCCGTTCGTCAATCCGGCCGAGAACAGGGCGAGTGCGTCGACGGTAGAATACGCGGCTGTTTTGGTGGCGGAAAATCCATGCGCTGGTCAGGTTTTGTCTTGCTCGCTCTGGCCTACGTTCTGGTGTTTTTCCACCGCATGGCGCCGGCCGTGGTGGCGCCCGACCTGCAGGCGGCGTTTGCCGTGGATGCGACCCGTCTGGGGGTGCTTGCCGCCAGCTATTACTACGTCTACACCCTGATGCAGCCCCTTTCCGGTCTGGCCGCCGACATGCTGGGGCCACGGCTCGCTGTCGGCTTGCTCGGGCTGCTGGGCGGCGCCGGCAGCATCGTTTTTGGTCTGGCCGACAGTTTCGCGGTCGCCAGCGTGGGCCGTTTGATGGTGGGGACGGGCGTCGCTTTCGTCTTCATCGGCCTGATGAAATACAACAGCGTGTGGTTTCACCATGGCGTGTATGGCCGCGTTTCGGGTTTCACGCTGTTGCTCGGCAACCTGGGAGCTGTGCTGGCCTCGGGGCCTTTGGCTGCCGTGCTGGGCTTCGCCAGCTGGCGGACGGTGTTCGTAGCCCTGGGGGTTATCGCCATCGCACTGAGTGTGGCCATTCTGCTGTTCGTCCGCCTACCCGATACCCATGAGCACCACCGCAAGGCGCCCTGGCATATTCTGCGAATCCGGGGCATTCGCTGGGGCGCGCTGGCCATGTTTGGAACGGTCGGCAATGTCTTCGCGTTTGCCGGTTTGTGGAGTTTGCCCCTGCTACAGGACCGTTTCGGGCTGGAGCGGGACGCGGCGTCGGTATACGTTACGGTGCTGATGCTGGCGCTGGCCTTTGGTGCGCTGAGTGCGGGTTGGATTTCCGATCACCTGGGCCGTCGTCGTCCGCTTGCCATCACCGGCGGCGGGATGCTGGTGCTGGGCTTTGGTCTGCTGGCCCTGGCGCCGTGGTCGCCGGGTGTCTCGGTGGCGCTGGTCTTTGTCGTGCTGGGGCTTGGGGGCGGCTGGGTTTCGGTCATTTTTGCCAACGCCAAGGAGCTGGCGGGGGCGGCATCTGCAGGGTTCGGAATCAGCATGGTGAATACCGGCCTGTTCCTGGGCGCTGCCGTGATGCAGTCGCTGTTCGGACTGGTGCTGGACCTGGCGGATCCCACCGCGCTGGGTTCGGGTTACAGCATTGAGGCCTGGCGCTGGGGGCTGCTCTGCAGCGCCGGCGTGGCAGCCGTCGGCATGTTTGCCGCCACCCGGCTGACGGACTCCGGGCCGGCGCTTGTGGCAGCATCTCCCGCTGATTCGGAAAACCGCGTACTGACATGAGCGTGATGACCCTGGATGACACCGTCGGAAACACGCCGCTGGTGCGGCTGAAGCGCCTGACCGAGGGCACGGGCAGCACTGTCTGCGTGAAGCTGGAAGGCAACAACCCGGCGGGTTCGGTCAAGGACCGGCCGGCCTACTCGATGATCCGGCGGGCGGAAGAGCGGGGTGAAATAGCCCCAGGTGATCGCTTGATCGAAGCGACCAGTGGCAACACCGGTATCGCACTGGCGATGGTGGCGGCCATGCGGGGTTACCGGATGACCTTGATCATGCCGGCCCACATGAGCGCCGAGCGCCGCGCGGCGATGAAGGCCTACGGTGCCGAGATCATTCTGGTCAGCAAGGAAGAGGGCATGGAAGGTGCCCGCGATCTGGCCGATGCAATGCAGCAGCGGGGGGAGGGGCGCGTACTCGACCAGTTCGCAAACCCGGATAACCCGCGTGCGCACTACGAGGGCACCGGGCCGGAAATCTGGCGTGACACCGAGGGCAAAATCACCCATTTCGTGGCCTCGATGGGCACCACCGGCACCATCATGGGCGTTTCCCGCTACCTCAAGGAACAGAACCCGGATATCCAGATCGTCGGCGTGCAACCGGATGGGGAGTCGAGTATTCCCGGCATCCGTTGCTGGCCCGAAGCCTACCTGCCGCGAATCTTCGAGCGCCCCCGGGTGGATCGGATTCTGGAAGTGGATGCGGCCAGCGCCGAAGAGCGCATGCGGGAACTGGCGGCGGTGGAAGGGATTTTCGCCGGGGTGTCTTCCGGTGGGGCTTTGCACTGCGCGCTGGCCGTGGCTCGGGAGAATCCGGGCAGCCTCGTGGTCAGCATTGTTTGTGATCGGGGTGATCGCTACATCTCCACCGGCGTCTATCCCGACTGATGCACGCATTCATTCCGGTTTGGCGGGCGGATGTGTCCTCTGCGCGGCGGCTGTACGGATTCAGCGACAAGCTTTCCGATGAGGATGTCATCAAGGCCGTCGAGCAGGTGCGTCACCAGCGTGCAGGCACCACCCGCATGTCGCCATGGTTGCTGGCCCTGAGCGGTTACGCCTGGGCGAGTACGGAGCTTGCGCGTGCCCAATGGGTGGAGGACGCGGACGAACGCGTGGTTCTGCGCCAGCTGATCAGCGACCTGCAAAGCAACCCGGCATCCGCCGTGGCCGTCTTCGCTGCGGCGGAAGATGGGGTCCGGCAGCTCCGGTTGCGCCTGCTGTTGCAGGGCATGGATGCCTCCGCGGCAGCGGGATGGGCCACGCGTTTCCGCGACGGTTCGGCGTGGCAGCCTGCGGCGCTGGCAAGCGAGGCGGAATCCGCGGCCGCCATTCTGGCCCTGGCGACCGGACGTGAACTTTATGACCCCTGGCAGCGGGAGCCGATGAACGCTGAGCAGGCCTGCGAGCAAGCACTTGCACTTTGCGAACTACACAGAAAGGACTGGATTTGAGCCGTAAACGCTTTGACCGCGAAGAACGCCTGGAGGGCGAAGTCGTTGATTTGTCATCCGACGGACGGGGGGTCGTCAAGACCGAGGGCAAGACGGTGTTCGTGGCCGATGCGCTGGCCGGGGAAACGGTGGCGTATCGCCGCCGCAAACGTCATCGCAGCTTCGATGAAGCGGAGCTGCTCGAGGTGCTGGTGGCCAGCCCGGAACGTGTGACACCTCCGTGTGAACATTTTGGCCAGTGTGGAGGCTGCTCCTTGCAGCACCTGGCACCGGAATCGCAAATTCAGGCCAAGCAGAAGGAGCTGCGTGAAGCCTTCAAACGGCTGGGGCAGGGCGTGGAGCCTGCGCGTTGGCTGGAACCGCTCACCGGGAAGTCCACGGGTTATCGGCGTCGGGCCCGGCTGGCCTGCAAACAGGTCGCCGGCAAAGGCCGGGTATTGGTCGGTTTCCGCGAGCGGAACGGGCGCTATGTGGCCGATATCCAAAGCTGTGTCGTGCTTGATGAGCGAATCGGCCGTCTGCTGATCCCGCTCTCCGAGCTGTTAGGCGGATTGTCGTGTCCGGATCAGATCCCGCAAATCGAAGTCTCCGCCGGTGACGATGACGTCATCCTGCTGCTGCGCCACCTCGCGCCACTGAGTGGGGACGACGCCATCGCACTGGCCAAGTTCGCCAGCGAACATCAGGTTTACTGGTATCTGCAATCCGGTGGTCCCGACACCGTTCGCCCGCTTGGCGAAGCGGTGACGCTGCGTTATGCCTTGCCGGAATACGACGTGGACCTGGAATTCGGCCCGACCGATTTCATCCAGGTCAACGCCGACCTCAATCAGCGGATGGTGCGACAGGCCCTGGAACTGCTGGATGCTCCGGCCGGGGCGCAGGTGCTGGAGCTGTTTGCGGGGCTGGGGAATTTCACCTTGCCGATGGCGCGTCGGGGTCTGCATGTCACCGCCGTCGAAGGTAGCCAGGAGCTGGTCGCCAAGGGACGGGCCAATGCCGAGCGGCACGGTTTGCAGGTGTCGTATCTGGTTGCCGATCTGTTCAAGGTCACCGGGGACGAAAACTGGATGCGCGCTGCCTACGAGTACGCGTTGTTCGACCCGCCGCGTAGCGGGGCCGCGGAGATCATCCCGCTGTTGTTGAAGAAACCACCGCGCCGCATCGTCTACGTGTCCTGCCACCCGGGCTCTCTGGCCCGTGACGCGGGCTCGCTGGTGGCCGGCGGGTATCGCCTCAGCGCCGCCGGGGTAATGGACATGTTCCCGCATACCGGGCATGTGGAATCCATTGCCTGTTTCGATTGGGTGGGCCCTGCGTGATTCGCGTTGATATCGGACGCCAGCGGTTGGAGTGGGAGCAAAACGGCGAGCACCGCAGCTTTGTGATCTCGACCGCGTTACACGGTGCGGGCGAGCAGCAGGGGTCGGGTTGCACCCCACGCGGGCGGCATCGCATCGCCGAAAAAATCGGTGCGGATCAGCCGTTTGGCGCCGTGTTCAAGGGGCGGGTGCCGACCGGAGAGGTGTACTCCCCCGAACTGGCGCAGCAGTTCCCGGAGCGCGACTGGATACTCAGCCGCATCCTGTGGCTGGATGGCGCCGAACCGGGTCGCAATTGCGGCGGTGAGGTGGATTCGCGTGCACGTTACATCTATATCCACGGCACGAACGAGGAAGAGCGCCTGGGGCAGCCGGTCTCGCATGGGTGCATTCGCATGGCCAACGCGGACGTCATTGCGCTGTTCGATGCGGTGCAGGTGGGGGATACGGTGATCATTGATGAGTAAAGGCGAAACGACGCGCTATCTGGGGCCGGTCATGGGCGACCTGCGCGGGCTGACCCTGATGGCCGATGAGGCGGAATGGTTGACGCACCCGCTGATCGGCGGGGTCATCTTATTTGCCCGCAATTACGTCAGCCGGGAGCAACTCGCAGCGTTGATGCAGGCCATCCGCGAGATCCGGCCGGACATTCTGGTGGCTGTGGATACGGAGGGTGGCCGGGTGCAGCGATTCCGCGAGGGCTTCACCCGCTTGCCGCCGCTGGCTGCGTACGGGCAGCGCTACGCCGATGATCCTGCGCTGGCCTGCCGGCTGGCCGAAAATGGTGGCCGGGTGCTGGCGGCGGAATTGGCGGCGTTCGACATCGACCTGCCGTTTTCGCCGGTGCTGGATCTCGATGGCGGCGTTTCCGCCATTATCGGTGACCGCGCTTTGCATGCCGATGCACAGGTCACGGCGGAACTGGCGGCCGCGCATATGCGGGGTCTGCACAAGGGTGGGGTTGCTACTACGGGTAAGCATTACCCCGGACATGGCGCCGTGGCGCCGGATTCGCACGAGGAATTGCCAGTGGATACGCGCCCCGAGGCGGAAATCCGCGAGCAGGATCTGCTGCCCTACCGGGAGTGTCTGCATGCGCTGGACTCGGTGATGGCGGCACATGTGGTCTATCCCGCGGTGGACGCGCAGCCTGCGAGTTTTTCCCGTCGCTGGTTGCAGACCATCCTGCGCGAGGAAATGGGTTTTGATGGCGTCATTTTTGCCGACGATCTGAGCATGGGTGGCGCCCGTGAGCAGGGCGATATCGTGCAGCGCGCCGAGCAGGCCTTTGCCGCGGGTTGCGACATGCTGCCGGTCTGCAATCGGCCCGCAGACCTGGCGCAGCTGCTGGCGCAGTGGACCTGTGCGGAGCCGCGCCGCGGGGATGCCCGGTTGCGCAGATTGCGCCGCAGCGGGCCGGCCCCGCGGGTGGAGCCGGCGGCCTATGAGGCGTTGTTCGCGGCCGGGCTGATTGCGCAGAACTGCGCACCCCGGCAGACGGAGAATCAGGCATGAGCGTGGACCCGCAACAGATCGCAGGGCACTGGGTGACCCACGTTTTTGGCGTGGTGCTGCTGGTGGTCCTGGTGAATTTCGTACTGGTCCGCATCCTCGCGCGGATGCAGCAAGCCGTCGGGCGCAGCAAAACACTGTGGGACGACGCGGTCTTTGCCGCGGCGAATCATCCGCTGCGGGTGTTCATGTGGGTACAGGGGATGGCCATCGCTGCCGGCATGGTGGACCCGCTACCGCAGGACGAAGTGTTCGCTTTGGTCGGGCCGGCGCGCAAAATTGCGGTCATCGCCATCCTGGTGTGGTTCCTGTTGCGGCTGATCAATCAGGTATCCCACAAAATGGTGGCCAGCGGACGCAAGGCCGATCGGGGCTACGACGACACCACCGTGGAGGCCATCGGCAAGTTGCTGCGTCTGGCCGTCATCATCACCGGGGGGCTGGTGATGCTGCAGACCCTTGGCATATCCATCTCCGGGGTGCTGGCGTTTGGCGGAATCGGCGGTATCGCCATAGGTTTCGCTGCCAAGGACATGCTCTCCAATCTGTTTGGCGGTTTGACCATCTATCTGGATCGCCCCTTTGCCAAGGGCGACTGGATCTGCTCGCCGGAAAAGGACATCGAGGGAACGGTGGAATCCATCGGCTGGCGCAGCACGGTCATTCGCCGCTTCAACAAGCGGCCCATCACCGTGCCCAACGCCATCTTCACCAATCTGGTGGTGGAAAACCCATCGCGAATGACCAACCGGCGCATCTACGAGAACGTGGGCATTCGGTACGCCGATGCACAGCGCATGGGGCCGATTACCGATGCCGTGCGCGCCTACCTCAAAGCAAGCCCGGACATCGACCAGAATCAGACCGTGATCGTCAATTTCGACAAGTTTGGCGCCAGCTCCCTGGATTTCTTCGTCTACTGTCTGACCCGCACCACCAACTGGGTGGAATTTCATCGCATCAAGCACGAGGTGCTCTCGCGTATCCTCGAGATTGTTGAAGAACACGGCGCGCAGTGTGCATTCCCCACCCGCACGCTGGAGTTCGCCAGCCCCGAGACCGCGGCGCGTCTGGCCGCCGCCGAACCCCAGGAGTCCTAGATCGTGTCTGCCCCGGATCCCCGTACTGCCCACGCCCTTGAGGTGCTGGCAAGTAGTGAAGAGCTCGTCAGCACGGACCAGCTATCGGCCATCTACGATGATCTGGCTGCCCGCACCAGCGCCGTACTGCACGACAAAAACCCCTTGGTCCTCTGCGTGATGGTGGGGGGACTGTACGCATCGGCCGAACTGACCAAGCGCTGGGACTTTCCCTTTGATCTGGATTACCTGCAGGCCACTCGTTATCGCGGTGAGCTGACCGGGGGTGAAATCGCCTGGAAAGCGACGCCCAGCGAAGTGCTGCAGGGGCGCCATGTCCTGGTGGTCGATGATGTGCTGGACGAAGGGCATACATTGGTCGCCATCCTGGAGGCCTTGCAAAACCAGCAGCCGGCGTCACTGCATACGCTGGTGACCTGCGAAAAGCTGCATGCGCACAAGCACCCGCAGGCGCATGCCGATTTCATCGGCATCAGTCTTCCGGATCGCTACCTGTTCGGCGCCGGGATGGATTACCGCAATCACTGGCGACAGCTGGACCGCATCGTGGCCTTGCCCGCGCAACAGGACGGTCACTGATGCGGGCGATTATTGGCGGTACCGGCCTGAACAGCCTGCCCGGCCTGGAGCGGGTGGAGGAATTTGTGCAACGGACCACCTGGTCTGCATACCCGGTCACGCTGTATCGCGGCGAGTTTGCGGGGCAACCGGTGCTGTTCCTGCCGCGGCACGGGGTTGGGCATCGTCTCCCGCCGCACCGGGTGAACTATCGCGCGAACATCGACGTGTTGCGCCAGATGGGCGCGACGGCAATCGTTGGCGTTGCCGCGGTCGGCGGTATTCGCGAAGACCTGGGGCCTGCCGAGATCGCGCTGCCGCATGATCTGATCGATTACACCTGGGGCCGCGAGCACAGTTATTGCGATGAGGAAGGCGACGAGGTCCTGCACATCGAATTTGCGCCGCCCTACGACGAGGACTTGCGCTCGGCGCTGCGCCGGGCGGCCGGCGCGGGCGGGATCATCGATCGCGCGGTGCTGGGTGTGACACAGGGGCCGCGGCTGG
This sequence comes from Oceanococcaceae bacterium, assembly GCA_041603255.1. Classification (GTDB taxonomy): domain Bacteria; phylum Pseudomonadota; class Gammaproteobacteria; order Nevskiales; family Oceanococcaceae; genus MS8. The sequence goes on along the minus strand of JBFIER010000001.1, from coordinate 79,315 downwards.
AGTCAGCTGCGGAGGTGGAAAAGCTGCGCCGGGATGGTTGCGATCTGGTGGGAATGACCGCCATGCCGGAAGCGGCATTGGCCCGGGAAGCCGGGTTGGCCTATGCCACGTTGGCTGTGGTCGTGAACTGGGCGGCAGGGATTGGCGTGGGCGCCATCCACGCGGAAATTGAACAGTCGATAGCCGCCGGAATGGACAAGGTACGCACGCTGCTGACGGCATGGGTCAACGGCAGCTAGGCCGACGCAAATCCTCCCGGCGTCCGTCCGGGCGGACGCTGGCGCTGCTGCTGATGCTGGCGTTTTCCGGGGCGTTGCAGGCGGTCGAGTTGAAGGTGGCGGTGGCGGCCAATTTTGCCGCGGTTCTGCAGAAGCTGGTTCCGGACTTCACCCAGCAGACGGGCCATGCGCTGCGGATTTCCGCCGCATCCTCGGGCACTTTGTATGCCCAGATCCGCAATGGCGCGCCCTTTGATGTCTTCCTTTCCGCTGATCTGGTACGGCCGCAACGGCTGATCGAAGAAGGGCGGGCGGACGCCGAACAGGCCTTTGTATATGCCCGCGGTGTGTTGGTGCTGTTTGCCCCGGCGGCCGTTCTGAGCCGATCTCTGGAGGCGGAGATTTTCGACCCCAAGCGGAAGTTTCTGGCAATGGCAAACCCGCGCACCGCCCCTTATGGCACCGCTGCGGAGCAGGTTTTGGACCATCTGCATGCCCGTGGCGGCGGCACGCTGAGTGCGCAGCGGGTCGTCGGCAGCAGCATCGGTCAGGCTTTTCAGTACGTGATGACCGGGAATGCGGACATGGGGCTGGTGGCCTTGTCCCAGGTTCTGGCGACTCGGCCGCCGGTGTCGGCGCAGCACCTGCTGCGTATCGACAGCCGCCTTTACGCGCCGCTGGATCAGGGCGGGGTCATTATCAAGCGCACGCCGCATCCGCTGGCCGCACGCCGATTTGTGGCCTTCCTGCGTGATGATGCGATCCAGGCGCGTATCGATGCGGCCGGGTACGAGCGCCCAGCCGAACCGGTGTGGCCATGAGTGCGTTGTCCACGCTGGATTGGCTGGCGCTGGCGCTCACGGCCCAGGTCGCGGCGACCACCACACTGGCATTGCTGCTGCTCAGTACACCGCTGGCCTGGGCCATCGTCCGGATGCGCTCACGCCTGCGCGTGGTCATCGAGGCCGCGGTGGCACTGCCACTGGTGTTACCGCCGACGGTCCTGGGCTTTTATCTGCTGATTCTGATGAACCCGGAAGGCGCTCTGACGCAAGCTCTGCGCGCGCTGGGTTTTGACGGGCAGCTCAGCTTCGGTTTTTCTGGACTGGTGCTGGCGTCGGTGATTTATTCCTTGCCGTTTGCAGTGCAGCCGCTGGTCCATGCGTTTGAAGCGGTGCCGCGAAATCTGCTCGACGCCGCCACCACGCTGGGTGCCGGGCGCTGGGACCGGTTTCGTAGCGTGGTCATTCCGTTGTCACGGCGGGGCTTTCTGACCGCGGCCACGCTCAGCTTCGCGCACACGGTGGGCGAGTTCGGTGTGGTGCTGATGGTGGGGGGAAACATACCCGGAAGCACGCAGATGGTCTCCATCGCCATTTATGACCATGTGGAGGCGCTGGAATACTCCCAGGCGCATGGTCTTTCGCTCGTCATGCTGATCTTTGCGATGGTAGTGCTCAGCGCCGTGTATGCGATCAACCGCCGGCTGGTCGTACGGCCATGAGTCTGCAGGGCGAACTGCGGTTGCAGGTGGGCGGGTTCGTCCTGGATACGGGGCCTTTTACGGTGCCGCTACAGGGCGTCACCGTGCTGTTCGGTCCCTCCGGCTGCGGCAAAACCACGCTGTTGCGGGCGATCGCAGGGCTGGAAAAAGACGTGCAGGGCCGGCTGTCGTTTGCCGGTCAACACTGGCTGGATGCCGGCAGGGCGGTGCGGGCGGTGGATCGCCGGGTTGGCTTCGTGTTTCAGGGGGCAGCACTGTTTCCGCACCTGAATGTTGAGCAGAATCTGGCCTATGCCCAGCGCCGCTCGGGCGGCACAGTGGCAGAACGGAATGCGGTCGTGGAGCGCGTCGGAATACAGCCGTTGCTGCGCCGTTCGGTGGCCCAACTCTCTGGTGGCGAGGCACAGCGCGTGGCCATTGGTCGTGCTCTGCTGACCAAGCCACAACTGCTGTGCCTGGACGAGCCTCTGTCCGGTCTGGACTGGCAGGCCCGGGATGCGCTGCTGGACCTGGTGGACGAACTGGCGCATGAAAGCGCGCTGCCGATTCTGTACGTCACGCACTCCGCGGCCGAGGTCGAACGGCTCGCCAGTCGAGTTGCCTTCATGCAGCAGGGACGGATCGTGGCGGTTGAATCCTTCCAGCACGCACTCAGTCAGCCCCGTTCACCCTTATTCGAGCAGGACGGGCCGACCACCGTGTTCGAGGGTCATCAGGAACGGGGGGAACGTGAGGATCTGCGGTGCTTTGTGACCCATAGCGGTCTGCGCATCCTGCTACCGCCGCTGGCGGCGGAACAGCGCGGAGGAACCCGCAGTCGGCTGCGGATTCTCGCGCGCGATGTCGGTGTGGCGTTGCAGCCGCTGGACGGTATCAGCATCCAGAATCAGATTCCGGCCCGGATCATTACGCTGGAGCCCTACCGTTTTGGGCGCGTGCTGCTGAGCCTGGAAACCGAACCGGGTGATCGTCTGTATTCCGAGATCACCCAGCTTTCCGCCGAGCGCCTGGCCCTTGCACCGGGGCAGACTGTGTATGCCTTGGTGAAATCCGTGGCCCTGATTCGATGAGGCCCGCCGTTACCAGGCGACGTTGACGTCGGCGATGCTGAGTTCGACTTGCTTGTTGTAGGAACGCGGCAGAATCAGGTCCAGGCGCAGGGTGTCACCGGCAATCTCCGGGCTCCAGTAGGCACCGTGCGATTTGTTGTCTGCGGCGGTGAGCTGAACGCCTCGGCGGGGTTGCTCCGGCGGATACAAACGCAGAACCGCGCCCTGCGGTAACACGAACCGATCGAAGTGCAGATTCAGCGATCGAGCACCCTTGCTGGTCAGATCAACCCGCCAGCGGTCATTGTTTTCGTCCCAGGCCGACCACAACCCATGCTGTGCTGCCGTGATGGTGACCGGAACGGCATCCGCAAACTGATAGGGCTGGCCCTTGGTTTGCGCCGGCGGGTTTTTCCGCGCGGGCGGAAGGTCGATTTGCGGAACGCTCACGGGCTGAAGGATTTCCGGGGTTTCTGCCGCGGCGCCAGCGTCTGAGCTGGCGCCCATGCTGGTACAGGCACCCAGAACCAGGCTGAGCACGACGACGGCGGGATAGGGAAGGCGGTGCAGGTTCATGGCGTTTCCTCGGGGCGGGAATGACGGGCCGGTTCGGTGACGCGAATCAGAACACCAACCTGCGGGTGGTCGAAATAATGGATTTCGTTCAACTTGACGCGCTTGCGTGCGTGGACGCGGTGCATGGAGATCGCTTCCCGTGGCCAGATATCTGCCGTTGACCAGCCCGGCTGAGCCGGGTCACTGTCGGATGGGCCTGCGGTGGCGCCGAATTGTGCGGGCAGGAAGTTGTTGTTGGTTGGTGCGGTTGGCTGCCAACTCGGGCTCTCATCACGGAGCAGGTCGCGCATGCTGGGGTCTGCCAGTATGCGGGCGATGTCGAATTCCACAAACAGGTAGGTTTCCACCCAGGATCGCAGCCAGCCGCTGATCGGAGTCAGCGTTTCGGGGGTGGTGTCGGCAGGGCGATCGAACCAGGAGGGGTCGACGCCGTTTTCCGGTTCGTAAGGGTCTTCTGCGGCGATGGTGAGCGGCTCGCCTGCGTGAATGGACCAGGTGGTGGCGCCCCGCAAACGGGTTTGCGGAAAGCTGAAGGTAGCCAGATACAGTGTCTTGTAGCCCTGGGATTCCAGCGTGGCGGCCTGCTTTGCAAAGGGGCTGTCCGCGCCAGCGGCCCAGTCAAAGCCCGGGGTCATGCTGAGTTCGGCAGGATCCAGCGAATCGCTCGCTTCCAGGGTTTGCAGCGGCCATTCCCCGTTGTCGCGGCTGCGGACCCAGGAAGGCTGTTCCACCAGCAACAGGTCCACCTTCAGGATGGTCTGTTCCGCGGCCGCCGGGCCGCTCAGCATCAGGCCGAAGAGGGCGGCGAGCAGACACAGAAACTTAGGCATCGGTGGAGGCGGGGGTCCGGGGTAGCAGGAATTCCAGTATGCCAGTCAGGGCTTTGAGTCGCGTGTCCATGTCTTCCAGTGGGCGGTTGTAGTCCAGCTGTTTGTCCCCTTGCAGACGATAGTCCTTGGGGCGGCTCTGAATCAGGCGCAGCAGACGGCCCGGATCGAGATCTGCGGCTTTGCCGAACTTGATACGAATGCCTTTGGCGCCGGCTTCGATGCGTTCGAACTTGAGCGGTGCGGCGAGGACCCGGATGCGATGCACGTCGAACAGGGCCGCGGCACCCGCCGGCAGGTCGCCAAAGCGGTCCATGACCTCGCTGCGCAGCTCGCTGACGTCTTCGGCGTCTACGCACTGTCCAAGGCGTTTGTACAGCGTCAGGCGGGCGTTGACATCGCCGATGTAGCTGTCCGGGAACAGCGCCGAGGTGCCGAGTTCGACCTCGGTGGTGATGTCGTCTTCCAGCGGGCCATCCAGCTCGCCGCGCTTGAGCGCGCGTACCGCTTTGGAGAGCATCTCCGCGTACAGCGTGAAGCCCACGGCATTGATCTGACCGCTCTGTGCTTGCCCGAGCAATTCGCCGGCGCCGCGAATTTCCAGATCGTGCGTCGCGAGCTGAAAGCCGGCGCCGAGGTCGGTCATCTGTTCGATGGCGGTCAGCCGCTGCTCGGCATCGTGGGTCAGCAATTCCAGCGGTGGCGTTATCAGGAAGCAATAGGCGCGGTGGTGCGAGCGGCCCACCCGCCCCCGCAGCTGATGCAACTGCGCCAGCCCCAGTCGGTCCGCGCGGTTGATCAGAATGGTGTTGGCGTTGGGGACATCGATGCCGGATTCGATGATCGTGGTGCTCACCAGCATGTTGAAGCGGTTGTGGTAGAAGTCGACCATGATCCGCTCGAGCTCACGCTCGTTCATTTGGCCGTGGGCAACCGCGATGCGTGCTTCGGGCACGATGCCGCGCAGCTTTTCCGCCACGGCCTGAATGTCTTCGACCCGGTTGTGCAGGAAGTAGACCTGACCCCCGCGGCGCAGTTCGCGCTGGCAGGCCTCGTGAATGCGGGCGTCCTCCCATTGGGTCAGGAAGGTTCTTACCGCCAGCCGTTTGACCGGCGGCGTCGCGATGACCGACATGTCCCGGATGCCGGCCATGCTCATGTTCAGCGTGCGCGGTATCGGCGTGGCCGTGAGGGTCAGCATGTCCACCGCGGCACGCAGCGATTTCAGCTTTTCCTTGTGGGTGACCCCGAAACGCTGCTCTTCATCGACGATGACCAGGCCCAGGTTCTTGAAGCGGACGTCTTTCTGCAACAGGCGGTGGGTGCCGATGATGATGTCCACCTTGCCGTTTTCCAGGTCTTCCAGCAGCACCTTCTGCTCTTTGGCAGTTTTGACCCGCGACAGGCCTTCAACCCGGATCGGCCAGTCGGCGAACCGATCATTGAAGGTCTCCAGGTGCTGGCTGGCGAGCAGGGTGGTCGGTGCCAGCATGCACACCTGATATCCCGCTGCGGCCACCACAAAGGCGGCGCGCAGTGCGACCTCGGTTTTGCCAAAGCCCACATCACCACAGACGATGCGGTCCATCGGCGTGCTGCGCTCGAGATCCTCGAGCACATTTTCGATGGCGCGGGCCTGGTCCTCGGTTTCGCTGAACGGGAATCCGGCGGCGAATTTTGCGTAATCGGCCGGCTCGCAGCGGATACTGGTACCGGGCTTGGCGGCACGCCGGGCCTGAATTTCGAGCAGCTCGGCGGCCACGTCGCGGGCGCGTTTTTCGGCTTTTTCGCGGTTCTTCGACCAACGGTCTGTACGCAGACTGGCCAGTGGCGGGTTGTCGAGGTCCGCGCCGGTGTAGCGGTGAATCCGCTCCAGGTTGGTGACCGGCACATAGATCTTGTCCCCGGCGGCGTACTCGAGCGTGAGGAATTCCTGTTCGATGCCGCCGGCGGTCAGGTGCGTCAAGCCCTGATAGATGCCCACACCATGGTCGCGGTGCACGATGGGCGCGCCGATGGCAAGGCTGGAGAGATCCTTGAGCAGGCTCTCGGCGTCCCGGCTGGCGCGGCGGCGCTGACGCACCGGCGGCCGGGCCCCATACAGCTCGGCATGGCTGACGATGCTGGCATCCTGAATGCTGCAGCCCTGTTCCAGCGGGGCGAGCGTGATACCGGTTTTGCCGTTGTCGGCGAGAAAATCCGCCAATGTGGCATAGCGGCGCGGGGTGATGCCGCGGGTTGCCAGGTCGGTCTCGATCTGCTCGCGTTGGCTGGCGCCAGCGGCAACGAACAATGCACGGGCGGCAGTATTCAGCACGTCGTCAAAGCCGCGTTGCGGAACCGTGGCGTCGTTCGGGGAATACGGAGCGCGGGTGAGTCGCCGGCTCTGCAGCCGATCGGCGAGCTCTTCGGGGAGCAGATACAGCTCCCCGGGGTTCAGTACTGGGCGTTCGATGTCGTGGCGGCGTTGCTCGAAGCGTTCCTCGATTTCCGCCCAGTCGTGCTGGAAGGCCTCCGCACCGGCAGCGTCCAGAATTGCCGTGTCTGCGGGCAGGTAGTCGAACAGCGTGGCCGTTTGCGCGAAGAACAGCGGCAGCCAGGCTTCGATGCCGCCGGGGGCGATGCCCTTGGAGACATCGTCATAGATGCGGCTGCGATGAATGTCGCCGGGAAAACGCTCGCGATAGCGTTCGCGGAAATAGGTGATCGCCGTGTCGTCCAGCGGAATTTCACGGGTTGGCAGCAGACGGATTTCCGCGACCTTTTCGGTGGAACGCTGGGTTTCCACATCGAACCAGCGCAGGGTGTCGATCTCATCGTCGAACAGATCCACCCGCACGGCCTGCTTGGCCCCCATCGGGTACACATCGAGAATGGCGCCGCGCACGGCAAATTCCCCATGCCCGGACACTTCCGGCACCCGCGCATAGCCGGCTCGGGCCAGGCGCGTGAGTTCGTCGTCCAGGCGCAGCTTGTCGCCAGTCTTCCAGACAAAGCTGCGCGCCAGCAGGTAATCGGTGGGGGGCAGGCGGGAACGCAGACCGTAGGGCGTGGTGAGCACGATGCCCTGGTTCAGGGAAGAGAACTCGAACAGCAACGCCAGCCGGTCCGAAATAAGATCCGGGTGCGGTGAGTAGAGGTCGTAGGGCAGGGTCTCAGGGTCGCAGAAATGCCGGATGGGCAAGGTGTCGCCCGCGTAGAAGCGCAGCGCCTGCTCCAATCGCCAGGCCTGCTGCTCATCGGCGGCAACCAGCAGAACCGGGCGCTGCGACGCACGCGCTGCCTGGACTGCGGCTGCCGGCAGCTGCCCGGCGTCGAGCAGGGGCCACTCGGTACTGTCGCCCGGGTTTGCGTTCAGGCGAAGGGTTTGCCAGTCAATAGCGCTCAAGCGGGGAAGGGAGATAGAGGTCAGGCGCGAATTGTCGCAATTCGGGGGAAACTTCGCGGAGTTTTCCCGGCTTGCGCCCAGGCTTTGGGGCTTGGTGACCCGTCAGGGTGATGAAAACTCAGGCGCGCTGAGCGCGAGCCACGCGAGCCTCATACGCCTTGCGGGCGATGCCCACGTCGTCGATGAAGTGCTCGAGTTCGTCCATCAGCAGGGCCTGCGGGCCGTCGACCAGCGCGCATTGCGGGTGCGGATGGAAATCCACCAGCACCATATTGGCCCCGGCGATAATGCCCTGGGCGGTGACATGGAAGACGTCGAGCAGGCCATCCGGCGCACGCTGTCGGGTGCCCACCGAGTGCGAGGGGTCAATACACACCGGCATGCGGGTCAGCCGTTTGACGACGGGCACGTGCGAGAAATCCACAAAGTTGCGGTGGGGGTCGCCCATGTTGGTCTTCATGCCCCGCAGGCAGAAAATGACATTGGAATTGCCTTCGCTGGCCAGGTATTCGGCCGCATTCAGTGACTCCTCCAGCGTGATGCCAAAACCGCGTTTGAGCAGCACGGGGAATTCCTGCTGCCGGCCGACGGCCTTGAGCAACTCGAAGTTCTGCGTGTTGCGGGTGCCGATCTGCAACATCACGCCGGTGGGGTGCCCGGTTTTCTCCAGCGCGTTATAGATTTCGTCGATGTTCTTTTCGTGGGTGATCTCCATGGCGATCACCTTCATTCCGTTTTTGCCGGCCAGATCGAATACCCAGGGCAGGCAGTTGGCGCCATGTCCCTGGAACGAGTACGGGTTGGTTCGCGGCTTGTAAGCACCCATGCGGGTGCAGACCTGGCCCAGCTTGCCTACGGCGGCCATCATGGCGTTGACGTTTTCCGGGTTGTCGACCGCACACAGCCCGGCAAAGATGTTCAGATTTTCCTGGCCAAAACGCACGCCTTTGTACGTGAATCCGGTTTCCCGGGCGTCGTCGGCATGCCGGCCCAGAATGCGGTAGGCCTCGGAGATACGCACCACGCGTTCCACGCCCGGTAGCTCCGCCATGGCCTCGGTTGCCAGCGTGTGGGTGTCGCCCAGCAGATAAACCTCGGTCAGCGTCTGCTGCTCGCCGCGCACCATGTGCTCACGGTGCTGGATCCCTTTGAGGGAATCGAGCTGAGCGATCAGGGCGCGGTAGTCGTCACCTTGAGGGTCGATATTCGGTTGCAGTATCAGAATCACGGGGGAGTGCCAGAGGCAGAGAGCAGGCCCGAATTCTAGTGCAGGAGCGCGAGTCCGCGCTGGCAGAACACGGATGGCCCGTGGCACGGAATATGCGAAGAGTCTGCTGTACGGTTTTTTGACGAATACCTATGAATATTCCTCCCGAACTTGCGAATCCCCTGATGTACACCGCAGCTGCGGTGGGTGGTGTCGGCGCCGCGGTGGCGGTGCGCGCTGCAGTCAAGGCTGCTGCGCGAGCGTTTGCTGCCTGGTCGCGGTCGCCGAAAACGCCCAAAGTCGCCACCAAGCGTACGTCTACAGCCGCGACCGCTATCCAGCCTGAATATGTGCTGGTCGCAGATCACGACTCCGTGGTCAATGTGCTGAAAAGTGAAATCGCTGAGTTGCGGTCCACGGTCATCGCCCTGGAGGTGCGGATGCAGGCTCTGAAGCAGCGTCAGGATCATCAGCTGGAAGCACTCAGCGCCGGCCGCGATTTCGAAGAACGCAGCGCCAGCTTCACCACCGATGATCTGGTAGCTCTGGCCCGTCAGGGCTGGGGGGCTCGCGAGCTGGCGCGGGTGGCTCATCTGTCCATGGCCGAAGCCGAACTGCTGACCCGGCTGCACGGCGGTGACGCCAAAGCGGAATCCGTTGGAGCCCGTCTGCCGCGTTAACGAGTCTTTCACGGCGCGGGCTGCTTTTCGTCAATACACTGGCGGGGCGTCAACACTGCGTTGACGCCCCGTTTTTTATGGTTTATCGCGCGTTATCGGGAAGCGCGGAGCCTTGTTGCAACTTATTCCGGGATGGCCTGAGCTAGCAGGACACATCAGACGCGCCACCGACCGGGTCGGCGCATCCTGTGGCCGGGCGGTCTTGCGCCGCTGCGCGGTACCCTGCCGGTCATTCCGCTTGGTGGGGTCGGCTCTACAAGACATCCTGTCTAGCTAGAGCCTCGATTCGCCGTCCTGGCGAATCGCCCCCAGTCGCGGCATGCCCGTCAGGCGCAAGCCCTGACTGCCCGGCCACAGGACGCCCCGACCCTGGGGGTTGTGCTCACAGTCTTCGTATCAAGCTTCGTTCACAAGAACGCACAACGCTGGCGCTGGCAGGTCCGCTGTCCGGGGTGCTGGCCGGAGCCATCAGTTGACCCGCCGGGCACCGCGGGTGCGAATGGGGGCAAACGGACAGGAGTCCGTTTGAGGGTCTTCACGACAGGACGTCGTGTAGACCCCACCCCACCGAGTGCCAGCGGGGACCGGGAACCGCGCAGCGGCGGGGCTACAGGCCCGGTTGGCGCCCCGGATAGCGGACCCCCACGAGTGCACTCTTGCTTCCGGCTTTCTATGCTCACGCCAATCCGCGATGAGCCTTTTTATGCTCGGAGGAGGCGGTGCTTGCGGGTGGGGCCAACGAGTGGGGGTGCCCGGCGCCTGAGAGTCGTTTGTAGAGCAGCGCCGTGGGCGCTGCCAGTCGTTTTCAGGCTTCGGCCGACCAGCTTCCGCGGGGACGATGATTCATCGTCCCACTGGCGCCATAGGTGCCCTGGGTGCTCAGGCGAGCCAGGCGCTCCTGCACCAGTTGCCGGCGATGCATGATGCGCGTGCCGTTTTCGCGGTTGCGCGCGTTGCATTGCTCGAGCAGGGCGATGTTTTCGGCGGAAAGCGGATGCTCCAGCTTGCCGTCCTGGGCCACCGCGAGCGCCGGGTGCAGGCTGATCTGGCGACACAGAGAATCCTTGTGCTCGACCACGTCCTGAATTTGCTCGGCTTCGCCACTGTCGAGAAGTTCAGACTCCGATTCCAGCACATCCCACAGCGCGCGCAGCAATTCGCCCGGGTCGGGAAGCTCTGCACGGGACTCAGCGACGGTACTCATTCGGCGCCTTCACCGCGCAGGGAGCTTTCAAAAGCCAGCAGCTTTTCGGCGATGGCGTCGGCATCCACTTTGTAGCTGCCGTCGGCGATGGCATTCCGTAACCGCTCGACCTTGGCGTGATCGACGCTGTCGGCGTTGCGGGCCAGATCGGCAACTTCCGAACTCAACAGCTTCACGGCGTCCTGCGCCGGCGCTGTTTCTCCGGAAACCGCTTTGTCGGCCGGGGTGCCGACGCGATTGGACGAGACCCGGCTGGCACCGGTCTCGCCGACGGGGCGCGAGATGTTGTTGGTGATGTCGTAGCGGGTGTTCATGACAGTTTCCAATGGGCTTCTGAGTCGCTTATCGACTGCTCCGAATATAACTTGAGGCCAAAAGCGAAAAAAGTTTTCCGCATTGGACGCAAATGCAGGTTCACGGGACGCGTACCACGCCGGCCGATTCCACGCGGCCTTCCACGATACGCCCCGAATGGGAATTCTTCACCTTGACCCATGCACCTATCGCGCCATCGGCCAAAGCCGACCCGCTGGACTCGATATGCAGCCCGGCGCGTTCCACGACCACGCGAATGTCCTGACCGCGGGTAACCGCGTTGCCGGCGCGCAGGTGCGTGGGGCGAAGCATGGTGCCCTCTGCCAGTGGCTGGCGGCTGATCTGGCCGATCGCTTGCTCAATGCCGCCGATGTACCCCAGAGGCATGCTGCTGACCGGATGCCGGACGATGGTGAGATCCTCGGCGCTCAATGCCTGGCCGGGGCCGATCGGGCGAACCAGTTGCACCATTTCCACCAGCATGGTGATGCGGGTGGGGACATACAAGGTCCAACCCCCGGGGCAGCGGACGCCTACCGTGCGGCGGCTACTGGAGCGGCTGCCCGGTGGGTCGAAGGTTTCCGGCGTGTTTTCGCAATAGGGCAGCGTCAACGGACGGTCCAGCGTCGGGGTGGAAACCGTGGTGTAGGTATCCGCACCGCCACCCAGAATGTGCTGCTGCACGGCTTGCTTGAGCCGTTCGGGGTCCTCATAGCGAGCGGACGCGATGCTGCTCCACAGCGCACATGCGATCAGCCCAAGCCGGACCAGGAAGCTTTTGCGACTATTCATGCAAGGCAGGGTGCAAGCCGGATGCCGCGGCAAGCGGCTTGCAGGTGTTGGCTCAAAATCCATTGGAGATTCTGCGTGAGCTCTACATCCAGCCTGCTGTCGCGTATCGATGAAAACACCCGCCTGGCCGGCCATAACCGGTTGGCGTTGCTGCTCTTTGAACTCGGCGACGGTGTGCTCTACGGCATCAATGTCTTCAAGGTGCGTGAAGTGATGAGCACGCCCACCATCCGACCGGTGCCCAAGGCGCACCCGATGGTGCGTGGGGTCATGCGGGTGCGTGATCAGAATGTGCTGGTGCTCAAGCTGGCGACCGCCCTTGGCGCGCCTGCAGACTACCCCGAAGACACCGTGGTGCTGACCGAATTCAACCGTTCCATTCAAGGGCTGTTGGTCGCACGGGTGGATCGCATCATTCATAAATCGGTGGAAGAAGTGCACCCGCCACCGAACCTGGACGGCAACCATCATGGCTATCTGACGGCCGTCACCCGGCACGAAGGCAAGCTGGTGGAAATCATCGACGTTGAGCAGGTGCTGTCGGAAGTGGCCGGCCCGCCGCCGGAGCTCTCCGAAGCCGTGCTGCATTCGCTGAAACCGGAGATGGCCCATCACGGCAAAGTGCTGGTGGCCGATGACTCCCGCGTGGCCCGGGCCCAGATCGTCCGCACGCTGGAAGCCCTGGGGCTGGAATCGTTGGTGGTGAATGACGGTCGGGCCGCACTTCGTGCCCTGCAGGCTGCCGCAGGCCAGGGGCGCATCACCGACACATTTTCGCTGGTGATTTCGGATATCGAAATGCCGGATATGGATGGCTACCGGCTGACCACCGAGATTCGGGCGGACTCCCGGCTGAGTGAGCTGCCGGTGATCTTGCATACCTCACTGTCCGGCATGTTCAACGAGGCGCTGATTCAGCGCGTGGGCGCGGATCGTTTCGTGCCCAAATTCCGCCCGGACGACCTGGCCGGCGCCGTCGTAGACATTTTGAACGAGGGGCGTGCGTTCCGTGGCACGGCAGTTGCACCCAGTCAAATATCCAACTGACAGGACCAATGCGATGCCTTCAGCAGACCCACTCTTCGGAGCCCTGGCCCCCGCACTTCGGGTGCATGGCGAGCGCCTGGGTGTGTTGGCCGGAAATATCGCCAACGCCGATACGCCGGGTTATCTCGCCCGTGATATCGACTTCCGCTCGGTGCTTCAGGGCACCGGAAAACTGCCGATGCGCCTCGCGCAGACCAGTGCCGGGCACCTGCCACTGAACGGGATGAATGCGACCAGCAGCCCTACCCAATGGCGCATCCCGACACAGCCCAGCGCCGACGGGAATACCGTCGAAGGGCCGGTAGAGCAGGCTGCCTACATGGATGCCGCGCTGCGCTACCAGGCGGCTTTACGTTTCATTGACGGACGCATGTCGAGTCTGCGGTCCGCAATCCAAGGAGGTCGCTGATGGCGTCTTTCTCCATACTTGAAATCGCCGGTCACGCGCTGGCGGCGCAGTCGACACGGCTGAACACCGTGGCCAGCAACCTGGCCAATGCCGATACCGTCGCCGGCCGTCCGGAAGACGTGTACCGGGCCAAGCAGCCGGTGTTTCGCACCTTGCTGACCGAATCCGGCGATACCACCGTGCAGGTCACGGAAATTCGCGAATCCACCGAGGAGCCGGAGCTGCGTTATCAGCCCGGGCACCCGGATGCAGACGAGAACGGCTATGTCTACGCACCCAGCGTGGACGTGGTTGAAGCGATGGCCGACATGTTGTCCGCCTCGCGTTCCTACCAGAGCAGCCTCGAGCTGATGAACACCTCAAAAGATCTGCTGATGCGGACATTGGAGACCGGTCGTGGCTGATATGGGCGTGAATAGCGTGATTGCAGGGTTGAACGGAAACCGTTCCACCGAGAAGGCCACCGGGTCTGCGCAATCACTGGGTCAGCAGGATTTTCTCGAGCTGATGATTGCTCAGCTGAAGAACCAGGACCCGATGAAACCAATGGAAAACGGCGAGTTTCTGGGCCAGATGGCGCAGTTCTCGACCGTGAACGGTATTTCCGAGCTGCAGGGCAGCGTCGAGTCTTTGACGGGCATCTTCACATCGTCGCAGTTGCTTGACGCCTCTTCCCTTATCGGCCGCGAAGTCATGATCTTGAGCAACACGGTTCAAGGCGGCGAACCCCGGGGCGCCGCGGTCGAGCTGCCGGCCGGCGGCCCGGTCCGCGTCCAGATCCAGAACAGCGCCGGTGAACTGGTGCAAAGCCTGGATTTGGGTACCCACTCGGCCGGTTTGCTTGATTTCAACATTCCCGAACTGCCGCCTGGTACTTACAACGTGCAAGCGGTGCTGGGCAATGGCAACGGCAGTCGTCAGCTGGACGTACTGGTGGCTGATCAGATTCGCGGCGTCACGCTCGACAGAAGCGGTGGTGCCACCACTTTAGAACTCGTACACCAGGGCAGCATGTCGTTGTCCGAGGTGCGTCATATCCGTGAGGAGACCATCTAATGTCTTTTAACATCGCACTGAGCGGCATGAATGCCGCGACTTCCAACCTTGGCGTGATTTCGAACAACATCGCCAACGCCAACACCACCGGCTTCAAGTCGTCGCGTTCGGAGTTCGCCGACCTGGTGACTCAGGGCAGTCAGGCACTCTCCAGCACGGAGTACGGCGGTGGCGTAGCCATCAACAGTGTTCGTCAGGAATACAGCCAGGGCACCATTCAGTTCACTGACAATGCCCTGGACTTGGCAGTCAGCGGAGCCGGCTTCTTCACAATCATGCGTGATGGTATCGAACACTACACGCGAGATGGGTCGTTCCAGGTCGATTCCAACGGCTATCTGGTCACCGCAAATGGTGATCGGCTGCAAGGTTTCGCACCGCTGTCCGGTGGAGGGTTCAATACCGCCGAGCTGAACGATCTGCGGCTTTCCAATCAGGAAAGCGCACCGCAAATGACCAGTGATATCGAGGCGGTGTTCAACCTGCCGGCGGATGCCACCGCGCCCACGGCAGCGACATTCTCGACCAGTGACCCGGATTCATACAACCATGCGACGTCGATCACGATTTACGACTCGTTGGGTGCGCCGCATGCCGCAACGCTGTACTTCTCGAAAACCGCTACGGCGAATGAGTGGACGATGAATCTGGCCATCGATGGCACGGATGTGGGCAGCCCCACAACCCTGACTTTCGATAGCTCAGGCGCATTGACCGCGCCGGCCGGAGGGTTGGCGACCTTCAGCGGGCTGACGGTTGGTACGGGCACTACGGCGCAGGACATTGATTTCGACTTGAGCAAGGTCAGTCAGTTCGGGAGCACCTTTGCGGTCAGCGACCTGAGCCAGGATGGCTATGCCAATGGTCAAATCAACGCGGTCGAGTTCACCGAAGACGGAGTCCTGCAGGCCCGCTACAGCAATGGCCAGACCGTGGATCTGGGCCAGATCGCATTGAGCAATTTCCGCAACCTGGATGGATTGACAGCCGTCGGTGACAATGCCTGGCGCGCCACAGGTGATGCCGGCGCTGTGCGCCGCGGTGAAGCCGGGAGTGGAGACTTCGGGAGCCTGCGGGCCGGGGCACTGGAAGCTTCCAACGTGGACCTGACCGAACAACTGGTCAACATGATTACAGCGCAACGCAGTTTCCAGGCGAATTCCCAGGTGATCTCCACTATGGACCAGATCACCCAGGCCGCGCTGAACCTGCGCTAAGCCCATAGAGCTACCGGGTAATACGCCATGGATCGTCTTCTCTATGTCGCAATGAACGGCGCCAGCCGTTCGTTGCACAACCAGAGCGCCATCAGCCACAACATCGCCAACGCCAGCACGCCGGGTTTCAAGGCGGCGCTGGTTCGGGCGACGTCGGCGGAGGTGCAGGGCGATGGGCTGCATACCCGGGTCAATGCCGAAGTCGGCGAAAAAGCATTCGATGCGGCCGATGGACGGATACGCACCACCGGCCGTTCCCTCGATGTGGCTTTGCAGCACGGCAACTGGCTGGCGGTGCAGGCGCAGGACGGCAGCACCGCCTATACCCGCGCCGGCGACCTCAAGCTCAACGAGCTGGGGCAGCTGATGACCGCCTCCGGAAACATGGTCATGGGTAACGGGGGCGCGATCGGCATTCCCCCGGCGACCAACATCAGCATCGGTGGCGACGGTTCTATTTCGATCATTCCGCAAGGCCAGGCCAAGGCCGCGCTGGCGGAGATCGACACGCTCAAGATTGCCGCCGAACCGCCGGGTGGAATGGTTCGCGGTGTGGATGGATTGTTCCGTCCCGCCGATGGTGAAGCCATGGGTCCACCCACCGGGAATGCGCTGATGAGCGGAGCCCTGGAAGAGTCCAACGTCAGCGTCGCATCGGCGCTGGTCGAAATGATTGCCCAGCAGCGCCAGTTTGAAACGCAGGTGAAGCTGATGAACAAGGCGGATGAAAACGCCCAACGCACAGCCGATCTGATGAAGCTGCGCTAAGCATTAGGAGTCGAACATGAATCATTCATTGTGGGTGGCGAAAACCGGGCTTGATGCCCAGCAAACACGCATGAGCGTGATTGCCAACAACCTCGCCAACGTGAATACCACCGGGTTCAAAAAATCACATGCGGTTTTTGAAGATCTGATCTACCAGAACATCAAGCAGGCCGGTGGACAGACGTCCCAGCAAACCCGCGCCGCGAGCGGGCTGGAAATCGGCACCGGCGCCCGGCTGGTCGCCACCGAGCGTGACTTCGCCCAGGGCAACCTGGCGCAATCCGACAATGCCCTGGACGTGGCCATCAACGGCCGCGGGTTCCTGCAGGTATTGATGCCCGATGGCAGCACCGCCTACACCCGCGACGGATCGATGCAGCTGGATTCCGAAGGCAACCTGGTGACCGCCAGCGGCTACGCGATTCTGCCCGGCATCACGGTCCCCGCCGGGGCGCAGAGCCTGATCATCAGCCAGGACGGCGCGGTGTCGGTCCAGATTTCCGGGGATTCCACCCCGCAGGAAATCGGTGCGCTGACACTGGCCGATTTCATCAACCCCGGTGGCCTTGAGGCCCGCGGTGAAAACCTCTACGTCGAAACTGCCGCCAGTGGCGCCGCCCAGGTGGGATCACCGGGCGCCGACGGGCTGGGCAGCCTGCGTCAGGGTGCGCTGGAATCCTCCAACGTCAATGTGGTGGAAGAACTGGTGGACATGATCGAAACCCAACGGGCCTACGAGTTGAACTCGAAGGCGATTGAAACCAGCGACCAGATGCTTGCATATGTCAACAATAACCTCTGATCTGAAGGGCATCCCGGTCGCTGATGCGACCGCTGACCTCATGCGGACCCCGCAAGCCGGCGGCGTTTCTGTGCTGATGGCGACTGCAGTGGCACTCCTGCTGCTGTTGCTGGGGGGGTGTGCCACGACCAGCGATCTGACCGACAAGCCACTGCCCGAGCCGGTTTACACGGCGGCACCGGAGAAGACCACCGGGTCGCTCTACGACAACCAGGGTGGGCTGTGGCTGTTCGGCGATCAACGTGCGCGGAATGTGGGTGACGTTTTGACTGTCGTACTTCAGGAACGCACCTCCGCGACCAAGTCGGCGAGCACCAGCACCACCAAGAACCAGTCCATCGGAATCGATGTGCCCAACTTCTTTGGTCAGGTTCCGGTGCCGGAGAACTTCAGCGCCGAAGTCGGCTCGGATCGCGGATTTGAAGGCAGCGGCAATACCTCACAAAGCAACCAGTTGAGCGGACAGCTCACGGTGCAGGTGGTGGAGCGCCTGAATGGCGGGATTCTGCGGATTGCCGGCAAGAAGCGGCTGCGCCTGAACCAGGGTGTGGAAACGCTGCAGCTGACCGGTTTGGTCCGCCCCGAAGACATCGCCCCGGATAACACGGTGCCCTCGCATCGCATTGCCAACGCCGACATCAGCTACAGCGGCCGTGGCGCAGTGGCGGACTCCAACGCACAGGGCTGGTTGGCGAGGTTTTTCTCCTCGCCGCTGTGGCCCCTTTAATGCAGGGATTGACCCATGAAAACATCCACGCTCGTACTGACCCTCATCGCCGCGTTGTTCACCGGTGCCGCACAGGCGGACCGCATCAAAGACCTGGCCAGTGTCGCCGGCGTGCGCAGCAACCCGCTGGTTGGCTATGGCCTGATCGTGGGTCTGGACGGCACCGGCGACCGCACCACCCAGGCGCCGTTCACCACGCAAAGTCTGAACGCGATGCTGGCCCAACTGGGTGTGGTATTGCCGCCCGGTGTCAATCCGCAGCTGAAGAACGTGGCCGCCGTGGCTCTGCATGCCGAGTTACCGGCCTTCGCCAAGCCCGGGCAGAAGATTGATGTCACCGTATCCTCGATTGGTAACGCCAAGAGTCTGCGTGGTGGCAGCCTGCTGATGTCGCCGCTGCGTGGCGCCGACGGCAACGTCTACGCCGTGGCACAGGGCAGCATGGTCGTTGGCGGGTTTGGGGCCGAGGGGCGGGATGGTTCGCGGGTGCAGGTCAATGTCTCGGCATCCGGACGCATTCCCAATGGCGCCATGGTTGAGCGGGCCATCCCGAACAGCCTGGCCAATCAGGAAGCGATCTACCTGAATCTGAACAGCGGTGATTTCCGGACCGCTCAGCGCATCGTGCGCGCGATCAATGATTTGCTGGGCCCCGGTCTGGCGTCGGCCGTAGACCCGGTCACCGTCGCGGTGCGCCCCCCGCGCAGCGCCGACCAGACCGTGGCCTTCATCGCCGCGCTGGAAGATATTGAAGTGCTTCCCGGTGAAGCTCCGGCCCGCGTGGTGGTGAATGCCCGCACCGGAACGGTGGTGATCGGGCAAAACGTACGGGTTTCACCCGCGGCGGTGACGCACGGTTCGCTGTCGGTCACGATCCGGGAAAACCCACAGGTAAGCCAGCCCAACGCCCTGGGGCGCGGGGAGACGGCCGTCGTAGCTGATTCGGAAATCGAGATCAGCCAGGGTGACGGCCGCATGTTCAAGCTGGATGGCGGCATGACGCTGGATTCCATTGTTCGCGCCGTCAACAGCGTGGGCGCGGCTCCGGGCGACTTGGTGGCCATTCTCGAGGCCCTGAAGCAGGCCGGTGCCCTGCGCGCCGAGCTCGTCGTTATCTGAGCATGGCCGTGGGTTCTCTGCTGTCAACGACGCCTGCGGCGATGACGCTGCAGGACTCGACCAACACCTCGTTGTTGGGCGGGCGGGCGAGCTCAGAGGCCGACACCTTGCGCACGGCGGCGCGGCAGTTCGAAGCCATTTTCGTCAAATCCATGCTCGACAGCGCGTTCAAGGATGGGTTCGCCGGCATGGGTGACAGCGGGCAGGCCGGTCAGATCAACAGCATGTGGACCCGGCAACTCGCCGATTCGGTGACCCAGGGCGAAGGGCTGGGGCTGCAAAAAGCCTTGCTGGCCAGCCTCGGTGCCCAGAATGGAACCAGCGGCGTGGACACCGGACGGGCGTTGTCGGCTTACCGCGAAAACGCCATGAACAAAGGGGCCATTCCCTTTGTGCCGCGGACCACCACGACGGTAACGTCAACGGCGCAGGCAGCGACAGCAGGTAACCCGGCCCATGTCAGCAAGACCGCGCGTTTTGATTCCCCCGAAGAATTTGTGGCCGCCCTGCGGCCGGGGGTGGAAGCGGCGGCCCGGGAACTGGGCGTGTCACCGCGGATTCTGATGGCGCAGGCAGCGCTGGAAACCGGCTGGGGGCAGCACATGCCCGCCGATTCCGAGGCGGCCAGCTTCAACCTGTTCGGTATCAAAGCCGATGCCAGCTGGCAGGGCGAATCGGTGCAGGCGCGGACCATCGAATTCCAGAATGGGCAGTCCGACTCATGTCTGGCGAACTTCCGCCGATACACGGACTACTCCGAGAGTGTGCGGGACTATGTCCGCTTCATTCAGGACCAACCGCGTTACGCAGCGGCGCTGGATCACGGTGGCTCGGATCAACGCTATATCCAGGCGTTGAGCGAGGCCGGGTACGCGACCGACCCACATTACGCGGCACGTGTCTTGCAGGTCGCAGATTCCCCACGGCTCTCGGTCATGAGCGCCAAGGAATCTGCCAATGACTCAGCTATTTGATATCGGACGATCGGCTCTAACGAGCTACCAAAATGCCCTGGCGACGGTCAGTCGCAACGTGGCCAATGCCAATACCCCCGGTTATGCCCGCCAGTCGGTGCAGTTCGGTGAATTGGCCGGTGGTGGCGGTGTCAGTGTCGTCGCCCTGAACCGTTCCGCTGACAACTCCGCGTTGTTCGCCGCGCGTGATGCGGTCGATGAGCGGGCTTTTGCCGAAGCGCGGGCCGGCACGCTGTCGCGCATCGATACCCTGATTTCCGACGACGCCACGGGTTTGGCAGAGCCCTTGCGTCGTCTGGCGGAATCGGTGGATGCGCTGACCGCCCAGCCCACCGATATTGCCACCCGGCAGACGGTGCTCGCACAGGCCGAAGGTTTTGCGGCGCAGGTTCAATCGCTAAGCCAAACCCTGGCATCGGAAGCCGGGCAGGGTGCGCAGCAGCTGATGGGGCTGGTCGGTCAGGCCCAGGATCAACTGGACGAGGTCGCCAGTATCCAGGCACAGATCGACAAGGTCGGTGTCGTGGATGCGGCCGCTGCGACCTTGATGGACCGCCGCGATGTATTGCTGGAAGGGCTGTCGGAATCACTGGGTCTGAAAAGTCAGATCAACGGTGACGGTACCCTGCGGGTCACGCTGGGCAACGGGCAGCCGGTTATTGAAGCCGGTCAGGCCGTGCGCCTCGGTTTGGGTTCGGACGAGCAGGGCAATATTCAGCTGACAACCAATGGCAACCTGCAACCCAGCCGCGTGGTCGGCGGCGAAGCCGGTGGCATCATGCAGGTGCTGCACAGCGACATTCCGGCCGCACAGGATCAACTGGGCCGGATCGCCCTGGCGGTCGGTGAAACCTTCAATCAGGCGCAAGCCGCCGGAACCGACCTCAGTGGCAATCCCGGCGCCGAATTGTTCGTCAACCCGTCACCGCAGGTGCGTGACTTCTCCGGCAACACCGGCGCTGCGGCGATCAGCGCAGCGGTGGCGGATATCTCCGCGTTGCCGGCGTCCCGTGTCACATTGAGCTTTGACGGTGGCGGTTGGTCAGCGACCGACGCACGCGGCGTCAACTTGCCGGTAACCGGCAGCGGAACGGCAGCCGACCCGCTGCTGTTTGGCGGGTTGTCGGTCGAGCTGACCGGAGCCGCAGCGAACGGTGACGGTTTTGTTATCCAGCCTGCGCCGGCCTCGCAGTTCGCCGTCAACAGCCTCAGTGCGGAATCCCTCGCTGCCGCTGCAGGCGGCAGTACGGCCAACAGTGGTGACAACAGCAATGCCTTGGCATTGCAGGCCAGCCTGCGTGGTGGACTGCTGGATGGCGGCAATACCTCCATTCAGAACGCGAATGTGAATTGGGTCAGCGCCACCGGGCAGAGCGCGGCCTCGGCCATCAGTTCAGCCGATGTGGCCCGTGCCGCCGAAAGCTTCGCGCTGGATCGACGGGACGCCATCCAAGGCGTGAACCTCGACGAAGAGGCCGCCGACCTGATGCGCTTCCAGCAGGCCTATGCGGCGGCAGCACAGGTTCTGGCCACCGCGGGAAACATGTTTGATTCGATCCTGGCAGCGGTGAGGGGCTAATCATGCGCATTACAAACTCGATGACCTATCGCTCGATGCTGGCCGCCATGCAGCAGCGCCAGCAGGGCCAGTTCGAAGCCCAGCAGGCTTTGTCGACCGGGGTCAAGTTCCAGCACGCCAAGGACAATCCGATTGGTGCCGCCGGTGTGCTGCGCGCGGAAAACCTGCTGGCCACGCTGGAGTCGCGGCAGAAGAATCTCGACCTGGTCGAGTCCAAGGCCTCCTATGCGGAATCGCGACTGGGCAATCTGACCGACACGCTGCAAAGCGCCCGCGATTTGCTGGTGCGTTCACAAACCGTGGCGATAAATACCGAAGATCGCGATCTGCTGGCCGAGCAGATGCGGGGGCTGGCCCAGGATGTGGCCGCGATCGGAAACACCCGGGACGCCGATGGGCGTCCGCTGTTTGGTGGCACCAGCCCGAATCTGCCGTTTTCCGGCGGTGCCGGGGCATGGTCTCTGGATGCGGGGATGTCCGCGCCGATTCAGGTGGAGGTGGCCTCCGGGCGCAGCCTGCCTGCCGGGGTCGATGTGCGTGCGGCATTCCGGGATTCCAGCGGTACCGTCGATCTGGCGACGGCTCTGGAAAACATGGCAGCCGAAATCGCGCTGTCGCCCACCGATGATGCCGGCAAGCTGGCCCGCCGGGATGCGCTGGATGCCAGCCTCACCGAGATGGACGCCATGCTGGAAAGAACCAGTCGGGCTCGCAGTTCAGCGGGTCTGACGCTGGAAGCCGTCGATGTCATTCGTGACACCAACGAGGCGGTGAAACTGAATGCCAATGAAGAGTTGACGCGACTGCGGGATGCCGACGTTGCCGAGGAAGTCACCAAATTGGCGAATGAGAGCGCCAGCCTGGATGCGGCCCGTGCCGTGTTCCAGAAACTCCAACAGCAATCGCTGTTCGATTACTTGCGATAAGGCCCTAAAGCTTTGCCAAAAGTGGTCGATAACTTCTGTGAAGGGTGAGTCACTGCTAGCACCAGCGGACCCACCTCCTAAAAAACAACTTGTCATATAGGAAGCAAAACAATGCAAGGTATCAACACCAACCTGATGTCACTGAACGTTCAAAAGAACCTGAGTGCATCCTCTCAAGATCTGGCCACCTCCATCGAGCGCCTGTCGACCGGTCTGCGGATCAACAGCGCCAAGGACGACGCCGCCGGCCTGGCGATCGCCGAGCGTTTCACCACGCAGATTCGCGGTCAGAACCAGGCGATCCGCAATGCCAATGATGGCATCTCGCTGGCCCAGACCGCCGAAGGCGCGCTGGACGAAGTGACCAACAACCTGCAACGGATCCGCGAACTGGCCGTGCAAGCCTCCAACGCCACCAACACGCAGTCCGACCGCGACGCGTTGCAACTGGAAGTGTCGGAGCTGCTGTCGGAAGTGAACCGGGTTGCCGACCAGACCACCTTTAACGGTGTGAAGCTGCTCGACGGCTCGTTCACCGGCGCGGTGTTCCAGATCGGTGCCAACGCGGGTGAAAACATCACCCTGTCGAGCATCGCCGATGTCAATACTGCCGCTCTGGGGTCGGTATCCCAGGCCGGTGGTGCTGCCATGTCGGTCGCGGCTTCCGGCCTGACCGGGTTCGGTACGGCCATCGCCGCCGGTGATTTCACCATCAACGGTGTGGATGTGGGTGCCATTGCCGCTGCTTCCAGCGCCGCCGAGCGCGCCGGCCAGCTGGCCGATGCGATCAACGAAGTCTCTGCCCAAACCGGTGTAGGCGCCAGCTACGACACCGCGACCGGTCAGCTGACATTGAACAGTGAAGCCGCGGTGACCATTGCTGGTGCGGCTCCGTTGGCTACCACCACGGGATGGGCTGCGGGCTCGGTCGGTACCGTAACCACCAGCACCGGTATCGACACTCTCACGGTGGCCAACTACGCCGGTGCGCAAACCGCGATGAAATTGGTCGACAGCGCGCTGACCACGGTCAACAGCGCCCGCGCCACCCTGGGTGCGCAGCAAAGCCGCTTCGAGAGCGTCGTGGCCAGCCTGCAATCCTCGGTAGAGAACCAGAGTGCTTCGCGTAGCCGGATTCAGGATGCCGACTTCGCCGTAGAAACCGCGAACCTTTCGCGGACCCAGATCCTGCAACAAGCCGGGACAGCGATGCTGGCCCAGGCCAACCAAGCCCCGCAAAGCGTGTTGCAGTTGCTGGGTTAATCCCCACCAGACCCGATGGCTCCGGCAATAAGGCCGGAGCCTGACGGGACAAGGAGTTCACCATGGATTTTCCGAATGTAAACGCCATCCCCCATCCCTCGGCCCAGTCCGGGGCTTTGCCGCAACTGCGGCCCGTAACTCCGGTGGAGCCGGTGGGGCGAATTGAAACCCAGGATTCCGGTCGAACCCAGGGCGAAAGCCGTTATACCCAGAGCTTCCCGCAAACCAAGCTCGGCGAGCTGGAGTTCAAGGTGGATGAGAACACCGACCGGCTGGTGGTCTCCATCTACGATGACCGCGGGGAAGTGGTACGCCAGATCCCGGCGGAAGTCGTCCTCAAAATGGCCGAACAAATTACCGAAGTGCTCGACGCCCAAAAAGCACCGAGCACGCAGGTCTCCACGACCGGAGGCGCCGCCTAATCGCGGCGATCAGACATGGCTGCAATTACTTCATCGGGCGTCGGCTCCGGCCTGGATATCCAGGGTCTGGTCAGTCAGCTTGTGGCGGCCGACCGGGCGCCGGTAGCGACCCGCCTGTCGCGACAGGAGTCAGCGACCCGGGTCGAAATTTCCGCCTATGGTCAATTGCGCAGTGCCATGTCCAGCCTGCAGAACGCGCTGTCTGACAGCGTTGGCGATGAAGCCACGGAGGCGCGTAGCGTCAGCTTGTCCTCCGAGGATTATTTTTCTGCCACAGCCGCGACGGGCTCATCATTGGGCAACTACGACATCATCGTCGAACGGTTGGCCAGTACCGGGCGTTCCGTGCTGCAAACCCCCACCGACCCGGCTGCCGGGCTGGGTGTGGGCACATTCGACATCACGCTGGGAAGCGACAGCTTCTCGGTGAACCTGACGGACCCGGCCACCACGCTCGCCGAACTGCGCGATGCGATCAACCAGGCCGGGGACAATCCCGGTGTGCGTGCCACGATTATCAATGTGGATGGCGGCAGCGTCCTGTCATTGAGTTCCGACCGAATTGGCGCGGATAGCGCCATCACCCTGGGTGGAACCGGCGACTACACCGCACTGGCTGCGGATTTCAACGCCACCGAAGTCGGTCAGGATGCGTTGATCAGCATCGACGGCATGCCACGCAGCAGCAGCACCAACACCATCAGCGATGCCATCGATGGCGTCACGCTGAACCTGCTGAAGGCAGATGCTGGCGTCACCACCGAACTGGGCGTGACCCGCAACGACACCGCGATCACCGACGCCATCAATGCGTTCGTGACCGCGTGGAACGGATTTGCCAGCAAAACCGATACGCTGGGTGAGTACAACCCCATCACCGGCAACGGTGGTCCACTGAATGGCAACGCATTGATGCGTGGCATCGAATCCCGTCTGCGCAATGTCATATCCGAAGGCCACGGCCCGGGTGGTGATCTGCTGGGCGGCGAATTTGGATTGAGCTTCGACACGGATGGGAAACTGTCGCTGGACTCGGCCAAGCTCACCGAGGCCCTGAGTGACCGACGCGCCGATGTTGCAGCCTGGTGGAGCGGTGATACCGGCATCGCATCGAAGCTCACCGATACTTTGGAATCGATGCTGGCCGACGATGCCAGTCTGAAGAGTCGCGAAGTGGCGCTCGAGGCCATATTGCAACGCATTGACGACAGCACCGAAAAGCTGGATGCCCGGATGGAGCGCGCCGAATCACGCTACCTGAAGCAGTTCACCGCACTGGATATTGCATTGGCGCAGATGCAAAGCACCAGCAGCTTCCTGGCATCGCAGCTGGCAACGCTGACGATCAACACCTCCGCATAAATTTGCGCCGACCCCTCAAGTTTTGATTCGAGGGGCCGATAACTACATCAGAACCTGAAACGGACTTTCCACTGATGTACACCTCCAGCTACACCGCCCAAGCCGCCGCCAACTCCTATCAAACCGTTGACGTACAAACCGCTTCGCCCGCACGCCTGGTGGCCATGTTGTACAACGGTCTCGAAGCCCGCCTCGCGAGTGCTCAGATGCTGGCAGAGCAGGGTTCTCCGGCGATGAACGCGCCGCTGATGAAAGCGCTGGATATCCTCGCTGAGCTGCAGTCGTCGCTCGATCTGACCCAGGGTGGGGAGATCGCCGGCAATCTCTACGGCCTGTACCAGTACGCCGGCCAGCGCTTGCGGCAGAGTGATGATCGGGTCGCGGCCATCGCCGAAATCCGCAAGGTATTCGCTCCGCTGACTGCTGCCTGGAACGAGCTGGCCGAGCAGGGCGTTGACCGTAATCGCACGATGGCGCAAATGGTGGCCTGAGTCCGATAGGCATGATCGCTATCGCGGTCGCCAGCGACGCCCCGCAGCGGGGTGTGCAGAAAACCCTCGTTGAATTACGGGGGTTTTTTCGTTGGGTCGAGTCGGTACGACTTCCACCAAGCCGGTTGGCCCATGTGCGTGGTTGGCGAACTGGACATGGTTTTTGGTTCATCGCGATTTAGCGAGACACGCTGCGCCTTGTTGCCACCCATCACGGGATGGTCTGAGATGGCAAGACTGGCCAGACGCGCCGCCGGCCGGGTCGGCGCATCCTGTGGCCGGGCGGTCTTGCGCCGCTGCGCGGTTCCCTGCCGGTCATGCCGCTTGGTGGGGTCGGCACTCCGGATAGCGGACCTCACGCGGGCGGTCTGGCCTCCGACTCCCGATGTTTACGCCAATCCGCGATATGCTTTTTGCTGCGTTTGACCTTGATTTTGCGGAGAGGCCTTTTCAATAAATAAAGCCTCAAGTTTCGATTCAGCCCGCCGATAACTTGTCTGGAGCAAGAGCAAGGACCTCGGTCCAACCTCCGCTCAAGGCTCATTTATCCATAGAAGGAATCGAACAATGCAAGGTATCAACACCAATATCATGTCGTTGAACGTTCAGAAAAACCTGAGCGCTTCTTCGTCAAACCTCGCCACCTCCATCGAGCGGCTGTCAACAGGTCTGCGCATCAACAGCGCCAAAGACGATGCTGCGGGTCTGGCAATTTCCGAACGCTTCACCACGCAGATTCGTGGTCAGAACCAGGCAATCCGTAATGCCAACGACGGCATTTCCCTGGCTCAAACCGCGGAAGGCGCGCTGGACGAAGTCACCAACAACCTGCAGCGTATCCGCGAGCTGGCTGTGCAGTCGTCCAATGCGACTTACACCCAGTCCGATCGTGACGCTCTGCAACTGGAAGTTTCCGAACTGCTTTCCGAAATCAACCGGGTTGCCGATCAAACCTCTTTCAACGGCGTGAAACTGCTGGATGGTTCATTCAGCGGCGCGGTGTTCCAGATCGGCGCCAACGCCGGTGAGAACATCACGATTTCGACCATTGCCGACACCAACACCGCGGCTCTGGGTTCGGTTTCGCAAGCCGGTGGTGCTGCCATGTCGGTTGCCGCATCGGGCCTGACCGGTTTCGGCACGGCGATCTCAGCAGGTGACTTCACGATCAACGGTGTGGACGTCGGTGCCATCGCCGCGGCGTCCAGTGCTGCGGAGCGTGCCGGCCAGCTGGCTGATGCGATCAACGAAGTATCGGCACAGACGGGTGTTGGTGCGAGCTACGACACCGCGACCGGTCAGCTGACGCTGAACAGTGAAGCGGCTGTGACCATTGCCGGTGCAGCCCCATTGGCCACAACCACGGGTTGGGCAGCTGGCTCGGTGGGTACCGTAACCACCAGCACCGGTATCGACACCCTCACGGTAGCTAACTACGCCGGCGCACAAACCGCGATGAAGTTGGTGGACAGCGCCCTGACCACGGTGAACAGCGCACGCGCATCACTGGGTGCACAGCAAAGCCGGTTCGAGAGTGTGGTGGCAAGCCTGCAGACCAGTGTCGAGAACATGAGTGCTTCTCGCAGCCGGATTCAGGATGCCGACTTCGCAGTGGAAACGGCTGAACTGTCCCGCACGCAGATCCTGCAGCAAGCAGGTACCGCGATGCTGGCTCAGGCGAATGCCGCTCCCCAAAGCGTGTTGAGTCTGCTTCGCTAATCGCGAAGCACCTCGACCCGTCGCTCAGGGCCCCGGTGATCTCACCGGGGCCATTGAGTGAAGGAGGTGCGTCATGGATATCTTTGCGGCAAGCCGGATTTCCCATCCCCCGATGAGTTCAGCGTATGGGCCGGATGGACGTAGCAAGGTGAACCCGGTGGGTTCGCTGGAGCAAGCTTTCCGCTCGCAACGCGATGCTTATAACGGGAAACCCCAAGTGGAGAACCCGTTGTACCGGGCCGGAGAAATCCAATTTCGAATCGACAAGGAAGCCGGCCGTTTGGTGGTTTCCATTTTTGACGAGCAGGGTGCTCTGCTGCGTCAGATACCTGGGGATGTAGTGCTGGAAATGGCAAAACGTCTCAAGCAGGTATTGTCCGATGGCAGCCTTGGGCTGCACGCTGAAGCCTGATCCGCTTCCCAGTCTTCAGCAAGGAAACAGCCTCGGCAGACATGCCGGGGCTTTTTTCTTTGCAGGCGCCGCAACTTTTTCTTTTTTCGGCGTCAAGTTTTTGCCCGCCTGGCCGATACCCCTTATGAACTACCAGCGTGCGATACAAGCCATGACTTTTTCGATGATGAATCCCAGCGATCCCATTCAGTTTGACGGTGCAGCGGGCGAGGCCAGCGGCAAGTCCCAGCCGGCACAGGTATTGACCCTGATGTACTCCACGCTCAGTGATCGACTGGCCCGAGCCGCGTATACCGTGGCTCACGGGAGCCCCAGCGGACCGGATGACCTGCAGCAGGCGCGTGCGGTTCTGGCCGATGTCCGCGAATCCATTGATCCTGCCGCCAGCAGCGCCACGGTGAAGCAGTTGCGCCTGCTGCTGACCTATGTGGCCGAACGTCTGGCTCTGAGCGACGATCGGGTCGCCGCATTGCGTGAAGCCCGCAATCTCATTGATCCGATTGCATCCGCTTTCGCGGAGCTGGCGGATGCGGATCGCGGCATCAGCGCGACGCGCGTGCTCCACTCCTGATCGGGTATAACCTATCAATGGGTCCCAGTTATGTCAGTCATCGCCCCGTAAGGTTCGTCCAGAACGCGTCGGAACCCACATCCGCGGATGCGCTGCGGGTGCTGGCGGCGGTGTCGACGCTGGAACACTCCGATGCCCTGGGGCGCAGCGACGGTGGCGAAAACTCGTCACCCGAACTGCAGGACATCCGCGCCCGGCTTGATCTGCTGGTGGCGCTCGTCAGCCAGCTGCATATGCGCGGCGCGGGCGGGCAATTCCCGCAACGGGCCGAGGTCACCATTTCGGCGGATCAGATCGAGTGGGTCAGCACCGAACCGGTCGCCGTCGGGGCCGGGGTGCTGGAGCTCTTCCTGAGCGACGGCTACCCCGAGCCGCTACGTCTGGCGGGGGAGGTCACGCTGATCCCGTTGGCGGATGGCGGGAGCCCGGGGAATCTGATCAGCTTTCGCCCATCAACGCTGGATGATGATGTCGATGATGCGTTGCGGCGTCACGTTTTCCGGCACCACCGTCGGGAAATTGCCCGCAAGCAGGCGCAGCCAGTGGCACGCTAATTGCCGCCCCCGGGGAAACGCCAAGCCCTTGACGTTTCCATGACGCGTCCTCCGAGAAAGTGACACCCGTGGCCTGACGAGATTCCGTCTCGCAGCCGGGAAAAATGAAACCGCTTTCACGGAGATCAAGACAATGCGTCAGAACATCGGCATGACCATGGGACAGCAGCTGGGGATGACCCCGCAGCTGGCGCAATCGATCCGCTTGTTGCAGCTGTCCTCGCTGGAGCTTTCAGCCGAGCTGAATCAGGCTCTGGACGACAACATCATGCTCGAGCGTGAGGACGACGATGACGTGGAAGTCAATGCCGTTGACGACCTGGAAGAAGGCTCCGGCATGGAACTGTACGGTTCGGGCCTGCGTCACGATGACGAAGACTCCGACATGTTCGAACGCCGTGCGGTTGCCGAGCGCCAGGACGTGCACATGCGCATCCTCGAGCAGGCTTCTCTGGCTTTCGAAAATGAAACCGATCGAGTAATCGTGTGCGAGATCTGTGCCGCGACCGATGACGCGGGTTATCTGCAGATCTCCATCGAAGAATTGGCCCGGCGCCTGGATGGCGTCGCGGATGTCACGCTGGATCGCATTGAAACGGTGCTGGAGCGCACGCAGCGACTGGAACCGCTGGGCTACGCGTCGCGCAGCCTGGCCGAGGCACTGCGGGTGCAACTGGAAGAGCGCCTGGAAGACCGCAACGGAGATCCCGAACTGATTCAGGTGGCGTTGTCATTGGTGGATTTTCACCTCGAAGACATTGCCGCCAAGCGCTGGACGGCTCTGGCCGCCACCCTCAAAGTTGCGGTCGAAACCATCCTACAGGCGGTGGGCATGATCCGCGGCCTGAATCCCAAGCCCGCCGCAGAAGTTGCGGATACCCAGTACGTCAGCCCGGATGTTCGCGTGGAGCCCAGCGAGCGGGGCTGGTCCGTGCGTCTGAACGATCGCGCGTTGCCACGGCTGCGGGTGAACCCGGAATACGCTCAGGCGGTGGAAAGCGACAAATCGGCACGGGCGCTCAAAGATCAACTGCAGGAAGCCCGCTGGCTGTTGCGTAGCGTGCAGGTGCGCCAGGACACGCTGCTGGCTGCGACCGAGGCGATTTTCCGTCGGCAATCCGCATTCCTGACCCGTGGTGAAGTGGGTCTGGCGCCACTGACGCTCAAAGACATCGCCGAAGAAATCGGCGTGCACGAATCCACCCTGTCGCGCATCACCACGTCCAAGTATGTGGAAACACCGCGCGGCATCTACTCACTGAAGCATTTCTTCCCCAGCCAGCTGACAGCAGCCGAAGGCGTGTCCGCTTCCGGTGCTTCGGTCAAGGCGCTGATCAAACGGTTGATTGACGCGGAGCCGGCAGAAGAGCCCTTGCGCGATGTGGACATCGCAGCGATTCTTGCACGGCGGGGCATTTCCATTGCTCGCCGGACGATCGCCAAGTATCGGGAGGCAATGGGAATTGGTTCATCCAAGGAACGGGTGGCCGCCCGCAAGATGCTGGCTCGTCCAGCACACCGCGGCCAGGGATCGGCAGCACATGACAATTTGGCCACCGCCACCGTTTAAGGAACTGTCGAAATGACGCCGCTACGAACAATTCTTGTTGATGACCACGCCGACTTCCGTCGCCTTGCCCAGGCGCTACTCTCCGAACTCGACAGCGTGGACCTGGTCGCGATGGGTGCCGATGGAGAGGAAGCCGTGCGCTTGTGTGATGAGCACCGTCCCGACCTGCTCCTGTGTGACATCGCGATGCCCAAGATGGGCGGCATCCAGGCCACGCGCCTGATCAAGGCCCAGGATCAACCCCCGATCATCGCTCTGGTCAGCGTATACGGCGATGCCGAGCATCGTGCCCACGCCCAAGCTGCAGGCGCCGACCACTTCATTAACAAGGTGGATTTCCTGCCATCGGTGGCGGATCTGGTTGAGAAAGTGATGGAGAAACGCAATGCCTGAGTCACGTGTGCTCGTACTCGACAAGAATGAAGATCGAGCCCGGGAAATGACCGCGATCCTGAATTTTCTGGATTTCAGCCCTCTGGATTTCCGCACCCTGAAGGAAGTGCAGGACGAGAATCTCGCACCGCGCGATTTTCTGGCCATCGTGCTCGGGTCTACCGAACTGGGCGGGAGCCATGACGTGGTGAACTGGCTGCGCAAAGATCCGCAGCACGCACCGCTGTTGCTGATGCCGGAATATGGCGATGACACGCTGGGTCTGGACCCGGCGGACGTCTGGCACCTGGCGTATCCGGTGCAGCAATCGCAGCTCACCGAGATTTTGCGGCGCGTGAGCATTCGTTTGCTCAACGCCGAGATGGAATCCGAGGCCACCCTCGAGGGGCCCACCGGCAACGCACCGGCGGTGGCGCGCGTACGGCACATGATTGCGCAGGTCGCAAGCTACGACACCTCGGTGCTGATCACCGGCGAGTCGGGAACCGGGAAAGAAGTGGTGGCGCGTGCCATCCACGCCCAATCGGCCCGGCGGGCCATGCCGTTTGTCGCCGTCAACTGCGGTGCAATTCCGGCGGATTTGCTCGAAAGCGAGCTGTTCGGCCATGAAAAGGGTGCCTTCACCGGTGCGATCAGCACCCGGCAGGGCCGTTTCGAGATGGCCGAGGGCGGCACCTTGTTCCTGGATGAAATTGGTGACATGAGTCTGCCGATGCAGGTCAAACTGCTGCGCGTGCTGCAGGAGCGCAGCTTTGAGCGCGTGGGCAGCAACCAGACCCGGCATTGCGATGTCCGCATTATCGCGGCGACACATCGCAACCTTGAGGAGCGTATTGCCGACGGGAAATTCCGCGAGGATCTGTTCTATCGCCTCAATGTGTTTCCGATTGAAACTCCGGCATTGCGTGATCGCGCCGAAGATCTGCCCACCTTGATCGGCGAGTTCGCCGAAGCCAACGAGCAGAAGGGACGCGGGCGTCTGCGCCTGACCAAGGACGCGATCCGCGCCTTGCAGGGGTGTCGCTGGCCGGGCAACGTGCGCGAGCTGTCGAACCTGATCGAGCGGCTGGCCGTGTTGCACCCGAATTCCGAGGTGACGGTCGACATGCTGCCCGAGCGCTACCGCCCGGCTCCGGGGACGGCGCCGGTTGCCGCCACGGCAGAGGGTGGCGCTGTGGTCAGCCTGGATGCTCAGTTCACCTTGCCGGAAGACGGCATTGATTTGCGGGCCTACATTCAGGCGGTGGAAACCGGATTGATTCGCCAGGCTCTGGACCAGGCTGATGGTGTGGTGGCGCATGCCGCCGAGCTGTTGAATCTGCGGCGGACAACGCTGGTTGAAAAGCTGCGCAAATACAAGATGCAGCGCTCCACCGAGGCGGAAGCCTGACGCGGGCTTGACCTCTTTTTCACATGCCGCATGTTCCGATGGCATGGCAAGTGCATGAGGACAAATTGACATGAACATTCAAGGCGCAGGTGTAGAAAACGTTCTTTCCCAGTTGCGGGCTTTGCAGGCACGCAGCGGGGATATGGCCACCAAATCGGTTGCTGAAACGTCCAAACCTGAGGTCAATTTTGCGGATACGCTGGGTTCGGCCATCAACTCGGTCAACACGCAGCAGAAAACCGCAGAAAGCATGAGCACCGCATTCGTGCAGGGTGCCAAAGACGTGGAGCTGGCGGATGTGATGCTGGCTCTGAACAAGGCGGACGTGTCCTTCAAAACTCTGGCCGAGGTCCGGAACCGGATGGTTTCTGCCTACCAGGACATCATGAACATGCCGGTCTGATCGCGGTTTAAGGACACACAGACATGGACATCGCCACACCAACACCACAGACCGGGCCCAGCCTGGCCGCCAATGTGCGTCGGGTTATCACGCACCCGGGCACTCGCCAGCTATTGGGATTGGCCGGTATCGCCGCCGCGATTGCGGTCGGTATTACCATCTGGTTCTGGTCCCAGGGCTCCAACATGGCGCCGTTGTTCACCGGTTTGATGCCGGAGGACGAAATGGCCGTGGTGCAGGCGCTGCAAAGCCGCAATATCCCGTTCGAGCAGTCGGAAGGCGCGGTCATGATCCCGGCGGAGCAGGTGCACAACATGCGCCTCGCGCTGGCGGCCGAAGGGCTGCCGCAAGGCTCCGGTGTGGGTTTCGAATTGATTCGGGATGCCGGCGGGCTGGGCTCGTCGCCATTCATGGAAAACGCCCGTTACCAGCATGTGCTGGAAACCGAGCTCGCGCGCACGATATCCACGATGCAGCCGGTGCGTACGGCGCGCATTCACCTGGCGCTGCCCCGGCGCAGCGCTTTCGTTCGCCCGAATGAAACGGCATCCGCCGCGGTGATGCTCACGCTGCATCCCGGCCGCGCGCTGGACCCGGGCCAGATTGCCTCCATCGTCCATCTTGTGTCTTCCAGTGTTCCGCAGTTGTCGGATGACCGCGTATCGGTTGTCGACCAACGCGGCTCACTCTTGAATCGTCCGCAAGCCGGTGGTCAGGGGCTGAACGATGAGCAGATCGCATTTCAGGAACGCACCGAGCAGCGCTACGTTGAGCGGATCCTGCAACTGCTGCAGCCTTTTACCGGTGCGGGGCGCGTCAGCGCCCAGGTCACCGTGGATCTGGATTTCTCACGCGCCGAACAGACCCGTGAATCCTACGACCCGAACTCGCGCACCATCCGCAGCGAGCAACTCTCCGAAGAGACCCGCGGTGGCGAGTCAGCGGTGGGTGGTGTTCCTGGTGCGCTGAGCAACCGTCCGCCGAATACGGCGGCCAACAACGCCGAGGCTGTGACGGGCAGCAATGGGACCTCGTCCACGCAGTCCACCCGCAATTACGAAATCAACCGTACGGTGGAGCAGACCTGGCAGAACCCAGGCCGCGTGCGACGCATCAGCGCCGCGGTGGTCGTGGACCATATGCCGACTGGCGCGGACGGTGCCTTGGAGCCGCTGCCACAGGAGCAGGTTGAACGCATTCAGGCGCTGGTCCGCGAAGCCATCGGCTTCAACGACGAGCGTGGCGACTCGGTGAGCGTGCAGAACCTGCCGTTCCAGAACGTTGAAGAGCCGGAAATCGAGTCCATCCCGCTGTGGGAACAGCCCATGTTGCAAGACATGGCGCGGCAATTGATTGGGCTGGTGGTCCTGCTACTGGTGGCCTTCCGGTTGTTCCGGCCTGCCGTATCGGCGGTGCTGGGCGCTACCGTGGCCACGCCGGCGACGCCCGCACTGGCGGGTGCCGCGGGTGCGAGCCGGTCCACGGCGTTGGCGGTGGAAGGTTCCGACTTCGGCGGCGGAGCCGACAGCGAGGGGCAACCGAAGCGGCATTCGCTCGATTTCACGCCACAGAATGATTTCGACGAGAAGCTGGCCGCTGTCCGTGAAGTTGTAGGGCAGGATCCGGCTCGGGTTGCGAACGTGGTACGAGGATGGATCGCAGATGAGTGATGCCAAAGAGATTTCACTGACGGGATCTGAGCGCGCGGCGATTCTGTTGCTGTCGCTGGGTGAAGCGCAGGCAGCCGCCGTGCTGCAGCACATGGACCCCAAAGAAGTTCAGAAGCTGGGCGCCGCGATGGCGACGCTGGAAGGCGTATCGCAGCCCAAAGCGGAAGCCGTCATCAACGATTTTGCCGAAGCCATGCGTCAGCAAACCTCGCTGGGCGTGGGTTCGGAAGATTACATTCGCAAGACCCTGGTTGCGGCGCTCGGTGAAGACAAGGCCGGGCGGGTGATCGATCGCATTCTGATCGGCAAAAACAGCAAGGGTCTGGAATCACTCAAGTGGATGGATGCGCGTGGCATCGCGGACCTGATTCGTGGTGAACATCCGCAGATCATCGCCATCGTGCTGTCCTATCTGGATGCGGATCAGTCCGCCGCGGTGCTGCCGTTGCTGCCGGAACGTGATCGCCCGGACATCGTCATGCGCATCGCGTCGCTGGACGGCATTCAGGCCCGTGCGCTGGTGGAGCTGGACGAGATCATCGAGCGTCAGTTCAGTGGCAGCAATGGATCCAAGGCCTCGAGCGTGGGTGGGGTGAAAGCCGCTGCCAACATCATGAACCATCTGGAAAGCTCAGCCGAACAAGCACTGATGAGCGCCATTCGTGAGCGCAATGAACGCATGGGCAGCGAGATCGAAGAATTGATGTTCGTATTCGACAACCTGGGCGATCTGGACGATCGTTCGCTGCAGACGCTGCTGCGCGAGGTCAGCAACGACCAGCTGGTCGTCGCCCTGCGCGGGGCATCACCCGAATTGCAGGAGAAGTTCTTCAGCAACATGTCGTCGCGGGCTGCCGAAATGGTCAAGGAAGACATGGAAGTTCGCGGGCCGGTGCGGCTCGCCGATGTGGATGCGGCGCAGAAGGAAATCCTGGCCGCTGCCCGCAAGCTGGCCGAGTCCGGCGATATTCAGCTCGGCGCGTCCAATGAGGAATTCGTGTGAGTGCGGCCAAGAGCCTGGGTGGCTCGGTATGGCATAAACCGCAGGGCGCGACCAGCTGGAGTATTCCCAGTCTGGATGACATTGCGGGTCCGCGTCCCGGCACGGTGGCTTCGGCGGAAGTCGCCGATGTGCCCAAGCCGCCCACGGCGGCCGA
This sequence comes from Oceanococcaceae bacterium, assembly GCA_041603255.1. Taxonomy (GTDB): domain Bacteria; phylum Pseudomonadota; class Gammaproteobacteria; order Nevskiales; family Oceanococcaceae; genus MS8. Next base: position 43,554 of record JBFIER010000001.1, on the reverse strand, counting down.
GATCGAGGCCATCCAGGCCGCTGCGCGGGATGAGGGTTTCGCCCGCGGGCATGCCGAAGGGTTGGCCGCGGGGCGGGCGCAAGCCGAAGAAGAGCGCCGTTCGCTCAAGGTGATCGCCGCACAGCTGGCCCGGCCGCTGGCCGAGCTGGACAACGAGGTCGAACGGGCGCTGGTCAACCTGGCGCTGAGTATGGCGCGGCGGGTGCTGGGGCAGGCGATCGAGGCCGAGGCCGAAAACCTGCGACAGCTGGTTCACCGGGTCGTTACCCATCTGGGGCCGCTGGAATCCACGGTGGAGGTCGAGCTATCCCCGGCCGATTACGAACGCCTGAATGCTCTGGATGATGTGGATTCGCTGTGGTCGCTGCGTGCGAACCCTGATTTGCAGCCGGGGGATGTGGTCGTCCGTCAGGACGATACCGAAGTCGATGGACGACTGAGCGGCCGTATCGAAAGTCTCGCTGCGGACATGCTCAATGGTGGCTGACGCCCAAATCACCGCCCGCAACGCCAGCCTTGCCGACAATCTTGCGGCCCGTGGGGCGCGTACCGGTTCCTCCAGTGGCCTGCGGAAATCAGGTCGCCTGGTGCGTGTGGTGGGCCTGACGCTGGAAGCCCGTGGCATTTCGGTCTCGATGGGCACGCCCTGCGACGTCGAAACCGATGGCGGGGGCAGTGTGGAGGCCGAGGTCGTCGGTTTTGAAGGCGACCGTATTTTCTTGATGCCGCGAGGCCCGATCGGGCGCTTGCGGCCTGGCGCACGGGTGACCCCGTCGCTGAATCGAGCCGAAGTGCCGCAAGGCGAGGGGCTGCTCGGGCGCGTGATCGACGCCGACGGCGAGCCACTGGATGGCAAAGGTCGTCTGCGGCACATCCGCCACGGCAAGCTCCGGGTGCCCCCCATCAACCCGCTCTTGCGGGCGCCGGTGAGCAAACCGCTGGATGTGGGCGTACGCAGTATCAACAGCGTGCTGAGCCTGGCCCGCGGCCAGCGGGTGGGTCTGTTTGCCGGCGCGGGCGTGGGCAAAAGCAGCCTGCTCGGCATGATGACCAAGCACACATCCGCTCAGGTCACCGTGGTCGCGCTGATTGGCGAGCGGGGGCGCGAGGTTCGCGAATTCGTTCAGGACACATTGGGCCCCGAAGGTCTCAAACACGCGGTCGTCGTTGCCGCCCCTGCGGATGCACCACCGCTGACGCGAGTGCGTGCGGCCTATATGGCCACCGCGATCGCCGAAGGTTTTCGCGATGATGGTTGCGACGTCCTGTTGTTGATGGATTCTTTAACCCGGTTTGCCCAGGCACAGCGGGAAATCGGGCTGGCTGTGGGCGAGCCGCCGGCGACGCGTGGCTACCCGCCATCGGTGTTTACCCATCTGCCGCAGTTGATCGAACGCGCCGGGAATGCCGACTCCGGTGGCGGCTCGATCAGCGCCATCTACACGGTGCTGGTGGAGGGCGATGACCTCAACGACCCCGTGGCCGATAGCGCCCGCGCGATTCTTGACGGCCACATCGTACTCGCGCGCCAGATGGCGGATGCGGGCATCTTCCCCGCGGTGGACATCGAACGCTCGGTGAGTCGCCTGGCGAACGTCGTGCAGCCCCCTGAGCAGCGCGCCGCGGCCATCGAGCTGCGCAGCCTGATTTCCGCCTGGAATCGCAACCGCGATCTGATTTCCATCGGTGCCTACCAAAAAGGTTCGGATGCACGGACCGATCGCGCCATCGAACTTTGGGACCAGATCGAGAAGTTTCTGCGTCAAGGCGTGGACGAGCCTTGCTCATTGCAGCAAAGCCGTGAGCAACTGCGAAAGCTGGTGGATATTCCCGTGGACCGGGAGTTGCAGTTCTCGAAGTGAAATCCCACTGAGTGACACCCTTGGACGACCAGACCCTCAAGGTTTTGCGCCGCCAGAAACAATGGCAGGAAGACGCCGCCTTGCTGCACTGGAGCCAGGCTCAGAGCGTCACCGCCCGCAGCCGAGCGGTCGCCGAGCAACTGCGCAACGCGCGCAATTCCGTTAAACCGGGACGCGGCGATACCGTGACGGCGGCGAGCCTGCAGTTGCGTCAGGGTTTCGGCGCGCGGCTACACGACGTCTGTGCCGAGGCGGCCAAACGCACCGATACCGCACGCCAGGTCGAAGAACGGCGGCAGTTACAGTTCCGCGAAGCCCGTCGCGAAAGCCTGGTGATCGAAAAACTGCAGGAACGGGCCCGACTGCGGCGCGAGGAAGTGCAGCGCAAGGCCGAGCAGGCCATGCTCGACGACTACGTGGCATCACGTCATGGCCGCTAGTCTTTCTCTGTCCGGCTTGGCCGGCAGCACGAGCAGTGTGCGCAGCGCGCAGTCCACGGTCACGCCCATTGCCAAAACGGAAGCCGCCGGAATGGATTTTGGCGCCATGTTGCGTGGAGAGATCCCACAGCAATCCGCCGCTCCTGAAAGCGAATCCAGCACCGCCAAGAAAGCAAATGCGGAAACGGCTGTGGCTGCCGGCGAAAAATCGCCGAATGCACCGAAATCGTCAGCGCGTGAGGTCGCGGTGGCGGAAGCCCCTGAAGGCGCGGTGGAAAACGAGACGACGTCGCCCGGTACACCGGCTGCGACCACCGCCACGAAGCCCGTGGGTGAGGCCGATTCACCGGAAGCCGTGCAGCCCGCGAACGCTGACGGGAAGATCTCGAACGCCGACGTTGAAGACGTCGAGGTCATCCCCGAAACCACCTCACCGCCGACGCTGGTGGCTGCCGGCGTCGCGCCGGAGGAGGGGGCGGATGGCTTGACGGGGGTTGATGCATCCGATCTGGCGCAAACCCGGTTGCCGCCCCCCAGCGGAGAGCTGCAGACGCAGACTCAAGCAGAGCTAGAGGCGCAAGTACAGGCACAGGCACAAATCCGCGCTTCCGGCACGGTCGCAGCTGCAACGCCACAGAGTGGCGCCAATGCGTCGGGCGCCGCCATTCCCCAATCGACCGGCGTCACCGGCGTCGTGGTCCCAGGCACTGTGGCTACAGATAGGCCGCTGCTGGCCGAGGGCCTGCCCGTGCTCAAAAGCGTGAATCCGGTACTGGTGGCTGAGGCTCATCAGGCGGGCGGTTCTGCCGCGGCAACTGGAAAAGCCGACGGGGCGCCTAACCCTGCCATCGCGTTACCCGCGAATGCGACACTGCCCACAGATTCCAAGGTTCTGGACTTTGCCGCACTGGGTACCGAGTTGCAGCAAAGCGGGCTGGCATCACTGATCACCGCCGCAACCACCGCGGACACAGCCGGAGCACCCCAGCTCCAGTCGCTCGGACATCTGCTGGGTGTGGAAGGGTTGTCCGCCTCGGCGGCTTTGAACCGCGCTGACATGTTGTCCACCACGGCCGCGGCAAGCAGCACGGCTGCGGCGGCACTGAGTGCGTCCATTGATACCCAGAAGGCGGGTTGGCTGCCTTCGCTGGCCGCCGAACTGATCCAGTTGCGGGACATGGGCGATTCCCGGGTACGCATCAATCTGGCTCCGGCGCATCTGGGGCAGATCAACTGTGAACTTACCGATACCGCACGCGGCATCGAGTTGCGTGTGGTGACGGATTCCGCCGCAGCGCGTGACCTGATGCAGGACAACAACCAGGATCTGCGACAACGGTTCGAACAGGCCGGTCTGATGCTGGCCGGTTTCCATTGCGAAACCGGTCGCGGTTCCGGCCGCGGTGATGCGCAGGCCGAGTTCGCCAACACCCCGATGAGCGGTCTCGGTGCCGGTGACGAAAATTTGGCGCCAGCTCAGCCGGTGACGCAGACTGGGGTGCGTTTGCTGGATCTCTACGCCTGATAAATCGGGGAATCGCGCGTTCTTGACGCGAATTTCCCGGTAATATCCTTGGGCGGTATGTAACTTGCTCCCAACCTTTCTGCGCACCCGTGCGTTGATAGTTGCCAATTTTTCGATGCCGACCCAACAAGGAGCACCCCGTGGCCGAAAGCAAGGACACCCCGGAAACTGAAGCACCCAAGAAAAAGAAGAGCAAGCTGCCCCTGGTATTGCTGGTTCTGCTTCTGATCACGGGCGGAGGTGGTGGCGTTGCCTACAAGATGCTGGTGCTCGACAAGGCCGCTGATGGTGACCTGGCCGAAGATGCCACACCGAAAAAAGCCGATCCGATTTACATCGAACTGCGGCCCGCCTTCGTGGTGAATCTTGCCGACCAGGACGCCTCCCGTTTTGTGCAGCTGGAAGTCGACCTGATGTCACGGAAGCCGGATGCACCGATGTATATCGAAACCCATATGCCGGCGATTCGCCATCAGGTCGTCATGGACCTGTCATCGCGAGGCTATGCGCAACTCCGCTCGGTGGATGGAAAGCAGTCGGCACTGGATCAGATCCGCGACCGCATCAACCAGATTCTGCTGGAAAATACCGGGCAGGAAGAGGTGATTGAAGAGGTCTATTTTTCCAGCTTTGTGATGCAGTGAGGCTATGAGCGAAGATCTTCTCAGCCAGGATGAAATCGACGCGCTGCTGGATGGTGTTGGCAGCGGTGAGGTCGAGATCGAGGACGAGGAGCCGGTCGAGGGCGTTCGTCCCTTCAACTTTGGGTCTCAGGACCGCATCGTTCGCGGCCGGCTGCCGTCCTTGGAAATGGTTGGTGAGCGCTTCGCCCGGCAATTTCGCATCAGTCTGTTCAATATTCTGCGGCGCAACCCGGAGCTGAATTTCGCCGGGCTGGAGACGCTCAAATACAGCGACTACATGCATCGGCTGTTCGTGCCGACCAATCTGAATCTGATCCGCGCCAAACCACTGCGCGGAACCGCGCTGCTGGTCTTCGAGCCCAAGCTGGTGTTCAACGTCGTGGACCGTTTTTTTGGCGGCGACGGCAGCTTCCACGCACGGATTGAAGGCCGCGAATTTACCCCGACCGAAATGCGGGTGATCCGGATTCTGGTCGATGCGGCCTTTGAAGACCTCAAGGAAGCCTGGCGCCCGGTGTTGCCGCTCGAGTTCGAGTACATTCAATCCGAGCTCAACCCACACTTGGCCACGATTGTCAGTCCGTCGGAAATTGTCGTGGTTGCCCGCTTTACGGTGGATCTGGACGGCGGTGGTGGGGATATTCACCTGACGCTGCCGTATTCGATGCTGGAGCCGATTCGCGAGCAGCTATCGCACGGCATTCAGTCCGATCGCACCGATCGGGACGAGCGCTGGGTCGAAAACATGCGCAGCCACATCGCAGAATCGCAGGTCGAGGTGCGCGGTGTGCTGGCGCAGCCCAAGCTGACCCTGGCCGAGCTGCTGTCGTTGACGGATGAAGATGTAATTCCCATTCCCTGGCCTCCCAAGGTGGAACTCCGGGTGGAGGACGTGACCCGCTTTACCGGTGATTTCGGGACTTCCAATGGCCGCAATGCCATTTTGTTGCGCGAGTTTGTCGCCCCCGAGAAGAACCTGCCGCAGTTTGTAGGAGACGATGATGTCTGAAGACCAAATGTCCGCAGCCGAAGCCGAAATGGTCGCGGCGATGGAAGCCCAGGCCGAGCACGAAAAGCAGGCCGCACACGCCGGCCAGCAGTACGAGCCGCCGGCGTTCGAGAGCAAGTCCCAGGCGGCCAAGGGCCCGGCCGACGGCGCCGGGAACATGAACCTGGAAATGATTCTGGATGTGCCGATTACCTTGTCCATGGAAGTCGGGCGCTCGCGATTGCCGATCCGCAATCTGATGCAGCTGAACCCTGGCTCCGTGGTCGAGCTGGATCGCGTGGCCGGGCAGCCGCTGGATGTATTTGTGAATGGCACCTTGATCGCCCACGGCGAGGTGGTCGTGGTCAACGAGAAATTCGGCGTGCGACTGATTGATGTCGTGAGCCCCGCCGAGCGGATCCGCAAGCTGCAGGCGTGAGCGCGGGAACCAGCATCCTGACGATGTTCAGCGGCCTGGCCGTGGTGCTGCTGGTGCTGTGGGTCGTGGTGACGCTGTTGCGCCGGGTGCCGGCCTTGCGTTCGCTGATGCCGGTCACAGCCGGTCGGGTCCATGCGAGTCTGGCGGTCGGCCCGCGGGAGCGTGTGGTGCTGGTGGAAATGGCCGGGGAGTGGATGCTGCTCGGCGTGGCGCCCGGGCGGGTCAGCATGCTCAAGAGTCTGTCTGCCGAAGCCGCCCGCGAGTGGGTTCAGAAAAACTTGCCCGAAAGCGGTCGGCGACTCGATGTCCTGCAGGCGTTATCGGGGGTTCGTCGTTGATATGAGAGTGAAACAACCCGCCTGTCGATGGTTGATTGGGCTGCTCGGTATTTTCCCGCTTCTGGTGATGGCGCAGGAAACCACGGCGGTCCCCGGGCTGCCCGCGATGACGCTGACCACCGGCCCGGACGGCAGCGGTACCTACAGCGTGTCCTTGCAGCTGCTGATCGGGCTCACGCTGCTGACGTTCCTGCCGGCAGTGGTGCTGCTGACCACGTCTTTTACCCGCATCATCGTGGTACTGGGCCTGCTGCGACATGCCCTGGGTACCGGGCAAACGCCATCCAATCAGGTGCTGCTGGGTTTGGCGCTGATGCTGAGCATCTTCATCATGCGCCCGGTACTGGAACGGGTGCACACCGAAGCATGGATACCTTACAGCGAGGGCACCCTGGGGCCCAAGGAGGCGCTGGACCAGGCCCTGGTGCCGATGCGCGGTTTCATGCTGGCGCAGACCCGGGAAACCAGCCTGAGCAGCCTGGCGGAAATCGCGGGTGACGGTACCTACGCCAGCCCGGATGAGGTGCCGTTGTCGGTCCTGGTTCCCGCCTTCGTGCTCAGCGAACTGACCACCGCCTTTCAGATCGGCTTCATGCTGTTCATTCCCTTTGTGGTCATCGACTTGGTGGTGGCGTCCGTGCTGATGTCGATGGGGATGATGATGTTGTCCCCGATGCTGATTTCCTTGCCGCTGAAAATCATGCTGTTCGTGCTGGTGGATGGCTGGTCGCTGCTCATCAGCTCGCTGGCGGAGAGTTTCCGATGACAACCGGCGATATCGTCGAACTGCTGCGGCAGTCACTCACCGTCACCTTCCTGGTGTCGGCGCCGTTGCTGCTCGTCGCGCTGGCTGTGGGCCTGGTCATCGGCCTGTTTCAGGCGGCGACACAGGTCAATGAAATGACCCTGTCATTTATCCCCAAATTGCTGGCCATCGGGGCCGTACTGGTGCTGGCGGGCAACTGGATGCTGAACCACATGGTCACCTTTACTCGCGAGCTGATCATCAACCTGCCGAACGTGATCGGCTAGGCCCGAGGTGGAGAGCGACCTGCTTGTCGGTTTCGAGTCCATCGTCGATGGGCTCTGGTTTTCCCTGCGCATCGCAGGGCTGTGGATTGCCCTGCCGGTGTTTGGTAGTTCGGTGCTGCCGGCGCGCCAGCGTCTGTTGCTGACCGTGGCCTGCACCATTCTGTTGATGCTGGCGTTGCAGGGGAAGGTTCAGATTCCCGACCCGGATACGCCGGAATTCTGGCTCGGTGCCGTCGTCGAACTTGGCATCGGGTTGATGATGGGTTTCATTCTGCGGCTGGCGTTCGAGTCCATGGTGCTGGGGGCAGAACTGATCAGCCTGGCCATGGGGCTGGGTTTCGCGCAGATGAATGATCCCATCCGGGGCACGTCGGCACCGGTGCTGGGTTCGCTGTTCAGCGTGACGATCACGCTGGTGTTTCTGTCGCTGGAAGGGCATCTGCGGGTGGTCGAATGGTTGGCGTGGAGCTACATCGGCGGGCCGGTTTCCAACACGGCGATCGCGCAGTCCTTGCTGGAAGGCACCTTGCAATGGTCCGGCTGGCTGTTCGTGCACGCCGTTCAGGTCGCCATGCCGGCGTTGATCGCCTTGCTCATCGTCAATATCGGCTTTGGCGTCATCAGTCGCTCTGCGCCCAGCCTGAACCTGCTGGCGGTTGGGTTCCCGGCCGCCTTGCTGCTCGGGCTGGCGGTGGTCCTGATCATGGCACCCATGCTGGTGGAGAAGTCCGAGCTGGCCGTTGCCGCGGCGCTGGCGCTGATCGCCGACATCCTGAACTGAGCCATGGCGGACAACACCGGCGCCGATAAAACCGAAGACGCGACCCCCCGACGAATCCGCGAGCAGCGCGAGAAGGGGCAGGTGCCACGGTCCCGGGAGCTGGGGAGTTTTGCGGTGGTCGGCGCCAGTCTCCTGGCCATGATCACCACGGGATCGGCCACCTTTTCGTCCATCCGTGCAGACCTGCAGCAGGCGCTGCAATTCGATGCCGAGCGCATCGTGGACCCCTCGGCGTTGCCGGCAATGCTCGGGGCGATGCTGTTCAAGGGGATGTTATGGATGGCGCCGTTGCTGATTGCCGGCGTGCTGGGTGCGCTGCTGGGCACGTTGATGATCGGGGGATGGAATTTTTCGACCAAGGCCTGGGCGCCGGACTTCGGGCGCCTGAATCCGCTCTCCGGTCTCAAACGAATGGTGTCGCTACAGGGTTTGATGGAGCTGCTGAAAGGGCTGGCGAAATTTGGCCTTTTAGGGCTGATGCTGGCGGTGTTTCTGTACGTCTCCCGGGAGGACATCCTGGGCCTTGGGCGCGCCGTATGGCCGGGTGGTCCGGCCAATGGTGGCAGCATGATCATGGCCACACTCAGTTTGCTGACCCTGGGGCTGCTGCTGATCGCGCTGATCGATGCGCCCTTTCAGATGTACGAGTACAAGAATCGTCTGAAGATGACCAAGCAGGAGGTCAAGGACGAGTACAAGGAGAGTGAAGGGCGCCCGGAGATCAAGCAGAAGATCCGTCAGCAGCAGCACGCCATGTCGCAGCGGCGGATGCGACAGACCGTACCCGAGGCCACCGTCATCATTACCAACCCGCGGCATTTTGCCGTTGCCCTGCACTACGACATCGAGACGATGGATGCCCCGATTCTGGTGGCCAAGGGCACCGGGCCGGAAGCGGCGCTGATCCGCGAACTGGCGGCCGAACATCACATTCCCACGGTGGTCGCGCCGCCGCTGGCTCGTGCTCTGTACCGGCACGTGCGGGAAAATTCCCCGGTTCCGGGCCCTCTGTACAAGGCGGTAGCGCAGGTGCTGGGCTACGTGTTCCAGCTGCAAACGGTGGAACAGGACGACACAGCGCCACCGCCACCGCAGCCCGAGGTGCCGGATGATTGGCAATGGAGCCCGGCCGAAGAGCCCTGATGCCCCCGGCTTGACATCGCCTTGACGAGCGTCAGCCGAACATGTGCCCAACGCGACAGCTGCGGTGATGCCGTCCACGGCCTCCAAATTGCATTTACCAGCGGTGAAGCGGCTTCTTTTGGATACAGGGCGCAATCACGTTCATGGAAATGCGGCAAGGCACCACCTCACAGGTCATCATGCGGGTACTGGCCAAAGGCGAGCTCGGGGCGCCCCTATTGCTGCTGTTGATCATCGGCATGATGGTCGTACCCATGGCGCCGATGCTGCTGGACCTGCTGTTCAGCTTCAATATCGCCCTCTCGGTCGCGATTCTGCTCGCGGTAATCTACGCGCTGCGGCCGCTGGACCTGTCGGCGTTTCCCACCATCCTGCTGGTGGTCACCCTGTTGCGCCTGGCGTTGAACGTCGCCAGTACCCGCGTGGTATTGCTGAATGGCCATGAAGGCGGCGCCGCTGCCGGCCGGGTGATTGAGGCTTTCGGGTCCTTCGTCATCGGTGGCAACTACGCGGTCGGTCTGGTGGTGTTCGTCATTCTGACCATCATCAACTTCGTGGTGGTGACCAAGGGGGCGGAGCGCATCTCCGAAGTGAGTGCGCGTTTCACCCTGGATGCGATGCCGGGCAAGCAGATGGCCATCGACGCGGACCTTGGCGCGGGTTTGATGACCGCCGAAGAGGCCAAGGTCAAACGGGCCGAAGTCGCTCAGGAAGCGGATTTTTACGGTTCGATGGACGGTGCCTCCAAGTTCGTGCGCGGTGACGCGATTGCGGGTTTGCTGATTCTGTTCATCAACCTGATTGGCGGTTTGGCGATTGGGACAACACAACATGGGTTGGATATCGGCACCGCGGCGCAAAACTATAGCCTGCTGACAATCGGCGACGGACTCGTCGCCCAGATTCCGGCGCTGCTGCTGTCCATCGGTGTGGCCATTCTGGTCACCCGGATGTCCTCGCCGCAGAACATGAGCCGGGAAGTTGCCAGCCAGCTGTTTGCATCGCCGCAGGCGCTGTTGGTGACCGCGGGCATCCTGGGCCTGATCGGCATGATTCCCGGCATGCCGAACGTTCCATTCCTCATTCTTGCCGGTGCATCTGGCGGTATCGCCTGGTGGTTGACCAAGCGCAAGCGGGTGGCGGAAGAAACCGCAGCAGCCATTGCCGAACAGGTTCCGGTGGACGACCAGCCCAAGAAGGAACTCGGCTGGGACGACGTGCCGGTCGACGAGCCGCTGGTACTGGAACTCGGCTACCGCCTGATACCCATCGTGGACGAGGCCCAGAATGGAACCTTGCTCGGGCGGGTGAAGGGTGTGCGCAAGAAGCTCACGCAGGAACTCGGCTTTCTGGTGCCAGCGGTGCACATTCGCGACGATCTGGAAATCGCACCCACCGCGTATCGCATCAAGATTTTTGGCACCACGGTCGGGCAGGGCGAACTACGTCCCGGCATGGACATGGCGCTGGCCACCGGGGGGGCGGGTGTCCGCCTTCCCGGCACCCCGACCAAAGACCCGGTCTTCGGTCTGGATGCCTGGTGGATTCTGCCCGAGCAGCGGGATCAGATCGTGGCCAGTGGTAACACCGTCGTTGACGGGCCCACCATCATCGCTACGCACCTGTCGCAGATCATGTCGGACCATGCCGCCGAGCTGCTCGGCCACGAAGAGGTCGAGCGTCTGATGGAGCGGCTGGCGCGGCAGGCACCGAAGCTGGTCGAATCGTTGACGCCGAAGCCGCTGAGTACCGCGGGTCTGGTCCGGGTGCTGCGCAATCTGCTCAGCGAAAATGTGCCGGTACGCAACATGCGCATGATCGCGGAGAGCCTGGCTGCCGCGGCGCCGCATACCCAGGATCCTGAGGCCCTGACCGCCCATGTGCGGGTTGATCTGGGACGTCAGATCACCCAGAGCATCGCCCAGCAGCGCCCCGAGCTGCCGGTGATGACCCTGGATCCCGGCTTGGAGCGCACCTTGCGCGACGCTTCCAAATCCGATGCGGTGGAGCCGGGCCTGATGGCCTCACTGCAAGAACGCCTGATCAAAGAATCCCAAGCCTTGCAGGCCCGTGGGGAGCCCGTGGCCCTACTTGTGCAAGGAAGTATTCGTCGGCTCCTGGCCCGGCTGCTTCGCGGTGCAGTTCCGGGGCTCAACGTGCTGGCTTATGACGAAATTCCGGACAACCAACGGTTGCGAGTGGTGACAACACTATGAAAATCAAAAGATTTGAGGCGAGTGACATGCGTACGGCGCTGCGCCAAGTCCAGCAGGAGCTGGGCGCGGATGCCGTCATTCTTTCGACACAGTCGGAGCGCGACCGGGTCACCGTGATCGCCGCGCTCGACTACGACGCGGCGCTGGTGCCATCCGCCGCCGACAACATGGACAAAATTCCTTCACCGGCAGCGCCGGGGAGCTCATCCGCGCAGTTGCTGGCGCGTGCATCGGGGCAGAAGAAGCCGGCTCCGGCGCATTTCGCGGCGCCGAGTAAGGCGCTGTTTGTCAGTGACGATGACTTCGATCTCACCGCAGCCTCGGCCGAAGCCATCGCAGACTTCGCAGCAGACGAGCCCGCATTGACCGCCAAACCACAGGCCAACGAAGGCATTCAGCGGCTGGAGCGGGAACTGGCCTACCTGCACCGGATGCTCGCCGAGCGTCTGCCGGAGGTCAGCGCCGCGGTTCGTCCGGAGCATGTCAAAGCGTCCGTATTGCAGGAAATCGGCGTGGATGCCGCTCTGGTGCAACGGATTCAGGCCACCACCATGAGTGATGCCGGTGTGGCTCCCGACCATGAACTGCTGGCCGAACTGGCCAAGCGCATTCCGGTCACCCTGCCGCATGGTTCCAAGCTTCGCGCCGTGGCGCTGGTCGGCCCGACCGGGGTTGGCAAAACCACCACAGCGGCCAAGCTGGCCGCACGTCACCTGATGCGGCACCCGGGTGCGAACGTGCGTTTCGTTTCGACCGATACCTACCGTATCGGCGCCCGTGAGCAGCTGCAAACCTTTGCCCGCCTGCTGGGAACCACCGTGGAGGTGGCGGATGACCCGCAGGTGCTGAAAACCCTGATTCAAACCGAGGAGCCGACCGATCTGGTGATCGTCGATACCCCCGGAATCGGCCCCCGCGACAAGGAACTGGCGGAACAATTGCCGGTACTGGGCGCGATGGAAGGCCTGCACGTGGTGCTGTGCCTGCCGGCGTCGACCCACCCGGTCGAGCAACGTCGCATTCTGAATCGTTACGCAGACGCCAAGCCCGACGGCCTGATCCTGACCAAGCTGGATGAAACCTATCAGCTTGGCGCCGCATTGGCGGTGTCTATCGAGCGAGGTCTCCCGGTGCTTTGGGTGACCGACGGTCAGCGGGTGCCTCAGGACATGCACCGATTGGATGCCAAGTCCCTGGTTGCCCGTGCTCTGGCCAGCCGCGAATTGCCGGCTGAGCAATGCCGGTCATCCGCACACGCTGCTGCGGCGGAGGTGACGCATGCTTAAGCCTCGGTCCGGACACCAGGCTCAACAGCTGGTCGGCATGATGAAAACGCGTCAACGAGCACGTGTGATCGCGGTCGCCAGTGGCAAGGGCGGTGTGGGTAAAACCACGCTGTCGATCAACTTCTCCACGGCGCTGCAGATGATGGGGCAGCGAACCTTGCTGTTTGATGCCGACTTCGGCTTGGCCAACGTCGATGTGCTGCTCGGGCTGCAACCCAAGCTGCATCTCGGTCACGTGCTCGAAGGCAAGGCCAAGCTGGCAGATACCATCGTCGAAACCAGCAGCGGTCTGCGCATCATTCCTTCGGCCAGCGGTCAGCGCTGGCTGGCGGAGATGAGCGACGAGATGCGGACCGGTCTGATCCACGGCTTTTCCGAACTGGCCAGCGAAGTGGACGTGCTGGTCATCGACACGGCGGCCGGCATCACCGGTAACGTGCTGGCGCTGGCACAGGCGGCCCAGTCGGTACTGATTGTGGTTTGCGACGAACCGGCAGCCATCACCGACGCCTATGCGTTGATCAAGGTGCTGTCCAACGATCATCGCGTACGCAACTTCGAGGTGGTGGCCAACCAGACCCGCTCCAAAGGCGAGGGCCGCAACCTGTTTGAGAAATTGCAACGCGTCACCGACCGTTTCCTCGACGTGCAACTCGAGTACGCCGGTGATGTGCCCTTCGACGACAACATTCGCGCCGCCATTCAGCAGCAGCGCGCGCTGGTGGACTGGCGCCCGGGTGCGCCCGCTGCGCGCGCCATTCATGAGCTGGCGCGCAAGGCACTGAGCTGGCCGCAACCCGATGTACCGCGTGGTCACATCGAGTTCTTTGTTGAAAGCCTGGCCCGTCCGCACGGAGCGGGGCCATTATTTGCGGGAATGGCGTCGTGAGCGCAGCGGTTTGGGCCGCCCAGGTCGCGCCTTCCACCGATGAGCTGGTGCGTCAGCACGCGCCACTGGTGCGGCGGATTGCCTTGCATCTGGCAGCGCGGCTGCCGGCGGAAGTGGAGCTGGATGATCTGATCCAGTCCGGCACCCTGGGTTTGCTCGAGGCCGCGCAGAAATTTCAGTTCGGCACCGGCGCCAGTTTCGAGACCTTTGCCGGCTACCGGATCCGCGGCGCCATCCTCGACGAGTTGCGTCGGGGGGACTGGGCCCCGCGCTCGGTGCATCGGTCGGCGCGGGAACTGCAGCAAGCGCGCATCGCGTTGGAGCAGGAACTCGGGCGTCAGCCTACGGCCAGCGAAATGGCGCAGCGCCTGGACATGCCGGTGGATGAATACCAGCAGCTGGCGGATGACGCCTCGCTGACCCACCTGGTGAGCCTGGATGAAGGCGGCGACGATGACGAGGAGGGCCTGAGCTCCGCCCTGCGCAGTCTGGTCAGCCCCATTGCCGGGCCGGCGACCGCCATCGAGAAACAGGACCTGGCGCGGCATCTGGCCGAAGCTATCCGCTCGCTACCCGAGCGCGACCAACTGGTGCTCTCGCTGTACTACACCGAAGAGCTGCATCAACACGAAATTGGGGAAGTGCTGGGGGTCACGGAGAGCCGTGTCAGCCAGTTGCATTCCCGCGCCCTCAAGGCGCTGCGCCAGTCGTTGTCCGACTGGATGCCCGGAGCGTCCACACCCCTCAAATCCTCAAATAAATCAGAGACATCACCCAGGAAGGAGGTACTGTCCTCATGAATCCCAATACCAAAATCCTCGTCGTCGATGATTTTCCGACGATGCGGCGGATTGTTCGCAATCTGCTGGGCGAGCTTGGTTACACAAACATTTCCGAGGCCGATGACGGTCAGACCGCTTTGCCGATGCTCAAGAACGGCGACTTTGAATTTCTGGTCACCGACTGGAACATGCCGGGCATGACCGGCATCGATCTGCTCAAGGCCGTCCGCGCGGACGAGAAACTGGCCAAAATGCCGGTACTGATGGTGACCGCCGAAGCCAGCAAAGAGCAGATCGTGGAAGCCGCGCAAGCGGGTGTCAGCGGTTACATCATCAAACCTTTCACGGCGGCAACGCTGGCGGAAAAGCTGGATCGCATTTCCGCCCGTATGCAAGCTGCGGCTGCCTGACCGTGGGCGCCGTGCGCCGGGCCAGCGCGCCTGAGGTGAACGCGAATGCCGGAACGGAGTCCGCCCGGGAAGACCTCCTGGCCCAGGGCCTGACCCAGCTCGCCACCCGTCTGGCGCAGGAGCTGCAAGGGCTCGACGGCGATGGTCGTCTGCGGCGTGCCGTGGTCGACCTGCCGGATGCCCGGGGGCGCCTGAACGCCGTGGCCCAGCTGATGGAAGAGGCCGCGCACAAGACACTGGATCTGGTCGAGGTCGCGCAGCGCGACGTGCGCAAGTTGAAAACGCACACGGACCCGGAAGTCGCCGCTGTAGCCGAATCACTGAGCCAGACATTTGTTCAACTGGCCGAGACCCAGGGTTTTCAGGATCTTTCCGGGCAGATCATTGCCCGCGTGCACCGCATCCTGGAAAGCATGCAGGACGGCCTGCAGGATTTGATCGCCCGGGCCGGTCTCGCCCCGCCTACGCTGGAAGACGGGACACCGGAAGAGGCCCTTGCTGGCCCGCAAGTTGCAGGACTGGAGCGTGACGACACGGCATCGCAGGACGATGCCGACGCCTTGCTTCAGGATCTGGGACTATGACCGAAGATACCGAACTGCTGGAAGACTTTCTGACCGAGGCCGGTGAGCTGACGGTCGGATTGGGCCCGGCATTGATGGAGCTGACCAACCCCGATGATGAGGGGCACGCCATCAATGCCTTGTTCCGCACCTTTCACACGCTCAAGGGCAGCGCCGGGTTTCTGGGGCTGGATCCGATCGTGTCGCTGTGCCACGTGGCCGAAGACCTGTGCAGCTTGCTGCGCAACGGTGAGGACGCCACGCCCGAAGACATCGACGCCCTGTCGGCCGCGATTGATATCGTCGAGTCGCAGATGCTGGCGTTGCAGCAGGGCGAAACCGTACCGGTAGCGCCGGACTCGGTGCTGCACGATCTGCGCGTGTGCGTGGAAAGGGATCGCTCGGCGGATGCGGAAGCCGATTCGTCGGCAGCTGTCGAAACGCCCGCTAGCAATCCCGAAGACGATTTCGAGGCCTTGCTGGATGCCATGCATGGAGTCGGTGACGACACCCATGCCGTGCCCCCGGCTGCCGCCGACGCAGCGCCGGTGGCGAAAGAAGCGGAATCAGCGGAAGGTCCGATTTCCGAAGACGATTTCGAGGCCATTCTGGACGCCATGCACGGCGTCGCGTCGGAAAGCGCGGAGAAAGCATCGGCCGCGGTGACTGCGGAGAAGTCCGCGGCCGACGCGGCGCACCCAAAAAGCACCAAAACACCGGCTGCGGAGCCTCCGGCGGCCAAATCGCCCGTGGCCAAACCGGCGGCTGCGGTACCGCTGCAGGAAGCCACGATTCGGGTCGAAACAGCCCGCCTGGATACCGTGATGGATCTGGTCGGGGAACTGGTGCTGGCACGCAACGCGTTGCTGGCCGGCGCGGCCCATAGCGGGCGCAACAAAGCGATCACGATTCTCGACCGGGTAACCGCAGATCTGCAAAGCGCCGTCATGCGGATTCGCATGCAGCCACTGACCAAGCTGTTCGCACGCTTCCCGCGCATCGTGCGGGACCTTTCGCGCAGCCTGGGCAAAGAAGTGGAGCTGATCGTGGAAGGGGCCAATACCGAGCTCGACAAAAACGTGGTCGAAGCCCTGTCCGACCCGCTGGTGCACCTCGTCCGCAATGCCGTGGATCACGGGGTGGAAACTCCCGCTGAGCGCCTCAAGCATGGCAAAGGTGCGCGTGGCACCGTACGCCTGATGGCCAAGGCCCAGGGCGATCATGTGCTCATTCAGCTGCAGGATGACGGCAATGGCATGGACCCGAACAAGCTCCGCTCACGGGCCATAGAACGCGGCCTGATCAGCGGTGAACAGGCGGCTACGCTGGATACCCAGGCCTGCCTGCAACTGATCTTCATGCCGGGTTTTTCCACCCGCGAAGTCATCTCGGATGTATCCGGGCGTGGCGTGGGCATGGACGTGGTGAAAACCAAGATCGACTCGCTGGGTGGGGAAGTCCACCTGGTATCCGAGCCGGGCAAAGGCTCGATGGTCGAATTGCGGCTGCCACTGACGCTGGCGATTCTGGCCACCCTGATGGTCACCGTAAGCGATCGCATTTTCGCGCTACCGCTGTCAGCGGTGGATGAAGTGCTGCGCATCGAAAAAGACGACCTGACCAAACTCGACGGTCGGCCGGTGCTGATGGTGGACGATGAGCCGCTACCGGTATTCGACCTGGGGCTGTGGGTTCCCGGCAATCTGCCGTACGGGCAGGGCGGTGATCGCAGTCACGGCGTCATCCTTCGCAGCGGCCAGCAGAAATACGCCCTGATCGGGGCTCGGGTCTGCGGCCGTGAAGAAGTTGTCATCAAACCGTTGGATGAGTCCCTGGAGTCGGCTGCGGCCTTCTCCGGCGCCACGGTGACGGGCGACGGGCGCATTGCGCTGGTCATTGATCCTGCGGGACTGCTCAAGTGTGGGCCGCTTCCGCCGATACATATGACAAACCTTTGACGCTCTAGCGCGTAGCCTCACACCCCATGGATAAGCTCACCGTACTGGGTATTGCACTGGCGATTGCTGCCCTCCTCGGGGGCAGTGTTCTCAAGGGCAGTGGTATCGAAGCCCTGCTTTCGCCAGCGGCTTTCGTGATCGTCATGGTGGGTACGGTCGCCGCCATCCTCGTCCAAACACCGATGCACGTGATGCGCCGTGCGCTGCGCATTCTGAAATGGATCGTGCGTCCACCGTCCAGTGACTATCAGCAGTCAATCAAGTTGATTGTCGAATGGAGCCAGATCGCCCGCAAGGAAGGGCTGCTGGGTCTGGAACCCATCATCCCGCAGCAGCCCGATCCCTTCGTACAAAGGGGGTTGCAGTTTCTGGTGGATGGCGTGGAACCGGAGATGATCCGCAACGTGCTGGAAACCGAAATCGGCAGCCATGAGGATGCCCATCTCGCTGCCGCCAAGGTTTACGAAGGCCTGGGGATCTACGCTCCCACGCTGGGCATCATCGGTGCCGTCATGGGCCTGATGGCGGTCATGCAGAACCTGGCCGACCCGTCCAAACTCGGTCATGGCATCGCTGCGGCTTTCGTGGCCACCATCTATGGCATTGCTTCGGCCAACCTGTTCTTTCTGCCGATGGCGTCGAAGCTCAAAAGCATCATCGCGCAGCAGGTTCGTATACGCGAACTGATGCTCGAAGGGTTTCTCGGCATCGCCGAAGGCGACAACCCGCGTTACATCGAGGCCCGGCTGGAGGCTTTTGTCGATGGCTAGGCGGCGGAAAAAGCACGAGGACCACGTCAATCACGAAGCGTGGGCGATTCCCTATGGGGATTTGATCACGCTACTGCTCGCATTTTTTGTGGTCATGTACGCGACCAGCTCGCTGAACGAAGGCAAATACCGGGTGCTGTCCTATTCCATCGCGGCCGCCTTTCACAACACCCCGCGGGCCGTCGCCCCGGTGCAGATCGGGCAGCCCGAAGAGGGCAGCGCCAGCTATGACGCCACCTTGCAGGCCTTGCCCCGCGATACCCTGCATAACCGCTTGCAGCAGGGCAGTTTGATGCCGGTGCCGTTTCCGGCGCCTGGCGCCCAGACGGGCAGCACCAATAGCGCGCCGGACCCCATGGATGCCATCCAGGAAGAGCTGCACGACTCCCTCAAAGAGCTCGAAGCCAACGGCGATGTCCGCATCCGCCGCGGCAAGGATGGCATCGAAATCGCCATCGGTTCCGATCTGCTCTTCGCCAGTGGATCGGCAACCCTGTCCAGCAGCTCCGAAGAGGTCTTGCGTTCGCTGGCACAGATCCTGGCTGCCCAGCCCAACGGTATCGTGGTTGAAGGCCATACCGATGACGTTCCGATCCGCAACCAGCGGTTTCCCTCCAACTGGGAGCTTTCTGCCGGGCGCGCCGGGCGCGTCCTGCGTCTGTTTTCGGAAACCGGCGTGGACGGCACGCGAATGTCCATGCGTGCCTATGGCGAGCAACGTCCGGAAGTGCCCAACAGCACGCCGGAAGGACGGGCGCAAAATCGCCGCGTGGTGGTGATCGTGCAAAACCCGGTGGCCGCCGCGAAACCGGGCGATCCAGCCGGTTGAGCACCCTACGATCAGCTTGATGACATCGCGCTGAGCGTCCCTCTGTGGTGGTGGATCGCTGCTGGAATTGGTTTACGAATCAGTTATCGCAGCGCGGCAACGCTGGCGAACAGCAGGCCGACCCCCGCAATGACCAGCACCCGGTACAACCACAAGCGGAAGGCATCATCGTCAACTTTGTGATGCAGATGCTCGCCCAGCCAGACGCCGACCGGGATCAGGGGCAGATAAGCCGCAACGTGTCCGAGCAGAGGTTGCAGACGACCCTGTTGCAGAAACAGCACGGTCAACATGGCATTCAGGGCAAACCAGACCAGGATCAGCGTGGCGCGAAAGCGGGCTTTGTCCATGTGCAAACCGGCCAGCCCGTAGACCAGCAACGGGCCGCCAGAGGCGAACAGCCCGTGGGTTACACCGGCGCCGGTAATGACCACGCGACTCCACCATCCGGACTTTGGCGCACCGATGTGGCCGCGCTGAATCCGGATCAACTCGCGGATGGCAAACCACAGGATGAGTAGGGCAAAGGCGGCTTTCAGCAGGGCACCGCCAAGGATGGGTTGCAGCCAGTAGCCGATCAGGGTGCCGACCACCATGCCGGGCATGATCAAACGGGCCAGCAGCGACCAATCAATCATCCGTCGGTGTCGCCAGCTCAGGAACCCCGTCATGCAGATGTTCAGGGGGACCAGCACTGTTTGCAGGTACTCAATCGGAAACAGCAGAGCGCCGAGTGACAATGCGATAACGATGCTGCCAAACCCGGTCATGGCTTCGGCGGTATAGGCGAACAGGATGAACCCAGCCAGCATCAGATGCGGCCAGAGCATCGCGAGGTCATTCATGAGCGGGCTCAGGCGGTGTGGGCAGGCGCGCCCGGTACGGCGATGGCACGTTCATCATCGGCGGCGGGTCGCACCGGCAGATAACGGCCGTAGCCGGTGGCTTTGCCCAGATCGCTGGCGTAGCCCGATTCGCGATCGTAGGCGACCTTGCCGTTGATGATTGTGGCATCCACCGCCGCGTCGTTGCGATTGACCAGCCGCGTCATGTTGAAGGCCGGGAACTGCGCGTCCTGCATGTCGAAGACTTCCGGACCCAGCCCTTCGGGGTTGATGATGACCACGTCCGCACGGTCGCCCGGACGAATATGGCCGGCATCGAAGCCGTACCAGTCGGCCAGTTCGCCACTCAGTCGGTGGACCGCATGGCCAACCGACATAAAGCTCTTGCCCTCGAGATCGGCGTCACGCACGTACTTGAGCATGCACAACGGGAAGTTGTAACTGGCCATGTTTTGCAGATGCGCGCCGGAATCCGCAAAACCAATCTGGACCTGCGGGTTACGGCAGAGCTTGCGCATGACATCGGTGCGTTCGCCGGCGAACTGCACGCCCCACCGCATCTGCTCCCGATATTGCAGCGCCAGATCGAGGAAGGTGTCGATGGCGTCCTGGCCGCGCTCGCGTCCGATGTCGGCGAAATTCTTGCCGACCAGGGAGGCATCCGGGCAGTTCACCACCCAGGCATCGGCGAACTCCCGGTGCCACAAGCCGGCGCTGAGCATGGCTTTCATGTTCCGGCGCATGATCGCGCGAAAACCCGGTTTCGCCGCTTCGGTGTACATGTCCTCGGGGTTTTTGACGTCACGCAAAATACGCGCGTCAGCCAGCTCGCCAAAGGAGTTGAAGTCCAGCCCGTAGGCGTAAATGATGAACGGCGAGGGCAGGAACTGCCAGCGCAGGTTGGCGCGCAGGAAGGTGTTCGCAATCCAGCCGGACAGCGGGCCCAGGACATGCAGGCGCGGCATGGATTTGAGGTCCAGCACGGTCAACAGCGACATCTTCAGGCTCTTGCGAAACCAGCCCATCGCGGCGAGAAAGAAGGCGACGATGTTGATTTTGCCGATCGCGTCGGGAGCGGATTGCAGCACCCGACCGCGACGCCGCAGGATGGCGTGCAGCCGCCGGTATTCGCTCCAGCGGGCGAAGGTCGATGGTAGCGGTTTGGCCCAGGCGCGATCCCCGTCCAGGCGGTCGAGTTTGGTGGTCATCGTGGAGAGGCCAGCAAAGCCTTCATCCAGCGCCTCTTCCAGCATGGTTTCCATGGCCTGCATTTCCGCCGCGGTCGGCCGCACATCCGACACCGAACGCTCCAAACCCATCGCGCGAACGCGGATGTCGGAATGGCCGATCAAGGGCACCAGATTCGGCCCCAGCGGTTGCGCTTCGAAAAAGCTGCGGAATTCCTTGGGCGAGCGCCAGGTTTTGACCCGTTGCAGCAGGGGCAGAACCTGCTCCCGCGGAACGGCTTCGACGCGAGTAAACAGATCCGAGCAATCTTCGGCGTCCGCACAGATCATGCTGATGGAACAGATGCCGGTCATCACGGTGGTGACCCCGTGGCGCACGGATTCGGCCAGTTCCGGGGCTGCGATGATTTCGGCGTCGTAATGGGAGTGCGGTTCGATGAATCCCGGTGTGACCCAGCGATCGGTGGCATCGATCACGCGTGTGGCCTGATCGGAATCCAGCGGTGTTTCGCTGACGCACGCGATGCGCCCGTTGCGAATGCCCAGATGACGAATCTGTCCTGCGGCGCTGGCAGCGTTGGTCGGCATGCTGCCGTCGAAGTAGCGGCCGTTGGCGATGATGAGGTCATACAGCATGGTGAACTCCGGTAAAGGGTGGGCCGGGCGCGAATAGCCCTCCCGTCAGGGCGCCCATTCTGTGGAAGCGCAGGCTCCATGACGATAGGCCCAGGCCTCAGAGTGTTGTTAATGCGCCTCAAATTGATCCAGGTCAATACATTCGCGGGAAAACCCCATCGTTTTTCGCGACCCCGGTCGATATATTGCCGCACCTTCGATTCCGCCCGGCCGAGCAGGAGACAGTCATGGTCGCGATTGACCAGGTTCAACTGAATTTCAACCCCGAGATGCTGGGCTTCATCAACTGGATGCTGGCCGCGGTCAGCTTCGGCGTGGCACTCGATCTGCGCGTAGCCGATTTCCAGCGAGTATTGCGGCGCCCCAAAGCACCACTGGTGGGGCTGATCAGCCAATTTCTGATCATGCCGGCGGTGGCGACGGTGCTGGTGATGGGGCTGCAACCCTCCCCGAGCATGGCTTTGGGGATCATCCTGGTTGCGGCCTGTCCCGGCGGGAATGTCTCGAATTTTCTGACCAGTCTGGCGCGCGGCAGTGCGGCGGTTTCGGTCAGCATGTCGGCGATCTCCACCCTGGTGTCGGTGGTGATGACACCGGCGAACTTCGTGTTCTGGGCGCGTATCAACCCGCAGACGCGGACGTTGCTGGAGGACATCGCACTGTCGCCCGTCGACATACTTCAGTCGGTGCTGGTCATTTTGATTCTGCCGACCGTGCTGGGAATGCTGGCCCGTCAGCTCCGGCCGGATTGGGCCCAACGCGCGCTCAAGCCGATGCAGATATTTTCGATGCTGGTGCTGTTCGGTTTCATCGCGGCAGCGCTGCAGGCGAACTTTTCCACTTTCGTTGCCTATATCGGCGAGGCGTTCTGGACGGTGCTGCTGGTCAACGGCTGTGGCCTGCTGCTGGGTTATGGTCTGGCCCGTGGTCTGCGGCTGGAGGTGGCGGATGCCCGAGCGGTGAGCTTTGAAACCGGGATTCAGAACTCCGGGTTCGGTTTGTTGCTGGTGTTCCAGTTTTTTGGCGGCCTGGGCGGCATGGCCATCGTCGTGGCGTGGTGGGGCATCTGGCATCTGGTATCCGGGCTCGCGCTGGCGTGCCTGTGGCGGGCGGCGCCAGAGTGGCGCCTGATCAGCTCGCCGCTCGAAACGCCTGCGGAGTAGTCTGGGTCCAGCGCCGAAACGCATGATGGAAGCTGGCTCTGTCGGCATATCCCAGCATGAACGCGATTTCACCGATGCTGAATCGGCTGCGGGCCAGCAGATCGCAGGCCAGCTCTTTGCGAACGGTGTCCAGAATCCCCGAAAAGCTGGCGCCCTCCGCCTGCAGAACGCGCTGGAGTCCGGCGCGGCTCATGGCCAGTTCCGCCGCGATGTCGATGACCGACGGCAGCGTCCCGGGCAGTTTTTTCTGCAGCAGAGCGCGCACCCGATTTGACGCCGAGTCGGTAGTACGCGGCCCCGGCAATTGCTCACTGAGTTTGGTTTCGAACAGCGAGCGCAAGCTGGGGTCGGCAAACAGAACCCGCTGCGTGAGCAGCTCTGATGCAAACACAATGGTGGTTTCGCTTTGGCCAAAGGTCATCGGCACATCGCGAAAGACCTCGCGGTATCCCTGTAGCGCGGTGGTTCCCGGCGTGGGGAAACGAAAACGCAATTCCTGCAGATAACTCGCGCCGCGCTCGCGCCCGCCAATCAACGAGCCGGAAAGTTTCAGCACGAAACTGATCAGGTACTCCATCAGAGCCTGCCGCTTCAGGGCTTCTTCGATGGGGTCGGCATGCAGCACCAGACAGGCCCGGCGATCCGCCTGGACCAGGCGGAACAGGGGGCGATCATGCAGATAGCACCAATAGCGCTGAAGCTGGGCAAAGGCATCACCCACGGTCTCGCAGTTCTGCAGCACGTACCCAAGCGCCCCCAGCGAGCGAGGCGCGGCGACAGAACCGGCGCGCACCGCGAAAGCCGGGTCGGCCGCAGCCTCGACGGCGTCCTGACAGAGTTGCGCCACGGCCGCTTCGGGCAGGCGGCCATCGCCATCGGCTGGTAGGTTCACCCCGCGTTTGGCCAGCAGCGTCGGCATCGAAATCCCGCAGGCATGGCCGTGTTCGATCAGCGGTTGCAGAACGCGAACGGAAACGCGGGCGGTCACGATGCCATCACACCGGTGTTAACACGCAGTTGCGGGCGATCTCTGGACATCACGCGGGAAGGTAGGGGAGTCTCCAATTCAACGCGCAGTGTATCCCGAGCCGATCTTGCGGAATGCGGGACTTGGTCGCCACCGGCGTGTGCGGCAGGGTGCTCTGGTGCCCACGGCACCGAGATTGCAGCGGCAATCGCGTACTTGTCTGCCGACTACCCGATGTCCGAAGTCATGACTCCACTGCCCGAACGCTGCGTCAGCTTCACGCTGGACGGGGAATGCTTCGGGGTGGACGTATTGCAGGTCCGTGAAGTGCTCAACCGCCCCGAGCTGACGTCGGTTCCCGGCGCCAAGCAATTTTGCGTGGGGGTTATCAACTTGCGTGGTCGCATCCTCACCGTGATGGACCTGCGGCGTCTGCTGGGGCTGCCGGACTTCGACGCCGAACACAGCGAGCACCTGCTGGTGGTCGAGCACAAGGGCCGCATGATCGGCCTGATCGTGGACACGGTGGGCGATGTGCTGAACCTGAACCCCGAGGCGGAAACCACCGAACACACCCGGGGTCGTGATGTGCCCGACGTGATGAAGATGGTCCACCACGGTGATCGCTTCATCGCCTTGCTGGATTTGAATTTGCTGCTGGAGAACGCGGTATGACCGTTTCACCCGAACTGATTGCTGTCTCTGTCCTGGCCTGTGTGTGTGCGGCTCTGGCCGCGGGGTTGCTGCGTCAAAGCCGGCGCCTGAACACCTTGGTGGCATCGCAGCGTGCGTTGCTGCAGCAGCTGGATGGAACCCATCGTGCCCAGTTGGCCTATGCCGAAGCCACCGAGGATGCGATGACCCATCTGCGCGATGGTCTGCAGACCCTGACCACCGTCAGCGCCAATCTGGACATGAAGACCTATGCGCTTGAACTGCAGCAGGGGCGCATGGGACAGCGCATCAAGCAGCAGGAAAAGGCCCGCCAGGCCACGCCCAGCAGTGCGCCTCCCGAGGTCGTCAAAAATTCGTCGCCGAGCATAAAGCCGGCGCCAATGACCCCACCGCCGCGGCCGGCTTCGGCCGCTGAGCGTGAACTGATCACCGCCGTCCACACGCGTCGGGCACGAGTGGCCTGAGGCCCGGTGTTGACCTTCAAATATCTGCTGGAGATATGGCAATGAACCTGACCCTTCCCGATCACATTGTGATTGCCCGGGCCGCGACCCTGCGTGACGAATGGCTTACCGCGCTGAATGAGCTGGCGCCGGAAACGCCGGTCACCATCGATGCGGCGGCAACCACCAAGGTGGATGCCACCGGAATGGCCTTGCTGCTTTCTCTTTTCCTTGAGCTGGGTGCGCGTAAAAGCAACTGGACATGGACGGAAATTCCTGCGGCGATTGCCGACGCCGCAAACGACATGGGCGTGGCCCATCAATTGCAACCCCAGGTTCATTAATTCCCTGCTGAGGATTTTTCAATGGCGAACATTCTGGCTGTCGATGATTCGAAATCGATGCGACAAATGGTTTCTTTCACCCTGCAGTCCGCCGGACACGACATCGTCGAGGCCGAGGATGGCCAGGATGCGCTGGAAAAAGCGCAACAAGGTCACTTCGACCTGGTATTGGCTGACGTCAACATGCCGCGCATGGACGGCATCTCGCTGGTGAAGAAGCTGCGTGAGCTGCCGGCCTACAAATTTACCCCGGTTCTGATGTTGACCACCGAAGCCGGTGGCGACAAGAAGACCGAAGGCCGCAGCGCCGGCGCGACGGGGTGGATCGTCAAACCGTTCAACCCGGATCAGTTGCTGTCGACCATTCAACGCGTCCTGGCGTAAGGGCGGGGCCATGAGTCTCGATCTCAGCCAGTTCCACCAAACGTTCTTTGACGAAAGCTTTGAGGGTCTGGATGCGATGGAGTCCGGCCTGTTGGGGCTGGATTTCGAATCCGGCCAGGTGGACCCGGAAGTCGTCAATGCCATCTTTCGTGCCGCGCACTCCATCAAGGGCGGCGCCGGCACCTTCGGTTTTGTCGAAATTGGGGGATTCACCCATCTGCTGGAAACGCTGCTGGAAGAGCTGCGTTCGCTGAAACGGCCGTGGACGAGCGACATTGTCGACGCCTTGCTCAAGGGCGTGGATGCGACCCGCTCGATGCTGGACGCGGCCACGCGTGGCGAGCCGATTGTGGCGGCGACGGAGCTGGAACAGCGATTTCAGGACATCCTGGCCTCCTCACCGGGAGCGACGGCGGATGTGGCTGCCCCGGCTGCTGATGCGGCGGCGGATCTGCCAGGCCTGAAGACCTGGAATATCCGCTTCGTGCCCGAGCCGGATGTGGCCCAGCAGGGCAACGACCCGCTGCGCATCCTGCGCGCACTGGCCTCGCTGGGAACGGTGCAGGTCGACGTCATCACCGATCACTTGAAGCCGCTGTCGGAACACGACGCCGAAACCTGCCCGCTGGGCTGGAAAGTGCAACTCGAAACCAGCGACAGCGAAGCCGAGATTCGCGACATCTTTGCCTGGGTGGAAGACGCCTGCGAACTGGAAGTGACGCCGGTGGCTACGGCCGCCGCCGAAGCCGCCCCGGTAGCGGCGGTCAAGACTCCGGCTCCGAAGGTTGCTGCCGGCCCTGCATCTTCGGCACCGGCCGCGGCGGCCCGTGCGGCGTCGAAAAAAGACACTGCCAGCTCGATACGGGTGTCTGTGGACAAGATCGATTCACTGATCAATCTGGTCGGCGAGCTGGTGATCACGCAGGCCATGCTGCAGCAACGGGCCGAAGGTCTGGACCCGGTGGAGCACGAATCCCTGCTGACCGGCCTGGGTCAGCTGGATCGCAACACCCGGCATCTGCAGGAAGCGGTGATGTCCACCCGCATGCTGCCGGTGGATTTTGTGTTCAGCCGTTTTCCGCGTCTGGTCCGTGACACCGCCGCCCAGTTGGGCAAGTCGGTCAAACTGGTGACCGAAGGCGAGGGCGCGGAGCTGGACAAGGGCGTCATCGAAAAGATTGTCGACCCGCTCAACCATATCGTGCGGAATTCCATCGACCACGGCGTGGAATCTCCGGCGGACCGCAAGGCCGCTGGTAAAGACCCAACCGCCACCGTGCGGCTGTCGGCCTGGCATCAGGGCGGCAACATCATCATCGAGGTCGCCGATGACGGCAAGGGTCTGGATCGCGAGAAAATTCTGAACAAAGCCCGCAAGAACGGGCTGGATATCCCCGACAACGCCCCCGACAGCGACATCTGGAATCTGGTGTTCATGCCCGGTCTGTCCACCGCCGAGGCCGTCACCGATCTCTCCGGTCGGGGCGTCGGCATGGACGTGGTCAAGAAAAACATCCAGTCGCTCGGCGGGGCCGTGGATATCGCCTCGAAGACCGGCGAAGGCACCCGGGTCACGATCCGGTTGCCGCTCACCCTGGCCATCCTGGATGGCATGACGGTGCGGGTCGGCGACGAAATCATGGTGTTGCCTTTGGGTTCGGTCGTCGAATCGCTGCAGATCGAGGAAAAAGACATCCGCAGCGTGGGTGGCGAGCGCAGTCTGCTCAAGGTACGCGAGGAATTTGTCCCGGTCGTGCGCCTGGATGAGTTCTTTGGCTACAAGCAACAGGACGACGATCCGCTCGAAGCCAAGCTGGTGGTTGTCGTCGAGGACGACCGCGAAAAGCTGGCCCTGGTGATCTCCGATCTGGTCGGGCAGCAGCAGGTGGTCGTGAAGAACCTGGAAACCCACTACAAGCCCGTCGAAGGCGTTGCCGGCGCAACGATTCTCGGCGACGGACGCGTTGCGCTGATCGTCGATGTCGGCGGCATGCAGCGTGCAATCAGTAATCAAGCCAAGCATTTGGCGGCCTAGGCCGCCACACTCTCGAGGAAGACAGTCATGTCACAAAGCCCATCGACGGCAACCCCGGAAAGCCCGGGTACGGGCCCGCTGCCCACCCATCAGGCTGGTGGTGAAGACCGCGAGTTTCTGACCTTCCGCCTCGGTGACGAGGAGTACGGGGTCGACATCCTGAAGGTTCAGGAAATCCGCAGCTACGACACCGTCACCAAGCTGCCCGCAGCGCCGGCCTTTATCAAGGGTGTGATCAACCTGCGCGGCACCATCGTGCCGATCGTCGACATGCGATTGCGCTTCGAGATGGAAGAGGCGCGCTACGACGAATTCACCGTGATGATCATGCTCAACGTCAATGATCGCGTGGTCGGCCTGGTGGTCGACGGCGTATCCGACGTGATCACCCTGTCCGCGGAGCAAATCCGACCGGCACCCGAAATTACCGCCGGCGCACTGGATACCCGTTTTATCACCGGTCTGGGCGCAGTGGAAGACCGGCTGCTCATCCTTGTCGATATTGAAGGACTTATGGGAAGCGAGGGCATGGCCCTGACTGCCAAGTTGTCCGAATCCACCCCTTCAACACATTAGTACCCCAGGAGTAACCCATGAGTTTTGGAAAAATGTTCGGTGGCCGCAGCGCAGAAGACCAGCGTGCCGCCCATACCCTGAATCAGTTCAACCAGGCCGCAGATGAAGTCGCCCGTGTCGCCCGCAGCGGTGACCTGTCGCAACGTCTGAGCATTCCCGGCGCCGATGGGGCCGTGCAAGGTCTTATCGACCAGATGAACATCCTGCTGGATCAGGCCCAGGCAGCCAATGTGGCTGCCAAACCCAGCGAAGACATTGCCGATATGAAAGCCAAGATCGACGCGCTGAACCGTTCGCAGGCGGTGATCGAGTTTCAGCTCGACGGCACCATCCTGACAGCCAACGAAAATTTCCTGTCTGCGATGGGCTACACGCTGGATGAAGTGGTCGGCAAGCACCACCGCATCTTTGTCGATGCCGCTTACGCCGCGTCATCCGAGTACCAGGAATTCTGGAAAAAGCTGAACGCTGGGCACTACGACGCCGGCACCTATCGCCGGAATGCCAAAGGCGGCAAGGAAATCTGGATTGAGGCCTCGTACAACCCGGTCTTCGACGAATCCGGCAAGCCGGTCAAGGTGGTCAAGTTCGCCACCGATGTGACCGCGCAGGTGCATGCCAAACAGGCACTGGAAACGGCGGTTTCCGATGCGGTCAAAGTGGCGAGTTCCGGTGATCTCAGCCAGCGGCTGAATGTCGGCGCAGCCACCGGCAACGTCCGTGATCTGTGCGATGCGGTGAATTCGCTGCTGGAAAACATGGAAGCCAACCAGAAGCACCAGCAAGTCGCGGCTGCCGAGAACCTGCGCGTCAAGAACGCTCTCGACAACGTGACGACCAACGTGATGATTGCCGACAACGAGCGGCGCATCATTTACATGAACGAATCCGTGCGCTCGATGCTGCAGGACGCCGAATCTGACATTCAGAAAGATTTGCCGAAATTCAGTGTCAAGGGCCTGGAAGGTCGCACCATCGATGACTTCCACAAAAACCCGGATCACCAGAAGGGCATGCTGGAAGCTCTCAAGGACACCTACCGCACGCAGATCATGCTCGGTGGACGCACCTTCGGCCTGATTGCCAGCCCGGTTGTCGATAACGATGGCAAGCGTCTGGGCACGGTGGTGGAATGGAATGACCGCACCGCACAACTCCAGCTCGAAGCCGAAATCAAAGAACGTGAAGATCGCGAAAAGGTCATCGCCGCCGAGAACCTGCGGATCAAGAATGCCCTCGACAACGTCACCACCAACGTGATGATTGCCGATGGCGATCGCAACATCATCTACGCCAACACCTCGCTGGTGAAGATGTTGACCAAGGCACAGGACACCATCCGTCAGGAGCTGCCGCATTTCGACGTCAGCAAAGTGCTGGGCACGAACATCGACGTGTTCCACAAGAACCCGGAACACCAGAAACGCATGCTCGAGCGCCTCACCGGCACCCACAAAGCCCAGATCAAGGTGGGCGGCAACATCTTCGCCCTGACGGTGAACCCGATCACGGACGGTGACGGCCACCGCGTGGGTACGGTGGTCGAATGGAACGACCGCACCGCGGAAGTGGCGGTGGAAGAAGAGGTAAACGGCATCGTCGAGGGCGCCGTCAACGGTGATCTCTCCGGCCGTCTGTCGCTTGAAGGCAAGGAAGGCTTCCTCGCCGGCCTGTCCACCGGCCTGAACAGCCTGCTGGATGCCAACGAACGCGCCTTCAACGAACTGCTGACCATGATGACGGCGCTGGCCAACGGCGACCTGACCACGCAGATCGACATTGAAGGCGACGGCATCTTCGCCCGCTTGCGGGACGAAGCCGCCGCGACCATCGAAACCCTGACCGACATGGTGTCGAACATCCGCAGCTCGGCGGAATCGATCAACACCGCATCGCGGGAAATCGCGATGGGCAACGCCGACCTGTCCAGCCGGACCGAACAGCAGGCCGCCAGCCTCGAGGAAACCGCCTCGTCGATGGAAGAGCTCACCAGCACCGTGCGGCAGAACGCCGAGAACGCTCAGCAGGCCAACCAACTGGCCATCGGCGCCTCCTCGGTGGCCGAGCAGGGCGGTGAAGTGGTCGGCAAGGTGGTTGAGACCATGTCCTCGATCAGTGAATCCTCGAAGAAGATTGCCGACATCATCTCGGTCATCGACGGCATCGCCTTCCAGACCAACATCCTGGCGTTGAACGCCGCGGTGGAGGCCGCACGGGCCGGTGAACAGGGTCGCGGGTTCGCGGTCGTGGCTGCCGAAGTCCGCTCGCTGGCGCAACGCTCGGCGGCGGCAGCCAAGGAAATCAACACGCTGATCTCTGACAGTGTCGAGCGGGTCAAAGGCGGTACGCAGCTGGTGGATCGGGCCGGGGAAACCATGGCCGAGATCGTCCAGAGCGTGAAACGCGTCACCGACATCATGGGTGAGATCACCGCGGCCAGCCAGGAACAAAGCACCGGTATCGGCCAGGTCAACCAGACGGTGACGCAGCTGGATGAAGTGACCCAGCAGAACGCCGCGCTGGTGGAAGAATCCGCCGCTTCGGCGAAGTCGCTCGAAGATCAGGCCGAGACGCTGGTCGAGGCCGTGCAGAAGTTCCGGGTCAACAGCAGCAATGCGCCAGCCCCGGCACCGAAACGCAGCGCGTCGGTAGCGAAACCGGCACCACGCGAAGCGGCCAAGCCGTCGCGTCCCGCTGCGCCGCCCAAAGTCCGTCCCGCCAGCAGCGCGCCCAAAGCCCCAGCTGCGGATAACGGCCAATGGACGGAGTTCTAAGCCCCGGTACGGACCAGGATCGGGGGGCTACGTGCCCCCCGATTTCTGCGGGCCGTCCGGCACCCCCTCATCGCGAGTTTGAGCTCAAGGATGCGGATTTCCGTCGCGTCTCCAAAAAGATCTACGCCGAAGCCGGCATCGTTCTTGGCGACCAGAAACGGGACATGATCATCCGCCGGCTGTCGAAGCGGGTTCGGGAGCTGGGTCTGAGCGGTTTTCGTGAGTACATGGACCGTGTCGAAAGCGGAGACAAGGCCGAACTGGTCGAGTTCTGCAACGCGCTGACCACCAATCTCACCTCGTTCTTTCGTGAGGCGCATCACTTCGACCGGCTGAAGAAGTATTTTGCCGAGCACGGCGATCGCAAGACCTACCGCATCTGGAGCGCGGCCAGCTCGACGGGTGAGGAGCCTTACAGCATCGCGATTGCCGCGGTGGAGCATTTCGGCACCGAGCGTCCGCCGGTGCGGATACTGTGCACGGACATCGATACCGAGGTGGTGCGCAAGGCGCAGACCGGCATTTATCCGCTGGAGCGCATCCAGCCGCTCTCGCAGGAGCGTCGGCGTCGCTTCTTTCAGAAGGGCACTGGCCCCAATGCGGGGATGGCCCGGGTGAACCCCGCGTTGTTGGGTTTCATGCAATTTCGCACGCTGAATCTGATGAATGCGCACTACGACGTGAAGCCGGGTGTGGATGTCATCTTCCTGCGCAATGTCATGATCTATTTCGACCGTGATACCCAGCGGCAGATCCTGACCCGAATGCACCGCGTGCTGGATCCGAACGGATTGCTCATCGTCGGGCATTCGGAAAACCTGTTTCATGTGAATGACCTGTTTCGTTCCCAGGGGCAAACGGTCTACACGCCGGTTCCGCAGGCGTGACAGGGGCTCCCGTGTCGGTAAAGCACGACAGCACCTCAACCATGGGCGGCCGCTCGGTCATGCAGTTCGACCGGCAGTTCAATCGGGAAGTGGTCAAGCTGCAACCCGGGGACTACGGCGCCACCGGCCTGGATCTGATGTTCAGCACCGTGCTCGGCTCGTGCGTGTCGGCCTGCCTGTACGACCCTGTCGCCCGCATTGGCGGCATGAACCACTTCCTGCTGCCCGGCAGTGACGAGCACGACCAGGTCGGTCGCTACGGCATGTACGCGATGGAGCTGGTCATCAATGAAATGCTCAAACGCGGTGCCCAGAAAAGCCGGCTCGGGGCCAAGGTGTTCGGTGGGGCGCGGGTCATGAAAAGCCTGACCTCCCTGGATATCGGCTCCCGCAACGCTGATTTCATCGAGCGTTACCTGGACGATGAAGACATCCCCATCATCGCCTCGGATCTGCGCTCAACCCATCCGCGCAAGGTGATTTTCTTTCCCGCTACCGGGCAGGCGCTGGTGCGCAGCGTGGGCTCCAGCATCGACAGCCGTGCGCTGAGCGAAGAAGAGCAATACGCGGAAACCATTAGTCATAGCTCACCCACCCAGGGTGGCGAGATCGAGTTGTTTTGATATGAGCATACGAATTCTGATCGTCGATGACTCCGCACTGGCGCGCCATGTGCTGACCGAAATCCTCAGTGAAGTGCCCGACTTCGAGGTGCTGGGAGCGGCGCCGGACCCGCTGGCCGCGCGCGATATGATCAAACAGCTCAACCCCGACGTCATCACGCTGGACGTGGAAATGCCGAAGATGGACGGGTTGGTGTTTCTGGAAAACCTGATGCGCCTGCGGCCCACACCGGTCGTCATGGTGTCATCGCTGACCACCAAGGGCGCCGATGTCACGCTGCGCGCCATGGAGCTGGGCGCCGTGGATTTCGTGGCCAAGCCGGCACTGGGGCTGGCGGACGGTCTGCGCAAGCACGCCAGGGATCTGGCCGAAAAAATCCGCGTTGCTTCCCAGGCCAAGCTGCAACCGTTGCGGCTGGACCCGGATGCGGCGCAGAAAACCCGCGCCAGTTTGTCCTCCAAGGGCACCGGCTACAGCACCACCTACAAATTGATTGCGATGGGTGCCTCCACCGGTGGTACCGAAGCCTTGCGTGAGGTGATTCAGGTGTTGCCGGCCGACACGCCGGCCATCGTGGTCACCCAGCACATCCCGGAAAGCTTCTCCCGGCCGTTTGCCGAACGCATGGACAAGGCCAGCGCGATGAGCGTGACTCAGGCCGAGGACAACATGCCGATTCTGCCCGGGCACGTGTACGTCGCTCCTGGCAGCCATCACCTGGAAGTGGTGCGCAGCGGGGCGCGTTGGCTTACGCGTCTGCTTGACACCCCGCCAGTGAACCGTCACCGGCCGGCGGTGGATGTGATGTTCGACAGTGTCATCGAAGCCTGCGGATCGAACGCCCTCGGCGTGCTGCTGACGGGCATGGGAGCCGATGGCGCCGCGGGTTTGCTGCGTATGCGGCAGTCCGGCGCGCACACGATTGCGCAGGATGAAGCCTCCAGCGTGGTGTGGGGAATGCCGGGTGCAGCGGTCAAATTGGGCGCCGCGGCACAGGTCTTGAATCTCCACGATATCCCGGCAGCAATGCTGGACTGGGTCAGAAAGTCCCGCTAGGTGCCGATATGACTAAAGACAGAGCCGAATCCGAAAAACCGCGTCTCCAGGAGTTCCGATGAACGCCGTTGCCACTAAAGTGTTACTCCCCCTGTTTGGGGTCACTCTCCTCATGATCGCCTTGACGGTGTCAAAAAACACCAGCCTGCTGCAATGGGGAGGCGTCGCCGTCTTGCTGGTTGCCTGGGCCGGCGTGTTTTACAGCGTTTTCCGGGGCAGTGTCATCATCGATACGCCGGAGCACGATCTCGCCGAGAAAGAGCGAGCGGACGGCATCGTGCAGCAATGGCGCATGCAGGCGGATGCCGAGGTTGCCGGCTTGCGCGGGGATCTTTCCCGCATGCACGAGCTGGTTTCTGACGCCGTGGACACGCTGACCGCCGCATTTGCCCAGATTCAGCAGCAATCGCGGGAACAGGAAAAAGAGGTTCGCCGAATCGTTGACGGCGGCGCCGAATCTTCCGTGGATGTCGGTGCCTTCGCCCACAGCGCGGGCGCGATGATGCAAAACCTGGTGGCCGTGCTGGCCGAGGAAAGCCAGAACTCGGCGCTGACGGTCAAACACATCGATGGCATGTCCGAGCACCTGGATGCCATCTTCGCGCTACTGGAAGACGTGGAATCCATCGCCGACCAGACCAACCTGCTGGCCCTCAACGCGGCCATCGAAGCGGCGCGTGCCGGTGAGGCCGGTCGCGGGTTCGCGGTGGTGGCCGAAGAAGTGCGGACGCTGTCCGAGCGGTCCGGCAGCTTTAACGATCAGATCCGCAAACGGATTCACGACTCGCGTGCTGCCATGAA
This sequence comes from Oceanococcaceae bacterium, assembly GCA_041603255.1. Lineage (GTDB taxonomy): Bacteria > Pseudomonadota > Gammaproteobacteria > Nevskiales > Oceanococcaceae > MS8. Next base: position 9,262 of record JBFIER010000001.1, on the reverse strand, counting down.
TACCGTGCGCTCGACCGTCAAGGAAATGGCAGCACGGGATCAGGCTGCCAGCGAGGAAGCGGAAAAAGAAGTCGGTGGCATGCTCAAGCAGGCCCAGGCCCTGCAATCCACCCTGGAGCAGAGCATCGCCCGGGTGTCGCAGTACGGTCAGGCCATCAGCGCCGCCACGCAGGAAGCTGTTCGCAGCCTGCAGTTCGGCGATATCACCACGCAGGTGGTCGGCGCCACCGAAGGCCACGTTGCACGCATCGAGCACATCCACGAAGAGCTGGTGCATCTGCAGGGCGCCCTGGCCACCGCATTGATGCGGCCGAAACCCCCGGAAGCTGCAACCGCGGTCCGTTCGGCGCACACCCGGATGACCGAGCGCAAGGAAACCTGGAAGGAGCCCCCGCACAAACCCGCCAAGCAGGAATCGCTGGACACCGGCGGCGTGGAGCTGTTCTAGGCCTGAGCCGGGCTCCCGGCAGTTCGCAAACATGAAAACGGGTGGCAGATTCAGACTGCTGCCCGTTTTTTTGTTCCTCGTTGATGGGCGTGAAACGGGGCGTTCTTGTTTCGATTCACCACGGGATGGCCGGAGCGAGGAAGGCACTAATTTATTCGGTGCTTCCCTGGCAGGACGCGCCAGGGTCCGGGTCGGGGCATCCTGTAGCCGGGCGGTCTTGCGCCGCTTCGCGGTTCCCTGACGGTCATTCCGCTTGGTGGGGTCGGCTCTACAAGACATCCTGTCTTGATAGAGCCTCGATTCGCCGTCCTGGCGAATCGCCCCCAGTCGCGGCATGCCCGTCAGGCGCAAGCCCTGACTGCCCGGCCACAGGACGCCCCGGCCCTTGGGTTGTGCTCACAGTCTTCGTACCAAGCTTCGTTCACGAGAAAGCAAATGCTGGCGTTGGAGGATCCGCTGTCCGGGGTGCTGACCGGAGCCATCAGGCGACCCGCCGGGCACCGCGCAGCGGCGGGTTGACAGGCCCGGTTAGTGCCCCGGATAGCGGACCCCCGCGATGGTGTCCGTGCTCCCGGCTTCCGACCCCCGATATCCCGCCCATCCGCGAAGATCCTCTTGCGTGACCTGGCTCCGCTCATCGGTCGCGTAGATCCCCCGCTGGCGGCACGGCACCGCTACCCGCGCCCAATTTCCGGCGCGGGGTGCAAGTACACTCTGCGCATCCGAGCCTGTGTGCGAATCCGAGGACGTGAACATGAAGCGACTGCTAGTCTGTATGCCCCCCCTGTTTCTGAGTTTTCCGGCATTTGCCGATTACGCCAACTGTGACCAGTACGTCGACGTGCATGAAAGCGAGCGAGCGGACTTCGATTCGCGATACCGCAACTACGACAAGCGGGTGCTGGAGCCGTTGCGTCGGCAGATCGCCGACCTCGATGCCGACCTCGGCGATGCCGCGGATCTGGAAAAGCGCGCCCAGAAGCTGGAAAAACAAAACCGCGGCTTTGAGGGCGATAACCGCGGCGCCAGCAGCAAGAACGCCAAGGCCGAGAGCGGCATTCAGAACAATGAACGCCTCATCGCGGAAAAGCGGCGTCAGGTGGAGGCTGCCGACAGCAACGGGGACTCCAAACGAGCCAACAAGCTGCGCGACGAGATTTCAAAGCTGACCAAGAAAAACGGAAAGCTGCAGGCCGCCATCGCCCAGCGCGAGGTCAAGGTGGGGGATCGCAACAAGAAAATCGCCGCCAACCGGGCGGAAATCGCGCAAATCGAAAGTCGGCTCAACCGGGCCAATGCGGATGGTTTGCTGAAACAGCGTCGCGCCATAGACGAACAACTGGAGCAGCAAACCGAGACTTACGAGCGGGCCCGGCGCGTGGTGAATGTGACCCGGTCCGCCATCGATCTGTGCGAGGCCTATGCCGACCTGCAGGAGGATCGCCCCTGACTCAGGGAATCGCGCGCTTGATCAGGGTGAGCGTGTTGCCGAACTCGGTGTCCAGGTCACCCAGAATCCCTTTTTCGGTCACCAGCACCTGACCGGGGTCGAACAGCGGCGCACCGACCACATGCACCGATGAGGGCGAGGTGTGGGAGCCGACGACGCCTTCCTGGATCAGTTCACCCTCGAGGTTGATCTGGAACAGGGCGCCACCGATGTAGTCCGTCACCAGCAAGCTCTCGCCGTAACTGCTCAGGTCGTCAAGGATCGTGGGCGCGTCGTAGATGGTTTCGATCTCACCGGGTTGAAATTGCTCATCCATCGGGATGTGCCGTACCCGCCCTTGCAGGCCAAGCAGCGTGGTGTCGGTGATGTAGAAATCGTAGCCAATGCGGGTGATGCCGTTCGGCGCGTCCGGCAGCAGGTTCAGCCAGACTTCCTGGGACTCGATCATCATCGGCGCCGAGGCCCGCGGGCACACCCGCACGATCTGCGGGCTGGGCAGGGCGCTCAGCGACAGCGGCCCATCGGTGATGTACAGGCAATGATCGGGGCCGTCGGTCATACCGTTGGGCAGGCTCATGCCTTCGAGTTCATGAATCCGGGTCAGCTCCACCGGGTCGTCGCTCAGCGCCCCGGCAAACAGGCCGCCGTCGCCACAGGCTGCGTACAGCGTGTCGTGGACGCGGGCCAGGCCGGTGAAATTGCAGCTGCCCACGTACAGCGGGTCGGCGCGGAAGCTGACACCCTCAACCTTGATTTCGTACACATTGGCGCCGCCGCTGACAAAAATGCGGCCGCCCGGGGTCACCAGGATGTTTTCGGCATCCGGAATCGGTGCAATCGTGAACAGCTCACCGCAGGCGGTGCTGATGCAGATGTCCGCAGGGTCCACCGGGGTGTCCGGTGCGCCGACGACGGGCTCACCGCCGCAGGCAGCCAGCAGCAACGTGCCAGCTAACGCAAAAGTTTTTTTCATTGTGGCGTAGCAAGCGCCTGACCCATGCGTAGTGCGGTGCCCGGCGCGAGCGTTGGTTCCCAGTTCCAGCCAGATGGCAACAGCAGGATAACAGTTGAACCGTAGTTAAATCGACCCATTTCCGCGCCACGATCCAGGGTCATTGCCGGGCTGAAGTCCCAGCTGCGGGGCTGGCCACCATGCGGAGGCGTGACCACGCCGGTAGCCACCGTTTCCAGGCCGCTGACAAACAGCGCACCCACCAGCACCATCGCGAAGGGCGATTGATCATCGGGTCGCAGAAAATGCGCGGCCATCCGCTCGTTGCGGGAAAACACCCGCCCGGCGGTACGCACGGTGGCGGGGTTGACCGAGAGCAGGCGGCCGGGGAGGTAATCCGCACGCTGCAGCGCACCGGTCAGCGGCATGTGAATGCGGTGGTAGTCCGAGGGGGCCAGATAAATGGTGACGAAGGTGCCGTTGGCGTAGGCCTTCGCCCGCTCTTCGCTTCCCAGCAGCTCGGCCGCGCTGTAACTCAGCCCCTTGGCCTGAAAAATCCGCCCGTCTTCGATCGGCCCCATCTGCGATATCCGGCCATCCACCGGGCTGAGCAGGGCCGGCGCCGGGGCGAGGGGGCGGGCATCAGGCTTCAGCGCCCGAGTGAAAAAGGCATTGAAGCTGGGATACGCGGCCGGGTCTTCGTCGATGGCCGGACTGAGGTCAATGTTGAAGGCCTCGATGGCCTGACGAATCAGCCACTGGGCGATGCGCGGGTTTTCCGAGGCGGCCACATGATGGGCCAGCCCGGTCAGGGCCACCGTGGGAATGAGGCGCTGCAGGGCAACGAAGGATTGATCGGCAAGTGACGGCATGGGTGATCAGCGCTGCACGATGGTTTCGATGTCACGCGCCAGCTGGGTGGCATCCAGCGGGGGCGAGAAGTAGGCGCGAATCCGCGCCTGCGGGTCCAGCAATACCAGCGCCGCCGAGTGGTCAATGGTGTAGCCGTTGTTCAGCGGCACCTTCATGTACGCGATGCCGGCCTGGTCGGCTAGCTCCTGCAGCGCCGGCTCCGGGCCGGTCAGGGCGCGAAATTCCGGGTGGAAGTTGCGCACGTACTGGTGCAGCAGCTCCGGCGTATCGCGATCCGGGTCCACCGAAATCAACGTGACCTGCAACTGCTTTTGCGCCGCGGCGTCCAGCTGGCGGTACATCTGGCTGGCCGTCAGCAGGGTGGTCGGGCAGATGTCCGGGCAGGAGGCAAAGCCGAAGAACAGCAGGTGGTACTGCCCCTGGAAATCCTGCAGCGTGAAAGGCTGCGTTTCGTCGTCCACCAGGGGTTCGCCCCAGCCGCTCAGCGGGCGGGGCTGGGTCAGCAGCAAACCGCTGCTGATAGCGGGGGCATCCGACTTCAAACCCAGGCGGGGAAGAACCAGACCGAGGACCAGGGCAATCGCCAGTCCTCCCAGAAGCATTCGGGTGAGATGGGGTCGACGCATTGTCAGCTCAGTGTTGGGGTACGTGATACGGCACAATACGCAGTTTATCCGGCTTGCCCCCGTTCATGAGTTTTTCTGCCGTGAATACACCGCCCGAACTGCAACGCCCTGTCGACCTGATTCGCTATGCCGTCAGCCGCTTTGAAGCGGCCGAAGTGCATTACGGTCACGGCACCACCTGTGCGCTGGACGAAGCCGCGGCCTTGGTTCTGGGGGCCTTGCACCTGCCGCCGGACATGCCCGATTTCTATCTGCAAGGGCAGTTGACCACCGCCGAGCGGGACCATGTTTTTGGCCTGATCGAACGCCGCGTCAACGAGCGCATGCCGGTGCCATATCTGCTGGGCGAGTGCTGGTACGCCGGGCAAAAGTTTGTTGTGAGCACCGATGTGCTGGTGCCGCGTTCACCCATCTTCGAGCTGATCGAAACCGAATTCAGCCCCTGGCTGATGGCGCCCCCGGAACGGGTGCTGGACCTGTGCACCGGCAGCGGCTGCCTCGCCATCCTGCTGGCCCAGGCCTTCCCCGGGGTGCCGGTGGATGCCAGCGATCTTTCGCCGCAGGCGTTGGCCATCGCGCGCCGCAATGTGGAACGCCACGGGCTTGGCGACCAGATCGAGCTGCTTGAAGGCGACGGCCTGCTGGCCTGTGGCGAGCGCCAGTACGACCTGATTGTCAGCAACCCGCCCTATGTACCCAGCGCCGAGTACGCCGACCTGCCCGCGGAATACCGCCACGAACCCCGCATGGGGCTGGAGTCCGGCAGCGACGGGCTGGATTTCGTGCGCCAGATGCTGCACATGGCCCCGGCCAACCTCAGCGAAAACGGCCTGCTGGTCTGTGAAGTGGGGTCGGCCGCCGAAGCCGTGGCCACCCAGTACGCCGACTGGCCGCTGACCTGGGTGGATTTCGCCACCGGTGGCGACGGCGTATTCATCATCAGCCGCGACGAACTGGTCGCCGCCCTCAAAGGAGCCTGAGCATGTCCGGAAATACGCTGGGACGCCTGTTCACCGTGACCACCTTTGGCGAATCACACGGGCCGGCGCTGGGCGCCATCGTGGATGGTTGCCCGCCTGGGGTCGAAATCGACGAGGCGATGATTCAGATCGACCTGGATCGCCGCAAACCCGGCCAGTCCAAATACGTGACCCAGCGCCGCGAAGACGACAAGGTGGAAATCCTCTCCGGTGTATTCGAGGGCAAAACCACCGGTACGCCCATCGGCTTGCTGATCCGCAACGCCGACCAGCGCTCGCGGGATTACGACAAGATCAAAGACGTGTTCCGGCCCAACCACGCCGATTACGCCTACAACCAGAAATACGGTTTTCGTGATTACCGCGGCGGTGGCCGCAGCTCCGCCCGTGAAACCGCCGCCCGCGTGGCAGCCGGCGCCATTGCCCGGGCCTTCCTCAAGAGCAGCTTCGGGGTGGACATTCGCGGCTGCATGCTGCGCATGGGCGACAAGACGCTGGAACTCAAAGACTGGAACGTCGTCAACGACAACCCCTTCTTCTGCCCGGATGCCAGCCGCGTGCCCGAGCTGGAGAGCTACATCAACGCCATCCGCAAGGAAGGCGACTCCATCGGCGCCGAAATCTACGTGGAAGCCAGCGGTTTGCCGGCAGGGTGGGGTGAGCCGGTATTCGACCGCCTGGATGCCGACCTGGCCCACGCCCTGATGAGCATCAACGCCGTCAAGGGTGTGGCCATCGGCGACGGCTTCGACGTGGTGCACATGCGCGGCTCCGAACACCGCGACGAAATGAGCCCGCAGGGTTTTCTCTCCAACCATTCCGGCGGCATCTCCGGCGGCATTTCCACCGGCCAGCCGGTGACCGCGCGCATCGCCCTCAAACCCACCTCCAGCATTCTGATACCGGGGCAAACGGTATCGGTGGATGGCGAGGCTACCGAAATGCGGACCACCGGCCGTCACGACCCCTGCGTGGGTGTGCGCGCCACCCCCATCGCCGAAGCCATGATGGCCCTGGTGCTGGCCGACCATGCCGTGCGTCAGCGCGGGCAGAACGGGCATGTGGTGCCGCGCCCGGCACCAATACCGGGGACCAGCGCGTAGCCCGGTGAAGTGAAGCAGCTCAGCCTCGGTCTGTATACCCGACTCTCGGCCTATTACTTCAACTTCTACGCCACTCTCGGGCTGGTCCTGCCGTACTTTTCGCTGTGGATGGCCGACCGCGGGCTGACGCCCTCGCAAATCGGCATGGTGCTCGCCGCACATGGCGGCACCCGCATCCTGCTGCCGCCGCTGTGGGGCATGCTCGCCGACATCAGCGGCCAGCGGCTGCGCATGATTCAGCTCGCCAGCCTGGGTTCGGCGATGGGCTTCGCCATCATGCCGATGATGGACGGCTTCTGGGGCATTCTCGGCGCCGTGCTGCTGTTTTCGGTGTTCTGGAACGCCACCATGCCGCAGTTCGAGGCCTACACCATGGGGCAGCTCAGCGAACACGGGGGCGACTATGCCCGGGTTCGTCTGTGGGGCAGTGTGGGTTTCGTGGTGGCCGTGCTGGGCGGCGGTGCAGGCTTCGACTGGGCCGGTATCGGCTGGTTTCCCGCCACCATCGTCGGCACCGTGCTGGCCATGAGCATCGGGGCCTATTTCCTGCCACCCGCCATCCCGCATTCCAGCAGCCACGATCACGTCAAACTCGGCCACGTGCTACGACGCCCCGTGGTCATCGCCCTGTTCAGCGCCTGCATGCTGCACCAGTTCAGCTTCGCCCCGTATTACGGCTTCTTCTCGCTGTATCTCGAAGCCCATCACTGGGATAAAAGCCTGATCGGCATCCTGTGGGCCTTCGGCGTAATCGCCGAAGTGATCGTGTTCGTGTGGACCGGCAAGCTGATCAAACGCTTCGGCCTGCGCGCCATTTTTCTGGTGGCCATGTCCACCACCGTCGTGCGCTGGGCCGGGCTGGAGTTTGTCATCGACAGCCTCGCCGGGCTGCTGCTGCTGCAACTGCTGCACCTGAGCAGCTTCGGCCTGTATCACGCCACCGCCGTCAGCTTCATCCACCGCGAATTCGGCGGCCGGCTGCAAGGGCGAGGGCAGGCGCTGCATGTATCCCTCAGCTTCGGGTTGGGTGGGGCCACAGGCTCCGCCATTGCCGGCTGGATCTGGGATTTCGCCGGCCCCGAACCCGCCTTCCGCATGGCCGCCGTTGCCGTGGCCATCGCCACACTGATTGCCTGGCGCTGGGTGCGTTAGGCAACCTCGCTAGGCATTTGTCAGAAGTGGCGGCTATAGTGCGTTAAACGAAGCCTGATCCCAAGTTGATCAAGCCATGAGAGGAGGGAAATCGGCCATGGCCGGAATAAACAATCGCAAGTCCGCATATCAACGGAAAATTGCAGAAAAACCTAACGTGGGCGGGATCCTTCCCAGATTCCACATGGTCGGGCCTGTGGGGATAGATGGTCAAACTGACGGAAAATTTTGGCCGTCTAATTGGCGTTGGGCACCAGGACTAACCGGCGGAAGTGTTTCAGCATGAATAAAGTTCTTCTCTTGGTATCGGCATTGCTTATGGCGTCGTGCGCAACACAGCCCGAACCCAGCTTCAAGAAAAAGTACGAAACGGCAAGCACGGGTAGCCACATTCGACGGAATGCAGTTTTGGCTGAGTTGCCCTTCGATAAGTCCTACGAGCAACTAACTCTAGAGCAGCAGGCTTTAGTGAAGTCGGCATACAAAGACCTGCCGAAAGGCGTTGAGCCGCCGTTTCCTCGTGACGGAGTAGGTGTTATTGCAGATGAGCTCAAGAAAGCCGTTCAGGTCATTCCTGTGACGGGCGAGTTGTTTGCCGTTGCACAGGTAGACGCACTGGGGGCAGTTCAATCGGTTTCTTTCTTCTCAGCGCCTAACAAAAACATCGCCGAGGCGGTTTCACGTATTTTGGTGTCTACACCATTCAAGCCTGCGTCCTGCAATGGGGTGCCCTGCCAAATGGCATACCCACTCCAGCTTTCGTTTAAGTAATGGTGCTGTTGCCCAACAAAACGCTGCAACGGACGCTTGACTCGTTGCCCATTTTTGCTGCCGCAAAAACGGTCCCCGCATCAAGCGCCGCTGAGCGTGGGCGTTATACGGCATGAGTAACCGGCGTAAACGGGTAGCCCGCCCAAAGGGCGAACTAGAGCAGGAACTAAACGAGCAGCTGGTTCTACTCGTACACGCGTGCAGTACTTATGACTCCGGCTTGGAACCAATTGGAAAACACATTGCATTGAGCTTGCGAGTGTTGCTGCACCATCATGGGCAATCTAAAGCACTGCTCGAGCAACTCGGGATCCGAAATAAACGGTTTTTAGACACGGCCCGCGAACTTAACCCTCGAAATATTCTTTCCGATTGCACATTAGCTTCGATGCGCTTAGGCGGTGGTGAGAGCAAGTACCTGGCTCTCTGCCAAGCAGGAGGGGGTGCATTCCAGCCCAGTTGGCTACGCTTCCCCGATTGGTGGAACAAGAACATCATAAAAGACGAGCAGGGCCGCTTTTTTAACCGCAGAGAACTGGTGCTAAACGTTGCAAATACTGATGGGGGAGGCCATGTTGACCCAACACTTGATGAAGCGTATCTCGACCTCTCGCGAAAGAACTCGCTCGGTTGGACTCTCGTCGAAGGAGATGTTCAGAAGCCGTTTCCGTCGCCAGTATTTGCCTGCATCAGGCAAATTGCTCATGAAACCCTTGAAACTGTCAAGGTAAAAGCAGGCGACTCTATCGAATGCGAATATGCCGTATAACAACACGTATATGGACTCCCCCCGCAAGGCCTTGAACTGACTTAAGTAACAAGACAGGGGTTGCAGTCGTATATCCGGCCTGTTTGAGTGATGCCTTCGGCATCTGGCCATCATGCAATCCGCACAGAGGGAGCCAAT